>NZ_JAOANW010000021.1 GCF_026162365.1 Nitratireductor luteus | reverse complement strand
ATACGCCGAAATCGACCAATCATGAGCCCGATAAGGGCGCGAAACCCACGCCAAACAACCGAACTCGGTGGCTCGGGTCCGCTTTGGCGGTTTCGGCATCAAAAACGACGGTAGTTCGAGACCTCCAATTGTCTCTTCGAATGGAAACTTGATGACGGCAGCATTGAAAGTGTACATCTTCCCGCCGATGGCTCCGCTTGGCTGGTGCGGGTCGACGTCGAGCATCGCGCTGTCAATCGCAGTCAAGAACCTTCCGATCGCGTGCATTTGCTGATGGGCTTGACGGTCAATCCTGGAATCGAATTGCTGGCAGAGCCGCGGCTTCCTTTGGTCAAGAACGCTACTGGGTAAAGTATAACTCTCCTGCCAGGCCTTCTGACGTCCCGATTTGTCTCCGGCTACGGTTGCCGTGTTCTCGCTGGGGTCCATTCCGGACCGGATTGTGATACAGGGGAGCATGGCACAGACCCCCTCGATCGTTCACGGGCGAGAGGCGTTCGCCCGACAGAAATGGAGAGAGGCGTACGAGCAGCTTTCCGTCGCGGATCGCCAGTCAGCCCTTGGACCGGCTGACCTGGAACGGTTTGCGACGGCGGCATATCTGGTCGGAGAAGATGCTCACGCAGCCACCATCTGGACACGTGTGCATCACGATCTCATCGATCGGGGTCACGTGGAGCGCGCCGCACGCTGGGGGTTCTGGCTCAGTCTTCACATGCTTCTCGCCGGGGAGGTGGCCCAGGCCACTGGCTGGCTCGCCCGTTCGGAGCGGGTGCTCAAGGATCGCGAGGCGTGCGTCGAGCAGGGATACGGGCTGATCGTGTCCGGCCTGCTAGCCATGGGCAAGGGAGACATAGAGAGCGCCGGCGCCAGATTCCATCACGCCGTCGCGCTTGCCGAACAGTTCGGAGATCCCGACTTGCTGGCGCTAGGACTGCTCGGCCGCGGCCAGAGCCTGATCCGGTCAAAAAAGAGCGCCGAGGGCGTAGCCCGGCTCGACGAGGCGATGGTGGCGGTTGCGGCGAGAGAGGTATCGCCGATGCTGACCGGAATCGTCTATTGCGCCGTCATCCTGACCTGCCAAAGCGTCTTCGATCTCCGCCGGGCGCGCGAATGGACCAGACAACTCGACGCCTGGTGCGCCTCCCAGCCGGATCTGGTGCCCTACCGCGGCCAGTGTCTGGTACATCGATCCGAGATACTGCAATTGGATGGCGACTGGGAGGGCGCTCTCGCTGAGGCGATGAAAGCCCGCGACCATCTTGCCGGAAGGTCGGAAGCCGTCGTCGGACGAGCCTGCTATCAGCAGGGCGAACTTCACCGTCTGCGTGGAGAGTTTGCGCAAGCCGACGAGATGTACCGCGAGGCCGGCCGGTACGGATGTGAACCGCAGCCGGGCATGTCGCTGCTTCGGCTGGCCGAGGGCAAGCCCATCGCTGCCGCTGCCTTGATCCGCAGCGTTGCCGATTCCGCCAGCGCTGTTTCCTCGCGCGTCAAGCTGCTCGGCCCATATGTCGAGATACTGATTGCCACCGGCGATCTCGGAACCGCACGCGCGGCCGCCGACGAACTGTCGCGGATCGCCGCGGGCATCGACGCGCCGAGCCTTTTGGCAACCTCCACCCAGGCCACCGGAGCTGTTCTGTTGGCAGAAGGCAAGATGAAAGCGTCCCTCGCCCTTCTGCGCGAGGCATGGGCGATCTGGCAGGAACTTGAGACGCCTTACGAATCTGCGCGCGTGCGGGCTCTCATCGGGCAGGTCTGTCACCGGCTCGAAGACCGCGAGACGGCGCGCATGCACTTAGAGGCCGCGCGCGCCGTTTTCGAACAGCTGGGTGCTGCGCCCGACCTGGCAGAACTCGAACGGCTGACGGCCACCGGCGGTGCCTGTCCGTTCGGCGCACTGACGCACCGCGAACGCGAGGTGCTTTCACTCGTGGCTTCCGGTGAGACCAACCGGCAAATCGCCGCTGCGCTGGGCATCAGCGAGCACACCGTTGCCCGTCATCTGAGCAACATCTTTGACAAGCTTGGCGCTTCGTCCCGGACCGCGGCCAGCGCGTTCGCCCACAAGCACAAGCTCGTCTGATCCGGGTGGTCAATTCTGACCATATGACCACAGACACGGCGTGGTGAATTCAAGCGATGCGCGGTGCATTCCCTCCCTCGTAGGATATCGGCTGTTCCAACAAAGGGAGGAAACAGTGAACCAGCATCATGTCTATGGTAAGAGCTATAAGGGCACCGCTGCCGAGAACTATCAGCGCTTCTTTGTGCCGGCCATCGGCGCCCCTGTGGCCGACGATCTCATCGCCATCGCCGATCTTCAACCGGGTGAGCGCGTGCTCGACATCGCGTGCGGCACGGGAGTGGTAACACGGCTGGCGGCGGAGCGCGTCGGTGCCACCGGCTCCGTGACCGGCCTCGACATAAATCCGGGAATGCTGGCGGTCGCCCGGTCGGCAACTCCGCCGCACTTGTCGATCGATTGGCGGGAAGCGAACGCCGAGTCGCTGCCGTTCCCGGACAACGCATTCGATGTGGTGCTTTGCCAGATGGGCCTTCAGTTCGTCTCCGGCAAACTCACGGCTCTGCGCGAGATGCGGCGCGTTCTGGAGCGGGGTGGACGGGCCGTCATCAGCGTGCCAGGACCCAAGCCGCCCCTGTTCGCGATCATGACCGATGCACTGGCCCGCCACCTCAGCCAGGAAGCCGCAGCGTTTGGCGATCTCGTGTTCTCGATGCACGATATCGACGAGATCAAGGAACTCATGCGCAGCGCCGGCTTCGGCAATGCCGATGTCGAGGCAAAGCCCAAAAACCTTCGTCTCCCGGCGCCAGCCGACTTCCTGTGGCAATACATCCACAGCACGCCGCTCGCCGAGCCGGCGACTCAGGCCGACGAGGCCACGCGCGCCGCACTGCAGCGCGAGGTCTGCGAGCGATGGAAGGAGTTCGTGGAGGATGACTTCCTGTCTCTTCAGGTGGGCATGACGACAGCGACCGCACTGAAGTAACAGCGACCGCACTGAAGTAGATGCGGGAGATCGAGACGTTTCGGCGACGACCCTCATGCGCGGCGGCGCTCCAGAAGACGGGAGATATAGCCGCCGCGAATTATTCGCGACCGTTTCGGCGATGTACGGGGGTAGGGCTTGCAAAGCGCGCGACCGGACAGCGGCTGACCTGGCGACGTGGATGCGGGCGTGCTGGGGAAGGCGGGCAAAGGACGTTTCGGCCGCGGATGTCGCTTCGATAGCGGAAAGGGCGGACAATAGCAAAGCGGTGTTTGCGAATCGTGTAAGCTGTTCAGGAATAGAGGGGCATCGTCACGATGAGATGTTCCCGCGTGGAAATTTTCCGATTGCCACCACAGGAGAGGATGAATGGCGGCGAAAAGGTGGGCTTTCGGACTTCGGTCGTTCAAGATTGCGACCGCAGCGGTTTTCCTGGCAGCGCTCACCTCATGCGCGATACAGCCGATCGCCCCAGGCGCCTTCTATCAATGGGACCGATCGCTCGCGGATGCCTCTGGCAAGATACTGCGTGTCGAACCGCTGGCCGGAGCCCCGGAAGGCGCGCAGGCATGGCGCATCCTCTATCGTTCCGCAGCACCCGACGGCACGCCGATAGCCGTTTCCGGCACGGTCTACGCCCCGAACGACAGCACCGGAAAGGATCCGAGACCGGTCGTTGCCTGGGCGCATCCCACCACCGGGGTCGCCACTCAATGCGCTCCCTCGTTGTTCCGGAACCCCGTTGAGAGGATTGCCGGGCTCAAGGCTTTTCTCGACCATGGCTTTGTGGTCGCGGCAACCGACTATCCGGGACTTGGAACGCCCGGTCCGCACCCCTATCTGGTCGGCGCCAGCGAAGGGCGCTCGGTTCTGGATTCGGTTCGCGCGGCGGCGAACCTCCCCGAGGCGAATGCGGGAAGGGCGTTCGCCGTGTGGGGCCATTCGCAAGGCGGGCATGCTGCGCTCTTCACCGGGCAACTGGCAAAGGCCTATGCACCCGACCTGCGGCTGGTGGGCGTAGCCGCGGCGGCACCGGCGACCAGTCTCGCCACGCTGCTGCATGACGATATGGCGCTCAAGGCGGGCAAGGTTCTAACCTCCTTCTCGCTGTGGTCGTGGAATCGGTTTTACGGCGCACCGCTGGACGCGGTTTTGATTCCTTCGGCCAAGCATGCGGTCGACAGGGTTGCGGCCGGATGTATAGAAAGCCGGCTCCAAGGCATTGTGGTAGGGCTGCGCGAACGCGTGCTGCAGCACGGTTTCCTGAAAGCCGACCTGACGACGACCGAGCCGTGGAAATCACTGATAGCCGAAAACACGCCCGCTCCTGACACGGGCGGTGTCCCGCTTTTCCTGGCCCAGGGCTCGGCCGACACGATTGTCGATCCACAACTCACCGTCGATTATGCTCAGGCTGTCTGCCGCAAGGGCCTTGCCGTTTACCTAGACTGGCAGGAGGGCGTGACACATGACCTGATTGGGGCGAAAAGCGCTGATCAAGCCGCCGTCTGGCTTGCGGAACGCTTCGCGGGAACGCGGGCGCCGGACAATTGCGCCAAATTGCCGAAACTGGCTGCCGGTGCCAATACCTAACCTGTAACTCACGAGGGGGTCTCCATGACAATCGACACAACGCCAACGCCTTCCGATAGGCTTCCCGAACAGATGCGGGCTGCGCTGGTGGAGAACCGGAAATGGTTCACGATGCTCGGCGTTCTGCTTATCGTGCTTGGCGCGCTCGCCATCCTTTTCCCCTTCGTCACCGGAATAGCGGTCACGGTCTTCATCGGCTGGCTTATATTCATCGGCGGAATCGCGCAGATCGTCCACACCTTCTCGGTGAAGAAATGGGGCGGATTCCTGCTCAGCCTGCTGATCGGCGTCGTCTATGTGCTGGCCGGCGGATGGCTGGCCCTTGCGCCGGTTTCCGGCATCGTCACGCTCACAATCCTTCTCTCGGCGGCCTTTCTCGTTCAGGGCGGCATAGAGACGGTCATGGCGTTTCGCATTCGCGATCACGAGGGCTGGGTGTGGATGCTGCTCTCGGGCATCGTAGCCCTCGTCGTCGGAGCCCTCATCTTCGCGGAGTTGCCGAGTTCCGCCGGCTGGGCGATAGGGCTCCTGACCGGCATCAACATGATCTCTTCGGGTTTCGCCTTCTTCTTCCTGGCGCGCGCGGCAGGCCGCCAGGCCTGAAGGAATGACGATCTAAACGGGGGATGCACGGTGGCAAGCGGTAAGGGGGGCGTGCTTGGCGTGGTGGCCCGGGCAGGGCGGCATGCCCTGTTATGCTTCGTATTTTTGCTGGTCGGCGGCTGCAGCCTCAGCCGCGCACCCATCCTGGACCCGAAAGGGCCCGTGGCGCTGGCCGAACGCGATCTCCTTTTCACCGCCGCCTTGGTGATGTTGATCGTTATAGTCCCGGTGTTCGTCATGGCCTTCATTTTTGCCTGGCGCTACCGCGCGTCCGGGGGGAGAGGGCGCTACAGGCCCGACTGGTCCTATTCCGTGCCGGTCGACGCCGTGGTTTGGCTGGTGCCGGTGGCCATCGTGGTGGCATTGGGCGTCTTCCTAAGCCGTGGCGCTGCTGATGGCGGCGACTGCCATGCCGATCCTGTATTGGGCCTGATACGCAAGGCGGTGCCTCAATCACGGGCAGAGCCTACGGCGTCCGGCTTTTCGTTTGCCGATGCAGCTTCACTCCCTCGTAAGCTCCGGTCGTGAGAAACAGGGCAATGCCGGCCAACAGTGGTATGAAGAAATAAACGACCCGAAACGCGATCAGGGCGGCCAGTGAAGTTGCCCCCGGCAGCAGGTACAGGACCGTCGCTTCGAGAACGCCCAAACCTCCCGGAACGTGGCTAAGTAATCCGGCGCTCTGGCCAAGCGCATAGACCGCGACGACTTGGGCGTAAGGTGTCTCCGCGAGCCCGTTGACGAGCTGATGCAGACAGGCGGCGACGAGGGCGAAGTTGACGGTCCCCAAGGCGATCTGCCAAAGAGCCAGCACGGGCCGCGGGAAGAACAGGTGCCAGCGCCATATGCAGATTTTCCCGCGCACGAAAGCGGCTGTGCCGACATAGGCCCAAGGCCAGGCCACGCAGACACAGGCGAGCAGCACCGCGGTGGAGCGCTGCATGGCAATGAAACTTTCGGTATCGGATGGATAGAACAAGATTCCGAGCCCGATGATCTCCGAAAGCCCGATAGCAACGGTAACCCCGGAAAAAACGATCATCCTTGCAACATCGGCAACGGAAAGGCCCCAGCGGGAGTAGTAATGATAGCGGATCGCTCCGCTGCTAAGACCGGAGACACCGACATTGTGGCCGATGGAGAGCGCGACGAAGGAGGCAAGCGCCGTCTTGCGGTAGGGCAGAGGCTTGCCGACATACCGCACGCCGAGATAGTCGAAACCGGCAAGACACAAATAGGAGGCCACGGCGAAGCCCGTCGCAGCGGCAAGGCTTGCCGTGGGCAGCGACGTGAGCGCCTCGATCACCCGATCGAAGCCGTACCGGTCGATCGCCCGGTAAAGAAAATAGAGCGCGACACAGGCGATGATCAAAACGACCAGACTGAGGAGGGCTTTGCGATAGGACATCGTATGATCCGCGAGGGGCAATAATGGCGGAACGTTCGAAGGCTTTCGGTGGTTCCTGGAGCATGCCCGCCGATACACCCCGCCAAACCGACGCTGTAGCCACTGTCCGGGTGCTGACATACAATGTGCATAGTTGCCGCGGAGTCGACCGGCGCGTGGATCCGGCACGCATCGCCTCGGTCATTGCCAAAGCCGACGCCGACATCATCGCCTTGCAGGAAGTGGACGTAGGTCGACAGCGGTCGGGAGGCGACGATCAGGCGCGGATGATCGCACATGCGCTCGAGGTCCAATCCTATTTTCACCCGGCCCTGCATCTGGGCGAGGAGAAATACGGCGACGCGATTTTGACGAGGCTGCCGCTGGAGGTGCTGAAAGCGGGGCCTCTCCCGTCGGTCGGCGAGCCCCGCGGGGCGCTGCTGGCGAAGGTGAGGATGGGCCGCAAGGACCTGCTCGTCGCAAACACGCATTTGGGTCTCAGACGTCGCGAGCGGATGAGACAGATCGAAACGCTGCTAGGGCCTGACTGGCTGGAGCAGCCCGAAATCAGGGATCTGCCGACGATCTTCCTCGGCGATTTCAATGCCGGACCGCGCTCCCCTCTCTATCGCCTCGTAACGCGATCGTTTCGGGACGCCCAGCCCGTCGGGCAAGGCAGGCGGCGCGCCACGTTCCCGGCGCGGTGGCCGCTGTTCAGGATCGACCACGTCTTCGTCCGCAACGGGCTCGTTTCACGCGGTACCGAGGTGCTTACCGGCAGCTCGCCAAGAATGGCTTCAGACCATCTGCCCGTCGTGGCAACCCTGGAATTGCGCGATGACCGTAAAAAGGAAAGCGCCGGGGCCGCCAGAATCCACAAGCTCGGGTGGTGATTGCGTCGACAGCGGGCGCAATGCCTGTCGTCGTGCGTTTCCTCACATTTCGGAAGCGGAGTATGGAATCGGGCCCGCTTCCGAGCGGACATATAATACGACCGCCCGCCTGCTCGCCATTGTAGGGCCAGGCGCGGTTATCGCCTTCGCAACTCCTGCTGCCACGGAGGTGTGGGCCACAGTTTCCAAACCGTAGGCGATCGTTTTCGGAAACATTTTAGCGGAGAAAACCGTTAGACTCTCTGAACGTCAGGTGAGCCAATGCGCAGGTTTGTATCAAGTCTTCTTGCAGAATTGTTCCCGCAATGGATACGTCGCAGGCGCAACCGTCTGGCTGGCCGGCCGGAAACGAGATCGACAGGATCGAAAAAAGCGCCTGCAAAACGATCTGTCAAAGTGCGCTCCAAACACAACTCGAGGAGCTAAGCGATGACGGCATCTGAATATTTATGGTTCTTTGCAGTTGCGGGCGGACCGCTCGTGCTCGCCTTGGCCATCATATACGCGCTCCTGAGACGCCGCCGATTGTCCCGGGAGGAGAAAGCCAAGCGGGATGAGCGGACACGCAAGCTCTACCGTGAAGGCCGATAGCCAACCGGTTCTAGCAGGCAGCCCTCGTTCCGGCATCGACACGAACGGCGCACTTGAAACTTTTCCTGTGCCCGCTCGTTTATCTTTCAGGTCTATAACCCAGACTGAAGCACATAGGTTCTCTGATGAGGCAGGAAGACGATAAGTTCGCTCGCGAGTCCTTCACGTTTCGCAGGATGAAGCGATGGCAGATCTGGGCACTGCTTGCCGCCGTGGTGATAATGCTGCTGATCGCGTATGCCTTGCTGTGACGAATGTGGAGGAGCAGAGTTCCATCGGCACACGTCGAATGCGAATTGCCCGCCCGGGCGAGAACTGCTGGAGAGTTGAAAAAAGCAGATTCTCCGCGTTCCTTGTCGACGGAGAAGCCTACTATGGCGCGCTGGCCCGGACGCTTCCAATGGCGCGGGAGCGTATCTGGATCATCGGCTGGGATTTCAACCCGTGGATCAAGCTTGCTCCCGGTTCCGACTGCCCGACCCTCGGCTCGTTCCTGCGCAACCTTGTCGAGGAATGCAGCACACTCGATATTCGCATACTGATCTGGGCTTTGGGTCCTCTCTATTCCGGGAAGACGTTGAAGGTCTTCCGAGACCACGAATGGGCGGACCATCCGCGAATTTTCCTGAATTTCGACAGCAGACACCCGCTGCGGGCCTCCCACCACCAGAAGATCGTTTGCGTTGACGATGCGGTAGCATTCGTCGGGGGGATAGACCTGACCGCCGGGCGCTGGGACAGTTCGAGCCATCGTCCGAACTGGCATCGAAGGGAAAAGCCATCGGGAGAAAATTATGCGCCCGTGCACGACGTCCAGGCCATGGTGTCTGGCGCGGCAGCGGGTGCGATATCCGAGATTGCAGCCACGCGATGGCGTGCCGCGACCGGCAAGTCCGTTGCCGCGGGCAAGATGGAAAAGCCGCTGCCGTGGCCGCAGCGGCTCAAGCCCGACCTATTCGATTGCGACGTGGCGATAGCCCGGACGCGTCCTGCAGGTTTCCGCTGGCCCGGCCGTCATGAGGCTGCGTCACTCGCGCTTGACGCGCTGGCGGCGGCCCGACGGCATCTCTACATCGAGACGCAATATCTAGCTTCATTCAAGGTGGCTGAACAATTGTCCCGGTGCCTGCGGAAGCCGGATGGACCCGAAATTCTGATCATCCTGACCAAACGTTCGCACGGCATCTTCGAACAGTTTGTGATGGCTCACAATCGTAACCGGTTGATACGTCGGCTGCGGCGGGCAGATGTCCACAATCGCCTGCGCGTGATGTACCCCACGACGGAAAGTGCCGATGGAAGCAGGACGGAAATCCTCGTTCACTCCAAGGTCATCATCGTCGACGACACGTTCTTGCGTATCGGTTCCTCGAACCTCAACAATCGCTCAGAAGGGCTCGATACGGAGTGCGACATCGCCTTCGAGGCTGGAAACGATCAACAGAGAGCCGCAATCGTGGGCCTGAGGAACCGGCTTCTCGCGGAACATATGCAAAGCGACGCAGATACCGTCGCACGCGAAATCTCCAGGAGCGGCTCCATGCTTGCTGCTGCAGATAAGCTCAACACTCGCGCACGCAAATTGAGCTGTCTTCTTGTAAACGTGAAGAGCGGCAAGACGACTCCATTGCTCGGCACGGAGATGTTTGACCCACCCGCGCCCTACCAGCCGCTGCGGCGCGTGCGACGCTGGCTCCGTGCTTGCGCATCCCGGCTTTTCGGATCGGTGCAGTAAATTCTCTGGGGCGAGGATGCGGGCATGAAGCCGCATGCAGGCCGCGCCGCGGAATCCGATTTCTGCCAACGGGGACTCTTTCGCTGTGCTAGAGATTGCGTTGTGGTGCCAGCGGCCCTCATCACGCGCTGCAGAAAGCGCATCCGGCGGGCTTGAACAAGGGAAATGGTATTGACCGAACAGACGCGCGAGGCAGAACTCATCGGGTTAGGCTGGTCTTCCTTCTTTGGCGATCAGCTCGATGAAGAAGAAGCCTACCTCGTGCCCGTGCGTATCGCTCATATCCATCGCGAGCGAATGAGCGGACATTCCGCCAACGGCCTGGTCGATCTCGCTCTGCCGGCCAATAGCGGCACCGGCGATTATGCGGTGGGCGACTTCGTGCTTGCCGAACCGCACGATTTTGTCGTGCGGCGGCGGCTCGCGCGCAGGTCGCTCCTCTCACGGCGCATGAGCGACGGCAGCACCCAGCTTTCGGGTGCAAATATCGACACGCTATTCATCGTCACCTCCTGCAACGACGATTTCAACGTGTCCCGGCTCGAGCGCTACCTGGCTATGGCAAGCCAGGCCGAGATCGCATCAGTCCTCGTTCTGACCAAGGCCGACACGGCGGAGGACGCCGTGCCCTTTGTCGCGCAGGCGAGCGCGCTGGCGCGCGACCTGCCCGTTGTTCTGACTGACCCGCGCCGGCCTGATGCCCGCACCGCGCTGCAGCCTTGGTTTGGCGCGGGCAAGACCGTGGCCCTCACCGGATCCTCTGGAGTGGGAAAGTCGACCCTCGTCAACACACTGGCGGCCGAAGGCGCAGGCACTGTCCAACTCACCGGTGCCATCCGCGCTCATGATTCCAAGGGGCGGCACACGACCACCGCACGCTCTCTGCATCCGGTCGCCGGCGGCGGCTGGGTGCTCGACGCCCCCGGGATCCGCACGTTGCATCTGGGCGAGATGGCAGAGGGCCTGGATGCGGTGTTCGCCGAGATTACGGAACTGGCGTCCGAGTGCAAGTTCAGCAATTGCACGCACTCCCACGAGCCTTACTGCGCCGTGCTCACCGCTGTCGTGCGCGGGGAGATCGATCCCACGCGCTTTTCACGTTGGCGTAAGCTGCATGACGAGAACGCGGCCGCCGGCGCACCCAGGGCTAGACGCCGCTAGAGCATTTTGCAGTCAGGTGGAATCACCCGACGTCGCACAAATGCGGTAAAAACAAGTAGATAGAGTAGAACAGCGGTTCGGTGAAACGATGATCTGCTCTAAGGTCGCCCACAGGCAGCGAACACGCTCCGCTTCGTCCATGTGGCATTCGTCTGTGACGGATCGCTTTAGGCGGTTGAGCCGCTCCAGGCGCTGCGGGCGTCAACCAAGGCCATGACGATGCGGGCCGATCCCGGCGTTCGCCTTGCGGTAAAGCCGATCTGATCGGCTGGTATTCATGCACCTAGGTATTATATGTGCAGCGCGTGCCCAAGCGCTTTCAGCGCGGCTTCTTGGAATCCCTCGCCCTGGGTGGGATGTGCGTGGATCGTGCCGGCAACGTCTTCCAGCCTCGCGCCCATTTCGATTGCCAGCCCGAAGGCGGTAGACAGTTCGGAAACGCCCTTACCGACCGCCTGTACACCCAGCACCACGTGATTGTCGGCGCGCGCGACAACCCTGATAAAGCCGTCTTCGTCGGCCTTGGTCATGGCACGGCCATTGGCCTGGAAGGGAAACAGCCCAACCTTGATTTCTGGATTTGTCGATTTCGCTTCGTCCGGCGATTGCCCCACCGAGACCACTTCCGGGTCGGTGAAACAAATCGCCGGGATGCAGCGCTTGTCCCAGGCGCGTTTGTGACCGGCGACGATTTCCGCCACCATTTCGCCTTGTGCCATGGCACGGTGCGCCAGCATCGGCTCACCCGTCACGTCGCCGATGGCATATACGCCGCGCATGGATGTCCTGCATTGATCGTCGATGTGGATGAACGGCCCGGCCATGGTCAGGTCGATCTCTTCCAGCCCCCAGCCTTCGGTCACCGGTCTGCGCCCGACGGTCACAAGGACCTTGTCCGCCGGGATCTTGTGGTCGTTGCCCGCGCTGTCCTCGACAAGCAATGCGTCTCCCTTGGCGGAAAGGCCCTTGGCCTTGGCGCCGGTCATCGCCACGATGCCGAGCTCACCCAATCGCTTTGCGACAGGACGGGTGAGTTCGGCATCGTAGGAGGCCAGGATTCGGGGCAGGGCCTCGACCACCGTCACCTTGGAACCCAGCTTGGCGAAAGCGATACCCAGCTCAAGGCCGATATAGCCGCCGCCGACCACGGCCAGGCGCGCCGGCACTTCATCGAGCGCCAGCGCGTCGGTCGATGAAATGACCGTGTCGCCAAACTTTAGGAACGGGAGCTCGACAGGGGCGGAGCCGGTGGCGATGACGACCGTCTCGGCCCTGATCAACTGGGTTCCCGTTTCCGTCTCGACAGCGACCGTTTTTCCGTCGCGGAAAGTGGCCCAGCCCGGAACCGTCTTGACCTTCGCTTTCTTCAGGAGACCGGCGACGCCGCTGTTCAGCCGGCTCACAATGCCGTCCTTCCACTCCAGGGTCTGGCGGAAATCAAGAGAAGGCGCGCCGGCCGTAATGCCGAAAGGGTTCTTTGCAGCAGCGAAACGCGCGACGCTCTCGTATTCCTCGGCCGCATGTATGATTGCCTTGGAAGGAATGCATCCAACATTGAGGCAGGTTCCGCCAAGCTTTCCAGCCTCGACGATTGCAGTGTCGATGCCGAGCTGTCCGGCGCGAATGGCGCAGACATAGCCGCCAGGTCCCGCCCCGATAACGAGAAGCTTGCAGGAGATCTCTTTCATGTCACGCAGTCCCTAACCGTCTACGAAAATCAGTGCGGGGGTTTCGAGCAGCGCCTTGATGCGCTGAACGAAGACGGCGGCGTCCCACCCGTCGATAACGCGGTGGTCGAAGGACGAGGACAGGTTCATCACCTTGCGCGGCACGAAATTCGTGCCGTCCCACAACGGCCTGATCATCATCTTGTTGACGCCGATAATAGCGACTTCGGGATGATTGATGACAGGCGTTGTGGCAACGCCGCCCATCGCGCCCAGGGACGTGATCGTGATGGTCGAACCGAAGAGTTCCTCTCGCATCGCCGTTCCCTCGCGCGCGGCTTCCGCCAGACGGTTCACCTCCGCAGCGCAATCCCATAGATCGCGCGCCTCCGCATGCTTGACCACGGGGACCATCAGGCCGTTCCGGGTCTGGGTCGCGATGCCGATATGGACGGCGCCATGCTGGTGAACGGTGCCGGCCTCGTCGTCGAAGATGGCATTGAGTTGCGGCTGCTCGTCGATGGCCTTGACCATGGCGCGCATGAGGAAGGGCAGCAGGGTGAGTCTGGGCCGATCGGTGCGCTTGTCCTTATTGAGCGATCCGCGAAGTTCCTCGAGCGTCGTGACGTCAACCTCTTCGACATAGGTTATGTGCGGGATACGCGATTTGGAGAGGCTCATCTTCTCCGCGATCCTGCGCCGCAGGCCCGCAATCTTGATGTCCTCCACCAAGGTCTTGCGTACCAGACCGGCTCGCGCTGTTTGCGGCGCCCGCGTCAGGAAGACGTCGATGTCCTCATGGGTGATGCGGCCGGCGGGACCGCTGCCAGACACCTGACGCAGGTCTATGCCGGCTTCCCGCGCGCGCTGCCGGACGGCGGGCGAGGCAATCGGCTTTTCGCCTTCGGGCCTTGGAACTGCCGCTGGTGCGGCAATCGCACGAGTTGTTGGAATACCGACAGGTTTCGATGCGGCTTTCGTCCGCTCGGGCGTTGCTTCTGGTTCGGCTTTGCCCGCTGCAGGGCGTGGCTCCTCGCTCTCCGTGACGTTACCTTCGCCGGCGATTTTCAGCCGCACAACGGGCGAGCCGATAGGCACCCTGTCGCCGACTTCAGCACCCAGCCAGATCACCTCGCCATCGGAGGGAGAAGGGATCTCGACCGTGGCCTTGTCGGTCATGACGGCAGCCAGGACAGTGTCCTCGCGGACCAAATCGCCGACCTTCACATGCCATTCCACGAGCTCGGCTTCCGCCACGCCTTCGCCGACATCGGGAAGCTTGATGACGTACTCGCCCATCTCAGGCCTCCATGGTTTCGGCAAGAGCGCGTCCGACACGTGCCGGACCTGGGAAATAGTCCCATTCCTGTGCGTGCGGATAGGGCGTGTCCCAGCCGGCTACGCGGGCAATCGGCGCCTCAAGGTGATAGAAGCAGTGCTCCTGCACCAGTGCAACAAGCTCGGCGCCGAAGCCGGAGGTCATCGTCGCCTCGTGGATGACGACGCAGCGTCCGGTCTTTTTCACCGACTCGACAATGGCTTCCAGGTCGAGCGGCAGCAGGGTGCGCAGGTCGATCACCTCGGCGTCTATCCCGGTCTCCTCCGCTGCAGCCAAGGCCACATAGACCATGGTTCCATAGGCAAGAATCGTGAGGGCGGAACCTTCCCGGCGGACCGCTGCCTTGCCAAGCGGGACCGTATAATGGTCTGGTGCGACCTCTCCAAGCTCATGTTTCGACCAGGGGATGACCGGCTTTTCATGATGGCCGTCGAAAGGGCCATTATAGAGGCGCTTCGGCTCGAGGAAGATAACCGGATCGGGGTCTTCGATGGCCGCGACCAGCAGGCCTTTGGCATCCGCCGGGTTCGACGGCACGACCGTCTTCAAGCCCGAAACGTGAGTAAAGAGGGCTTCGGGGCTCTGGCTGTGGGTCTGTCCGCCGAATATGCCGCCGCCGGTCGGCATGCGCACGACGATCGGGCAGGTGAAGTCTCCATTGGAGCGGTATCGCAGCCGCGCCGCCTCCTGCGTCAACTGGTCGTAGGCAGGATACATATAGTCCGCAAACTGAATTTCGACGCAAGGCCTCAAACCATAGGCGGCCATGCCGATGGCCGTGCCGACGATGCCGGACTCGCTGACCGGGGTATCGAAACAGCGCGACCTGCCGTATTTGGCCTGCAGCCCGGCGGTGCAGCGGAAAACGCCGCCGAAATAGCCGACATCCTCACCAAAGACCACGACGCGCTCGTCCCGTTTCATTGACACGTCCATGGCATCGTTGATCGCTTCGATCATCGTCTTGCGCGGCATGGCTCAGACTCCCGCCTGCTGGCGCTGACGTCTCAGATGGGGAGGCATCTCCTCGTAAAGCCCCTCGAAGATGTCGCGCGCGGAAGGCCTGCCGCCTGTATGCAGCGTGCCGTGTTTTTCCGCTTCCTTCTGGGCGCTGATGACCTCGTCCAGGATCTCCGCTTCCGCCTGGTTGTGGCGTTCTTCCGACCAGGCGCCCCGGACGGTCAGGTGGTTCTTGAGACGGATGACGGGATCGCCGAGCGGCCAGGCATCGGACTCCGCTTTTGGTCGGTAAGCGGACGGATCATCGGAGGTCGAATGCGCCCCGGTTCGGTATGTGACATACTCCACCAGGGTCGGGCCGAGGTTGCTGCGCGCCCGCTCGATTGCCCATTTCCCCACGGCGTGCACAGCTAGATAGTCGTTGCCGTCCACTCGCAAGGCTGGAATGCCGAAGCCCAGGCCGCGTGCGGCAAAGGTGCCCGCGCCGCCGCGCGCGATGCCTTGGAAAGTGGAGATCGCCCACTGGTTGTTGACGACGTTGAGGACGACCGGCGCCTTGTAGGTCGAGGCGAAGACGAGCGCGGAATGGAAGTCGGATTCGGCCGTGGAGCCATCTCCGATCCAGCCTGCGGCGATGCGCGTGTCGCCGCTGATCGCCGAGGCCATCGCCCAGCCGACCGCCTGAACGAATTGCGTGGCAAGGTTGCCCGAAACCGTGAAGAACCCATGCTCCTTGGAAGAATACAGGACCGGGAGCTGCCGTCCGTGCAGGGGATCGAGCTCGTTGGAGTAGATCTGGTTCATCATGTCGACCATCGGATAGCCGTTGGCAATCAGCAGGCCCGCCTGCCGATAGGTCGGAAAATTCATGTCGCCGGGTTCGAGCGCCTTGCGGAAGGCGCAGCTCACAGCCTCCTCGCCGAGATGCTGCATGTAAAAGGAGGTCTTGCCCTGCCGTTGGGCCATCTGCATGCGCGCGTCGAAAGCGCGCAGCGTCATCATATGGCGCAGGCCCTGAACGAGTTCCTCGTCCGTTAGCGAACCGGCCCAAGGGCCCACGGCCTCGCCCTTCCGGTTGAGGACGCGAATAATCGAGAAAGCCAGCTTGCGGATCGACTCGGGATCGGCGTCAATCGGCGGACGCTCGACCGATCCGGCCTTCGGGATCTCGACTTTCGAGAAATCGGGCATGTCACCGGGCCGCACTTCCGGTTCGGGAACATGAAGGCGAAGTGGCGCGGGCGAGGCGGCTTTCGATTTCGGATCGGATGCCATCACAGTTCCTCCTATGCCACTTATTCTAGCGCTTTATGGCATAAAGGCTTCCGAAAAGGTCCGCACAAATTTTGATAACGCTTCGTTGCCATCCACTCAACGAGTGCCGCGCGAGCCGGGCGTTTCGTGGGAACGGCGGTAGCGCCCCAAGATTTTAGACCCAGATATCGATTTCATTGGATGGTAGCGGAGGACCGCTGCCGCCTTTACATGCACTCTAATCTATTCCGCCGCAGTTGCACTTCGTTGACGCATCTCACGCAGTGTTCGGAAGATATTCGGCGTGGACAATGCCAGACTCCAGGCGCCTTAGATCTCCGAGTTCGAAGGCCGAAGCGTACCCGGCCGGAAAGAGTCGGGTGCCGCGTCCGAGCACGGTCGGATAGATCAGCATGTGTACCTTGTCGACAAGGCCGTGAGGCAGAAGAGAATGGACGAGGCCCACGCTGCCATAGACGACAATGTCTCCGCCGTTCTCAGCTTTGATATCGCGGACCGCGCTGACCACGTCGCCGTAAAGGACGGTTGTATTTGTCCAGGTCGCCTCCTTGAGCGTGTTCGAGGCCACGTACTTGCGCATGGCGTTCAGCTTGCGTGCGAAGCCCGCTGGATCATCGATGGTGGGCCACACCGGGGCAAACCCCTCATAAGTGGTGCGGCCCAATAATACGATGTCGGCCGCCCGAAGCTCCTTGTGCATGATGTAATCACCCTCGGCGCCACGGCTGAAAGGCCCCACCCAGTTGCCAAGGCCGGAATTTTCCATGCCGACAGGGTCCTGAACGACACCGTCGAGAGAGCTGTAGACGCTCACTACCAGATTACGCGGCATTTGGGTCTCCTTTGATGTCCAGGTTCCCATACCGGAACCATCTCCCGGTGACCTTGCGGCAACCGGGATGAATGCCTTGGACGGAACACTCCGCGCACGCCAGATCTTGTCGACGAAGGTGGAGTCGGCCGTCCGCTCTTCAGCATGAAATAGTTTTTCCGCTCGTTGCATCTCACCAGACCCGCAAGTCTCTGGCCGTTGGTCTGGTACGCCGAGGACGATCAGCCAAGCGTCGACACGACAATCGCAGCGATAAAAACGCGAATGCCGCACGATATGACGGCTGGAATGTCAGCAGTGGGCCGGCGACCATCCTTTCCGTCACCGAGAAGACCAGCATGGCATGATCTTACCATCCCTGATCCGTGAGTCTCGACGCCGGGGTCAAAGCGGATGCGTCGCCGGGAATGCCGACATCAAGTTTGGCCGGCAATGGGTATCGTGCCCTCTCCGGTTTGCTTCAGCGGCTTGTTGCCCGTGAGCGCGCGCAGGAGCACGTAGAAGACCGGCGTCAGGAAGATGCCGAAGGCGGTCACGCCGATCATGCCGGCAAAGACCGCGATGCCCATGGCATTCCGCATCTCCGCGCCCGCACCGGTTGAAAGCACCAGCGGCACCACGCCCATGATGAAGGCCAGCGAGGTCATTAGGATTGGCCGCAGGCGCAGCCTCGCCGCCTCTACGGCCGCCTCCTTTGGCGTCAGCCCGGCGAATTCGAGCTCCCGCGCGAACTCGACGATGAGAATCGCGTTCTTGGCGGAGAGCCCAACGAGCACGATGAGGCCGATCTGGGTGAAAATGTTGTTGTCGCCACCGGTCAGCCACACGCCTGTCAGAGCAGACAGGATGCCCATAGGCACGATCATGATGATGGCCAGCGGCAATGCCAGGCTTTCATAGAGCGCCGCAAGCACCAGGAACACCAGCAGCAGTGCCAGCGGGAAGATGATCACACCCGAATTGCCCGCCAAGATCTGCTGATAGGTGAGATCGGTCCACTCGAAGCTGATACCGAGCGGCAGGGTCTCCGCCGCGATCCGCTCCACGGCGGCTTCCGCCTCGCCGGACGAATAGCCGGGCGCCGGCCCGCCATTGATGTCGGCGCTCAGGAAGCCGTTGTAGCGCATCGCCCGCTCGGGACCGGAGCTCTGCTGCACGTCGAGCAAGGTGGAAAGTGGGATCATCTCGCCGGAACGCGACCTGACTTCGAGCCGGCCGATGTCCTCCGCATGGCTGCGGAAATCGGCATCCGCCTGCACGCGCACGGAATAGGTGCGGCCGAACTGGTTGAAGTCGTTGACATAGAGCGAACCCAGATAGATCTGCAGCGTATCGAAGACATCGGTCACGGCGACGCCCAGCTGATGTGCCTTGGCGCGGTCGAGATCGGCATAAAGCTGCGGAACGTTGATCTGATAGCTCGAGAACAGCCCTGCCAGCTCCGGCGCTTGATAGGCTTCGGTGAGGAACGCCCTGGTCGCTTCGTCCAGCGCCTCGTAGCCCAGGCCGATGCGGTCCTCGATCTGCAGCTTGAAGCCGCCGATGGTGCCGAGGCCCTGCACAGGTGGCGGCGGGAACATGGCGATAAATGCCTCCTGTATGCCGCCGAATTGCTGGTTGAGCTGCATGGCAATGGCGCCGCCGGATAATTCCGGCGTCGTCCGCTCTTCGAAAGGATCCAGCGAGAGGAAGACGATTCCCGCGTTGGAGCTGTTGGTGAAGCCGTTGATCGACAGGCCGGGAAAGGCGATGGCGCTCTCCACGCCCGGCTGCTCGAGGGCGATATCGCTCATGCGCCGGATCACGTCCTCCGTGCGATCCAGCGTCGCCCCGTCAGGCAGTTGCGCGAAGCCGACCAGATACTGCTTGTCCTGCGCCGGCACGAAGCCGCCGGGCACCTTGTTGAAGACGAACACCGTCGCGCCCACCAGAACCAGATAAAGGCCCATGATCAGTGTCTTGCGCGACAGGATGCGCCCGACGCCGCCGCTATAGGCGCTGGAGCTTGCACCGAAGGCACGGTTGAAGCCGCGGAAGAACCAGCCGAAGAGGCGGTCGATGAGCCGCGTGAGCCAATCCTTCGGCGCATCGTGGCCCCGCAGAAGCATGGCCGCCAGCGCCGGCGAAAGCGTCAGCGAGTTGAAGGCCGAGATGACGGTGGAGATCGCGATGGTGAGCGCGAACTGCCGATAGAACTGGCCGGTGAGCCCCGAGATGAATGCGAGCGGCACGAACACGGCCACCAGAACCATGGCGATGGCGACGATCGGGCCGGAGACCTCCCTCATGGCGCGATAGGTGGCGTCGCGCGGCGACAGGCCCTCCTCGATATTGCGCTCGACATTCTCGACCACGACAATAGCGTCATCGACCACGATGCCGATGGCCAGCACCAGGCCGAAGAGGCTGAGCGCGTTGATAGAGAAGCCGAAGATATACAGCACCGCAAAGGTACCGATAATCGAGACAGGCACCGCGACCAGCGGGATGATCGAGGCGCGCCAAGTCTGCAGGAAGACGATGACAACCAACACCACGAGCGCAATGGCTTCGAGCAGTGTATGTACGACGGCGTCGATCGAAGCGCGGACGAACTGGGTTGTGTCGTAGACGATGCGATATTCCACGCCTTCCGGCATGACCTGCTGCAACTCGTCCATCACCGACTGAATGTCGTCGGATATCTGGATCGCGTTGGAATTCGGGGCCTGAAAGATGCCGATGGCGACGGCCTGCTTGTTGTCCAGAAGCGAGCGCAGCGCATATTCGGCCGAGCCGAGCTCGATGCGGGCGATATCGCGCAGCCGGGTGATCTCGCCGGCAGTTCCCGTCTTGACGATGATGTCGCCGAATTCCTCCTCTGTCTGGAGCCGGCCCTGCGCGTTGATGGAAAGCTGCAGGTCGACGCCCGGCACGCTTGGCGAAGCGCCCACGACCCCGGCGGCCGCCTGTATGTTCTGCTCGCGGATCGCCTGCACCACCTCGCTTGCCGAAAGCCCGCGCTCGGCAATCTTCTGCGGGTCGAGCCAGACGCGCATGGAATAGTCGCCCGAACCGAAAACCTGCACCTGGCCGACGCCCTCAATGCGCGCCAACCGGTCCTTCACGTTCAGCACAGCGTAGTTGCGCAGATAAGTGATGTCGTAACGATCGTTCGGGGAAAGCAGGTGCACGACCATGGTGAGATCGGGCGAGCTCTTCACCGTTGTGATGCCGAGACGCCGCACCTCCTCCGGCAGCCGCGGCTCCGCCTGGGAGACGCGGTTCTGGACGAGTTGCTGTGCCTTGTCGGGATCGGTGCCGAGCTTGAAGGTGACGGTCAGCGTCATCACGCCATCTGTCGTGCCCTGGCTCGACATGTAAAGCATGTCCTCGACGCCGTTGATGGCCTCCTCGATGGGGGTCGCTACCGTTTCGGCGATCACCTTGGGGCCGGCGCCTGGATATTGCGCACGCACGACGATGGAGGGCGGCACGACTTCCGGGTATTCGGAGATCGGCAGTGCCCTGAGACCAAGCAAGCCTGCGACCAGGATGAGTACCGAAAGCACGCCTGCAAAGACCGGGCGGTCAACAAAAAATTGGGAAATATTCATCTTGCCGCCCTTTCACGACGCGGAACCAGCACCGGCGGATGGCCGGCAAGGCCACCCCCGATTTTCATTGGAGCAATGAGGGAGGCAGCCCTGCCTCCCCTGGGTTACTGCAGCGCCGTCTCCGCGCCGGCCACCGTCTGTTCGGCGGGCGACATGGCCACGGGCTGGGGATCGACGAGCGCGCCGGGACGGATTCGCTGCACGCCGTTGACGACGATGCGCTCGCCGGCATCGAGCCCATCTTCCACGATGCGCAGGCCCTCGGCCGATGGGCCGAGCGTCACCTGCCGGTAGACGATCTTGTTTTCGCCATCGACCACGAAGACGAACTTCTTGTCCTGGTCGGTGCCGACGGCGCGCTCGCTGATGACGAGCTCGGGCCGCGGGTTCGGCTGTCCGAGACGCACTCGGACGAACTGTCCCGGTATCAGGCGGCCCTCCGGATTCTCGAAGATGGCCCTGACGCGGATGGTGCCGCTTGCCGTGTCGACCGCGTTGTCCACGAACTGGAGCTTGCCCCGGATCGGCTCGCCGTTCGTTGTGCTGATCTCCACCGGGATCCGCTCGACGGCGAATGCGCCGGAGGAAGCGGTCGGAAGCTCGGCCAGGGCGCGCGTGACGAACTCCTCGCCTACGCTGAAGCTCGCATAGATCGGGTCGACCGAAACGAGACTTGTCAGCACCGGCGAGCCGGCCCCCGCGGCGACCAGATTGCCCGCCGTGATCTCTAGCTTGCCGGCGCGGCCGGAAATTGGCGCGCGGATCTCGGTATAGCCGAGATCAAGCTGTGCGGCCTGCAGCGCGGCCTCGGCCGATCTCACGCTCGCCTCCGCCTCGTGATAGGCGCTAAGCCTCTGGTCGAGGTCGCTCTGTGAGACGGTGCGGTTCTCGGCGAGCTTGCGGCCGCGTTCGAGTTCGAGCCGGGTCAGGTCCACCCGTGCCTTCGCGGCGGCGGCCAGGGCTTCCGCCTGCGCGACCGCAGCGGCATAGGGTGCTGGGTCGATGGAGACAAGGAGGTCGCCCTCTTTGACGAGGGCGCCTTCGCGGAAATGCACCATCTCGATGGCGCCCGCCACCCGCGAGCGCACTTCGACTCGGTCCACCGCTTCGAGGCGCCCCGAAAATTCCTCCCAGGTCATCAGTTCGCGCGGCTCCACCACAGCAACGGAAACGGGCGTGGCCTGTATCGGCGCGGGTGCCGCGGTATCGGCCTGTGCGTCCTGCCGAAGATTAGCCACGAGCGTGGCGCCTGAAATCGAGACAATAAGGGTCAGTCCGGCGCCCCAGAGGAGCCGGCGAGCATTCTTCTTCATTGATGATCTCCTTGACGGCACCCGGCCGGATCAGGTTGAAAGGGTCGCTAGTGGGAAAAAGCTCCTGTTTCCTGGAAAAACTCGGCAAAGAAGCCGCGAACTCTCTCCCCCCATTCCGGTTTGGTATCCCGGCATTTCGAATAGGCTGCAGGCCACCCGGTCGGGCCGGTCAACACCTCTTGGCGCACCTTCACGCCCGCCCTCCGCAGGCGCTTTGCATACGCGATGCCTTCGTCGCGCAGCGGATCGTCTTCAGCGGTCAGGACGAGAGCCGGAGCGACGCCGGCGAGGCGCTCGCAATAGGCGGGCACCGCATAGGGATGGCAGGCATTGGCTGCAAACCCGAGATAGCGGTTCCAGCCTTCCGCCCAGCGGCAGCTCTTGGGGTTTGCTTCCGCCCCGCGGAACGATCCCGTCGCCATGCACGGGTCGAGCATCGGGGAGAGAAGGATCTGCCCCTGCAACCCTCCCAAGTGCTGGTCGCGGGCCATCAGGGCAAGCCCGGCGGCAATATTGCCACCCGCCTCTTCCCCGGCGACATAAAGGGCGGACTTCCTGTCTGCCAGCTTCGAGCGTAGGCTGCACAGGCGGCCCAAGAGATTGAACGACAGTTCGAGCGCTTTTGGGAACGGATGTTCGTTCGCCTTGGAATAATCGGCCGCCACGACCACCGCACCCGCCCTGGCGAGCAGCGTGGCTATCGCCTGCCCATTCGCAAACGCCCCATCGAAAAAAGTGCTGCCGTAAAGATGCAGGACGAGCGGCGGCTTTTCCGCGTGCGCGCTGCCGCGATAGATACGCACCGGGACGGGCCCAGTGTCGCCATCCAGCACTTCCTCTGTCCACTCGCTGCTCATGACCTTCAGGCTCTTTCGCAAACTGCATCGGCGCAGATGGCCAGTCCTATCGCACACTCCTCCTGACAGCATCTTGTCAGGACAAGGCGCAGGCTACCGCGTCGGTGCTGAAGATGGTAACTGTTCTTCCTTGTGAAAAGTACTGCATTTGTGACTTCACTATTCACCTGTGTGAATAATTAGCTCTAAAGCTGCAGACAGGAGGGCACCATGGATCAGCTTGCAGCCATGCGGACCTTCGTCCGTGTTGTGGAGACCGGCAATTTCAGCCGCGCCTCTGATTCTCTCGCCATCCCGAAGGCAACAGTCACCAAACTGATCCAGGGCCTGGAAGCGCACCTGCGGACCAAGCTCCTGAACCGGACCACGCGCCGCGTGCTCGTAACCCCCGACGGGGCGCTTTATTACGAAAGGGCCATCCGGCTTCTGTCGGAGATCGAGGAGCTCGACAGCAGCATGGCAAGCTCTCAGAGCCTGCCCAACGGCAAGCTCCGCGTCGAGATGTCGGGCGCAATCGCAAACCTGATTCTAATCCCTGCGCTCTGCGATTTTCGTGATCGCTATCCCGACATCCAGATCGATCTCGGCATATCGGACCGGCCCATCGACATACTCGGAGAAAATGTTGACTGCGCCATCCGAGCTGGCGAGCTCACCGACCCATCCCTGATCGCCAGGCGCGTTTCGGCCATCAGTCTCGTGACATGCGCCGCGCCCTCATACCTAGAAAGGTTCGGCGCGCCGCAACATCCCCTCGATCTGGAGAGGGACCACTTTGTCGTGAGCTTCTTCCGCGCGCAGACCGGACGCCAGCAGCCCTTCCTTTTCAGGCGCGGCCATGAAGAGGTGGAGGTGAACGGGCGATATATCATCGCGACCAACGAGGCGATAACCTACATCACCGCCGCGCAGGCCGGCATGGGCGTCGTCCAGGCGCCGCTCTTCATGGTCAGGGATGCCTTTGCCGCCGGCACCTTGCAGCCGGTCCTGACGGGCTGGACGCGAGACCCGATGCCGCTGTTTGTCGTCTATCCGCCGAACCGCCACCTGAGCAACAAGCTGCGGGTGTTTGTGGATTGGACAGCCAACCTTCTCGCAAATTCCGGGATCGACGGGCCGCCTTAGGCGGCCCGTATTTGCTCTCGAATTGGAGCGACTCCAGATGGCTTGATCTCTGATCGTCCGGCCTTCGAGTTGGAACTCACCCGGCTCGGCACAGCTTGATACCAACGGGTGGGCGAACGCCCATTGCGGCAGTCCGAGTTCGCCAACGCGACGTGCAAGTTGACCAAGAGCGAAGTCCAGAACTCCGCGACGGTGACCGCTTTGCGCCGCGTGCCAGAACCGGAATTTCCGCACTGGCGCTGGCTTGTAGGTTAGTGATTGCGCGGTATCCGTCCCGTCGCTCTCTTACGTCAGTTCTTTCAGGATACGTGCCATCTCAGTCGGGTCATATGGCTTTGCTAGCCGGGGAAAGGCGCGGAACGGCTCGGGAATGCTCTCGCTGCCGTAGCCGCTCAGGAAGAGGAACGGGATACCGCGTCGGGTCAATTGCTCGGCAACCGGATAGACCAGCTCACCGTTGAGGTTGATGTCGAGGACGGCGATGTCGAAGGTCTCTTGCATGGCTGCGCGGCAGGCCGTGGCGACATTGCGAAACGGACCCACCGTCGCATGACCGGCCTCGACCAGTTCCTGCTCGAGCCCGAAGGCCAGTATCGCCTCGTCTTCAACGATGAGAATGCGCAGGCTTGATCCCTTCACAGTGCCGTCCCTCCACCCTGCGGTCCTCGCACCCCGCCGGCATCCCGTGGTCCTTCAGCGATCGGAACGGTGAAGGCGCACCGCACCCCCTCGCGACCGTAAGTGACGTCGACTTTGCCGTTGAAGTCCGCGGCCAGCACCCGCTCCAGAAGCAGTCGACCGAAGCCGGTTTTGGTCGGCGGTGCAACTTCCGGTCCATTTCTCTCTGCCCAGGTGATACGCAGCTGCTCGCCCTCGAACTTCCAGTTGACCTCGACGCAACCGTCCTTGACGCTGAAGGCGCCGTACTTTGCCGCGTTGGTGGCCAGTTCGTGGAACGCCATGCCGAGCGCCAGCGCCGGCTTCGGCGGCAGCGAGACCGATGGCCCGTTCAGGCGCACATTCACCCCGTCTTCGTGGCGATAGGGCGCCAGTTCGTCGTCCAGTATCGTCTTGAGTACGACACCGGCCCACTGCGCCTCGGCAAGCCGGCCGTGCGTCTGCGCGAGCGCCCGGATTCTTGCCTCGAAGGACCGGTAGGCGTGTCTCGGGTCGGCGTCCTTGGAGAAGGATTGTCGAGCGATCGACACCACAGTCGCCAAAGCGTTCTTCACACGGTGGCTGAGCTCGGCAATCATGATCTCGCGCTGCGCCTCGGCGGCCTTGCGCTGGGTGATGTCCATGCAGATGCCGGTCAGCTTCTTCAGCGATCCGTCGTGGTCCTCGACGCAGCGACCGAATGTTTCCAGCCAGCGCAGCGACCCGTCGGGTAGGACAGCGCGATAGATCGCGTGGTAGGGCTCACGTTCGTGCGCCGCCACCTCGATCGCTGCCGTAACCGCGGCGATGTCGTCTGGATGAATGTCCCGCTTGAAGTCCTCGAACGTGCCGCCGAACGTGCCGGGCTCGAGCCCGTGGATAGCCTCCAGCGTCGGCGACCAGTTTACCTTGCCGGATGCCACTTCCCATTCCCAGGCTCCCATGCCGCCTGCTTCGAGTGCCATCTGCAGGCGCTGCTCGCTGTCGCGAAGGTTTATCTCGGCCGCGCGCCGCTCGGTGATGTCCACGAACGCGGCCACGGCGCCGCTCGGCCTGCCGTCGTCGTCCCTGAGCGGCGTGGCGTTGCCAATGAGGAAGCGGGACTGGCCGTCTACAAAGTGAATCTCTTCCTCGAAGCCCCTTATCTCCTCGCCGCGCGCCGCTCGCTGAACAGGCAGCTCTTCAGGCGCTAGCACACGCCCGTTGACCCTTACCTCGAAATGATCCGGCCTTTCCTCGCCAGGCGCCGATAGCGAAGTATTCGCCTCCGCCGGCATGCGAAGCAGATCGTAGCAGGCCCTGTTGCCGCCGATCGTGCGGCAGTCCGCATCGCGTGCGATGAAAATCGCGGCCGGCACTGCCTCCATGATCGCCTGCAGTTCCGCCGCCCGTTTGCGCTCCAGCTCCTGATTGGTGCGCAACTCCTGTTCCGCGCGTTGGCGCGCCTCTTCGGCCCGGAAGCGCTGCACGGTAAAGCCGAGTTGCCGCGCGATGGTGATGGCCAACGCGTCTTCCTCCGCGCTGAAGTCGTGCGGCTGATCGTAATATGTCATGAATTTGCCGACGACCCGGCCCTGGCTGAATAGCGGGATGAAGGCCAGCGCGGCGATATGCTCTGCCTCGATCGTCGCGCGCAGCTCCGGTCCGAGGTCGGCTTCGTCGAGGCTGGCGACATAGATTGGCGCCGCATCGCGCGTCTCGGCAGTCCACGGCGAATGGCCGTCGACGGCGCGCCGATAATCGTCCGACAGTCCTCGCCAGGCCACGAAGCGCATCACCTGGTTCTCGTCAAACAGCAGGATCGACGCCCGCCTGCAACCGAGCGCACTGGTGATGGCGTCGATCGCGGCGTCGAATGCATCCGCGAGACTGGTGCCGTGATATAGCCGGTCGGTCATGCGGTAGAGCGCCGCCTGCTCGGTCATCCGTCGCGCCAACGCTTCTTCCGCGCGTTTGCGTTCGGAGACGTCGCGGGCGATCTTCGATGCACCGACGACACGGCCCTGCGCATCCTTTACGGGCGAGACGGTCAGCGAAATGTCGATCTCGGCTCCGTCCTTGCGCTTGCGCACCGTCTCGTAGTGCTCGATCCGTTCGCCCCGCCTGAGACGCTCCAGTATGCGATCTTCCTCACTGACGAGTTCGTCCGGGAAAAGTGTCGTCACCGGCCTGCCCACGACCTCGTCGGCGGTGTAGCCGAACAGCCTCTCCGCGGCGTGGTTCCAACTGGTAATGATCCCGTCGAGATTCTTGCTGACGATCGCGTCCTGCGAGGATTCCACGATCGAGGCCAACCGCGTCACGTTCAGCTCCGCCTCCTGACGATGCCTCAGCTCGTTCTGGACCGTGCGCAGCAGCCTGGCGTTTTCGATCGCCATCGCGGCGTGGGCGGCGATGCCGGCCACGATCTGCTCCGTGTCCTCGCTGAAGGCGCCTGGCTTCTCGTGTCCGAAGAACAGCCCGCCCTGAACCTCGCCACTGGGCGAGATCACCGGCACCGCAAGATAACTGACGACAGGCAGATGTCCTTCCGGCATCCCGTGGTGCGGCGCGTTGTGGCCGTAGCGCGGATCCTTCCTGATGTCATCGGAACGCACGATCCCGGTTCCGCGGAAGGTCGGTTCGAACACGGCGGTGTTTCTGGGCACGCCGAAGCGTTCGAACGCCTCCCGTGGAGCGCCGGACAGCGCGTAGAGCGTGAACTTCTCGCCGCTGGCATCGGTGACGTTGTAGAAGAAGGCGCCGAACTGCGCGCCCGACAGCTTCGTGGCGCTGTCGGTTACGTCCTGGACGACCCGCTCCAGATCGAGATCGCTGGAAACGGTTTGAGCCACGCTGTTCAGCGTCTCGAAGCGGCGCTGGGCGGCCTTCTGCTTCGAGATGTCGAGAATGCTGACAAGCGAGCGCTCGTATTTCTCGCCTTCCCAGGCGATGGTGAGGAGCACGTCCAGACGGTGGCCCCTGAATGTCCGGACCGGCGCCTCGCTCTCGAATGTCCGCCGGCCCTCCCAGATCGCCACAATCTCGTCCAGGAACACCTCTTCCGACTCCGGCAGGAAGATGGCACCCAACTTGCCGAGCATGGCGGACTTGTCGTCCGCTTCGAAGAGATCGACGGTGTACTGGTTCACATCGCGCACATGCACCAGCTGAACCGCTTCAGCGAGTGCCTCGGGATTGGCCTTGAAAAACTCTCGTATGTCGTCGACGCCCTCGGCCCGCAGCTTGTCGAGCCGTTCCACCAGCGCCGAAAAATCCTGGTCCCAGAGTGCCACATGCGCGCCGTCGAAAATCCGGCGATACTTCGCCTCGCTCTCATCGAGACGTATGCGCGCTTTATGCTCTTCGGAGACATCGACCAGCATGTTGATGCCGCCGGTCAGAGCGCCGGACGGGTCGAACAGCGGCGTAGGGTAGGGGCGAAAAGGCACACGCGTCCCGTCGGGCCGCTGCGCCAGCGCCTCGACGCCGCGTACGGGGCGCTCTTCCTTCAGCGCCACCGCCATCGGGCAGGAATCGTGAGGCATTTCCGAGCCGTCCTCGTTATAGAGGCGCCAACTCACGCACCATTTGTCCTTGCCGAGTTCGGGCTCACGCCCGGCAAGCTCTGCTGCGGCGCGGTTGAAATAGGTGATGTGACCGTCCGCATCTGTCGTATAAACTGCTGCGGGGATCGCGTTGAGGATCGCCTGGTGGCGCTGCTCGGCTTCCTTGAGTGATTCTTCCGCGCGCTTGGCTGCGGTGATATCTTGGAAGCAGTTTATGGCGCCCAGCACCTTGCCCGTCGCGCTCTTGAGCGGCTGGATGTTGACCAGCACGGTGATGCGCGAGCCGTCCAGGCGCTCGATGACCACCTCCTTGTCCCTCTGAGGCTTGCCGGAGCGCAACGCCTCCTCCATAGGCGTGCAGGCGTGCGGAAGCACTTTTCCGGTCAGATCGTACAGCCGGAACGATCCACAATAGCGCTCGTCGTTGTCGCCGGCCTTTGGTGTGCGCATCCACAGCTCAGTCGCAAGCCTGTTGAAGCGCTGGATCATGCCGTCAGTGGAGCAGATGTAAAGGCCGACCGGGAGGGCGTCGAGCAACCCTTGATCGAGAACGAGCAAGGTGTCGTAGCCGTCACTCGCGAATGCCGCGGCTATAGTTGCCTCTGCACTCATGGAAGCCCCCAGCTTTGCTCATAACAGCTGGAAATGCGCGTCAGGCGAAAAGGTTCCCTCCAATCTCAGCCCGATGCACATATGCGCCTCATTTTAACCTGATGCTCCACGCCGTCTAGACTGCTCCGACCGCTTGTCGCTGACCTCATGCCGCAATCGGACGGGCCGCTCTTGGTCCGAATTAGAGCCGACTGCACCCCCGATTTTCTGCGCTACTGCGTTTTCGAACCTTTCTGATCGTTCGCACGAAGCCACGCGATTGCGGTGCAGGGTGGCGACGGCCTCAGAGGCCCGGTAACCCGACCAGTTCTCGTCCCTCGTTCGTCTTGATCGAGAAGTCCGTGCCAAGATGCGCATCCGCCGCATCAGTAGCGAGCTATGCGATCGCGCGCGCGCCCCATTCCGCCGGAATATGCGCGGACCGATCGAGCCGACTGACCGGGTTGAGCGCGATCCTCCACAAGGGCATGCTGCAACCCTGCATCGACGGCCGGTCGGTTACAGCCACGACGTTCGACACGGCGGCTTGGCTTGTCTATCCGAGCCGCAGCTATCTTCCGGAGAAAGTGCGGGCGATGATCGACTTCCTGCGAGACTTCCGGAAGTAGAAGACCGAACGTGCATTAAGGATCGTAGACCGACATCTCCTCCCGTGCGCTTGCCGCTATTCGAGCGCACGGTTGCCCAGTTCTACCTTTCCTCGGGGCAAGCCGGGCGGCACCGCTGCTCTGCTTCGATTACCTTGTCAGCTATCGATCCAGCCATTTGTGATTTTTCAAACTCGTGCCCGGCGATAGGAGACCGCTTTTCGCGCCCCTTGTCAGAGCGAGCGCATTGGGCTATGCAAACGTCGTTACATAATAACATTACAAATGCACGGGCGTTCATCGTCTTCACTCAGCACCAGTAGAGGACTCGGAAAATGCAAACGGCGATTGTTAGGTATGTTGGCGCGCTGGCAATAGGATCGATGCTGCTTCTTCCTGCGCAGGCAGTGGCGCATGGAAACAAGAGCGTTGATGAAAATTCGGCGCATGATCATTCGCACGACCAGGATAGGGTACAGGATCATCCTCACGATTCTGACGACGCCATCTACAAGGGCTATTTCGACGAAAGCCAGATCGAGGCGCGCATGCTTTCGGATTGGGAAGGCGACTGGCAATCCGTCTATCTCTATCTGCAGAATGGTACTCTGGATCCGGTCATGGCGCACAAAGCAGAACAGGGCGACAAGAGTGTCGAGGAGTACCGCGCCGAATATGAAACGGGATACACGACGGACGTCGACCGCATCGTCATCAGCGGTAACAGTGTCGCATTTTATAGAGATGGTGACATTGTCGAAGGTCGCTACGCCACCGATGGATACGAGATCCTGACCTACAAGAAGGGCAACCGGGGCGTGCGCTTCATTTTTAGGAAGACTGGGGGCGACGACGAGGCCCCGCAGTTCATTCAGTTCAGCGATCACCGCATCGCGCCTGCGCAGGCCGATCACTACCACCTCTATTGGGGGGATGATCGCGAGGCCTTGCTGGAAGAACTGACCAACTGGCCGACCTATTATCCCTCGTCGCTAGGAGGAAATGAGATCGTCGGCGCGATGATGGCGCATTGATCAGAATCGCTGCGTCGCTGATGGGGTCGCGAAAAGTCTATTGACAGCGCACCTAGCCGAAATAATTTGTCGTCGGAAACGGTGCCCGAGTGGGCTCAAAAGGGAATCCGGTGCCGCAGCGTGTCTTGCGAATTCCGGAACTGCCCCCGCAACTGTAGGCGACCGTTCCGTCCCGTCCGGCGCTGGAGGCCGGAGCCACTGTGCGTACGCGCATGGGAAGGCCGGGGTCGGAACCAGGGTCGCAAGTCAGGAGAACTGCCGTTCCGGAGTCGCGGGCAACGCGGCTTCTCGTCGTCATGAGACCGGGCGGGGCGTCCGGGAAAGGAACGATAATGTCCACCATAACTGGCGGGACGGGCTGCTTTTGCGGCCTGTTTGCAGGTATATTTTTCGCATCCGTCGCCTCCTCCTCCTCCTCCTCGGCGCAAGCAACGGAGTATCCGGTTGAGGTCGAGAATTGCGGGCGCACACTGTCGTTCGCCTTGGCGCCTGACCGGGCGGTCACTGTCGGACAAGGTTCGACCGAGATCCTGCTGTCACTCGGCCTTGGCAACCGGATCGTTGGAACCGCGGTCTGGCTCGCGCCCCTGCCGGAGGAGCTTGCAGGGGAGGGCGGGCCCCTGCCGCGGCTCGCTGACAATTCTCCGAGCTTCGAGGCGGTTCTCAATACGCGGCCCGACCTCGTCACGAACCAGTGGGCCAGCGACATCGGCCCCGATGAAGGCCGTGTCGGCACATTCGCCCAGTTCGGGGACTTCGGCATCCCGGTCTATGTCTCCCCTGCCGAATGCGCCAAAAGCACCTTCAGCGCCGGCAGTGGCGACGGCGCACGGTCCAAGGCCTGGACGTTCGACCTGTTGCACCGGGAGATCGAAGAGATTGCGGCGATCTTCGATGCCCGGCAGGCTGGAAACGTGCTGATCGCGAAGAACCGAGCGCGGATCGAGGAGGCAGCCGAGAACGCCGAGGCGCTTCAGGCCGCTGACGTTTCGGTCCTGTACTGGTTCTCCTCACTCGAGTTAGGCGGTGACGCCTATGTGGCTGGACGCTTCGGCGCGCCGGCGTGGATCTCGGAGGTGGTCGGCGTGCGCAACGTCATAACGTCGAAGGAGGAATGGCCCCTCGTCGGCTGGGAGACGATCGCCGCGCTCGACCCCACCGTCATCGTGCTGGCCGCGATGGAGCGCCGCCGTTATCCGGCCGATGACATTGCCGCCAAGCGCGAATTCCTCCTGAATGATCCGGTCACTAGCCAGATGACAGCGGTGCGCGAAGGGCGCTTGATCGAAATGAAGGCGCAATCCATGAACCCGACGCTGCGGGCGGTCGATGGGGTGGAGATTCTCGCACAAGGCCTGCGCGCGCTTGGTCTGACACAGTGACTGTGCACGTGCAGGCCGAAGTGAGGCCACGTTCCTTCCGCCGGCTGGGCCTACCGGCCTTCGGCCTGATCGCCCTTGCGGCGCTGTTCCTTGCGGCGGCCGGCGCCATCTCAATCGGTGAGGTGGCCATACCTCCGGCAGAGATCCTCAAGGTCCTGGGCAACCGCCTTTTTGGGATGGACCTGGCCGTCGATCCGATCCGCGAGGGCATTGTCTGGCACTACCGTCTCAGTCGCGCGGCAATGGCCGCCTCGGCCGGCGCAGCCCTGGCGATCTGCGGTACCGTTCTGCAAGCGCTGCTGCGCAATCCGTTGGCGGAGCCGTATCTCCTGGGCATCTCGGCCGGGGCGTCGACGGGCGCCGTCCTCGTGATGGTTCTCGGTATCGGCGCCGGAACCGTCACCCTGCCGGGGGGCGCCTTTCTCGGTGCCGGCCTTGCCTTCGCCTTCGTGGCGTTTCTCGCACACGGATCGGGTGGCGGCACGGAGCGCGTCATTCTGGCGGGCATCGCCGGGTCGCAGCTCTTCAATGCCGCGACTTCCTTCATCGTGACGACTTCGGCCAATGCCGAGCAGACAAGGGGTATCATGTTCTGGCTCCTTGGCAGCCTCGGCGGAGCGCGGTGGGCCGACACCGCTCTCGCCCTGCCGGTGCTCGCGGTCGGTCTGGCGGTCTGTCTTTTCCGGGCGCGCGCGCTGGATGCCTTCGCCTTTGGCGAAGACGCTGCCGCCTCCATCGGCATAGACGTCTCGCGCGTCCGCACGGAACTCTTCGCCGTCACAGCGCTGCTTACGGCGGCGATTATCAGCCTCGTAGGCGCAGTCGGGTTCGTCGGTCTCGTCGTGCCGCATGCCACCCGTTTCCTCGTCGGACCGGCCCACGGGCGGCTCCTCCCCGCGTCGGCGCTGGCGGGCGGCGTTTTCATGGTCGCCGCGGACGTTCTGTCGCGCATTGTGGTGCCGGGGCAGGTCCTGCCGATCGGCGTGGTGACCGCCCTTTTCGGCGCGCCTGCCTTCGCCTTCATCCTCTGGCGGTCGAGGCGAGGGGCATGACGCTGCATGCCTGCGACATCGCCTGGGAGGCTGGAGGCCAGCCCATCGTCAGGGGGGTGACCTTGCGTGTTCCGGAAGGGCGGCTCCTGGGCCTTGTCGGACCGAACGGCTCCGGCAAATCCAGCCTTCTGCGCCTGCTCGCCGGGCTCAGGCGCGGCTCCGACGGCGCGGTCCTCCTCGACCACCGGCCAATGTCGGCCGTTCCGCGACGCGAAGTGGCGCGCCGGCTCGCGTTCGTCGAGCAGCAAGTCTCCACGGAAGTCGTCCTGACCGCGCGCGAGGTCGTTGCCCTCGGCCGCACTCCGCACCGTGGTGCATGGGAGGCCTGGAGCGAGGCTGACCATGCTGCGGTCTCGGCCGCCCTGGCGCGGACCGGAATGGCAGACCGGGCGGACCAACTCTGGTCAACCCTTTCGGGCGGCGAAAGGCAGCGCATCCAGATTGCCCGCGCCCTGGCGCAGGAACCCCGTGAACTCCTCCTTGACGAGCCCACGAACCACCTCGACATTCGCCATCAGCTTGACCTCCTGAAGCTGCTTCAGAGTCTTGACACAAGTTGCATCGCCGCCCTCCACGACCTCAATCATGCGGTCGCGTTCTGCGATGAGATCGCCGTTGTCAAGGATGGTACGCTGGTGATCCAGGGGAGGCCGGCCGACGTGATGACCGTCGATCTCATCCGATCCGTCTTCGAGGTCGCAGCCACCGTCCGCGAGGATCCGGAGAACGGCCGCGTCCGCCTTGATTTCTTGCCGGACTAGTGCATCCGCCAGGTGCATCGGTCGCTGCTGGTGTCGCAGCCATCTCCACGTCGCGAGCGACCTCGAGCCTCTCGGCTATCCAGCCTGTTTCGCGCCGATGCCTGGCGTTTCCAGGCTGGTTCGGCCTTCTCGAAATTTTCACCGCAGGAGCTTGAAAACGGCCGCGCGGTTCCCCAGATTTTGCGCGGTCCGGGCCCCTCTGGCAATGCGGCAGCATTGCGATGTCGGACTTCGAGTTAGTTGCGGCATGCGCATCTTGCTTGTTGGCCGACCCTTTTCGAACTTCCGTCGTCCTCCAGGTAAGATCTCAAGCCGCAGCCCGATTGGCCGCGGCATGGCCAGAGCGTGGAGAAGAAAATGAAGTGCCCGATCGACGAGACGGAACTGGTAATGACAGAGCGGCAGGGGATCGAGATCGACTACTGCCCGAAATGCCGCGGCGTGTGGCTCGACCGCGGGGAGCTCGACAAGCTGATCGAGCGGTCCGCCCCTGCCGAGGCGCCGCGCGCGGAGAGGCCCTACCGGCAGGAGGAGGCCCGGCCGCAATACCGCGAGTCCGGATACGACCAGCCGCGCCACAAGAAGCGCAAGTCGTTGCTCGGCGAGCTGTTCGACTTTTGATGTGATTATCCGATGAAGGCCGGCCCCATGGGTCGGCCTTTCTTCGTCCATTTTCATTTTCTCCCTCCCGGCACGGGAGGATCAGCGGAAGAAAACTTATGGAATCGAGCATCTGGCTCTGGGTTGGGTTCAACCTGTTCGTCTTGGCGCTGCTGGCCTTCGACCTCGGCGTCCTCCACCGCAAGGAACGCGAAATCAAGGTCGGCGAAGCCCTGTGGCTGAGCCTTTTCTACATCGTTCTCGCCCTCCTGTTCGGCGCCGGCCTCTTCTGGCTGCGGGGCACGCAGGACGGCGTCGACTTCCTGACCGGCTATTTCATCGAGAAGTCGCTCAGCGTCGACAACATCTTCGTCATCGTCCTGATCTTCACCTATTTCTCCGTGCCGGCGCAGTACCAGCACCGGGTGCTCTTCTGGGGCATCCTGGGCGCGCTTTTCATGCGCGGCGTCCTCATCTTCGCCGGCGTGCAGCTCATCCACCAGTTCGCCTGGATGGCGCTCCTGTTCGGCGGGTTTCTCATCGTAACCGGCGTCAAGATGCTGATCGTGGCGGACCAGAAGCCCGACATGGAAAACAATATCGTGCTGAAGGCCGTGCGACGGCGGTTCAGGCTCACCGATACCTATCGCGGCAAGCACTTCTTCGTCCGCGAGAACGGCCTTGTCTATGCCACGCCGCTGTTTCTCGTGCTCGTGATGATCGAGTTCACGGATCTCGTCTTCGCCGTCGATTCCATCCCCGCGATCATCGCCATCACCACCGATCCGTTCATCGTCTACACCTCCAACGTCTTTGCCATCCTCGGCCTGCGCGCGCTCTACTTCGCGCTGGCCGGCATCGTGCCGCGCTTCATCTACCTGAAATACGGGCTGTCGCTGGTGCTGGTGGTGATCGGCTCCAAGATGATCGCCAACTACTTCTACGGCGGCAAGTTTGTTCCGACGGAGCTTGCGCTGCTGATCACGGTGGTACTGATCGGGGGATCGATCGTCCTCTCGCTCATCCGCACGCGTGGCGCGCCGCCTGCCGAGCCGCATGTGCTGCCCACGGGCTGGGTGCCGGGCAGCCCGGCCGTGCCGGCCGAGAAGCCGGCCGACGCGGAGTAGCCTATGCGCGCATTGTGGGCTGGCCAGCTTCCGTTGCGGCGCGCGTTCTGGGAATACGCGCTCATCTATGGCACGCTGGCCAGCCTGCTGGCCACAGGGTCGGCTCTCGCGCTCTTTGCCGCCGGGGCGCCGGCGGCAGCCGCGCTGGCGGTCCATTTTCTTCCGCTGCCCTATCTGCTGGTCGCGGTCGTCGGCGTCCATCGCAGCGCGGCCCGTTACACCGGCCCGCCGATATGGGCGCGGCTGGCGGAGGTGGCCGTCGTGCTGTGGGCGGGCATCATGGTCCTGGTCTGACTGTCCCGACAGCAAGCCGGATGGCGTTCTGTCAGAAGTGCTCCTGCAGAGTTTCCGGAAGGATTGTCGGCCGGCACGACAACTCGCCGTCATGGCGCAAAAATGATATGGAGGCGGGTGACCTGAGTGCCAGACGCGGAGGTGGCCGTGGCGGAGAAGCGAAGGGGAAAAGGCGCGGGGCGAGGGGACAAGGCCTTGGAGGATGCGCTGCGCCGGCATGTGCGGGCCAAGGGCGCCGACTATCTGAAGGATCCGAACATCACCTCTGTGGGCATCGGCTTGAAGAATGGCACCGGCCCCGTTTGCCTGCAGTTCACTGTGGCTGAGAAGAGCGAGTTCGCTATCGAGAGCTTGGGGAGCTGGCGCATTCCGCAGACGATCGAAGTCGAGGGGCGGCAGGTGCCGACCGACGTGATCGAGCGCGACTACCGGCCTTCCTTCGAGGTGGTCGAGCCCGAGACGCTGGGCGAGCGGCGCATGCGTGCCGATCCCATGCGTCCCGGCATCAGTGTCGCCCATGTGGAGGAGACGGCTGGCACGATCGGCCTCATCGTCTTCGACCGCGCTACGGGCGCGCCCTCCATCCTCTCCAACTGGCATGTGCTGCACGGAAATCGCGGCGCGATCGGTGCCCCGATCGTCCAGCCCGGTCCGTTCGACGACAACAATCTCGCAGGCAATTTCTGTGGCGAGCTTCTGCGCAGCCATCTGGGTGCAGCCGGTGATTGCGCGCTGGCCCGCATTCGCACACGCGGCCACGACCGCAGCGTCCTCGAACTCGACGTGGTGCCGAAGAGGCTTGCGCGGGTGGCACTCGGTGATCGGGTGGTGAAATCCGGCAGGACGACCGGCATTACATACGGCATCGTTCGCCGCGTCGACGTGATGGCCAGGCTCAATTACGGCCCACCCGCGGGCGTGCGGGTGATCGGCTGCTTCGAGATCGGCGTGGACCCCGAGCGCACCCGGGAAGATGGCGAAATCAGCATGGGCGGGGACTCGGGTGCTGCCTGGCTCATTTCTCAGGATGGCGCGGCGACCGATCTTTTCGCCGGGTTGCATTTCGCCGGCGAAGTGGAATCGAGCGCGGACGAGCACGCGCTCGCCTGCTACGCCCTGTCGGTGCAGAAGAAGCTCGATTTCATTTTGGAGCCGCGGCCCGACCAGATTCTGCCGGACGACCGGCTCGAGACGGCGGTGCCGCGCACCGGCTACGATCCCGATTTCCTGGGACTCCATGTTCCCATGCCCGGCCTGTCGTTGTCGCTCAAGCGGGACGCGGTGAATTTCGGCCGCTCACAGACCATCCCCTACACGCATTTCTCAGTCTGTCTGAGCGCGCGCCGGCGGATGGCGCGCTTCGTGGCATGGAATGTGGACGGGACGCGCCGGGTGATCCTGCCCCGCCGCGCCTTCAAGCTCGATCCGCGCATCGAGCCGAAGCACCAACTCGGCGAGAAGCTTTATGCCGGAAACAAGCTCGACCGGGGCCACATCGCCCGGCGGGCCGATCTGTGCTGGGGGCCGGTGGCCGAGGCCGATCAGGCCAACCGCGACTCGTCGTTTTTCACCAACATCGCGCCCCAGCACGAGCGTTTCAACCAGTCGAGCAGAAGGGGTCTTTGGGGCGAGCTGGAAAACCTGGCGCTCGAGCAGGCGGATGCGCAGGACATCCGGATCTCTGTCTTCGGCGGACCGATCTTCGCCGACGACGACACCAGATATCGCGACGCGCTCCTTCCGCGCAGCTTCTGGAAACTTATCGCCTACAGGGGTAGCGACGGCGCCTTGCGCATTTCCGCCTTCGTGCTCTCCCAGGCCGACCTTCTGCACGATCTCGAAACGCTCGAACTCGACCCGTTCCGCATCTTCCAGGTCACGCTGTCGGATCTTTCCATGCGCACGATGCTGGATTTCTCCGCGCTGGGACCCGCGGATGTCATGGCGCATCCGGAAATGGCGACGAGTCCGGCGGAGACCGAAGCCCTGCGTGATCCGCGCTTGCGGATTGTCGAGATCCTTTCGCCGGCGGATCTGCGGTTTTGAGCCTCACGCCCGATGCTGTTGGCCGTCAAGCTGACCGCGCGATGGCGCATCGAAGAAGTGTCCCGGCGACGAGGCGCATTCCTGCAGCATCACTTCTGCCAGCACCTCGGTGGTTGCCGCATGCCCATCAGAGTGAAGGCGAGATTCCGTCAAGATCAGAAGTAACGAACCAGCATAGCGACGGCGGTGTAGCGCCACGCAAACAGCAGCCTCGGCACCAGGGGAACCGGCCCGGTGGGCGCCGGTCACTTCGTGAAGGGGTCCATAGCGGAATCGAATACGGCCTGATGCAGGCCTATGTCGAGGGCTTCGACATCTTGAAGGGTCGGGCCTCGATCTTGAAGGGCCGGGCCTCGGAGATGCTGCCCGCTGACGAGCGCTACGATCTCGATCTCGCCGACATTGCCGAGGTCTGGAGGCGCGGCAGCATCGTCTCCCCTGGCTTCTCGATCTCGGTGCCATGGCGTTTGCCGAGGACGAAGCGCTGTCGGCCTTCTCCGGCGCGGTCGCCGATTCCGGCGAGGGGCGCTGGACAGTCATGGCGGCAATGGAGGAAGCTGTTCCGGCGGAGGTTCTGTCGGCCGCCCTCTATGCCCGGTTCCGCTCCCGCAAGGAGTCCACCTTCACCGAGCGGCTGCTCTCCGCGATGCGCTTCAAGTTCGGCGGCCATGTCGAGCGTCCATCAGGAGGTTGATCATGAAGTCCCCTGTCGCAGCCTGCCATCTCCCCGACGACACCGAACCGGCGCCGCCGAGTACGCTCGTCATCTTCGGCGCTTCCGGCGACCTGACAAAGCGACTTTTGATGCCTGCGCTCTACAACCTCTCCAGGGAAAAGGCGCTCGACACGGCCTTCGAGGTGATCGGCGTCGACCATGTCGAGCGCAGCGAGGACGATTTCCGCGCCTATCTCACCAACTCAATGCAGGCCCTTGTGACGGGAGGAGGCGGGGAATTCGAGGCAACGGCGCTTGATATGGAGGCCTGGGGCTGGATTGCCGGACGCCTCGGCTATCTCACAGGTGATTTCGATAACCCGGAAACCTATCACCGCCTTGCCGGGCGCCTGGAAAAGCGCGCCAAGGAAAGCGGTCATGCCAACGCCGTCTTCTACCTCGCCACCGCACCGCGCTTCTTCGGCACGGTCATCGAACAGCTGGGCGCTGTCGGCCTTTCGCGGGAGACGGAGCACGGCTTCCGGCGCATCGTCATCGAAAAGCCTTTCGGCACCGACCTTGCCTCCGCCGAGGCGCTCAACCGCCGCATCCTCAATGTTGCCGGGGAAAGCCAACTCTATCGGATCGACCATTTCCTGGGCAAGGAGACGGTCCAGAACATCATGGTGCTGCGCTTCGCCAACGGCTTCTTCGAGCCACTGTGGAACCGCGACCACATAGACCACGTGCAGATCACCGCCGCCGAGACCGTCGGTGTCGAGCAACGCGGCCGCTTTTACGATACCACCGGTGCGCTCAGGGACATGGTGCCGAACCACATGTTCCAGTTGCTGGCCATGACCGCCATGGAGGCGCCGAATTCCTTCGACGCGGATGCGGTGCGCTCGGAGAAGGCCAAGGTGATCGAGGCGGTGCGCCGCTGGTCTCCCGAGGAGGCCATGGAAAACTTGGTACGCGGCCAGTATGATGCAGGCTCGGTGCGCGGCCGCCCGATGCGCCCCTACGCACAGGAGCCGGACGTCTCGCCCGACAGCAACACCGAGACCTATGTCGCCCTCAAGCTGATGATCGACAATTGGCGCTGGGCGGGCGTGCCCTTCTACATCAGGACCGGCAAATCGATGGCCGTTCGGCGCACCGAGATCGCCATCCAGTTCAAGCAAGCGCCAAGCATCCTTTTTCGGGACACGCCGGCTGGTCTGCCAGATCCGAACCTTATGGTCTTCCGCATCCAGCCGAGCGAAGGCGTCTCGCTGCGCTTCGCCGCCAAGGTGCCCGGTCGCACAGTGCGGCTCGGCGAGGTGGACATGGATTTCCGCTATTCCGATTACTTTGCGGCGGAGCCCTCCACCGGCTATGAGACGTTGATCTACGACTGCCTGATCGGCGATCCCACGCTCTTCCAGCGCGCCGACAACATCCAGGCGGGATGGAGCGCGGTGCAGCCATTCCTGGACTGTTGGGCTCAGGCCAGCGACGGCGTGCAGCTTTATGAGTCCGGCGGCAGCGGCCCCTTGGCAGCCGATACGCTCATGACGCGTGACGGCCGCGCCTGGCTGCCTCTTCGCCCTGGTACATGAAGTGGGGGAGACAATGACCAACCCAAGCGAGACCGCCATTGAAAAGGCCGCAGCATTCGTGGCTTCCTCTGATCGACCACATCCGATCCTGGTCGTAATGGGCGTCTCCGGCTCCGGCAAGACGACGATCGGAAAGGCGCTCGCCCAACGGCTAGGCTGGCCCTTCGAAGAGGGCGACGACCTGCATCCCGCCGCCGATATCGAAAAGATGTACGCCGACACCCCGCTCACCGATGCCGACCGCAAGCCATGGCTTGAGAAAGTCCGGGTGTGGATCGACGAGTGGCGGCGGGCCGGCAGTGCAGGCGTCATCACATGCTCTGCGCTGAAGCGCAGCTATCGCGACTTCCTCGCCGCAGGCCGGCCGGAGGTTCGGTTCGTGTATCTGTGCGGCGAACAGACACTGATCGCAGCACGGCTTGCAGTCCGCAAAGGCCACTTCATGCCGCCCGACTTGCTCGCCAGCCAGATGGCGGTGCTCGAAGCGCCTTCGCCGGAGGAGCCCGCGATCACGGTCGATATCGCTTCTCCCACCGACGGTATCGTCCGCCTTATTGTCAAAGATTTAGGGCTGGGACAAGGGCAAGGATCGGGCCCCGGCGGAACCCGCGAGCGCGGCCAACGCCCCACCGCCCCCGCCGACGACCGGAAACTCGGGCATCGCAACCCCTCGGCGAAGCCTTCACCTCATGCCGAGCCGGATCTGCCGCTCCCCATCGAAGAGTATGCGCTGATCGGCGATTGCACCACGGCCGCGCTCGTCGGCCGCAATGGGTCCATCGACTGGCTGTGCTGGCCACGCTTCGACAGCGGCGCCTGCTTCGCCGCCCTGCTCGGCACGGCACAGCACGGTCGCTGGCGCCTTTCCCCCGCCGATCCGGCGGCTCGTGCGCGGCGTGCCTATCGTGACGGCACGATGGTCCTGGAGACCGTCTTCGAAACGCCCGAGGGCGAGGTCGCCCTCATAGATTTCATGCCGCTGGGGCAGCCCAACTCCTCCATCGTCAGGCTGGTGGAAGGGCGGTCCGGCAAGGTGACAATGCGCTTCGACCTCAGGCTACGGTTCGACTACGGTGCCTCCGTCCCGTGGGTCACGCGGCTCGAGGACGGTTCGGGCCTCTGCGCGGTTGCAGGGCCGAACGCCGTCGCCCTGCGCACGCCGATCAGGCTGTGCGGCGAGAACCACGCCACCGTCGCGGAATTCACCGTCGCTAAGGGCGAATCCGTTCCCTTCGTGCTGACCTACGGGCCGTCCCACCTGCCCCCGCCGGGGGCCCTCGACTGGCGTGCCGCCTTACAGGCAACAGAGACCTTCTGGCGCGACTGGTGCAAACAGTGCACCTATGAAGGAGCCTGGAAGGAACCGGTCCAGCGCTCTCTGCTGACGCTGAAGGCGCTGACCTACGCTCCCACCGGCGGGATCGTTGCCGCCCCCACCACCTCGCTGCCCGAACAGATCGGCGGCCCGCGCAACTGGGACTACCGCTATTGCTGGCTGCGCGATGCCACGATGACGCTGATCGCGCTCATGTCGGCCGGCTATGTGGAGGAAGCGCGGGCTTGGCGGGAATGGCTTCTGCGCAGTGCCGCCGGCAGTCCCGAGCAGATACAGATCATGTATGGTGTGGCCGGCGAGCGACAGCTGAACGAATGGCAGGTACCGTGGCTGCCCGGCTATCAGGGCTCCAGCCCTGTGCGCATCGGCAACGCGGCTTGCAATCAACTGCAGCTCGACGTCTACGGCGAACTCCTCGACGCCCTCCACCAGGCGCGCAATCACGGTCTCGCGCCGGTGCCATCCGGCTGGGACCTGCTTGAGAAGCTGATCCACCACCTGGAGGCGGTCTGGGAACAGCCGGATGAGGGTATCTGGGAAGTTCGCGGTGGGCCGCGGCATTTCACTTATTCCAAGGTGATGGCATGGGTGGCGCTCAATTGCGCCTTGCACGATGCCGAGCACTTTGGGTTCGAGGCTCCGCTCGAGCGCTGGCGCGCGCTTCGCGACCGCATGCACGCAACGATTTGCGAGCAAGGTTTTGACCGTCGGCGCAACACCTTCACGCAGAGCTTCGGCAGCAAAGAGCTCGACGCCAGCCTCCTTCTGATCCCGATCGTCGGCTTTCTGCCGCCAGACGACCCGCGCGTCCTCGGCACGGTCGCCGCGATCGAGCGCGAACTGGTGGTGGACGGCTTGGTTATGCGCTATCGCACGCAGCAGGACGTCGACGGCTTGCCGCCCGGGGAGGGCGCCTTCCTGCCCTGCAGCTTCTGGCTGGCCGACAATTACGCCCTGCAGAACCGCAATGCGGAGGCGTGCGCCCTGTTCGAGCGCCTCCTGGCGCTGCGTAACGATGTCGGACTGCTCGCCGAGGAATACGACCCTCGCTTGCGCCGACAGGTCGGCAACTTTCCGCAGGCCTTCTCCCACCTCGCCCTGGTCGGAACGGCATTGAACCTGCATGACATCGGCCCTGCACAAAAGCGCCGGTAGGGTTGGGGCGGAATCGGAACCCAGAGCGCATTCAGCGGTGTTGTCGGACGTAGCCGAAGCGTCGATTTCGTCCTTACCTTCAAAGGCGTGCTGCCCGTGACGGACTTGCCGTCGAGATAAAGCTGGCCTCCAGTCGGCCGGGATTACCGGTAAAGGTCTTCATCAGCGTCGACTTGCCGGCGCCGTTGTCGCCGATGGGACCAAGTATCTTGCTGCGGCCAAGCCGCAAGTTGATGTCGGCGAGGACCCGCACCCGGCCGAAGGACATCGAGATGTGCTCGGCACGCAGAGCCTCGGAACCGTTTCCATCCACCATCACAGGCCTTGTGTAGGCGCTGACGCCGAGCAAGGTGAAGCCGTCCTTGAGGATGCCGAGCACCAGAGCGCCCAGAAGCGCGCCAACGATCGTGCCCACCCCGCCGGTCAGAAGCGTGCCGCCGATGACAGCCGAGGTGATCGCCGCGAACATGATTTCGGTTCCGCCGGCGAGCGGATCGATCGAGCCGATGCGGAAAGCGCCCGGGATGGCGAGACCGCCGAGCACGCTGCACAACACGAAATTGCCGATCTTGACGGGTCTCACCTTGGTGCCGACCTCGGCCGCACCGGCCAGGTTGCCGCCGATGGCGATGATGTGCAGACCCCAACGCGTTCGCTTCAGCACGGGATGGCGATGGCCACGGCCCAGCGTGCCTCGGCCCACGGACGGGCGCCGAATATGGCCGCGGTACCCGCTTGATATGGACATGAAGGCGGTACCCGCTTGCGGCTGCACCGGAAAAGATCGGTCGACGACTTCGCCGGCATGACCGCCGTGCGGATTGGCTTGACGAGACACCGCTCCGCTCACAGAAACCGGTGACTTGGTCCAGAGTAGTCCAGAGTTTGTTCTATCTAAATTCTCGACTGGCGGCCGCCGCTTTGCGGTGTGCGGGCGGCCAGGTGAGTGGGCCAGGGTCCCTTAATACCAGCCTGCACCTCACGGGCTTTGGCACGACAAACACGGCGCTCGTCATCGTCGGCCGTCGACCAATCCCTGCCGGTCACCACCTCATAGATCAGTTGTGCCGATGCGTCGATTTCTTGGGCCATGTGCCTCCCCCCCCAATGTTGGTGAAGAACCATCAGGGTGCATTTTCCATCTCTCAGCAAGATCATCTTTCGATGCCAGTGCTGCACAAATGGATAGGATAGCGCGCCGTGCGCTCGGTCTCGTGCCACCTTGCCGTGGGGCTCTGCTATTTACCGGGCCTCATCGATAGGGTGAGTTACAATACCGCCGCGGTCCGCTATACGGTTGGAAGGTGTCCGTGCGCACGTCATAGGAACGGTACCGCTGCAAACACCACTGCACATGCGGATCACCCCGGTAGACGGGTGCGGCGCGCGACGACTGGCTGAGCAGCCCGCCAAGGATTGCGCCCGCCGCTAGCCCGCCTAAGAATGCACCCGCATTGCCGCGACGGTGACGATGTTTCTTGTAGCGATGATAGTCGCGGTCATGGCGCCAGCTCTCGTGGGTTACCTCTTGAAGCATCTTGCCGTTGGAGGGTGTCGCCGAGGGCGCCGGATACAATGGCGCGGAGATAGACGGCGCGGTTTGCATAGCCGCGAGCGAAAACGCCATGGCCGCCGCGCACAGCGTTGCAACATGCTTTTTCATCAGGGCCTCCCTGGTCATTTTGATCGGCGTTGTTGTACGTCAGCTTTGTATAAAGTGCGATATAGGACGTTATCTTTATCCGCCCACCAGCGTAAAACAGGCGCTTCTCGGGGCGCCACGTCAGCACCATCCATGATGCTGCACTGCGGCCGGCCGCACTTCCGAGGCGGCTGCAGTCCGTTTGATCCCCGTATACACTGCTCTGGCGAGCACCGCTATAATGGCACCGGCACCCAAGAGAGCCATCTGGGAGGAGTCAGCCCAACCGATCTCATGTTCGGCACTACATTGTTCACAGTTGACACGGTGGACACAGTCATCTGGCCACACATATCGGCCAAATTGACGATATCAGCTGGTCACCGTTCCCGCCTATGATGCTGGAAATCGAGAACTGACGTTTGAGGTCACGCATGGCACATGAGAAAAGACTGACGCTCGACGAAATCCTGTCAGAACCAATCGTCCGCAAGCTGATGGCCGCCGACGGTGTGACGGCGACCGACATTCGCAAGCTGTATCGATCTCTGGAGAGCGACCGCGGAAATCCTCCTGCCTTCATGTGTGCACGGCTGGTCGAGGAAAGCCGTCCACAGGCATAGCCGGAGACACCGCCGTTTGGACATACTGGCGCTTCTGCTGAAATGCGCGGGCATTCCTTGCGAGAGATTGACGGGATGGTTGATCACCTCGCCAGGGAATGGGCGATCCCCACGTAATTGGTCCGCGCTCGACTGAACTTTACCATGAGCGTGAGGCGGTTCTTGCAGAACTGGAGAAAGCTCCATCCGCCTTCGAGGTCGTATCGCTGCATCCGGCCGTCCTGGAGCGCTACGAAGAGCAACTCGAAGATCTGCAACACGCACTGGCGGACGGCATTCATTCGGGTGACCCGGAATGCGCGAAGGCAATACAGGAACTTGTCGAAACGGTCGCGGTGGCGCGCGCATCCTGAAGCCGTCCAGCAATACGCCGATGACCGCTGAAAAGCTGGTCCGCGCGCTTGTCGACGCAGGAGGTTACCGACGTGAGCGTCTTTGTGGAGGGGAATCCAGTTGCTGGCGATTTCCTCGACAGTGACGAAGGCGGCGACATTAACTTCAGTCAGGGCGCCGGCCCTGTTCCGTGATCCCGCTTGTAGGCCAAACTGCCTCTCCGCGTTCATCGCCGGCCAATGCAGGCACTATTTCGAGGCAGCCGGCTATGACCCAGAACAAGTCGAATCTGCTCTAGCCTGACAGCCTCGCGTTTCGGCAAGTTCGCGTGTCGACTGCAAGGTCCATTTGACGCTGGAGAGTCTGTCGACCGCAGCCGTAAAAACAGATAAGGAAACTGGTCGGGTGAGCGGAGCGAGCATGGCGGATACCAAACCCATACTCCGGATGCTTCCGTTCTTTCAGCGCGGAAGCATAGAGATGAGTGCGAAACACGGTTACTGCAGCACAGGTCGTCTCATCTCAGTATTTTCGCAGTGCGTAAATCGCGTTCTCTTTGGCTTGGGGCCGCTTTTCCGCACCTCAGAAGAAGTTGTTCTGTCCGTCAGCCTCAGTATAAGCGATAGATATATTCCACATTT
>NZ_JAOANW010000020.1 GCF_026162365.1 Nitratireductor luteus | reverse complement strand
CATGCTGCGCTTCCTTTCCTGATGCTTGTGGCTGTCGCGACAGACCACGTTCTATCATCAGCTCGAAGCGCAGCACCTTCCCGCATCACCGTCCGAGGATGGGGCGCAAGCCGAATATCCTATCTTTTGAGAAAGGCCGGTGTCGAGGTCATCACCGTCCCCGGCGCCGAGCTCGGACGCGGCCGCGGTGGCGGACATTGCATGACCTGCCCGCTCATCCGCGATCCCACCTGATCCCAACCCCAAAGGCCAAGACCATGCCCGTCAATCTCCACGGACGCAGCTTCCTGACGCTGCTCGACTTCACGCCGGATGATCTCCGGTTTCTCCTGAGGCTCTCCGCCTCTCTGAAGCAGGCCAAATATGGCGGCTACGAACAGCAGCGCCTGAAGGGCAAGAACATCGCCCTTATCTTCGAGAAGGATTCAACCCGCACCCGGACGGGTTTCGAGGTCGCTGCGTACGATCAGGGCGCAAATGTCACCTATCTCGGGCCCACGGGAACCCAGATCGGCCATAAGGAGTCCATGAAGGATACGGCGCGTGTGCTCGGCCGTCTTTACGACGCGATAGAGTATCGCGGCTTCGGGCAGGATCTCGCCGAAGAGCTTGCCCGCCATGCCGGCGTGCCGGTCTACAACGGCCTGACCGACGCGTTCCATCCGACGCAGATCCTGGCCGATTTCCTGACCATGCGTGAATACACGCGCAAGCACCTGTCGGCCGTGTCCTTCGCCTTCCTGGGCGATGCCGGCAACAATATGGGCAACTCGCTCATGGTCGGCGCGGCGCTCATCGGCATGGATATGCGGCTTTGCGGACCGGAACAATATTGGCCCGATCAGCGGCTGGTCGACCAATGCCGTGAGATCGCGGCCCGCACTGGCGCCAGGATCACGCTCACCGAGGACATCGAGCAAGCCGCGAAGGGGTGCGATTATGTATACACGGATGTCTGGGTCTCCATGGGCGAGCCGCAATCGGTCTGGGCCGAGCGCATCGAACGGCTGACGAAATACCGCGTCACCTCCGAAGTCATGGAGGCGACGGGCAACCCGCACGCGAAGTTCATGCACTGCCTGCCCGCCTTCCATAACCGCGAGACCAAGATGGGCGAGAAGATCTTCGAGGAATTCGGCATCGACTGCATGGAGGTGACGGAGGAGGTATTCGAATCCCCCGCCTCGGTCGTCTTCGAGCAGGCGGAAAACCGCATGCACACGATCAAGGCCGTCCTCGTGGCGACGATCGGGGGGTGAAAGATGCTGGTCGTCATCGCCCTTGGCGGCAACGCGCTGCTTAAGCGCGGAGAGCCGCCGACGGCCGGGAACCAGCGCGCCAATGTGAAGCGCGCGGCGGCGGCCATAGCGGAGGTCGTGCGGGCCGGCCATCGCGTCGTGGTCTGCCACGGCAACGGGCCGCAGGTGGGTCTCCTCGCGTTGCAATCGGCCGCCTACAAGCCCGACGAAGCCTATCCGCTCGACGTGCTGGGCGCCGAGACGGAAGGCATGATCGGTTATCTCGTCGAACAGGAGCTTGAAAACGCGCTTCCCCAGGGCCCCCGAGTCGCGACCCTTCTGACGCAGGTCGAGGTCGATCCGGCTGATCCCGCCTTTCGGCACCCGACCAAACCGGTCGGCCCCGTCTATGAAAGGGAGGAAGCAGAGCGCTTGTCGAAATCACGCGGCTGGGCGGTTGCGCCGGACGGGGACAAGTATCGCCGTGTCGTGGCCTCGCCTCTGCCGAAGCACATACCCGACGTGTCGGTGATTAAATTGCTGCTTGAGCAGAATGTGATTGTCATTTGCGCCGGCGGCGGAGGCATTCCGATCGTCCGCCGTTCCGACGGCGGCCTGATGGGCGTGGAAGCGGTGATCGACAAGGACCGGTCGGCGGAACTCCTGGCGCAAGACCTGGGTGCCGACGCGCTGCTGATGCTGACCGATGTGGATGCTGTCTATCGGAACTGGGGCCAACCAGACCAAACAGCAATCCGCAAAGCCGTGTCAGGCGAGCTCGATCCGGGAGACTTCCCGGCCGGCTCGATGCGGCCGAAGGTCGAGGCAGCGAGCGCCTTTGTCAGGGCGACCGGTGGCATCGCCGGCATTGGTGCGCTTGAGGATGCGCTCGCCATTCTGGAACGCCGCGCAGGAACCGTATTCAGTGATCCCGATGATGAATGAGTGGTTTCGAGGATGCGGCGATTTTCGACGGTGCGGATAGGGCTGCCGGGCGCAATGGTGAAAAGGAAAAAGCGGCGGGCGGGTTCGGGTAGCCCCTGGACCATGGACGGGTGGAATTCCGGAGGCGATGCATCGGCCTGCGCCGCCAGACTGCGCCAGACCCGCGCGGCATGCCGGTTTGTCCAGCCAGCGCCGAATCTGCAGGCCGGCAATGGTGAACAGCTCCAGGGCAAGGCTGATCGCGAGGATTTCCATCCCTTGTTCTCCGGGTCGGTAATCGCTGAACCGCTAGGTGTTCAGTCCCGGCATTTGATGGATTGGATCGAGAATGAATCGATCCGGCTCTGAAGTCCATCGTTTGCAGATGAACTCGTAAGGTGTGAGGCCTTTGAGCGTCTTCAGCCTTCGCCCGAAGTTGTATGCATCGATGAAGTCCTGAAGATGCCGGCGCAGTTGGTCATGATTGTCGTAATGGAAGCGCTTGACGGTCGCCTCCTTGATGGTCCGGTTCATCCGTTCCACCTGTCCGTTCGTCCACGGATGGTTGATTTTGGTGAGCCTGTGTTCGATGCCGTTCTCGTCGCAGACCCGGTCGAAGATGTGGTGGAACGCATATTTGTGACGGGCGTAGCTGGTGAACTGGATGCCGTTGTCGGTCAGTACGGTGTGGATGGTGCAGGGCACCGCCGCGACGAGATCGCGCAGGAACTGCGCCGCAATCATCTTGCCGGCTTTGAGATGGAGTTGGGCGAAAGCGAACTTTGATGTCCGGTCGATGGCCACGAACAGATAGAGCTTGCCCTCAGCCGTCTGCACCTCTGCGATGTCGATGTGGAAGTAGCCGATCGGATAGCTCTTGAACTTCTTCCGGACTGGCTTGTCGCCCCCGACATCGGGCAGTCGCGAGATGCCATGGCGCTCCAGGCAGCGATGCAATGATGATCGGGACAGATGCGGGATCGTCGCCTGAAGGGCATAGAGGCAGTCATCGAGCGGCAGCAGCGTATGCTTGCGGAAGGCGACGATGACGGCCTCATCCTCCAGCGATAGCACCGTGGAATGCGGTTCCTTCGGCCCGGTCGGCAAATCGGCAACCGATGTGCGCTTTTTCCATTTCGCCACGGTCTTCTGGTTGATCCCGTAGCGCCTGGCCAGTGTCCTCAGGCTCTCTTGACTATGTTGTATCGCTCGACGGACTGCCGCTGTCGTCGTGGCGCTCCCGTGGTGAACTTGTCCCATAGTGCCTCCTTCCATTCATGGGAAAAGATTGCACCATCAAAATGCGGGATTAAACACCTAGCGCCCCGCTAACGTTCGCGAACTGCCGGGCCGTGTTGATGCCGCACTCCCCTAATGCGCCATGAAAAGTGGCACGGGAACGTCGTCCAGCAGCGAACGCGTAACGCCGCCGAGGATCGCCTGTCGGAAGCGTGAATGGACGAATGCGCCCATGACGAGCATATCGATGGACTCGTCCTTTACGAATTTGCGCAACCTTGCCGACGCATCGTCGTCGATCGCCGAAAGCGTCTCCAAGTGCGGCTCGTAAACGCCGTGCTGAAGGAGGTGAGTGGCAAGATCGGCACCCGGCGCCATACGCGAGAGATCCTTTTCGCCCGTGACGGTGACGACGAAAACGGCGCCTGCCTGCTTGAGGAAAGGCAGGGCGTCGGCCACCGCACGTGCCGAACGGGCGCTGCCGTCCCAGGCAACGGCGATGCGCCGGGGTGCTGCGTTTCCTCCTGTCTGCGGTATGACCAGCACGGGTCGGCCGCTGTCGAAGAGGACATCTTCGATCGCGGCGCGTTGGGCGTTATCCTCGGGCTCGGCGGCATCGAGGATGGTGACGTCGTTCACGCGCGCCAGGCGCACCAGACGACCGGTTCTGGGTTCAAGCGGCGAGAGCGTGTGCTCGGCGATGCACGAGACCCCGGCCTTGCTGACGAGCTCCGACGCACTGCGTGCGGATCGATGGGTGATCTCCTCGAGACGTCCGATCTCGCTCTTGAGGATGGCGGACGCGGATCCGCCGGTGCGTGTGACAGGCACATAGAAGGCGGGGGGCAGGGCGCAGACGGTGAGACAGGCGCCGTGCTTTTTTGCGAGAGCAATGGCGAATTCGAGCGCCGGCGTCGCCGAGAAATCGTCCTTCGCGGCTACGCCCACGAGAATGCATTTTACTTGTTCAGTCATGGTTCTGGTTCCTTGGTTGCCGCCGTCAGTCCTGAATCGACTCGATGTAGGCGATGATGGCGGCGATCTGGTCAGGGTCGGCCACGAACTCCGGCATGTCCGGATGGCCGACATAAATCCCTTCGGCGAAGGCTTCTTCGAGAGCATCGATCGGGTAGCGCTTCCAGAGCGTGTGGAATGCCGGCGCTTCTGGGTGCTTGCTGGCATCGGTCCGAGTTACCGCATGGCAACGCGAACAGTTCGCCTCAACGAGGGCCCTGCCGCGTGCAACTTGGGCGTCCTCGGCCATTGCAGGCCTTGCAACGCTCGCCAGGAGCAGAGCCGTGGTGGTCATGATTCGATACTTCTGTTGCATCGCCGAGCGTGTCTCTTTGTTCCCGCGTAAATTGGCAGATGAGCGCGACCGCGCCTTGACCCGTGTCAAACGGAAACAAATTCGCGACCGCCGCGTGTTCCGTTTCCGTGGCGGCGGTCCCAGCGGCTCGCTCTCCTCGCGCGTCTCGAATCTGAAGTGCAAGTTGACACCGATCAATGTCTCCTCCGGGCGGAGGTGGCATGTCTTTTCGCGAAAGCCTTTTCGTTCCGTGCTGCTGCCCCAGATTTCTGCCGTAAGGAGACTTCAAATGGATGTTGCCAAGACCGACGGCGAAACAGGTCCGGGTTTATCGGAGTTTGAAGCGATCGACCGCTATTGGAGAGCGGCAAACTATATCTCGGTTGGCCAGATCTATCTCATGGACAACCCGCTGCTGCGCGAGCCGCTCAAGCCCGAGCACGTCAAGCCTCGGCTTCTGGGCCATTGGGGAACGACGCCGGGTCTGAACTTCGTCTACGTCCACCTGAACCGGGTCATCCGTGCGCGCGACCTGAACGTGATCTATGTCTGCGGTCCGGGGCACGGCGGCCCTGCGATGGTGGCCAACACCTATCTCGAAGGGACATACAACGAAATCTATCCGGATGTGCCACAGGATGCCGAAGGCCTGAGAAAATTGTTCCGCCAGTTCTCCTTTCCTGGCGGGGTGCCCAGCCACGCGGCCCCGGAAACGCCGGGCTCGATTCATGAAGGCGGGGAACTCGGCTACGCGCTCGCGCACGCCTACGGGGCCGCTTTCGACAACCCCGACCTGCTGGTTGCGTGCGTGGTCGGCGACGGCGAGGCGGAAACCGGTCCCACCGCCGCCGCGTGGCATTCCAACAAGTTCCTCAACCCGGCGCGAGATGGTGCCGTTCTGCCTGTTCTTCACCTGAATGGCTACAAGATCGCCAATCCCACGATCTTCGGCCGGATGGACGATGAGGAGCTGCGCGCTCTCTTCACCGGCTATGGATATGAGCCCTTCTTCGTGGAAGGCAGCGAGCCCGCCGAAATGCACCCGCTGATGGCGCGGACGCTCGACACGGCGCTCGACCGCATCTCCGCCATTCAGCGGCAGGCACGCGATCCGGCGTGGTCGGGAGAGCGCCCTCGCTGGCCCATGATCGTGCTGCGCAGCCCGAAGGGCTGGACCGGGCCGAAAGAGGTGGACGGCAAGAAGGTCGAGGACTTCTGGCGTTCGCACCAGGTGCCGGTTGCCAACGCACGGGGCAATGACGAGCACCGGCGCGTGCTGCAGGTCTGGATGCAGAGCTACAAGGCGCAGGAACTGTTCGACGAGAACGGGCGCCTTCGGCCGGAACTTGCGGCGCTCGCACCTTCGGGGAACAAGCGCATGGGCGCCAATCCCCATGCCAATGGCGGGCTTCTGAAGCGCGACCTCGTCCTGCCGGATTGGAAGGCATACGCCCTCGACGTGCGGCAGCCGGGAGGATTGACGGGCGAGGCCACGCGCGTGATGGGCACCTATCTGCGCGACGTGATGAAGCTCAACGTGGATAATTTCAGGCTGATGGGGCCGGACGAGACATCGTCCAACCGGCTCGATGCCGTCTTCGAGGTGACCGATCGTGTCTGGATGGAGAGGATCGAGCCCTACGACGTGCACCTGACGCGCGACGGCCGCGTCATGGAGGTGTTGAGCGAACATCTCTGCCAGGGCTGGCTGGAGGGATACCTGCTCACAGGCCGCCACGGGCTCTTCTCCTGCTATGAAGCCTTCATCCACATCGTGGATTCCATGGTCAACCAGCATGCCAAATGGGTGAAGGTCTCGCGCGAACTCCCCTGGCGCAAGCCGATCGCATCGCTCAACTACCTGCTCACCTCCCATGTCTGGAGGCAGGACCACAACGGCTTCAGCCATCAGGATCCCGGGTTCGCCGATTTCGTCGCCAACAAGAAGGCGGATACGATCCGCCTCTACTTCCCGCCCGACGCGAACACCCTGCTGTGGGTGACCGATCATTGCCTCAAGACCTACAACCGCATCAACGTCATCACGGCTGGCAAGCAGCCGGCGCCGCAATGGTTGAGCGCCGAGGCGGCCGAGCGTCATTGCAGGGCAGGGGCCGGCATCTGGGAATGGGCGGGCACGGCGGCCGGAGACGAGGAACCGGATGTGGTCATGGCCTGCGCCGGCGACGTGCCGACGCTGGAGACGCTGGCTGCCGTGGACATCCTGCGCTCCGCCTTCTCCGACCTGAAGATCCGCGTCGTCAATGTGGTCGACCTGATGACGATGCAATCGGCGACAGAGCATCCGCATGGCCTTGACGATCAGGTCTTCGATACCCTGTTCACGACGGACAAACCGGTGATCTTCGCCTATCACGGCTATCCCTATCTCATCCACCGCTTGACCTACAAACGCGCCAACCACGACAACATGCATGTGCACGGCTTCCGCGAGGAAGGCACGACCACCACGCCCTTCGATATGGTCGTCATGAATTCGCTCGACCGGTTCCATCTCGCCATTGCCGCCGCCACCCGCGTGACGCGGTTGGGCGGCGAGTCGGACGAACTGGTCGCACGGCTCAACGACAAGCTCGCCGAGCACGCCGCCTATATCCGCGAGCACGGCGAGGACATGCCCGAGATCCGCGATTGGGGGTGGCCCTACAAGACGGCCGCCGAAGCTGGTGACTGATGCCGAATGCCATCCTCGCCCTCAATGGCGGCTCCTCGAGCCTCAAATTCGGTCTCTACGAGGCTGACCTCTCGGGAGAGCCGCGCTCCATTGCCCGTGGAGCAATCGGCCTTGGCGACGTGCGAAGCCTTACGGCCAAGGGACCGGATGGGAGATCGCTTCTGGAGAAGGAGTTTCCGGGTAGTGGCCTTGAAGATCTCATCGGCGAATTGCTCCGCTGGGCTGACAGCTGGACCGGTCAGGGACTTGTTGCGGCCGGCCACCGCATCGTCCATGGCGGCAGCCGGTTCAGCGAGCCGGTACTGCTGACGCCGCAGGTGATCGATGAAGTGGAGAAGCTGAGGCCCCTTGCGCCGCTCCATCAGCCGCGCAGCATCGCCCCTATCCGTGCCCTTACTGCCTTGCGACCGAATTTGCCGCAGGTCGGCTGCTTTGACACGGCTTTTCACGGAACGATCGAGGCCACGGTCAGGCGCTATGCCCTGCCACGGCGCTATGAGGCCATGGCGATCCAGCGCTACGGATTTCACGGGCTTTCCTACGAATACATAGCGTCTCGCCTGCGACAGGTGTCTCCGAAACTCGCGGCAGGGCGGATCGTCGTCGCGCATCTCGGAAATGGGGCGAGCCTGTGTGCCCTGCGCGACGGCAAAAGCATCGACACCACCATGGGCTTTTCCGCGCTCGACGGACTGGTGATGGGCACGCGCTGCGGCGCGATCGATCCGGGCGTGCTCCTTTACCTGCTTCAGGAGGAAGGATTTTCTCCCGCGGAGCTTCAGGACCTGCTTTATGAGGAGTCCGGTCTTCTCGGCGTTTCCGGCATCTCAAGCGACGTGCGGGCGCTTTCCGAAAGCCGCGATCCGCACGCCCGCGAAGCGCTCGAGCTCTTCGCCTTCCGCGCGGCGCGGGAGACGGCGGCACTGGCCAGTACGATGGGCGGTCTCGACGGCCTGGTATTCACCGCAGGAATAGGCGAGCACTCGGCCTCGATCCGCTCGGCCATCTGCTCACGTCTGAAATGGCTCGGCGCAAGGATCGACCACCACGCCAACGAACCCCATGCGGAGCGGATCAGCGCTGTGGACAGCCCGATAGACATACACGTGATCCCGACCGACGAGGAAGTGGTGATCGCACGCCATGTCCTGTCAGCTGTCGAAAGGGCTTAGGCTCGCGGCGGCGCATGCCGGCGACGACCGGTCCCATGAAGGAACAGAAGGCCATGGACACTCTCCAACAGTTTCTGAGGCACACCAGCATTGCCTACTTTTCCATGGAGATTGCCTTCCGGCCGGAAATGCGGACCTATAGCGGGGGCCTCGGCATACTTGCCGGCGACTGCGCCCGGTCATCCGCCGATCTCGACTTGCCGCTCGTGTTCGTCACGCTTGTGTCGCACGAGGGCTATCTGCGGCAGGAGATAGGAAGCGCAGGGGAGCAGGTCGACCATCCGGATCCATGGCGCGTGGAAGACTGGGCCGCGCAGCTGGATTTTATGGTGGCGGTCGATATCGAGGGACGTTCCGTCTGGGTCAGACCATGGCTCTACGTCGTCTCCTGCCCGCTCGGCGGGCGGATCCCTGTCCTTCTCCTCGATACGAGACTCGAGCAGAACTGTCCGGAAGACCGAAGCATAACCGACCGTCTCTATGGCGGTGATGCCGCCTACCGTCTCAAGCAGGAAATCGTGCTGGGGGTCGGCGGCGCGCGGATTCTCGAAGGACTCGGCTTCGAGATCAGGAAGTTTCACCTCAATGAAGGCCATGCCTCGCTGCTTACGCTCCACCTTCTCGCCAAGCAGACTGGAACGGATGTGCCGTTGCAGGGGCGACTGGACAAGGTCCGCGAGGCCTGCGTGTTCACAACCCACACGCCGGTCGAAGCCGGCCATGACAGGTTCTCCTATGGCGAGGTAGCGCGGATCCTGGGGCATGGCCGGCTGGTAGACCCCGACTTGCTCAAGCAGCTGGGTGGCAAGGACGAGCTCAACATGACGCTCCTCGCGCTCAACCTCAGCCGGCATGTCAATGGTGTGGCGGAAGTCCATGCCGAGACGACGCGCCTTATGTTCCCAGGCTACCAGGTGGGCGCGGTCACCAACGGGGTTCATGTCCCGACATGGGCGCATCCATCGTTCGCGGAACTGTTCCAGGGCATTCTTTCAAGCTGGGCCCACCAGCCGGAGCGGCTGACACGCTGCGAGCAGCTGCCCGACGAGGCGATCTGGAACGCGCATCAAAGGGCGAAGCGGGATCTCGTCGCCACGGTGGCGAAGGCGACCGGCCAAATGCTCGATGAGGAGCGGCCGATCATCGCGTTCGCTCGCCGAATGACCGGCTATAAGCGGCCCCATCTCATCTTCACTGACCTCGATCGGCTTCGCGAAATCAATCGGCGCTATCCCTTCCAGATCGTCATGGGCGGCAAGGCGCACCCGCGGGATCAGGAAGGCAAGGCGCTGATCGCCGAGATCCATCGCCATATCCGTGAACTGGCGCCGGAGCTCCCGGTTGCCTTCGTTCCGAATTACGACATGGAGCTGGCCCGGCTCTTTGTGTCGGGTGCGGATGTGTGGCTGAACACTCCCGTGCCGCCACTGGAAGCGTCCGGCACCAGCGGAATGAAGGCAGCGCTCAACGGCATCCTCAATTTCAGTGTTCTCGACGGTTGGTGGAGTGAAGGATGGGTCGAAGGCGTTACTGGTTGGGCCATCGGCGAAGGGGACCGGCTCGCCACGGAACATGCATCCGACTGCCTGGACAAGCTCGAAGGAACCGTTCTGCCGCTCTTCTACGAAAACCGCCCGCGCTGGATCTGGATGATGAAGCAATCCATCTCGAAGATCGGGTCCTATTTCAATAGCCAGCGAATGATGCGACGTTATGGAAGCGAAGTCTATCTGAGCTGATGATCCTGCCCGTCGCGATTCAATGATCTCCGCGTCTCAGTGCTCGCGGAGGTCATTACCGCGTAGGGTTGGCGCGATCACGACATCAAGTACGAGCCCGGCCACACCGCGCACGCCGTCGGCTAACGCCACCACGGCTTGGCGCTCGGCTTCAGACCTGACCGAGCCCCGGAGGTTTACGGCTCCGGCTTTGACTTCGACTTTGACCTGCTCATCGCCAAGCCCGAGATCCTGATGCAGTCGCGCACGGATACTGCGCGCCATCGCCGCGTCGCCAGGCGCAGTGGCATCTGCAGGCGCCGAACAGATCAATTGGAGGAGGTCACGGCGGGAGACGATTCCTACGACTCGATCTCCACGGAGCACCGGAACCCGTTTGATCCTGTGCCTGAGCATGAGCTCCGCTATTCGATTGACGGGTGCATCTTCCTGTACAGCCACAACGCTTCGCGACATGACGTGCCCGACCTTCCACCCATGGCTGTGGAGATAGGCCTGTGCTCTGATCTCCGGCGGTGACTTTTCACCATTCCTTTCGAAGCTGCCGAGCTCGCAGCGGCGAAGCAGGTCCCCTTCCGTGATGATTCCGACCAGCTGGCCATCGTCTGCAAGTACCGGCAGGCCGCTGAGATCTTGATCCACCATGATCTGCGCAGCGCGCTTGATGCTATTTTCGGTAGATACGGCTACGCATGGGGTGGACATCAGGTCCTTGGCTCTCATTTTCTTCTCCACGTATTGCTATTGCCACGAGCAGGTCGCCAGCCGGTGCGAGGAGGCGGGTTGGCTCCGCAGCGCGCGAAGGCGCTCAGCCGCTTGGGCTTCGCTCATTCCGGTTGGCCGCCGCGCCGGCGTGACGACGATCATTTCGATGCCCGTACCTTGCTAGCGTGCCATGAAGACGGGCAGATCCGCTTCCTCGATCATGGAGCGCGTGACACCGCCGAAAATCCTCTGGCGCAGGCGCGAGTGACCGTAGGCGCCCATCACGACCATGTCTGCCGCCATATCTACCGCATGTCTGCGCAGAGTCTCCGCGATGGGCTGACCGCCGCTCGGGAGCCGATCGATGGTGATTTTTGCGCCGTGGTGGGCGAGATAGGCGGCAAGGTCCGTCCCGGGCTCAATATTCAGCCCGTCTTCGGTTGCCTGAGGGTCAATCATCGTGAGATGGACATCCTCCGCACCAATCAACAGTGGAAGGGCTTCACGTGCGGCACGGGTGGCCTCGGGTCCGCTATCCCACGCGAGCAAAACCTTCTTCGGCAGCAAGGTCGCGCCGGCGGCATCGGGGATGAGCAGAACGGGGATCTGGGACTCGTACAGGGAACCCTTCAGAACCATGGTCTTGAGATCTTCGTCGGCGCCGAGTTCCGGGCCGATCAGGGTGACATCGGCATATCGGCTCCGACGGCCGACCATGTCGTCGGTCCGCGACCGTTCGACATATTCGCCGTCCACATCGGCTGAAAGTTCACTCTCGGCGAGAATCGCCGTTATCTCCTCCACGCGCGCATGGAGATGATCGATCTCAGCCTGACGGTCTTGCAGCCAAGCTTCTGACATCACCGCGGCGTATTCGCTGGTTGGCGGCGGGACGGCAATCGAAAGCACCAGGACTGCAAGATGGGCGTCGATCTGTCGGCACAGATCAATCGCCAATCGCAAATCGCCATCGGAATGCTCGACACTGATCACGCTCAATACAGTCTTGAAGATCATCACACGCTCCTTGGATGCGGAATTTCCGCCTTGTCGCTTTCCTTACCGCGAATGAGCGGAGCGCCCTTTGCGCTGGATCAAGCAGCGCACTCACCGGTGCTGCGGAGGCGATTGACCCTGATCAAGGAGGAAGGTCTCGGAACGCGGAAGGATGCGCCAACACATTACCGTTTGGAGAGACGCTATGACTGTCACAACCGCTCACCTGGGTGAAAAATTCCGCCATGTGAGGCTCGAGCTTGGGCGCGAAAAAGGCCACCCGCAGGGTGATCGTGCTTATGGATACGATCTTGTCGTTCCGCTCGAAGACGCCGGCAACCTCGATGCGAAGGAGTGCGTGAAGCACCAGGCGAACTGCCGTGTGCGCCGTTTCCGCCCCGGCGAGGAGGATCTCGTGGGGCGCCTGCGCCGCAAGCCGGGCGGCCAGTGGTATCTCGATTACGGCGAGGGCGAGGACGACGATGAACTCGGTTTTCGCTTCAGCGACGAACGGTTCGTGGCCGGCGAATATGTCTCGATCCTCAGCGACGGCGTGATGCACACCTACCAGGTGAAGCTGGTGGAAAAACTCTAAGTCTCGAATCTGATCTGCGGCAATGCACGACAGGCGATCGTCCTCCCCGGAGACGGCCGGCACTGGCAATTCCGTCGGGTCCTCGGGTGAGAGCGATATGCGCCAGCAAAATACCAAAGCGGAAAAGAACGGAACGCCAAAGTCTGTGACCGTAATCGAGCGGATGGATTCGAGCGCGGCCAGGATGCTGGTCCTCGTGGCCGCCGCCGCCCTGGGCGTCTACCTCTCCTATCGGCTGGCACTGCCATTCCTCCCGGCACTTGTCTGGGCGGTCGTGCTCGGCGTCCTCATCGCGCCGGTCCAGCCGAAACTCGAAATGCACCTAGGCGCAAACATCGCCGCATTCGTCTCGGCGTCGGTTGCGGCCTTGGTCGTGATGCTGCTTCTGTTCTTCATCCTGCAGCAGCTTGTCAGGGAGGCTGCCGATGGCGCCATGAACATCGAAAACGCGCTGCGGTCGTCCGACTGGCAGAGCATTATCAATGGCGTACCGATACTCTCCACGATTGCTGTATGGCTCGGGGAGCGTCTCGATCTCGCCGGGATGATGAGTCGAATCGCCCAGTGGCTCACCGCACAAAGTGCAACGCTGTTGCGCGGATCCATCAATCAGGCAATCGTGCTTCTGCTCGTCTTCTACATGCTCTTCTATTTCCTGCGCGATCGGCAGCTTGCGGTACGCGCCCTAGGGGATTTCTCGCCGCTGAACAGCGACGAGACGGCACATATCATCGCCCGTTTGGTGGATACCGTGCATGCCACGATTTTCGGGACCCTTATGGTAGCCGCGGTTCAGGGCGCTCTGGGCGGACTGATGTTCTGGTTGCTTGGTCTGCCGGCTCCCGCGTTCTGGGGGCTGGTCATGGGTCTCCTCGCGATCGTGCCCGTGCTGGGTGCATTCGTGGTCTGGGTCCCCGCGGCCATATTTCTTGCCGCAGAAGGCGAGTGGGTGCGTGCTCTTGTTCTGGCCGTTTGGGGCGGCGTGATCATCGCCACGATCGACAATCTCCTTTACCCGATGTTCGTCGGTAATCGGCTGAAGCTGCACACCGTTCTGGCTTTCATCGGCGCTGTGGGCGGCATCATCCTGTTCGGCGCCTCCGGGCTTATTCTCGGGCCAGCGACGATTTCTATTACGTTGGCTCTGATCGCAGTCCTGAAGGGCCGCTTCCAGGGCGAGCCCTTGTCGATGATAGACCAGTCGACCGACACTCAAGACGTAGGTCAACGTCCTGAGTCATAGGAGTAGGCACAGATGCCAGGCCGCACACTGAAGGCGGCTACCGTAAATTGAGGGTGGCGATCGTGACGCCGGGCTCTGAAGGGTGGGGTGCCTGCTTGAAGCCGAACTCCCTACCCATCGCGAGCATTTTCGTGTTCTCACTGAGGATGAAGCCTTCGATGACACCCAGTCCGTCTGCCCGTGCATAGTCGATGAGATGCCTGAGGAGAGCCCAGCCCAGGCCTCGGCCCTGCAGGTCGGTGCGGACGAGAAGGCCGTACTCGGCTGTTTCCTTGTCCGGATCCGACGACAAGCGCACGATGCCGGCAAGTTCGCCGGTCTCCTTTCGCAGAGCGACGAAGGCGATTTCCCGCTCGTAGTCGAGTTGCGTGAGCCGCAGAAGCATCTCATCGGGAAAATGCCGGCGCGGGGCGAGGAAGCGGAACCTGATGTCCTCCGGCGATACCTTGGCGAGGAAGGCGGGATAAAGCGACACATCCGCCGGCTTGATGGGGCGCAGGCAATATTCCTCCCCCTTCAAGACGACGTCCTTTTCCCAAGCGGCAGGGTAGGGCCGGATGGCGAGGGCCGGGTTGGGGCCGGCGTGTTCCACATCGTTCGGTTCGATCTCGATGCGCGCATCGAGCGCGATGATGCCTTCGCTGTCGGCAAGCAGCGGGTTGATGTCCATCGAGACGATGCAGGGGAAATCGACGATCAGTTGCGACAGAGCGTTCAGCGCCCGGACGATGGCTTTGCGATCGGCGGGAGGCCGGTCGCGATAGCCGGCGAGCAGCCGGCCGATGCGCGTGCGGTCGATCAGGTCGCCGGAAAGCACATTGTCGAGAGGGGGGAGGGCGATCGCGGTATCGTCGAGGATCTCCACGGCCGTGCCGCCCGCGCCGAACAGCACCGTCGGGCCGAAAATGGGGTCGCGGCCGACGCCCAGGATGAGCTCCTGCCCTCCCTTCCTTTTGACCATTGGCTGCACGACGAAGCCATCGATCTTTCCGGCGTCTCCGGTCTGCCGCAAGCGCTCTTCGATTTCACGGACCGCCGCGACTGCGGCTTCGGGCGTGGCGATGTCGAGCACCACCCCGCCAACGTCCGATTTGTGGCTGATCTCCTTGGAGAGGAGCTTGACGACGACCTTCGCCGAGTTCCTGAGCAGGCGTTCGGTCGCCTTTCCCGCTTCCTCGCCCGTGCGAACGATAACCGTCTCAGGAACCGGGATCCCGTATGCCCCGATCACTGCCTTGGCTTCAGGCTCGGTGAGCATGCGCCGATCTTCCGAGGCGGCATGCCGGAGAATATCGAGGACAGCTTCGCTATCGCCACGCAGGTCTTCGCCGCGGCTCGAGGGCACGCGCATCAGGACCTTCTGCGCTCGCGACCAGTCGCTGAGGTATGAGACTGCGGCCGCCGCCGCCGCGGGAGTCTCAAAGCTTGCGATGCCCGCCTCCTGCAGGACGTGGCGGCCTTCCCGCGCGGTTTTCTCGCCCAACCAGCAGGTAAGCACCGGCTTGCCGTTGATCATTCCCTCTCGTGCAAGCCGCGCAACGGCCTGCGCCGCCTCGGCCGGGGAGGCAAGTCCCGTGGGACAGTTCATCACCAGCAGCGCGTCGGTTCCTGAATCCTCGGCGACCACCGATACGGCGGCGCCGTAGCGTTGCGCGGGCGCATCGCCGATGATGTCGACGGGGTTGGCGCGCGACCAGTTCGCGGGTAGGGCCTTGTCCAGCTTGTCGACGGTCTCCTGCGAAAGCACGGCAAGCTCCGCACCCAGATCCGCCAACCTGTCGACGGCGAGCACGCCGGCGCCGCCGCCATTGGTGATGATGCCCACTCGCGACCGCTCGAGCTTGGGGAAGCGGGCGACCGTTTCCGCTGCATCGAAGAGTTCGCGGAGGCCGTGCACGCGAAGGATGCCGGCGCGGCTGAGCGCTGCTTCAACAACCTTGTCAGAGCCGGAAAGGGCGCCGGTGTGGGTGGTTGCTGCCTTTGCCCCGGCGGCATGCCTACCTGATTTGACTGCAATGACGGGCTTGAGGCGCGCCGCCGCGCGGGCCGCCGACATGAACTTGCGCGGGTTGGGAATGCTCTCGAGGTAGAGCAGGATGGCGCGTGTCCTGGCGTCGCCTGCAAGCAGGTCGAGATAGTCGGCGACATCCACATCGGCCATATCACCCAGCGAGACGACGTGCGAGAAACCGATCCCTTCATCCGCCGCCCAGTCGATGAGCGTTGTCGCGATCGCTCCCGATTGCGACAGGAGCGCCAGGCCGCCCGGCTTCGGGTTCATATGGGCGAAGCTTGCGTTGAGCTTCGCGGGCGGAACGATCAGGCCCACCGTATTGGGTCCGATAACGCGGAAGAGGTATGGCATCGCCGCGTCCAGCATGGCCTGGCGCAGCCCGTTCTCGCGCGTCAGGCCGGCGCTGATCACCACAGCCGTGCGCGTCCCCTTCTTTCCCAGCGCGCGGATGATGCCCGGGACCGCCTTGGGCGGGGTGGCGATAACCGCCACGTCGGGTGCTGCCGGCAACTCATCTGCATTTGCATGGCAGCGGCGGCCGTTGATCTCCCGGTATTTCGGATTGACCGGCCAGATATCGCCCTCGAATCCACCCGCGATGATATTCTCAAAAACGATCCGGCCAACGGAGCCTTGCCGGATGGAGGCGCCGAAGACAGCCACTGACTTCGGATCGACCGCATGTTCGAGATTGCGAATGGTCATGGAAAGCCCGCCTCTTGTTAACCAGCCTAGTTCTAGCGGCACCGCAGCACGGTAGTCTCGCGCATGATCAAGGGAAAAGTAACTCCGTCCGATTGTTCCCGACTGCTGGCGTTTGACGCCGGTCAAGGCGATGCCTGGGTCGGGGCGTATTGTTTCGGTAGATTCCAAACCAGGAAGCATCATGACCAGACGCATCGTCATCGTCCAGGGCCACCCCGACTCGGACCCCCGCCGCTACTGCCGCGCCTTGGCTGATGCCTATGCGGAGGGCGCGGAGGCGGCAGGCCATGAAGTGACCAGGATCGACCTTGCAAGGCTCGATTTCCCGCTGCTGCGCACGCAGGAGGATTTCCTGCACGGCTCGGTGCCGCAGGAACTTGAGCCTGCCAAGGAAGCGATCCTGCGGGCCGAGCACCTGGTCTTTGTCTTTCCCCTGTGGCTTGGAACGATGCCCGCCCTGCTCAAGGGCTTCCTCGAACAGATAATGCGGCCGGGAGTGGCCTTCGCTTATGGCAAGCGCGGTTTTCCCGAAACCCTCCTCAAGGGCCGCTCGGCGCGGATCGTCGTCACCATGGGCATGCCGGCCTTCTTCTATCGCTGGTGGTTCTTCGGTCACGGGCTGCGCGGCATGCGGCGCAACATCCTCAAATTCGTGGGGCTCGGCCCGGTGAAGGAAACCCTGTTCGGTATGATCGAGACCGCCGGCGACCGGAAGCGGCGCAAATGGCTCGATCAGATGCGGCGGCTCGGGGAACGGGCAGCCTGAACCTCATACCTGTGGCGTTCTTCGTGGCTCGAAGCGCCAGTGCACCGTATAAGCCATCTGAAGATGGGAGGGGCGTTCGTGCAGCCTGACGTCGGAGCGATTCCGCTGATTGCGCTCGACGCGGTGGCTTTCGACACGGAGACCACCGGCCTCGACACGCGCACGGCGCGCGTCGTTCAGATCGGGGGTGTGGCGATCGCGCGTGGCGCGGTATGTCCGGACCAGTTCTTCGAAAGCTTGGTCGATCCGGGGATGCCTGTCCCACCTGAATCAACGCGCATCCACGGCATTACCGACGCAATGGTGCGCGAGGCGCCTGCTTTTGCTTCCACCTGGCGCAGTTTCGAGAGGTTTCGCGGCGGGCGCCCGCTGATCGGCTATGCCATCGGCTTCGATCTCGCCATCATAGAGAGGGAAGTGGCGCGTGCCGGAATCCAGTGGAAGCGGCCGCGGACGTTGTGCGTGCGAACGCTGAGCCGCATCGTCAATCGCGATCTGCGCGACTACTCGCTCGAGGCGCTCGCTACCTGGCTCGGGTTCGAAATCCCAGGCCGCCATCAGGCGCTGGGCGACGCCGTGGCCGCGGCGAAAGTGTTCACCGGCCTCCTGCCGAGGCTGCAGGCCATGGGCATTCGTACATTTGCCGAGGCGGAGCGAGCCTCCCTCCAGCTTGCAAGGGAGCAGGACGAGCAGGCACGGGCCGGATGGGCGGATTCTGTCGCACGGCCGGGCCGGCAACCCTTTGCCGCGATCGACCCCTTCGCCTACCAGCATCGCGTCGGCGATCTCATGGCCACGCCTCCTATCGTAGTCTGCCATGAAACACCGCTCCGCTCGGCGATCGGGCTGATGGCGGAAAGGCGGGTGGGCTCCGTCCTGGTCTCCGACGCGGGGGAGGTGGGACGCCCCGCGGGTGAATACGGCATCCTCACTGAGCGTGACGTGCTTCGCTTGCTGGCGGCCGACGGCGGGAAGACTTTCGAGCGCCGCGCGGGCGAGTTTGCCAGCCGACCGCTCATCAGCATCCGCGCGCAGGCCTTCGCCTACCGCGCGATCGGTCGCATGGACAGGCTTGGGATTCGCCATCTCGGCGTGCATGACGAGAAGGACGCGCTCATAGGGGTCATATCTGCGCGTGATCTCCTGCGCCTGCGCGCAAGTGCGGCAATCCAGCTCGACGATACGATCGACGCCGCAAGCTCTGATGCCGAAATGGCCGCCGCCTGGGCGTCCCTTCCCTCTGTTGCGTCGGCGCTGCTGGCAGAGAAGATCGAAGCGCGGACCGTCGCGGAGATCGTCAGCGAGGAACTGCGTGCCATGACGCGCCGAGCAGCGATTCTTGCGGAGGAGGAAATGAGGATTGCCGGCCTGGGTGATCCGCCATCGCCCTATGCCGTACTGGTACTCGGTTCGGCCGGGCGCGGCGAGAGCCTGCTTGCCGCCGACCAGGACAATGCCATCGTTTTCGAGCGGGGCACGCCGGGCGGGCCGGAGGATCGGTGGTTCGGCGCGCTTGGCGGGCGGATCGCCGCCATTCTCGATACGGCCGGGATCGCCTATTGCAAGGGCGGGGTGATGGCAAAAAACGAGGAATGGCGTGGCTCGCTGGATCTCTGGAGGGAACGCATCAGCCAGTGGATGCGCCGTTCGCGCCCGCAGGACCTGCTCAACATCGATATCTTCTTCGATCTCGCCCCCGTGCATGGCGAAAGAAGGCTCGGCGAGATCCTCCTCGAGGACGCCTACTCATCTGGGTATAGGGACGCTGCGTTTCCGCTGGTGCTCGGAGAACGGCTTGCCAATCCGCCCACGCCCTTCACGCTGTTCGGCGGATTGCGGACGGAGGAAGGCCGGATCGATCTCAAGCGCTACGCTCTTTTCCCTCTTGTGTCTGCCGCGCGGGCGCTGTCGATCCGCCACGATATCCGCGCGCGCTCCACGAAGGCGCGCCTGGAAGGTCTCCTGGAGCGGCAGATCGGCAGCGAGGCGGCAATGCGTCGTGTGCTCGCCGCACACGAGCTCGTACTCTCGCTGATGCTTGCGCAGCAGGGCCGCGACCGGCACCAAGGGGTGCCGCCGTCCAACGCGGTCGAGATCGCCACCCTTCCGCGCGATCGCAGGGGGGCACTGCGGACAGCGCTGCGGGATCTTCAGATCGTTCCTGAGCTCATGCGCGACCTGATGTGAGCCGGCCTACCGCGTGGTATAGCCGCCATCGACGAGATGATAGCTGCCGGTGATGAAGCTCGCGCGATCGGAAAGCAAGAAACAGGTGAGCGCCGAGACCTCCTCCGGCGTGCCGAGCCGGCCGATGGGATGAAGGCCCGCGAGCTGGCCGAGGACTTCGTCGTCAAGGTTTTTCGACAGAAGCGGCGTGTCGATGAACGCTGGCCCGACCGCATTGATGCGCACGCCTTGTGCCGCATACTCCATCGCCGCCGTTTTTGTCAGGCCCAGCAGCGCGTGTTTCGCCGAGACATAGGCGCAGGCATTCGCAAATCCCACCGAACCGAGGATGGATGCCATGTTCACGATGGCGCCGCCGCCGGATTTCAGCATCGCTGCGATCTCGTATTTCATGCCATAGAAGACGCCATTCAGATTGACATCGATCACCTTGCGCCAGCCGTCGAGTGGATAGTCGGCGGTCGGTTCGCTTGGGCCGCCGATCCCGGCATTATTGACCGCCAGATGAAGGTCACCGCACGTGCGAACGGCAAAATCCACCATGCGCTCGACCGCCTCGGGATCGGCCACATCCACTGCAAAGGCGTGCGCGTGCCCCCCGTTCGCTCGGATTTCTTCCACGATCCTGCTTGCAGAATCCTGCTCCAGGTCGGCAACGACTACCTCGGCGCCTCCTGTGGCCAGCTCGCGAGCGATTGCGGCCCCTATCCCCGAGCCGGCTCCTGTGACGAGCGCGACCTTGTGCTTGAATTCACCATTCATCCCGAGCTCCTGTGTTAGAGAGCCAACTTGGGTGAAAAGGCGGGGTGGGGTCTTTGACCTTCATCAAAGTGGGCAGGCTATTTGCGATCGTCGAGTTTGCAGGGCACATCTTGCCGCATTGCGGAATGGTGGCGAATTCCCCGAAGCCGTCCTATTGTAACGTCCGATAATCAGAACGCTTTCATCGGGGCGGCAAGTGATCTTCCAGGGAATGGATCAGACGTGGTTCTTGCTGCTCGTGCCGGTGGCGGTTCTGGGCGCCGCTATCTGGGGAGGAAGGCGCGCGGGCCTCCTGGTCTTGGTCGTCGGTGCCGCCTTTCTCGCGGCAGGCGCGGCTCGGGCGATGGCGGGCTTCAACGCCATGCCGGCGCTTTTGTCGTTTTTGTTCTCCGCCGCGTTGGTCTTCGTCGGCTCCGGCTACCGTGACGCCAGGAAATTCGCCCGTGGCGCCCAGGAACAGCTCGATGCGCGTGAAGCCCATCTTCGCTCCATTTTGGATACGGTACCGGACGCGACGGTGGTCATTGATGTGCGGGGCACGATGATCTCTTTCAACCGGGCCGCCATTCGCCAGTTTGGATATACGGAAGCCGAAGCGGTAGGGCAGAACGTCAAGGTCCTGATGCCGGAGCCATATCAGGGCGAACATGACGGCTACATCCACCGCTACCTTACGACCGGCGAGCGACGGATCATCGGGATTGACCGCGTCGTCGTCGGACGGCGGAAGGATGGCTCGACCTTCCCTATGAAGCTTGCGGTGGGGGAGATGAAGAGCGGCGGCCAGGTGTTCTTCACCGGCTTCATCCGCGACCTGACGGAAAGGGCAGAGTCGGAGGCCAGGCTGGAGGAAATCCAGGCGGAGCTTGCGCGCCTGGCGCGTCTGAACGAACTGGGAGAAATGGCCTCGACCCTTGCGCACGAGCTGAACCAGCCGCTTTCGGCCATTGCAAACTATGTGCAAGGGTGCAGCCGGCTTCTGAAGGATATGGACGATGCGCTGTCCTCACGCATGCGCGAGGCGCTGGACGAGACCGCGCGCCAGACGTTGCGCGCCGGCCAGATCATCCGCCACCTGCGCGAGTTCGTCACCAGGGGTGAGACCGAAAAACAGCCGGAAGACCTCCACAAGCTCGTCGAGGAGGCCGGCGCGCTCGCTCTGGTCGGCTCGCGCGAATTGGGCGTGCGAACGGTGTTTGATTTCAAATCGGGCCCGAAGGTGGTTCTGGTCGACCGCGTGCAGATACAGCAGGTATTGATCAACCTTATGCGCAACGCCATGGAAGCCATGAAGGAAAGCGAAGCCCGCGAGTTGGTGGTACGAACCATGCAGGGCGAAGGCGACGAAGCGATGGTGGAGGTTTCCGACACGGGCTCAGGCGTGCCGGACGACGTGGTGGCACAGCTTTTCCAGCCATTCGTCACCACCAAGCCCGGCGGAATGGGAATAGGGCTCTCCATATCGAAGCGGATCATTGAGGCCCACGGGGGCGAACTGATCATGCAGCGGAACGAGAAGGGTGGGGCGACCTTCCACTTTACCCTGCCGGCCGGAAAAGAGCAGGAGCCGGAAAATGAGTGGTGATGTCGTAATCCATATCGTTGACGACGAGGAGCCTGTCAGGAAATCGCTGGCATTCCTCTTGACTATATCGGGACACGCGGTGCGCGTGCACGACTCGGCAACCTCCTTCCTCTCCGTTGCCGGGGAACTGAAGAACGCCTGCCTCGTCACCGATCTGCGCATGCCGGACATGAGCGGCGTCGACCTGCTCAGACGGTTGCACGAGGAGCACGCAATGCTGCCCGCCATCGTGATTACGGGACATGGGGACGTTCCGATGGCTGTTGAGGCAATGAAGGCCGGCGCGCTCGATTTTATCGAGAAGCCGTTTGAGGACGAGGTTCTGCTCGACGCAGTGGCGCGCGCCATCGCCGAGCTCAAAAGGAAGCCGCGGGAGCAGGATGACATTTCGGCCATACGCCAACGGCTCGGCCAGCTCAGCGAACGGGAGAGACAGGTCATGGCCGGGATCGTCGCCGGGCTCCCCAACAAAACCATCGCCTACGACCTAACCATCAGCCCGCGAACGGTCGAGGTCCACCGCTCGAACGTCATGGCGAAGATGAACGCCAAGAACCTGCCAGAACTTGTGCGCATGGTTTTGGCTGCGGGCAACGAAAGCCCCTGAGGCGCCCTTGGTAGGCTTGATCCAGCGCAAGGCGGTTTAGGCTCCTGTCGGTGCATTATTGCCGACAGCCTGAGAAGGCCCGTTGTCCCAAGAAGCAGATCGAATTGCCCACAAATGCCAAAATCCTCGTTGTCGCGCCGGATCCGGATTTCCGGCGTTCACTGGCTTTCGTGCTGGAGGCCGAGGGCTGCCGCGTGAACATCGTGGAGCGGTTGCCCGACCTCGACACATTGTCGGACCGTTATGATTGTCTGGTGATCGACCACCGATCGATACCGGCGGCGGCGCAGAGCGGAACATTCTTGGCTAGCATGCGCACACCTATGGTGGTTCTGGTCAGCCACGCGCAGGACATGGTCGCCAGAGGCTTCGAACGGGTGGTGGTGAAACCCTTCCTTGGTCACAAGCTGGTCGAAGCCGTGCGCGATGCCCTGAAGCAGGAGCCGCAGCGCGCCATGCCTACGTAGTTTCCCTTAGGATATAACCGAATTTCTTCGATCGGCGTTCCAAGGCACTGATGATCCGACAAGATCGGAGATCATCGAGATGCTCGCTTCCAACGCCGTGCAAGTCCCTTCAAGAACAACCAACCGGGGCGCTCCCGCCGCTCAACCGAGAATAGCTGCGTGCATTGCGCCGCCGGCCTTTGCCGCCTCGCAGCCGCATCAGGTGGTCCTCTATTCGCCCAATGCGGAAATCTATGGCCAGGGCGAGCGGGCCGCCGCGCTCTACCAGGTGGTGTTCGGCGCGGTCCGCGTCTATCGCCTTCTTTCCGATGGCCGGCGGCAGATCAGCGCTTTCCATGTGGCAGGCGATGTCTTCGGCTTCGAGGCGGATGGCCACCACCATTTCTTCGCAGAGGCGATCTGCAATTCCGCGATCCGCATCTATCGCCAGCCGATCGGTGCGGATGTCGCGCGCGAAATCCTTCCCGTCGCGCTCACGGCGCTGATCCGAGCGCAGGAGCATCTGCTGGTGATCGGGCGCCAGAACGCCGCCGAGCGCGTCGCCGCCTTCCTGCTCGATCTGTTCGAGCGTCAAGACGGCTTGCCGCAGGTCGAGCTCGTCATGTCACGGACCGATATCGGCGACTATCTCGGCCTGACGATCGAGACTGTCTCGCGCGTTTTCTCGAAGTTCCGCGAGAAGGGCTACATTCGCCTCCAGGGCGTGCGCACCGTGAATCTCGTCAAGCTGGAAGCGCTGCGCGCTCTCTGCGTCTGAATAGCTGGAGTCCTTTCAGGACGCTGCCGGCGGACTGTCTAGGTAGCTGTATGGCGGCCGGGAAGAGGACGGCGAGGGGACATTCCCAAAACGACACTGAAGTCCGCCAGACGACCTGAACCGCGCCCGTAACACCTCATCTCTGCACCATCAAAGCAAGGAGAACCGTTGTGAATCGTTTGCAAGGAAAACCCGCCATCGTGACCGGTGGAGCCGTCGGAATCGGTCGCGCCTGCGTGGAGCGCATGGCCGGGGAAGGCGCGAAGGTGGCGATCTTCGACCTACTTGAGGCGGAAGGCACGGCGCTCGCCGCCACGCTGACGGCGCAAGGCCATGAGGTTGCCTTCTGGAAAGTCGATGTGGCCGACGAGGCGGCGATGAAGGACACGATCGATGCAGCCGCCGCACGCTTTGGGGGCTTGCAAGTCATGGTCAACAATGCGGGCATCTCAGGCACACCCAAACAAACCGATCAGGTAACCGAGGCCGAATGGGACCGGGTGCAGGCGGTGAACGTGAAAGGCGTGTTCTTCGGCACCAAGCACGCGATCCCGCATATGCGTAAGGCAGGAGGCGGGGCGATCATCAATCTGTCGTCCATCGCCGGGCTGATCGGCGTGGGCGGCATTGCGCCCTATCATGCCTCCAAGGGCGCGGTGCGGCTGATGACCAAGAACGATGCGATCACCTATGCGCCCGAGGGGATCCGTGTGAATTCGATCCACCCCGGCTACATCTGGACGCCCATGGTGGGGAACCACCTGCGCGCCACCTCGGACGACCTCGAGACCGCCAAGGCGGCCGCCGGGTCGGCTCATCCGCTGGGTCATATGGGGGAACCCGACGACATCGCCTGGGCGGTGGTCTATCTCGCCTCGGACGAGGCGAAGTTCGTCACCGGCGCCGAGCTGGTGGTGGACGGCGGCTATACCGCACGGTGAGTCGCCCGTGATGCGCCTGACCGGCCCGCACAGCCAGCCCGTCGAGGTATGCCTCGCAGCCCTTGACTCCCGAACCGACGGGCTGACCAGGGCCGAGGCCGCGCGGCGGCTGGCGCAGCACGGCCCGAACCGGCTGCCCGAGGCGCGGGGCCGCGGCCCCTTGCGTCGGCTTCTGGCTCAGTTCCATAACGTTCTGATCTACGTGCTTCTGGCTGCCGCTGTGGTGACGGGGGTACTTCAGCAGTGGGTCGATACCGGGGTGATTTTGGCCGTGGTGCTGGCCAATGCGGTCATCGGATTCTTGCAGGAGGGCAAGGCCGAGGCGGCGATGGCGGCAATCCGCGGCATGCTCGCGCCCCGTGCCGCCGTCCTGCGCGACGATGCGCGGGTGACGGTGGACGGCGCCGATCTGGTTCCGGGCGACATCGTGCTCCTGGAGGCGGGCGACAGGGTGCCCGCCGACCTGCGCATCCTCGAGGCGCGCGGGCTAGCGGCGCAGGAGGCGATCCTGACCGGCGAATCGGTGCCGGTCGAAAAGGCGTCGGCACCGGTTGCCCCCGAGGCACTTCTGGGCGACCGGCGGTCCATGCTGTGGTCGGGCACGCTCGTCACACAGGGTACGGCGCGCGGGCTGGTGGTGGCCACCGGCCCCGCCACCGAGATAGGCCGCATCGGCGGCTTGTTGGCGGGAGTGGAGCAGGTGACGACACCGCTGGTCGCGCAGATGGACCACTTTGCGCGGTGGTTGTCATTCCTGATCCTCTTGGCCGCGGCTCTCCTGCTCGCCTATGGCTATTATGTCGGGCACCACAACTTTTCCGAGATGTTCATGGTCGTGGTCGGAGTCGCGGTAGCCGCTATTCCCGAAGGCCTGCCTGCGGTAATGACCATTACACTCGCCATCGGCGTGCAGGCCATGGCGCGGCGCAATGCCATTGTTCGCCGTCTGCCTGCGATCGAGGCCATCGGCTCGGTCTCGGTCATCTGCACCGACAAGACCGGTACGCTGACCCGCAACGAGATGGTCGTCGCTGCCGCCGAGACGCCTGAGGGCACCTTCGAGATCACGGGCGAAGGCTATGGGCCGGAAGGCCAAGTCGCGCCCGAGGGCGACCTATCGCGCCTTGCGCGGGCGGCGGAGCTCTGCAACGACGCGGCAATCGTCTATCGTGACGGGCAGTGGAAGGTCGAAGGCGACCCGATGGAGGGAGCTCTCCTGGCTTTCGCGCGCAAGGCAACGAGCGATTCCCGGGCCGGTGCGGGCAGGCTGGACGCGATTCCATTCGATTCCCGCCACCGTTTCATGGCCGTGCTGACCGAGAGCGGGGATGGCCGCGTGATCCATGTAAAGGGCGCGCCGGAGCGGGTGCTGCACATGTGCGGCGACATTGATCCTGCAAAGTGGCTCGGTCGCGCAGATGCCATGGCCAGCCACGGGCTTCGGGTGCTGGCGTTGGCCGAACAGCGGCAGACGGGTGACCGGATAGACCCTGTCGCTCTGGAAGCCGGGCTCAACTTTCTTGGCCTTGTCGGCCTGATCGATCCGCCGCGGCTCGAGGCGATTGCCGCCGTGGCGGAATGCCGTGCGGCGGGAATCCGCGTCAAGATGATCACCGGCGACCACGCCGGCACCGCCGCCGCCATCGCTACTCAGATCGGCCTGGAGAACCCCGGTCGCGTGCTCACCGGCGCCGATCTTGACAAGCTCGACGACGCACAACTGGCGCTGAATGTCACCGGGGTGGATGTTTTTGCCCGCACAAGCCCCGAACACAAGCTGCGCCTTGTCACGGCGCTTCAATTGAACGGGCTGTTGGTCGCCATGACCGGCGACGGGGTGAACGATGCGCCGGCGCTCAAGCGCGCTGATGCGGGCATCGCCATGGGGCTCAAGGGGTCCGAGGCTGCCAAGGAAGCCGCCGATCTGGTGCTGGCCGACGACAACTTCGCCACCATCGCCGCAGCGGTGCGCGAAGGGCGCACCGTCTACGACAACCTCAAGAAGGTGATCAGCTGGACGCTGCCCACCAATGCGGGCGAGTCCCTGACCGTGGTTCTGGCGCTGCTGGCGGGGCTCGCTTTGCCGGTGACGGCGGTGCAGATCCTCTGGATCAATCTGATCACCAGCACCACGCTGGGTATCGCGCTCGCCTTTGAGCCGACCGAGGCCGGCACCATGGCCCGCCCGCCGCGGCCCCGGAACGCGCCGATCCTGTCGGGGGGACTCGTCTGGCACGTGGTGTTGGTCGCGCTTCTGTTCCTGGCAGCGACTTTCGGCATCTTCACCTATGCCATAGACCGGGGCCATTCTCTTGAATTGGCGCAGACCATGGCGATGAACATGCTTGTGGTGCTGGAAATTTTCCACCTCTTCTTCATCCGGAATATCCACAGCACCTCGCTGACCTGGGCGGCGGCGCGTGGGACGAAGGTCGTTTGGATCGTGGTCATCGCCATCACCGCCGCGCAGTTTTCCGTCACCTACCTGCCGCCATTGCAGGCGATCCTTGGCACGCGGCCTGTGCCGGTGTTGGACGGACTGTTGATTGTCGGCGTCGGCGCGGCCTTCTTTGCGTTAGTTGAGATCGAAAAGCAGATACGACTGGCCCTCACTCGATAGAGGGGCGCGAGTTCTGTCAGCCTGCGCGTTCAACCGTATTCATTCTTTGCGCCAAGCCACAACGAGTTCAGTATCAAACCTGCCGCCGGTCTGAACAGACAGCGGGACAGCTACGTCTCACGCATACATCGCAAACGATAGTGCACTCTCGGTGAGAGAGGAACGGCCGTAGCGCCACTGTGACTTTAATCCTTGCACGGATAACGCGAGGCAGGGAGGTGAAACTAAAGCTCGCTCCGCTCGTGGCCATCAGCGTGCCCCCGGTTTTGCAAGCTGATTTTTCGACGTTTCGGCAGGGCTTCAATCGGTCGTGTGTCAGGCCTCGCTAGTGGCATGTCTGACGCCACGGGCCGGTATGCTGTTCGGAAGGCAAGGCCCACATCGGTTCAGAGAGCTATAACGCTCGAGCCCCGGGACTGGGTGTCCTCGCCTTGAACTTTGAAGTCCGTGTCGCTTACTCCGTCGGTCGATCACCTTGCCCTGGCCTTGCGGCCATGCCGTTTCCCCTGTCGTCGCAGACCGGGGTCACGCCATTCTGTAATTCTCTCCTTTTGTGGTCATGGCCCAAATCATGCGCGCCATTTTGTTGGCCAATGCGACTGCCGCCACCATCCTCGGCTTGCGCGCAACGAGATTTGCCAGCCAGCGATTTGTGCTGCCGCCTTTGCGCACGACCCATCGGATCACGCTCATGGCTCCAACGATCAACAGTTTGCGAATGTCGCACTGACCCATCTTGCTTACGGCCCCAAGTCGGGCTTTGCCTCCAGTCGATCTCTGTCGAGGGACCAGGCCCAGCCAGGCGGCAAAGTTTCGCCCGCTCTCGAATGTCTCAAGCTCCGGAGCGAAGGCAGCAATCGCGCCGGCGGTCACCGGACCGATCCCGGGCACGGTGCACAGGCGCCGCAGTTCCTCATCTGTCTTGGATGCGCTTTCGAGATCATCGGCCAGTTGTTCAACGACTTCGGTCAGCTCACGGATCTGTCTCAGGTAGAGAGCGCCCATCTCGCGCACAGGGCCAGGCAGATCGTTTTTGAGGTCGGCCAGAGCCTGTTCCAAAAGCTTCAGGCTTGCCGGACCTTTGGGAGCTATCACGCCAAATTCAGCCAAGTGACCCCTGAGCGCATTGATCAACTGCGTTCGCTGCCGAACAAAGCACTGATGCGTCCTGAAGGCCACTGCGCGCGCCTGTTTCTCAGCGCTCTTCACCGCAACAAAACGCATGCTGGGACGGGATGCGGCTTCGGCGATCGCCTCGGCGTCTGCCCGGTCATTCTTCTGTCGCTTTACGAACGGCTTCACATAGGCTGCCGGGATCAAACGCACCTCATGTCCATGTGACTGGGCAACGCGCCCCCAGTGATGGGACGTCGCACACGCTTCCATCACCACGATGCAGCGGTTCTGTTCCGAGAGCAGCTGGTAAAGCCGTCGCCGCGACACTGACTTGTTGAAAACAACAGCGCCGTCAGCCCTGACACCGCAGACCTGAAAACTGCCTTTGGCAAGATCAATCGCCAATATGGTAATCTCTGACATGGATGCCTCCATCGCTTTGGTTCCTACGAAACCACTTTGGCACATTCGATGCCGTCGGGTGGGGGCATCCACCGCATCAGTTCATTCGCATCGGCATCGAGGTTGCGGAATGCCGCCGACAGGCTGTCGCTACGATGGAAAAGCGGCGCGCCCCCAAGAAACCAGAGTGCGTTCTGTAGTCCTTCAGCCAAAGCCACGAAGCTTTCGCCGCCAAGGACGACGTGGGCATGTTCGAAGCCGAAATAGGCAAGCCGGAAGTGGTAAAGCAGATGATCGAGCGGCTGACCGGCGATGGTGATTCCAAGTTCGTTCATGTTGGTGAAGTCGGACAAGCCCAGGCGACCTGGCTCATGGGTCTGACGGAAGATCACTTCCTGTTCTTCTCCGTTGACAGCCCGCCATGAACGGATACGCCGCTCCATCGTGCGGCGAACGCCTTCGCTCAGTTCTGGGTGGCGGCGCAGCATCTCCTCAAAAATGGCGACGGCACGGATCCCCGGCGCGGCCTTCAAAAGCGGAACAACCTCGGCATCGAAGATGTGTTCGAGTGGATCGGGGCGCCGGCGACCACGCGGCGTCTTCATCACCTGTGTTGGACGCTGCCGGTTCTTCTCGATGCGATATCCGGTAGCTCTGCTGAGCGACGCCTTTGCAGCGGCAACCTCAGTCGTGTGCTCCTGTCGTAACTTCATGAAAAGCCTCATCTGATGATCGGTTACGTGACGACCTGGCACAAAGGGGGTTCTCCGTTCCTCGAAGATCCCAAAGTACCAGCCAACCGTGATCACCAGACCAAAACTCGGCGCGGCGGCGGTGGTGGAACTCCGTTCGGGCTACGCCCTCATTTCGTTCCACAACCGCCGCCGCCGAGTCTCATCTTGATTGACGCTCCGTCTCACCTTGATTGCCGCGCCGCAAGGGAGGTGCGCCATGCGTCATGACCCCGCCAGCGGCGCCATCGTCATCATGCTCAGAAGCCTGAAGATGCATGGCATGGCGCAGGCCGTCGCCGAACTCACCGAACAGGCTGCCCCTGCCTTTGAGGCCGCCATCCCGATCCTGTCGCAACTGCTGAAGGCCGAGACGGCAGAACGGGAGGTCAGATCCACCGCTTATCGGCTCAAGGCAGCCCGCTTCCCCGTCTACCGTGACCTGGCCGGCTTCGACTTCGCCAGCAGCGAGGTCAACGAAGCCCTCGTGCGCCAGCTCCATCGCTGCGAGTTCATGGAGGATGCCAACAACGTCGTGCTTGTCGGAGGTCCAGGCACCGGAAAGACCCACATCGCTACAGCTCTCGGCGTGCAGGCGGTCGAGCATCATCGCAAACGAGTCCGCTTCTTCTCCACCGTCGAGCTCGTCAACGTGCTCGAGCAGGAGAAGGCCCAGGGCAAAGCCGGCCAGATCGCCAATCGGCTTGCCCATTCCGATCTCGTCATCCTCGACGAGCTTGGATACCTGCCCTTCAGCGCATCAGGCGGGGCGCTGCTGTTCCATCTGCTAAGCACGCTCTATGAGCGCACCAGCGTCGTCATCACCACCAATCTCAGCTTCAGCGAGTGGGCTACCGTCTTTGGCGACGCCAAGATGACAACCGCGCTGCTCGATCGGCTGACCCATCACTGCCACATCCTGGAGACTGGAAACGACAGCTTCCGCTTCAAAAACAGTTCCGCCCAGGCCACAACCAAAAGGAAGGAGAAAGCCGCCCCCTTGACCAAAACCTGAGACCCAAACCATACATCAAAGCGGGTCACTTCTCGGCGAAAATCCCGGGTCAGCTCTCAGCGAAAATCAACACTGTGTCGGCAGTCAGATTGCGCACCCGAGGCTCGAAGTCGCGCGCCGTCACCTTGCCGAGGTGATAGCCGAAGTTGCGGATGAGGCCGCGGATTTCGTTCTCGACGTCCTGGAGCTTGTTCCGCAGAAGTTGGCGTGCGGTGAGGATCGTGCGCAGGCGCTGACTGTTCGGCGTCTTGACGTGAACTGGCTTGAACAGACCGACGCCCATCATCTGGGCAATTCCGCGCGCATCGTGCCGGTCGATCTTGTTGAGCTGCGCAGCGAGCGCCGCCTTCATATGCCGGGTCTCGACACAGACAACAGGAATATTGGCTTCCGCCAACCGCCCATAGATATGCTGCGACAACATTCCGGCCTCGAGACCGACACGAACAATCGGGAACCGAAGTGATAAGATATGCTGCGCGATCTCCTCCGGATCGGAAGAGAGCTTTCGTTCGTGCACCACGTGGCCATCGTGATCGACGACGCAAAGATTGACGGTGCGGGCCGAGACATCCAGCCCGATATAGTGGCTTTGAGACATGCCGATTCCCCTTTCGAATCAAGAACCGGCACTTCTCATAACCAATCGTCGGACGGTTTTGTAAACTACGACTATTTCAGTCGCTCAGTGCCGCTCCGGCCGGTCACTCCCGCCATCGATCAGCTCCCGCAATAGAGGATTCGGGAATCGCCGCGACAGCGTGACCGCGTAGAAGGTTTCGCTGAGCTGAGGAAACCGGTCGACCTCGACGAGCCGTCCGCTCGCGAGTTCGTCCTTCACCACGATCGGGGGCACGACGGCGAGTCCAACGCCCTCGCGGGCGAGAAGGCGGATCATTGCCATGTCGTCTATCTCCGCGGCGATGCGAGGGCGGATGTTGAGGCGGTCGAACAACGCGTCGATACCGGACCGGATGCTGCTTTCGACAGTCGGCAGGATGAGCGGTTCACGGGCAAGGAGGTCCCTGAACGTCGCACCCTCGCCGATCCGTTCGGGGATCCCGATGAGGCTCACCGGCTGCTCGGCGATTGCGTGGGATATCCACGGGGTCGCAGCGTCGCGCGGCGGCGATATGTTGGCGAGGACCACGTCGAGCCTCTGCGTCTCGAGATTCTGGAGCAGATCGCCGAGCGCACCCGAGCGGATGACGATCTCGACATCGTCGCGACCGAGCAGCGGACGCAGGAAGCCGATCTGGAAGTTTCTGGAGAGTGTCGCGAGTGACCCGACCCGAAGGACCTGCCGTCGGCCCGATGGTCGTTCGCCTAGCGTGTTCAGGAGCTCGTCGCCGGCGGCGAAGATGGCGTCCGCGTGATCGAGCGCTATGCGGCCCGCTTCAGTGAGGACCAGGGTTCGACCGCGTCGCTCAAACAACGATTGACCCAGTCGTTCCTCAAGCTGCCGGATTTGGGACGAGACCGCGGACTGCGACACGTTCAACCGCTGCGCCGCGCGGGTCAGGTTCCCCTCATGCGCCACCGTGTGGAAATAGCGCAGATGGTGGAAGTTCAACTCGGCCATGTCGTTCACTTAAACAGAATGATAAGCCCAGAACAATGTATTTTTCTTGAGTTTGGGCGCTGCTTACAAGTGGTGTCGTTCTCAACCGCATCGGAAACGACCCGCTCATGCCGTATGTTTTCATCCCCTTGATCGCGCCCGCGGTCTTGCTTTTGGCCGCGGTCGCCGCATTCCTGAACGCCGGCCGGCGTCCGCCGCTCGTCCCGAAGCTCACCGAAGGCGCGGCGCTCGCCGCGCTGACCGCCGCGATCGGATCGGCGGCGCTTGTGATGTGGGAGGGGGCTCACACCGGGCCGCTTCTCGGGTTGGCAGGCATCGGTCTCTCGACCCGGATCGACGTGGTCAGCGCGACCATGCTGGTCCTCGTCGCGTTCGTCGGCTGGATCGTCCTGCGGTATTCGGCGTCCTATCTCGACGGCGAGGCGCGTCAGGGCGCGTTTCTCGGCTGGATGGCGACGACGCTGGCGGCGGTGCTGCTGCTCGTGCAGGCGGGCAACCTGACCCATTTCGTTGCCGCCTGGATCGCGACCGGCCTGTGTCTGCATCGGCTTCTGCTGTTCTATGGCCACCGCGTCCAGGCCATCCGGGCGGCCCGCAAGCAGTTCATAATCGCGCGAATCGGCGACGCGGCGCTCATTGGCGCGGCTGCGCTGCTTTTCGTCGGCTACGGCACGAGCGACATCGCGACCATTCTGGCCGCGGCGCATGACGGGGTCATGCCCGGCGGCGTGATCTGGGCGGCCGGACTGCTCGCGCTCGCCGCGATGCTCAAATCGGCCCAGTTTCCGATCCATGGCTGGCTGACCGAGGTGATGGAGACCCCGACGCCGGTCTCGGCGCTCCTGCATGCTGGCGTCATCAATGGCGGTGGCTTCCTGCTGATCCGCTTCGCCGACGTGATGCTGCTCGCACCAGGCGTGCTTGCGGTACTGGTCATGATCGGCGGCTTCACGGCGCTCCTGGGCGGCCTCGCGATGCTCTCCCAGTCCGCGGTGAAGAACTCGCTCGCCTGGTCGACCATCGCCCAAATGGGCTTCATGATTATGCAGTGTGGGCTGGCCCTGTTCCCGCTGGCGCTTCTGCATATCGTCGCGCATTCGCTCTACAAGGCGCACGCCTTCCTCTCTTCCGGCACGGCGGTCGATCTGGTCGCGGCCATCCGCCGGCCGGGTCCGATCGCGATTCCGAGCGGCCGGGCGGTGATGCGCGCCTTCGCTTTGGCGCTGACGATCTATGCGCTCATCGGTTTCGCCTTCGGGTTCGACGCCAAATCGCCCCAAGCCATCGCGCTCGGCGCCATCCTGATTTTCGGCGTCGCCTACCTGCTTGCGCAGGGCCTCGCGGATGCTGCGCCGCGCATGTTGACCCGGTACACCGCGCTCTACGCGGTCGCCGCCTCGGTCAGTTACTTCGCCTTGCAGACCGGCGCCGAATGGCTGACCGCCGGAACGCTGCCGGCGACGCCCTCGCCCGGACCGCTCGAATGGGCGCTCCTGACGCTCGCCGTGTTCAGCTTCGGCGTCGTCGCCGTGGCGCAGGCCATGTTCCCGCTCTGGGCGGGTCACCCGGCGGCGGCGGGCCTGCGCGTCCATCTGTCCAACGGCCTCTACGCCAACGCCGTTTTCGACCGACTGGTCGGCAACTGGTCCGTCCGCCGGCCGTCCTGACGCCAGAGAAAAGATGTACCCATGACAATCGACACCAAGAGCAAATCCATCGACCTCCCTACGCTCCAGGCCGCGGCAGACGCGGGCGCGCGGCAGATCCCGCCGCTCTGGCCGCTCGCGTCCTCAGTCGCGGTCAATCCCTATCTCGGCCAGACGACGGAGACACTGGCCGAAACCGGCGCTCGACTGGGGCGCGTCGGGGCTGGTCCCGTCACGATGCCGAGGCGTTGGTATCGTGAGCGCATCGCTGACGGCGAGATCATCTATGACGACCTCGCCGCGGCGCTCGAGGCCTCCCCCCATGCCGGCAGACCGGCCGATGTCGCGAAGCTGAAAGCGGCGGCGTCGAAGGATCGGCCGGCGCCGAAACCGCTGCCGACGGTCGCCGATCTTGTCGCCAGGATCGGGGGCACGGATTGGCCCGGGGCGATTGGCGACCGTATCGGCGCCTGGGCGGGCGGCTATTTCGATCGCGGGCAGGCGCTGTGGGCCGCGCCGCGCGGAAAGTCGGCCTGGGCCGCCTGGCGAGCCTATGCGACCCACGACCTGACGCCGGAGATCATGGGCCACGAAGGCTTCGCCGCCTTCGTCGCCGACGCGCCCGAGAACCCGACCGAGGCGATCGCACGCACTGTCGAACGGCTTGGCCTGGGCAGTGCCGCGCTCGACAGTTATTTCCATCAACTCCTGCTCTCGCTCGGCGGCTGGTCGCAATTCGCCCGCTACGAGCTGTGGCGCGCCGAACTGACCGGACGCGACGACAGCACGATCACCGATTTGCTGGCGATCAGGCTGCTTTGGGAAGAGGCGCTGTTCGCGCGGCACGAAGCGGCAATCGGCGACGATTGGGCCAATGTACGGCAGGCTCACGAAGTGCCTGTCGCGCCGGCTGCGGACGACATCGTCGACGAGATCCTGCAGGAAGCGGCCGAACGCGCCGCCCAGCGCCAGCTTGCCGAGACGTTGGCGGAAGAAGGCACGCCGGGCGCCTCTACCGACCGCCCGGCGCTTCAGGCGGCCTTCTGCATCGATGTCCGTTCGGAAGTATTTCGTCGCGCGCTCGAAGCCGTCAATCCGTCGATCCGCACGCTGGGGTTCGCGGGCTTCTTCGGCGTCTTCGCAAAGCACAGGCGCTTCGCGTCGGACATCGAGGAGTTGCGACTTCCCGTTCTGTTCAATCCGACCGTCACCTCGTCTGCCGGCGACGAGCAGGGCAAGGTCGACGATCTTGCCGCGCGCTACAAGGCGCGCGCCAAGCGGGCCTGGCGTCGCTTCAAGCTCGCCGCAGTGTCGTCCTTCGCCTTCGTCGAGGCGATGGGGCCGATCTATATCGGCAAGCTGGTGCGCGACGCGCTCGGTCTGAACTCGATGCCCGTGCCGAACGATCCCGCACCACGCTTCGATCCCGAACTCGATCTCAAAACGCGAACCGGTGCGGCGGAAACTGTCTTACGCGCCATGTCGCTCACCGGCGGTTTCGCACGCATCGTGCTGCTGGCCGGCCATGGCGCGAACGTGGTCAACAATCCGCATGCGAGCGGCCTGCATTGCGGGGCCTGCGGCGGCTATTCAGGTGAGGTCAACGCGCGACTACTGGCACGGCTTCTGAACGATGCGGATGTGCGCAAAGGCCTCGGCGCGCGCGGCATCGTTGTTCCGGGGGACACGCTCTTTGTCGGCGCGCTGCACGACACGACCACGGACACCGTGAGCCTCTATGATCTGGACATGCCCTCAGAAGACCACGCGGCCGATCTCAGGAAGGTCCGGCAGTGGCTGACAGCAGCCGGCAAGGTGGCTCGCGGGGAGCGGGCGCTGCGCCTGCCGCGCATGGCGGATGGGGGCGACATCGCTGGCCGGGCCCGCAACTGGGCCGAGGTGCGCCCCGAATGGGGGCTGGCCGGCTGCAAGGCCTTTATCGCGGCACCGCGCATCCGTACGGCCGGCCGCAGCCTGGAAGGCCGCGCGTTTCTGCACGACTATGATTGGAAGCGGGACAGCGCGAACGGCTTCGGCGTGTTGGAGTTGATCATGACCGCGCCGGTCGTCGTCGCGAGTTGGATCAGCCTGCAATATTACGGCTCGACCGTTGCGCCGAAGACGTTCGGATCGGGCAACAAGCTCTTGCACAATGTCGTCGGCGGCATCGGCGTCGTCGAGGGCAATGGAGGGCCGCTGCGCGCCGGCCTGCCCTGGCAATCAGCGCACGACGGCGAGCGCTATGTGCACGATCCGCTGCGCCTGTCGGTCTGCATAGAGGCGCCGTGCGAGGCGATGAACGACATTCTCGAGCGGCATGAAGGCGTGCGCGCCCTCTTCGACAATCGCTGGCTTCATCTTTTCGCCATGGATGAGGAAGGCCGGCTCGCCTACCGCTATGCGGGCGATCTGGAGTGGGACGCGATCGGCGCCTCGTCCGGGGTTCGCAAGCTGGAGGCGGTCGCGTGACGGCGCCGCAGGCATTGGCGCGGCTCTCGCATCTCGACATGCTCGAGGCCGAGGCCATCCATATCCTGCGCGAGGGGGTCGCCGAGGGACGCAATCCGGTCATGCTGTTCTTGGCCGGCAAGGATTCGACGGTTCTCGCCCACTTGGCGCTCCGCGCCTTCTACCCCGCGCCGCCACCGTTTCCGCTCCTCCATGTCGACTCGACATGGGAGTTCCGTTCGCTCCTTGCCTTCCGCGACGCCTTCGCTGAGCGGCACGGCTTCGAGCTCGTGGTCTACGCCAACGAGGAGGGCCGAGCGGCTGGCCTGAACCCCTTCGACCACGGCGATGCATACACCACCGTCATGCGCATCGACGCCCTGAAGCAGTCGCTCGATCGCGGGAGGCATGACATCGTCTTCGGCGGCGCCCGCCGCGACGAGGAGAAGTCGCGGGCCAAGGAGCGCATCTTCTCGGTGCGCACCGACCAGCAGGGCTGGGACCCGCGCCAGCAACGTCCCGAACTCTGGCGGATATTCAACACGCGTCTGAGCAATGGACAGTCGCTGCGCGTCTTCCCACTATCGAACTGGACCGAGATGGACATCTGGGCCTACGCGCTCTCCCGCGGGATCGAGCTCGCGCCGCTCTATTTCGCGGAGCCGCGGCCGGTGATCGAACGCGACGGCGCTCTGATCGTGGTGGACGAGCTATCGCGCATGCCGCTGCGGCCCGGCGAGCGTATGATGACACGGACGGTCCGCTTCCGCACGCTCGGCTGCTGGCCTGTCACCGCCGCGATCGCGTCCGACGCCGCCAACCTCGCTGCTGTCGTCCACGAGACCCTCAGCGCCGGGACCTCGGAACGCCAGGGCCGGCTGTCCGACCGGGACGGCGCGGGATCGCTCGAACGCCAGAAACGGGAGGGCTACTTCTGATGCCGGTCCCATCAGCGTTCTCCGTCGCAAACAAGCGCGCGGTCCTGGCGACCATGCATGGCAAGGAGCAGGTCATTCGCCCGCTGCTCGAAGGCGGGCTCGGGCTCCGGGTCGTCTTGCCGGACGGGTTCGACACCGACCGGTTCGGCACGTTCAGCCGCGAGATCGAACGGACCGGCACCCAGCTCGATGCGGCGCACGCCAAGATCGAGGCCGCCTTCGAGCACGATCCGGAGGCGCATGTCGCCACCGCCAGCGAGGGCAGCTTTGGACCTCACCCTTTCATTCCTTTCGTGCCGCTCGGCCGCGAGATCGTCGTTCTTCTCGACCGAGATTCCGGTCTTGAGCTGATCGGTCACCACGCTGACCTGTCGACGACCTTTGCTCACCAGACGGTCGAAACCGTTGATGCGGCGGCGGCTTTCGCCCAGCGGATCGGCTTTCCCGGGCAAGGCCTGATCGTCGTCGGTGTCGCCGACGGCAATCCGGTTCCGGGCCGGTACCTCCACAAGGAGGCTCGGACGCTCGGGCAGCTCTCGGCGGCGGTTGGCGAGGCGATCGCGCTGTGTGGCGCGGCGCACGTCGAAACCGACATGCGCGCGCACCGCAACCCCACGCGCATGCGTGCCATCAGGCGCGCGACGATCGATCTCGTGCGCCGCTATCGCAGCCCCTGTCCGCAATGCGCGCAGCCGGGATTCGCTGTTACGGAAAGGCTCGCCGGGTTGCCATGCGCCTGGTGCGGCGAGCCCACGATCGCGCTGCGGACGGAAGTATCTGTATGTGCGGGGTGCGGCCATCGCATCGAAAGGCCCGTCGAAGCGGCGACGGCCGATCCGGGTCAGTGCAACGGCTGCAATCCCTGATGTGAGTTCTTGTTGAGGAGGCCAGCATGGCGACCGATCGGACGCTTGAAGGATATTTGAAAGAGGCGGAGCAGCGCATCGACTGGGTGCTTTCGCATCCGGGCATGAGCGAGTGGCTGAAGCACGCTCTGCAGGGTGCGCGCGACCGCGAGCCTGTGGATGTGCTCAACGACCTCGAAATGCTCGACCATCTGTTGAGGCGGCGGGCCGAGGCACAGATTAATGAAGGTTTGTCCCGGTACTCGGCGCAGACGCCGATCCAAGACTGAAGAGTCCGTCGCAGATTTGCCGCAGGAGCACGCCTTACAATTCAGGCGGTGCGCAAGATAGCGGCCCGTAACTGGATCGCCTAACCTGCGAAATTACGAATACCCCATCTAAAATAGCCGTTCTTAATGAGCGATGCAGCGATTTATGGCTTTTGCGCTTGCGGAATCGGGAAACGGGCGCAACTGATTCGGTCGCCCGACGAAATCGGCCCCGCCCGGACTTTCCGGGCGGGGCGTCGCGGGTTACTCGCCATTGCGGCGGCTGGGGCGGGACCAGATGAGGGAGTAGCCGTCGCCGTCTTCGTCGTCGAAGAGGTTGGCGTAGATCGGGGCGGTGAAGCTCGGATCGTCGAGCTTGAGGCCCAGATAATCGCGGCCCTCGTTCGAGCGCTTGGACCAGGCGGCGCCGATCTCGGCCTTATGCGGAGCACTGCATAACGCCGCATTATGCTGAGAGCGGGATTATGCGGAGTGTTGGCTTGTAAGGGCTGGTTTTCCCCCGGTTTCGGCGGGGTCTGCTCCGCACAATGCCGAGGGTGGAAGCCGGGCGCCCCGTTGTGAGCGGAGCGCCGTTGGTGGGTTCATCGCGACCAGATGAGCTTGTGCTCGCCCTTTTCGCCCTGGACGAGGAAGGCGTAGACGGGGGCTGTGAAGGACGGATCGTCGAGCTTGAGGGAGAGATACTCGGCGCCTGTCTCGCGGGCGGTCTTGCTCCAGCCGGCCCCGAACTCGACGCCATTGGCGGTGACGCGGTGGTCGGGCGCCTTGTCGTTGTCGCGGTCGCAGGGCTTGATGGTGGCCTTGACGTTGAGGGTGAGGGTCTTGATCGTCCCGGCGTAGGCGCCGTTCTCGTCGCGGGTGAAGATGCCGATCTGAGCCATTGTCGTATCTCCTGAAGGTTGCCCGAAGCCGCCCGATGCGGCCTCGATGGCGGTCGAGAGGCGACGGGGCGGACGGCTGCATCCGAAGGGCCGCAGCGTGAGCGGAGGACGGCGGAGCCGTTGCAGGCCAAGGCCGGGCCGACGCCAGACCAGCCCAGAAGAGAGGCCGTAGGGGGGCAGCAGTATCGGTAGAGAACGCTCGGGCGCAACCGCCTCGTGCGGCATCATCCCCATTGGGCGGCGCTGTGCGCGATTTGCAATCGCGACGGGCCCAGTGACCCGACACGGCTTTCTCGATCGAAAGCGGAAACGGTCGTGGCAGGAAGCGGGGTGGGCTGACGATGCACGTGTGCTCCAGCGCCTGCTGCAATCACAGCACACGGCTGTCATATGCCCAGTGCAGCAGCGCCTGGCGCTGGCGCGGGCGACACCATCGGTCACCAGGATCGCAGGCCCGGTGCAGCTGCGCGATATGGCGGCGAATGGCCTTCCAGCGGCCGATCTGCCGCTCATCCTCGCCGGGCATCCTGCGCCCGTGATAATAGCGGCAGTACCATTGGAACCAGCCACGCGGATCGTCTGGATGGATCCAGCCCTTGGCACGCCAGACGCTGAGCGGTTGGCTCGCGTCCACGCCGAACCAGTTGAGCGAGGGGTCGCGCCACTTCGGCGACAGCTTGGCCTCGGCGAACCACCCTTCGGGGAATTCGCCGCGGCAGTCGGTCATGTACTTGCCGCCGAACACGCCGAGCGCCAGCATTTCCGCCGGGGAGAGGTCGGGTCGGAATTCGGGATGGAAGTCGCGGCCCATCGGCGCCACCAGGGCATAGCGGTACCGCTGCTGCATCCGGTCGTCCACCACAATCCAGCGCGGCGTCATAGGGTGCCTTTCGCCACATGTGGCGCGGGGTTGCGCCGCCAGATGGAGAAGTTGAGGGCGGAGGCGAAGCTCACCCACGCCAGGTACGGGACGAGCAGCCACGCCGCGACCGGGCTGATGGGGTGGAACAGCACGATCATAGCGAAGATCGAGGCCCAGACCATCGCGATCTCGATCATCGCCAGGTCAGGTCGGCGCAACCCGAAGAAGATCGGGGTCCACGCTGCGTTGAGGATGAGCTGGATCGCATAGACGCTGAGCGGCAGCACGGCCGCCGCGAACCCCGCCTCGCGCCAGACGAGCCAGCCCGACAGCGCGATCATCGCATAGAGTGTCGTCCACACGGGCGCAAACAGCCAATCCGGCGGCCGCCAGCGAGGCTTGTCGAGCTGCCTGTACCACTTACCGGGGCGGAAGATGATGCCGGTCGCCGCGGCGCCGAAGCTCACACCCGCGAAGGCGATCAGCATGAGGAGGGAAAATGCGTCCATGGAACACCAAAGTGGAGGGCGCCGCCTGCAGATCAAGCGGCCCCCTCCGATAGGCTACCGGTTTCGCTGCGTGGCGAGTTCGCCGGACCCCAGTGCGGAGAACAGCGGAATGAACTGCCAGGCCGCGGACAACCCCACCAGGATGTAGACGATCTTGGAGAGCGCCGAGCCCGCGCCGAAGATCGCGGCGACAAGGTCGAAGCTTAACAGGCCGACCAGCCCCCAATTTAACCCACCCACAATAACGAGGATGAGCGTCAGAATATTGATAAACTTCATGATTCTTCTCCGAGGTTCGCGCTGGGCGTCAGTCTTCCTGCAGCAGGATCACCTTGTCGATGACATGGATGACGCCGTTCGAGGCCGCGATATCGGCGTTGATGACTTCGGCATCGTTCACCTTGACCGACTGGCCATTGACCTCGACGTCGATCATCTTGCCGTTCACGGTTTTGGCCTCATCGATTCCCGCCACGTCCGCCGCCCTCACCATGCCGGGGACGACATGGTAGGTCAGGATGGCGGTGAGCTGCTCCTTGTTCTCCGGCTTCAGCAGGTCCTCCACCGTGCTGGCCGGCAGCTTGGCGAACGCCTCGTCCGTGGGAGCAAAGACCGTAAATGGCCCAGCGCCCTTCAGGGTGGACACGAGGCCGGCTGCTTCGAGAGCGACGGCGAGCGTCTTGAACTGACCCGCTTCTAGGGCAGTGTCGATGATGTCTTTCTCCGCGGCGAAAGCGCCGAGGCCGCCGGCAAGGCCGATCGCGGCTGCGAGAATGGTTGTCTTCAGTTTCATGGGATGGCTCCACTTGTTGACCCGTAAGCCCGATGCAACAGGTACGGATTATCATGTGGTGAAAATAGGCTTTCCTACCAGTCATATTTTCGTGAAAGTTATTTTGTTTTTCATTAAGAGAAAATATGGCTAGAGTGGCTTTCACAGGACGAAAAGGAAGTTTGCCGACATGCTTTCCGATACGCTCACCAACGAACTCCAGCGCTATGCGATCGGTCCCCGCATCAAGACGCTGCGCCTCAAGAAAAAGCTCGGCCTGGTGCAGCTCGGCGCCCATACCGGGCTTTCGTCGGCCATGCTGTCCAAGATCGAGCGGGGCCAGCTCTTCCCCACTCTACCGACCCTGCTCAGGATCGCGATGGTTTTCGGCGTCGGACTCGACCATTTCTTCATGCCGGACAAGGACAAGCCGCTCGTCGCGGTGGTGCGGAAGGACGAGCGGATCAGGCTTCCCGCGCCACCGGGCGGGGAGCCGCCCGCTTGGCTGTTTGAAAGCCTGGACTATCCGGTAACCGACCGCCAGATGGAGGCGTTCTATGCCGAATTCCCGACCGACGCGCCGCCATCGGAGCCGCACCGGCATGGCTGCGCGGAGTTCATCTACGTGCTGAGCGGACGCCTCGTCGTCGACGTGGACGGGGAGGTAAGGGTGCTCGATGCCGGTGACGCGATGTATTTCGATTCAAGCGTGCCCCACAGCTACCGCCGCGAGGGTACCGTCGTGTGCACGTCGCTGGTGGTGACCATGCCCTAGTGGTCCGACTCTAACGCTTGCATCCCAAAACCGTATCTTGCACCGCTACACATTGGTCAGCGAAGCTCGTCCGGAACCGGCTTGTCGTCCGCAGCCTGATCCCATGCGTGTGCGGCGATCGACCAGCGTCCGTCCGATTTGACCAGCAGGTAACCGCTGATGTCGTGGTTCACGTCCTCGCCGTTCTCTAGCAATTCTGACATGGCAAGCACCACTGCCACGTTGCCGAACCGAAGGATCTTCATGCCGCGGGTATGTTCCTCAAACGAGTGGAGGTTCTTTCGTGCTACAGTCTCCATACGCTCAATGAACGCCTCCAGCGACCTCGCTGTGACGGGCCGCGCGGCGCCCAACAGGATGGCGTCGTCCAGGAAGTCCGCCCGAAAGCGGTCCCAGTCGGGCGCCGATTCGCTTCCCCATCTCATGGCCTCGAAATGCGCCCCGATGAGCGCACGAATCTCCGCTTCATCATCCATGTCATTTTCCCCCTGTTAAGATTTGCGCCGGAGCTCTCGGACTCGCTTCGCCGTTATTTGGCAGTTTCCAGTGCCTGAAAACCTCGGTTTCTTGCCGCAATGATTTCATCCGGATCGGCCCTCCATACGATAGGCCTTGCCGCGGTTGCGTTGTGCTCCTCGATGAAGCGGTTGATGGCGGCCTGGAGATCGACCAGCGAGTGAAAGATCCCGCGCTTCAAGCGCCGTCGGGTCAGCTTGGCGAAGAACCCCTCTACAGCGTTCAGCCAGGAACTCGATGTGGGTGTGAAATGGAAGGTCCAGCGCGGGTGGCGGGCGAGCCAGCGCCGAACCGCCGGGGTCTTGTGCGAGGCGACGTTGTCGAGAACGACATGCACCGCTTTGTCCGCTGGCATCTCGCGGTTGAGCGCATTCAGGAACCGGAGAAATTCCTGCTGCCGGTGACGGGCCATGTTTCGGCCGAACACTTCGCCGGTCAACACGTTCAGCGCCGCGAACAGCGTCGTCGTCCCGTTACGCTTATAGTCGTGAGTCATGGTGCCGAGGCGCCCCTGCTTCATAGGCAGGCCGGGTTGGGTGCGATCGAGCGCCTGTATCTGGGACTTTTCATCGACCGAAAGAACCACCGCGTGCGCCGGCGGGTTCACATAAAGTCCGACGACATCGTACAGTTTCTTCGCGAACTCGGGGTCTTTGGATAGTTTGAACGTCCGCCAGCGATGCGGCGCCAGCCCATGGACCTTCCAGATATTCTGCACCGTCGAGACCGCCAGCCCGACCGCCACTAGGCCGTTCCCGTCGCGACAAATTTCTCTTTGAACTCGTTTGCCGGCAGAGGTTTGCCGAAAAGGTATCCCTGCGCCTCCGCGCAATTGTGCTGCTTCAGGAAATCCAGTTGCGCCTCGGTTTCGACGCCCTCCGCGATCACATCCATACCAAAGCTTCTGGCGAGATAGAGAACCGCGTTGACGACGGCCGCATCCTTGAGGTTCGTATTCACATCCCCCACGAACGATCGATCGATCTTCAAGCGGGTGACGGGATAGCGCTTGAGCAGACTAAGTGAGGCAAAGCCGGTCCCATAATCGTCGAAGGCAAGACCAACGCCCAGGGCGCGCAAGTCCTGCAGAAGCTGCGAGGTCGTGGAATCGTTTTGCAGCAGTATGTTTTCCACGATCTCCAGCTCGAGAGCCGCCGGTGGAAGTCCGGATTCCTCCAGCACCTCTCGAACGCTGGTCAACAAGCGCCCGGAGCGGAACTGCGCCTCGAACAGGTTCACGCTCATCCGAAAATCCGGAACGACGGCCCGCCATTCCGCCGCTTGCCGGCACGACGTGCGCAACACCCACTCTCCGACGGCGGCAGCGGATGGCTTCTGGCTGAGCACGCCCATGAAAGAGACAGGAGACAGCAGTCCGCGTTGCGGATGGTTCCAGCGCATCAGAGCTTCAGCGCCCATCAACCGCCGGTCCACGGTGGAAACCTGGGGCTGGTAGAACAGCTCGAACTCCCCGTTCTCGAAGGCCAGCCGCAGTTCGCGCTCAAACTCGCGACGCGCAACGGCCACCTGGCGAAGCTCAGGTTCAAAGAGTTCGTGGCGCCCCCTGCCTGCGGCCTTTGCCCGGTAAAGCGCCAGATCGGCGGCGCCGAGCAGCTCTTCAGGCCGCGCGCCATGCTGCGGGCCGAGCGCCAAGCCGATGCTCGCGCCGACCTCGCACCGTTGGCCGGCGAAATCGTAGGGTTCGGAGATTGCCGACACCAACAGGCCGGCGACAGCCTTGGCTTGACGCTCGTCATTGCCGGGCAACAGCGCCGCGAACTCGTCACCGCCCAGGCGGGCGATCGTGATCGCCATGCCGCAGACCGCGGTGAGCCGGGCGGCCACATCCCTGAGTATCGAGTCGCCCGCCGAATGGCCGAGTGTGTCGTTCACGGTCTTGAAGCCATCAAGGTTCAAGAGAAGAACGGTGACCGGCTTCTCGGCAGCCATCGTCTTGTCCAGGCATTCCCGCCACGCCGGTCGGTTGGGTAAATCGGTCAGAGCGTCAATTGAAGCCAGGCGGAACAGGCGCTCCTCGCTTTGCCGCCGTTCGGTAATGTCGCGGACGATGGCGCCGAAGCTGGTGGTGTTGCCCTCCTGCCAGGTCGACAACGAGAATTCGGCTGGGAACTCGCTGCCATCCTTGCGCCGGCCCGAGAGCTCTATCGTGCGATCGGCAAGTTCCATCTGCTCGCCCTTGCGCAGGTGGTCGAGTTTGGAGTTATAAATCGCGCGGCAGCTGTCCGGCACGATAATCTCCGAACTCTGATCGATCGCTTCGTCCGCCGTATACCCGAAAAGCCTCTCGGCGGACCGGTTCCAGAAGGTGATTTTCGCCCCCGCGTTGGAGCAGACGATCGCATCAGGAGACGTGGCGGCGATGTTCTCGAAACGAGCCTGGCTTATCGTTCGAACATACTCAAGCCGCCGGACCTCCATACGGTCCATGACAAGTACCGAAAGGTCGGTCAGGTTCTTGCGATCCTCGGCGGTAAAGACTTTCCTCGGCTTGGTGCCGATCAGGCAAATCGTGCCGATCTTCTCGCCAGTGCGTGTCGCCAGAGGTCTGCCGGCGTAGAAGCGGATGAAGGGCGGCCCCAGCACCAGGGGATTCGATGAAAACCGTGAATCCTTGATAGCGTCGGGAATGAAAAGGATATCGTCGCAGACGATGGCATGGGCGCAGAACGAGACCTCCCTGCTGGTCCCGCAAACGTCGAAACCGACATTGGCCTTGAAGAACTGCCGATCGCGATCCAGCAATGAGACCAGGACGATCGGCACATTGAACAATCGTGATGTCAAGCCCACCAGCCGATCAAAATCCTCCTCTGGCGGGGTATCCATGAGATGGTACTCCGCCAGCGCTTTGAGGCGGTCCTCCTCGTCGGTTGGTATCGGGTAAGGAGCAGCCAAGACTTGTCGTTCCATTCTCAGTGCGCAGCGAACGGGTCCATTTTCCCAGACTGGTGTTAATTTCTTGCTACAAAGAAGGCCTCGCCTGTGAGCAACTCGGCAAGGATTGGCTGCAGAGTATCCGCGCAAATCAGCCCACGCTGATTGTCTGATCGCGATCATTTCGAACCCGTAGTCAAACTGGCCTGCAAAACAGGAACACTCGTTGCGCAGGATCTCGTTGGCTTTCTCAGTTCGCAGTTCTCCAACGCCAGCCCTTCAGCTTTTGGTGGCCCGCAGGCGCACCTCCGACTCAAACCCGCGCGCATGGCGAGAGAAGCTAGCTCGTGATCTCGCGAGGTGATCGAGCACCGTCAGATGGCTACTTCGAGCGAATGTCGGTATCGGTGGTTGCGAGCCCCCGCAACCAGCGATAACAGGCTGAACAAGATCGGACTGACGTGCTCCCCGTTTTGTCCCCGCCTATAAGTTAGCCCTGTTCGGTAAGCATCCGTAAGCGGCAAGGAGACCTTTCACTTACCCATAAGTTGGGTTGGGCTTAGCTTTGGGGTTTGGAAACCTATGACAAGGTCGGCAAGGCGAGAGAAGCCGCGCCATATGACGGTTGTTCCTGGTGGATCATCCCCAGCACGGTTG
>NZ_JAOANW010000019.1 GCF_026162365.1 Nitratireductor luteus | reverse complement strand
GAGGGTGACGCTGCGCGTTGCCGTGTCGGGCGCGCCGAACAGCGGCGCCGTCACCAGGAGCCTTTCCAGCACCGTCACATCGCCGTTCGTCTGCGACGTATCGGAAGCCTGATCCTCTTGTGCGAATGCCGCCTCGGCAAGGCTGACAGCGATAGATGTTAAGACAAAAAGCTGGACAAATGACAAACCAGTCCTCACGTCCCCCTCCTTTAAGAACAGAATGAGGCGCTGGCTGACTGGTAAGCTGGTTGGCTGGCGCAGGAAAAACCCGGCCAAATTGCCGGAGCGTGCCCAGCTAGCGATGTCCATCATAAAAAACAAGCCAAAGCATACCCCTTCACACGGTCTTCTGTGGCCCGATCGCCGACCGAAAATCGACTATGTCGAGGCGGTACTCGATGTCCGCAACTGACGGCAAGATCTAAATCGAGAACGTCAACACGCCGGGAAAGACCGAGCGTGTTGCGGCCCCGGCAGTCCTGGGCCGAAGGGGACCAGTAGCTTCGAGGCTCGGATCATCAAGAAGCGGACGTTCTGGCTCCATGGGAGCATCGACGTGATCCGACCCAAACACGGACCTCCGTGGGATTGGGCCCGACTTTGTGGTCTCGACATCGCGCTTGTCGGCGTACCGATGGACCTGGGCGTGACGAACCGCAACGGAAGCCGCTCTGGCCCCCGCGCGGTGCGTACCATCGAGCGGAGCGGCCCGTACGATCACGTCCTCAGATGTGCACCCTTCGCTTGGCGGCCCTGGACGGGGTGCTCGACCCCGAGCGGACTATCCAGATCGGCATCCGCGGCGGCGCGGAGTATCTCTGGGAGGTCTCCTACCGCCGAAAGCCGTGCCGATGGTGGCGACCGGCAGGCCGAGACCTACGGTCGCCAGCCCGTCACCGCCACGGCGATCAGCATGCCCGGCTAGTGCGGCCGCACCCGCTTGAGGCCGACGATGAGGGCGATGGTCGCCCCGGCCAAAAGACGGTCGCGGGATTTGCGGTCGGCAGGCCGGACCACAGCACCGGCAGTTTCTCGATGAGCGGTCCCGGCTCCGCCCCGCTGAGCCGCAGGCCCAGGAGGTCCTTGATCTGGCAGGCGAAGATGATGACGGCGATACCGACGGTAAAGCCGACCGTCGCCGATAGGGAATGAACTTGATGTAGGTACCGAGCCGCAGGAGGCCGACGGCCATGAGCATCAGGCCCGACAGGATCACGGCGAGGATGAGCCCGTCCATGCCATGCGCCTGCACGGTCGCCGCAACGAGCACGACGAAGGCGCCCGCCGCTCCACCGATCTGGAACCGGCTGCCGCCGAGCGCAGAGACGAAAAAGCCGCCGACGATGGCCGTATAGAGCCCTCCGCAGGATACCATTAAAGTCTCGTCGCGTCGCGACGAGCGATCTCGTCAATTTCTTCGACGCTGTCACCAACGCCCCCCGCGCCTGCAGCTGTGCGCCGGCGCGGACGAGTTGATCAGCGTTCAGTGGCAGTTTTCTGCTCCCGGATCATCGATCGGGTAGAGAGGCTTCTCACCTTCCGGCAGCAGGAACGTGACCACGAACTGCGCCGGCTCATCGCCGATGTTGACAATGTCATGCCTGTGACCGGGAAAATCGAAGAACGCCTCGCCGGCTTCATATTCGACGCGGGTATCGCATTCGGCGCTATCGAGCGAGGCAAGCTTGCCCTTGGTCACGGCCACCAGGGCATAGCCTGGATGGTAGTGGAAACCGACAGCCGAGCCGACCGGCATATCGCCCACCACGGTGACTATTTCTTTCTTCTCGCTTTCGCTGACTGACATACCAATCTTGCCCTGATGGCCGCTATAGGTTCCGGCACCGATCGGTTTTGCGGTGAATTCACCCGCTGCTTCGCCGGCCAGCGCTCCAGTGGCGGTCGTGCCCGCGACCAGCATGGATACGGTCAGGCGCAATGCTTTGGTTTGAATGGTCATGGCAACAATATCCTCACTTTGTTCGATTCCGCTCGGGATCGGCTACTGCACTTTCGGAGCAGCGTTCGCGAAGGCGGCCTCGACCGCTACTGGCCGGGTCACGGTATTGAAGACGGGCGACAGCGCCTTTGTCGCATCGAGGATATCGGAAAGCGTCTCGGGACTTGCATCCGATTCCACGCGATAGACCAGTTTCACGTCCGAAACGGCGGGCGAGACGGGCTTGAGGCCAAAGAATCCATTGAGGTCCATCTCGGCCTGCACGTCAACTTCCAGGCGACTCAGTGCCACGCCGCGCACGGTCGCTTGGGCGGCGAAAGTTCCAGTCATGCAAGCGCCGAGCGCCGCGAGCAGCGTTTCGACCGCCGTTGGGCCGGTGTTCTGGCCGAGCAATTCGGGCGGATGATCGCCGCGCATGGTAAAATGGCGAGGCATCCTCTGCCCGAGTTGCTCGATGTCGAGCGTCCGCACGTCGAGACCGAACGCGCCGTCCCACGCGACGCGGCTGCGCCAGGTCAGAACACCGGCTTCCGGCTGCTGCCGGACGCCTTCGACAGCTTCGGATATATGCTCGACGGTCCACCCATTGACTTCAGTCATGGTCCAGCTCCCTTTCTGAAAATTTGATGACCGCGAGAGTGCCAGTTGCCGCTTCGGCAAACGAGTGTCAGACTCGTCAAGATCGATCCATTTGCGCCAAGGGAGGAATCGAGGATGCGCCCGGAACCCGCGCCACTCCATGTCAGTCTGGTCGCGACACCCGACGCACAGGTGTCGCCACTGAGCGGGATCTTCGAGACGCTCAGCGCCTTCGGGCTGCTGGAAAAGTTCGAGCCCGGCGTACCGCGGCGACCCTTCGTGGTCGAAATCGTCGCCGGAAGCACCGAACCGACGATCGGGGCGAGCGGGCTGCCTTTCAGCGCACACCGATCCTATGAAGAGATCGACCAGACCGATATCGCCATCGTGCCCCTGATGATGGTGGAAGGACCAGACTGGATCCGCGGACGCTTTCCCGGACTGGTCGGATGGCTGCGGGCGATGCATGACCGCGGCGCGACCTTGTGCTCCGCCTGCACTGGCGTCTTGCTACTTGCTGAGACCGGCCTGCTCGACGGCCGCGAGGCGACCATCCACTGGGCGTTCGCGCCGACCTTTCGTCGCAACTTTCCCAATGTGCGGCTGAGGACCGAGGAGGTGCTGATCACCGCTGGCGAGCGCAGCGAGTTCGTCATGACCGGCGGCGTCATGTCCTGGCACGACTTGGTGCTTCATCTGATCGCGCGCAAAATCGGGCCGACCGCAGCCCATGCGATGGCACGCTTGCTAATGTTGCAGTGGCACGGTGAAGGCCAAGCGCCTTATTCCACCTTCGCGCCAGTCATGAGCCACGGTGACGCGTTGGTGCTGCGCCTGCAGCAATGGCTGGAGAAGCACTACATGATCGCCAATCCGGTCGAGGAGATGGCCCGCGCGGCGGGGATGCCGAGACGCAGCATGGAGCGTCGCTTCTCACGAGCAACAGGGCTGTCGCCGATCGCATATGTGCAGGCCCAGAGGATCGAGGAAGCGAAGCGTCAGTTGGAGCGCACGATGAAACCGATCGACGAGATCAGCTACGATGTGGGCTACGAAAATGCCGCATTTTTCCGCCGGCTGTTCAAGCGCAAGATCAACCTGACACCCGGCGCCTATCGGCGGAAGTTCGAAATGCCAAGGGTCCAGACATAGAGTGAGGCACAAATGTCCGCTCGTAAAGAACGCGCTCTCATCTTGCTTGATCGCCGCATCGCATAAGACCCTCATTAGAGCGTCTTATGCATGACAGGCAATCTGATGGGCTGGCGGGTGCAGCTTAAGCGTTTGATATAGCGTAGGATTCGGTTGTTTAGGTCAGTCCTGTCGACCACATCTCGCGAGCCACACCCACCATGACCGACGATACGTTGTTGCCGTTCAGTTTTCCAGCCGTAGGACGCAAGAAGATCACATCCGCGTTCGACGGCGGCCGCATCACCTCGAATGGCGGCGTCTGCAACTGGCCGACAGGCTTGCCCCGGCGATCCATGATCCGCGTGATCCGGACAGCGTGACGCACGCCGTGGTCGATATTCTGCGCGCCCGCATCTTCGCCATCGCCTGTGGCTACGAAGACGCCAACGATCTCGACCGGCTCCGCTTTGACCCGGCCTTCAAGTTGGCCTGTGGGCGGTTGCCCGACAGCGGGCTTGACCTCGCCTCGCAGCCGACCTGCTCGCGGCTGGAGAACCTGTCCGACCTGAGGACCGTCATCCGCTTGGGCCGGGTGCTGGTCGATTTCCGGTGTTCGATCCCGATATGGCCGCGTCCTCATAACCGACGATTTCCCACCGCTCTTGGGCAGCGCGTTTCCGGCAAAGCCTGAACTGGTCCTCAAGGGACGCTTCGCTCTGGTTATCGGAGGAATAGCGGGCATAAAGGGCTGCACGGGTCATGGGCGGCGCTCCGTTCGGTCAATCCTTGATGGCATCTTCCGGCGCCGGTGGCACATCCGTTGCCCGGTCCAAAAGCCTCATCAGATCACCGCGCTTAGCCGTCCCAGCACGCGCGTTCAGAAAATCGCTGGCCGTCTCCACAGCGCCGATCTTCTGCGCGACCGCCGAAGTAATCCACTGATTGAGCGACACGCCGTCCTCCATGGCGAGGCGCGCTGCGGTGTCCTTGAGCGAGCGCGGCAATTGCAGCGGGTATTTGTAGCGTTCGGTCTGCGTCATCTGTTCAGCCTCCTGATGATCTTTCCCGGCGTTGCGATAGTGACGCCCAGCTTGAGCGCCGGGCGAAAATCCCTGGGCCGAGCGCGCGGGCGGCCGCCGATGCTCGGGTTTGGGCATCATGCATCCGATGCAAACGCAGTGAGGAGAGCGGTAAAGCTAGTCCTGCTCTGATGAGCTAGCTGTTCTGCGTTCCAGGTTCCGGAAATACGAGCTCCCACAAATGACCATCGGGATCAGAAACGTAACCGGTGTACCCTCCCGAGGCCTTGTCCATCGCTGCTTTCGCTCGTGCGGAGCCGCCATGCCTTGGTGCGGCCTCCAGCATTGCATCGACCGCCTCTTTCGTCTCCATCGCACAACTAATGACCATACCGGCATTCTCGTTTGGAAGCTGCGCGCCACGTCCGGCTTTCTTGCTGTAGGACTCGAAGGCGCCTCTCTCCATCAGGAACAGCGAAAGATGGGGAAGCTCAAGCGGGATGATTCTGTCTTCGATTTCCGCGCCCGGATACCCGAATACGTTTCGATAGAATGCAAGAGTCCGGTCCGGATCGCTGACCGGTAGGCAGAGGACGGTCGTTTTAATATCGCTTGACCTCATGTTCCTTCCTTTCAATTCTGAATACCCCGATGTGGCGCCTCGTCTAGCCGCTGAATCGGGCGAAATCGGAACATCGCACCTGGTGATGCTCGACCAGTTCCGGCCGGTCGAGCAGATATCGGTCGTCTTCGGGGAAAATCCAACCATAGGCAACATGTCCGCCCGCCATGGTGCCTAAGGGCATGAAATGCGAGCGGTAGCCCGTCTCGGTGATGGGGAGCGAACCTTGACGCTATCCTCCCGGAGAGGATAGGCCAGATGCATGACCAACACGACCCATGCCTCCCATCCCGCCATCGTCAAGCGCCTGAAGCGCGCCGAAGGCCATCTGCGCAGCGTCGTCGCGATGATCGAAGCCGGCCGGCCTTGCCTCGAGCTCGCCCAGCAGCTGCACGCGGTCGAGAAGGCCATAGGCCAGGCCAAGAAGACGCTCATCCGTGACCATCTCGATCACTGCCTCGGCGACGCCGCACAGGCCTTGCCCGCCGGGCAGCAGCGCTCGATCGCGGAGTTCAAAGAGATCACGAAGTACCTTTAGGTCAGCCAATGCTCGGCATTCTCGCAAACCGCACCTATCGTCATCTCTTCGCCGCGCAGGTGATCGCGCTGATCGGCACCGGGCTTGCAACCGTCGCGCTCGGGCTTCTGGCATTCGATCTGGCCGGCGGCGAGGCCGGCGTGGTGCTGGGAACGGCACTGGCGATCAAGATGATCGCCTATGTCGGCGTCGCGCCGGTGGCCGCCGCCTTCGCCGAACGGCTGCCCCGGCGTGCCATGCTTGTGAGTCTCGACCTCGTGCGGGCGGGCGTCGCGGTGGCTCTCCCCTTCGTCACCGAGGTCTGGCAAGTCTATGTGCTGATCTTCCTGCTGCAATCGGCATCGGCGGGCTTCACGCCAACCTTCCAGGCGACCATCCCCGACGTCCTGCCGGACGAGAAGGACTACACACGGGCGCTGTCCCTGTCGCGATTGGCCTATGATCTGGAAAGCCTTTTCAGCCCGATGCTCGCAGCGGCCCTTCTAACGGTGGTGAGCTTCCATGCGCTGTTTGCCGGCACCGTGATCGGTTTCCTGGCCTCGGCGGCGCTGGTCATCTGGGTTCAGCTCCCGAGCCCGAGGCCTTCCGCGCCGCGCCCGATCTACGAGCGAACCACGTGCGGCTCCCGCATCTACCTCGCCACTCCGAGGCTGCGTGGCCTGCTGGCGGTCAACATGGCGGTCGCGGCCGCCGGTGCGATGGTGATCGTCAACACGGTGGTCATCGTGCAGGGAGGGTTCGGACTGTCGCAGCGCGCGACCGCGCTGGCGCTGGCAGCCTTCGGCGGCGGATCGATGATCGCCGCACTCGCCCTGCCAAGGCTGCTCGAAGCCATATCCGACCGCGCGGCAATGCTTGCAGGCGTGCTCCTCATGATCCTCGGTCTCGTGACGGGATCCGTCGTCTCAGGCTACCAGGTCCTCCTGCTGCTCTGGTTTGTTCTCGGCCTCGGCTATTCGGCGGCGCAGACACCCTCCGGCCGGCTGCTGCGGCGTTCCTCGCATGCTGAAGACCGGCCCGCCCTGTTCGCGGCGCAGTTCGCACTGTCGCATGCCTGCTGGCTCGTCACCTATCCGCTGGCCGGATGGCTCGGCGCCTCTGTCGGGCTCACCGCGACATTCCTGAACCTGGCCGCGGTCGCGGCCGCCGCCCTCGTGGCAGCCGCCCTTGTGTGGCCGGCTTCCGATCCGGAAGTCGTCGAGCACCGGCATTCCGGCCTTCCCGAGGATGATCCGCACTGGGCGAAAGGATCGCGGCGCGGTGAGCATCGCCATGCTCACGCCTTTGTAATCGACGACCTGCATCCGCAATGGCCGCGCGAGCCATGACCGGCGAAGAGTGACGATTGGGCACACATGCTGCAATGGGTCATTGAGGTCCAATGCGAGATCTACCTGACTTTCGCCGAGCGCATAGGCGCATTCGCCGGCGGCGGCAGTTGGACCGCGCTCGCCGCCTTCCTGCCGATGGGCACCGTGTTCGGCGCCGTGCACGCCATGACCCCGGGGCACAGCAAGTCGGTGCTTGCTACCTATCAAGCGGGTTCGTCCACGGGAATGGCGCGCAGCCTGATGGTTTCGCTGGCGCTGTCTTTCACGCATATGAGCATGGCCATCCTGATCGCGCTGCTGTCGCTTCCCCTGGCGTCGATTGCGTTCGGAAGCGTCGGCCGGGCACCATGGCTCGAGGATTTGAGCCGTGGCCTATTGGGCGTCATCGGCCTGTGGATGCTGTGGCATTTGCCGAAACGCTATTAGGACGCCAACTCCCCTGCCCGTAGGCTTCTGTTCCACGTCGCCTATGGGGCGTTCTGGGCCGTCGCCTTTGTCCAGTTATTCCGCCACAGGCTGAGCATTCGCAACGCTCTGACGCTCGGACTGGGGCTTTGGGTGCTCGTGCTCGTCATGTTCTTTCCGATCGTTGGCTGGGGGCCTTCTGGGGCTCGCGGTGACGCCGAAACTTGTCGTCGCCTCGCTCGTTCCCCATCTCCTGTTTGCCATGTTTCTCTGGGGCTGCTTGCAGGATGGCGTTCAAACTGCGCGCGGCCGTGCGGACCAAGAAGAGGAGAGCAGAATGGTTGAGAAGATATCGCGCGAGGACCTCAAGGCCAAGATCGAGTGCGACAATGATTTCGTGCTCGTCGACACCCTGCCGGCGACCGCCTACCGCAAGGGACATTTGCCGGGCGCCATCAGCATCGTGTCCGACGACATTGTCGACGTTGCGCCGGAGCGTATTCCCGACCGCAATGCCGAGATCGTCGTTTACTGCGGCAACGGTCCGTGCAAGCGATCGTCCCTTGCCGCCGAGCGGCTTGAGAACCTAGGCTATACCCGTGTCCGCGACTACCATGAGGGCAAAGCGGACTGGATCGAGGCGGGCCTGCCGCTTGAGACGGATTGAACGCCTCCGGGCACATCCAGATTTCAATGTCTGCGTTATATCGCATCAGTCGGGCGTTGGGTTCCGCGTGCGTAAAGCAGAACGCGAAGCCTTGGCAGCGCGGAACAAGCTCGCAAGGGAGTGCGTAACCAAATACGCTCACTTGCGCTGACCGCTTTTCCCGATGCCGGGCAAGGGCTCCGGCGTATCGTCCGTCAGCAGATCGTCTGCAACGGCCGAAAGCCAGAGGAGATAGAACAGTCGCAGATCGCCTTTGAAATCGCCCTATTCATAATGATTGGTGAAGCTTGTCGCCGTAATCCGCGCCCGCGTGGACAGGCCGCGCAGTGTCTCCTGGTCGGCCTTGGTCAGCGGCCGGTCAACAGCTTGAACCTCGTAATATTGAAATTCGCTCATACAATAGATCGCAATGCCTCCAGCAGCCATCAATCAGCCGATTGAAAAGGTAAAGCCCGCCGTCATCCAAGCCCTCTGCACCCGCCGTCTCCGATGCTGCCGGCCGGGTTGGCCGATTCCAACTTGGCCACAATGCGAGCACTGCCGTCCGGCACCAGCCAGCGTAGTTCCACCAACAGTGTGTTGCCCGGACGGCCCGGCTCAGGGTGTGAGATCGAGCGCTGGGACCACCCTGCTGTAGGGCAGTCCTGCCTCGTCGTTCAGCCGTTTCACATCGGCGTCGGAGGCTGCATCGAACAGGCACATACAGCGGCCATCCTCGGGCGCGAAGGTCGAGCGGATGTAGCGGATGGCGGTGCCGCCCGCAGACATTTCCTCCGCCTTGCCGATCGCGGCTTTCTGGGCGCCACCCAAGGCCTCCATGCTGATGCCCTTCAGATCACGTTCCACCATGTAGACTGACATTTGTTTTGCCCTTTCGGTTGAGAAGTCCGTCATTATGCGCGCAAGGCCACGCTCCGGGAACGACCGAGTGGTGATGGATCGATAGCCGACGGTTATCGAAAATGATGCTAGGCTGCCGCTGAACGTGCCTGCGGCGGGAGGATCAGCGATGGAGATGTTCCAAGTAAGATATGTGCTGGCAGCGGCGCGTCTGCTGAATTTCACCCGGGCTGCAGCGCAGTGTAACGTCTCGCAGCCGGCCCTGACTAAGGCGATCAAGACGCTGGAAGCCGAACTCGGGGCGCCGCTGTTTCATCGCGAGGGTAAGAAGATCCTGCTCAGTGATTTCGGCCGGACACTGCTGCCGCATCTGCAGCTGATCCTGAACGAGACCGAGGCGACCCGGACCCTCGCCGACAATTTCCGGCTGCTCAACAATGTGCCGGTCCGGCTGGGCGTGATGTCCACTATCGGACCGGTCCGGCTGTCGCGCTTTCTGGCCAAGTTTCAGACCGATCATCACGGCGTCGAAGTCGCCGTTACCGAGGCCAGCGCCGAGGATCTGAAATCTCGACTGGAAAGTGCTGAGCTTGATCTGGCGGTCCTGAATGTCTTGGACAACCAGCGGGGCGTCTTCACGGTGCATAATCTTTATAGGGAACGATACGTGGTGATCTTTCCGCCCGACCACCGGCTTGCCAATCTGACTGCGATCAAGCTCTGCGATCTGTCGGGCGAACCCTATGTCGACCGACTGTCTTGCGAGATGCGCGAAATGGTGATGGCGGTCTGTGCGGCGAACAACGTAACGCTCTATGCGCGCTTCCGATCGGAGCGGGAGGACTGGGTGCAGGCGATGGTGCTGGCGCGGATCGGATTTGCCTTCATGCCGGAATGCTCGGTCACGCTGCCCGAACTGCTGCAACGCCCCCTCGTCGAGCCGGAGGTCAGCCGTACCATCTCGATTCTCAGCATCCCAGGACGCCCCTACAGCCCGGCGACCGCTGCCATGCTCAGGGCCGCAAAATCTTTCCAGTGGCCTGGGTAGCGTGAACGAACTGGCCTGCTTGTAAAGGACGATGGCAGCCTGATCGTCCGGTTTCATGCGGCAGGCTGGCCCGAGATTGTCGGTTCCACTGATATTCCCGTGCAATTTGCATTTCCTGCATCCATTTAATGGTTAATAACCATCGAAAAGGAAGAATTTAGAATTCCCAATGCCATTGCCGACCGGGACGGCACACCGGCGGGAACGATCGAGCGGGCGAATCTCGGGCTGAAAATTGCCAAGCAGGTCCAGCACCCGCTCGGTCTCGTCCCGGAACCGGGCCAGTTCCTGCAGCCAGTTCCGGGCGCCGCCGTCCTCTTCCCCCTTCCGGCCGGAATCCAGCAGCGCCTTCTCGATGCGCGCCTGCGCGTCCGGCGGCGGCATAAAGAGAAGAGTGAGATGGTAGCGGCTCTCGAAGTGGCGGCCCTGCCGTCCCTCTTCAAGGGCCGCGCAGCGTTCCTCATCGACGAGCCATGTGGCCGCATCCGGAAGTCGGATTGCGGATAATCCAGCGCCTCAAGCCTGACGCGCCCGTGTCGCGGTGAGCTATCCTGAACCCTATTTGGTGGCCTTTCTATCTGGCCCTCCCGTTTGGTGGCAACTCGATCTTCCACTGACAGCCTGAAAACCCTGCATACTCCGATTCAGGGATCGGCAGTGCGCGCCAACCAGATGGAACTGAGCAACCAGAGCGACAGCAATAAAGCCGATGATTCCACGGACCAGGAATCCGTATGTTTCGACACGCAACTGCTGCTGCTGTGGATCGCCGGATTGGGCGCAGTCTTTGCGGTCTCGGTGATAGTTCTTGTCAGCATCTTCTTCTGAGCGTTCGACGTCAGCGGCGTGCCTGCACTGAAATGCGCGACATTTCCCAGTTACGACCCACACGAAACACGAGAGATGGCGGATTGGATGGCCAGTTCGGACAAGTACCGGAAAGTCATCCAAAGCACGATGACCCGCTTGGCTTCCAAGGCACGCGCCTGCGGAATTCACGTCGTTATGATCACGCAGCGGGCCGCTCAAGATGCAATCCCGCCCGGCATTCGGGACAATTTGGGAAACCGTTTGATTTTGAAGGTAGCCAGCGAAGCAGGAGCGAACCTTGCGCTCGGTATGCGAGGTGCGGAGCGGCTGCTGGGAAAAGGGCGTTTGGCCGCTCGGCTTAATGGCGAACAAGCCGGCCGGTGAGGAGTATTTCGTGGTACAGGTGCCCTTCGGTTCCACCGAGGAACTTGCGCGTTGCGCTGAAGCCGTCATCAAAGGCGTCACTAAAGGCGCTAAGTGAGCCATCGCAGGTTGCTGACCAACAGATTGGCCCGCCGCCTACGGGCCAGTGTCAGCTAGCGAAGCAGCAATCGCAGAGATCGGGCGGAACAGAACAAGCGGATCGTCTTTGGAGGGCAAGAAGCCGCGTCGCTGCCAGAACTGGGCAGCCTCGGCATCGACAGCGTTGACCATCAGCGCGCGGCCGCCGACGAGAGCAGCCGCCTCCACACAGCGCTGCAGTGCGTGCTTCAGTAGCCCCGTGCCGATCCCCCGACCGGCCCAGGCCGTGTCGGTGGCCAGTTGGCCGAGAAGGAGACAGGGAACCGGGTCTGGTGGCTGACCTGTACGGATCGAACGGGGCGACGCCGAAGGAACAACGGCTGTCGGTGCTAAGCCGTAATATCCGACGACACGGCCGTCGTCGTGGACGACCATGACAGCGGTGAAGCCTTTCTCCTGGTTGGAAAGCGCCCTGGTCCTTAGCCAGTGGTCGAGCGTGGGCTTGCCACAGGAGAACTCGGAGACATCATGCGCAGCGGTGAGCGGTTCGGGAGCCGATAAGGGCAAGGCTTCACCGCTTGGCGACGTAACCGGCTTCCCAAGGGGCCGGCCGATCGACCAGTTCGACAATCTCGGGAACCGGCGCGGCCGGGGCTGACAGCACTTTCATGAAATCGGCAAAGCCCTCGGGGCTCATACGGATCAGCCGGTTTTCCATGACGACCTCTTCGGCGGCGCGAACGGCGGCATCACGCACGAAATCCGTGCGCGAGCGGCCGCGCAACGTGGCTGCTCGATCGATCATCGCGACATCCGACTCCGGCAGTCGCATCGAGATGGGATATTCCTTGCGGTCGGCTGTGGTGGCCATGAGTCACCTCCAATGAAGCGCAAGATAATGCCTTGTAGCGCGAAATGCAATACGTTATGAAATGCAAGAACGGACATTGTGCCGAGTTCGCGCGTAACCATGAGGAGATGCCAGGCGGAGTTCATATGCGTAGCGCGCAGAATCCGTGGAGCCGTGATAGGTTATTTCGCTATGCCAGCGCCCGCTATAGTGCGCCGCCATGCGGTGATGCGCGAGGGCCGGCGAAACGTGGCCAAATATTCGCCATTCAATTCAATGTTTGATCCAATAACCGTCCTGGCCAGCCCAAATGCCCTCCTGGCAGCGGACATTGAGCGCAATCCTTCTTCGTACGGTTTTCACAAGACGAGTTTAGGCGCGATCGCCGACAGGATGGGCCTCTGCCCCTGAACTTCGAGACCGGTGACTATCTCCTGCGCGTTGTTGTTGAAGACGATGCGAGGCCGAGGCGGTTGGGGATCACACTTTCACCGGCCGGATTTCGACTGCGCCGTAGCGAACGTCCGGGACGCGCTCCGCGATCTTGATGGCAGCGTCCACATCCTCGGCATCGATCAGGAAGAAACCACCAACGCGCTCGCCAGTCTCGACATACGGGCGATCTGACGTGGTCATCTCGCCATCGCGCATTCGCACCGTCGTGATGTTGGCGGGCCAGGTGGCCGTCCCGCGATTGACACCATTGCTTTCGGTCAAAAATGCATTGAGTTCGCCATAGCCTTTGCCGTGTGCAGCTTTCTCCTCAGTTGTGGCCGCTTCCAGCTTTGCGTCATCTTTATAGATGAGCATCAAGTACAACATGGTGCTTCTCCATCTGAATGTGTGTTTTAGGACTTGACCGCGCTTCGGCTCGTCGCATTTGCCGAGCACTTCTCATTGATCCATGCGCTTCAACAGGTCTTCGAGTCGGTCGAAGCGATGTTGCCAAAACCCGGCCATCTGGCGTGTCCAATCGACCAGCGGAGCCAGGGCATCCAACTGCGCACTGTAGTGCGTCTGTCGACCTTCGTGGCGGTCGCGCACCAGCCCAGCTTGCTTCAAGAGCCCAAGATGTTTCGAGACGGCTGGCTGAGAGATTCCTGCGCCGGTTGTTAGGGCTCCGACCGTCTGCTCGCCATCGCGGCAAAGCCGTTCGAAGAGACCTCGGCGTGTGGGATCGGCGAGCGTTCTGAAAAGCAAATCTGGCCTTGTTGACATCTCATAATCACCATATAGATATTCATAGACTCATATCTCATGAGTTATGAGTGAGTCAACGCCCCGATTCCGAAGGTGTGATAAAGTTCACTAAATCAGTGGATATAAAGAATTTTATGTCTATTGGCTGTGCGCGATCGTGTCTCCATCGCGGAATACATAGGGCGCGAACTGTGTTGATAGCATCGAATTACATAGCTAACTGGCTATCATAGCGCAGGGCCGGTCTAACGGCTGTGTGCCTAGTGTGAGCGCTTGCGAGGCAGGAATGGAGGCATAACGATGACGACAGAAAGATCGCCAAAAATTGATGAGCACATTGCCGGCGCCGAAAAGTGGCGAAATGAGTTCGAAATGCTCCGGCAGATTGCGTTGGGCTGCGGACTTGCCGAAGACTGGAAATGGAACTCGCCTTGCTACACGCATAACGACAAGAACATCGTTCTCTTGCAGGGGTTCAAGGAATACTGCGCGCTACTGTTCTTCAAAGGCGCGCTGTTAATGAAGCACGAACAGGTCCTGACAAAGCAATCGCCGAACATGCAGGCGCAACGCCAAATCCGGTTCACCAAGTGCGATGAAATAAGAGAGATGGCATCGGTTATCCAGGACTGCATCTACGAAGCGATCGATGCTGAAGTTTCTGGCCGAAAGATCGCACCCACAGCGACACGCGACCTTCCCGTCCCGCCAGAATTTCAAGCCCAGCTACGAGCCAACCCTGCCTTGAAAGAGAGCTTCGACGCCCTGACCCCAGGCCGTCGCAGGGCCTACCTCCTGTACTTCAGCGCCGCCAAGCGATCCCAGACACGCGAGGCGAGAGTTGCCAAGCATATCGGCAGGATTCTAGAAGGGATGGGCATAGACGATTATGTGACCCTCGTTGAATCACCAAAGCGCGCCGACCAGCCGTCTGAGTGGGTCGTGCCCCGGCGGGTGGTGTAGCACGGCGGTAGCGAAGCCTCTCGCGAGCGCGCCCTCGACAGCGCTGTAGCGAGCGAGCGGCGTAGCGGCGGTCATCGATGTTCTTCGGTAGGGTTTGGTTGTTGACACCAACCTGATTCGAAGGAAGCACCGATGGCCGACAACATGATGGACCTGCGCGCGCTCGTAGAGAAGACCCCGGACGCCGATATCCTACGCGACATGATCGGCTTTGCCGCCGAGCGGCTGATGGAGTTGGAGGTGGGGGCCGCGACCGGCGCCGGCTATGGCGAGAAGAACCCGCTGCGCACGGCGCAGCGCAACGGCTACCGCGACCGCGACTGGGAGACGCGGGCCGGCACCGTCGAGCTGCGCATCCCCAAGCTGAGGAAGGGCTCCTACTTCCCAAGCTTCCTGGAGCCGCGCCGCATGGCCGAGAAGGCCCTGACCGCCGTGATCTAGGAAGCCTACGTTCAGGGCATCTCGACACGGTCGGTCGACGACCTGGTCAAGGCCATGGGCATGAGCGGGGTGTCCCCCCAAACCATGCCAACAGATACGGTAAGGCCTGACCGGCCACGAGTGCCGCCACGAGGCTGCCCATAAGCGCACCACGACGCCGGATGGTCCATCCGACCGCGATCTTCATCGACACAGGCCATGTCCCCGCCATTAGGACTCCCGAAACGAACCATAGCGTTATCGCGGCGGGCCCACCGATCGGTACCGCCAACATAAGGAGGTTCAACACGGCGATGGTGAAGGCACAACCAGCGAACAGGTAGCGCGGGTCGACGCGATCCGGCAGGCCAAGGAGTGCGAAGCAGAGTGCACCGATGCCAAACCCCGCTGGGACGACGCTGGACAGCCACGCCAGTTACATGTCCGAAAGCCCCGCCTCGGCCGCCATGTCGGGCATGCTGGCCGCCGCCATGAACCACAGGGACATTCCTGATAGCGTGGCGACAAAAAGAAAGACCATACTGAGCGGCTGGCGGTCCATCCGTGCCCTCCCGGGAGGAGTTTAGCCCGAAATCCAAAAAAACGAACCGAATAGAGGTCGCTTCCGCATTTCTCCGCGCTCAACGTGAACCGCATGGACCCATACAAATTGTTGGAGTATTTTTCGTCATTCACTTCGTTTCATGGATGATGCTAGCACCGTCAGGGCAGAAAAAGCGATGACCGTCGCGCAATTGCATTCCGTGGAGGTCGATGGGCAAACCATGAGCTACCGTGAGGCGGGACGGGGGCCTGCGCTTGTGCTCCTTCACGGCTTCTTGTGCGATGCTCGCGTTTGGAGACAGCAGCTACTACATTTGTCGGATCAGTTCAGGGTCGTCGCCTGGGATGCGCCTGGCGCAGGGGCATCTTCAGATCCACCGGACACGTTTACGACGGAGAACTACGCCCACTGTCTGGCAGAATTCTTGGAGGCCGTCGGGATTGCGCAGGCGCACCTCCTTGGACTGTCGTGGGGTGGCATACTGGCGCAGGAATTCTATCGTCTCTATCCGCAACGCGTCCGTTCCCTTGTTTTGGCCGATACATATGCTGGCTGGAGAGGCTCGCTCCCTGAAACAGCCTGCAACGAGCGGCTAAGTGCCTGCCTTCAAGATGCAAGCGCACCGGCCGAGGCGTTGGTCGCCAAGTTCGTACCAGGCGTCTTTACGGATGCTGTCCCGCAGCAGGTAAGGGACGAGTTCTCGACCATCGTCTCCGAGTTTCACCCGGTCGGTTTCCGGCTCATGTCGTTGTCCTCCGCCGAGGTCGACACCAGAGATCTGCTGTCAACCGTCGATGTGCCCACGCTCCTGGTGTGGGGTGACGATGACCGGCGCAGCCCCCTTTTCGTGGCGAAGCAGTTCCATGCGGCCATCCCCGGCGCGGAACTTGCGATAGTTCCAAACGCCGGGCACCTGAGCAATATGGAGCAGCCTGACCTGTTCAATGAGCATGTCCGTCGCTTTTGCCTCTCGGCATGATGGAGATGGTATGCGGGAACGGGCATAACAGGTCGATGGCTCACAAGATCATATGCTGCAACGCCCGGTAATTGAGTTCTTCTCTGCCGTTTAGCTCGACGGGATCAGCGGCGGATTACCGCCCTCCAGCTCTGTTGCCGTTGTGCCCACGCAATGTCCTGCTCGAGCCATTGTGTCCGTAGGCTATGCCAACGGATCGCAAGAGAGCGGCCGCTTGTTAGTAACTTCGCCTCGATTGTGATTTTTCGTGTAATAGGCCTTTTGGACGAAAAAACGGGGTCCCGTTTCCGCGATCATTGGCAGCAGGAACGTGCCGTTGTGCGCGGTCGCCCAGATTGGAACCCCGCGACCCTCACTGCGAAGACGATGGAAGTAGTCCCCAAGGCGCTTGCGTTGTCGTTCTCGACGATGTTTGCGCTCGAGAACACGATCGGCCTCTATGAGGGCCGCGCAGCGCGCTTCGAGACGGTCCATCTCCTCGCGCGCAGCGAAGATATCGGAAGCGAACTCGGTGACATAACGGATCGACCAAGCCAGCAGCGGCGATATGATCGCTTCGGGAATGCGCGGTGTCCGGTTCTCGCGGACATGACGATAGCCAGCGACGCGAGCTGGTGCGCGTCCGGCCCACGGCTGACATGACAAGCCACCGGAGGGAAGATAGTCCCGAAAGGCGCGCATTCCAGGCAGCGGGTTAGCGTGCTTGCCTTCGCCTGGCCGCCGGACAACGCGTTCCTGATCATCGTTTCGGAACTGCCACAGCTTCACGAAGATGGTGCAGCCGTCTCGAGTCCCCGGCGCATGGCCCGTTCCCGGCGGGTTGCGGACGTAGGAGCCTGCGGAAAGTCCCCCGTTTCGTCCTGGAAGGTACCTTCGAGGACGAAGAACTCCTCGCCGCCGGGATGGCCGTGATGCGGAAACCGCTCCCTACCGCATTACGCACGATCGATGTCGCACGGACCTTCTCGTCGCCAATGCGGAACAGCATGCGCCGGTCCACGCCCCGGGTGGGGCTGGCGACCCAGTCCAGCTTTGCGGCATGAACCACGGCCGGCACGCTCAGGTGGTCATTCAGATGCATCGTCAGATCTCCCCCAACCCACCATCGACGGAAATCTCGGCGCCGAGCATGTAACTCGAATTGTCGCTTGCAAGAAAAAGCACAGCCGCCGCGATCTCCTCAGGCTTACCCATCCGCCCGGCGGGCACTTTCGCGCCAACCTTCTCCGCGTAAGTCCTGAATTCGTCCTCAGTTTGGCCCGGGGAACGGTGTATTGGCGTTTCGATCGGGCCAGGGCTGACCGCATTGACGCGGATCTTCCGGTCAACGAGTTCGGCGGCCAGCACGCGCGTGAACGAACGGACGGCGGCCTTCGACGCCGACAGCGCTGCGCGGCCGGCGGTTCCGACATGGCCCAGCCAGGAGGTGTTGAGGATTATCGAGCCGCCGTCAGCCATGATCGGCAGAACCGACTGGACGGTGAAGAACACGCCCTTCACGTTGATGTCCATCAGCCGGTCGAAGCTCTCCTCGTCGGTTGTGCCGATCGGGGTGCCGTAGGCGACCCCGGCATTGGCGAAGAGGATGTCAAGCTTGTCGAATGTCGTGCGCACGGTCTCGGCCATCGTCTTCAGGTCGGCGAGGGAGCGCACGTCGGCGCGGATCGCCAGCGTGTCGCCACCGATTTCCTGGCGTGCCGCCTCCAGCTTGCACAGAACGACTGAAATTGTCGTAGTTTACAAAACCGTCTGAAGATTGGTCATGAGAAGTGCCGATCCTCGATTGAAAAGGGATTCAGTATGTCCCAAAGCCACTTTATCAGGCTGGATGTCTCGGCCCGAACCATAGATCTCTGCGTCGTCAATCAAGATGGCCAGGTTATGCGAACGGATTGGAGATGTCCTCGCGCCCAAAAACGAAAGCCCCGTCACGGGTTCTCCGGGCGGAGCTTTTTCTCATAAGCCCTTATTATATCTCACATTTCATGGAGTTATAACGAAAGTGGTTGCGGGTCCTCTCCTCTCACCCCATGCTACTCCAGATGGAAACAGCGCTCCTTGGAGAATTATTTCGCATAGCAGCGTAGGAAACAAAACAAGCCCAACGACCTCACACGCGTTGAGTTGTGCTTTTATCAGCGTGGCCCATTTTCTGGCGCAATAGCTGTCGACCGAGAGATGGGGCGGCCGACGGAAGATTTCAGGTGGCGGCAGGCAAAGGATCGGTTCCCTCGCTGAGGATCGCGAGATAGCGCTGGTAGCTGAACACCCGCCCCCTCTTGCGCCCGGTGATCTCTTCAACCATGCCCATCTTCTCCAGGTCGGCCAACGCCGCATTGACTGTTGGCGCCGACAGGCCCGTCTGCTGGACAAGCTGGTTGGAGGTCAGGAACGGGTTTTGCTGAAAGAGGTCGTGGATGCGGAGTGTCGAGGCTGCACGGTCGCTTTCGTTCGTGATCCACTCGCGATCCTCTTTGAATAGGTCGACAATCCGGGTGGCGGCCTCGAAAGCCTGGTTTGCGGTCTCGGCCACCCCTGCGAGGAAGAAATCGAGCCAAGCCTCCCAGTTGCCGTGCTCCCGCACTTCCTGCAGCAGCCGATAGTAGTCGGCACGATGCGTCTTCAGATAGAGGCTGAGATAGAGCAACGGCTTGCGGAGCACACCATTGACACAAAGATACAGTGTCACCAGAAGGCGGCCGATGCGGCCGTTGCCATCGAGAAACGGGTGGATGGTCTCGAACTGGACATGCAGCAGCCCGGCCTTGATCAGCGCAGGCAATCGCGAGCTATCCTCGTGTATGAAACGCTCCAGCGCATCGAGGCAGGCATCGAGTTCGGTGACAGGCGGTGGCACATAGAGCGCGTTGCCCGGGCGCGAGCCTCCGATCCAGTTCTGCGAACGGCGGAACTCGCCGGGGTCTTTCGTGCCACCGCGCGCGCTTTGCAGCAGCCGGGCATGCATCTCGCGGATCAGGCGCAACGACAGTGGCAGTTCTTCCAGCCGCTCCAACCCGTACATCATCGCATCGACGTAGTTCGACACCTCGCGGATGTCGTCGATCGGCTCCCCGGCCTGTGCCTCGGTCTCGAAGCGCAGAAGGTCGGTCAGTGTGGATTGCGTCCCCTCGATCTGGGACGAAAGCACCGCCTCCTTGCGCACATACATATAGAGGAAAAGTTCCTGGCGCGGCAGCAGCATGGTAATGCCATCCAGTCGCCCGAGCGCGCGCTCAGCGAGGCTCAGCCGGTCCAGAAGAGCCAGCACATCGATCTGTGGCTTCGGCGGCAGAGGCGGTGGAACGAAGGCGCGTACGATCTCGCCCGCGACAGGGGTTTCGACATATCGGCCAAGGCGCTGATTTGGGTCGGAATCAGTCATAGGGCCATCATGGCAGCGCGGCGCTATTTAAACAATCCTATCGATACTTAAATAACGGAGAAGCTAACGTAAGCGAGCTTAAATAGGCCTCGTGGCTCTCGGCCTACTCCAACGGAAGGATAAAGCCGTCCGATCGGCAGTGCTTCTGTAATGGGCCTTTGCTCGTCAAGTCCCTTCGAGTGATCATCACGCCGCCAGGATCATGCTTCTGTCCGTGGTCAGCACGAAGACTGCCACACTATGCCATCAGATCCAGAGCCGGCAGGTCAATCTAGGACGCGTGATTTGCCGAAGCTTTCACAGCACTACTCCCGACCTTGCCAAGCCCTCGTCCCAGCGACGGGACCTCGAAGGAGCAGAGCCTAAGCTGGCCTGCTCCGCTTCCCTGTTTCTCTTTTACGCGGTCACGATCTCCTTGCTCCAACGGAACGCGCTGGCATCCACCCACATGCGGTGGAGGACGGTGGCAAGCTTGCGGGCCAGCGCCACCTTCGCCCGTTTCATGCCGCGCCGCTTCGCCACGTCCATCGCCCAGCGTTTCAGGGCGGAGAACCTCGAGGCGCGCGTCAGCATGATATGCGCCGCTTCATAGAGCGCGGTGCGCACCATGGCATCGCCGACCCTGGTGATGCCGCCGTCTATGTCGGTCTCGCCGGACTGGTATTTCTTGGGCGTCAGTCCGAAGTAAGCACCAACGGTTCGGGATTTCGCAAACCGCCCCGGATCGTCGACCGCCGCGCGATAGGTGAGCGCAACAAGGGCGCCGACGCCGGGCGCGCTCATCAGCCGCTGGCAGACAGGATCAGCACGGGCGATCTTCAGCATCGCGCGGTGCAGCCGGGTAAACTCATTCCACAATGCAGCCCGTGCCTGCAGCATCGCGCCGATCACTGTCCCAAGCATGTCATGGCCTTCGATGAGATCGCGAATGCGCGCCTCGAAACGCCCCCGGCTCACCTCGCCAACCTTGAGCCCGTAACCGCGTAGGATTCCGCGGATGCTGAGCTCGACGTCGAGCAGCTTGGCCTGCAACAGCTTGCGGCCGACCAGCAGTGCCCGCACCTCCTGGGCATCTCCAGACTTGGCGTGCACAGGACGGTACCAGCCCATGCGCAGCACCCGTGCGCCCTTCGAGCCCATGCGCAGCATGCCGGTCGCGGCCGAGACAGGAACTTTGCCCGAGATTCGCCTGTAGGCAGCCGCCATTTTGGTGTGATAGCTGTAGCGCGCGAAGGCGGAGCCATTGTAGCCGCGGGCGAAGGCACTGAAGTCCTTGCGCCGCAGCCCGTCGACCAGCCCGGCTTTCTCGACATAGCGCGCCACGAGTGGCAATCTGGCCGCCGGCGCTCTTGCGCGCCAGTGCCACCATCTCGTCGACACTGGCGAAACCCAGCTACTGCCAGTGCGCGCCCATCACCTCGCCGATGCCCCCAGGACACTGATTCAAGCGCGGCCTGCTTGTCGATCGCCATGGCGCGGGCGAGCATCTTCCAGCGCGCCGCTTGGCTGTTCGGGTTTTTCACCCGGCCGGCACTGGGATGCGCCAACCCTTCCCGCCGCGCCCTCGCCCGCTTCTCACCGACCAGGCGCTGGTCGAAGTAATGCCCTCGAAGCGGATCAGCGGCTCGTTTCGGCCATTTACGGATGCGAACACCCGACCGGCGCTCTCCACTCCGGCGACTGCTAGCCACGCCGCGGTATCGGTTTTCGTGCGCGCAGCAATGCGCTCGACCGCGCGAACGGTCGCTTCATCGAACAAAGATATCCTTTCAGGTGATGGGTTTGTTAACGCGCGGTTACGCAACGTGAATTGGGGCTGGGGGTAGAATCCGTCACCAGGATGTCGCGGCGGACCTTCGGGGCGGGGGCCGCCGCGGGGGCCGGCATCTCAGGCAATGCTTCCACTCACTCCCCGGAAGCACCGGCCCCTTTTCGCTTTGGCGGGCACCGTGAGGGTCATTGGATTGACCTTTCAGCTTGTCGGGAAGTGGCGCGGAACCTCTCTGGTGCGCGCAGCCCACTGCTACATGCTGAGGGAACCAGGTTTATTCGCAGGGGTTTGATTCACAATGGGCTAGCTGACAGACGTCCCTTCCATGCCTCAGCCCATTGCGGCCGGTCCAGGGCTCCCTCTGGGCCGGTCCTTTCGTTTGTGCTTGGCGGCACGCACAGCCTACGGAACGGTCTTGCTGAGAAAGCGGGTGCGCAGCGTGAGAATGGCGGACGTCACCGGATCCAGTGTTGGGCTATCGGCGGTAGACGGCTCGAAACACGTCGCCGAGTGGGCGCGTGGCGACCGTGCTACGCAGTCACTCGAACGGCGGCAATTCCGCCATGAAGTCCCGGACCGTCGGCACCGATCGAAGCCCCTCCTGCACCTTCTCAAGCTCGGCCGTCGCATAGGCCCACACCGCCGAGCGCCAGGCAAAGAGCGCCGTGGCCTCCGCATCGTACACAGGGTTGGGATCGCCACGATAGCCGATGGCCGTGTGGATGCCGTAATACCGGCGCTCCTGCGCCCAAGGCACTTCCCCTCCCCGTCCGCCGCGAGCCGGCGCTCGGTCGTGCATCTGCACGGCCGGGGCCGAGGCCGCCACTCCATTACGGGTCATCTCTCCGCTGGAACCACACCCAGCACCGTGATGCGGCCGGCAGCCGTCAAACTCGGTCACGCGAAGTCGGTCCGGTCCGTCCAGCCCGAACTCTTTTCGGCAGACGCCGTCGTCATAGTCCGGCTCCTCCCGGGTGGCGACAGCCACATCTGCGAGACGGCCGGAGACCTTGACGCTGCCGACGCATCCGCCGGACTGGGCGGCAATATCGGCCAGGAAATGTCCAAGGCGCGACGGATTCGGCTGCACCGATGCCGAAATCTCGACTTCGCCGGCCCCTACCACTCTCCAAGCAAGTCTGAGCCCGCCGCATCCGCGCCTGACCAGCTCAAGCAGGCAAGGGCCGCTCCCGCCGCCAAAACGCCAACAGAGGCGGGGCAGTCGCGGCCGCCGCGCGACAGCTCGGCATCGAGACCTACCGGGCCGCGATGCTGCCGGCCGACAAGGTGGCCGGCTGGAAGAACTGCGCAGGCAGGGCCGCACCCTGCTGATGGTCGGCGACGGTTTGAACGATGCGCCGGCACTTGCCGCCGCGCATGTCTCCATGGCTCCGGGCAGCGCCGCGGAGGTGGGGCGCAACGCCGCCGACACGGTCTTCTTCACCGGGGCGCTGAGCGCCGTCCCCGTGGCGCTTGCGACGGCCCAACGCGCGGCAGTGCTGGTGCGCCAGAATCTGACGATGGCGGTGGCCTACAAAATCGCCGTCCTGCCGCTGGCGCTGGCCGGCCATGTCACGCCACTGATCGCCGCCATCGCCATGTCCTCCTCCTCGATCCTCGTCGTCGCCAACGCGCTCCGGCTGCGCGCGGAGACCCAGGCGCCGGCCGCCGCACCCGCGCCGGAACCGGCCGGGGCCGTGCATGAGCCATCTCGTCTGGCTTGTCCCGATCGCCATTCTCATGGGCATCACCGCCCTCTTGGCCTTTCTCTGGTCGTTGCACGAAGGGCAGTATGAAGACCTCGACGGCGCGGCCGTGCGCATCCTCATCGACGAGGACGAAGACCGCCCCCTCCGCGAGGGGATGCCGGGCCGGGGGCAGGCGCGGGACACAGCTTGAACCTAACTCACGCTCCGCGCGCGCCTCGCGCCTTTTTCACAGCGTCCTCGATACGGCTTGCATAGCGCACGAGGGGCGGCTTCACGCCATGTGCGAAAAGGTCCCGGCGCATCCGACGCGCGGTGCCGGTCAGATAGATCTTCACGCCGCGGCGCGCCGCCTTGCGGGCAAGCCCCTCGATCGTGTTAGCAGCCGTGGAATCCACGAAGGGCACGGCGGAAAAGTCGATCACCAGCGCGCGATAGGAGTCGGCGATCCGGTCGAGCACGGAACCGATGGAGGCGGCGGCGCCGAAGAAGAAGGCCCCGGAGATGTGGTAGACGACCACATCCGGGTCACTGCCTGCCGCCTCATTATAGGGCCCGCGTCCGCCATTCGCGTCATCGGCTTTGTCCTCTACGACGAAGGGAAGCCGCGCCTCGACGGCGGTCGTCTTCGACATGCGGTGGATGAAAAGGATAGAACCCAGTGCGAAGCCGATGACGATCGCCTCCGTCAGGTCGCGGAAGATCGTCAAGGCGAAGGTGACGAGCAGCACCGCCGCATCGCCGCGCGAGGCGCGCAGCAGGGTGACGAAAGCCTGCTTCTCCACCATGTTCCAGGCCACCACGGCCAGCACGCCGGCCAGGCTCGCCAGGGGAATGTAGCTTGCCAGCGGCGCGGCGACGAACACGAAGAGCAGGAGAAAGACCGCGTGCAGCATGCCGGCGACCGGCCCGTGGGCACCGGCACGCACATTGGTGGCGGTGCGGGCAATGGTGCCCGTCACACAGATGCCGCCGAAAAGCCCGGAAGCGATATTGGCAACCCCCTGTGCCACCAGTTCGCAATTGGAGCGATGGCGCCGCCCCGTCATCCCGTCGGCCACCACCGCCGAAAGCAGCGATTCGATCGAGCCAAGCAGCGCGAAGGCGACGGCGCTCGGCAGCACCGCCTGCACCTTCTCAAGATCGAAGGCGGGCAGCGCCGGAATGGGCAAGCCGGAAGGGATACCGCCGAAAGCCGTGCCGATGGTGGCGACCGGCAGGACGAGACCTACAGTCGCCACCCCCGTCACCGCAACGGCGATCAGCATGCCCGGCCAGTGCGGCCGCACCCGCTTGAGGCCGACGATGAGGGCGATGGTCGCCCCGGCCAGAAAAATGGTGGCGGGATTTGCCGTCGGCAGGCCGGACCACAAGACCGGCAGTTTCTCGATGAGCGGCCCGGGCTCCACGCCGCCGAGCCGCAGGCCCAGAAGGTCCCTGATCTGGCTGGCGAAGATGATGACGGCAATGCCGGCGGTAAAGCCGACCGTTACCGGATAGGGAATGAACTTGATATAGGTGCCGAGCCGGAGCAAGCCGACAGCCATGAGCATCAGGCCTGACAGGATGACAGCGAGGATGAGCCCGTCCATGCCATGCGCCTGCACAGTCGCCGCAACGAGCACGATGAAGGCGCCCGCCGGCCCGCCGATCTGGAACCGGCTGCCGCCGAGCGCGGAGACGAGGAAGCCGCCGACAATGGCCGTATAGAGCCCCTGCGCGGGCGCAGCGCCCGAGGCGATCGCGATCGCCATGGACAGTGGCAGCGCCACGATGGCCACGGTGAGACCGGCTACCGCGTCGGCTCGGACGCTGGCGACAGAATAGCCCTCGCGCAGGATGGTGACGAGCTTCGGCGTGAAGAGTTCGGCAAATCCCGGTGCGGGCCTGGGGCACGTAACAATGGTGTCGGCGGTCATGATGTCCGGCTGCCTTGACGAAAGGCGGCGGGATCGTCGGCTCGGAGTCGGCGGTCGCCGTCGCTGAACGGATCGGGTTACTTCGGTGCGCTCTCCTTGAGACGGACGCCGCGACCGCCGCCAAGGCTCTGGGCCCCCTCGCCGATGAGCTCGACGCCGGCCCGGTCCAGCGCCTCGACGATCTTCGTCAGGCTCTCGACGACACCCCTGACATTGCCGGGGCTCGCTTCCATGCGCTGGATGGTAGGCACCGAAACTCCGGCAAGCTCCGCCAGCCTCTTCTGGTCGATCCCGAGCAGCGCACGCGCCGCCCTGAGCTGTGCCGCGGTCATCATGAGTTGTTCCCGTTCAGGAAAGCACGTTGCATATCTAGAGCCCTATATATGATGTGTAAAGTATCATGATAAAAGTTCCAAGTATGAGGCGTGCACGTAAACGTTGTCTGCATCCCGCGCCCTCGCGAGTGCAGTTGGTTGCGGGGTGATTAGAACCTACAGAATAACCCTTTGATTTTATCAGAGCCCAAAGGAGCAATTCAGCGGAATACAACCCTAAGCCACTGAAAACATTATATCATTTCTTACTAAAGTCGTTGGGAACGCAATTGTCGTTGGCCGGCTGACCGATGTCTTCCCGTTCGAACTCTGCTTCGTCTTCCATGCCGTTCTCCAGAATGATGTGCGTTTAGGCTCAACCAGCACTTCCGAGCCGTTGCTGTCGTCTAGGTGCACCCGATTTAACAATTTGATCCAATAACCGTCCTGGCCAGCCCAAATGCCCTCCTGGCAGCGGACATTGAGCGCAATCTGGTCGAAGCACGCTGAAAAGGTCTGGAATTGCTGCTAGGGTGGCTCGTCCCGAACCTCACCGCTATGGGGAGGAATATTGATGCGAGGCACTGAAAGGGAAAAATCCAGCGCTCTGTGCACGGAGCTCGAAAGCGGCCGCGATTGCTTTGAGCATCATGCCTGGGCCGATGCTTTCGATGCCTTTTCGCGTGCCGACAGGGACACATCCCTCTCAGCCGAGGATCTCGAGCGGCTGGCCATATCGGCCTACCTGACCAATCGGGACGAAGACGCCTTGCATGCCTTCGATCGCGCCCACCGCGCATATCTCGAGGTCGGCGATTGCCCACGGGCAGTGCGCGCGGCGTTCTGGCTGGGATTCCGCCTTGCCAGCAGAGGGCAAACCGGTCCGGCCAGCGGGTGGTTTTCCCGGGCAAAGCGCCTTTTACAACGTGACGGGGAAGATTGCGTCGAGCGGGGCTATCTGCTGATACCGGTCATCGAGGAGAATCTTGCTGAGGGCAATTTCGACTCCGCTATGCAGGAAGCGAAAGCCGCCGCAGATATCGGGGAGCGGTTTCAGGATGCTGATCTGCTTTCAACCGCGCTGCATCTGCAAGGGCGTGCGCACCTGCGCAAGGGTTCAGTGGCGGCCGGCCTTGCCCTTCTCGACGAAGCTATGGTGGCGGTCATCGAGGGTGAGCTGTCGCCCATCATGACGGGCCTGATCTATTGTAGCGTCATCGAGGCCTGCCATGACATCTATGCCCTGGACCGGGCCCGGGAGTGGACATCCGCCCTTGCGGCATGGTGCAGCGCCCAGCCGCAGATCGTGGCGTTCACCGGTTCTTGCCTGGCTCATCGCGCAGAGATGATGCAACTCGCAGGCGCCTGGGGAGATGCAATCGCGGAAGCCGGCCGTGCCTGCGAGCGTTATCTTGACGGTTTCGACCCGCAGCCTCCGGCACCGGCGTTTTATCAAAGGGCCGAGACGCATCGTCTCAAGGGCGATCTGGACGCGGCGGAGGAAGACTATCGCCGCGCCAGCCAGTTCGGCCATGAACCACAGCCGGGACTTGCTCTGTTGCGTCTGGCTCAGGGGCGCAAGGATGCGGCAGCCGCGTCAATGCGCCGGGTGATGGGAACGACAACAGATTGCCTGCAGCGGGCGCGCCTTCTTCCGGCCTATGTCGAGATTTCAATCGCCGCGGGAGAACTCGTCGAGGCAAAACAGGCGTGCGGGGAGCTGGAAGAGATCGCCGAGGTCTTCGAATCCGCAGTGTTGAGAGCCATGGCCGACCAGGCCCGGGGAGCTGTCTCCCTCGCCGATGGAGACACCGGTGCGGCGCTCGTCGCGCTGCGCCGTGCGTTCGCGGTGTGGAATGCCATCGAAGCGCCCTATGAGGCCGCGCGGGTCCGCGTTCAGATCGGTCTGGCCTGCCGCGCGCAAGGTGACGGCGACGGTGCCGAACTTGAATTCGCGGCCGCAACAGCCGTGTTCAGCAGACTGGGCGCCCATCCGGACCTTCGCGGTATGGAGGAGCTTGTGGCCAGGCCGCGTGCTAAATCGCATGGCCTGAGTCAGCGCGAATTGCAGGTTCTGCGGCTGCTCGCCACCGGCAAGACGAACAAGGCCATCGCCGACGAGCTCTTTTTGAGCGAACGCACGATCGAGCGCCATGTGAGCAACATCTTCATAAAACTCGACCTGTCGTCGCGCGCGGCGGCCACCGCATGGGCCTACCAGCACGTTCTTGTCTGAACGCCATCCTATGCGTGGAAATACCCATTGCGCGTTCGCAGCAATTTACGTGCTTTCCCCGAAGCACGCGGCAGCCGCCGGCTCTAGCCTGCCTCCAGACCATCAAGGGAATGGAGGAAGCCATGAACGAGGCTCGCACAGTTGACATGACGAAAACGCAATCCGAACCCGCAACTGGTGCCGAGGAGGCCCGGCTGCGGCTGCTGACAGACCTTCCCCTCAGCGAGCGGCGCATACAGCCGGCCGGCATTTCGACCAGCGTGCTCGAGGGCGGCAACGGGCCGCCGATTGTCCTTCTGCATGGCCCCGGCGAATACGCCGCCAAGTGGTTCCGTGTGATCCCCGAGCTCATCAAGTCCCACCGGGTCATAGCACCCGACCTTCCCGGTCATGGGAAGTCCGGTGCGATCGACGGCCCCATTAAGCCTGATCACCTGCTCGCTTGGCTGGGCGAACTAATCGAACAATCCTGCCAGAGCCCGGCCATTTTGGTGGGTCATATTCTTGGCGGCGCCATCGCCGCGCGTTATGCGGCCGCGGGAGGCTCGGGGCTCCGCTGCCTGGTACTTGCAGATGCCCTGGGGCTTGCGCATTTCCAGCCTGCGCCGCAGTTCGGCAAGGCGCTCACGACGTTTGTGACGGAGCCAACTACGGAGACCCACGATGCACTCTGGCGGCACTGCGCCTTCGACCTCGACAGGCTGCGCACCGGTATGGGTCCGATGTGGGACAGTCTCAAGGCCTACAATCTGGATCGTGCACAGGCCGCCAGTCTGAAACCAACACAACAGGGCTTGATGGAGCAGTTCGGCTTTCCCGGCATCGCACCGGACGATCTCGCCCGCATCGAGGTGCCAACCGTATTGATATGGGGCCGGCATGATCTCGCAACCCCGTTGAAGGTGGCGGAGGAGGTAAGCGCTCGCCATAGCTGGCCGCTCTACGTCATCGAAGATGCTGCGGACGATCCCGCGATCGAGCAGCCTGCTGCGTTCATCAAGGCGCTGCAGACCGCGATCAGTAAATATGGTGAAGCCACCACCGCGCCCGACACAACGCCGGACACGCATGAGGCCTGGGACCGGATAGCTGTCGGCTATGACAAGACCAATACCGAAACCCAAATGTGGCTTGCCGGAGAAGCACTGATGTACGCCAAGTTGCAGCCAGGGATGCAGTTTCTTGACGTGGCTTGCGGCAGTGGCGCCCTCGCCGTTCCGGCGGCCAGGATCGGCGCGGAAGTGTTCGCCGTCGACCAATCGCCGGCAATGCTGCAGCTGCTGCGTGATCGCGCTCAAAAGGAAGCGCTCGCCATCGACACAAGTGTCATGGACGGTCACGCCCTCCAGCTTGAAGACGATAGCTTTGACATGGCCGGATCGCAGTTTGGCGTGATGCTTTTTCCCGACATGCCCAGGGGCATTCGCGAAATGGCCCGTGTCGTCAGGCCGGGAGGGACCGTCCTTGTGATCGCCTATGGCGACCCGCACGAAATCGACTTCCTACGCTATCTGGTCGGCGCCGTTCAGTCGGTGCGCCCCGACTTCGAAGGCCCGCCCATGGACCCGCCGCCGCTGCCGTTCCAGTTGAGCGACCCTGAGCGGCTGCGCGCCGAATTGGAGGCCGTCGGTCTCAAGAAGGTCAGCGTGGAGACAATCAACGAACGCACGGCATTCAACTCGGGCGAGGAACTGTGGAACTGGATCGTCTGGAGCAACCCGATTGTGGAGGAAGTGCTTGGCGAGCTAAGCTTGAACCAGGCGGCGCGTGATGCGATTCGCGACGCGCTCGACAAGATGGTGCAAGAGCAAGCAGACGACGGCGGTCAGGCTTATCTCACCAATCCGGTCAATATCGGTATCGGCAAGAAATAGGACGGTGCTCCGGGCGCACGAGAGACGGTTGCGGCCGCCTCTCTGCCACACTGGCTGGGAAACTTATCAGTGATCAAGGATTTTCGCCCCAAGGCCCGACATCCCGTCGATTGCGACAACATGGCGGATGTCCGTTGCGGAGATCTGGCTCAAATACCAGTTGAGTGCCGCGATGTCACGGCGAAGGCCAAACCTGAAAGGAACGCAGCGACGGATAACTACGCTGAGGCCCGGCTGGGCGCGTGGACGGCTTTCAGAGGAACCCCGCCCGGTCTTTGTCGCGCTCCGCCCTGCGAATGTATTTGCGGAGCAGTCTGTGTGCCGCATCTGATTCATAATCCAATCCGCTGCGCTGGTGACAAGCCTAGGGCAGACAAACTGGTTCTGATCGAGGGTCCGCTTGGTTCTAATCAGAAGAGCGCCAATTGGTCTGCCGCCGGGACGCTGTCCTTCCCGTCTAGCGACGACAGGGTCGCGCCGAGCAAGCGGATACCCCCCTCTCGACGTGGAACATGTCGGCGAGCATCGTCGCGAAACCTCGACCACCTATGAGTCTCGGCAGGGCTCGGGCTGCGGGTGATTTGCCGGAAATCGGCGAACTTAACCTCAGCGTCACGGTTCGTCCGCTGAGTTGCTTTCCCTCACAGTGCCGCCAGACTTTTTCGGCCAGTGGCACCAGTTCGGCGCGCGCCACATCGATATCGAAGATGTCGACCGCGAAGGTATCTTCGGCACCGGCGGATTTCCGCGGGCGGTTGGGCTGAACCGGCCGTTCGTCGATCCCGCGTGCGATTTAGTAATACCAGCTCCCGGACGGGCCGTCGGCCTGGCTCCGTGCCACAGGCATAAAGCACGGTCGCGGCGCGACGTGCCCTTGGCCGCGTAGACATGGCATCGCCCTCGATCAGCGTGAGAGCAACGGCAGACACTGTAAGTATAAGCTTACGCTACGGAACGACTTTCGTTTGTGGGGGAATGATGACATCCAGTTCAACTTGCCGATCTCGGCAAACTGTTTCCGGTCAACTGAATAAAGTCGGCCGCTTGCGGCTTCTGTCGACCGAGAGTGAGAACACGTCGGGGCGGGAATAGTGACCGCTGACGTCGAATTTTCGGCGCGAGGCGCGGGCGGCGGAGACATCGATCTCGGTCGAAAGCAATCCCTTTTCACGGTGCATCGGCCCGGCGGCGATCCCGCCAAAGGGCTTATAGACCACGGCATCGCCAGGGTTCACCCATTCATCCTTGTTCGGAAACAAGATATCGTAATGGGGGATATCCGTGGGAATGTCCGACGCCTCCAGCGCCGTCGCACACCCAATCACCCAACAGCCGCCTTCGCGCGCGATATGCTGCATCGTGGCCAACCAAGTGTCGCCGCTGTCCCAGGTTGGCGCGACATAGATGTCGATGTTCTGGGCATACAGAGCGAACCGGGCTAGCGGCATGTAGTTTTCCCAGCACAGCAGGGCACCGATCCTCCCCACCGCCGTTTCGACCACGTTCAAGCCGGCCCCATCGCCAAAACCCCAGATCATACGTTCCGGGTTGGTCGGCATCAGTTTGCGGTGGTTGTTCGCGATAGTGCCGTCGGCGTCGATGGTGATGCAGGAATTGAACAGGGTCGAACCCGAAGCCTCGCCATCGATTTCCTGATAACCGGCCACGATGACCATTTCGTGCTCGGCCGCCGCCTCTTGAAGGGGGGCCATGCCATTGCGGCTCAGGTCGACGGAATTGGCTTGCAACAGGGCGAACAATTCGTCCGTCTTGCCCATGTCAGCACCGGGTGACAGGCGCCAGCAAAAGGTCGGGTAGCCCGGAAACCACGCCTCGGGGAAGACCAGCAACCGGGCGCCGTCGCTGGCGGCTTGCGCGACCAGGCCGACGGCGCGCTCCATGCTGGCGGCAAGGTTCAGATAGACAGGCGGCTCCTGGACAATTGCGATTTTGGTCATCGGATTTTCCTTTCCGTGTTTCATCAGGCTACCCGTCGGCCGACGCGCGACATGACGCCATCGAACGGCTCGGCCTCGATTCCGCCGATATCCTCGCCGTCAAAACACTTGGGTCTCGACATGGCAGATGCCGGCCAGGTCGGCATTGGCTTTGGCCTGTTTGAGGATACCTGGCGACAAATCGGTCGCCAGCACATGGCCTGAAGGTCCGACGCGCTTCGCCGCGTTGAGCGTCTGGCCTCCAGCGCCAGCCGCGATATCCAGAACGCAACTGTCCTGCATCAGCTCCATTCTGTCGAACATCAGTTCGGTCGATGGGCCCAACCACTTGTCCGGGAGCGGCGTCCACCGGTTCCAGGCATCGGCGGCTTCGTCCCACTGGCGGCGGGGTGGTTTGCTTGAATGCGACGGGATCGAAGACTCTCATTGCGGTTGTCATTTCACGCTCCTTCTCGGGACGTGCCCGATGGCTGGATGCTATTCCGCCACTTGCTCGCCGGACCCGCCGATCTCGGCCGGAAAGTCCTTGAATTTGGGCAGGCCGTCCCGCATCGGGAGAACGGTTTCGGCATAGTTCACATGCACCCCCGGTTCGAAGACCAGGCTGGGGATCGCCGCTGCGAAGACATCGGTGACGCCCCATTCCGGGTGATCCGTCATGATGTGTCCGCCGCAATTCTTGCAGAACCGGCGCACCGAGTTCGGCACGCCGGCATATTCGCCGATCAGATCCTGTCCTTCGGTGACCCGCACGCTTTCCGGTTGCCAAAGGCTGAACGCGTTCATCGGCCCGGCCGACCACGCGCGGCAGGACGCGCAGTGGCAATAGCCCATTCCCTCCGGAGTACCGGAAACCTCGAATTCGACGCTGCCGCAAAAGCAGGTTCCTTTATGTATCGTGGTCATGGTCTTTCTCCCTGGTGTTCGAAGCGCGCCCCCAGGGTCGCCCCAATGGCTGTGCCGCGATAGTCCTGAAACTGTATTGGACCGGGCCGGACATGCCGCTTAAGCTCAAACGATCAGCGTTTCCAAGGAGAGGGAGGCAATCCATGCGTGGCAGCTACGGTCAGTTTTGTCCGGTTTCGATGGCCTCGGAGGTCTTGTGCGCGCGTTGGACGCCGCTTTTGATCCGGGAGTTTCTGTGCGGCAGCACGCGGTTCAACGATCTGCGGCGCGGCCTGCCTCGGATGTCGCCGACGCTGCTGTCAAAGCGGCTGGGAGAACTGGAGGCGGCAGGCGTTGTTCAGTCTGTCAAAGGCGATCAGGGCGTCAAGGAGTACCGGCTGACGAAAGCCGGAGAAGAGCTTCGCCCGCTTATCCTGGGTATCGGTGCATGGGGGCAAAGATGGGTGGAAAGCGAAATCTCCCTCAATAATCTCGATCCCGAATTGCTGATATGGGATATGCATCGTTTCCTGAATATCGACCCGCTGCCGGAGCGCCGGGTTTGCCTCCAGTTCGTGTTCAACAATCTTCCAAGCGCGCGGCAGAACTATTGGTTGCTGGCCGATCCGCAATCCGGTGTTGAGGCCTGCTATGCCGATCCGGGTTACGACATCGATCTCTATTCCGAATCCAGCCTGCGCACCATGACCGCGATCTGGATGGGGTTGGATACGGTCGAGAAAGCGGTGAAGGAAGGCAGATTGGAACTGACCGGTTCGCGCGAGGTCGCCGCTCGAATGCAGGAATGGCTCGGCCTCAGCCCCTTTGCTCAGGAACCGCGGATGGCTGGTTTGGTACATATAGCCCAATGAATGACCGGTGTCGTTGGACCTTTCCAGCGGCAAATCCGGCATTGCGCGGGTCGCGCCCATACAAGCGATGTACCGCATATTACGGTCAGCGGGTTCGTTCCACGGCCGTTCGCGGCTCCCAAGCGTTTTCCATCTCGTTCAAATTTGGTCGAAGGAAAGCAGAAATGGGTATTGCACAATACGATCCGAAGTCACTGGGACGGCCGGCCTGGAACGCCGGTCGAAAGGTCGGTGTCAAGAAGCCACTGAAACAGCGTCAGATATGGGCGGTCCGCTTTTTCCTCGATAGGGGAAAGGCATGAGAGCTCGGGCACTGTTCGATCTGGCAATCGACAGCAAGCTGCGCGGCTGCGATCTGGTGAAGATCAAGATCGGGACGTTGGTCACAGGACCAGAAATCCGGACACGCGCAATAGTCATTCTGCAGAAGACCGGCCGCCCCGTCCAACTTACGGCAGATGCCCGAGAGAGTCTGCTTGCGTGGCCAGTCGGGTCGACCATTCCGATCGAGCACCGCCAGTATGCTCGCCTCGTTGATAAATAGCTGAGTGCAATCGGGCTTCGGCGCGAAGAATATGGCACCCATTCGCCTCGGCGCACCAAGGCCGCGATCATCTACAAGGCGACGGGCTACCTTCGAGCGATCCAGATTCTTCTGGGTCACACCAAGATCGAGAGCACGGTCAGGTATCTTGGCGTAAACATCGAGGATGCGCTGGAGCTGGCTGAAATGACCGAGATATAGAAAGGGTGATCCCGCGGGTTGTCGGAGCCGCTTGACATCCAAATCGAACTCTCGTCTCAGCGCGATCTTACGAGCAGCGATGCGCCTCCATCTGGGCCGTAGACGCCAGCTTTGCCACTTCTCGTAAGCCGACATTGCCCGCGACGACGCTGGAGGTAGCGGTTGCGGACGTCCGATCCGGCGCTACGGACGAACTTCGACCTGTTGCTGCCAATTGGCAGCCACCGAGCGGAGGTCGCAAGTCGGAAGCGGGCGTGCACATTGGCGCCAGCCGGCAGATGTCAGTTTCAGTATTCCGGTGAAGTGGTGTTATCTTAACGAGATGTCACGGAACCCGCTTGAAGCGATTCAGGCCGCCAGAGACGCATACGAACGGGGTGCGTGGGCGGACGCGACCCGACTGTTCTTGCGCGCGGACGCCGAGTTCGATCTCGCTATCGGCGACCTCGAGTCACTGGTATGGGCCGCGGGGATTTCGGCGCAGGATCGCGTGATGCTCGCCGCGCTCGAACGGCTCTACACCCATCACTGTGCCGGCGAAAATCATGAAGAATGCGCGCGCGCGGCATTCTGGTGCGGACTTCGCAACATGCTGATCGGGAAAGTGGTACTGGGGTCCGGCTGGCTTCAGCGCGCCGCCAAACATGCCGAACAGACTTCACCGGATTGTGTGCAACGAGGGTATTTGCTGTTGCCTCAGGTGCACATGCACCGGGCCAAGGGCGCCTATGAGGTGGCGATCGACGTTGCCGACAAGGCGCTCGCCATCGGAGAGAATGGCGGCGATCCGGACCTGATTGCCCTGGCCGGCAGCATCAAGGGCGGCATCCTTTTCCGCCTCGGCCGGATCGACGAGGGGTACATCCCGATCGACGAGGCCATGTTGCTGGCCAATAGCCAGCGTCTTTCCCCGATCGTGAGCGGTGTCGTCTATTGCGAGATCGTCTCCTCCTGCTGCCGTGTGCTTGAAATGGTGCGCGCGCGCGAATGGACCGCGATCCTGACCGACTGGTGCCGGCGCAACCCCCAGGCCAGGGCGTTCAATGGCGTCTGCCAGGTGCACCGGGCCGAGGTGCTGCAACTCGAGGGCAACTGGAACGAAGCCTTTGAGGAGGCCGAGCGCGCGACGCAGGGTTTGAGCGGCACGAGCGAGCAAACCGCCATGGCCAACGCCGCCTACCGGCGGGGCGAAATCCTGCGGCTGCGCGGCGAATTGGAGAAGTCCGATGCCGAGTATCGCCTGGCCGGCGAAATCGGCATCGACCCGCAGCCCGGACTGGCGCTGCTCCGCCTCGCGCAGGGCCGGCGGGACGAGGCGGTCGCTGCGATCCGGCGCGCGCTGGAAACCGCCGGCGACGTGCCCCGGAAAACGGCGCTGCTCCCGGCGGGCATCGAGATATTCATCGCTTGCGGCGACCTGGACGAGGCCGAACGGCTTTGCGGTGAAATGTCGGACATCGCGGAACTCTTTGGTACCGAAATCCTGGCCCACGTGGCCGACCAGGGACACGGTTCGCTGGCTCTGGCACGTGGCGAGTTCGGCCGCGCCGTAGCCGTACAGACCCGGGCGCTGCGCTACTGGTCAGAATTCGGCGCGCCCTATCTCGTGGCGCGCCTGCGCGTCGACATCGCGCGAGGCTGTGCCGGGCTCGGGGACTCCGAGGCCGCAGGGAGGGAGCTCGACGCGGCCGAGAAAATCTTCCGGGACCTCGGCGCGGCGCCCGACCTCGCTCGAATCCATGAGATTCGGACCGTGTCGAAGACGGCAAGGGCGGACAATCTGACGGCGCGCGAACGCCAGGTGCTGTCGCTGGTGGCCAGTGGCAGCACGAACCGCGAGATTGCCGAGAAACTCAGGCTCAGCCCCAAGACGGTAAATCGCCATGTCGAGAACATATTCGGCAAGCTCGGGGTTTCCTCGCGAGCTGCCGCCGTTGCGAAGGCGTTGACGACCGGCTCGATCGACACGCGCAAAAATGGGTAGAACGCCCCATTCAATGATTTTGAAAGGTGGGTCGTCTTCACGATGAAAGCCAACGACAGCTCGCCTAGGCTGGTCTTCAGAAACACAAGACTGGAGATAGGTCATGGCCAGCACGCGCACGACAAGATCCGCCGCCCCCGGCCGCCATCCCGCCGACCTGGTGGAGATGGGCCGTCTACTCAGAACCCAGCCCGACGCATTCCCGGCGGCATCTTCGCAAGATGATGCCGAAGCCAAGGCCGAGCGCCATGACGTCGTGGTGATTGGCGCCGGCCAAGCCGGGCTGTCCGTCGGCTATCACCTGAAGCGCAAGGGCATAGACCACGTCATTCTGGACGCCGCCGCCCGCGTTGGCGACGTCTGGCGCAGCCGGTGGGATTCGCTCCGGCTCTTCACCCCGGCGAAGTTCGACTCGCTCGACGGTTTCCGCTTCCCGGCGGACCCGGACACCTTCCCAACGAAGGACCAGATGGCGGATTACATCGAAAGCTACGCCAGGAAGTTTGGACTGCCGGTGCGCCTGAACACCCGGGTCGAGGCGTTGCGCAAGGCAAACGGCCGCTTTGGCGTTGAGACCACGGACGGTTTCTACGAGGCGGATCAGGTGGTCGTCGCCGCGGCAAGCTATCAAAAGCCGCGTCTGCCGGGATTTGCGCGCGACCTTGATGCGCAGGTCTTCCAAATGCACTCGCGCGAATACAAAAATCCCGCCCAGATCCCGGCCGGCCCGGTGTTGCTGATCGGGGCCGGCAACTCCGGCGCCGAGATCGCGCTCGACCTTGCCAGGACGCACAATGTCTATTTGTCCGGACGCGACGTCGGGCATGTACCGTTCGACATCGCCGGCTTTCTCGGACGAAAGCTCCTGGTTCGCCTGGTCGTCCGCGGCATGTTTCATCGCCTCCTGACCATGCGGACGCCCATGGGCAGGAAATTCCGGTCCAAGATGCACGGGCACGGCATGCCGCTGATCCGGACACGGCCCGGCCAGCTGGAGCGCGCCGGGGTTCGGCGGATCGGGAAGATCACGGGCATCAGTGACGGCAAGGCGCTGGCAGACGACGGCACGAAGGTGGCTTTCGCCAGCGTGATCTGGTGCACCGGCTTCCATTCCGGTTTCGACTGGATCGACCTTCCGGTTCTGGACGAGCACGGCGCACCCCGTCACCGGTTCGGCAAATCAACCGACATGGACGGGCTCTATTTCGCCGGCCTTCATTTCCAGTACGCGGTGTCCTCGACACTAGTCTCCGGCGTCGGGCGTGACGCGCGCCGCGTCGCCGGCTGGATCGCCGCGGCGAGGAAAGGCTAACGGCCCGGCAGGACTTGGGACGAAGGAAGTCGACGGCTGGTGTCAAAGCCCATCGGCGATCGGACCAGCGGAATTCTACCAGAAGGAGGAAAGATCATGAAACTGATACTCCAGGCAGCCGTTCTCGCCTGCCTGCCCACCGCCTCGCTCGCGGGGCCGGTGATCGTTCCGTCGGCCGGCTCGGTGTCAGATACGGTGCAGAGGCTGACGGCCTCGATCGAGGATGCCGGGGCGATGGTGTTCACCGTCGTCGACTTTGGCGGCGGCATCAGGAGCATCGGAAAGGATGTGGGCGAGTTGCAGCTTGTCATTTTCGGAGACCCCCGGATCGGCGCATCCGCGCTGTCCGCCGACAAGATGGCCGCGCTCAGCCTGCCCGGCAAGGTGCTCGTCTACGACAGCGGAAACGGCACGGAGATGGCCTATGAAGTCCCGGCCGAAATGCTCGCGGAATGGGATATTCCCTCCGACGCACCTGTGCTGCAGGTGATGGCCGACACGCTCGATCGGATCACCTCGGCAGCCGCCGACTAATGCGGACACAGCCAACACCATGCGTATGCTCGCTGTCGACACCTCCGCCACACGCAGGCCCGCACCATAAGCGACCGACAGCGCGGCCTGGTGGAGACAGGTGGTGGCGCCAAGCAGCCGGGCAACCTCGTCACGGCTAAGGACCACGGCAGCTTGCGCGGGTGCGACAGCCGGACGAGCTTGCGCGCCAGGTCGGGGCGGTCGAGCGTGTTGGTGAAGAAGAAGCGCAGCGCCGACACGATGCTGTTCGTGGTCGGCACGGGAACGCCATGGCATCGCCGACCCTGGTGATGCCGCCGTCTATGTCGGTCTCGCCGGACTGGTATTTCTTGGGCGTCAGTCCGAAGTAAGCACCAACGGTTCGGGATTTCGCAAACCGCCCCGGATCGTCGACCGCCGCGCGATAGGTGAGCGCAACAAGGGCGCCGACGCCGGGCGCGCTCATCAGCCGCTGGCAGACAGGATCAGCACGGGCGATCTTCAGCATCGCGCGGTGCAGCCGGGTAAACTCATTCCACAATGCAGCCCGTGCCTGCAGCATCGCGCCGATCACTGTCCCAAGCATGTCATGGCCTTCAATGAGGTCGCGAATGCGCGCCTCGAAACGTCCGCGGCTCACCTCGCCAACCTTGAGCCCGTAGCCGCGCAGGATCCCGCGAATGCTGAGCTCGACGTCGAGCAGCTTGGCCAGCAACAGCTTGCGGCCGACCAGCAGTGCCCGCACCTCCTGGGCATCTCCAGACTTGGCGTGCACAGGACGGTACCAGCCCATGCGCAGCAGCTGCGCGATCCCGCGAGCATCCTTGCGGTCTGTCTTCACGGGCATCGCCGACAGCGCCGCCTTCACATGCCGCGTTTCCAGCAACACCACGTCAAGGCCAGCCTCGACCAACTCCTCCCGCCACCACTGCGACAGAGGGCCCGAAGGCCGATCCTGACTACCGGCAGGCCAAGATCGGCAAAATGCTGCAACAGCGCCTCTGGCTCGCTCGCCACCTTCGTCTCGCGCACGATCTTGCCCGATGAATCCACCACGCAAACGCTGCTCTGTTCCAGCGACACATCAATTCCGGCATAATACTCCATGGTTGTCCCTCGCTTGATGCTTGGGGCCGACAATCGGACCCCGTTTCAACATCGTCACTCTGAGGGACAGCCACCTTCATGGCTACCAGAGGAGCGCCGGCCCAGTACGGCATCTAGGAGGACATCACAAGGCTGTTGTCCCACCCGCAGCAGCAAGCGCTGAACGATGCGCTTGCCGGTCGATACGTCGCGGTCTGCTGCGGCTCCGGAGTCAATTCGACCGCGATGCTGGTTGCCCTGCACGCACGGACCTTGCCAATCAGAAATTTACGAATATATGGATATTCGAGATAATATGGATTAAATGGAGGCCCATATGCGGACATTCTCAACTGCTGATCTCAACAAACATGTCGGTGATGTGACCGATGCCGCCCGGCGCGGCCCGGTTTTCATCACCCACCATCGCAAGCCGAGGTACGTTCTCATGGCCATCGAAGATTTCGAAAGGATGCGCGGCAAAACAGACCGGCGCAAGCAATTCACACTCGACACAATGCCGGCCGAAATCGAAGAGGGCTTGCTCGCCCTGGCCGACAGTTACGAGAAGGACGGCGGCGCTAATGATTGATCCCGAAACCGGCCTCGTCATCTAGTTCAGTTATCTTTGGTCGCATGAGCATAACCAGGGAGAGCAGGAAGGCCTCAAGGCACGGCCGACTTGCGTGGTCGTGCCGCTCTACATGCACCAGAGACGTGTTATTCCCGAAAGGAATGATTGCGCGGACCCTTGGACGACGTGGATCGCGTGTCAAAGGCGGCCGGTATTCCAAGAGCGCACGAAGACCATGAATTCAGAGCAACTGACAAAGTCTCTAACCCTTCGGCATCTGCGCATCATTGCGGCGCTCGCTGAGTTTGGTCTGGTGGCAAAAGTCGCCGACGCGCTAAACGTGACACAGCCGTCGGTCTCAAAGCAGATCAGCGAATTGGAGCGGCTCGTCGAGACACCGATCGTGACACGCTACCGCAACCGGCTCCACCTGACACCGGTGGGCCGACGGCTTGCCGATCATGCACGGCAGGTGCTGGCACAGATCGACCGTGCGGCCTTCGATCTGAACGCCATGGCGCAGGGCGTGACCGGGGCAGTCTCGGTAGGCGTAGTCAGTTCGGTGGCGCCGATCCTTTTGCCCCGCACGATCGCGCTGATGAAGCGCAGCGCGCCCGAGGCCAGCATTTCGGTGACCGAGGGGCATTTCGTCTCCCTGTTCCCGTTACTTGAAAGCGGTGCGTTCGATGTGCTCATCGCTCGCGTATGGCACCCGCAGGAACTGCCGGGGATTGAGCAGAAGGCCCTGTTTCAGGAGCAGGTCGTCGTCGTTGCCGGACACGAACATCCCCTGGCGGGGGCGACAACCCTGGAATGGTCGGAAGCGCGAGAATGGCCTTGGCTGCTGCCGTTGGCGAACTCGGTGGCGCGCCGTGCCGTGGAGGCGCTGTTTGCCGAATTCGGCTTTGCCCCGCCGGTCAATCTCATTGCCTCGGCCTCGCTGCCGCTCAGTATAGGTGTCATGCGGGAATTGCCTGCTTTGGGGCTGTTTCCGCAAAGCCTTGCCCGGGTTCATGCAAGCCGCGGCGAACTCGTTATCCTGCCGCTCGACACACATGGACTCCTGTCGGAGGTACGCTGCTTCTGGCGCACCGGCCAGTCGGACACGAACAGCTCGTTCGGCCTGTTCATGCAATGCCTCGATCAAGCACTGAGCACATGAACCATTCCCTCCGGTTATGGTATTCATACAATTAATCAATATTCACAGCCGGTTGCCGCGGCTATCCTTTCCGGATATGCAATCATGCCATGGGGGCCGGTGTTTTGCCGGATAGCAGCGATCGACAGCGTATCCTTGCCTGAAAAGTCTGCGACCCGGCTGATCGAGGGATTCGCCAAAGCAGAGTTTACCCCAAGTGAGCTTCTCGAATCCTGTCTTGAGCGCATAACGCGCCTCAATCCCTCGATCAACGCATTGACCGCCTTTTGCACCGAGCGCGCCACTGAGGAAGCCGGCAAGGCCACGCGGCGCTGGAAGGCCGGCGCGCCGATCGGGCCGCTGGACGGCTTGCCCATCGGAGTGAAAGATCTGCAAGATGCGGAGGGCCTGCCGACCACGCATGGAAACCCTCGCTTTCTCAACAACATCGCCATACGTGATATGCCAATGGTGGCGCGGCTGCGCCGGGCCGGGGCCATCGTCCTGGCCAAAACGAATGTGCCCGAATTCGGCGCCGGCGGGAACACGTGCAATCCGGTCTGGGGCGCCACCGGAAATCCCTACGACCCGCGCCTGACGGCGGGCGGGTCGTCCGGCGGCTCGGCCGCTGCGCTGTCGGCATCGCTGGTTCCCCTGTGCACAGGCTCCGACACCGGCGGATCGCTTCGCCTGCCCGCAGCACTCTGCGGGGTATTGGGCTACAGGCCCTCGGCGGATGTGGTGGCGCATCCGACCCGGCCGGTGGGCTGGTCGGTCATTTCGGTGCTTGGGCCAATGGCGCGGAATATGGAAGACCTGCTGCTGATGCTGCGGACGATCCACGGGTTCGATGCGGACGATCCGTTGTCCTCCCTTGCCGATCCCGCGCGTTTCGACAGTCTGCCGCCAGCTTCGCTGGACCGGCTGCGCATCGGTTTCAGCGAAGATTTCGGCGGTGCGCCGGTCGACTGCCGGGTGCGCGCGGCCTTTCGCGAACGGGTGGCGGCCATTGCTCCGCATGCCGCCTCGTGCCGTCCGGTGGACTTGAATCTGGGCGAGATGGATCGCTGTTTCGACATCCTGCGAGCCGAAAGCTTTGTCGCCGCCTTCGACCCCCTGGGAGACGGAGCGATCGACCAAGTCGGGCCTCATGTCGCCGCGAATGTGGAGCTGGGCCGCAGCCTGAGCTTTCACGACCGTGCCTGGGCTCATCTGGAACAGACACGCATCCTGCGCGCCTTCAAGGAGCGAATGGCCGATTTCGACATTCTTTTGCTGCCGACCGCGCCAATACCGGCCTTCCCGTGGGAACAGCCCTACCCGGAGGAGATCGACGGGCGGAAGATGGACATCTACTATCGCTGGCTTGCGCTGACCTATCGCGGTTCGCTTATGGGCGGCCCCTCAATCACCCTACCGGCGGGCGTGCTGGAGGATGGCCTTCCCTTCGGTCTGCAGGTGCTTGGTCCGCCGCGTGGCGACCGGGAACTGCTGCGGGCGGCACGGGCGCTGGAGGCCCTGCTCGCACGCGACCCCGCAACCGCGCCGGTGAAACCGGACCTGACCAGCATCGTTCCGCCGCCGGTCGATCTGCGCGCAATCGCGACGCATCCGCCCGGGAGCCCGGATATCGCGATGATCCGGCCCCATGCGGTCGGCACGGCGGTCTGAGGATGGGCGCGTGCTGATCGTTCTTGCTGCCTTCATCGTGATGCTGATCACCGGAACGGCTTTCGCCTATCTGATGGGGGCGGTGTCGGTTTTATCGTTCGTTGTCGCCGACAAGGCGCAGTTCCTCTCGATCATGCCGCAGCGCATCTTCGCGCAGCTCGATGTCTTTGCCTTCATGGCGATGCCGCTCTTCATCCTCACGGCCGAGATCATGTCGCGCGCCGGCGTCACGCGCAGCCTGATCAACTTTTCCCTGGCGCTGGTCGGACGGTTTCGCGGCGGGTTGGGGCATGTAAACATCCTCACCAGCATCTTTTTCGCCGGCATATCGGGTTCGGCCGTGGCCGACAGCGCCGCACTCTCGCGCATCTTCGTGCCCGAGATGGTGGCGCGCGGCTATTCCCGCTTCTACGCTGGCGCGGTGACGGCGGCCTCGTCGATGATCGGGCCGATCATCCCGCCGTCGATTATCATGATCGTCTATGGCGGACTGACCGGCGCCTCGGTTGCGGCGCTGTTTGTCGCGGGCATTCTGCCGGGACTACTTCTGGCTGCAGCACTCATGGCGCTGAACGGCGTGATTGCCCATGTCCGCAAACATCCAGGCGGTACCGGCGCCGATCTGCCGCCGTTCTGGTCCAGCCTGAAGAGGGCCCTGCCCGCGCTTTGCCTGCCGGTCGTCATCCTCGGATCGCTCGTTTTCGGCCTGGCCACGCCGACTGAAGGGTCGGCGATCGCCGTCTTGGTGGCGCTGATTGCCGGGCAGTTCTATGACGGCCTTTCCGCACGTGCCTTTTTCGACGCGCTGGAAGCCACCGCGCGCATGACGGGCACAATCTTCATCATCCTGGCCGCGATCTCGATTCTCGGCTTTCTTGCCGGGCAACTGGGTTGGCCGCAGATCCTGTCGGCTTGGGTGGAGAGCATCGGGCTGACCGGCACCCGCTACCTGTTCTTCCTGCTCCTGATCTTTCTGGTCGCCGGCATGTTCATGGATACCCCGGTGGCCCTGACATTGCTGATCCCGCTCTTTGTCCCGCAGGCGCTGCAACAGGGGATCGACCCGGTTCATTTGGGCATCGTGCTCTGCTTCAATCTGTGCATCGGCCTGATCACGCCACCCCTGGGAAAATGTCTGGTTGTCGTGGCGGCCATGACCAACACCAATTACTGGCGGCTGGCCTATGCCGCGCTGCCTTTCATCGCCGTGCAGATACTGGTGCTACTGGCTCTGGCCTATTGGCCCGAGATCAGCCTCGCCCTACCGCGCGTCAGCGGCTTCGCCGTCAACTGAATTTTGAATGGAGGAGATCAACATGCAACTCAAGGCCCTTGCCCTGGCAACTGTGATGGCTTTCATCGGACCGGCCGCAGCCGAGGTCAAGATCGCGCTCGATACCAAGCCGGATCTTGAAACGTCCGGTTCCTACAACTGGATCCATGCCTTTGCCAATGCGCTGAAGGAGGCGGGGATCGAGGTGCGCGAAATGCCGCGCGGCTCGGTTGGCGACGAAGGAGAGAAGCTCGACCAGATCTCGACGGGCCTGCTGGAAGTGTCATTGTCGGACGTGCGCACCGTGGCCTCGATCGAGCCCTTCATCTACGGCGTCCGCCTGCCCTATATATTCAACGATGTCGCCCATATGGACCGGGTGCTGGCCGAAGGCGATGTGTTCGCATCGGTCAACGCAGCATTGGCGAAACAGGACGCGGTTCTCCTGGCGCTGGTGCCGCTCGGCCCGTCCTCGGGCATCATCACGACGGACACCGCCGTGCGCAAACCCCAAGACATGGGCGCCTTGCGGATGCGGGCCCTCGACGATGCGCAGATCGCCATGTACGAGGCGTGGGGCACCAAAGGCACCATCGTACCCTGGAGTGAGGTGCCCGCGGGTCTGCAAACGGGGGTGATTGACGGCTATCTCAACTCGCCCTTCGTGCCCATCCTGTTCGGCCAGACCGACTTCGTGAAGCATTTCTCGACTGCCGGCGTCATCATCCCGCTGCGCGCTGTGCTGGCCTCGAAACAATGGTATGACGGATTGTCGAACACCCATCGCGCGGCCGTCGACGCCGCTGTCATCGATGCCGATGCGGCCGTGCGCGACTGGCTCGCCGAGGTTTCGGAAAGTTCGCTTTTAGCGCTGGAAGACGCCGGCGTCACCGTGCAGCGCCTCACCGACGAAGAGCGCGCCGCCTTCCGCGAGCACTCGGTCGCGGTCTACAATTCCGGCCTGTTGCCGCAAGAGGACGTGGCGGCCTGGACCGCGCTGTCGGAACGCACGCGCTGAGGCGCTGAAACGGCGGTCCGCCCGGAGGTGCGACCTGCCTTGGCAACAGGAGACGGCCCGATGCGTCGGTTGATCACCCGCCTCTCGAACGGCTTGCATACAGCCGCACGCAGCGCTGCGGTGCTGGCGCTGTGCGTGATGTTCGTCACGGTGTTGATCCAGGTTGTCGCGCGCTATGGTTTTGCATCGCCGCCGGTCTGGACCGAGGATGTGGCGCGCTACATGATGGTTTGGACCGGGGTTCTGGGCGCGACGCTCTCCTTCAAGACGCGTAGCGATGCCGTGCTTTTGCAAAGCGTCTTTCCAGATCCGCCGGCGCTCTTGGGCGTGATTGCCGAGGCGATCCAGTCACTTGCGATCCTGAGCTTCACCCTTCCAGTCGTCTATTTCAGCTTCGTGGGCCTGCGCGGCGGCTTTTCGAAGGGATATCTGGTCCGGCAGGCTGGGCTGACCGCCGACACATTGGGCATCCAGATGGTCTGGATCGTTGTGGCGGTGCCACTGGCGATGATCCTTATCCTGATCCACCTCGCCGCACGCTGGGTCGAACCGGCCACAGCGACCACCCAGACAGAAACGGATACATAATGAATATCCCGCTTTCGAAAATCCGTCGTGACGGCGCGACACTCTATCTTTCGGGCGAGCTCGGCTTCGATGCTGATGGCAAGCTCCCCAAGGGCATCCGCGCCCAAACCGAGAACTGCATCGCGAATATCAAGGCCACGCTCGCCAAGGAGGGGCTGGATATGTCCGACGTTCTCTCCTGCACCTGCTACCTCACCGATGCCGGCGATTTCCCGGTCTTCAACGAGGTGTATGCCGCCGCGTTCCCGCAACCTTACCCGGCGCGAACGACGGTGGGCGTCTTTCTGATGCTCGATGCGGAGGTCGAGATCACCGTGATTGCACGAGACCGCAACCAGTAGGACGGCAATGGCCGAAATTCTTGTTCTTGGCGCCGGCATGGTCGGCATCGGAGCAGCGCTGGCGCTTCAGGCGCGCGGCCATGTGGTCACCGTGGTGGACCGACGCGGTCCGGGCGAGGAGACAAGTTTCGGCAATGCAGGCGCGTTGCAGGCGGAAGCGATGGAGCCCTACGCGATGCCCCGCGACCTGCCGACATTGCTCGGCTACGCCCTGGGGCGCAGCAACGATGTGGCCTGGTCGCTACGCGACCTTCCCGGCATCATGCCAGGCCTTCTGGCCTATTTCCGCGCCTCCGCGCCGGAACGGCATGCGCAGATATCCAAAACCTATGCACAACTCATCGCACGCGTCCTTTCCGATCACGGGCCTTTGATCAAGGCGGCGGGAGCAGATAACCTGATCCGCCCTACCGGGTTGGGCGAAATTTACCGCACGGCGCGAGCCTTGGACGCCGCACACGCAAGTGCGGAGAAAAAGGCCACCCGCTACAGCCTACGCCTGCGCGCGCTCCACGGCACGGGATTGGCGTCAGAGGAACCGGCTATCGCAGGCGAGATGGCCGGCGCTCTGATCTGGGACGACAGCTGGAGCTGCAGCGATCCGGGCGGGCTGGTAACATCCTATGCCCAGCTGTTCCAAGATCGCGGCGGGCGGCTACTTCAAGGCGATGCGCAAACGCTGGAATGCGCGGGCGCGGGGTGGCGCGTTGACACCTGCACGGGTCCGGTCGACGCCCAACATGCGGTTATCGCACTCGGTCCGTGGTCGGGATCCTTGCTGACACGATTCGGCTATCGCATCCGGATGCTGCTGATGCGCGGCTATCACACCCATGTCTCGAACGCGCCCGAACTCAGCCGGCCGTATCTTGATACTGAACATGGTTATGTCATGTCATCGATGCGCGATGGCCTGCGCCTGACCACCGGCGCCGAGTTCGTCCGTCAAGACCGGCCGCAATCGCGCCGCCAGCTCGACCGGGCCCTGCGCGCGGCTGGTGAGCTTTTGGCCGCAGATATGAGCGCCGAAGGTAAACTGTGGCACGGGCATCGGCCATTTCGGCCCGATATGCTGCCGCTTGTAGGGCCTGCACCGCGGCATAAGGGGCTCTGGTTCGATTTCGGCCATGGCCATCATGGCTTCACCCTCGGCCCCACGACCGGCGAATTGCTGGCTGCGCAACTGGAGGGCGATACTTCTCCGGCGGCACTAAGCCTCTTGGCTGCGGCGCGCCTTTGAAAGGTCTCTGTTTCGACCTTCACCGGGACCATCATAGCCTGACCCTTCTACGATGGCACGGAGCTCGCGTAGGTCATCCACTCCTTTACCATGCCGCGATCAAGAAGGATGCGGTTCGAGACCATCAACGCACTCTTGTTCCGCCGGTTGTTGGGCCCGATCTTGGTCAATGCGGCCGATGGCGTTGTTAAACCGGCCAACTTTCATCCGCGCCATCGTGCCTGTGGGAATCCCTGCGGTGGTGCTTCGCGCTGCGTGACAGCAGATGCTAAGGACGGGCTCGAAAGGGTGCTGGATGAAGGTCAACATCGATATGGGCGCCGCGGCCAGCGGCTCTGCGGCGGAGCTGGATCTGGAAGAGCTGCTCGCGACTCGTTTGCTGGTGCAGGGCAATTCCGGGTCCGGCAAGTCGCATCTGCTGCGCCGCCTGCTGGAACAAAGCGCGCCCTGGGTGCAGCAATGCGTCGTCGATCCGGAAGGTGATTTCGTCACGCTGGCGGAAAAATTCGGGCACCAGGTGATCGACGCCGCCCGCTCCGAGGTGGAGCTCACGCGCATCGCCGGCCGCGTGCGCCAGCACCGCGTCTCTGTCGTGCTCAATCTCGAGGGGCTCGAGGTCGAACAGCAGATGCGCGCCGCCGCCGCCTTCCTCGGCGGCATGTTCGACGCCGAGCGCGACCATTGGTATCCTGTGCTCGTGGTGGTCGACGAGGCGCAGCTTTTCGCGCCCGCCAATGCCGGCGAAATCTCGGATGCCGCGCGAAAGCTCTCGCTGGGCGCCATGACCAATTTGATGTGCCGCGGCCGCAAGCGCGGGTTGGCCGGCGTCATCGCCACCCAGCGTCTGGCCAAGCTGGCGAAGAACGTCGCGGCGGAAGCCTCCAATTTCCTGATGGGTCGCACCTTCCTGGACATCGACATGGGGCGCGCCGCCGACCTGCTCGGAATGGACCGTCGCCAGGCCGAAATGTTCCGCGAACTTTCGCGCGGGAACTTCATCGCACTGGGCCCGGCTTTGTCGCGCCGCCCTTTGGCGATCACCATCGGCCCTGTCGAAACCTCTGCGCGCTCGACCAGCCCGAAACTCATGCCGCTGCCCGAGGCGCCGGAGGACGCCCGCGACCTGATCTTCGCGCCAGGCCCCGAAGAAGCCTCACCGGTGGTGCGAAGGCCGCCACCCAAACCGATTCCCACAGACGAGCTTCTGACGCAGCTGTCGCGGCCCAGGCCGGCCCCGGAACCGCCGGCTGAGCCGGATTTCGCCGCCATCAACGGGGCTGAGCGCGATGCCGGCATCGACACGGTGCTGCGCGAGATCCTCGAAGATCCCGATACGGCTTTCCGCTCCGACGCCGTGCTCTATCAGGATTTTCTGGTACGCAGCCGCATTCGCCGCGTGCCCGGCGAACCGCTGCCGCTTTCCGCCTTCCGCCGGCGGCTGGCGATAGCCCGCGCCGGCGTCGATGAAGACTCCGGGGGCGAAGCCTGGGCGATGGCGCTGTCGCTCTCTGAAACATTGCCTGACGATCTTCAGGGCATATTTTTGATGGTCGCCCGCGCTGCGACCAACAATGCCCCCTGCCCGTCCGACGCCGCTTTAGCCCGCGCCTATGGCAGCCACTCGCCGCGCCGGGCGCGGCGCCTGCTCGCCTATTTCGAAGAGCGCGGCTTGCTTATCGCCCGCACCGATTTTCATGGGCACCGCGTGCTCGCATTCCCGGACCTCGGCTGCGAAACCGCCCCCGGCCACCCCGACGCGCCGGACGAGACGCAGCGCGAGGCGGCGGAGTAGTGTGCGCGGCCACGACGGTTACGTCTTTATCACCGACCGCCACGGTCGTTACCGGATGGTACGGTCTGGTTGATATCGAAGTGACCGTCAAGCCTCCATTCAATCCGCGCGCTCGGCGATACCGGACTTGCGTACATGCTCCAGGAACGCACGCGCCGGTGGAGATAGCGAACGCCCCGATCGCCGAACCAGCCCGATGCGCCGGCCCGCGCCGAAATCCGGGATCGGCCGCTGGATCAGTGCCTCGGTCCTCAATACCGGCAGCGTGAGTGTCGGCAGTGCCGTGATGCCCAGCCCCTCGGCCACCAGCGCGCCCGCTGTGGCGAGATGCGCCACCTCGAAACGCGGCGCAAGCCTATGGCCGATGCGCAGACAGGCGCCGTCGATCAGTTCGCGTACACTGGTACCCTGAGCCATGGCGATGAAGGGCATCCCCACCAGTTCCACCCAGCGATAGGGGCGATCTTCTGACAGCGGTCCGCCTGGTGCGCCGATAGCGACGAAAGCGTCATCCATCAGCGGCTGGAACGCGAGGCGGCTGCGCGCCGATACCGTGCCCGCGGTAAAACCTATGTCGGCAGCCCCTGTCTCGACCGCCTCGAGCACGCTGCCGGAAAGGGCGTCGACGATACGCAGGTCGATGTCCGGATATTCGGCTGTGAAGCTGCGCAAAAGCCCCGGCAAAAGGCCCGCAGTGACCGATGGCAGCCCCGCGATCGTCAGCCGCCCGTTGCGCGCCGAAAGATGCGCGTCGAACTCGGCCATCACATCCTCGGCCGTATTCACCATGCGCTCGGCCACGCGCCCGAACGCACGGCCGGAAGCGGTCGGCACCACGTTGCGCGTGTCACGGTCGAAAAGGCGCGTGCCGAGCCGTGCCTCAAGTGCCGAGATCTGCCGCGAAACGGCAGAAGGCGAAAGCCGAAGTTCCTCCGACGCCGTCCGGAACGACCGTCTGCGCAGCAGCACGAGAACCGTGTGGAAGTCGCTAAGCGTGGGATTGTTGCGGTCCATTCATGAATGATGCATCAATTCGCACTTCTAGCAACAAACGTTTTGAGTCATGCTGTTGCCGTGATCCCGACTTCGGGACCTCAAGGGAGGACATCAATGAAACACGCGATTTGCGCCCTTCTGGGGGCCACCATGCTTGCCATGCCCGCTCTGGCGCAGGACACAGATCTTCTGATCGGATCGACCTCGGCCTCGTCCAGCCACTACGGCTATTTCGTCGCCGTTGGCCAGCTTATCAACGAAAATGCGGAGGGTCTCAGCGCCTCGGTGGTCGAAACAGGGGCTACGATGGACAACATCCGCCGCATGGCGCGCGGACAGGTTGATCTCGGCCTTGTGACCACCAACACGGTCCAGCACGCGGTCACCGGCACGAAAGCCTTCGACGGCAATCCGCAGGATCTGCGGCTGCTTTGGGTCTACACGAACGCGCCGCAGAACGTGGTGATGCGGAAGGATGCAGGTGTCGACAGTCTTGAAGGGCTCGAAGGCGTGCGCTTCAATCCGGGAATCAAAGGCTCCAGCACAGAGGCGACGACGGAGGCGGTCTTCGAGACACTTGGCCTGACAGCCGATTTCGTGCGCGGCTCCACCACCGACATCGTGGGCGCAATCAAGGATAACCGTGTTGCGGGCTATGTGAAATCCGGCGCGGGGCAGAAGCTGGACGGGTCTACGATGGACATCGCAACATCGGTCGATGTCACTGTGCTCGGACTGACAGACGAGCAGGTCCAGACCTTGCGCGACGAGATGCCCGACATCTCAGTCGTCGATATCCCCGAGGGCGCAGCCGAGGGCATTCCCGCCTATTCCACATGGAGCTTCGGTGTCGGCGTCGCCGCACCTGCCTCGATGGACGAGGAAACGGCCTATAAGATCGTCAGCGCCATCATGGCCGACGAGAGCGCGCAGACCAACGCCATGGCCAGCCTCAAGAGAGCCGATCTCGCGCAGATGACACTCGACTACGGGACCATACCGCTGCACCCGGGTGCGGCGCGCTGGTTCGAGGAACAGGGGCTGGAAATTCCCGCCAAGCTGCAGCCCGGCGGCTGACATGTCCCTGGAGCGCGTCCAGAGTGCACTGGCGATCGTCGTCGGGGCCTTCGTTTTCTACACTGCGGCCATGGGCCCCTTCGAGGGGTTGATCCAGCGTGCGATCTTTCTCGCGCTGGTGACCGCATTGGGGTTCGCGCTCTATCCGCTGGGCGCCGGGAAACCCTGGCGTCCGCTCGGACTTGTCATTGACCTTGCGCTCTACGCGGTGACGCTGGCGGCCTGCGGCTATGTGGTTTGGAACTACGACGAGATCATGACCTCGTTGCCCTGGGCCACGACGCTCGACAAGGCACTGACCGCGGGACTGGTGCTGGCGGTGCTCGAACTCGGGCGACGCACCGTGGGCGTGATCTTTCCGGCGCTGGTGGTGCTGGGGTTGTGCTATGCGCTCTTCGGCAACCTGCTGCCCGGCGCGTTGGGGCATCGAGGTTTTGACAGCGCCTTCGTGACCGAAACGATCTTTCTGGGTGATCTCGGCATCTGGGGCATGCTGACCGGCATTGCCGCCACGGTGATTGCGGCCTTCGTGCTGTTCGGCGCGCTGCTTTTGCATTCGGGCGGCGGCCAGGCTTTTATGGACCTCGCCATGCGGCTTGGCGGACGCCAGCCTGGCGGCGCGGCAAAGATCGCCACCATTGCCAGCGGGCTGTTCGGGATGATCTCCGGCTCGGCCGTCGCCAACGTCGCGACGACCGGCAATTTCACCATCCCGATGATGATCCGCCTCGGCTATCCGCGCCCCTTTGCGGCAGCCGTCGAGGCCGTGGCTTCGACCGGCGGACAGATCGCGCCACCGATCATGGGGGCCGCTGCCTTCGTCATGGCCGAGATCCTGGGTGTGCCGTACCTGACCATCATCACCGGCGCGGTGCTGCCCGCGATTCTGTTCTACGTCTCGGTCTTCGTCACTGTGCATTTCGTCGCCCTGCGCAGGGGTCTTGCCATCGTGCCGGAGGAGGAGCTGCCCGCCTGGGGCACCATCGCAGCACCCCGCCGGGTGCTGCCGATCCTTGCTGCACTCGGCGGCCTGGGCATCGGCATCTGGCTGGGCCGCTCGATCGCCACTTCTGCCTTCTACGGCATCGTCGGACTGCTCATCGCCTTCGTCGTCACGCAGGCCGGGCAGATCTCGCCCTTCGAGATGGTCAAGCGCTTCCTCGATGGACTCAAGGATGCGGGCAAGGGCATGGTCATCATCGGTGTGCTGCTCGCGGGCGCACAGATTCTCGTCTCCATGATCAATCTGACTGGCATTGGGGTCACTCTGTCCTCGCTGATCGTGACACTTGCCGGCGATTCGATCGTGCTGGTGGCGCTGATCGTCGGAGCCGTCTGCCTCATTATGGGGATGGGCCTGCCGACGACTGCAGCCTATGTGCTGGTCGCCGCGGTTCTGGCGCCGGCGATGACTGCCGTCGGGGTCGATCCGCTGGCAGCGCATCTGTTCGTCTTCTACTTTGCGACGATCTCGGTCATCACCCCACCGGTCTGTGTCGCGGTTTTCGTCGGCTCAGGCATCGCCAACACCAACTGGCTCCCGGCCGCGGGTGAGGCGGTGCGGCTGGGTGCCGTGACGTATCTCGTGCCCTTCCTGCTGCTCATCTATCCGGGTATGACCTTGCGCGGCAGTGGCCTGGACATCGTCGAGGCCGTCGCCGCGGGCTTTGCCCTGGTGCTTGCCGTGCCGGCGCTTCTGTCCGGCGCGCAGCTTATCGGGCGGCGGCTGATTGACACAATCCTTCTGCTCGCGGTCATCGCCCTGGCGATCTGGCCGCATCCCATCACTCCCTTTGTGGCACTAGGGGTCTTTCTCGGCGCCCGTGCCATGGGCCGCGCCCAGAGGAAGGCACTGGCATGAGCATCGTGCGGATTGGCGCGGGGGCAGGATTCCAGGGCGATCGGATCGCTCCGGCAGTCGAGCTGGCAGAGCGGGGTGAACTCGACTTTCTGGTCTTCGAATGCCTCGCCGAACGAACCATTGCGCTGGCCCAGCAGGCGCGGTTGGCCGACCCAACGGCTGGCTATGACCCCTTGCTGGACCGGCGGATGCGGGCAGTGCTGCCGGCCTGTGCAAGAAACGGCACGCGCATCGTTACCAACATGGGGGCTGCCAATCCCCGCACCGCCGCCGAGCGCACCTGCGCCATCGCGCGTGAACTGGGATTGTCGCTGCGCGTGGCTGCGGTCACGGGGGACGATGTGCTGGACCGTATCCAAAACTATATTCTGGATGAGACCGGTGCACCCGCCAGCGCGCTTGGCCAGCGGCTGGTCTCAGCCAACGCCTATGTCGGCGTTTCAGGTATCGTCGATGCATTGGACGCGGGCGCCGACGTGGTGATCTGCGGGCGCGCCTCGGACCCCGCGCTGTTCCTCGCGCCTCTTGTCCACCGCTTCGGCTGGGCAATGGATGACTGGGTGCGGTTGGGACGCGGAACGCTGGTCGGCCACCTGCTGGAGTGTGCCGCACAGGTGACAGGCGGATATTTCGCGGATCCCGGGGTCAAGGACGTGCCCGACCTTGCCCGTATCGGCTTTCCACTCGCGGAAGTCTCCGAGGGCGGCAACGCCACCATCACCAAGCTGCCAGGCACGGGCGGTATGGTCACCCGCGCCACTTGTACCGAGCAGTTGCTCTACGAAATCCATGATCCCGCCCGCTACTTGCAGCCCGATGTCATCGCCGATTTCTCGGGCGTTTCGCTTGAGGAGATTGGCCCCGACCGGGTTGCCGTCTCGGGCGCTTCCGGGATGGCAGCAACCGGACAGCTCAAGGTTTCGGTCGGGTATCGCGACGGCTGGCGCGGCGAGGGGCAGATTTCCTACGCAGGCGTCAATTGCGTGGAGCGGGGGCGGCTCGGGCTCGCATTGCTGCGCGAGCGTCTTGCCGATTGCGCTGCAGTGATCAGCGAGGATCGCGCCGACTTGATCGGTCTGGATTCGATCCTGCCGCAACGTCGTGCGGGAACCTGGGAACCGCCCGAGGTCCGCCTGCGCTATGCCGCGCGCTGCGCGGACGAGGCAACGGCTCAACGCGTGGGCGAGGAAGTCGAGAGCCTTTACCTTTGCGGTCCTGCCGGTGGTGGCGGGGTGACTCGCTCTGTGCGTGAAATCCTGGCTATCGCTTCGACCCTGATGCCCGCCGCGGAGGTGGCGGTGCGTGCTGAGGCTCTCAAGGAGGCCACTGCATATCTGCGCTGAACTTATACGGGCCGGTTCCTACGGCCCGCTATTCACGGTCAAGGCGAGGATTGTCCCATGAAGCTGCACGAAATCGCCCATGCCCGCACTGGCGACAAGGGCGACATCTCGAATATCTCGGTTATCGCCTATCGTCCAGAGGATTGGCCGCTGATCGAGCGTGAGGTGACGGCGGAGCGCGTTGTCGCACATGTCGGGCATGTGGATGCCTGCGAGGTCACACGCTACGCGCTGCCGCAACTGCAGGCGTTGAACTTCGTGCTGAAAGGCAACCTTCGGGGTGGCGTCACGCGGTCGCTCGCGCTCGACGGGCACGGCAAGTGCATCGGCTCGGTCGTTTTGGAGATGGAGATCGCCGGTCAGTCCCGCGGAGAGGAATGATGCTGACGTCTGCCACCGGCGTCGCATCGGCGGTGGGGATGTTCGGCGTCGTAGTGTTCATGGCAATCTTTTCTCCTTATTGCGTCAGCGCCACTACGCGGTCATAGGCGCTGGAAAAACCGGTAAGCGAGATGGAGAGCACCAGCTCCTGCCCGCCATCAGCGGTGGCCTTGACCTTTAGAACGTCGTCGACTTTGAGACTTGCCACGGTGCGGGCGTCGAAAGCGATGTCGACCAGGCAACCGGCGGGAAGACAGGTGCGAAAATGCTGCGGCGCACCGGTCTCGCCCTCGTCGAGTTGATAGGTGACCCCGAAGCAAGAGCGAGACCAAAGGGAAGCACGAGCGTGCCCTCCACGCCGTCCCCCTCAGGGTGCAATTCGATGGCGAGCTCGCGTTGGCGTGTCTGGTTGTGCAGTTGCGTCTGGGACAGAGCGCAACGCTTGACCGGTCCGGCCTCCCCCTGCATGCCGATCGCACAAGTGACGGTCCAGGCGCCGTGGGTTTCGTTCAGGGCGCGGGCGCGGCGGGGCAAGCTGCCGCCATTTACGACGAGTAGGACTGGCACGCCATGCGCAAGGAGAAGGAAGACGAAGCGCGCGACGAGGAAGAGGCAGCCGCCTTCGAGCAGGCCCGCGAAGAGCGCATGGCGGGCCTCGTATGACAGGGGTCGCCGCTGCGCAGCGCCAATGGCGGCGCCCGCCGCTCTTCATCCAGAGCCGCTTCTGGCGCTGGGTCGTCTATGATGAGGCGCTGATCTATTTCGTCGCCGAGTTCGGCACGCTGGAGATCAATTGGCAGCGGGTCTATGAAGGCCTGGATCGCGGCGCGCGCTTTGCACAGGGTTTTCTGCTTCCCGATTTCATCACACGCGCCAAGGACATCTGGCGCGGCATGGTCGAGAGCTTGACCATGACCGTCTGCTCGACCATCGTCGGCGTGCTGATCTCCATACCCATCGGCCTTGGCGCCGCACGCAACCTGGCACCGGCACCGATCTATCTTTTCTGCCGATCCATCATCGCCGTCTCGCGCGCGTTTCAGGAGATCGTCATTGCGATTCTGTTCGTCGCGATGTTCGGCTTCGGTCCCTTCGCCGGCTTTCTCACCCTCTCCTTCGCCACCATCGGCTTCCTCGCCAAGCTGCTTGCAGACGACATCGAGGAGATAGACGAGAGCCAGGCCGAGGCGACGCGCGCCACCGGTGCGAGTTGGTGGCAGGTCGTGAACTACGGCATCCAGCCTCAGGTCATGCCCCGCCTGATCGGCCTGTCGCTGTACAGGCTCGACATCAATTTCCGCGAGCCCTCCGTCATCGGTATCGTCGGAGCCGGCGGGATCGGCGCCACGCTCAACACTGCATGCAGCGCTATGATTACGATACGGCTGGAGCGATCCTGATCCTCATCATGCTGGCCGAGTATGGGTGCAGTGATGCCAATCAGCTCAACCGCCTCCGGACAGGCATGGAAGAAGCGCACGACGACTGGCGAGTGGGCCGTCTGGCTCGGCTGGTTCGCGATGGCCCAACCCGTCAATCGCCTGGTACAGGCCTAACACGGGCACTGCGCTTCAGCGACTGCGTTTTTTCCATTCGCTGCCGAACATACTCACGCATGAATTCCCGGATAACCTGCGCGGCGGGCTTGTCCTCCGCCTTGCAAACTTCCTGAAATTGCTCACGCAGCTCACGCTGCACCCTGATGCGTAAACCGACATCTTTTTCCATCGCAGCAGTGTATCCAACGGATACACATTTGTGTAGTCTTTTGGTTGAATCTCGTCGATTTTCTCGTCTGCCCCGCTTCGCTGGTGGGTTCCTGATCCCTTCAATTCTCGCTTGCTTTGTGATCTCACGGTAACGAACACGCATATTCTCAAAGAGATACATGGCGCGCGCCCAACAAGAGCGGGAACTTCATGCTATAAACAGCATATTACGTGGCTTACGATGCCTTACAAGGCAGATTCGTTGACGACTGCCTCAATGCGCCGTATGCTTTATATAGCAGTTTAAGGACAACAAAAGGCTTTATAAAGCATGCCGAGAAAGAACCTACTTCTGGATGCTCCCCCCTACGAGGTCGAACAGGCGATCAAACGCCTGGGCAAAAACCTTCGTACGGCGAGGCTCCGCCGCAACATGACAATCGAGCAGGCCGCCGAGAAGATCGGCACTGGCCCGCGCGCCGTTATGGATGCGGAAAAGGGGAAACTGGCCACCGGCATGGCGGTCTATACCGCCTTGCTCTGGGCCTATGACTTGCTGCGCCCGTTCCACGAGCTTGCCGATCCGCAGACCGACAGCGAAGGACTCGCGCTCGACCGGCTGGCAGGCCGCGAACGCGCCCGCACAGGCAAGGGGCTGGACAATGACTTCTAAGGCCGGGGCAACCGAATGTTTTGTCTACATCATGCTGCCCGGCACGCATACATTCGTGACGGCAGGCCGCTTCGTCCTCGAACCGGACCGGGCAGGCGTTCCCGTCGGCCGCTTCGTCTATGGCAAAAGCTACCTGGACAATCCGGATGCTGTTCCGATTGACCCGATAGAACTCAAGCTTGCAGGCACGACCTATCAGACCGCAGCCCTGAAAGGCGTGTTTGGCGCGCTGCGCGATGCCGGACCGGACTATTGGGGGCGCTGCGTCATCGAAAAACACGCGGGCCTGCCACAACTCGGCGAGATCGACTATTTGCTCTACGCGCCGGACGACCGCGCGGGCGCGCTCGGGTTCGGCCTCGGCCCGAAGCCGCCAGCGCCGCAGAGAAAATTCAACAAGACACTTGATCTGGAAAAACTGATCGGGCTGGCCGACGCGATCATCGCCAATGAGGACGTGCCGGACGGCCCGGAAGCCGGACAGGTCGAAGACCTTATGCTCGTCGGCACCTCGATGGGCGGCGCCCGCCCCAAGGCGGTGGTCGAAGACGATGACGGTCTCTGGATCGCAAAATTCAACCGGCCTGACGACAGATGGAATTATGCGCGCGTCGAGCATGCAATGCTGGAACTTGCGCGGGCATGTGATGTTCAAACAGCACAAAGCCGCATCGTCACCGTGGGAGACCGTGACGTTCTGCTGGTCAAGCGCTTCGACCGGGAACGCACGGACGAGGGCTACCGCCGCGCCCGCATGATGAGCGGCCTGACGATCCTGCGCACCGAGGATACGCACCAGCACCGTGATCGCTGGTCCTATGTGCTGTTGGCAGAAGAACTCCGCCGCATCAGCGCACAGCCGAAAGCCGATGCTGCCGAACTGTTCAAACGGATGGTTTTCAACGCGCTGATCTCGAACACCGACGACCACCCGCGCAACCATGCCGCCATCGCGCAGGACAAAGACTGGAAGCTTTCACCGGCTTACGACCTGACACCTTCGATGCCGGTCAGCCAGGAACGCCGCGACCTTGCCATGATCTGCGGTGACATGGGACGTTATGCAAACGCAGATAACATGCTTTCGCAATGTGCCCGCTTTCACCTCAAGCCCGAAGAAGCCACAGCGATCATCGACTCGATGGAAAAACAGGTCAAAGCGAACTGGTACGAAACCGCCCGCCGCGAAGGCATCTCCGAACAGGACTGCGAGGCCATCAGCACGGCCTTCGCCTATCCAGGTTTCCGGGTCAAGCTCCAAGAAAACCCATAGGTCAACTATGTTCGACGACAAAATCCCGCCGACCTTCCTGCAGTACGCAACCAAAATTTCTCGGCGACATAAATCGCGGACTAAGTGGGCGCGTCGTCATCGACGAAACGTCAGCTTACGCCGTTGAGTATGATGTGCAATTGCCGCATCCGCTATACCCGTATGATGCACCAAGCAAACGACAGGTGCTGTTCGACAATCTGATGGAATTCTCGGGTCCACAGCAGTACCGGATCATCATGGAGCATTGCGATCATAGCTTCTTCGCCCCTGGAAGAAGCGAGAAGAGCCGACCTGATGTGGTGGACGGCCTCCGCTCCCAGCATCAGGTCAATGCGCCTGATTTTATAGAGGGACGTCCAAGCTGCGCCAGGAGTAACCATCGGAACCGGTGTGATTCAAAAGACCGAAATGGGGCTGCTAGGAGGCTGACGGCTTGTGGACGACAAGCTACCTGAGCGGACATTCAAACTGACAAATATCGACGGTAGCTTTCGGCCGATAAAAAGCCATCCCGACGCTGTTGGAACCATGAGGTGCCCCCGCCGCGTCCTGGTGCGATCAAGCGTCCGGCTGTTGCCAATGAGGGTGGATGACGTAAGCCGTCACGACCCATCCTCGTGGGAACGGATCGTCACCTTATCGCCCTTCTGCATGGCGATGATCTCCCCGGGACCTGCCGTCTCACCGATCCGTGTTCGTCAGAGACAGTGATCTTTCCTTCCAGGATCACCATCGTGTCGTGCACGGCCATAGTCTCCTCCAAGGTTTGGGTCGGACCGTAGCGCCCGAAACCGAACGTCACCGGCCCGCCGTGACGCTGGTCGAAGACGTTGCCGGCGAAGATGTCGCCATCCTGCCCTGGCGAGCGTTCCAGCGGTGCATCGGCAATGGCAACCCCCGGCCCTGAGATTGCAGCTTATCCCCGGGGCAAGGTTTCTGAGACGCTGCGAGATGCAGGACGCGTTCGGGTTCGCGGGCTCGTGATGGCGCGAGTTGAACTGTGGGACAGAGCCTGGCGCCCGGTCCCGCAGGCACCTCAGTTGGTGACAAACTTTAAAAGGTCGGCGTTCAGCACATCAGCGTTCACTGTCAGCATCCCGTGCGAGAAACCGGGATAGGTCTTCCGCATGCCGTTCGGCAGCAGCTTGACCGCCTTCAAAGCCGAGGCGGCGATCGGGACGACCTGGTCATCCTCACCGTGCAGCACCAACGTCGGCACGGTGATCGCCTTGAGGTCCTCGGTCTGGTCCGTTTCCGAGAAGGCCTTGATCCGTCGTAATGCGCCTTGGCGCTACCGATCATGCCCTGCCGCCACCAGTTCTGGATCACGCCTTCATAGACCGCCGCGCCCTCACGGTTGAAGCCGTAGAACGGGCCCGACGGGACGTCGCGGAAGAACTGTGCACGGTTGCTGGCCAGCGCTGTCCGAAAGCCGTCGAAAACCTCCATTGGTGTACCCTCGCGGTTGTCCTCGGTCCGCAGCATCAGCGGCGGAATGGCGGCGACGAGGACGGCTTTGGTCACCCGGCCCGCAGGTTCGCCATGTCGCGCCACATACCGCGCAACTTCGCCGCCACCGGTGGAATGGCCGATGTGAACCGCATTCTTCAGGTCCAGCGCCTTGGCGACGGCAAACGCGTCGGCCGCGTAATGGTCAATGTCGTGACCCCCGGCGACCTGCTCCGAGCGTCCGTGGCCGCGCCGGTCATGCGCGACGACACGATAGCCCTTCGACAGGAAGAAAAGCATCTGCGCGTCCCAGTCATCGGAACTGAGCGGCCAGCCATGGTGAAAAACAATTGGCTGAGCGTCCTTGGGACCCAGTCCTTGTAGAAAATCTGTACATCGTCGTCGGTGGTGACAAAGCCCATAGTATGTTCTCCTTCTTGGACATCGTGGACGCTCCAGCGGCCCTTTTTGGATGCTTGCCTATTTCAGCGCCGTTGTTCCGATCAGCGGCTCCGGGATGGGCTGGGTGAACAGCCGGTCCCGCCCCGACATGACACCGCCCTGCACCTGCTCGGAAAGGCGTTCGGTATCGCGCTGACGGATGTCTTCGGTTGCCTCCTCGACATCGACCTCGGCGAAACCCAACGCACGAAGCCCTTCCGCCCCCATCCGGTAAGCGGATTCGACCGTCTCGCGGATCTGATAGTCGACACCCGAACGGATCAGCTCCACGGCATGTCCGCGATCGTAGCTTCGCACCAGCAGTCTGGCCTGCGGAAACTCGTGCTGCGCCAGTTCCACGATGTGCATCGCGACCTTCGGGTCGTCGATGCAGACCATGATTGCATCCGCTTCTCCCGCGCCGGAATGGCGCAGGACGCCCAGCCGGACGCCGTCGCCGAAAAAGACTTTGAACCCATATCGGCCTGCATAGCGGATCCGGTCGGGGTCCCGGTCGATGACGGAAAGGTCGACGCCCCTGGACAGCACAAGTTGCGAGGCGATCTGGCCGAAGCGACCGAAGCCGATGAGGAGTACCCGCCCCTTCAGATTGCGCGCGACATCGACGCCGTCCATTGACGCTTCGGCACGCAAGAGCCGGTCGGCCGCCAGCATGAACAGCGGTGTCATCGCCATGGACAGGATGACGACGGTGACGAACAACGCATTTTCCCGCGCATCGATCACGCCGCCCGACGTCGCTGCGGCATAGAGCACGAAGGCGAACTCTCCGCCCTGCAGGAACATGGACGTCCGGTGCACGGCCTGATGGTTGGATCCGCCGAACAGGCGCGCCACCGCAAAGACCACGGTGCCCTTCGCGACCATGAACGCAGCCAGCATGGACAGCAGAAGCCACCATTCGGCCGCGACGACGGAAAGATCAAGTGACATGCCGACGGCGAGGAAGAACAGTCCCATGAGCAGGCCACGAAACGGTTCGATGCCGCTCTCGATCTGGTAGCGGTAACTTGAGCTCGACAGCATCACGCCGGCGAGGAATGCGCCCATGGCCATCGACAGGCCGGCCGCGTCCATCAGGAGCGCCGCGCCGAGGACCACCAGCAACGCGCCGGCCGTCAGCACCTCTCGCGTTCGTGCGCGCGCCAGCAGGGCGAAGAAGGGATTCAGTGCCCAGCGCGACACCCCCAGTAGCGCCACCAGCGCAGCTGCCGCCAGCACGACGTCGGTCCATCCGGCATGCCCGTGCGAGAGTGGCGACAGGAAGGCGACCACCGCCAGCAATGGCACGATCATCAAATCCTCGAACAGCAGGATCGCGACCGACTTCTGGCCTTCCGCACTCGAAAGCTCGCCCCGGTCCTGCAGCACCGACGTGATGACGGCGGTCGAGGAAAGAACGAAGCCCGCCCCGGCAATGAAAGCGACCGGAGCGGAAAAGCCGAAGATCGCCGCGCCTGCGAGCGCCAGGGCGACCGTCGCACCGGCCACCTGAACAAAGCCAAGTCCGAAGATCTGGCCACGCATCGCCCATAGTTTTTGAGGGCGCAGTTCCAATCCGATTACGAACAGGAACATCACAACCCCGAGTTCGGAGAAATGAAGAATGGACTGGGCATCGGTGATCAGGCTCAGCATCGATGGCCCGACCACAAGACCGGCGGCGAAATAGCCCAGGACCGATCCAAGCCCGATCCGCCGGAACACTGGCACGGCGACAACCGCCGCCCCCATCAGGACGACCGCAGGTCCGATCACCTGCCCAAGGCTCGCTTCAGCCATCAACACGTCTTTCTGATCTCATGCGCGAGGCATGTCGGACTGTGTCGCAGGATGGGGATGACGAGGCTCGATCAACCTTGGCTTTCGCGATGCATCGCTCGCCATCCCAGCTCAGATCACTCTGCGGCGCGTGGAAGCGGCGTGTTGAGGAGTTGTTGCTCCCACAGGAACGCGATGCCGCTGGCGCCGGCATGCTGCACGAGCAACTCTGCAAGCTCGGTGGCGTGCTCGGTCCGGGCCCAGTCGCGCTGCCATTCGGATGCCACCGACAGCCAGGTCATCATGTTCGCGCCGGCCCCGATCATGCGCTGGATCGCGACCTCGTGGGCCTCAACCGAAGTGCCGCCGGACGCATCGGTGACGACCGTCACGTCCCAGCCTTCGCCGAGTGCCTGGATCGTCGGCATCGCGACGCATACCTCGGTCCAAAGGCCGGCGATGATGAGTTGCTTGCGCCCGGTGGCCTTGACCGCGTCCACAACCTTCTGGTCCTGCCAGGTGTTGATAAACGTCCGGTCGATCACCTCCTGTCCTGAAAACACATCGGTGATCTGCGGAAAGATGAGACCACCGCGATCTGCGATCACGCTCGTCAGGGTTGTGGGGACGCCGAACGCCTTGGCGGCTTTCGCCAGGGCCACCGAGTTGTTGACCACCATGTGGGGATCGTGGCTGTTCAGGTTCGCCAGCTGGTAGGGCTGGTGGTCGATCAGAACGAGGACCGAGTCTTCGGGCCGAAGAAGCGAATCAAGGCCATTGCGAAAGGTCATTACGACTTCCTTTCCTGCTGATGTAAGCGGCATCGGGTTTTTCGGTAGGCGTCCGCCAGCGGCGACGTCGCCTGGCTGTAATTTGCCGTTCCCATTTTTGAGGCCATATTGCGGCTATCTGTGTCGCGAAATGGGGAACGTCAGAATGGACATTGAAGATCTGCAGACATTCGTCGCGGTGGCCGATACCGGGGGTGTCTCGGCCGCCGCGCGCCGGCTCGGAGTCTCCAAATCAATTGTCAGCCGGAGGCTTGTCCGGATTGAAGCGGAACTCGGTGTCCAGCTTCTTGCACGAACGACCCGCGGCGCCGCGCTCACGGAAGCGGGAACCACGTTCAGGGATCATGCGGCCCGGGCCAGCGCCGAGATCGACACTGCCAGGGAAACGATCCTCCCGACCGGCGACCTTCGCGGCCGCCTGCGGATTGCCATGCCGCTTACTTTCGGCCCGACCCACTTCGCCCCGGTGCTCGCGGAAATGGCGCGCCAACACCCGAAGCTCCACATCCATACCTCCTACAGTGATCGTTTCGTCGATCTCATCGCCGAAGGGTTCGATTGCGCGATCCGGGCTGGCTACCTTCAGGACTCCAACCTGATCGCGAAGCGCGTCGGGCCGTTCCATGGCAAGCTTGTCGCAAGCCCGGATTATATCGAAGCGCACGGCTCACCTGAGACGCCAGACAACCTAGTCACCCATCAGGCCCTCATGCAGGGAACGGAAACCTGGCAATTCATGGATGGTCGCAAGGTTGTTACGGTTCAGCCGCAGGGCAGATTCAAGGCCGACAACGCTATGGCACTTGCGGCCGCGGCGGCCGCAGGCCTCGGCATCGCCTGGCTCCCCGATTGCATCATACATGACTATGTGGCCTCCGGCGCGCTCGTTCCGATCATGACACGCTATCCGGTACCGGCAGCAGGTGCGTATGTCGTCCGTCCGCCGGGTCAGTATCCCACGCGGAAAGTGCGCGTGCTCACCGAGATGCTGACTGAGCATTTCAAACGGAACCCGGATCTTTGGGGTTTCGACCGCTAGGACACGAACGGCACGAAGCCTCGTCTAGGACCTTCGCTTGACGGAGGCACTGCTTCGGCGACATGGCCCGCACGTTCCACTTGCTGCGACACAGCTTGACGTATTACGGGGCTAGTTCGGTAGACGGTGGCCTGCCAGTTTAGACAGTCCGAAAGCCCAGGAGAGGATGGCGCGCATGAGTTGGAACCCGGCAATCGAACCCGGCTGTCCCGATGAGGTTGGCATCGACGCGATCGAGACCCTCATCGTTCCGCGAACGCGCGACCTTGGAGGCTTCGAGGTCCGGCGCGCCCTGCCGGCGCCGAAGCGGCAGATGGTGGGTCCTTTCATCTTTTTCGATCAGGCAGGGCCGGCCGAATTGCTGACGGGACAGGGCATCGACGTCCGTCCACACCCTCATGTCGGGCTCGGCACCGTCACTTACCTTTATCGTGGTGACTTTCACCACCGGGACAGCACCGGCGCCGACCAGATAATACGTCCTGGCGCGCTGAATTGGATGGTCGCCGGGCGTGGCGTTACCCACTCTGAGCGCACCACCACGGCCGCCCGAAGCGGGCCAAACAGCCTGTTCGGGATCCAGACATGGCTGGCCCTGCCCGACACCCATGAGGATATGGCGCCCACCTTCGAACATCACGGCAAGGACGTGCTGCCCATGCTCGAGGACCGCGGTGTCTCGGTTCGGCTTATTCTTGGAAACGCCTACGGCAAGGTAGCGCCAGCGACCATGTTCTCGGAGACGTTCTACGCCGATGTTAAGCTCGAACCGGGAAGCCGGCTGCCCATGCCGGACGAGCACGAGGACAGAGGCATCTATATCGTTGAAGGTTCCGTCTCGATCGCCGGACAGACTTTCGAGGCGCCTCAGATGATGGTGTTTCGCCCCGGCGACAGGATCACGGTCGCAGCAGGCGACCAAGGCGCGCGGTTGATGATTCTCGGCGGCGCCACTTTCAGCGGACCGCGTTACATCTGGTGGAACTTTGTCGCCTCGTCTCCGGAGCGCATCGAAGAGGCCAAGGCCGAATGGCGCGCCGAAAATTGGGGCAAGGGGCGCTTCGATTTGCCAATCGACGACCGGGATGAGCACATCCCCCTTCCGGATTGAAAGGTGCTGATGGAGCCCGGACACAACTTAAGCGACCCAAGACCAAATGACCGATGCCCGTACAGAGCAGATGCTGGATGGAGAAAAAGCGAAATGAGCAACAAGTGGCCCCACCTTGACTACCTTAGCTGGCGTGAGACTTGTTCAGCTTTGCATCTCTACCTGCAGATCGCGGGCAAATACCGGCTGGCTCATACACCGTGGCTGAACCATTCGTGGAACGCGACCTTCTATGTCACGCCGAACGGTCTGGCATCGTCGCCGATCCCCGACGGCCCGGGCATCGAGATCCTGTTCGATCTTCGAGGGCACATGGTCGTGGGCACCTGCGGCAACGGGCGCAAGCTGTCGTTCGCACTCGAGCCGATGACCGTCGCGGCGTTCCACGCCAGCTTCGTGCAGTTGATTTCGGAGCTCGGCGGCACGCCGACGTTCAACGGACAACCGAACGAAGTCCCCATCCCAGTACCCTTCGCCGAAGATCACCGCGACCGGCCCTATGACCGCGACGCCATTCATCGCTTCCATCAGGCGTTGATGGCGGCCGACAAGGTCTTCAATCGGTTCCGCACCTCCTTTCTCGGCAAATCCAGTCCCGTTCATCTGTTCTGGGGCAGCTTCGACCTGGCGATTACCCGCTTTTCGGGACGGCGCGCGCCGCTCCACCCCGGCGGTATTCCCGCCTTGCCGGACGACGTGGCGCAGGAGGCTTATGACCGCGAGGTCTCGTCGGCGGGCTTCTGGCCGGGCGGCGGGGGCATCGACTATCCTGCCTTCTACGCCTACGCCTATCCGGCGCCGAACGGTTACCGGGCAGCAATGGTCCGGCCCGATGCCGCGTTCTGGCATGAGGACCTGTCTGAATTCATCCTCCCCTACCATGCCGTGCAGTCGGCGGCCGATCCCGACGAAGCTCTGATGGCTTTCCTCGTCTCGACCTACGAGGCGGCCGCCGCTCTGAGCGGATGGGACCGCGATCTTCTGGAATGTGCGCATGGACAACCACGCAAGGTCCGCCGCCCGGACGCGGCGCTGGCGAAGGATGCGCCTTCGGCCGGCGACGAAAACGTCCAGCGGGAGGATGGAGCATCGAAAGGGCGCTATCGACTGACCATCGATGGTGTCGAAGCAGAGATGACCTATAGCCGAGCCGGTAAGGGGTTGATCATCATCGACCATACCGAAGTTCCGGCGGCCTTGCGTGGCCGCAAGGTTGGTGAGCGACTGGTGAGACAGGCGGTCGAGGATGCCCGCCGCGACGGCGTCGCCATCATGCCGCTCTGTCCATTCGCAAAGGCGCAGATCGGCCGCCATCCGGAATGGCAGGACGTGCTTCGTCGGTCATAGGGCGTGTGGCTGTCTGCCGGAACATCCAACGCCACTGCGGCGACAACTGTGCTCGGCGTTGGTGAGGTTGGTGGCCGCGACCAGCAGGAAGATCCCCAAGTGCATCAACGCGATGATGACGAAAGTCGTCCTTGATCACCGACGTAATCGAAACGAGGGTAGGCTGCACTGCCTCTGCCTGCAAATCGGCGAGGCGTTGCCGCAGATGCGAAAGCCCGCCGCGCTTCGGATCCTCCTTGCCCGCCGACTGGGGGCGAAGGGCAACGGCATCTGCGGACGCCGGCAGGCGGTAGCCGGCTTGCACGATCTATTGACCTTCGACTCAACGCTGGCCGTAATCCGTGCTATTCTTCGCGCCTGAAAATTCAGATGGCCATGCATGCGCATTCCCTGATCGTCGGCGCATTGTTGGCAACGACCACGGCCGCCGCGGAGCCCACGATCTTCCACACGTCGCGATTTCCCGACGCGACGACCGTCAGCCTCAGTCTACTCTCCAACCAGTTCTCGACCCACGTCGGGTATGATTTCGACGTCACCATCGGCCTGGCGGAGCTGGACGGCAGCGGCGTGCTCGCCTATCGCGACCCGTGGCAGTCACCGGGCTCGCGTGCGTTGCGGCACGCCGGCAAGTGTGTATGGCCGGCCCACATGCTGCCCTTCGGGCCTTCGCGCAGGACGTTCGCGGCAATGGCTTTCCGGATGACCCCTTCGGGAACGTGGCGCGTATCGTGCAGATAACGCCATGTTGCAGAGCCAGGCCAGGGTTTACGCCGGACCCGCCAGCGTTCCATGATCGTCAGGTCAGGCGCGCGGTCTCTGGCCTTGCGTGTCCAGACCGGCTCGGACGGCGTAAAGCCGACCAGTTCGGCGACGACATACAGCGCGGCGGCAAAAGGAACGCCGTTGAGGTGTTCCACCAAAGAGAAGTCGTCGCCCTTTGCATCCGACAAGGGATCCAACCGGCCCTTGCCGTCATGGATGATGATGATGATCTCGCTGCGCGGCGATACTTCATCGCCTTGCGGCTGCTCTCCTTGAGATCGAGCGCGAACCCCGCCTGCTCCAGCACGGCGCTGCAGGGGACCTTTCCTCTCAGCTCTTCCAGGTCTGCTTTTTCCATATCTCGCCTGTGCCTTCGCGCGCTCCTCTTAACCGATTCCCGCTCCCGGTCTTTCCGGGACGAGGATCGGCATGCCGCGAAGAGCAAGACGGGCAAGGGCGCGGCGGGCAACCCGGCAGATTTGCGGGGACGGACCGGTGTGTCAGTCGCGGCGAAGCCTCCCTTGCCGGGTGCGGCGCGCAAGCGGCACGCACACCCGCACGTCAACCGCTGCGTCGCTCTTCCTCGGCGACAAGCGCCGTCACCATGTCGATGTCCATTTCCGCCTGCAGAGAGATGCGGGCGATTTCGGCGGCGACCTTGGCCCAGTGATAGAATTCGGCTTTCTCGCCACGAACGCGTGCCCGGGTGGCGCGGCGCTGCGCCTGATAGTAGGCGTTGGCCTCATGTTCCGGGGGGGTATACCGATGAAAACCACGGCCAAGTCTTGCCGCGACCTGGGGCCGGTTCCGGTAGGGGTGAAAGACACCTCTAGGTGTTCTGCCGCTGTCGTTGAATGGGCTACTCAACCGATGATCCCAGCTACGCCGACAGCAACGTAGGGCAGCGGCACTTGCAGTCATGCGGCGAGCGCATCGAGGATCGGGCATTCCGGCACATCTTCGCCCGAGCATTGCGCCATGGTCCGGGCCAAGAGCCGCTCGATGCGCCGGAGGTCGGAGATCTTGGCCCTGATTTCCGCCAGATGCGGTTTTGTCCGTTCCTGGATCTCGGCGCAGGTCTGGCACTTACGATCGACGAGGTCCAGCAAGCCGCGGATACCATCGATGTCAAAGCCAAGTTCCCGGCTGCGCAGGATAAAGCGCAGGCGGCGGACGTCGGTTTCGTCATAGATGCGATAACCGCTGGCGCTGCGCGGCGGGTCGGGCATAAGGCCGATCTTTTCGTAATAGCGGATGGTCTCCAAGTGGCAGCCGGTCGCGCGGGCCAATTGGTGGCGCTGCAGTCCCTTGGAGGAAAATCGAGAATTCATGGCAAAGATACCTCTTGAGCCTGTACCGGCTACAGAGCTTATCTTGATTTCACAAAAAATCGAGGATGGTTGCGATGAACGAAACCGGTAGCGAGACATTGAATTCTTCGGAAGCGGGCGACGGTCCGGTTCGGCGCGAGGGCGGGCTCGCAGCGCTGAGCGTTATCGGCGCCTTCCTGGCATCGGCCTGTTGCGTAGTCCCCCTGCTCCTGGTGATGCTCGGCATCTCCGGCGCATGGATCGGCAACCTGACAATGCTCGAACCCTATAAGCCCTATGTAGTGGCCGCGACACTCGTGCCGCTCGGGCTTGGCTTCTGGCAAGTCTATTTTAAGCCCAAGACCGTTTGCGAACCCGGTTCCTACTGCGCCCGTCCGCGCTCCGCCATCATCACCAAGGCCGCGCTCTGGATCGCGACGGTCATCATCGTGCTCGCCATCACGATCGGCTGGTGGGCACCGCTGTTCTATTAGAATAGGAGAGAACACGTGAAACACTTGCCGAAAGCTATCTTCGCCGCACTTGCTCTCGGGACGAGCGCAATGATTGCGTTGCCGCTCGTCACCTCCGCTTCCGCCCAATCGACGTCAAAAGCAGTTGCCGTGGCAGAAATGACGCAGACCTTCGCCATCGATAACATGACGTGCGCGTCGTGTCCGATCACGGTACGCTTGGCCATGGAAGGTGTTGCGGGAGTGAAATCGGTCAAGGTAGATTTCGAGGCCAAGTCGGCAACGGTTCTCTACGACCCCTCGGCCACGACGGTTGCGGCCATAGCCGCTGCTTCCACCAATGCTGGCTACCCAGCCAAGGCGATCGGGAATTGAACCCGTGCATCACCGGTCCATGCTTGGCTTCGGACTGGTTGGCGCCCTGAAGTAGCACCGTGTTGTTTGGCGCTGCTCCTGCTGGTCGCCGTAGGCGTGATCGGCGTGGGCGCGCTCACAACAGCGGTCTACGGCCCAGTACCTGTTCTCATCATGATCGTTGCTGCAGTCGGCTACCTGCTGTGGGGACTTCGCCACGTGTCGATACCAGAAATCATTTGGAGATTTTTCATGTCCGACTGCTGCAAGCCGAAAAGTAATTGCCGCTATGACCTGGCGGTGATCGGCGCCGGTTCCGCGGGTTTCTCGGCCGCGATCACAGCCGCTGAGATGGGCGCGCAGGTCGCGCTCATTGGCCACGGCACAATCGGCGGCACCTGCGTCAATGTCGGTTGCGTTCCGTCAAAGGCGATGATCCGCGCCGCCGAGGCGCTGCACGGCGCGCGCGCTGCGCAGCGTTTTCCCGGCCTTGCCGGCGAAGCTAACGTCGTTGACTGGGCCCAACTGATCGGAGCCAAGGATGATCTGGTCGCAATCCTGCGGCAGAAGAAGTATGTCGACCTGTTGCCCGAGTACAATGGGATTGCCTATCTGGAGGGTCCTGCGCGCCTGAACGAACAGGGCGTGTTCGTGAACGGCGCCACGATCCCGGCCGACAAGATTATCATCACGACCGGCGCTTCGCCGGCCTTGCCGGATATTCCCGGCGTGGCGGACATTTCTTACCTCACCAGCACGCCCGCGCTCGAATTAACCGAATTGCCGCGTTCGCTGCTGGTGATCGGCGGCGGCTATATCGGCTGCGAGCTGGCGCAGATGTTTGCCCGTGCGGGGGTGGAGGTGACGCTTGTTACCCGTCGCCGCCTGCTGCCGGAGGCAGAGCCTGAGGTTTCTAAGGCCCTGACCGGCTATCTCTGCGACGAGGGCATTACCGTCCGCTCCGGCCTTGCCTATCGCATGATCGCGCAGACGGATCGCGGTGTCGAGCTGACGATTGTCATCGACGGGGCGGAGGAAGTGATTCCCGCCGAGCAAGTTCTTCTGACCACTGGCAGGACTCCGAACACCGATAGTCTGGGGCTTGCGGAGGCGGGCGTGCGGCTGTCCGGCAATGGCGGCATCGTCGTCGACGAGCGGATGCGCACCTCGAAGCCCGGAGTCTATGCTGCCGGCGACGTGACCGGCCGTGACCAGTTCGTCTACATGGCGGCCTACGGCGCCAAGCTCGCGGCGAAAAACGCGCTGAACGGCGACAGCCTCGTCTATGATAACGCGGCCATGCCGTGGGTGACGTTCACCGATCCGCAGGTGGCCGGTGTCGGCTTGACCGAGCGGGCGGCTCAGGCCGCAGGCTTTACGACCAAGACCTCGATCGTCCCGCTCGACCAGGTTCCGCGGGCGCTGGTTACCCGCGACACGCGCGGGCTCATCAAGCTGGTTGCCGATGCCAGGACCGACAGGTTGCTTGGGGGCCAGATCCTTGCGCCCGAGGGCGCAGACAGCATCCAGACGGTGGTGCTGGCCGTCACGCACGGCATGACGACCCGGGGATTGGGCGAGACAATCTTTCCCTATCTCACCACGGTCGAAGGGCTGAAACTCGCCGCGCAGGGCTTCGCCAAGGATGTGGCGAAGCTTTCCTGCTGCGCCGGATAGGAGGAAGAAATGGAACCTTCGCACGGATAGATCTGAGTTGCTGTCAGCAAAGGTCGTGTGTTGCGGCGCGCTGGTGCTTGTCGCAACGGCGGCAATCAGCTTCGCCGGTCTCGCCAGTTGGCTGGTCGGAGGGGCTGTTTTTGGCTTATCGCCATCGTCATGGCTATCATCGGAATCTTTCTGTGGCACCGGGGTGCGCGGCCGAGCGGCACCGGTGTTCCCATATGCAGACACGCAGCTGTTCCCTGTATGGGGTCGATTCCGGTAGGGGGCAGGATCGTACGTTAGGATAAACCAGACCTTCGTGATTCCTGCAACGGATCACCATTTGAGCCCGGTCCAGTCTTTCCCGCCACGCTTCATGAACGACCACAGTTCCCCTAATGTCAGCCGTGGCCGATGAAGAGCATCACCTGGCCGACGAAGACGGGATTGCGGGAGAAGGCGAACCGCCCTATCCTCACGATCCGGCCCGGTTCCCCGGATGCGGCCCCGATTCGCCAAGACTGTCCCATATAGGCCTGTGAATACAGCGCCAATGCGGCCCCAGCCAAAACGAGCAAAGATCCGAAAAGATTGCCCACCTGGCCGTCAAGCGCATCGTGAATCGGATCAGCAGTCACGGCATATGCGGACAGAGCTGCCGTGACGTAGATCACCGCGCCGACGAACGAAATCCGAAACAGCAAGGCCGGAAGCCCTTGTCTCTCCGATCCTTTGCCGAAGAGCCAGACCGATCGCCCCGACGCCCGGCTGGCCCACACGGTTAGGATCAGGAACAGTGCCATGTAAGCAAGTACGACCGTGGCAGAAACGGCTTCGAACGGTGACATCGCGTTTTAGTTCCGCCAGTCGGGATAGTTGGCAAAGACCTCGGTTGATCCGTCGCGGTGAACCAGCAGGACGTCATACGGCTCGGCATCCGGTCCGGGCTCGCCCATACCGGGCGATCCATAGGGCATGCCGGGGACGGCCTGCCCGATCGCGTTGGGCCGCTCGGCCAGCAGAGGGTTAATTTCGCGCGCGGGCACATGACCTTCGATTACATAGCCTTCGATCCTGGCCGTGTGACAAGCCGTCAGATCCGGCTTCAAGCCAGCCTTGATCTTCTCCTGCATCAGGTCAGCAATGGGCAGATGTTCGACTTCGGCGGTGTAGCCGTTTTCCTCGAGGTGCTTCGTCCAGGCGATACAGCAAGCGTAGCCACTTGTTGACAACATCTCCAGGTGTTGCTTCGACGGCGGCATGCTGTCGTCCAACGGCGGCGTTCTAGCTCTGGCCGAGGTCGAAAAGCGGCTGGGTGTGGCCGAGCGCTTGGCGCGCTGCATCGACGATCCGCGGTGCCCGGACCAGATCGTCCACAGCCTGTCCGACATGATCGGCTTCCGCATGAAGATGATTGCCGCCGGTTATGAGGATGGTAACGACGCCAACCGGCTGCGTTCTGACCCGATCTTCAAGATGGCTCAGGATGCACTCCCGTCGGGTCGGGACCTGGCGTCGCAATCCACGATGTGCCGGCTGGAGAACCTGCCCGGCGTGCGGAACCTGGTTGCCATGGGCCGGGCGGCGGTCGACCTTTACTGCACCTCGTTCAGACAAGTGCCGAAGCGGATCGTGCTCGACATCGACGACACGTTTGATGCCGTGCACGGCGGCCAGCAGCTGCGCCTCTTCAATGCCCATCACGACGAATACGGCTTTCAGCCGATCGTAGTGTTCGATGGCGCGGGCCGGTTCGTCGGTGCGGTGCTGCGGCCGGCCAAGCGGCCCAGCGGCATCGAGGTCCGCGCCCACCTGCGCCACCTCGTGCGGGCGATCCGCAGCAATTGGCCGAACACCTCGATCCTGATCCGGGCCGACAGCCACTACTGCGGTCCGCAGGTCATCGACTGGACCTGGGCAGGTGAGATCAGGACGATGAGGCGTCGCTGTTGAAGGTCTGTCTCTTACGTGATAATAATTGCAACTCATTCTCATTTGCAGGAAGTGTACATGCTCGAAATCTCCGATTGGCTCCGTGCAAGACTGAGCAGACGCAGCCTCCTCGGCGCGGGAGTTGCGGCAGCCGGCGGATCCGCCATGGCCGCCGCAGGCGCCGCACGGCAACCTGCGCGAGCCGAAGATGCCGGCGCCAACGGGCGTGGCAAGATGAGTGGTGCCGGCCATGGCTCCAGCCATGGCGCGATGATGACCGTGGGGGAAGTCGACGAAGAGCGAAACGGCTTCGACACGGCGAAGATGCTGACCGATTGGAACACGGGAACCGTCTCCCGCATGCACGACGGCCGCACCCTGCGGACATTCGAGATCGAGGCGGTCGACAAGGAGATCGAGATCGCCCCGGGCGTGATGTTCCCGGCCTGGACCTATAACGGTAGGGTCCCGGGTCCGGCGCTCAGGGCAACCGAGGGCGAAAGGCTGAAGATCGTCTTCCGCAACTTCGGCTCCCACCCTCACTCGATCCACTTCCACGGCATCCATTCGGCGCGCATGGACGGGATTCCGGGGGCAGGCGTTGTCAATCCTGGGGAAGAATTCGTCTACGAATTCGACGCCAAGCCCTTCGGCTGCCACTTCTACCATTGCCACGCGCTGCCCCTGAAGCGGCACATCCACAAGGGTCTCTACGGCCTGTTCGTGGTCGATCCCGATCCTGCGCTCCACCCGGATCATACCGATATTGCTCGCTCCCGCCTTTTCGGCACCCCGGAGAACGCGGAGTGGCAGGAACTTGCGATGGTGATGAACGCCTTCGACACCAACTTCGACGACGAGAACGAAGTCTATGCGGTGAATACCGTCGCACACACCTACATGAAGCGGCCGATCCCCATCCGGCGCGACAAGCCGGTGCGCGTCTATCTCGTCAATGCAGTCGAGTTCGACCCGATCAACTCGCTCCACCTGCATGCCAACTTCTTCGACTACTACGATCACGGTACGACGCTGACGCCGACGCTTCGCACCGTCGACACCGTCATGCAGTGCCAGGCCCAGCGCGGCATTCTCGAGTTCTCCTTCAAGAACCACGAGCCGGGGCTCTACATGTTCCATGCGCACCAGTCCGAGTTTGCCGAGCTCGGTTGGATGAGCTTCTTCGATGTGCGGGAGGCGGTGGTATGAACGAGGCTCGCCCGCTCTCAAGCGTCCAATCCGCTTCTGGTAAAACGCCGCGATCTCGCTCGTCCCTCGTCTGGCTTGTCTTGCCGCTCGCCGTGTTGGCACTTGCCGTAGCTTGGCTCCTCGCGGCCGATCCTTTGCGCTCCTTCGACAACGGCGCGCCGCCGGTGGAGAACCTGACATTCGAGCGGACGGTCCTGTCGTCGGATGGCATCGACGTACTCGTCCGCGCCGGCGGCTCGGAACCGATGACCATCGCCCAGGTGCTGGTCGACGAGGCCTACTGGCAGTTCACGCAGGACCCTTCGGGACCGCTCGCGCGTGGCGAGACCGCCTGGATTCGTCTGCCCTATCCCTGGGTTCAGGGTGAAGCGCACGCGGTGAAGATCATCACCAATACAGGTGCAACGTTCGAACACGAGATCCCGGTCGCCGTGCGGACGCCGGTGCCCACCACAGGAAGCCTCGTCAGTCAGGCTCTCCTGGGCGCCTTTGTCGGCATCGTTCCCGTAGCGATCGGGCTCATGTTCTATCCGGCGTTGCGCGGCATCGGGCACAGCGGCATGAACTTCCTTCTCGCCATGACGGTGGGGCTGCTGGTCTTCCTGATGATCGACGCCGGAGGGGAGGCATTCGAGCTTGCGGACGAAGCCGCGGCCATCTTCCAGGGCCAGGTGATGGTTGTTCTGGCGGCTGCGGCAAGCTTTCTGCTGCTCATGGCGATCGGCCGCCGCGACGGCACACCAGCCGGGCTGGCGCTCGCGACATTCATCGCCCTTGGCATCGGCCTGCACAATCTCGGCGAGGGCCTTGCCATCGGCGCGGCCTTCGCGTCGGGGGCGGCAGGTCTCGGTACCTTCCTGGTGCTCGGCTTCACCATCCACAACATCACGGAGGGCATCGGGATTGCCGCCCCGATGCTGAAGGCACGCCCTGCCTTATGGATTTTCGGGGCACTGACGCTGCTCGCCGGTGGCCCGGCGGTGCTCGGGCTTTGGATCGGAAGCCTCGCCTATGCGCCGCAATGGTCGGCGCTGGCGCTGGCGATCGGCGCTGGCGCCATCCTTCAGGTCGTCGTCGAGGTCACCGCCTACCTCATGAAGTCCGACGGGCGTGGCTTCGCGGCCCTGTCCTCGTGGCCTGTCCTGTCCGGGGCTGCCTTCGGCGTGGCGTTCATGTACGCCACGGCCATGCTGGTGAAGATCTGATCGCGAGCGGCCTGGGACGCATGCTTCAAACCAGCGCCCGGTGCAGTGCCGCCTTGAACGGGACGGGGCGATTTTGAAAACGGCGCCGGATCGATAAATTCGGCAGCCAAAAGTCTCCATCGTTGATTTCCCCGGCGGCAGCGCCGCACGTCTCTGGGAGTCAGTCCAGGAGATTCCGGCCCTCCCGGAAGAAACGCGCATCTTCACCGGCCATGACTACCAGCCCGACAGGTGCGAACCCAGATGGGAATCGAATGTCGCCGAGCAGAAGGCAAAGAGCACTCATATCTCGAAATGCAGGTCGCAGGCCGAGTTCGTGAAGCTCCGCGAGGCGCGCGACAGGAGGTTGCCCGTGCCACGGCTTATCCTGCACGCACTGCAGGTGAACATGAATGGCGGCCGCCTGCCAGAACCGGAGTCGAACGGCACGCGGTATATCAAATTCCCGCTCGACGCGCTCGACGGGGCGGCTTGGGACTGACACGAACGGAGTTCGATATTGGGCCGAGACGGTCGAGATGGTATAGAATGCCGGCGATCAGTCGATTGGTCGCCCCACCGCACCCGTCTGATAATCATCGCCCGCTTCTAGACGGCGAGCACTTGCTACACGACCTCCAAGTCACGCGAAAGATCGGGAAACGCCACGAGGCACTGCCTCCAGGTCCCATCGACCTTTGAGTGCGAGAAAGAGTTGATTTAGGTGCCCCGAGTTCTTATTTGCCAATAAGATACTTGCGTTTCTTATAGCCGGCAGAGAGATTCTGTCGGCGGCCGGAAACAGGAAAGTTCCGGAACAACTCAGTCGCATTCCACTTGAGACGTAAAAGCTAAGAACCGGCATAAGACCACCGGCTGATTCACCATGGAACGACACGGCCATGAAGATGCCGGCCTGACGTTCACGCGGGAGACGAGGCAGAACGCGCCGGTCGCGCAGGCTTCCCGTCGAACTGTCGGCGCATGCCAGTGCAGGTCACTTTGCTCCGGCATTGCGGATCATCTGTAACAATGGCCTGCCGCGGGTGAACCGCCAGTCAAGGAACGCACGATGAGTTTTACTGGTTGGGGTGTCGCGGCGATCATGATCGTTGTCGCATCCTGGGTCTTCTACCACTACTTTGCCCCTCAGAGGTGGCGTGAGTGGGCGGGCGCCGGGTTGGTGCAGGCGTTCATCATCGCGCTTTATGCCGAGATGTACGGTTTTCCTCTGACCGTCTATCTGTTGGCGCGCACCTTTGGCCTTGACCGGGAGTATGTCGGCTCAAATCTCTGGTCGACACTTTTTCAGCTCGGCGGAACAGCGATGCTTGCTTCAATGCTCATCGGCTATGCGCTTGTGGTGATAGGAGTGGGCTTTTTCATACATGGGTGGCGTGAGGTCTACAGAGCGCGCAAGCAGAACCGGCTTGTCACGGGCGGGTTATATCGGTTTGTCCGGCATCCCCAGTATACCGGATTGTTCATAGCTTTGTTCGGTGAAGGCATTGTGCACTGGCCGACCGCGTTCTCGGTCGGGCTGTTCCCGCTGATTGTAATCGCCTACTACTTCCTCGCTCGCAAGGAAGAACGCGAGATGATCCGTCAGTTTGGGAACGATTATCGCGACTATTGCAACCGCGTGCCGATGTTCTTTCCCCGATGGGGCCAGTGGCGACGGATGGCTCAGGCATCACAACAAAGGTGAGAGCAGCCGGCGCATGGCAATAGCGGCTCCGGCAGCGTATGGAGGGATAGCGTCCGTTCCCTGTCACGGGTTCAGAGGGCAGCTACGTCGAAAGCGCAGGCCGGGTCGGACCGAGGCTCGTGACCAGAATGGGCGTCCTGTTCGGCACACGATCATGCAGATCGATCACGTCCTGGTTGAACATGCGGACGCATCCCGACGACACTGACTGGCCGATCGTCCACCACTCCGGTGTTCCGTGGATGCGGTAGAGCGTGTCTACTCCATTCTGGAAGATATAGAGGGCACGTGCCCCGAGCGGATTCTTGGGGCCCGGGTCCATGCCGCCATTGGCGATGCTGTAAGGCTCGAGTTCAGGCTGGCGCGCGACCATCGTATCGGGGGGCGTCCAGCGCGGCCATGCGCGCTTGTACTGGATGACGCCGCGTCCGGACCACTCGAAGCCGGCTCGGCCGAGTCCAACGCCATAGCGCATGGCCTTGCCGTTTTCGCGGGTGAGGTAGAGAAAATGGTTGGCAGTATCAACGACGATTGTTCCGGGCCGCTCGCCAGTCGGATCATCGACGAGCTGCCTGAAATAGATGGGATCGATACGGTCGACCGGAATGGCAGGGATCGGAAACTTCTCGTCGGGACGAGCCGCATAGATTGACGTGTAATAGGAGAGATCGCTCTTTTGTATGCTGCCGACGTTGTCCTTCGAAGAAGATTGCGGGTTGGTAGCCCATGCTGAGAAACGGGCAGGCTCGCTTGTTGAACAGCCTGCCAGCCCTAGCAGGGCGGCTACACTCCCAAGGCGAAGAAGCCCTCGTCGATCGAGGCCACTTGGATCTTTCAAGCGGCCCTCCTGTTTTTTCAAACTACTCACAACAACTGTCCCTTCACTTGATTGGTCATCCGATGCGGATCCGGTTGTCATCCAGGAATGCATATGGCGGCACGTCAAGATTGCGCGGTGCGGGTCCTTTCCTGACCCGTCCGGCGCTGTCATAGATTGAGCCATGGCACGGGCAGAACCAGCCGTTATGCGGACCGCGGGGATCGCCCTCCTGCTGCCCGAGCGGAATGCAGCCCAGATGCGTGCACACACCGATGACCACCAGCCACTCGGGTCGCTGGACCCGGGCGCTGTCGGGGGCCGGGTCGATAAGATCGGGGCTGTCGTCGTCGGCGCGGGCCTGCCTAATCAATGCCTCCGTGCGATAGACGATGAACACTGGTCTGCTGCGCCACTTGATTGTGACACGTTGGCCCGGCTCGATCGGGGAGAGATCGACCTCTGTTGTTGCGAGGGCGCCCACATCGGCGGATGGCTGCATGCCATCGATAAGGGGCCAGACGGCTGCTGCGGCACCAACAGCAGCTGCCGTGCCGGTGGAGATATAGAGGAAATCGCGGCGGTTTGCGGGCGCCGGCTTCGGCATCCTTGATGTTTCGGCTTCCGTACTCATGTGGCGCCTCCTTCCTCGTCATGACGCCGTTCGCTCGGCTGGATCGCCTTTGCGACAAGTTTGATGTGTGCCTTTGTTCCTACCCAGCCAAGCACCCTGGCAGCATGGCACCATATACCGCCTGCTAATTCGGCGGATTCGGTGACGCGAAGGGGTCACTGACCTCGCCTAGTGTACGTGCTCACCGCTGCCACCACAGCCGTCAGACAGATCCCAAACGTCAGCAATCTGCTCGCCGGTAAAGCCGTGCTCGCGGATCAGATATTTCGCCAATCCACCATAGACGTGCCAGCGCCAGCACTCGCAGCAACAGGGCCCCTGCTCATCGGAATGTTTCATCGCGTAGTCGTAGGCCGCTTGCTCTACAGGTGTTAGCTCCGTCGAGTAATGGGGCAGGAGCTGCTGGGCGATTCCGGCCGGGATGTCGTACGGATCGCTCGTAATGAGTGCGATTTCGGCGTACTTCGTCAGCCCTCTGACTTGCTCGACATAACGGTGCTCATCCATGCGGCTGCAGCAGGAGCCTTGCAGCAGCGCCGTGGCGGGCATCGCTGTGATTGAGTCCAAAAACTCGCCCGAACAGTTGCTGTTACCGTTCTGGCTAAGATATTCGAAGCGCAGCTTGAGCGCTTCATCCCCTAAATTCTCCGCGGCCAGACTGCGTGGCGGGTACAAGCCTGCTCCGAGTCCGATCAGGACGAGAACCGCCGCACCGATTATTGCTTCTTGAAATCGAAATGCCCGGGTCATGGAGAGGCCTCCTTAGCCGATTTTCGTGAGAATCGGGAACTGCTCAAGCAGCCAGAACGAAAACGTCGTCATGGTGCCGGTCATCATCGCCACGCCCATCACGATCATGATCACACCGGCGCCGATTTGAAGAATGCGGCCGGTACGCTTCATGCCTTTCAGACGTTTGGCGAGACTCTCGGTGAAAAGCGCCGACAACAGAAATGGAACGCCCAGTCCGAGGGAATAGATGCTGAGAAGCGCAATGCCACTGGAGGCTGTCGAGGACAGCGCGCTGACGGTGAGAATTGCCCCGAGAACCGGACCGATGCAGGGAGTCCAGCCAAACCCGAAAGCCAGGCCCAGGACATAAGCGCCAAGTGGCCGACCGCCCCCGAAATTCCCATGGAATCGTAACTCCCGCTGCAGCCATGGCAGCCGTACCAGGCCGGTCATGAAGACGCCAAAGACGATGATAACGGCGCCGCCAATGATGTTCGTTTCGTATCGATATGACAGAAGAAGCCGGCTGATCGCCGTTGCGCTGGCTCCCAAAGCCACGAAGATGGTCGAAAAACCGAGAACGAACCACGTGCTGAGAAGCAGGGTGGAAAGGCGGTCGCCGAAAGACCGCTGCGGTCCCCCTGCCACCGCAGCGTTGCCTGCGACATAGGATATATAGCCGGGAACGAGCGGCAGGACGCACGGCGAGAGAAAAGAGATCGCGCCTGCCGCCAGCGCCGTCAGAATGCCGATGTTGGATATCTCGAACACAGTCTCAATCCTCGGGCTTGTCTCGTGCATCGGCTATGAAACGCTGCAACGTCGCGAGGTCGACCAGACCGCGAACGATCTCATCGCCGACGACAAAGGTCGGCGTACCGGTAATGCGCAGGTCGTTGGCGAGCGTGCGATTGCGCTCGATTGCGTTCGCAATGGCCGGATCCTGCATATCCCGCTTGAGCTGCTCGACGTCGAGGCCAACATCGCCTGCAATGGTCAAGGTGGAACTCTCGCTGATCCGGCCGGGAAAACCCATCAGCGCCTGGTGGAAAGCCCCATATTGTCCTTGCTTATGGGCCGCGAGGGCCGCCCTTGCGGCAAATTCCGAGCCTGGACTTAGGATAGGCCATTCCTTGTAAACCAGCTTAAGGTCGCGATCCTCGTCCACCGCTTGCTGAAGGATTGGTGCGGCTTTGCGGCAATAGGGGCAGTTATAGTCAAAGAATTCGACCAGTGTGACGTCACCGTTCGGATTTCCGCCAACTGGCGCTTCCGGGTCACTGAAGATTTCGTCGCTCCGTTCGGCAACCAGAGTCTGCAGCTCGTTTGTTTCGGCGGCCAGCTTACGCTGCTCGAGCCGCTGCAGGGCTTCCACGACGATCTGGGGGTTCTGAAGAAGATATTCACGTGCCTGCAACTCGAAATCGCGAGAGATAGGCTTCCCGGCGTCAAGGACGCCAGTTACGGCGAGAAACGCCAAGCCGGAAAGAAGAACGGCAAACATTGACAGAACAAGTGAAGCGATAACGCCAGGCGTCGGCTTATGCATGGGTTTTACTCCTGCGAGTCACGGTTGGTAGGCTATGGGTTTCAGGCCGACCATCAATCCGCATGGGCCGACGCGCCCACCAAAAGCCGGCGAGAGGAATGGCGACCCACTGGACCACTGGAGAAACGCCCGTACCGAAAACCACCGGCATCAAATCGGAGTAGGCCCAGCTCTCTCGTACCGCTGTATTGAGCCACTCACTGAAGATCGTGTAGCCGAGCCCGAAACTGATCGCCAGAACAGCCACGCTTCTGTACTTCCGCGCGGGCCACCCTGCATCCCCGACAAAGATGAGCGCCAATATGAGGGATGAAAGCGCAATCAACAGGTCGCCGCCCGTGCAGTGGACGACGGCGAAGATAAGCTCGCCTGCCGTCCCCTCCGTCCAGATCGTGTAGAGCGGAAGGTGCAGTGTCTCCCAAACGAGATTTCCGCCCAGGATGGCCAGCAAATAGCGCCGCATCGTCGCCAGCCAGAAACTGTCACCTTGCAGCGAATCTGGGATGGGTCTGGAACGAAGGCTATCCATCCAGATCACCCTTGCCCGTCGTCGCCGCGATCCCATTACTCTCCATGTACCGCTCGAGCGCCTCGGGCCCTTTGTCGAAGAAGGTGTAGGAAAGGGTGATGGTTGTGACCCCGTCCAGATCCGGATTGTCTTCAATGGCCGGGTCGACAAAGAAGGTCACAGGAAATTCCTTCTCCTCGCCCGGCATCAGCAGTTGCTCCGTAAAGCAGAAGCACTCGATCTTGTTGAAATATGCACCCGCTTGCAGGGGCACGACATTGTATGTTGCTGTACCGAGGATTGGCCGATTGGTCGGATTCCGGCCCCTGTAGGCGACCAGCCCTGTCTCGCCTAGCGCGAGCTCGACCGGCTTGGGAGCTTCGAACTCCCACGGCATGCCGGTGACGTTGGCGTCGAAGCGGACCGTGACCCTTCGCTCAGACTGGTTCGGAGCTGCCTCGGCGACCTGCGTCGTTCCGCCATATCCCGTCACCTGGCAGAACAGCCGGTAAAGGGGAACCGCGGCAAAGCTTAAGCCCACCATCACAAGGACAAGCCCGGCCAGAGCGACGGCGGTCTTTCTCTTCCGTCTGACCGCCGCGTCGACTTGCTCGGACTTCTTAAATACCGATGGCAGCAGAGGCCTCCGCTTACCATCGTTCAAGTCTACATCCATCTAAGCTCTCTCGGCTCATCGTCCAAAGGCATGAGTATCATTCCGTTGCGTAGACTTCCGGGGCGTCATTGGAGATCACGTAGATGTTCAATGGCCCGGACTTGGGTCCTGGCATGCCGGGCACCCCTGTCGGCATTCCGGGCAGGGAAATGCCTCTGATCTCCGGCTTTTCCTCAAGGAGGCGATTGAGTGTGTCGAGGGGAACCAGCCCTTCAACCACATAGTTTTCGACGCTCATCGTGTGGCAACCGGCCAGTTGCTCCGGCACGCCGGCCATTTTCTTGATCTGCGACAGGTCGGTAGTGTCCTTCAGCGTGACCTCGAAGCCGTTGGCTTCGAGGTGCTTGGCGTATTCGTCGCAACAACCGCATTGCGGATTCCTGTAAAGCGTCGCTTCGATCGGCGCAGCTGCGTGGGCAACAGACGCCGACAAAACGGTTGTGACGGCGAAGATGGGAGTAAAAAAACGCATGTTGATTTCCTTCTGCATCAGTCATTTCGAAGTCTGTGTTGCTTCAGCGGGAAGCGGTTCATTCTCACTTGCTTCCTGCTGGTAAAGCCGCTGCTCTTCTGTCCACAGCGATTTCAGGTAAGCGATCACTGCCGCGATCTCTTCCGGTTCGAGAATCTCATCGAATGGCGGCATGGTGAGCCGGTCGGTTTTGTTGAACGGGTCGCGCCATCCCTTGCTAATCATCTCGTACAGGTCGGCATCTGAATGCCGCCAGGTGTGCCCCTCCTCGTTGTGAGGCGGCGGAGGCAGGTCGCCTTCGGCGTTCGGCTCGCGCCAATTGGCAGCGCCTTTGCCTTCAACACCGTGACAGGAGGCGCAGTACTGTCCGTAGGTGGCCCGACCTGCCTCGACCTGTTTGGAATCCAACATCGGCAAGGAGTCGCCCGCTGCGCTGGCGGATATCGCTGCAAGCACCACTGCCAGGCAAACCAAAACCCTCCTACTCACCAAAGCGTTCCCACGTTTCGGCTTGGTCGGTGCTACGGAAGAGTGCGCCATCGATGGAGGCGGCAAAGAGTACTCCCGAGGGCGTCACGGTCAGCGCCGCCACGAGTGCGTCCGGCGCCGTCGCCGGCTCCCACTCCTGGCCACCATTCGTGCTTCGAAACAGCCCCTGCTCGGAAGCGGCGTACAGCCGCTCCGGCTGCTGCGGGTCATAGGCAACGGTGTCGGTCTGGCCATTGAGTTCGCCGGCGTCGCGCCACAAGCAGAAGCAGTCCATCGAGACGCGCACGCCTTGCGACGTGGCCGCGTACAGCCAGCCGGTTTCCATGCTCCCCTGCATGTCGGTGTGGATCAGCTGTTGAATTTCTTTAGGGCCCTTGTCGACCAGCTTCCAATTTTCGCCGGCATCCTGGCTCCGATAGATGCCGTTCTCGGGAACAAATGCATAGAGCGTCTCCCCCAGGGTCGCGTGGGCAGCGAACGCAGTGACTTCGTTGCTCGGCAGGCCTGTGTTTGATCGGGTCCAGCTGGAACCTTCGTTTTCGGTACTCAGCACGCCAAGGCCCGGCCCGGCGATGAAGACTGCGCCGGCCCGATCCGCCGGGACCGCAATGGCCGCTATACTCCCGCCCGCCAATGGTGGCAGTGGAATCGAAGCCCAACTGGCTCCCTGGTCGACGCTACGGTAGAGCGCTTTGCCGTCGCTCTTCAGCAGGGCACCGCTGCTGGGGTCATTAGTCAGCGCAATGATCGGAGCTTGTGGGCCATCGCCCGCTCGTACGCCGGTCATCGACAAAGCTGCGATCAGAGCCAGTAACACGAAGGCAAGAGACCATCGGGCGCACAGGCGTTTCATTCCGGTTGAGGTGACGTGCATTCAGATTGTTTCCATTTGTGTGATGGCTACAGCCATGAGCGGATTCGCGACCACAGTGATTCATGATGGGGAACGTTGGCGTTCGTCAGTCCGTTGATGAAGACGACCATGTTCGTGGGTTCGAACCCAAGCCCGTGAAAATTGGCGACCCACTGTCCGTCTTGGTCGATCACGTGGGTGACCACGCTATGAACCTGATATCCCTCCTCGGTGACCGTGAAGCTGTGGCCGAACTTTTCCGCAAGATTGCGGGTGGTGTCCTCGGGCTTGTCAGGTCCGCTGGTTAGAAAAACCCAATTGGTCGTCGGATTGAGGCCGTGAACCGGACCGTACCCCTTGAGGACTTCCGGGACATCGCGTTCGGGGTCGGTGGTTACGGTAACGAACTGCACCCGATCCTTCATCGGTGTTTCATTGGCCATTGACTGGATTTCGCCGATCCGGTCCGCGTGCAGCGGGCACACGTCGGGGCAGCCGGCATATATGAAGTGCAGCACAACGACCTTGCCGCGAAGGTCCTGCAGGCGGACCGACTTGCCGTCGGCGTCCTGAAGCGCGAAGTCCGGGGCGGGCTCGCGCTTGATCTCGAAATATTTTTCCGTGTCGAAGAGGTCCTGCTGCACGTCTTCCAGCGAATGGGCTGATACGAGGCCAGGCGCCAGAACGATAATGCTGCCGATCATGCCTCCGACGACGTGACGCCTGGAAATCATGCTATTTCTCCTTCACAGTCAGGTGCGGCGGCTCGCGGAAAGCGAGCCCGCCGATCTTTGCTGCTCAGCCTCCGTTTGGCTGCTCGCCCTCTTCTGCGGGCATGTCCATGTCCGACATCATGGCCTGCATCATTTTGTTGCAGTTGCTCATCATCTCGTTCATCTGGGACATCATGCCCATCATCCCCATGCCGTTGCCCTGCATGCCCTCCATCATCTCCTGCATGTCTTGAGACTGTGCCGGCTGGCCGGTCTCGGTGTCGTCCTGCGCAAAGGCGACCGGCGAGGCGGCGAGAGCTGCTATGGTGAATGCGGTCGTCAGTATTTTCGATGTCTTGTTCAATGGAACGTCTCCTTTTCCTGGTTGGGAGTTTTACCGGCCAAAGGTCCGGCGTGCTCGGGTTGAGGCACGGTTTGGCCGTCAACCGAATCTAAATTGGTGTCGGACGGGTCGGCGATGGGCAGGGGCTGGGCAACGCCATTCGTCGATTTGGTTGCAGCGACTGGCGCGGCGGTCTGGTCGCCTTGCGATTTCGAGCAGCAATCTACTTCGCCCAGATTTGAAGCGGAATCGGCCTGAGCGGGTTGAGTGAAACTTGGATCTTCAACCGAACCCAAATCGCGGTTGGATGGAGCGGCGATGGCCAAGGGGGCCGTCGCCTCGTCTGTTGATCCGTTTGCGGCCACCGAAGCGGCCGTCTGGTCGCCTGCTTGCGATTTTGAACAGGAACTTGCTTCACCAGAACCTGTTTTCGAGCAGGACTTCATCACGCACAAGCCCAGGCCGCACATGATGGCGCAGGGTGCAAGTGCAATCAGAAGCGGCGCCAGACCCGCCATGACGAGCCACGGCCAACCGAGCCAAAGCGCCGGCACGCCTAAGGCGATTGCAGCAACGATCAGGCCACGCCGGCCGCGCAGCTGATAGCGGATGTATCGGAATATATCCGCGCTCAGCGATGTCTCTGGGACGGAAGTGCTCATTGGTGGTCCTCTCTCTGGTTCCCGTGTGATTGTGGTGTTCGGTTGGTCTTCATCCCGTAGCGCCTCCCTTGACGGTTGCGTGCACGCCGAGCTCGACAACCGGGTTTTGCGGGTCGGTGGTGGCGAACTTGACGTTCCGCGCCACGGAACCCTCCACAGGCATCAGCGACGGCTTGTAGGTGACGGTGACCAACGCTTCCTCGCCGGGGGCGAGAACGCCTTTCCAGGTGTTGGCGGTGGCATCATTGTGCATTGCCATGTTGAACTCCGGGCTGTTGCCGTCGGGCAGAGCGATTTTGGCGAAGGTGCACATGCAAGAGGTGCGGACCTGGCTGAACTCGACGGGTTGGGTACCGGTATTTTTCAGGCGGAAGGTAGCACTGGCCACCTCCTCAACTGTCATCTCGCCGAGCTCCGCCTCTTCCCTGTCGATGGCCAGCGACGCGCCCACTGTCGCCTCTACGGGCGCGATCTCGCTGTAGCTGGCCTGGGGCGGCTGCGGAACCGCGGCCCGATAGACCGCCATGGCAACACCGCCGGCCATCACAGCGATAACAACCAGGGGTATGAGGAATCCCTTGGCGGCAGATCCGGCGCTCGTTGCGTTAGCCTTCTGCATCGTCCACCTCCGTCGTTGTCCACTGCTCGCCGGCATTCCTGCTGACGGCGAGCGTGCCGTCTGCGCCGACGGCATAGATCCGGTCGGGGTCGCCGGCATCTACCGTGACGACCGCGTCCTCGACCAGATCGGTCGCCTGACTCCAGCTTTGCCCACCATCTGTCGTCTTGAAGACGCCCTGGCGCAGTCCTGCGTAAAGGACTTCAGGTTTCGACGGGTCGACGGCGAGGCTATAGACCCGACCCTCGGGGAGCCCTTCGTTCGAAAGCCGATCCCAGCCGCAGAAGCAGTCGGGGCTTTTCACCACGCCGGTATCCAGTCCAGCGTAAAGCCAGATGCCGCCCATCCCGGTGGGACCGTTGACCGAGACCAGGCTGCGGATCTCCTGCTTCTTCGGCCCATCATCAACCCGTTGCCATGACGCCCCGGCATCCGTGCTGCGATAGAGCCCGGTGCCGAGAACCCAGACGTAGAGCTTGTTCTGGTCCTTGCCGTCGATCGAAAAACCCTCGGTAGACATGCCGCCAAGACCCGAGCTGGCGGAATGCCAGGTTGCGCCGCCGTCGGTGCTCTTGACCACGCCGACGCCGTGGCCGGTTGCGTACATCACCAGCGGGTCGGTGGGATCAATCGAAACGGACGTTATGTTCGCCCGCTCTTCGGACTTGGGAATGCCGTCGATCGCCGCCCAGGATTTCCCCTCATCGGTGCTGCGGTAGATTGGCCGAGCGCCAAGGAAAAGTTCCTTCGTCTGCGGATTGACCGCGAGAGCGTGGACGTGCCCGCCAAAGCGGCTCGGCGCCAGGTTATCTGCATGCTGACTTGCCTCGACGCCCGCTGTGCCCGAATTTGGTACCTGTTCGGCGGTCGCGAGCCCGGCAGGCACTGTAACGGCAACGAGTACCGGAATAGCCAGTAGTTTGATCATTGTTTTCATTTCGAATTTCCGTTTCCAAACGTGAAGGTTCAGCTCGGCTCGCCGGGCGCCTTCCCAAGTTGCTGTTGAATGAGACCGACTAACTCTTGGCTGTCCCATTCGGCGGGGCCGACAAGGCGCCCTGTCTCCAGGCCATCGGGATTGATCAGCAATGTCGTCGGGATTCCGACGGCTCCCAGCCGGTAGGCCGCCTTGCCGGACGCGTCGAGATAGATGCCGATCGCCTCAAGGCCGAGTTCGTCATAGAAGGCCTTGACCTTTGGAAGACCGTCGCGATCAATCGAAAGCGGCACGACTTCGAAACCGGGTCCGCCAAGCTTCGCCTGCAGCCGATCAAGTGCAGGCATTTCCTCGCGGCACGGCACGCACCAGGTTGCCCAGATATTGAGCAGAATTGTCCTCCCGTGGAAGTCCGCCAACGACATTTCGCGCCCGTCACCGTCAACGAAGAAAAGGTTCGGAACGGCTTGCGGCGCATCGTGGATGACCAAGGAGCCTGTATCCTTTCCAGCTTGCGTGGAGATCGATGCCGGTGGCGTCCGGTCCGCGAGCTCGCCGGACGGTGTTGCTGCGAAATGGTGGTAAATCCCGCCTCCGGTGAGCCCCACGGCGCCCACCGCAATGACAATAAGGATGGCGGTCGACAGACGTACACCAAGAACTCCGGTCCTCATCGGCGTAGCTCCGCAATGATCGGGGCTATTCTTTCGCGATAAACCTCCGGCGTGACGGCGCCGACATGCTTGAAAGCAATGCGGCCCTCCTTGTCGATCACGAAGGTCTCCGGCACGCCGTAGACGCCCCAATCGATCGAGACGCGGCCGTTCAGATCTGCGCCAGTCCGCGTATACGGATCGCCCATGGTGTTGAGCCATTTTTCCGCGTCCTGCGGCCTGTCCTTGTAGTTGATGCCGTGGATGGGGACGGCGTTGGTTCTCTTAAGCTCCATGAAGACCGGGTGCTCTTCCCGGCAGGCGGTGCACCAGGACGCAAAGACGTTGACGAGGGAAACCTCGCCTTCCAGATCCGTGCTGGAAAGACCAAGCGTCCTTCCCTGGACCGGTGGAAGCGTGAATTCAGGCACAGGTTTGCCGATCAGCGCCGAGGGCAGCACACTTGCGTTGCGTCCCAATCCCCACGCCAGCATGACAGCGAGTGCGAGGAACGCTGCCAACGGCAGGATCATGAGCACGCGACGGCGCGCAGGCGACGGCGCTTCCTGTGCGCTTATCGCATCTGCTGTACGAGCCGGTTCAGGACTCGCACTTATGTGAGCCGTTTGTGGAGCGGAAGACATAGCATCCTCATATTTTCCAATTTTCCCGCGCGTGCCGAAGCGGCTTCTGAACGCGGGTGGACTGGAAACGGGCGGCTGCACAAATGCGTGCCGACCCGGACGGGGACGAAATCACCGCGAGATGCGGCGAGAGCCGTCCTAGACGAGGATGTTGGTTTTTGGAGGGAAGGGCTCTGGCAAGCCCCTGAGGCCAGCGAAATGCTCAGAACCGGTCGAGTAGGTAACCGAATCCGGTCGCAGGGAGGTATTCGTCTCGGCAGACGCCAAGCCATGCATGCATGGGCCCATGGCTGCGCACGCCGCCGATGTCATGCCAGTATCGTCGCCGCCACAATCATTGCAGCCGCCTGGCAGGGGCTGATCCACGGAAGCTTCCATGGTCGCCTGCATAGTGCCATCGTCTTGAACCACAGCCCAAGCTGTCCCCGCCCCAAGAGCGAAGAATAGCAGCGCGGTGATTACACAGCGAAGACTTTTCATACCGCGCAATATAGGGAGCTTCTCCCAGCCTGCCAATACCCTTACAAGCGACCGTTCGTCACGCTGCGAAAGCGAGCGATCTGAAGCATTTGTCTCGGCATTCGTTTCGTCGCCCGGCCGACCGCTGCGGCATGGCGCTTCTTGAGGTCAACAACAAGGCGACGGAAAGTTTTCTTATTCGGCACCTTCCAGGAGTGCCCCCGTCAGCCAAGAGGTTCCTGCCTGGCGGCCGTAGGTTTCTGTCAAGCGTCCGACAGGGTGCAGTAGGGAGGGACCCGAAATCCTTCGATAAGCACGACCGTGGAAGCTCGATCGTACGACTGCCCAGGTAGGCGTTTCAGCCGCTGGAAGCTCAAGGGCGGCTCCACTGCCCTCAAATGCCGCTTTTGATGGGTTTGCGGTGCATGCCGTTTTTATCGCATTCGACAATCGTTCTTTCCATGAGGCCAACAACCTCGTCGAACCGGGCCATGGCTTCCTCGAAGGAATCGCCCCACATCGCAAACTCGATGTCGACTTGAAGGCCGCGCTTTCGGGTCTCAAGGAACAGCGTCGGAAATGGACCAACCACAAAGCTTACATAGTTGGCATCCTTACCGAAATTGATCAGTTGCCGCTGCATTTTCCGGATCAGTTTGAAGATGTGCTTCTTGGAGCAGTTCTGATCCAAATCCCGAAAGATCAGCATGAGACGGCCGCCCAGACAGCCGCTCTTTTCCGGAAAAGGGGAACTGGGCAATCGATAAAGGCGCTTGGTCAACCCGCAGTCCGTCGTCTCGAAACGACCGTCCGGTCGGTTTATGTATCGCAGAAGCCGGTAGAAGTGCTGCACGCTTTGACGTCCCGCGTGCGGTTTGAAATCCTCCAGCACCGTTGTGATTAGGTCGGGCCTAGTCTTGAAACATAGTATCGCGCTTTAGAATCATGCCTGACACCGGAGTAGGGGTGCCTTCGCACAGGGTACCTCAGCATCACCTCGGTTCTGTCTTGGACGGCGGCTGACATTTTCCTCGCTCACCCTACTGTTGATTGACAACTGCCCGGCGACGACAGCGCATCGCCGGACGCCTTCAGCCCGTATGCGCGAAACAGCAGCCCACGCAGGTGAAGGAATTCAGCTTCGGTGGGTCAGGATCAGGTCTGCTAAACGAGCACCTGACCCGCTGATCAGGGGGGCGAAAGAAAGCTGCCAAGACGGTAACCGGTGGCACAGTGTTCGGCGACACCGCGTGAGCAGGAGTGCACATGGCAGGGCAGCTTGGGGTGGCCATCGCAAGGCCCTTGCAGGGCGTCTGCTCGGATGGCTGGTGATGGAACGCTGCCGCGGCGGCGCCCAGCACGGCAGCAGAAACCTCCGGCTTCTCCAGCATCGATGCCGCTGATAACAGGAAAAGCACAAGGCAGCACAAGATCAGACGCACACGTGTCATCACGCTCAATATGCGCCGATTGGCGCGTGGGGCCAACCGTCCTTGCTTCCGACTCGGGGTCTCAAGGTGACCGCTGTATCGATCTGATCTCCGATGGACAGGATGACGACGGCAGGCCAGGTAAGATGGTCTGTCAGAAGCCAGCTGACTATGTCTGCCAGATCGAAGACGCTATTGCCCACTGTCCAATGCGGGCTGCACTGCTGCGCACAATGACGTAACGCGCAATGCTTCTGTAATGGGCCTTTGCTCGTCAAGTCCCTTCGAGTGATTATCACGCCGCCAGGATCATGCTTCTGTCCGTGGTCAGCACGAAGACTGCCACACTATGCCATCAGATCCAGAGCCGGCAGGTC
>NZ_JAOANW010000018.1 GCF_026162365.1 Nitratireductor luteus | reverse complement strand
AAATGTGGAATATATCTATCGCTTATACTGAGGCTGACGGACAGAACAACTTCTTCTGAGGTGCGGAAAAGCGGCCCCAAGCCAAAGAGAACGCGATTTACGCACTGCGAAAATACTGAGATGAGACCTGTGCTGCAGTAACCGTGTTTCGCACTCATCTCTATGCTTCCGCGCTGAAAGAACGGAAGCATCCAGAGTATGGGTTTGGTATCCGCCACGCTCGCTTCGCTCACCCGAGCAGTTTCCTTATCTGTTTTTACGGCTGCGGTCGACAGACTCTCCAGTGTCAAATGGACCTTGCAGTCGATACGCGAACTTTCCGAAACGCGAGGCTGCCTGGTTAATGGATTGCAAATTGAGTCCTTGACCTTTAACTCGTGCAAAGAAGAAGTCGCGCTGACAGGCGGCAAAATGTTTGTAGGCCACAACCCCTTTCTCGTCGCGCTCTCGGTGGTGATTGCGATACTGGGGGGATATACAGGGTTCGGTCTTGCGGCCCGCGTGCGCGACACTGGCAGTGCCGGTCGCAGGTTGTTGCTTGCCGGAGCCGCATTCTTCCTTGCGGTCGGCGTCTGGACTATGCATTTCGTCGGCATGTTGGCAGCACCAATCCCGCTCGACGCCACCTACCTTATCCTGCCGACGATCATATCCTTTCTAATCTGCGCCCTGGTTATGGGTGTGTCGCTGTTCTTCGTCTCGCTCGACGAGCCATCGAATTTGCGCATCGTCGCTTCGGCGCTGCTGCTCGGCCTCGGCATCGTATCGATGCACTATGTCGGCATCCATGGCCTTGCTGGCGCCTTTCATCTCGAGCATCAGCACACCATGATGCTGGCGGCCGCTGTGATCGCTGTAGGGACCGCCTATGGCGGTCTGCGCATCTTTCTGGCTCGCCATGACGGCATGCGGCTGGCTCTTAGTGCGGCCGCCTTCGGTATCGCTGTCTCCGGCATGCACTATACCGCCATGTACGAAATGCGCTTTCTGCCTGGGCCTCCCCTCCGCACGGCGAACGGCTTGGCTGCTTCGCCAGAGGTGCTGGCCGTGATCGTATCGCTATTGTGTTTCATAATCATCTTCGGCTTCCTGCTGTTCCTCGTGCCCGAGCCACAGTCACGCGCTTTGATGTCGGCATCCGCCCATGAAACCGATACCGATGCCTTCGATACGACCCAGATGTCGAGGTCCGACCGAAACGGCTTCGGTTCCGCCAGAGCACAAACACCTTTGCCTACGGGTATGGCCCCCGTGACACGGTTGCCTGTTGAGGGCGCCGATGGAACCCATTTCGTTGAGGTCGGCCGAATCCGCAGCATCAGGGCTAACTCCCATTATACATTGATTCACGATGGTAGTCGGGAACGCATGTGTCCATGGGCGATCTCGCATGCTGAGGCGCATCTCGATCCCGCTACGTTCATGCGCGTCCACCGCAGCCATATCGTGTCCATCCGATATGTCTCACTGATCCGCAAGGAGGGCGATAGTGCCGTGGTTGAACTGGATGGCGAGGTGCCGCATCTGGTTCCAGTCAGCCGCGTCAGGATTGCCGAACTCAGGGCTCGGCTGGGGCTTATCAGGCGCAGCGTCTAATCCAACTCTCGGCACATGGGTCAGGACAGCTGACGTAGTTCGTGCAGTCAGACCGCATTTCGTGCAAAATCCATTCCTTCGTGCCGCGGGATCCGTCGTCGCCTTGCCAGCATTGGCAAGCAGGAACAGCTTGCTGCCGCACAATCTCCTGCGGCGCGGAGTCGCCAAAGATCCGGTTCTGGGGGGAGGGCTGTGGGAGCGACATGATCCAAGGCCTTTTACTGACCGTTGGGCGACGCCCTGCTCGAGTCATTCAAGCTGCTCGTCGATCTCGGCGAGGGGTGCGACCGCTCGACAACGGGCACGGCCTGATCCCATGATGAAGGTGGGGCTCGCCGTGCCCGCACATCGGATCGACCCGCACAGCGTTCAAGAGCTGAAAGGCATTAGCTGCGGCATCCAATGTGTCGTCAACGGCGCCATGGTCACGCAGCGCGAGTTGCAGGCATACAAAGGGACTGCAGCTCAGCCGATGGTCGATGCTGGGAGGGAGACGTGTTAGATCATCTCGATTTGCTTGACGAACGACATGTTACGATTATTCAGGAAGCGATCGCGGAAGGTCGCATTGGCTTTACCATCCAGGGCATTCATGCCATCCGCGATCGGAGCCAGCTGCTTTACGGTGAGTGCTTACCTCGCCTGACCGGGCAAGATGGCACGGAGCATCCCGACGTCGCGTTTGTTCCCGCGCTGGAAGCCTTGGGAGAAGCTCCGGTCCTCGACCGGCATATGCTCAAGCTCGTTCTGGATAAGCTTGAGTCCGATTCCCTGGCAGTTTTGGGATGTAACATCTCACCCGACAATTTGTCCGACCCCGCGAATTGGGCCCATATTCGCGACCAGATTGCCGCTCGTTCTCAATTGGCCCCGCGTCTTGTCCTCAAGATCGCACCTAATGTGCCCTTCCCCGATATCGCCCTGGCGGGTGATTTACTTTCCGAGGCAAGAGATTTTGGTTGCCGAATCGCAATCGATGACAACGGCTGCGGGTATGCTACCCTTCTTCGCCTGTGGGATATCAAGGCCGATTTCGTCAAGATCGATGGGTTGTTTGCGCCCGGCCCGTTCCGCTGTCATGCTGATATGGATGCTCTCTCGCTTCTGATCGGCCGACCGGCGCTTGCAGCCCCCGTCGTCGTGGTTGAGGGTATCGAAACGGTCGAGCAATGGGAGGCCACGAGATTGGCCGGAGCAAACACGCATTTGGGGCTGTCATCTCTCGACGCCTGCCTTCAGCCAATCCGCAAAACGGATCCCCCCGAGAAGTTCGGATCGCCCGGGCGCGCGGGAGCGAGGGAGTAATGCCGCCATTGTCCGATTTCTCATAATGGAGCTCTGATACTTGCGGTTCGACCTGGGGCTACGTCCGCTCCTGGCGAACTTGGCACCTACTACACACGCTGTGCCTGCCCTAGTTCAGACCGGATGTTTGAGGCATCGCGAACTGATCGTGTTCCTGATCAATGATTTTTCCTGCGGCCTCGTGTGCGTGGTCCGGCGTTTTTGCATGAGCTGGCGCCTCGCAGGATCATTCCCCTTTAAGCCTTGCAGAGATATGCACGGGGTGTCGGATAGGGTCGAATGCCGTACCTGCTGCATAGTAGAGCAGGAAGGAGCCGACAACATACGGCGTTATCACGTCCACTTCCACAAGTGAGCGGACAAGCAACATCACGCCGAGACCGAACATCAGTTGCGCGCGGGGATCATGTCGACCGCTGAGCAAAGTCATTGTGTGTCCGGCGATCGCTCCCAAGAGAAGGAAGAGAAGCAGGGCGAGGCCCGCCGCTCCCAATTCGACGAGCGTCTCGACATAGGTGTTGTGAAAGTGGAAGCCCGTTCGCGAGGTGATGTAGAATTCTTCCCAGAGCCGTTCAGCTTCAGCAAATCCGTGCACCCAATAAGCTTGATAGCCTCTTCCCAGCACCAGGTTTTCGCGCGCGGCGGCCATGCCTTCCGACCAGAGATAAGTACGGCCGGTCAAGGTTGCATCCTTTCCGAACGCGCCCAGAGCCGCGTCGAACATGCCGTACTGCAGAGCGGCAAGCAGGCCGAACAGCGCAAGAACGCCACCGGCGGTGAGCAGGAGCTTGCGCGGTGCAGGCGCAAACAGCTGCAGCGCCCGCATGGCAACACTGGCTGCAAACGCAATCGTGACGGTGATGATGGATGTGGCCGATTGCGAGGCGAGCAGGCTGTGGGCTGACAAGGCGGCAACGAGCAGCGCAAGGATCGCGTTCAGCGCGCGCTCGCCCAGCAAAACAAGGGCAGCGAAGGCCAGATAGATGCCGAGGGAGGCGAAGAAGCCGAGCTGGTTCTTTGAGGAGAAGGCGCCGACGAAGCTGTACGCGCCGTCAATCGGATCATAGTGGTAGCCGCCGACAGCAAGCGAATAGGCGAGGACGAGCGCTACGCCGGCCAATCCGCCGAGCGTCAGGGTGCGCGCGCTCACACTGCGGGCTGCAATAAGGGCGCAGGCGATATGGGTGATGTACTGCACACCGGCTCGCGCCGTCGTTCCCGGGGCGGCCGACCAAAGGGTGGAAAGGAGCGCGAAGACGCCGAAGGCGACGATCCAGGAAAGCTGCATGCCCCCCCTGAGGTAGCGCTGCGGATCGATGAGGAGTAGAGGCAGCCAAAGAGCGTAGTAGATGAGAATCGGCAGTTGGCCGAAGCGCGTTGAGTACGCGAAAACGAAAAATGAAACGGCGACGGCAACGAAACCGTACGGAAAGTTCCGGTCGGGGCTGACAAACAGGTCGGCAGGGATCTTCATTCGCCGTTGCGCGGCAAGCCGCACCTACTGAACGGATGGCGGAACGATGTCCACCTTGACGACATCACCCGGACGGACCGCCGTGTTCTCGTCGGCGTCAATTTCCCGCGTCTCCTCGCCGACGGTGCGAACGATGAGGTAGCTCACCTCGGCAGCGGTCTTGTCCATGCGTATGGCCACTTCGGGAGCCAGAGAAGCCGCTTCGGCCATAAGGCCGCGGTACATTGCGATTTGCAGGTTCAGCGCTTCGATCTGGGCTTCGGTTTCTTGCAATTGCTGGGCGATCTCGCTCTTGCGGTCGTCGAGCAGCGTCGCGGCATCGCGCTGCGCGCGGTTGATGTCCTGCCTGGCTCGCAGTTCGGCGGTTTCCATGTCCAGAACCTTGCCTTCCAGCTCTGCAATCGAGCCTTCAAGGCCGAGCAGACGCTGGTTGACGACAAGGCCACGCTCGGAAAGGCCGCCGATGCCCTCGAGCTCCTTGTTCAGGAGCTGAATCTGACGGTTCTGCGTCGCGATCTTCTTGCCCAGGGACTCGATTTCGCTGGCGAGCAGGTTTTTCAGGTCGTCAAGCGCAGAAAGTTCACGTTCCAGATGCTCCTTGCGTGTCTGCATGTAAGTCGTTTCATTGGCGATCAACCTCTTCCCGTCGGCGCTTCCGGCGAGCTCTTCGGGAATATCGATCTCCGCATCGCCCTCCGCTTCGGCCAAAAGCCGGGCGCGGCGCGCAATAAGCCGGTTGCGCTCCGCGGCCATAACCTCGTGATTGCCATGCGCATTGATGTAGTCCCGCTCAACCCGCAAGCCCTCATTCGACGCACGCCGCAAACCGCCTGCCAAACTGATTGCCTTCAGCACCGTGAGCCCCGGGTCGTAGGGATATTTGCCGGGGGTCTGGATATCGCCGGAAATGAAGACAGGGCGGAACTCGGCCACCTCGACCGACGCATCGGGCCGGCTGAGCAAGCCGAGCGTCTGCTGTAACTGGTCGCCGATCGCGGTTGCGATCTGGGCAGTTGTCTTGCCGGCTGAAGGAAGTTCGCCGATGAACGGCATCGATATGGACCCCGACGGACCAACGGTGTAGTCGCCGCTGATTGACGACCATTCGCGAACGGACGCATCCGCCGTCTGCCATTCCGCGACTCTGACGCGTACCTTGTCCATCGGGCCGAGCAGATAGTCTTCAGCTTCCGCGTTCGCGGGGATCAGGAGCATCGCAACGGCCACGGCCAGCATTGAAAGAAACCAAGATCGAAGGAAGAGGGCGGAGTGCTTCGATGCGCTCCCTGTTCCACGGAAATTCGCAGGAGGTGACATGATTTCAATAGCTCCCGCGCGAGGAAATGACTGCGGGCAGGGTCTTGATGATGATCAGCAGGTCGGAAACGAACGACCAGTTTTCGACATAGTACCGGTCGAAGTCCACGCGCCTTGCATAGGAGACATCATTGCGTCCGCTGATCTGCCACAGTCCCGTTATACCTGGGCGCGCCTGTAGATAGTAGATTACCGCCGCACCATAAAGATCCAGTTCTTCGTGGACCACCGGGCGGGGACCAACGAAGCTCATTTCGCCGCGCAAGACATTGAAGAGCTGCGGAAGCTCGTCCAGGCTCAGCTTGCGCAGCACCATGCCCACGCGTGTTACACGCGGATCACGTTGCAGTTTTCGCGTGGCATTCCATTCTGCCAGGGCCGCAGGATTCTGACTCAGATGAGCAGCGAGCACCGTGGAGCCGTTCTCGACCATCGTGCGAAATTTTATACATTTGAACGTGCTGCCGTGTCGTCCGATGCGCGGATGGGCGTAAAAGACGCAACCGCCATCGGAGAGTCTTATGAGCAGAGCCAGCATGATGAGCAGTGGACTTAGCAAGAGGATCGCCACCAGGGCGGCGGCGATATCGAAACCGCGTTTGAACACGCCTCCGAGAGCAGGCTGTCCTTGGGCATGGTAAAGGATTCCACCGGGCAGTTCGACCGATCTTGTCACTTGCTTCATGTGCGTCTCCCAGCCAATGGCAATCGGTGTGAGGCAAAATGCTGCAATGCAGCACGATAACCCTGTGTTTAAGCAAAACACACGATGAAAATTTGAAGAGAGCGCCAGATTATCATCATAATATATGACGAAGTGATACACGTTTTGCAAAGTATGAATTGTCGGGTCTAGCAGAAGTAAAACTTGTGACGCACAAAACTTGCTGAAGTCCACGGTAGAGTGTACAGTGTAAAAATTTGCTATATTATATAATAGTTATATGATATGAATAGGATGTTGCTTTGACAAATGTTCGCCTCAAGTCGATATGGTCACGCTGTCGTATTGTTGTTCCGTCAGCTCGTACAGCAGGACGCGCAACGGGACTGAAACAGGCTGCAGGAGCCGAGGAAAGAGTCCGGCGTGTTGCTTCGGTCTCCTTGGCTCATTATATAATAAAGCCAAAGGCGTCTTGTATTTGCGCCGCTTTGACGGTTGGTCATTTGTCGGCAATGCCGGAGACGGCAAGAAGGTAGGGCGCACTGTGGGGAGGATGCCGAAATGATCTGTCCGACAGGCAAATGCGCCAGGCGTAAACAGGACTAGCCATGTCTTTCCCGCTTTTCCTGCGCGGCATGCTACTCACTCTCACCGTGTTTGCAATCACGACATATATCGTTACGCAATCCTGGTGGCTGACGCTGATCTCGACACTGGCTTGCGCCGTGATCATCCAGATCGGCTATTTTGCAACCATTCTGGTCATGATCTGGGGGCCCAGCCGAGGCGAACAAGGCCACGACCAGCCGGCCGAAGGCGAGAAAAAGCAGGCTTCCATGGAGAATGGAAAAGCCCTCGGGGGCACAGATGAGGTCCCCGGCGTGAGACGAACTTCGCAACTGTAGATCGCCCCAAGGGGCCTGCCTGAACAGTATTGCACCGATCAATTCTGACACTGCGGCATATCTGTGCCGCCTTGCAATCCAACTCTTCTGAGTGCAGCCTTCTCATACTTTCTGGGAGGAGCCGATCAATACGTCGTGTCGCGCCTGATGGGCGCGGCCATCGTCCGTCAACGTTCGTCGATACGAGGTTGAAGTGGGATCATCGACTCCGGAAATGGTGTGCGTGATTATCGCCGCCAGGAATGCCTCCGGCACGATTACGCGTGCCATCACTTCTGCGTTGCGCATGGTGCAGGTGAGCGAGGTCGTCGTTGTCGACGACGGGTCGAGCGACGACACTGCAATGGTCGCGCGTCGTTCCGACGACGGTACCGGCCGGTTGGATGTCCTGCGTCTTCCTCGAAACCATGGTCCTGCCTTTGCACGCAATCATGCGATCGCCAACTCCACGGCACCTCTGATCGCCATACTCGATGCGGACGATTTTTTCCTGGCGGGCCGCTTTGAAACACTGCTCGACGGCGACGACTGGGATTTCGTGGCCGACAACATCATGTTCATAGATACCAGTGGCGGCGATCCCGACGTGCCGGGCTTTGCGCCGGAGCCCTATTTTCTCGATCTGCGCGCCTTCATCGAGGGCAACATAGCCAGACGCGGCATACGCCGTGGCGAGATCGGATTCCTGAAGCCGGTGATGCGTCGCGCGTTCCTCGAACGCCACAGCCTGCGCTATAGCGAGCAGCTGCGGCTCGGCGAAGACTATGACTTCTATGCACGCGCGCTCGTAAAGGGCGCCCGCTACAAGGTCGTCCGCACCTGCGGCTACGGCGCCGTCGTCCGGCCCGACTCGTTGAGCGGGCGTCACCGCACGGAAGATCTGAAACGCCTTTGGGAAGCCAGCGAAGTGCTGGCTCGGTCGCCCTCGCTGCCGCCGGGCGCAAGGGAGCTTTTTAGGCGCCACGCTCACCACGTTCGCGCGCGCTACGAGCTGCGGCGATTTCTGGACGTCAAGGCGGCGTCGGGGCTGTACGCCGCGGTATTGGATGCCGGCAGGCGTCCGATGTCTCTCCCGAGCATTGCCGGTGGCATTCTTGCCGATAAGGCTGAAGGATTTCTGCGCCGGCGCAAGAACCCGCAGCCGGCTTTAGGGCCGCCCGAGGTACAGCGCTGTCTGCTTCCGGCGCGTTTGGCGGCGCCGGATTGAGCGGATCGATACGCAGCGCGGTGGGGCAATGTGAAACGGAGTGCATTTCATGACAATTCAGTTGCCGCAACACATCTCCAGCGGTCGCTCCCATCGGGTTGCCGACTTCCTCCGCCTGACCGGCCAGCAGGCCCGTCTCGCACTCGATCCCCATTACCAGCCTGACCCTGTCTTCGTGCTGGGCACGGGAAGATCGGGCACCCACTGGGTCGCCTGGATCCTGGAACCGCATGCGGCGCTACATACGCTCATCGAGAAGCCTCCGATCTTCAGGTGGGTCACCGAGATGGCCATCGATCCGGCGGCGGAGGGGCGGCTTCTGCCTGATCTGTTGCGGCGCTACCGGCTCGAAGCGGCAAGCGCACGGCCGAGGCGGCTTCTCGACAAGAGCCACCCCAATATCTGGCTTGCCGAAAAGCTTGCCGAAGCCTTCCCGGCGGCCCGCTTCATCGGCGTGCTGCGTGACGTATTCGGGACGGTGGCAAGCAGCCTGCGCCACGAAGGCGTCCGCTATTGGGTGGAAAACTGGAACGCGTATCCGGTTCCCAACCGTTTTTTGGGCATCAACGAGGAAAACCGCGACGCCTACGCGCGGATGTCGCTCGCCGGCCGCAGCGCCGTCAGGTGGCACACACATCTCCGCCGGCTCGATGAGTTGGAGACCGTGCTGGGCGATCGGATGATCCGCATGCGCTATCACGAGCTCCAGACCAATACGACGCGGGAGCTCTCGCGATTGCAGGAGTTCCTGGAACTGGAGGAGCCGATCCCGCAGCCGAAGGTCAACTCGGATTCCCTCAACCGCTGGAGAAAAGATCTCTCTGAACGGCAGATTGCAGAGATTCGCTCTGTGGTCGGAGAGGATTTCGACAGAAGCTGATGGACAAGGACCCTGCGCGCCTCACCCGGAAGGAAACCTCCATGCCACTGTTTGATTTTCGCGCCCGCAATCCGCAGCGCGATCGCGACACGGACCTCGGCCGTCTCGACAGACTGCTCCAACTGCTCCGCCAGTTGAGGACCGAAGTGGAAACCGAGCGTAGCGGTCTCGCGATGCGCTACGAAAAGGCGCAACTTTCCGCTGCCTTTGCGCTCGAAGCGTTTGAGAACGGAGGCAGCCAGGACCTCTCCTCGAAAGCGGATGATCTGGCGCTGTCGATGCGCCGCTATCACATCCGCATTGTCGCGCTCGAGGAGCAGATCGCTTTCGTGGATCGCGCCGAGGCGGAAGCGAAAGCCTTCTACGACGCGCTTATGGAGCCCGGTTCAAGACAGGGGAGGAAAGACGACAATTCAATCTCAAATAATGTTGCTCCGACTGCACATGATTGATTGCCAATTGAGCCGGCAGTGGAGCCTTCGCCTCATTGTGAGCGGAATATGAGCCACCTTCGGCCCGACCGGAAGCAGTGACAGCCTCTGCCAAAGATATGAAATCGGTTGAACGGGAGTACGTGACATTGCGGAAGTCGGCTAATCGTAAACTTCTTCTGCCGCTCGCGCTTCTATGCGTGGTGGGGGCCGTCGGTGCATCGCATGCCCAGCAGGGTGGCGCCTCTTTCGTGGAGGAGTTCGATCGCATCGATGGGAGCCGCTGGTACATATCGGACGGCTGGGCGAATGGAGCGCACCAGAACTGCACATGGTCGAAAGATCAGGTGACGGCTTCCGACGGCATCCTGCGGCTTGGCTTTACCGAACGCAGCACCGGGGACCGCGACTATGCGTGCGGCGAGATACAGACCAATACGCGTTTCAGCTACGGCACCTACGAAGCCCGCATCCAGGCGGTGGCTGGCTCCGGCATGAATACCGGCTTCTTCACCTATATTGGGCCCGCACACGGGCAGCCCTGGGATGAGATCGACTTCGAATTCCTGGGCAAGGATCCCTCAAAAGTGCAGCTCAATCAGTATGTTTCGGGCAAAGGCGGCAACGAGAAGCTCGTGCCCGTGCCAGGCGGTGCGCACGAAAGCTTCAACGACTACGCCTTCGTCTGGGAGAAGGACCGCATCCGCTGGTTCATCAATGGTGAGCTGGTGCATGAGGTGAACGATCCTGACCTCGTTCCAAGCCAAGCGTCCAAAATCTATCTGAGCCTGTGGGCGAGCGACAACATGGAATCCTGGCTGGGCCCCTTTGAACAGGCGGAAGGCACTCTTTCGGCGCAAGTGGAACGCGTGGCCTTCACGGCGTTGGGTGATGCCTGCCAGTTTCCGGAGTCGGTCGCATGCACGCTGGATTAAGGCTGCAGACGGTCGCGGCGCGCACCTTTGTTGCTGCGGTGCGGCATATGATGTTGCGCTGCAATATCATCTCGGATAGCTTTCCCGGCGGGGGCGCATTGCGGTGATATCGTCCATGCTGCACGCGCTGTATCTTGTGCACGACCTATCGGACCCTGCGACCCGGCGGCGTACGGCCATGCTGCAGGCCGGCGGTGCCGAGGTGACCCTCGCGGGATTCCGTCGCAGCCACGAGCCCACAGCCGAGATCGCGGGCCGTACCCCAATCGACCTTGGCATCACGCGTGACGGCAGGTTTGCCCAGAGGCTGGCGGCGATTGCCCGTGCAAATCTGGCGCTCGGCGCAAAGTTCAAGGACATCCGCAAGCCCGACGTGATCATCGCGCGCAATCTGGAGATGCTGGTTTTCGCCAGACGTCTGTACGCGCAATTCGGAGGCGACATTCCGATCGTCTACGAATGTCTTGACATCCACCGGCTTCTGCTCAGGCAGGACGGGATCGGCGCTGCCATGCGCATGGCCGAGCGGAGGCTCGGTCATGCCGCAGCACTCTTGATCACGAGTTCGCCGGCCTTTCTGCGCGAGTATTTCGGGCCGCGCGGGCAGGTGGACGCTCCGGTTCTCCTGCTTGAAAACAAGGTTCTGGAACTCACCCCGGTACCGGCTGCACCGGCACCAAATGCGCCACAACATGGCGAGACCTGGAAGATCGGCTGGTTCGGTGCACTGCGGTGCCGACGCTCGCTTGCACTTTTGTCGGCCTTCACGCGGCGCATGCAGGGCCGGTTCGAAATTGTCCTGCGCGGCCGGCCCGCCTATTCGGAATTCGAGGATTTCGAGGCGACCGTCGCTGCCGAGCCGCATATGCGGTTCGAAGGACCGTATCGCAATCCGGACGATCTCGCCGCGATCTATGGCGCCGTGCACTTTGCCTGGGCCATCGATTTCTTTGAGGAAGGGCTGAACTCCAAATGGCTGTTGCCGAACCGGCTTTATGAGGGATGCCGTCATGGCGTGGTGCCGATCGCCATGGCAGGCACGGAAACCGGCCGGTTTCTCGACGGACACGGCATTGGTCTGTCGCTTTCGGAGCCTTCCGCCGAGGCGCTCGCCGCGTTGCTTGACACCCTGGACGCGGCAGCCTTCGCGCAACATCACGCTCGCGTTGCGGCAAAACCCGACGACACCTGGGTCTGCGGCCTTGAAGGGTGCCGCGCTTTGGTAACGAGGCTTGCGGGCCTAAAGCGAGCGAAGGCCGCAGATGCATTGTTGGAGGCTGCAGCATGAATTGTGAAGCACCGATAATAGTAAGCAAAGCCGAGCCTGCCACGCGGCTTCGCGCCATGGTGGTCATCCCTTGCTTGAACGAAGCAGCACATATCGGGCGCCTCATCGAGAGATTGGACGGCGCGGCGATCCGGCAGGATATGAGGATTATCGTCGCCGATGGCGGCAGCACCGACGGCACGCTCGACATCCTCGCCCGCATCGCCAGGGAAAATCCGCGTGTCGTCATTCTCCGCAACCGGCGAAAGCTCCAGGGCGCAGCCATCAACCTTGCCGTTCGGGAACTTGGTGATGCTGTCGACTGCGTGATCCGCGTCGATGCCCATGCCGACTATCCGGACGATTTTTGCGATCGTCTGATCGAGGAGGCCGCAGCGACGGGGGCCGATTCGGTCGTCGTCTCGATGATCACCGAGGGCCGCAGCCTGTTCCAGCGGGCAGCAGCGATGGCGCAGAACTCCAAGCTCGGGAATGGCGGGTCGAAGCACCGCGAAGGAGCGAAAGGACAGTGGGTCGACCACGGCCATCACGCGCTTATGCGCATCGAGCCCTTCCGCGCCGTCGGCGGCTATGACGAGACCTTCGGCCACAATGAAGATGCCGAACTGGATCACCGCCTGCGCACGGCCGGCTACCGTATCTGGCTGACCGGCAAGACCCGGATGATCTACTACCCGCGCGATACGGTTACCGGCCTTTTCCGCCAATATCTGAACTACGGGCAGGGACGCGCCCGCAACATCCTCAAGCACCGCGCCATGCCGAAGCTGCGGCAGACCCTGCCGGCCATGATCCTGCCCCTCGCCGCCGGCGCATTGCTTGCCCTGTTCCGCTGGTGGGCGGCCGTACCGTTTTCTCTGTGGGTCGTGATCTGCCTCGGCTACGGCGTGGTGCTCGGCATCGGGCATCGCGATCCGCGGGCGTTTCTTGCCAGCATTGCTATCATGGTCATGCATTTCGCTTGGTCCGTCGGTTTCTGGCTGCAGATGCTTAATCCCCGCAGGCGAGGGAAGCGGTCGCCATGAGTACCGCATCCGCCACGCCGCCTTCGTCGCGGCTCATCGACATCTGCGTCTGCACGTTTCGCCGGCCTGCGCTAGCGGACGCGCTGGCGACCATTGCGGCGCTCGAAGTGCCGCCCGGCGCGCGGTTGCGGGTGATCGTGGCGGATAATGATGTGGAGCCGAGCGCGCGCAGCATCGTCGACATGGTAGCGGGCAATTTCCAGCATGAGCTGACCTATCTCCATGCGCCGGCGCGAAATATTTCCATCGCCCGCAATGCCTGTCTCGATGCGGGCAGGGGAGACTTCCTGGCCTTTGTCGATGACGACGAGACCGTCACGCGCTCATGGCTGAGGCATCTTCTGGAAACGGCGCTGGCAACGGGCGCGGATGCGGTGCTCGGCCCGGTCAGAGCCATCTACCATCCCGGCGCGCCGGGCTGGATGCCGCGGGCGGACAGCCATTCGACATTTCCCGTCTGGGTGAACGGCGAAATCCCCACGGGCTATACGTGCAATGTCCTTTTGAAGTCTTCTTCGCCGATCGTGGAGGGCCGGCGCTTCGACCTGTCACTGGGGCGCTCTGGCGGCGAGGACACGGATTTCTTCACGCGGCTGCACGAGGCCGGCGGCTTGATCGCCTATGCGCCCGAAGCCTGGGTCGAGGAGATCGTGCCGCAGGCCCGCGCACGGTTGTCCTGGCTGGCCAAACGCCGCTTTCGCATGGGTCAGACCCATGGGCGGCTTCTGGCCGAGAGATCGTCGGGACGAAAGTTGGCCTCCCGTGCAGGTCTGGCAGGCCTGAAGGCCGGGTATAGCTTTGCCGCCGCCGCCGTCCTTTGTCCGTTTCCGGCTCGGCGGAACCCATCGATCCTGCGCGGCATCATGCATGTCGGCGTCATAGCCGGCCTGTTCGGGCTCCGGGAGATTAGCCAGTATGGCAGCGTTCCGGCAGCAGCGGAGCAACGCAATGCAGCCTGAGGTGAGCGTCGTCATAGCCGCATTCAATGCCGAAGCAACGCTTGCCGAGGCGATCCGCAGTGCGCTCGATCAGCGGAGCATCGCCGTCGAAGTGATCGTCGTGGATGACGCGTCCCGCGACAGCACGGCCGCAATCGCACGTGCGTTTTCCAAGCAGACGGTCAGGCTCGTCGAGCTTGCCCAGAATCGAGGCCCTGGCGGTGCGCGCAATGCCGGTTTCGAGCAGGCACGGGGGCGCTGGATCGCCGTCCTGGATTCCGATGATGCGATGCAGCCCGACAGGCTTGCCCGCCTGGTTGATCGGGCGAAGCGCGAAAGCGCTCAGATCGTGGTCGACAATCTTTTCGTGGCAGGGCCGGAAGAGTGCCGCAAAACAATGTTTTCCGTGCGACACCTGGAGAAACTCGGACACCTCACGCTCGCCGGCTTCATCCGCTCAAACCGGATCTTCGAAACGAAATACAATTTCGGCTATATGAAACCGCTCTTCGAACGCGCCTTCGTGGAGGCGCATGCCCTTCGTTACGACGAGGATCTGCGCATCGGTGAGGACTTTCTGTTCCTGGCGGCGGCACTCGCCAAGGGTGCGCTCTGTACGGTCGAGCCGCAGCCGGGCTATCTCTACAACGTTCGGAACGGTTCCATTTCCCGCGTTCTCGACGCGCGGCATGTAGCGGCCATGCTCGCCGCCGATGCCGGCTTCGAACGGGAGCATGACCTCGATCCGGCGGCACGTCAGGCACTGTGGGCGCGCCGCCGCAGCCTTCGGCAGGCCCAATCCTTCCTCTCGGTCGTTCAGCACTTGAAGGAAAAGGCACTTTTGAAAGCGGCACGGGCCGCCGTTCGCGATCCCGCGGCGCTACGTCACCTGCGCATGCCAATCAGCGCAAGGCTGCGCCGGATGATGGCGCACTGAACCGGGGGCAACATCCATGGGCACGGGGAATTCCAACGTCAACGGAGAGAAGACCCAATGCGGAAAGTAAGAAAAGCGGTGATCCCTGTGGCGGGATTGGGCACGCGGTTCCTGCCGGCGACTAAATCCATGCCGAAGGAGATGCTCACAATCGTCGACCGTCCGGTCATCCAGTATGCAGTCGACGAAGCGCTGGAAGCTGGCATCGATCACATCATCTTTGTCACCGGACGCAACAAGGAGGCCATCGAGGACTATTTCGATATCCAGCCCGAACTCAACGATACGCTGAGGAGGGCCGGCAAATCGAAACAGCTTGCCGAGCTCGATAAGCTGCAGCTGCCTCCAGGCGCCGTGAGCCTTACGCGACAGCAATCGCCCGACGGGCTGGGGCACGCAGTCTGGTGCGCGCGCGATCTGGTGGGCCACGAGCCGTTCGCCGTCCTGCTGCCCGACATGGTTTCCCACGGGCGACGAGGATGCCTCGCCGGCGCGATGGATCTCTACGCAGAGACCGGAGGCAATGTGATTTCGGTCGAGGAATGCGATCCTGCCCAGACTCATAAATATGGCATCGTCGGCAAAGGAAGGGCCGTCGGGACCGGGTTCGAGGTCACCGAAATGGTGGAGAAGCCGGAGCCGGCAGTCGCACCATCCAACAGCTACATCAACGGCCGCTACATCCTTCAGCCGGAAATCTTCGCGCTCCTGGGCAACCAGCAGCGGGGCGCAGGCAACGAAATCCAGCTCACCGACGCGATGCACCGCCTGATGGAGGTGCAGAAGTTCTACGCCGCGCCTTTCGACGGCCGGATGTTCGATTGCGGTTCGAAGGATGGTTTCATCCAGGCAAACGTGGCTTTCGCACTGGCCCGCGCGGACATTCGCGATCTCGTGCTCGAACCGATCACCGAAATGGTGATGGCAAAGGAAATCCGCAGCAACGCGGCTTGAACACCGCATCTCGGTGGCGAGCCGCTGAGCAGCGCAAAGCGGGTGCTTGATGGATCAGAGAAGACGGCAATTGGACAGCAATCTGTTTCGGCGAGATGAACCGACGGAGAAGTTCATCGACCTGGAAGCCCTGCTCGCCGCCTTGTGGCGGCGCGCTTGGCTCATCGCGCTGTTCGTTGCGCTCGGGCTGGCGCTTGGGGCGGCCTATCTTATCGTCACCCCGCCCGTCTACACGGCCGCTACCCGCATTCTGATCGATGAGCAACTGGCGAAGTTCACGCAGGAGGAGCCGCCGGTATCAAGCAGCATCCGGATCGATTCCATGATCCTGAGCGAAGTGGAGATCCTCAAATCCGCGCGCCTTGCCCGCACCGTCGTCCTTGCCGAGGGCCTGCACGAGAACGAGGCCTTCCTCAACCCGCCTCAGGCTCCGGTGGCGTGGCTGAAGTCCAGGGTGAAAGCCGCGCTGAGCGTTTTCGGGCCATTCAGGCCGCAGCAGAGTGAGGAGGCAGCCATCGGCAAGGCCACCGCACTTCTCCAGCAGGGGATGTCCGCCGAACGGGTCGGGCGCAGTTTCGTTCTCGAAGTATCGTTCAGATCCAACGACCCGTTACTCGCCGGATCGATCACGCGGGCGTATGCGGATGCCTATCTCTCCGATCAGCTCGAAGCCAACTTCGACGCCACCCAACGCGCGATGGTATGGCTGCAGGGGCGGCTTGATGAATTGCAGCAAAGCTCACAGGCCGCCGCGCTCGAAGTCGAGAGATACCGGGCCGAAAACGGGCTGACGGCGACCAGTGGCGAGCTGATTTCGGAACAGCAATTATCCGATTTGAACAGCCAGCTCATCCTAGCGCGGGCCGAGACCGCAAATGCCCGCGCCCGTTACGAGCAATACAAGTCCATTATTGAGCGCGGTGGCGAGAATGCGGTCCGCAACGCCGCGATCCCGCCGGATCAACCGAACAGCGAACTCATCAACGAGCTGAAGTCGCGCTACCTTACGATCAGCAGCCGTGCCAAAGACATCGAGGAGCGCTTTGGCGAGGATCATCCCCAGGCCGTCAATCTGCGCCGGGAAGTGTCCGAGCTGGAGCGGCAGATATTCCGCGAACTCGAACAGCTCACCGAATCCTACCGCAACGAATACACAGTGGCTCGTGCCCGCGAGGAATCGCTGCGCGGCAATGTTGGGACCATGGCCGACGAAAGCTCGGTGACAGGCAGGGCCCTGGTCAAATTGCGCGAGCTTGAGCAGAGGTCCACGACCCTCGCGAACCTCTACCAGACTTATCTGGCACGCTACGAGGAGGCGTCGCAGCAGCGCTCGCTGCCGATCGCCAAGGCACGCGTGATCTCCGAAGCCGAAAACCCGGTCGGACCTTCCAGTCCAAAAAAGACCATGGTGCTCGCCCTGTCGCTTGTTCTGGGGCTGTTTGCTGGCGGCGGTACGGCCGCCTTGCAGGAATTCCGGGAGCGCTTCTTCCGCACCGGCGAAGACGTCAAGGCAGCCCTGGGCCTCAAATTTCTTGGGTATCTCCCGCGACTTGAACAACCGGCGCAAGCTGCGGGAAGAAAACCCCACGAGGGCAAGTCATCGAACGACAAGGCAATCGCCCTTTCGTCGAACATGCTGCGCGTCACCAAGGATGCGCCCGGATCGTCCTTCGCCGAAACCATGCGCAATGCGCGGCTTTCGGCCGATCTTCTGCTGCAGGGAACGAGCAGCAAGGTGATCGGCTTTGTCTCGGTCCTCCCGGATGAGGGTAAGACCACAGTCGCGGCAAACTTCGCCTGCCTCGCCGCTGCTAGCGGGGTCAAGACGTTGCTGATTGACGGCGACTTGCGCAATCGCGGCCTGAGCCGCGGGATTTCGGGAAAACCAGATGGAGGGCTTGTCGAGGCGATCATGGGCGAGAAGCACTGGCCCAATTATGTGCGTGTCGACCGCAGCACGCAGTTGGCCATTCTGCCGGCCAGCAGCAAGCATTTCGCGCATACGAGCGAGCTGCTTTCGAGCCCGGGCATGCAGCGTTTCATTGAGGAGGCGCGCCGGATGTTCACCTATATCGTCGTGGACCTGCCGCCGCTGGGGCCGGTGATCGACGCCAAGGCATTCGAGCCGATGGCCGATGGCTTCATCGTCGTGGCTGAGTGGGGCGTCACCCCACGTGCGCTGCTGCGTTCCACACTGGAGTCGGAGCGCGGGATTGCCTCGAAGACCATCGGAGTGATCCTCAACAAGGCCAATATGAAGAAGCTTGCACGCTACGCTGCGCCAGGCGGGGCGGAATCTTACTTGGGCCGGTATGCCGCCTATTACGGGGAGCGCGTCTGATGAGCATCCTCGTGGGATGCCGAAGGATGGGTTTGCAGAAGGCGGCCCGCGCCGCGCCAGATGCGCACAGCCGTAAGCGGCCCTCCGCAATAGGCGCCGGTGTCGATGTTGAGCCGTCTTCCTTCGAGCCGCGGCTTCGAGACCGGGGTGTGGCCATGTATCACAATCCGCTTGAGCAGATGCGCGCGCTCGTAGAAGGCGGAACGAATGGAGACCAGTTGGCCGTCCGTTTGGCGGTCAAGCGGAACGTCCGGCCGGAATCCGGCATGCACGAGGATCAGTTCAGGCGTCTCGACCAGCACCGGCAAGGTCCGGAGGAAGGCTATATGCGCGCGCGGTATCGTCTTGCGGATGATCGCATCGATCTGGCTCGTTTCGCCGTATACCTGCGACAGGCGGACGGGATCGATGCCGTAGGACAGCAGCGTGGCGTCAGCGCCGAATTCCAACCACTGCGAGAGATCACAACGCCCTTCGAGGTAGGCGAGCATGAGTGCCTCGTGGTTGCCTGCAAGACAGATGCGCTCAAAGCCTTCCGGCGGCTGTTCATTGAGATGGTCGAGCACCTGCGAGGAGGCGGGGCCCCGGTCGACATAGTCGCCCAGCATGACGATCAGCTTCCGCCCGGGCAGCACGTCCGCATCCAGCGCGATCTTTGCCTCCAGCTCCAAGAGCTGTTCGAGGCAGCCATGCACATCGCCGATTGCATAGATCGGCATGTCCGGCTCATTCAGCCGCAGCCTCGGACGCTGCTCGGGCGAGGCTCGGCTGCCCAACCCAAAAAGGCCGGCAAGTCTCTTCATCAACATCGGCTCCCTCTGGAAGTTGATCTCTTATCCCATGGGCGCTCAAAGGGCGACCGGTCGGAGGCCTCATGCACCAGCGCCTGACCGACGCGGCACCGAACGGAAAGGACGAGATTCCCCGCTATCAGCATAAGGTCGGGCGTTCCGCCGTCGCGTTCCGTGGAGTGTTCTGGTACGCAGTCAGCCTCCTGGTCCCCGCCGCCGTCAATTTCGCTGTCTTCCTCATCACCTCGCGCGTGCTTTCTCCGGAAGATTTCGGCGTCGTCGCGCTCGCAGTGACGATCTCCATGCTGGCAGTGGCCCTCGGGCCCGTGGGCTTTGGTGAGGCGCTGGTGCAGCGGGCAAGCCTGCGTGCCGATCACCTGGATACGGTCTTCTGGTTGTGCATTTCCTTTGCCGCCCTGGTGGCAGCGCTCATGTATGCCGGCTCGCAGGAGATTGCGAGATTGTTCGGCTCGAGCATGCTCGGCATCCTGATACCCATCTTCGCGCTGAAAACGGTCCTCGAACTGGCAAGCGTGGTGCCCAATGCGCTGATCGTGCGTTCCATGCGGTTCCATCTGGTGGCGTTGCGCACGCTGATCGCGACATTGATTTCCGCCGCCATCGCAATCGCCGTCGTGCTGGCAGGATACGGCCTCTGGGCGCTGGTCTTCGCGCAGCTCGCCGCTTCGTTCGTAAAGGCAGTCACAACCTTCTGGACCTCGGGCTGGCGGCCGTCGGGCCTGCCTCGGCTGCAGGCGCTCCGGGAGCTTGCACGTTATGGCTTCTTCGCCTGCGGCAATGAAATCGTTCAGTTTCTGGGCTCGCGCGCCGACCAGGCGCTGATAGGCCTCGTCCTTGGGGTGCGTCCCGTTGGTCTTTACAATTTCTCCAGACGCATCTTCTCGATGGTCAACGACGTCGTGTCGGGCGCGCTCGGGACCGTCTCGCATCCAATGTTCTCCGAAGTCCAGCACCAGCCGGACAAGGTCAGGCACGGATTCCTCGTGTCGACGTTCCTTTCATCGGTCGTATCCTTCCCGATCTTTGCGGGTATCGCCCTTGTCGCCGACCGGGCCATACCGCTGCTTTTCGGCGATCAATGGATCGAAGCGCTGCAGCCGCTGCGTCTTCTTTGCGCTCTGGGCATAATCAGCTGCATCGGTACCCTGCAATCTTCCCTCATCAAGAGCCGCGGCAAGGCGGAGTGGTGGTTCTACTATCAGCTTGTCTCGAGCCTTCTAAATCTGGCGCTCGTCATCGTCTTCGCACAATACGGCATCACGGCGATGCTGGCCGCCATGGTCGCCAAGACCTATCTCGTCTGGCCAGTGGCCGTCACCATGACACTCCGACTGCTCGACATGCGCCTTGCAGCCTATGCGCGCCAGTTCGCGGCTCCGCTGGCGGCCGTCGTCGTCATGGGCGCGGCCGTTCTTCTGGCCAGGGAATTTACGGGGACACTCGCTCCCGCCATCGGAATCGCTGCGGATGTTGCGGTCGGCGCGGCGACCTACGTGATGGCGCTATTGGCTTTTGCCTCGCGGCGGATTCTCGACCTCGGAGGTACAGTTCTTTCAGCGGCGAGGGCACGATGAACAGAAAGCAATCGGGTGAAGAAACATGAGCAGGGTCGCCGTCATCATTCCCTTCTATCAGCAGGAAAAGGGCATCTTGAGCCGGGCGCTCGATTCAATCGCCGCGCAGACCTACGACGACATCGAGGTGATCGTGGTCGACGATTCGAGTCCGCTCTCGCCGGTGGAGGAAATCGCCGCCCGGCCGATGACCGAACGCGACCGGATCACCGTGATACGCCAGTCGAATGGCGGACCCGGCAAGGCGCGCAACACAGCCCTTGATGCTGTTCCGTCATCGGCGGACTATGCCGCCTTTCTCGATTCGGACGATCGCTGGGAGCCTGAGCACATCGCGACAGCCGTTTCGGGGCTGGATGCCGGCTTCGACCTGTTTTTCGCCGACTACACCTGGCCGCGCGGAAAGACGACGCGGCTGAAGGAGACAGGCCTGGCGGAGAGCGGCGAACCTATAATGCCCGGCAGCAAGGTCATGGCCTTTACCGGCGATTTCTTCGAGAGCATCCTGTCGTCATGGCCGGTCCATCTTTCTGCGACCGTCATCAAGGTCGCAACCCTCGGCCATATCCGTTTTGACGAGCGTCTGAGGTTCTCCTCGGAAGATATGTACTATCTCCTGCAGTGTGCGGGTGCGTCCGACCGCGTTTGCTACAGCCCACAGCTCGGCGTTCGCCTGGATGACGGCTTGAACATGTTCAGGCGGCAGGCCGTGGGTTCCTTCGAGTTCTCCCGCTCACGCCTCGCGAACGCCTATTTTCACCGGCTCATAGAACCCGATGTGACCGCCCGCGGTAAGGCGTTGCGCACGATCAATCGCCGCCTTCTGCGGACGAACTACCGTGATTTTCTCCGCTCTGAGGCCAAGTCCCTGCTTCTTCAGGGACGCCTGCATTTTGCGCTCTACGGGGAGTTTCTGAAGATCCTGAGCGGCTCCGGGACCGCGATGCGGCCGGCCCCGCCGAGAGCATCATGGGTATGATGATGACGGCTTGCCTTCAATCGAACGCGACAATGCGCAGGAGGTCTGCATGAAGCTCACCTATTTCCAATGCAACATCCCAAATTTCGGCGACGACCTCAATGCCTATGTCTGGCCCCGGCTTCTGGATGACGGCTTCTTCGACGACGATGAGCGCGAGCTCTTCGTGGGCATCGGCTCGATCATCTACGACAACTATCCGCAGAAGGCGGTCAAGATTGTCGCCGGCTCGGGTTACGGCGGCTACACGCCTCCCCCTGACGCGCATGACGGATCCTGGGAATTTGCCTTCGTGAGGGGCCCGCGCACGGCCGACATACTGAAGATCCCAAGCGATAGGGTCGTTACCGACGGCGCCGTACTTTTGCGCGCGTTGGACCTTCCGCCGGCATCTGCCGAAACTCCTGTCGTCTTCATTCCGCATTTCCAGAGCCTCGATCGCGGCAACTGGCGGGAGGTCTGTGCGATCGCAGGAATCCGCTTCGTCGATCCGTCTAGCGACGTCGAGACCGTGTTGAGCCAGATACGGGGCGCGCGCATGGTCATTACCGAATCCATGCATGGTGCGATCGTGGCCGACGCTCTGCGCACGCCGTGGGTGGCGGTCAAGCCCATCGCGAAGGCACACCGCTTTAAGTGGGTGGACTGGGCTGAATCGCTGGACATACCGTTCCGGGCGCATAGCCTTTTCCCCTCCACAACGCGTGAGGCCTGGTCGGCGCTTTCCGGCGCGCAGGGAACAGGCCGCAGAAGCCGGGCGTTTGACAACTCGGCCGTGGCTATTCCCTTCAACCTGGCTTTGAAGCATGCCGCCGCCCGGGCCCTGCAGAGGCTTGCCAAACAGGAACCGCAACTGAGCGCCGACACGACAATCGCGCGCGCCACCGAACGGGCGGTCGCCGCCGTGGAAGCAGTCAGGCTGCGGCATCTCAAGGCGCTGAAGGCCGCCCAGACGGTGTCGCGATGAACACCGACCCAATCAAAGTCACGGTCATCGTTCCGTTCTATCAGCGCGAGACGGGCATATTGCAGCGCGCGATCAAGTCAGCCTTGGCACAGAGCCTGCGGCCTGGTGTGGAACTGAACATCCTTGTCGTTGACGATGGGTCACCCTTGTCGGCCAAGGACGAACTGGCGACGCTGACTGTACCCTCTCGGCACGAACTGCGTATCGTCTCACAGCCGAACGGCGGCCCCGGCGCAGCGCGAAACAAGGCACTTGGCCTTCTCAGCCCTGAAACGACGAAATACGTCGCGTTTTTGGATTCCGACGACGAGTGGCAGCCATATCACATCAGCACTGCGCTAAGTGCACTCGACGGGGGGCATGACTTCTACTTCTGCGATCATTTTCGCTATGACAGTGAACAAAGCTGGCTCGAACGGTCTGTGGTCGCCCGCGGATGGAAGAGCGGAACACGCGAGCCTGCGCCGGTACCCCTGGACCGATGGGAAGATATCTTCAGCCTTGCATCGCAACCGGCCTTCGACGCCTTCGTCGAGGAGTATCTCAGCCAGACCTCCACAGTTGTCTACCGCTTCGACCGACACCCGACCTTGCGCTTCGACACCGATTTGCGCAGCGCCGGCGAAGACCACATGTTCTGGCTCTCCCTGGCCCGAAAGAGCAGCTCGGTGGCTTTTTCGACGCGGAAGAACGTTCTGTGCGGGCGGGGCGTCAATATCTATTTCTCTGCCTTAGACTGGGATAGCCCCGATGCAGTCGCCCGCAATGGCTATCTGCTGATCTTCCGGCTGAAGTTGCGACAGATGGGGCTTACTTCAAGCCAAGCTGCCAAGATCGATGTGCAAATCGCCGAAGATGGCAAGACCTTGGCCTATCTGCTGGCACGCAACGTCGCCAAGGGCCGCACGCCGGACTGGCATGTGCTGTCACAGGTGTTCAAGGTCTCGTTGCCACAGGCAGTCGGTCTGCCCCTACGCCTCCTGCCGATGCTCTCGAAGCGGGAACGCAATAGGATAGCCGCAAAGCGCCAGAGCGCTTAACTGCGGCAGCCAATCGAATTCATCGGTTGGAGACATGGCTTCGCGGGCTTCTTAAGAATGGAGCTCAAAGGTTGCCAGAAGCCGCACATTCCGTGCACGTGTCAAAATCAAATGGAATTGTGACAGTGGCCGTCATGATCGACTGCACTGCAACCCCGACCGGGCGGTGCTGGACAAGGCTGCAGTTGGAGGTGGATCGCTTCTATTATGGTGCGCGGATCTACCCGATGTCATGATCACGCCGAAGCTCCGCTCATGGCATTCGCTCATCAGGAGCGCGGCAGCCCGGAGATATGATAGGGAACGTCGGTTCCAGGCATGAAGCCGAACGGCAAAGGGAGATAGTGGACGCAAGTGGATTGGTACGACGTCTTCCTGGCCATTTTTGGCGCCGTCATTCTTCTGACCGCTTGGCTACCCCTTCTGCTGAAGGAACTGCCGTTGTCCTTGCCCATGGTCTGCATCGGGACGGGGGTGTTGCTGACCTGGTCGCCGCTACTGCCAAGTGACTGGGCGAACCCACTTGAGAACCGGTTCATCACCGAGCGGATGACGGAGTTTGTCGTTATCGTCTCCCTCATGGGCGCCGGGCTGAAACTGGATCGGCCGATCGGCTGGTGCAATTGGCAGATGACATGGCGCCTTCTTTTCATTGCAATGCCGATCACCATCGCTGGCGTCGCTTTGCTCGGTTGGGCGGTCCTCGGATTGGGCATTGCCGCGGCTCTTCTTCTCGGCGCCGCTCTTGCGCCGACTGATCCGGTCCTGGCCAGCGACGTACAAGTTGGACCACCTCAATCCGGCGAGGAGGACGAGGTGCGCTTTGCGCTGACCTCGGAAGCCGGCCTCAACGACGGCGCGGCCTTTCCATTCGTCTACCTGGCCATTGCGATCGCGCTCTCGCAGGCCTCGGGTGAACCCTTTCTCGCAGACTGGCTGCTCATCGATGTCATCTGGAAAGTCGGCGCAGGCGTGGCCATCGGCTGGATTGGCGGATGGGTGATGGGGCATCTCACATTCCGGCTGCCGAACCGGGCGGCACTTGCCAAATCGAATGACGGATTTGCTGCGCTCGGCATCACCTGCCTTGCCTATGGCACGACCGAGTTGGCCAATGGCTACGGCTTCCTCGCGGTCTTTGTCGCTGCCGTGGCTTTCCGGGCGGTTGAACGGCGACACCGCTACCATCGCAACCTGCACAGCTTCGCCGAACAGATCGAACGCCTGGTCATGATGGTGTTGTTGGTCTGCTTCGGTGCCGCCATCGCCGAGGGAACGATTTTTAATGCGCTGAGCTGGCCGGTCGTTTTTGTCGCCGCCCTGATCCTGCTTGTCTTGCGACCCCTTTCCGGCTGGATCAGCCTTGCTGGTCACCCCGCACCGTATCAGGAGAGGTTGGCGATCTCCTTCTTCGGTATCCGCGGCCTCGGCTCGTTCTACTATGTCGCCTATGCCCTGGGTCAGGCCGAATTCGACGACGTGCAAGTTATCTGGGTCACGGTCTGTTGCGTGGTTCTCGTTTCGATCGTCATCCACGGGATCGCAGTTACCCCGATCATGAGCCGTCTCGACCGCCACCGGAGTTCAACGCGCAGCGCAGCGGGATCGCCGCATCGCAAGCCGTCGGCAACCAAGCGCTCATGTCCCTAGAGCGGGATGGCCTCCAGGCTTCGTATCGAGCCGGCCAAGGAAGGCCTTGGCCGGCCCGTCCGTCGCCCTTTCACATCATGCAGCTTGCCGCTCGGCCATCGGCCGCACGTTCTGGTTCAGACGGAACAAGTTTGCGCGATCGTAGCGCGCCTTGAGTTCCGTCAACCGTCGGTAGTTGGGACCGTACGCCGCCTCCACACGATCGGTTTCGTCCGCTGGCATGAAGTTGATATAGGCTGTGCCGATCGCGTAGGGGCTGGCGGCCTCGAACAGCCCGCGCGCCCAGCCGATGCAGGCCTGGTCCATCTCCGGCTCGCGCCAGCGCGCATGCACGTTCAGGACGTAGTGCGAGCTGCGCTGCGGGAAGGAAGTAGCTTCCGTCGCGATCCGGCCCGCGGCGCCGCCGACATGGCCGATGAAGACCTCGCATTCCGGCCCGGGCAGCCGCCGGATGGCATCGAGAACGACGCCGATCGTATCATCGGAGAGCTCGCCGAAATCATGGCTCTTCCAGTAGTTGCGGGCCCCGGGGGTCAGAAGCGGATCGAAGGCCTGCTGCCAGCCGGTGAACGGTGCCGGCGCGACAACGTCGGCAATCGGCCTGCCGATGGAACGCAGCCGGGCCGTCGCCTTCTCGCCCTCGGCGATGTCACCGCAGTAGCATATCGCAAGAACCAGTACCCGTTTGCCGTGCCACTCGGCCGCCAGGAAGGGAAGCGGGGGCGCTTGCCGCAATACCGCCCAGCAGGTCAGCTCGTCGGGCGCATCGTCGAGCGCCTCGCGATACTGCCTCAGGATCGAGGCGGCATCGTCGAACGGGTGGACGACCAGGCCGGCCATCACCTGCGGCCCGAGTTCGTGGAGCTGGAACTCGAACGCGGTGACCACTCCGAAATTCCCGCCGCCGCCGCGGATCGCCCAGAAAAGATCCGGGTTTTCCGCGAGGCTGGCACGCAGAAGCCCGTCATCGGCGGTCACCACGTCAGCGCTAAGGAGATTGTCGAGCGTCAGACCCAACTTGCGGGTGAGCCACCCGAAGCCGCCGCCAAGCGTCAGGCCGGCTATTCCGGTGGTGGAATTAATGCCGGTCGGAACCGCGAGGCCAAATGCCTGCGTCTCCTTGTCGATGTCGGCTAGCGTGGCGCCCGGTTCTACCCAGGCGCGCCGCGCGGCTGCGTCGACGCGGACGGATTTCATCGGCGAAAGATCGACCAGGAGCCCGCCGTCGCAGACGCCGTTGCCGGCGATATTGTGCCCGCCGCCGCGCACCGCGACGAGAAGCCTGTTGTCACGCGCGAAGCGCACCGCGCTCACCGCATCGGCGGCGCCGGCGCAGCGCACAATGAGGCCGGGACGTCGGTCGATCATGGCGTTCCAGATCGTCCGGGCATCATCGTAGCCGAGATCGGCGGCGGTCAGCGCTTTGCCGCGGAGCTGACTGCCGAGTGCCTCGATCGTGGCGGCGCTGATCGTGGTCTGCCCTCCATCAAGGGTCGTCAAGCTGAGATCGTTCATGATCTATCCTCCCTTTCGTTGTTACTTCCTCCTAGCCTTCCACCAGCGAAACCGGTTTCTCCACACGACCGAGCCGTCCGCTCGGGTGACCGCCGGCAAGGTGGCGCGAATGACTTCACTGACGCGCGCCTCGCCCGCTTGCCGCGCTACCTTGACGTTCACGCCGGCAGCCATGTTCGCGCGAACAGCCGTTTCAATGTCGGGGAAAGCAAGGTCGGCGGCGAAGTCCTCGGTCTCAACCGGCCCCAGCCCGGCCTTGTGCATCGCGGTCTCGACGTCACCCTCGTCGAGCAGCGGACCGGGCGGATTTCCGCCGGGGGGCGGCGGAAGCAGAGCCATAACCTTGGATACCGTTACTTTCATCAGTTCGCAGTCTTCGCGCCGTCCCCAGGTGAGCATGAAGATCGTGCCGTCGCGCCGGCAGACGCGACGCGCCTCCGACAGGGCATTGACCAGATCTGCTGCGAACTGGAATGCGTTGATGCCAGTCACTATGTCGAAGCTTTGGTCGTCGAATGGGAGCTCCTCCATCTCGCCCACCTCGATGCGAGAACCCGGCAGGCGCTCACGCGCGATCGTCACCAGATTTTCCGAACCATCCAGCCCGGCAACCTCCGCACCGAGCTTGCGCGCAATCATCAAGGCTCCGCCGGCGCCGCAGCCGATATCGAGCAGTCTGGTGCCGGGACCTACACCGGCATGCGCCATGGCGGCCTCGAAGATATGCCGCCAGGCCGGCTCCTGCACTTCGGCCCAATCTCTGGCTTTTGCGCCCCAGAGTTCGCCCTGAACCTGTGCCGTTCCCATGCTCAATGCCTTGCAGGTGAAATGAAGGGAAAGGCGCCGGCGTAAGTCCGGCGCCTCCAAACAAATGTCACTCGGCAGCGATTTTTCCCCGCGTATCCATTGTTAGCTCGGCTTCGCCGGAAACGGGATCCGTGACCCCGAGCCCATTGCCCAGGTCCTCCAGGATATTCCGCATCTTGTCGAGTTCGCCGATCATCTCCGGTCTGGATTGCACGATGCTGTCGAAGCTGTCCCATTCGCCAACAAAGCAGTAAGAGCGCTCGCCGATCTTGACGAGCGAGAAGCGGCGCAGGCCCGCCTGCTGCATTCTCTCCAGCTTGGTCGGATCGATCCGGCGATGCATGTCGAGATACTCCTCCTCATGGCCGGGTTTGACGCGCATCCGCACGATGTTGAAAGCGGTCATTTTCTTGCTCCTCCGAAATAGCTGGGTTGCACTTATTCGTCCCAGGCCTGAACGATTGTCTGTCTGGCGATGATGCCGTCCTTCAGGTCAGCCATCGCAATGCACAGGACCTTGGTGCCGTCCGGATAGGTGCAGGCTTCCGTGAAGGCGAGACGCTCGCCTTCTGCGGCTGTCGCTTCCACGGCGTGCGTCATCGAGCGGCCGCAGACGTCCTCCCAAAATGCTGATATCTCCTGCTTCCCTCGTACCTCGCGCGGCCTGCTCGGCGGATTTGCGCGGTCGATGATCCTGATTACCGCATCATCGGCGTAGAATGCGGACAGAGCTCGGGCGTCCCTGCCCTCGGTAGCTCTCTTGACAGCTGCGGCTGTTACGGGCGTTCTGGTCGTAAGCATTTTCTGCCTCCTTTGATCGGTGGTCGTCTTGAAGGCTGTAGGGGAGACCGCGGTTTGGCGCCGCTTACTGCCTGGCCATGGTCTTCTCGCGCATCTCCATCGCTGCCTTGTCGAATTCGGTGAACTCCTGCTTCAGTGTTGCAATATCGATCTGGTTGCCGTGCAGGACGGCGCTCCAGTGGCGGGCGATTGCGGCCACCGCCACGGCTTCCTGCACTTCCTGATCGGTGGCGCCAGCGAGATAAGCCGAACGGGTGTCGAGCCAGACGCAGTACTGGCAGGAAATCTGGGCCGCCACCCCAACAGCGGTCAGCGCCTTCTCCTTGGCGGACAACACGGTGTTCTCGCTTTCCAGTATTTTGAGCTCGACCCAGGAACCAGGCAAAGCGGACGGCGGGAAGGCTTTTACCAAACCGGGCACGAAGCCCCAGGTCTTCTCGATATCGGCAATGGTTGCCTCAGCCGACATGCCAATCTCTTCGGTGGCAGCATTGCCCTGAAACACGAGTGCCGCGGCCGTTCCGACGGCGAGCGCGAGCGAACGAACAGTCGTGGTCATGACGGTTCTCCTCAACCCAGATTTGCAAGCGGTCTCAACCGATCCTGCTCCACCTTCGGACGGATGCGGAGAGGAGTTTACAGGCGCCTCGGAATGGCGAAAAATGCCAAGAATTCATCGCGTCGATGCAGCGTCGGCATCGACTGGAGGGCGTCATGGAAATGCATGAAATACGCTACTTCCTCGCAGCATGCCGGACGCTGAATTTTCACCGGGCCGCGGAGTTGGCCAACGTCACGCAGCCGGCGCTGACGCGGGCCATCCAGAAGCTTGAAGCCGAACTCGGCGGCCTGTTGTTTCATCGCGAACGCAACCACGTCCAACTTACCGATTTCGGCCGTCTTATGCGCAGCCACTTGGAGGAGATCCTCCGGCGTTCCGAGGCTGCCAAAGAAACGGCAAGGGGTTTCCTGAAGCTAGAGGCGGCACCGTTGGCGCTCGGGGTCATGTGCACGATTGGGCCGCTGCGCTTCGTAGGCTTCCTCAATGCTTTTCACGAAAGACATCCGGGGATCGGCATCACAGTTATCGAAGGCGTGCCGGGCCGCCTCACCGAACTCCTTCTGGAAGGCAAGCTGGACGTTGCGCTGATGGCGCAGCCGGGGCCTTTCGAAAAGCGGCTGCGGCCAGAGTCGATCTATTCCGAGCGCTTCGGCTTGGCCTTCTGCACCGGCCACCCCTTTGAAATGCGCAATATGCTCCACCTGAGCGACGTCGAAGGCGAGCCTTATCTCGACCGCATCAATTGCGAGTACAGTCATCATATAGACGTTTTGTGCGGTGAGCGCGGCATCCGCATCACAACCGCTTATCGGAGTGAGCGGGAAGACTGGATCATGGCCATGGTGGCCGCGGGGATGGGTGTCTGCTTCGCCCCCGAATTCTCGGTCTGCCTGCCGGGCGTCTGCCACCGCCCCGTCGCGGACCCGGGGGTGGTACGGGAGGTTTCGCTGGTCTCCGTGGCACGGCGCACCTCTTCACCTGCGGTGAGAGCTTTCACGGAAGCGGTTTGCAACTATGAATGGACGGCAGGAACCATCGCGGAGTCTACCCGCGTTTCAGAATAGGCGGGCGCGTGGTGATCGAGCAGCTCGGCCCCTTTGGGCGGCTAAGCGCCTCCAAACTCGGCCGTTGTGGCCCAAGCCGGGCATTCTGGAAGGCGACCGGCAGCTTTCCCGGTTCTCGATTTGATGAGAGCTGACTGTGAAAATCTCAGCCGCTACGATTGTAACGTCAGGCCTGCACGTCGCACGACTTAACTGCAGAGGGGTTCTCCTCCGTGTAGGCGACAAGCGCGAGACTATTCTCGGCACGGCTGCAGGTCACATAAAGTAGGCGGCGTGTGCGATCGATACCCGTCTCTTTTCTTTCCGCCACGTTCTTGATTTCAGTTTGCGAAGCGGCTTTGGCACTGAGCAACTTCCGTTCCATGTGATCGAGCACATGGCCAAAAAATAGACCGCAATCCCGCATGGCCGGCGCATGCAGGCGACGGCCGATAAGCTGCGTGCCCCGCCGTCGACCGATTGACGCGAGGAGCCGGGGAGCTTTCTGACGCCTCGATGCAGCGCACGCTTGGGCGTCAGTGATGGCGTCACCACCACACAGTCATGGCCCGGTTCAACAATCTGACGGTAGAGACTGTAACCCGTCGGGCCCGCCTCATAGCAAAAGTCGGGCTTGGCTCCACGCCTTGAGAGCTTGTTGACCATCGATGCCACAGACGCCCTCTCCGACGAGATATCGCCGAATAACCGCACATCGCCGTTGCGCGCTCCTTCGGCAACCGCAACCGAAATATTCAGCTTCGAGGTATTCAAGCCGATGAAAATTATGCTTTCTCTTTCATGGTTCGCCCTCGCTAAGCTTGCTGCTTGGCTCCGGCCAATCCAGAACAACCCCCGGATTTTAGCTTACTGCGGGGGCAGGCCAACCTTCACCCTTATTCAACCGGTCTCCATGTCACCCGTTCGCCATCAGGCAGGTACAACAGTTTCACGTAGTTGCGCATCAGCATGATCTGGTCTGGCAGGATGACGCTGTTTCCGGTGGCGCGGCTGAGAACGAGACCGCCTTCGATAACTGTGGAGATCATGTCGGCAAGTGCGTCCGGATCCACCTCCCCCACCGGTCGGTAGCGTTCGGCTATGGCATCGATGCTCTCGCGGAACCGCGCGCGCCAACGTAGCACGATGTCATGCGTCAACGCGCGGACATCCTTGTCGAAAAGGCGTTCCTGGTAGCAGAAGGTGGCGACGAGACAGCCCGGAAAGGCTTCCGGCAGTTTGGCCATCATCTCCGCCAGCAGCTTCAGGCCGATGAGAAATGACTGTAGCGGATCGTCGGACAGTTCTCGGCCTCGCGCGAAGACATCATCGAGAAGCGCATCATCGCGTTCCACGTAGCGCTCCAGCAGCGCCAGTGCCAGGGCGTTTTTGTTGGCGAAGTGGTAGAAAAAGCCGTTCTTGGTGATGTTTGCCTCGGCCACGAGTTCCTCGATGGAGGTCGCTCCGAAGCCTTTAGCGAGGACAGCCCGCTCGGCAATGTCGAGAATTTTCTCCCGCGTCCCGGTGCCGGGAGACCTGTCCGGGTCTTCCATCTCGTGCACTCCGAGTCCAGTTGACGGCACCCTGCGCGCGATCACGTTCCATCCAGCAGCCGTCCGTCCCTCTTATCCTACTGATTTCCCGTGCAGATCCAAATCACTTCCCGGTTCACCGCGGGACCACTGGTCCAGCTTCGCAAACCCGGCCACATTTTTTCGGGACTCGATATTGGGAAATGGAGGAAACGATGGCTCTCCAGGAAACAAGGACGTCAGCACTCCGTTCCGCACGAACCGGACGTAATGGCGTGGCTGCGCTTTCGCGACATTTCGAAGGCGAACTCCTCCGTCCCGGCGACCACGGGTTCGATGAGGCCGCTTCCATCTGGAATGGCGCGGTCGAATGCCGTCCGGCGCTTGTCGCGCGCTGCGCATCCTCGGATGACGTATCCGCTGCCGTGCGTTTCGCCGCGAAAAACGATGTCCTCGTCGCGGTCAAGGGAGGCGGGCACAATGTCGCCGGTTCCGCGACCTGCAACGGCGGCATGGTCATCGATCTCTCGCCAATGAACGATGTGCGCGTTGACCCGGCGGCCCGGCGCGCACGGGCCGGCGGCGGGGCCACCTGGGCCGACGTCGATCGCGCCACCCAGCCCTTTGGCCTGGCCGCACCGGGAGGGCTCGTATCGAGAACCGGCATAGCGGGGCTTACGCTGGGCGGAGGGCTGGGTTGGCTCCGGCGCAAATGGGGTCTCAGTTGCGACAATCTCGCTTCCGTGGAGATCGTGACCGCCGACGGTTCCGTCGTCACGGCGAGCGGGAAGCAGAACAAGGACCTCTTCTGGGCCGTTCGGGGCGGTGGCGGAAACTTCGGCGTCGTCACGGAATTCGAGTATGTCCTGCATCCGGTCGGCCCCGAAATCATGTTCTGTTTTGTCCTTTATCCGGCTGCCGACGGCCGCCAGGTCCTGCGCGGCTGGCGTGGATTTTGTGATACGGCACCCGATGAGGTCAGTTCCATCGTGCTGTGCGGCACAGTGCCTGCGGAGGAGAGTTTCCCGGAAGATATCCACGGACACCAGTTTGTCGCGATTGCGGCGCTGCATTGTGGGACAGTGGAGGAGGGGCACCCGATGCTGCAACCGCTGCGCGAACTCGCCAATCCCCTTTGCGACTTCAGCGGTCCGGCACCCTATGTCGAGGTGCAGTCGATGTTCGACCAAGATTACCCCGACGGCCTGCGCTACTACTGGAAATCGCTCTTCCTTGACCGTTTCGACGATGAGGCGATCGACGTGCTCCTGGAATTGGCTGCCGAGCGGCCATCACCGCTGTCGACAGTCGATATCTGGCAACTCGGCGGCGCCATGGCGAGCGTCGGCCCCAAAGAGACCGCCTTTGGGTCACGCGGCTCGCCGTACCTCCTTGGCGCGGAATCGAATTGGGAGGACCGGCAGGAGGACGAGGCGAACAGAAACTGGGCCCGCGATGCGTGCGACCGCATGGCGAAATTTGCCAGCGGTGCAAGCTACTCCAACTTCGAGCCTGATATCGAAGCGAGCGGATGTTTCGACCAGGCGCATCTCCAGCGGCTGGCGGAACTCAAGAGGCGATACGATCACGGAAATCTGTTTCGCCTGAACCACAATATCCAGCCAGGATAGGCGCCTCACGGGTACGCATGATCGGCTGTTTGTCAGCGTTTGCGCAGCCTCTTATCTATTCGTGAGTGTCTGGTTGAAGTCGAACTGGACCGTTGTCCGGAATTCCGCTTCCGACGTGGCGTCGACCTGCAGCTTGGCAGTCTGCAATGTCTGCCTCCGGACAGCCCCAGAGTTGCCCCGGAACGGTCGAGATGGGGCGTATTACCACCGTTCTCGATTCGAATTGCCGTCGGCGAATCCTTCCGCTCGGGGATCGAGCGTCGCCGGATATGTGTCTTCGACAGGTGGAGCGGATCCGCATCGGAGAGTGTATTGGAGAGTATGGCTATCCGATGTCGGGGCCGCCAACACTCGAGCCAGCGTATCAACGGACTTCCTCAGAGTTGATGACGGGGCGGGGTTGTCATGCAACCTCGATCCGCCGCCCCTCCCGTGCCGAGGCGGCAATAGCATGGATGATTTTCTCGAACTCCAGCGCGGCGGCGAAGTCTGGTCCCGACCTTTCGCCGCCGCCGATCCATCGCAGGAACGCGCCGGCTTCCAGGACCTTGAGGTCGTTGATGCCCAGCTGGTGACCGGGCGCGGGGCAGAAATGGCCGTAGGGGGGATGTGCCGGGCCGGTCAGGATCGTCTTGAAACCCTGTTCGCCGGCGGGCCCTTCGTTCCGGTATAGCTGCAGTTCGTTCATGCGCTCCTGGTCGAAGACGATCATGCCGGTGGTGCCATGCACCTCGAAGCCGAGCCTGTTCTTGCGGCCCCAGGCCGAGCGCGATGTCGACAGCGAGCCATGGGCGCCGCCGCGAAACCGCACCAGCGCCGTGGCCGTATCCTCGTTCTCGACCTTGCCCCGCCCGTTGCCGTCCGCCAACGGGCGGGTCTCATGGATTGTCTGTATGTCGGCAATGAGGCTTTCCACCGGCCCCATCAACCCATGGGCCATGGAAACCAGGTGGCAGCCGAGATCGCCGAGGGCACCAAGTCCGGCCTCGTCCAACCTGGCCCGCCAGGTCCACGGCAGGTCGGGATCGGCCTGATAATCCTCGTCGACCCAGCCGCGAAAATGGACGGGCCTGCCGATCGCACCCTCGCGCACGAGGCGCTGGGCGTGAAGGAAAGCCGGGTTCTTGATATAGTTGTAGCCGACCATGGTCTTCACGCCCGCCCGCTCCGCCGCCTCGGCCATTTCCTCGGCCTCGGCCAGTGTCAGCCCCATGGGCTTTTCGCAATGAACGTGCTTTCCCGCCCTGATCGCCGCCAGCGCCATCTCCCGGTGCATCCGGTTCGGCGTGGTGATCGACACGAGATCGACTTTCGTATCCTCTACCAGGCTGCGCCAATCGTCCGTGCACCGGGCGAAGCCGAACTGCTCCGCCATCTGCCGGGCACGCTCCGCCGGCGTATCGCACAGAAGTTCCAGCCGGGCCTGGGGAACATCGCCAAGCACGGCCTTGGCCGCGCGGTAGGCCAGCGCATGCGCCTTGCCCATGAAGCCGGTGCCGATCAGGCCCATGCCCACATCTGCCATGACAACCTCCCACATATTCCCAGCGACGATGCTTGGAATTTTTATTCCAAACGCGTAGGATCATGGTAGACCATTTGTCAAGCTGAATGAAAGAAACTCCGATGGACGCATCCCCCGCACCGGCGACGGTGGAAGAACTGATGGACCGGATGCTGGACATCTCCGGCGGCCTGCCGAAGCGGTTGCGCCAATGCGCCGACTTCGTCGCCGCCAATCCCGACCGCATCGCCGTTTCCACTGTAGCGGAAATGGCCGAGGGCGCGGGCGTCAAGCCTTCGGCCTTCATGCGCTTTTGCCAGGTGCTTGGCTTCTCGGGCTATTCCCAGATGCAGCGCCTGTTTCGCGAAAACTATTCGCAGAACTGGCCCGATTATTCGACCCGCCTTGAGAAACTGCGTGAAAGCGGGGCGGGCAGCCCGTCCGCGTTGCTGGCCGAGTTCATAGAGGCCGGTCGTCACTCGCTGGAAAACCTGGCCAAGACGATCGATCCCCGCACCCTGGATGCGGCTATCAAGACGCTCGCCGAGGCGCAGATGGTGCATATCGTGGGCATGCGCCGCGCTTTCTCGGTCGCCGCCTATCTGGCCTATGCGTTCGAGAAGATGGACGTGCCGACCATGCTGCATGACAGCGTCGGCAAGCTGGACAGCCGCCATGCAATCCGCCAGGGTGACGCCGTTATCGCCATCACCTTTGCGCCCTACACGCACGAGACCGTCGAACTGGCCGATGCCGCGCGTCGGGCCGGTGCGGGGGTGGTCGCCATCACAGATTCGCTTGCGAGTCCCCTGCGGCCGGTGACGCCGCTGCTGCTGACGATCTCCGAAGCCGACTTCGGCGATTTCCGCTCCCTCTCGGCAACGCTGTCGCTGGCGATGGCGCTTGTGGTGTCCGTGGGGACCATCAGGCGCGCTTGAAATGGAATTTAATGATTGATTTTTGGTATAAAATAGAACATATCTTCCATTATCAGCGCCGGCTGACCTTTCTTCGCCGGTAGGATGGTTTCGGGGTGGAGGAGAACCGCCTGACGTCCTTTCGAAATGGCCCCTGGCGCGGAACAGGCGTGCCGGACCGCGCAAACAACGGAGGAGAACAGGATGAAGCCCCTCGATCTCATCACCATTGGCCGTTCCTCGGTTGATCTTTACGGCGCGCAGGTCGGCGGGCGGCTGGAGGATATGAGCTCCTTCAACAAATATATCGGCGGCTCGCCCACCAACATCGCCGCCGGCACTGCGCGGCTGGGCCTGAAGTCGGCGCTGATCAGCCGTGTCGGCGACGAGCATATGGGGCGTTTTATCCGCGAAGAACTGGAGCGCGAAGGCGTCGATACACGCGGCCTCGCGACCGACCCGGAGAGGCTAACGGCGCTGGTGCTCCTCGGCATCCGGGATCAGGACCAGTTTCCGCTGATCTTCTATCGCGAGAACTGCGCCGACATGGCGCTCGACGAGAACGACATCGATCCCGAGTTCATCGCCGAAGCGCGCTGCGTCTGCGTCACCGGAACCCATCTTTCGCATCCGCGGACCGAGGCTGCGGTTCTCAAGGCCCTGAGGCTGGCGCGCGAGACTGGCGGCAAAACGGCACTCGACATCGACTACCGTCCCAATCTCTGGGGGCTGGCCGGTCACGGCGCCGGCGAAAGCCGCTTTATCGCCTCCGAGCGCGTGACGGCGAAATTGCAGGGCACGCTCGGCCTTTTCGATCTCATCGTCGGCACGGAAGAAGAGTTCCACATCGCCGGCGGCTCCACGGACACCATTGAGGCTCTGCGCGCCGTGCGCCGGCTGACGCAGGCCGTGCTCGTGTGCAAGCGCGGTCCGATGGGTGCCGCAGCTTTTTCCGGGGCCATTCCCGACACGCTGGATGAAGGTGAGGCAGGCGAGGGGTTTCCCATCGAGGTATTCAACGTGCTGGGCGCCGGTGACGGGTTCATGTCGGGCCTGCTCAAGGGCTGGCTCACCGGCGAGGACTGGCCGACGACGCTCAAATACGCCAACGCCTGCGGTGCCTTTGCCGTATCGCGCCATGGATGCGCACCCGCATATCCCTCATGGGAGGAGTTGCAGTATTTTTTCCGTACCGGCGTCCGCAATCGCGCCCTGCGCAAAGACGCCGCGCTTGAGCAGGTGCACTGGGCCACCAACCGCAAGGGCGACTGGTCGCAAATGCGGGTGTTCGCCTTCGACCATCGCCTGCAACTGGAGGAGATCGCCGGGGAGGCAGGAGCCGATCCGGCGCGTATCGGCGTGTTCAAGACGCTCTGCCTTGAAGCCGTGCACCGCGTCGCCGGCGACAGGCCGGGCTATGGCATTCTGTGCGACGGGCGGCATGGCCGTGACGCGCTCTACAAGGCTGCCGGCACCGGGTTGTGGATCGGCCGGCCCGTCGAATGGCCGGGCTCGCGCCCGCTGACCCTGGAGCCGGAGATCGGTCCGGACTATGGGGGCCTGGTTGAATGGCCGCTGGAGCATGTGGTCAAGGTGCTGTGCTTTTATCATCCTGGCGACGATGCCGCGACCAAGGCGCAGCAGGAGGACGTGGTCAAGCGGCTCTTCACGGCGGCGCGGCGCAATCGCCTGGAAATGCTGCTGGAAATCATACCCTCGAAGGTCGCCGCCTGCGACGACGAGACGGCCGCCGCCGTCATCGATCGGTTCTATGAGATCGGCGTCTATCCTGATTGGTGGAAGCTCGAACCGATGAAATCGCGCGAGGCCTGGCGCAAGGCCTGCGAGGCCATCCATCGCAACGACCCCCACACCCGTGGTATCGTCGTCCTCGGCCTCGATGCGCCGGCGGAGGAACTGGAGGACAGTTTCGCGGTGGCCGCCGGCTTCGACCTGGTCAAGGGCTTCGCGGTCGGCCGCACCATTTTCGCCGATGCCGCCAGGAAATGGTTTTCGGGGAACATCGACGATCAGGAAGCGGTTTCCGACATGGCCGAAAGATACGCCGCGCTTTGCGCCGTCTGGGACAGGGCGCGTGCGCGCGCCAGAAAAGGGGAGGCAGCATGAAAACCGTCCGACTGACCGCCGCTCAGGCCGCTACCCGCTACATCGCCGCCCAGATGAACGAGGAAGACGAACCCTTCATCGCCGGCATGTGGGCGATCTTCGGGCACGGCAATGTCGCCGGTCTCGGCGAGGCGCTTTATGCGGCGCGTGACACACTGCCGACCTGGCGGGGCCACAACGAGCAAGGCATGGCGCACGCCGCGATTGCCTATGCCAAGCAGCTTGGCCGCCGTCGCGCGATGGCGGTCACCTCGTCGATCGGCCCCGGCGCCACCAACATGGTGACGGCGGCGGCGCTCGCCCACGTCAACCGGCTGCCGGTCCTGTTCATGCCGGGCGATGTCTTCGCCAATCGGGGGCCGGATCCCGTGCTGCAGCAGGTGGAGGATTTCGGCGACGGCACGGTGAGCGTCAATGACTGTTTCCGCCCGGTCTCGCGCTATTTCGACCGGATCAGCCGGCCGGAGCATCTGTTGACGGCGCTGCCGCGTGCATTCCGGGTCATGACGGACCCGGCCGAATGCGGGCCGGTGACGCTGGCCTTCTGCCAGGACGTGCAGGCCGAGGCCTATGACTGGCCGGAAAGCTTTTTCGAGGAAAGGATATGGCGGCGGCGCAGGCCTCATCCCGACGAGGTGGAGCTTGCGGCGGCGGTCGAGGCGATCCGCGCCTCCAGCCGTCCCGTCATCGTCGCCGGCGGCGGCGTGCATTATGCGGGCGCCTGCGAGGCGCTGAAGGCCTTTGCCGAAAAGCACGCGATCCCCATCGTCGAGACCCAGGCCGGAAAATCGGCGCTGCCCTGGGATCATCCGCTCAATCTCGGCCCCGTGGGCGTGACGGGTGCGGCAAGCGCCAACGCGGTCTGCGCCGAAGCCGATCTCGTTTTCGGCGTCGGCACGCGCTTCCAGGACTTCACCACCGGCTCCTGGGCGCTGTTCAAGAACCCGTCGCGCAAGCTTCTGGCCCTCAATGTCCAGCCCTATGACGGCTACAAGCACGATGCCCAGCCGCTGGTTGCCGACGCGCGCGTGGGGCTCGATCTCCTGTCGAAGGCGCTGGGCGGCTGGACGGCACAAGCGCCGGACCCGGCGTTCAAGGCGAATTGGTTTGCCGCCGCCGACGCGGTGACGCAGGCCCCTTCGGGTGACGGCAACGCCCTGCCCAGCGACATGCAGGTGATCGGCGCGGTGCAGCGCGCCGCCCGCGAGGACACCGTGGTGATGTGCGCCGCGGGAACCATGCCGGGCGAACTGCACAAGCTGTGGAAGGCCGGGCGGCCCGGCAGCTACCACATGGAATACGGCTACTCCTGCATGGGCTACGAGATCGCCGGCGGGATGGGCATCAAGATGGCCGAGCCGGCGCGCGACGTGATCGTCATGGTCGGCGACGGCTCCTACATGATGATGAACTCGGAGCTGGCCACCGCCGTGATGATGGGGATCAAGATAACCGTCGTCATCACCGACAATCGCGGCTATGGCTGCATCAACCGGCTGCAGATGAGCACCGGCGGCGCCGAGTTCAACAATCTGCTCGATCACGCGCAGCATGCGAACCCGTCGCGGATCGACTTCGTGGGCCATGCCACCTCGATGGGGGCGACGGCGCGCAAGGCGGGCTCCATCGCCGAATTGGAAGGAGCGCTGGCCGAGGCGCGCGAGGCCGACGGTCCGTTCGTCGTGGTCATCGACACCGATCCCTATCCCTCCACCGAGGCGGGCGGCCATTGGTGGGACGTCGCGGTGCCTGAAACCTCGAACCGCGAGGAAGTAAGGGCGGCGCGCAAAAGATATGAAGCCATGTTGAAAGAAAGAAACTGAATGATCCGCTACGGCACCAATCCCATCGCCTGGTCCAATGACGACGATCAGAGCATCGGCTCGCACATCCCGCTCGAGCAGTGCCTGCGCGAGGCGGCAGAAATAGGCTTCGACGGCATCGAGAAGGGCCACAAGATGCCCGCCGACGGCGCCGAGCTGAAAGCCGTTCTGGCGACCCATGGCCTGGTTTTCGTGTCCGGCTGGCACTCGCTAAACCTGTTGGTCAACGACATCGAGACCGAGAAGAAGGCGATCCAGCCGCATCTCGACATGCTCAAGGCCAATGGGTGCAAGGTCTGCATCGTGTGCGAGACCTCGAACGCCGTTCACGGCAACGACGCGGTCGCGCTGCGCGACCGGCCCGTGCTGCCCGAGGCCTCATGGCCGCGATTCTGCGCCGGCGTCGAGGCGCTCGCGCGATACTGCGCCGAACAGGGCATCCACCTCGTGTACCATCACCACATGGGCACCATCGTCGAGAACCGCGAGGAGATCGGCAAGCTGATGGCGAGCACGGGGCCGGCGACAAAGCTTCTCCTCGATACGGGCCATGCCTGGTTCGGCGGCTCCGATCCCGTGGAGCTGGCGGAGACCCATGCCGGGCGCATCGGCCATTTCCACGCCAAGAATGTGCGCCCCGCCATCCGCGCGCAGGTGGAGACGGAGGGACTTTCCTTCCTCGAAGGCGTCAGGCGCGGCGTGTTCACCGTGCCGGGCGATGCGGAAGGCGGCATTGAGTTCACGCCCGTGCTGAAGGTGCTGGCGCGCGGCGGTTATGAAGGCTGGCTGGTGATCGAGGCCGAACAGGACCCGCTCAAGGCCGACCCCGTGGCTTATCAGTCCATGGGCCTGAAGGCGCTGAGGCAGGCAGCAGTGGACGCAGGGCTGGATCGGGCCGACGCGGCATGAGCTTTCTCGACGCAAGCCATCCCTTTTTCCGCCCGCTGTGGCGGCGCGTCCTCGTGGTCGCCATCTGCATCGGCTGGGGGCTGTTCGAGTTCGTCTCCGGCGCGCCCTTCTGGGGCATCTTGTTCACCGGCGCCGGCGCCTATGCCGCCTGGGTGCTGCTGATCGCCAAGACGCCGGACGATTAGAGCGCGATCCCGAAAAGCGGATACCGGTTTTCGGCAAAGATCATGCTCCAACAAGCACACAGAAAACGAGTAGCCTGGCAAACCGAGCAATAAGGAGACCGCCATGCCCGACCTTCTGGTCAAGCCCGCAGGAACGAACGGCAAGGTCCATAATATCACGCCGCAATCGGCCGGCTGGAGCTATGTCGGCTTCGGGCTCTACCGCCTCGCGCCCGGCGAGACCGCCATGGAGGAGACCGGCGACAGCGAGGTGATCCTCGTGCTGGTCGAGGGCAAGGCGGAGATCTCCGGCGCGGGCAAGGATTTCGGCGAGTTGGGCGAGCGCATGGACGTGTTCGAGCGCCTGCCGCCGCACGCCGTTTATATTCCCAATGGCGCCGGCTGGACCGCCACCGCCACCACGGCATGCACGCTGGCCGTCTGCAGCGCCCCCGGCAGGGGCGGCCACGACACCCAGGTGATTGGCCCCGCCGGCATAAGCCTGGAAGAGCGCGGGAAGGGCGCCAATACGCGCTTCATCCACAACATCGCGATGGAAAACCGCGACGTCGCCGACAGCCTGCTCGTCACCGAGGTCTATACGCCGGCCGGCAACTGGTCCTCCTACCCGCCCCACCGGCACGACGAGGACAACTACCCCGAGATGACCTATCTGGAGGAGACATATTACCATCGCCTGAACCCCGAACAGGGTTTCGGTTTCCAGCGCGTGTTCACCGAGGACGGCGGCCTGGACGAGGCCATGGCGGTTGCGAGCCACGACGTGGCCCTGGTTCCGCGCGGCCATCACCCCTGCGGCGCGCCTTATGGCTACGAGATGTACTACCTCAACGTCATGGCCGGCCCCTTGCGCAAGTGGCGCTTCAAGAACCATCCGGAGCATGATTGGATTTTCCAGCGCGATAAGGGGTAATGGGCTGGGTTGGATTGGGACCGGCGGCGCATTGCTGCCGCTTGACGAGGATGCTGGGCCTCGCGCTGCAATATCAAACTCTGTGAGCCGTTGGGTAGCTATCCTCGAAGGCACAGTGGAGACTAGACATCAGAAAGTAGAGGTGGAGCACCCCCATTTCGCCGAACCCGGCTACTGTGTTTAAGCCCTGATGTACTCTCTTGGGGAGCGATTGGAGTGTTACGGCGGTGAGCCTATCCGCGCCATGGGCGCGAACGATTCCGATAGCCAGCGCCACCGCATCGAACCCGTAGGCTGCATCGGCGGATATAGGCCGACCGAATTGCGCGTGGTAACGCCCGCCCACACCACCGACCGCATGCAACTCGAACCGACATGAAAGAGCACCGGCAAGCACCGCTTCGGCCAGTTGCTCCTGCGGCCAATCGCCGGTGCCGAGAATCATGACATCGGATGCAAGGGCGCCCGTGGCACGCAGGGATGCAAGGGCAGCGAGGGATTCATAAGCCCCGGCAGGAGCAAAACCGCATCGCTCGCCTGCAAGATCGCGTCCGTGACCGCGGGTCGCCCACCCAAATGGGCGGAGATGGGTAGAGATGCCGACACGCTGGCGCCTTTAGCTTCGATGCCCTTCTTGAGCCTTGCGAGGTCAGCGGTGGGCGTATTTGAGCGCGCGAAATACGAAGCCATGCGGGTGGCTTTGCTGTCCGTCCTCACGGATGAAGAGCCGTATTCGAGGCCGACCACGCCGGTCCGCTCGTGCCGAATCTCGCCATAGCGCAATCTTATCGCCTGTCCCGTCTACCTACCCTTGGCAGAAGACGGCAGATCGATGCGCCAGGCTCGGGCTCAAGCGATATCTTTGCCCCTCCCGTGAACGATCGCTTCGATCCGTGGCGCGGAGATATCGTGTTCCGGCCAGAAGCGCGCCTTCTGCCAACTGAGCTGTCCACGTGTGTAGTAACCGATACCGGGCGTCGCCACGCTGAGCGGAGTTCCAATGCCGGCAAAGTTCATCTTGAAGTGGTATCCAGATTTCACGACTACGAAATCCTGCGCAGCAAGGTCGATCCCCTGGCTTGTGAAAGCTGCGGGATCGTGGGTAAAGCCGGGCTTGCTCGTTAGAAGGATGCACATCCGGTCCTCCACGAGAAGGACGGCGGTGCGTCCGAGGCTCGTCTCCTCGCCACCCCGGAATGGCCCTGCCATGACGAAGCGGCCGTCGCCGACAGCCAAAACCCTGCCGGTGATCCTCAAGGGTCTGAAGCCGGGCGTCAGACGTCCACCCACGTCCAGTGTGATACGGGCGCCTGCGCCAGCTACCGTGGCGGCCTCGACGCTGGCGGGATCGGTCACGGGGATTGCACCACGAAGTTCGTCGCCGCGAGACAGAGCATGCATGAGGATCGCCGTGCTGTCGCCCGGCGCGCCCGCCAACACCCGGTCCCCCATATCGGCCAATATATAGGGGCGCCCCTGTGGGTCCTTTGCCGCCACGTCGAGAACCTGGTCGATCGTCAGGAGATCGTCACGGAAACGTTCACGCCACGCCCAGAACTGACTGGCCAATTCCTCGGCTGCACTTATGGCACTCTCGGTTGTTCCGTTCGAAATCACGACGGCTGCTTGGCCAATATCCTCGTCGTCCAGGTAGCGGAAGACATTGTAGATCGAGATGTCCCAGATCTCGGGATGCACCCCTTGTATGGAGCGGGCCCTGGCATGCAATTCCGCAAGCGGGCCTATTGCTGTCTCCGCAGCACCTGGCAGGATCATCGGCGCTTTGGCCATTGTGATGGTTGGCTTAAACGTGCCGTCAAGCATGGCCAGAAGCCCCTCGATCACGCGCTCACCGCATTCGACTACGTCTGAATGAGGGTTCTCTTTGCAGGCGATGCAGATATCGGCTGCATCGAGCATAGCGGGCGTCACATGGGCATGCAGGTCGAGGCCGACGCCAATCGGAACGTTCGGCCCGACGGCTTTACGTAGGTCCGAGAGAAGATCGCCCTCCGCATCCGCAAGTTCAGTTGTGCCCATGGCGCCATGCAGTTCGAGCGCGATGGCGTCATATCGCTCGCGCCGCGCGAGCTCGATGAGTTCAATACGGATCCTGGCGTAAAATCCATGGTCAACGCGGCCGCTCGGCGGGGCGCTGATGGAAATGGCAGGAATCGCCTCGTGGCCCAACGCTTCCGTCTTGCGCACCATACCCCCGAGGGTCGTGTCGGACTGCCGCGCCTGCATCAGCAACGTCATGCCCCTGTCGATCTCGAATTGATCGGCTCCCGTTATATGCGGGCTGAATCCGTGCGATTCATGGAACACGCACCCAACCAGAATCCGTCGCGTCTTCGGGAACGTCGCGGAACGCATTTGTTCCGCTTTTCGCGGCATGTTCATGCAAAGCCTCCAGTCGCTCTTTCATGCGGGGTCAGGCGATCAGCCATCTGAGTTGGCCTCGTTCCTGCGCCGTGCGATTTCGATGGTGCCCATAAGGGCAAGCGACACCAGGGTCAGGACCGTCGAGACCGCGGCGATGACGGGGGTGAGGTTGAAGTCGATATCCTCGAACATCTTGCGTGTGATCGTCTTGCCTTCGATGCCGGATATGAAGAAGGCGACTGTCGCCTCGTCAAACGATGCGAGGAAGGCAAACACGCCACCGGCCGCAACGCCCGGCAGGATGTTGGGCAGGACAACGTGGAAGAATGCCTGGAGGCGAGTCGCGCCGCAATTGAGCGCTGCAAGCTCCAGCGCGGGATCAAAGCGCTGCAGCGCCGCTCCCACCGTGATCACGACATAGGGGACGGCAAGCATCGTATGGGCGATCACGAAACCGTACAGATTACCTGTCAGGCCGAGGGGCGCGAAGGTGAGATAAAGCGCGACCGCGACGACAATGTGCGGGACGACTAGCGGGGCAATCGTGACGGCCTGGACAAACTCCTTGCCGGGAAGGCACCCGCGGACAAGCGCGATCGCTGCCAGCGTGCCGATCACCGTTGCCGCCAAGGTCGTAATGCCGGCGATACGAAGGCTGAACCAGGTAGCGGCCATCCAGTCGGGATCCTGGAAGTATTGGGCATACCACTTGAACGTGAAGCCCTCAGGGGGGAATGCGATGTAGGATGAAGTTCCCACCGACATCGAGATCACGATGAGAGTGGGCAGAATGAGAAAGAACAGCACGAGGCTAAGTCCAAGACCTGCAAAGACGCGGGCCATGTCTACTCCTGTCCGGCTGCGTTCCCTCGCAGCGCGCGCGGCCATTGCAAGGTCGACCTCAGCCATTCGAAAATCCTTTGCTGAACGAGAGGGCCCGGCGATACAGAGCGGCGAGCAGTAGCGTTGACACAAGCAAAATCGCGGACAGCGCCCCCGCGAAAGGCCAGTCGAGCAGTTCCGTCGTCTGCTGCGCTATAAGGGTGGACATCATGAGCGTACTCGGGCCACCCACCAGCGCCGGCGTGATGTAGAAGCCAAGCGCTAGGATGAAGGTTATCAGCGTACCGGCCGCCGCCCCTGGCAGGCTGAGCGGAAAAGTGATCCGGAGAAAGGCTTGTGGTGCGCTCGCTCCGAGGTTGCGGGCCGCTTTTGCAAATTCATCCGGGATGTTCCGCAGCGTCGAATAGATCGGCAGGACCATGAAGGGTAGCAGAACATGGGTCATCGCCAGGATGACCGCACCTTCGGTATAGAGAAGCTGGAGCGGTGCCTTGGACAGTCCCATCTCCTGCACGACGGTGTTGACAATTCCATTGCGCTGCAAGAGCACGATCCAGGCGTAGGAGCGCACAAGTACGCTCGTCCACAGGGGAACAAGAACACAGGCCGCGACCAGGATTGCGCGTCGACCTTGGACCCGCGCCATCGCATAGGCGACCGGATAGCCGAGCAGAAACGCCAGAGCAGTGACGATGAAGGCAATTTCGAACGTGCGCCAAAGGACAATGAGGTAGAGCGGCTCGGCTATGATGCGCGCGTAATGGGCGAGCGTCGGTTCCGGCGTAAAGACGCTATTCCACAGCAGTCGGCCCACGGGGTAAGCGAAGGCGCTGACGAGTAACAGGATGAGCGGGGAGACGAGCACGAGGGACGCGGTCGTTCCGTATCCACCGGCCGAAAGGGGCCGGCCGCGGATTCGGCGCCTAAGGACGGGGTTTTCCGGCATCGCTCAGCACTCCATCTGCGGGAAAACCAGCACGGAGTTGCTCGGGATGGAAATCCCGACGCGATCGCCTTCACAGAGGGAATTGCCGGCGCGGCTCGCCTGACACTGGACGTGAAGCAATTCCCCTCCGGCAAGCCGCACAAGAAACGTGTGGGATGAACCGACGAAGATTACCGCCTCGACGAGGCCATTGAGATTCTGGCTCCCATACGGCACAAGTTCGATCCGCTCCGGCCTCACTGCGAGCCGCACCCGAGCGCCGCGCTGAGGCGAGGTCACGAGTGGATGGGAACCGCTATCCAGCACGATCGTACCGCTTCGGCTGATCGCAACCTCGAAACAGCGGGCATCGTGTCGCAGACATTCTCCATCCAAGAAGTTCATTTTGCCGATGAAGTCAGCGACAAAGGCGGTGGCAGGCGCGTCATAGAGCTCGGTAGGGGAGCCTATCTGCTCCAGATGGCCCTCTCGCATCACCGCAATGCGGTCGGACATGGTGAGCGCCTCTTCCTGGTCGTGTGTGACGTAGATCACCGTGATGCCCAAGCTCTGCTGCAGACGCTTGATCTCAATCTGCATCTGCTCGCGCAGCTTCTTGTCGAGGGCGCCGAGCGGCTCGTCCATCAGGAGGAGGGGAGGCTTGAAGACGAGGGCGCGGGCGACCGCCACCCGCTGCTGCTGCCCGCCGGACAATTGGCTCGGCAGACGCGTTTCAAAACCCTCCAATTGAACGAGCTCCAGGGCATTCGCCACGGCACGTGACATCATTTCCTTCGAGAATCGGCGCATGCGCAGCGGAAAGGCGATGTTCTTGGCGATCGTCATGTGTGGGAAGAGTGCATAGCGCTGGAAAACCATTCCGATGTCGCGTCTGTTTGGCGCCACATGCGTGATGTCGCGGTCGCCGACCCATATCACACCTGAATCCGGCTGCTCGAACCCCGCCACCATCATGAGCAGGGTGGTCTTGCCCGATCCGGAGGGACCGAGGAGGGAGAGGAACTCGCCGGGTCGGATGTCGATCGCCACCTGGTCGACCGCCTGCACCCGGCCGTACCGCTTGTCCAGTTCCCGCAGGGAAACGCTTGCTCCATGCACTGTTCACCACCTTTCGCTTCAGCATGCTGAAAATTGGCCTGATTCGGCGCCTGGCTGTGCTGCCTACGCATTCGGCGCCGCTGGTGTCGGGACACCACGAAACCTCGGCGGAGGCTCAGAGCGTCATCGTCCCTCCATCACTCGGGAATGCGGCGCTGAGTTAATATTTGAAATTTGATGCAACAAAATGACGATGCTGTCAAGTCGCTTTGCAGGCGGTTTGGCAAGGTCGCGCCTCTGCGATTTAGTGGATACGATAGATCCGGACCGAATCGCCGCTGCGGGAAACGGCCCCGCCAAAAGGACGATGCAATGGATGATGCGCCAAAGAAAAAGAGGCCGGACTTATCCGCCGGGGAGATCGCGCCCATCGACCGGCACGAGAGCCTCGGTGAGCGGGCCTATACAAGCCTGAAGGACTCGCTCGTTCGCGGCGCGCTGCGCCCCGGCATGAAGCTTACCGTTCGCTCCGTCGCGCAGGCGCTCCAAGTGAGCACTACACCGGCGCGCGATGCTATCACCCGTCTGATCGGGGAAGGAGTGCTGGTAAATCTGGGCCCGAAGACGGTGGTCGTGCCGGAACTGACACTTGCAGCCCTTGACGAGATTACAGAAATCCGCCTGGCCCTAGAGGGACTGGCGGCCGAGCAGGCGGCAGCCAAAGTGACGCCGGAGGACATCCAGGAGTTGGAGCGCTTGCAGGAACGTATCAATCGCGGGCTAGACGAGGCGCGTTACACCGATGTGCTGGACGCCAACAAAGATTTTCACTTTCTCATCTATCGGCGCAGCGGCATGTCCCGGCTCGTAGCGATCGTCGAATCGATGTGGCTGCAGATCGGCCCCGCCTTCAACGACCTCTACCCCGAGTTCGCACAGTCCCGGACGGGGGTATCCAATCACCTGTTTGCGTTGCGCGGCCTGCAGGACGGCGATGCTGCTGCCGTGCGGGCCGCGATCGAGAACGACATCCGCAGCGGCTATCGGCGTCTTTCCTCGCTTATCATATCGCGGCAGGAGGGGGTGGAATGACGGCCTAGAATATTTTTGTTGCATCAAACATCAAAATACGCTCTCATTTGGGAGCGCAAGATCGCGTTTGATGGCAACAACCAGGAGGCAGGAACGCCATGCCAGCCCCTTCCAATCGGCTCGAAACCATTTTCATAGACCCACATCCGGGACCGCGCTCGGCGGAACTGTTCGAACGCGCCCGTCGCGTGTTCCCCGACGGGACGACGCGCGTGACGATCGAGCGCGATCCGACGCCATGCTATGCCGCCGGAGGGGAGGGGGCCTATTTCCTCGACGTGGACGGGGCGAGCTATCTCGATCTGAACGCGAACTTCACGACGCTCATCCACGGTCACGGTTTCGCGCCGGTCGCCTCGGTGGTCGAACGGCAACTGCACAGCGGCACCTGCTTTGCGAACCCGACTGAGGCTGAGATCGCGCTCGGCACGCTTCTGTGCGAGCGCGTGCCGCAACTCGAGCGCATCCGCTTCGTCAACACAGGCACCGAAGCCGTCATGTTCGCGATCAAGGCAGCCCGGGCGTTCACAGGCCGCAGCGCGATTGCAACGATCGAAGGGGCCTATCACGGCGCCTATGACTGGGTCGAGGTGACGCAGGCGAGCACGCCGGACAATTGGGGACCGGCCGATGCGCCCGAGCCGGTGCCCTGCTATCGCGGAATGCCAACTTCCGTCCTTGAAGAAGCGGTCGTGCTGCGCTTCAACGACGCCGATGGCGCCGTAGGGCTGTTGAAGGCCAACGCCGAGCGCCTTGCCGCCGTCGTCATCGATCCGATGCCGAGTCGCGCCGGCCTCGTGGCGCCCGAGCCCGCATTCGTTTCCGCGCTCCAGGAGACCGCGCGGGCGCTCGGAATACTGATCATCAGCGACGAGGTGCTGAGCTTCCGACTGGGCTACCGCGGGTCCGCCTCCCGCTACGGGCTTGAACCTGATCTCTTCACCCTCGGAAAGATCATCGGTGGTGGATTCCCGATCGGTGCCGTGGGCGGTCGCACCGAGATCATGTCGGTGTTCGATACCAGCCGAGGCCGGCCCTTGCTTCCACAGGGCGGCACGTTCTCTGCAAATCCAATCTCGATGATCGCCGGGCTTGCGGCCATGGAGGCGCTCGACCAGGCAGCCTTCGAACGCCTGGAGGCCCTCGGCGACAAGCTACGCACGGGGCTGGAAATGGCCGCCCGACGCGCAGATGCGCCCTTCAGCATCACAGGCGCGGCGTCTCTTTTCCGGATCCATCCAAAGCCGACACCGCCAAGGGACTTTCGAGAAGCCTATTGCAGTCCTGCCGAGGCAAGGACGATGAAGATGATGTCACGATTCTTCAGATGCAATGGCATCATTCTTCCGGATGGAGCGGCAGCATGCCTTTCTACGCCGATGGGCGAGGCCGAGATCGCAGAGATCGTGCACGTGTTCGAAGCTTTCCTGGCCACAAGGGGTGGGCGTGAAGGGGAGGCGCTGTGATGTCGCAGACCATAGAAGAAACTGTCGCGACGCGCATCGCACGGTCGTTAAAGCGCCACGGTGTCGAATTCGTTTTCGCCCAAAGCCTGCCCTCGGCCGTAATCCTGGCCGCAGAGGAAATGGGGATCCGGCAGGTCGCCTATCGTCAGGAGAACATGGGCGGTGCGATGGCTGACGGTTACGCCCGCCGTTCCGGTCGCATTGCCGTGGTAGCCGCGCAAAACGGTCCCGCGGCTACCTTGCTGGTTGCGCCTCTCGCCGAGGCGCTGAAGGCGAGCATCCCCATCATTGCCCTGGTCCAGGAGGTGGAGCGGCCGCACCTCGACCGTAATGCGTTCCAGGAGATCGATCAGACCGGCCTCTTCCAGCCCTGCGCCAAGTGGGTCGGGCGCATCCTGACTGCCGACAGGGTGGAGGACTATGTGGATGCAGCTTTTGCCGCGGCCGGTAGCGGGCGCCCGGGCCCAGCAGTGCTTCTTCTGCCTGCGGATCTCCTGCGCGAGCCGACTTCGCAGCCTATCATGGAACGGAAGGTCGCGCTCGGCAACTGGCCGGTCGACCGGAATCGGCCGGCCGATCAGGTGATTGCGGCCGCGGCCGATATTCTCGTCAAAGCACGTTGCCCGGTTGCTATGGCCGGCGGCGGGGCGCTATCGCGCGGCGCGTCCGAGGCGCTTTCGCGACTGCAGGAGGCCGCGCATCTGCCTGTGGCAACGACCAATATGGGCAAGGGAGCAGTGGACGAAACGCATCCGCTGTCGCTGGGCGTCATCGCCTCGCTCACCGGACCAGGCTCCCTGGGACGCCATTCCAGGGAGCTTCTCGGGAATGCCGATGTGGTGCTTCTCATCGGCACGCGCACGAACCAGAACGGCACCGACAGCTGGCGCTTGATCCCTCGATCCGCGCGGATCATCCACATCGACGTGGATCCCGTCGAGATCGGTCGCAACTATGAGGCACTGCGTCTGGTCGGCGATGCCGCGGAAACAATGGAGGCGCTCACCGCCGTTGTGGAACGCCGCGACCTCTCGCTGCGCCGGGCCGGACGCAAGGCGCTGGAGCGTCAGATTGCGCATTTCCGGACAAGGTTCGAAGCCGAGCGGCGCAAGTTCGCAGCCAGTGATGCCAAGCCGCTTCGGCCCGAGCGGATCATGGCGGAGCTGCAGCGGTGTCTAACGCCGCGCACGACGGTGGTCGCGGATGCCAGCTACTCTTCCATGTGGGTGGTCGGCCAGCTCACGGCTCTTGCCGCAGGACAGCGGTTCCTGACGCCGCGCGGTCTTGCTGGCCTCGGCTGGGGACTGCCCTTGGCTGTGGGCGCAAAGCTTGCAGCGCCTGCTGATCCGGTCGTAGCCCTTGTCGGAGACGGCGGATTTGCCCATTCCTGGGCGGAGCTGGAGACCATGGTTCGCCTCGATATTGGCGTCACCGTGATTGTGCTCAACAACGGCGTGCTTGGCTACCAGAAGGATGCGGAGACCGTGAAGTTCGGAAAATGCACCTCCGCCTGCCATTTCGCGCCCGTCGATCATGCGGCCATTGCGCAGGCCTGTGGCTGCAACGCCGCTACAGTTCGCGAGCCGGGCGAAATACTGCCGGCGCTGCAAACGGCGATAGCGTCCAGAAAACCGTGGCTCATTGAAGCTATCACCGATCCCGACGCGCATCCGCCCCTGTCACTCTACGACGGAACGCTTGACCGGTCGGAAGCAGGTTTTCCCGTTCCGGAGGCCGCACAATGAGTTGTTCGCAGGTTCAGGCTCAGGTCGCGGTGGTCACCGGCGGGTCGAGCGGGATCGGTTTTGCAACGGCTGAGGCGTTCCTGCAGGCGGGCTATCGAGTCGCCTTCTTCAGCCACCAGGCCGACCGCGTCGCCGCGGCGACGGACACACTGGCAGGCCGCCATGGATCCGCGCGTATAATCTCGGATGGCGTAGATTTGCGCGACGCTGAAGCCGTACGTCGCTTCTTCGCCCGTGTCGAAGCGGAATGGGCAGCACCTTCCGTCCTTGTCTGCAATGCAGGTTATTCCCCCAAACGGAATGGCGGCCGGGTGCTGCTTGAAGATGTGGATCTCGGCGAGTGGCAGGAGGTGCTTGCGGTGAACCTCACTGGCGCGCTTATCTGCTGTCAGTGCACCTTGCCCGGTATGGTCAGGCGCCGGGGTGGCAGGATCGTCCTCATCGGTTCACTCGCCGGCAGGACCATGCCGCGCATCGCAGGTAGCGCCTATGCGGCATCCAAGAGTGCTCTGCTCGGGCTGTCCCGCTCGATCGTCAGCGAATATTCCCGCTTCGGCATCACCGCGAACACCATCGCGCCAGGGCGCATCGCGACCGAGATGGCCGGTCCGGCCGATTCTTCCGCGAACAGAGAGGCGCTCAAACGCATTCCCGTCGCCCGCCTCGGTCGGACAGAGGATGTCGCCCGCACCGTGCTTTTCCTTACTGCTCCGGAGGCTGACTTCATAAGCGGCGCGGTCATTGACGTGAACGGCGGAGAGTTCACGCCGCCCTGACTTGCCAATCGACCAAGTGGATCCCTCTTTTTATCCGTTACAGGCTGCGCGCAGGCCGGCGGCAATATCGGAGGTGTTGACGCATCATCGCCTTGAGCCCGGCAGCGAACGCCTGGGCGTGCCATGGTCGCGAGGTCGCGGGCAACCCTTCAACGCGTCGCTCGTGGTCGATGGGTTCGACCCGCGCTCGGTCGCCCGCATCTGTTCGACCTTTGAATCGCGCCGTTGACGTTGAATCACCTCCTCCACAATTCCTCTCGGGTCCAGCTGTAGCGCGTATTTTGATGCGCCAATTTAAACTTGACGACGCACAAAACCGATATCATGATCAATTTGTTGCATCATATTTCAATCTCGGATGGAGGAGACAATGTACAGCTTGTCAAGGTTTATTGCTGGGTATGGTGCCGGTGTCATCGTCGGCATCCTTGTGGGTGTGCTGTGCCTGGCCGCGCCGTCGCGCGTTGAGGCGGGCGAAGGAGGCCAGCTTGTCATGGCTGCTACCGGCGGGGATTACGAGCGCAAGCTCAAGGAAATCGTCTTCGAGCCCTTTTCGCGGGAGACCGGCATTGAAGTCGTTCTCGTCGGCGGCGCCGCTGGAGAATTCTGGGCGAAAGCGAAAGCAATGTCGGAGATCGGACGCCTGGAATGGGACATGCTCGAGGCAGGTTCAGGCGACGTCTATGTCCCGGAGCGCAACAGCTTGCTTCTCGACCTGGGCGAGGATTGCGCCCTGGTGCCCCGGGCAAAGTCCGACGGGGCCGGTGAGGTATGTCATCGCTTCGGTGTGGTGCCGACCTATGGCGCAACGCTTCTGACCGCAAACCGTGACATGTTCGAGGGTGACACGCCCCGGAACTGGAGCGACTTCTTCAATATCGAGGCGTTTCCTGGTCCGCGCTCGCTTCCCAGCTTCGGCACGCCCTGGCGTGTCCTGATCGGAGCTCTTCTTGCCGACGGGGTTGAGCCGGGTGATCTGTTTCCACTCGACCTGGATCGTGCATTCAAGAAGCTGGAAGAGATTCGACCTCATATCTCGCTTTGGTGGAGAACGGGCGATCAGATCCAACGTGCACTACGCGATCGCGAGATCGCCATGACACTGGTGTGGAACACCCGCATCGACTTTCTTCTCAACGAAGGCCTGCCCCTGCAGCGGATCTGGGAAGGCTCGACCCTCAATGAGGCGCATTGGGTCGTGTTCAAGGGCGCTCCGAACAGAAAGAACGCGCTGCGCTTTCTCAACTGGTATTTCGATCATCCGGAAGTGCAGGCGGCCTTCGCGCGTGCGGTTGCGACTTCGCCTACGACTAAGTCCGCATTGGCGTTGCTGCCGGCCAGCGAGCAGGAGAACAGCCCGGTCTTTCCGGATAATCTCAAGGGCGTGGTCAAGGTCGATTATGAGTGGCTGGCACAACATCACGGAGAAATCGTCGAGCGTTGGAACCGCTGGATAGCGCAGTGATGCCCGGCTCGCTATGCGGGTGGCCATCTCAGCGCAAATCATCCCTCCTGCATGAGCCGGGGATGAAGCTCGTAGAAGCGGAAACTCGCGCCGCGATGGACCCTCATTCCGCGGGAGCAAAATCCCAGCTTGTCCATGACGCGTTGCGAGCGAATGTTAGCCGGCCGAACCACGGCGATGAGCTTGGTCAGGCCGAGTCTGGAGAAGGCAGCCTCGATGACGATCCTGGAAGCCTCTGTGGCCAGGCCGCGTCCGGAGGCACGCTCCAAAAAGCAATACCCCAGCTCCCTATCAGCCCCGTCAAAGTCGCGCAGGCCGCACCGCCCAGCAAAATGGAGATCACCGCCGGGTTGCTTTTCATAGACCATCCAAAAACCATATCCGAGACGGTCCCAGTCGCGAAGATAAAGGTCGAGGCGCGCGTCCGACTCGGCTCTTGTCGGCGCGCGTCCGTCCATGATCAGCTTGACGACGAGCGGATCTGTGTGCAGTCGGAAGAGCACAGAGGCATCGGAAGGCAGTATGGGACGTAGGAAGACGCGGTACGATTCAAGCAGCATCGGCATTCACTTCACATTGTGGTTGCCGACGGCCCGAAAGCATCGGTAGAGATGGGCGCTGCTCTTGGGCGGAACTGCGCGAACCCGCCAGGGCCGACGGTCGATCGGACGGGCATTATTCGGCATGGATTGCTGACCCGCGTTGGCGGTTGATGCCGCGGCAAAGCCGCGCGAGATTCGCAAAATCATGGCTTGCCGTCAGGCAAATGCGGACGCCGGCCTGTCCGCGAGCCACCGTCGGAAAGAAGGTGACCGACGTGTAGAAACCGGCGTCCAGCAGCCGCTCCGCGAAGTCGATCGCCTCGAACTCGTCGCCGATTCTGACCAAGCGGATGGGTAGCAGCGCGCCGTGCTGGGCGGTTCTGACCCGCGCGTCAAAAAACGTAATGCGCTCTACCAGCTGAGACTGGCGGGCCGCCAGTTCGCCGCTAGAATGGATGCCGATCGAGGCGATTGCCGCTCCCAAGGCCGCAACGTTTGGCGAGGCGGAGAAGGCATGCGGAACGGAATAGCACCGGAAGAGTGCCTCCTGTCGGGCTGTACCGAGCATCAGCATGCCCCCTGATGCGCCGAATCCTTTTCCCAGCGATGCGGCGATGATCGTCCGTTCGCCGAGTTCATCGGGCATTCGCGAGCGCGCGAACCCTTCTCCATGTTCGCCGAAGATGGAGATCCCATGGGCATCGTCGATATACAGGAAAAGACCGTACCGCTCCTGCAGCCGCAGGAGTTCCGGGATCGGCGCATATCCGCCCATCGAATAAACGCCGTCGCAGACGTAGGCGACGAGCCGATGCTTGCGGCAGATTTGCTCCAGGGCATTAAGATCGTTGTGCGAGATCGTCTCGACCCGGGTCTCGTCGGCCACCACCGGCTTATGGAACGCAAGCGATGCATGCGCGAACTGGTCGAAGACCATGACGGGCTTCCGGCTACCGGTCAGGTGCCCCGAGGCGATGAGGGGCAGGGCCCCCAAATTGGCGACCATCACGGTGGAGTAGGCGATGACGCGGGCCTTGAAGAGCTGCGACAATCTCTCCTCCAGGGTGCCAATCATCGCGAAATTCAGCCGTGTGCGCGCGCATGACCAGTGGAGGGTTCCGTATTCCTCAATGGCAGCAATGGCCCCCTGAATGACGAGCGGGTGGTTGTCCAGGCCGAGATAGGAGCAACGAACAAAGTCGGTCGCCACCATACCTTGCCGCTTGGCCCTGGCGAGCAGGATCGCTCGCCCCTCCGTCGGCCGACAGTAGACGGCCATCAGGCCGCGTCGGTGCGCCTCATCGAAATGAGCTTGTGTCCTGTCGATAACCGCTGCGGTATTTCGGTAGCGCTGGGGGCGCGTGCTGCGTTGGACGGCTTCTTCGCTTGATAGGGGCGCCTTCACGGCATCCTCCCTTCTGTCCATTTTGGAAGTTCCGCGCCATTCTACTGGGGTTTACGTTTAATATTGTTATATTTAAAATAAATGTATATCATATTTTACTATATTTTTTATTGCGCTGACTATTCGAGTAAATTTATGGATTAACTGTAATAAACTCTGTTCATCTTTGGCTGACTATATCAATAGATGTCACCACATGTGTGCAGCGGGAAAGCCACCACTTGCCGCGGACTTAGCGCTTCAGCGAAGGACGTCCGTCCCCGCGCTCGGTCGCCTCCGGCAGCGATCCACCTTTAAAATCCGTTCCCCTTATCGATACGGTAACCTCCCGAGCGTTCTGTACGAATGAGGTCGTGGCAACCGATCTTCCGTAACGCCTTGCGCAGCCGACTGATGTGCACGTCGACGGTGCGCGCACTGACATGGACGTTGTTCGGCCAAGCCGCGGCGATCAGTGCTTCGCGACTGAAAACACGTTCCCGGTTCTCGATGAGGTATCGGAATATGCGGAACTCGGTTGCTCGTAATTGAATCTCCTTGCCGTTTCGCCTGACGCGAAAGCTTTCTGGGTGCAATTCAAGGCTGCCGATCACGAGCGCATTTCCCCCGTCTGGCAAAATGGTCCGCCGTGGCTGCGCAATCCACGAGCGCAGGGAGGCGACAAGCCTGGCCGGAACCAGCGGTCGCACGAGGCCATCGTCGATGCCGGCCCTCAGAAGTGCCATGTGTAGGTTCTCTGCTCCCGGGGCGATTAGCGCCACAACCGGGATCTTGCGGGCCCCACCTTCCTGCTTGAGACGGCTATGCAGGGTAAGCGCATCCAGCCCGTTCGGCTGGCAGTCTAGGATGACCGCTGCGGGTCGCTCCTTTGCCGTTGGCACGGCCTCATCTGCGTCGTTTGCAAGCCTGGTGTCGAAGCCCTCCACTTCCAGGATGTGCTCGAGGATCAGGTAGAGTTCCGCATCTCGCGAACAGATGACCACTATTGGTTTCATGGGTTTCCTGCCGCAGCGGCAAGACGGGCGGGTCAGGCGCGACCGTTGCAAATCGGGCCGCATCCATCCGCCGCAACAATCGCCGCCATCTGGCATTCGATATCGCACTACGGTGCAATCAAAGCCGACCGCTATCCCCTTGGCAACTGCAGGGAAGGTGACAGAACTTATACCTAGAGAGGTCAATTCTGGCGGGGCGCAATATCCTGATTTAGTGTCTCGTACGCTAACAAAACCGTATCATCGTCAGGCCGCCAGGTTACCGCAGCCAGCCGGCCACCCTTGGGCGCAATGCCGCTCGCGATCCTTTGCGACAGGGCGGTAGCTGTTGTAAGGGTCGGGCGCAGCACGCTGCGTCAAGCGAAAGGTTCGGATGAAGACAAACCTCGACCACCTCCCGGAGAAGAAACAGCGCGAGCTTGGCCGCATAGTAGATATCCTCCACGAGGAATTCGATGATGCGCTGGCAGAGGGAACGGCCGGGTTCAAGAAGCGGGGCCGGATCCTCAAGATCATCCTGTTTGGCTCCTACGCGCGCGGCGACTGGGTGGACGAGCCGCACACCAAGAAAGGTTACCGTTCCGACTACGATCTTTTGATCGTCATCAACAACAGGAAGCTTGCCGATTTCGCGGCCTACTGGGCAAAAGCGAAGGACCGACTGCTACGTGACCGCGGCGTGAAAACCGTGGTGAGCTTCATCGTGCATTCGCGGCGCGAGGTAAACACAGCCCTGCGCGAGGGGCAGTATTTCTTCACCGATATCCGCCGCGAAGGCATTGTGCTTTATGAGTTGGATGACGAGCCGCTTGCCGAGCCGCGGCCGTTGACATCCAAGGATGCTTGGAGAGTGGCGAAGGAGAACTTCAAAGATAGATTCCCTTTCGCCCAAGGGCTTATGGACAGCATCCGCTTACACACCGAGAAGGGTAGGTATAAAATCGCTGCCTTCGAGATGCATCAGGCCATAGAGCATGCGTACTCGACTGTGCTGCTAACCCTCACGAATTATGGGCCGCCATCTCACAATCTTACATTTCTGCGGTCTCTTGCAGAAGATCAAGATCACCGGCTAGCCGATATCTGGCCACGGGATCAGCACCGGTATACGGCATGGTTCAACACGCTGAACGAGGCCTATGTGAAAGCCCGCTATTCAAGATATTACGAGATCAGCGAAGAGGCTCTCCGCTGGCTCGGCGAGCGCACCGTGCAATTGCACGAACTTGTAGAGCTGGTTTGTCGCGAGCATCTTGAAAAGCTGGGCAAGGAAGCGGGCAAGAGCTGAGGCGAGCCATATCGACAGACCCGTTTACAGAGGCGCCAAAACTGTGCTGCGCGGGTCGCCAGGCGTTGCTGGTGCGGATTTACCCAACGGTCGAAGCCGCGCCGTGTTCGGAGAACAAGTTGCCAAGCTGCGCTCAACCACCGCTGTTTTCAACCGAGGCCGCGCTTTGCGGGGCGTGTTGACGTTCCCGTTGTTACTCACGTGCCCGGTCCCTCAGGCATTGGGTGCGGGATGACCGCTGGCTGCGCACAAAACTCGAGCGACCGGCAGAAAAGAAGATCCGATTGCGCTTCACGCCAGGCTTTGCAATATTGGTCTCGCACGCAAGCCGTGCCATGCTCGTCGCCTCGACGGCCAGGGACGACACGATTATGTCGAGGGCTCAGGCCTGAAGACCGTGGCTCACTTCCGTGGGTTTTTGACGTCCGGCCCGGGGCATTGCGCCCCGCGTCCGACTCACCCGCGGGAGATTTGGTATGGCTGAACACAAGTGCGAAGGAACAAGCGCTGCTGACGGCAGCGGCGAGATGACCCTGTGGAACTTTGCCGATCCGGCAGAGGCAGTCGATATAACAGCCTCTCTATACGGCTCGAAGGCGTCGCTCGCCGCTGCGTCGGCGGCCTTTACTGCCCGATACGCGGGGCGCGAGGCCGACTTCCGTTTCTGGTTTACGGTGTTCGCAGAATTGCAGCGCAGAGGCGAGCAAGCCTGTGCTTCGGGAGAAGGCGATCCCCCCTCTCGACCAGAGGAAGTCCCCTGACATACGCCGTCTAATGGGTTGCCCCATACTCTCGGTCCGTTTCCAGCAAGCATAGCCAATTGATTGTGCAGGCTTGCGCGATGGCTTGTACGTGCTCAAAATCGTTTGCAGTGCGCGGGCTCGAACGCAGGCGGCTAAGTATCTGCAGGGCTCGTTACCAGACGCTGGGGTTATGTGGGAGCGCGGCATGGATGCAAAGCAGGTTCTTCAACACACGCTGTCGCTGGCAAACGCGATGGCCGTTGATGTGCTCGTCGAGACATATTACGCGGCCGTTCAGGAATTCGGCTGCAAATACTTTATCCTGACCGGATTGCCCTCAGCCGGACAGCGGTTTGACCAGTTGGTCCTGGAGCGTTTTTGGCCAGAAGACTGGATGTCGCACTATGTATCCCGCGACTACGTTAAGCATGATCCCGTCGTCCTGACCTGCGTTTCTCGCAAGCGGCCGTTTACCTGGAAAGAGGCCGTTGGGCGGACGAGGGCCTACGGTCCGACAGCCAACAGGATCATGATGGAGGCGGTGGACGCCGGGCTCAGGGACGGCTACTGCGTGCCGGTCATTGTCCGTAACGCGCTCACCGGATGTATCTCCCTAGCGGGAGACGCACCCAGCGCAAAGGCCGATGCGCTCCCATCGCTCAGCGCGCTCTCGCTCACCTTTGCAAGCAGGCTGCAATTCCTGACCGACCGCAAATTTCATCGAGATGGTCCCAGGCTGTCGCAGCGCGAGCGGGAGGTACTGAGCTGGGTGGCCGCAGGCAAGACGGCCTGGGAGATATCGCGCATCCTGCGTATCTCCGAATCTACTGCGAACAAGCATGTCACCAGTGCGATGCGCAAACTCGACTGCGTCACCCGTTCCCAGGCCATCGCCAAGGCATTGATCCTGATGGAAATCGCCGCTTGATCCGAACAGGAGCGTCAATGGTCAGCTTTGACCATGGTCGCGCGTCCGGGCTGCACGAAGAATGTCGCTTCCGACAGGAGTGACAGTCTCGATGTTGCATCTTATCAAGGGAACCGCCGACGCGCGCCACCAGGAGCTGCTCGAAAGGCACTACAGGCTGCGTCACGATATCTTTGTCCGCGAGCGCGGCTGGACCGATCTTTGCAGGCCCGACGGCCGTGAGATCGATGACTACGACACCCCGGACACCGTCTATTTGCTGGCCACCCATCGAAACGAGGTGGTTGGCGGGTACAGATTCATTCCCACCAACCGACCACACCTGCTCCTCGATCATTTTTCGCACCTCGTGGAGAGCTCCGTTCCGTGCGGCCGTGGCATCTGGGAATGGTCGCGGTTTTTCGTCAAACGGGAATATCGAGGCGGACCGCTCTTCAGAGAGCTGATCGATGCTGTCGCGCCAACCTGCAGGTCGCTCGGTATCAATACCCTCACCTGCGTGATCGAGCCCGACTGGATTGGGCGGTTTGAGGCTGCCGGTTTTTCTTATCGCACGCTCGGGCCCTTCGTCGAAGTCGGCCGCATGAGCCTGACAGCCGCCGAGTTGAAAATGGATCAGGATTCCACGCGCATCTTAGCGCATGGCACCCGCGAAATGGAGCCGAACCGGGATTGCTGACGCCACCGGCGGCGGCGGTCAGCCTGGACCAGCGGCGTCTTGGCGTTCGGCCATGAATGGGCGTAATGGGCGGGGCGCAAGTTCTGTGGAACGGAAGCCCATGCGCTGATTGGCACGACTCCGCCCGCTACAACCATGCCGGAAATCTCGACCTGTTCGGCTGGACGGGAGAGTGGCTTGTCCGCAATCGCCAGTTTCAGTCAGACATGAAAGCGTTACCCTGCCGGCTTGCTGCGGAGCAATACGCACCAATCATCGAATGTGCTGAGACCGAACATGTCAGGCAGTGGGGTGCCTGCTGCTTTGAAATCGACGGCAGGCCAGTACTATGCTGGCTTCCCGAGCGTAATCCGCTGGTGTTGAAGGTGGAGGCATGGCCAGCACAATCCAGCAGTGGGAGCTTCGATTTTCGCGATTGTTCCTTGCTGAAGGTCGTTGTGCGCATGGGGACGGAGGGACAATACATCCTGTTTTCCGACGGCGCACGACATCTGCAACTGGCCCTTTCAGGAAGCGATCCTTTTGCGGGACCAGTCAATTTGAGGTGCACGCTGTGCGGCATGGCGGAATTCGAAACCAAGTCGATTCTTCTGCGCCGGCTGAGCGGCCTCCATCGCCATCAGCGCTTTCTCGGCAGCCTCTATCCGGTTGAGCGTCGGGCCGGGCGGTGGGTCAATATGCTACGTGCCTGGGATGGGATCGAGGCAGGGGCGAGCCGGCGCGACATCGCCACGGTGCTGTTCGGGCAACGCGCTGCCACCGAGGATTGGGATGCAGGTTACCGCACACGCGTTCAGCGGTTGATCCGGAGCGCGCGGCGAATAGTGGAGGGCGGCTATCTGAAGCTCCTCAAGCAGGTCTGAGAAGGAGAGGGAGGTCGCGACCCAGCAACCGGCAGACTGCCGAACGAGGGTCAAAGGCCTGGACCTCGAAACCATTGAAAAGAACTGCCCCATATTTGGCATTATCCGATCCCGCCGTGGCCGTCAGCGCCTTGTTTGTCGCTTTTGGTTTTTTGGCTCGCGCTTGATGCAGACCATACTTGTCATGCCAAGTTGATCGATCTCGGCACTCTGGAGATCAAGGGCGCATGGCCCCGCCTGCTGCTGTATCCGTTCCATCGTGTCCGTCGGCGGTATTCGCCAGCCCCCCTCGGGCAGGCGCAATGATCCCGGCATAACGCCAACGAGGTGGGGCACGCCACCCCCAATCAGCGTTCGAACCGATAGGCTACGCGGCAGCAAGCCGTACTGCCTCCCGCAACACTCTGCCCATCAAACCGCCGACCGCACGTTGAGCGCCACCGAATAGACCGATGTCGTCGCGGTGATGAAGAGGCGGTTGCCGCGGGGACCGCCGAAGCAGAGATTGGCGACCACTTCGGGAACCAGGATCTTGCCCAGGAGCGTGCCTTCCGGGGAGAAGCAGTGGATGCCGTCGGCGGCCGAGCTCCACAGATTGCCCTGCGAATCCACGCGCATGCCGTCCGGCAGCCCCTTGTCGATGGTGGCGAATGTCCAGTCGTTCTCGATCTTTCCGTCCTCCGAAAGCGCGAAGGCGCGGATGATGGAGGGCACGCCGTCATCGTGGCTTGAGCCGGACTCGGCCACATAGAGCGTCCGCTCGTCGGGCGACAACGCCAGCCCGTTCGGCTGCACGAAATCGGTGATCATCGCCTCCACCTCGCCGCAGCCGGGATCGATGCGGAAGACGTTGTGATGCGCCTGTTCGGGCTCCGCCTCGTAGCCCTCATAGTCGCTCAGGATGCCGTAGGTCGGATCGGTGAACCAGATCGCCCCGTTGGACTGCACGATGACGTCGTTGGGCGAATTGAGTTGCCGCCCCTGGTAGCTGTCGGCAAGGACGGTGCGCGTTCCGTCGGGCTCGGTGCATGTCACCGAGCGCGTGCCGTGCTCGCAGGTGACGAGCCTGCCCTGCCGGTCGCGCGTATTGCCGTTGCTGTAGCCCGACGGCGCGCGGAAGACGCCGACCTGCCCGTCCATCGTCAGCCGCATCATGCGGTCGCTTGGAATGTCCGAGAAAAGCAGGAGCTGGTGATCGGCGAACCAGACCGGCCCCTCCGCCCATTCGAAGCCGGTGGCAAGCTGGCGCAGATGGGCGTTGGGCTGGATCAGCGGCCGGAAGCGCGGGTCGACGATCTGGTAGATTGATGTTGCGCAGCTCATGCCGAGCTCTCCTTTCCGGCCGCCGCGGCCACGATGGCGATAATGATTGTGCCGGTCATGATCAGCCGCACGCCTGCGCCCAGACCGTAGGAATTGAGCATCGACACGATGAGGAACATGAGCAGTGCCCCGCCCCATATGCCCGGAACGTTGGAATAGCCGCCGGCGATGGAACAGCCGCCGATGACGACCACGGCAATCGAGATCAACAGATACTCGGTGCCCATGTTCAGCGCAGCGCCCCCCGAAAAGCTTGCCAGCAGATAGCCGGTGAGCGAGGCGAGCACGGCCGAGCCGATGAATGTCGCCGCGAACATGAGTTGGACGGGCACGCCGCTCAGCCGCGCCGCCCGCGCGTTCTGGCCGACGGCGGAAAGCCACCGGCCATAGATGGAACGTTCGAGGATGATCCAGGCGATGACCGCGATGAGCAGCCCGACGATCGCGACATTGGGAACGCCCAGCGTGGCCCCGGTCGTGAAGTCGGCCAATATCGAAGGCGGCTTGATGCGCAGCCCCCGGTTCGACCAGATCGCCAGCGACTGGTAAAGGAACGAGGCCGACAGGGTAGCGATGATCGGCGGGATGCGCAGAAAGCGGATCAGCAGGTAGTTGGCCGTGCCGGCGCCCAGCCCCACTGCCAGCGCGACGCCAAGGCCGGGCAGGATGAGCGCGGCGTCGCCGCCCATGAATTTGAGCGACAGCGTGCCGGCCAGCGTCATCGTCGCCGGTATGGACAGGTCCACATTGCCCGGCCCGAGCGTGATGACGAACATCTGCCCGATGCCGACAATGGCCGAGAAGGCGGCGAAGGTCAGCGCCGCCGACAGCAGCTCGCCGCCGCCGCGGCCCTCCGTCAGAAGCAGCGTCGCGCCGAAGGCCGCAGTGCTGGCCACAAACGCCCAGAACCAGGGCCTGCGGTGGGTCTGCGAAAGCGTGGAAATCACCGTGTCCGTCATCGTTGCTATCCTTCCACGCGCGCGCTGCGGCGCGAGAACACCAGGCGGACGGCCAGAACGAGGATCAGGATCGCGCCCTGCGCGCCGATCTGCCAGTCGGGCGAAAGCCGCATGAACGACAGGAAGCTGCCGGCCAGCGCCAGCGTCAGCGCGCCGATCACCGCGCCGACGGGCGAAATCCTGCCGCCGGTGAATTCGCCGCCTCCCAGGATCACGCCGGCGATGGAAAGCAGAGTGTAGCGCAGCGCGATATTGGCGTCGGCCGATGTGGTGAGGCCCACAAGGCTCATGCCGGACAGGACGCCGAAGAACCCGGCCAGCGCATAGGCGCCCGCCTTGAGCCGCGTCACCGACCAGCCGGCCCGAAGCACGGCCCGCGTGTTGCCGCCGACGCCGCGCAGCAGCGTTCCTGTCGAGGACCGCATGATCAGCAGATGGGTGAGGGCGGCAATACCCACACTGGCCACGATCGCCATCGGCACCAGCGGCGGCTTGACCGTCATCAGTGTGCGTATCCAGGCGGGCGCTGCGCCGCCGGGCGAGGGGAGGATGAGCACCGCCAGCCCCGCCCAGACGAACGACATGCCGAGCGTGACCACGATGGCCGGTAGCTGGCGCATGTGGATCAGCGCGCCGAGCCCCGCATAGGCGAGAATGGATGCGGCCAGTATCGCGGCACCGATAAGCGGCGCGTCGTTGAGGAAGGTGGCCGTCACGCATGCGACGAAGCTTACGAACGTGCCCACCGAAAGGTCGATGTCGTTGACCATGATGATCATCATCTGGGCGATCGTCGCCAGCGCGATGGGCACCGCCAGATTGAACAGAAGGTTGAGCCCGAAATAGCTCATGGCCCGTGGCTGGAGATAGAAAACGGCAGCCATGAGCACCGCCAGCGAAAGCACCGGCAGCAATATCCGATAATTGCCGTTCATGCGGTGCTCTCCTGCATCTCGAACGACGCCGCGAGGATGTTCTCTTCGTTGATCTGGTCGCCGGTCAGTTCGGCCGAAATCCTGCCGTTGCGGAACACAAAAACGCGGTCGCACTGGCAGATCTCTTCGGTCTCGGTCGAATACCAGAGGAAGGTTCGGCCGGCAGAGGCCTCAAAGCGGATCATGTCGTAGGCTTCGCGCTTGGTTCCCACGTCGACGCCACGCATCGGGTCGTCCATCACCACGATGGGCGCGGAGGAGGCGAGCGAGCGTGCGAACAGCACCTTCTGCTGGTTGCCGCCCGACAGCGACAGGATCGGATTGAGGATATCGTCGGTGCGGATGCCTATCCGCCTCTTCCAGTCGGCGCCGAGCACTTTTTCTGCGGCTCGGTCGACGATACTGCGGCGCGTGAGCGCCGGCAGGTGGGTGAGCGTCAGGTTGCGCAAGATCGACCAGAGTGGCATGACGCCGTCGCGGGCGCGGTCGCCGGCCACGAAAACGACGTCCGGATGGGATGAATGGCGTGGGCCGCTAGAGCGGCCCATGAAGAACCGGGCAAGAGCTTCGGCTTGTCCGTGGCCGGCCAGTCCCGCGAGCCCAACGATCTCGCCGCGCCGCGCGCTCAGTCCCTCATCCGTGCGCAGCACTTCCTCGCCGATGCGCGTGGCCGCGTCTTCGCGAATCGCGGTGGTTGCCTCGACGCTGGCTACATGGCCCATCGCGTCAATCAGCCCCTGCTGGGTGAACTCCGCCACGGGCCGGGACTGCGTGATCCTGCCGTCCTTCATGACATCGATGCGGGTCGCCACCTCGAAGACCTCGCCCAGCATGTGCGAGATGAAGATCACGGCGCCTCCCCGGGCGCAGAAGCCGCGCACATAGTCGAGCAGCTGGTGGGCTATGGAAGCGTCGAGCGATGATGTCGGCTCGTCGAGGATGACCAGCCGCGCCGGTTCGGTGGCCTCGGCAAAGCCGGTAGCGATCTCCACCATCTGGCGCTCGGCCAGTGTCAGCCCGCCGACGGTCATGCCGGGCTTGATCCTGTGACCGGGAAAAACCTCGTCGAGCGCCTTGGCGATGCGCTTTCGTGCGATGCGTCGCCAGCCGGGACCCCAAAGGTCGTGCTGGGGGATGCGAAGGTTTTCCTCGACCGTGAGATTGGGGCAGAGCGAAAGTTCCTGGAACACGCTTCGAATGCCCGCCGCGCGGGCCGCCGCCCCGGTTGCCCGCGATCCATCGGGCAGCGTGTACTCCACGGCTCCGCCGGTCGGCGTTAGCCCGCCATTGATGACGTTTACGGCGGTGGATTTGCCGGCTCCATTGTGCCCGATCAGCCCGAGGCACTCGCCCGGGCTGATGGTAAGACTCACCCCGTCGAGCGCGCGCACGGCACCGAAATGCATGTGCGCGTCGACAAGGGAAACCAGCGGGTTCTCGGGAGCATGACCACCGGGTGCGGGCGGCTGCATCGAGCGGTGCTCCCTTACTGCTTGGCTTCGGCAATCACGGCCTTGGCATCTTCCAGGCTGTATTCGACGTTGGCGACCGAACCTTCGGGCGTGGAGGCAAGAGCCTCGTCCAGCGTGTCTTGCGTAACCGTGAGGAACGGCACCGTCAGGTCCTTCGGCACTTCCGCGCCGTCCAGCACCTGCTGCGCCACCCAGAAGGCGAGCGTTGCAACACCCGGTGCGATCGACAGCGAAAGCGTCTCGTAACCGTCGGCGTCGCGCGCGTCCGCCCACCACTGCATTTCGTCCTGGCGGTTGCCCATGACGATGATCGGCATATCGCGACCGGCTGCCTCGATCGCTTGGGCAGCGCCATAGCCGTCGCCGCCCTGGGTCACGACGCCAACGATCTCCGGCAGGCTCGGCAGGACACCGGCAACGGCCTTCTGCGCAACATCCTGCGCCCAATCGCCATGGACCGAACCGACGATCTCGAACTGATCGAACTCCTCGACGCCGGCCTGGATGCCCGCGTGGATTTCATCGTCGACGAAAACTCCGGCCAGACCACGGATTTCGAGCAGGTTGCCGCCGTCAGGCAGGCGCGAGGCCAGGTATTCGACCTGCTGGCGCCCCATTTCCTTGAAGTCGACGGCAATGCGCCATGCGCAGGGCTCGGTGACGATGCCGTCGAAGGAGACGACGATGATGCCGGCGGAGCAGGCTTCGGCGATGGCGCCGTTGAGCGCGGTCGGCGAGGCGGCGTTGACGACGATCGCGTCATAGCCCTGCAGGATCATGTTCTGGATCTGCGCGGCCTGCTCGGTCGCCTGGTTTTCCGAGGTCGTAAAGGCATCGGCCGCGGCGACGACACCGTCTTCCACGGCCTGGCTGGCCACCTTCTCCCAGCTTTCCAGCATGGCCTGCCGCCAGGAATTGCCGGCATAGTTGTTGGAAAGCGCGATGCGCTTGTCCGAAGTATCGGCATGGGCCAAGGCCGGCACGCATACCGCCATGAGCGCGACGGCGCCCATCAGCTTGTTCCTCAAATGCATATTTTCCTCCCTGGCGCGCGCGCGCCGTATTCCTGATATTGGGTTCCTGATATCGGACGCAACCTTCTCCCGGCGCCCGCAAGAACATTATGTATACGCCATGGGGCGGTAAAGCCGGACTCATGCAGCCCGGTTGCGGGTTCCCGCAACTGACATGCGTTTGGCCTCATGCCGGCACCCTTGCCGCCGCCGGGCAAGTGCCGCACACTGCTTATCGATAAGCGGGAGGAGCTTGTCCATACGATGCGACAGGAAAACAGGGCGGTTCAACCGGCGGAAGAAAACCCGCTGCTTTCGTTGCTGCGCATCTCCAGCCATCTCGCCGGGCAGGTCGAAATCCGTGCCGCCCTGCGCTCGGTCAAGGCCGAGATCGAGAACCTCCTGCCGCTCGACCATCTCGACGTCTGCCTGATCGACGACGACGCCGTGTGGAACACCAGCTACGAGGTCGGCATCCGCACCCGCTGGAGCCTTTCGCGTACGCTGGTCTCCCTCTCGCCGGTGCGCAGCATTCTGTATGGCGAAACCGACCACATGCTGACCGGCAATGCGATGGAGGACCCGCGCTACACCTATCCGGGGGCGATATCGCAGCCCATATTCCGGCATCAACTGCGCAGCCGGGTGAACGTTGCCATGAAGGTGTTGGGGCGCACCATCGGTGCGCTGAACTGTTCCTCCCGCCGTCCCGATCAGTATGACGATGCCACCGTTGAGCGGGTGCGCCACGTGGCCGATGTTCTTGCCCCGTATTTCTACTCCCTGCGGGCAACCGAAAAGGCCAAGCAAGCGGCCATCGTCCATGCCGAAGCCCAGGCCCGCGAGGAAGGGCTGCGCCAGGGGGCGCTGGAACTGACCCGGACGCTGGAGCAGGAGCGCCAGCGCATTGGTATGGACCTGCACGATCAGACACTGGCCGACCTGACCCGCATCATGCGCGACATGGAGCGCGCCGATGGCGCGGCGGACCGCGCGCTCGTCGTCAACCGTTTGCAGGATTGCATCCAGGATCTCCGGCGCATCATCGATACGGCGGTGCCGACGCTCCTCGACCTGTTCGGTTTCGTTCACGCGCTGCGTATCCATCTGGAGCGGGCGGTGGGCGACAGGACCGATGTATCGATCTCGGTTGTCGACGACACGAATGGCCGGATTGACAGGCTTGATGCCACCACGCGCATCGCACTGTTCCGCATTGCGCAGGAGGCCATCAACAATGCAGCGCGCCACTCCGGCGGCGACCGCATCGCGGTTACGGTCAGTCCGCATGAAGGCGGGCTGAAGCTCACCATCGCTGACACGGGGCAGGGCATTCCCGAACCCACCTACAATTCCTCGTCGCAGAAGGTGACCGGCGGCGTGGCACACATGCGCACCCGCGCCCGCCTGATCGCGGCGGATTTTCGCGTGACGACGGGTAACGGCACGCGCATAGAGGTGACGCTGCCCCAAACCAAGACCAAGACGCCGCCGCGCGCCGCGCCACAGGACTGATCCCATGAAAATTCTCCTGGTAGAAGACGACCAGTTTCACCTGAGCTATCTGCGCGAAGCGGTGCGGCAGGCCATTCCCGAGGCGGATGAAATCCTGCATGCCGTCAACGGAATCGAGGGCGAGGAAAAGGCTCGCCGGCACGACGTGGCTGCCGTGGTCATGGACCTGCAGATGAAGGAGCGCAACGGCATCGACGCCGCCCGCACCATCTGGGCCGAACGGCCGAAGACGCGCATCCTGTTCTGGTCCAACTATTCGGACGAAGCCTATATGCGCGGCATCGCGCGCATCGTGCCCGCCGAATCATCCTACGGCTATGTGCTGAAAACGGCCACGCAGGAACGCCTGCATCTGGCGCTTCGCGCGGTGCTGGTCGAGGCGCAGATCGTGGTGGACCGCGAGATACATTCGGTGCAGCAGCGCCAGACCCGCACCCATGATACGCTGACCGATAGCGAGTACGCCGTGCTGATCGACATGTCGCTCGGGCTTTCGGATAAATGGATCGCCAAGCGGCAGGGCATGTCGCTGCGCACGGTTCAGAACCGGCTGCTTTCGCTCTACGACAAGCTGGGCGTCGACAGCCTGGAAGGCGCTCCCGACGATCTGCCCATCAACAAGCGCACCCGCGCCTTCACGCGGGCGCTCAATTTGCGGGCCATCAACGCGGAAAGCCTGGAAAGCGCCGAGCGCGACCTGCGCAAATGGCTCCAGCGGCAGCAGCGGCTCTAGATTCTGCGGGAGCTGAGTTTTTAGTAAGCTGTGACCCGCCACGGGATTTTCCTCTACCGCCGACCATCCTTCGAGCACTCCCGGCCCTGGGGATCGGGGCGAAGTCAGGCAAAGACCGCCCGCTCCGCAATGGATGGCTTGCAATCAGCGAGAAAGAAGGCGCGTGAGGATGGCGGTCAATTCCTCGAAGCTGAACGGCTTGCGAAGAACCGGGATGTTGGCGGAACCTACCCTCATGCCATGGCCGTTGTTGCCGGTGCAGTAGACGAACGGCAGGCCGCGTGCGGTCAGCGCGTCGGCTACCTTGAGACTGTCGTCGCCATTCAGGTTCATGTCCAGCATCGCCGCGTCGAAGACATGCTCTTCGATCGACGCGAGGGCTTTATCAATCGTGGCGGCGGCGGTCACGGACTCGCAGCCGAGGTCGGCCAGCATGTCTTCGATCATCAGGACGATCAGCATTTCATCCTCAATGACGAGGACGCGGCGGCCGGAGAGCAAATCATCCATTGCGCGGTCCCGGAGCGGGAATGTCCATGGTGCAGACCAATCGTTCCTTACGGTAGTCGAGATGCACGACGCCCTCTAGTTCGTGAGCCAGGCCGCGCTCGATCACGCGAGAGCCGAACCCTTTGCGTATGGGCGGCGCGACCGGCGGGCAATCTTTCTCCCGCCATATCAGGGACAACCGGGGTCCATTCGTTCCCGGTTCGACCTTCCACCCGATATGGATTGAGCCGGCAGCATTGGAGAATGCGCCGTATTTCACGGCATTGGTTGCAAGTTCGTTGAACGCGATCCCAAGCGCCAAGGCGCCTTTCGGCGGGAAGCGGATGTTCTCGCCCTTGATCGTAACGCGCTCCGCGCGGCCGTCCGCGATTCCGAACGGCTCGAGGGCGTCGTTGAGCACGTCCACCAGACCTGCGCTTCCCCAGTTTTCCCGGGTCAGTAGATCGTGCGACCGGGAAAGCGCGAATAGACGGGTCTCAATTGCTTCCCGGATGACCTGGGGATCGGAGTTCGTTCGCGATGCCTGCCAGACGATCGACTGCACCGTCGCAAGCGTATTCTTTACGCGGTGGTTCAACTCGTCAATGAGCATCTTGGATTCGGTCTGCTCCTCCTTGTGTCTCGTGACATCGACGAAGGAGGCGAAATACTGAACGATGTCTTCGTTCTCATCGCGAACCGGGCTAATGAAGAGGACGGCCCAGAAAACACTGCCATCCTTGCGCGGTATTGGATTTCCGCGCCGCCCTCCGAATGCCTCTTGAATTCGCTCTCGATCTTCGCCAGGGCCGCGGCATCTGCGCCGCGCTGCATCAGAAAATTGAAGTCCTGGCCGAGCACTTCTTCCCTGGCGTATCCGGTCAGGGAGAGAAAGGCGTCATTGGCGAAGATGATCGGATGGCCGGGTTCTTTCGTGTCCGTGAAAACCATTGCCATCCGTGTTTCTTGGGCGGCGACGACGAACGGGCCACGTTCGTCCCGAAAGCTTTCGACATTGGCTTCGGCAGCCTTTTGCCCTTCGGACTTGTCGACTATCTTTTTCGGCATACTTGGAATGTGATCCGGATATCGGGTCAATCGTATATCGGCATTATAGGGCCGACGGAAGCAGACACCCTCGCACGGGCGGACCGTCAGCACAAATCGTGTGGCGGAGATGGTAACGTGGTCGCTGATCCGGCACGGATGTCAGCAAAATAAGATCGCGCTGGCGGCGACAGGCAGCGCGACTACTGTTCTGACTAATGCCTGAAACGAACGACCGCTCCCACCCCTTCGCGTCGTTGCCGCCGTGCAGCGGCAATGACCGGTTCGGGTAAGGAAGGGCGCACAGGTGCGCCGTTCCTGCTGGGACTAGAGATCGCTCTGCTCGGAGATCGCCAGCGCGCCATCGGCCTCGATGCCGAGATAGCGCACAGTGTTATCGAGTTTCGTGTGTCCGAGCAAAAGCTGAACAGCCCGAATATTTCCGGTCTTCTGTTAGAGTTGCTCAGTACCAGCGGCCGCGGCCAAACCAGCCGCCGCCAAGCAGAATGACAATAAGCACGATGATAAGAAGCGTGGTGATGTCCATAGGTATCTCCTGGGAGTCGACGTTGCGCCTTGCGCGGCCGCACTCCAACTTGGGTTAATGGTCGACGGCCTCTTTTGTTCGGGACATCAACAAATGCTGCGTGCTGAATTTGCTTCGCAGGACATTCGACTTTCCGCCGCACGCGATCGCGCTAAAATAGCGATCAATCTGGAGGACCGCCACATGCTGTTTCCCGTCATCCTCAAATCTTCCATCCGCACTGGCAGCCTGCGGTTGATCGACGGTGCGGGAAGAACTCACGTGTATGGCGATGGCTCCCCGCCCCACTGTACCGTTCGGCTGCGCGCTCGCCATCTTGACTACACGCTTGCCCTGAATCCGGAACTCTCGATCGGCGAAGCCTACATGGACGGCCTGCTGACCGTCGAGGACGGGACGCTCTACGATCTCCTTGAAATTGCTGCACGAAACCTCCAAAATTTCGATAAAATTCCGTGGTTCTCATTGCTGTCGCGTATGATGCGACGGCTCAAGCAGTACAATCCGATCGATCGGGCGCGCCGCAATGTCGCGCATCACTACGATCTATCGGACCAACTCTATAATCTCTTCCTCGACAGCGACCGTCAGTATTCCTGCGCCTATTTCATCAATGCCAGCGACAGCCTGGAAACGGCACAGGAGAACAAGAAGCGCCATATCGCGGCAAAGCTGCTGCTCGACCGGCCGGGCCTCAACATACTGGATATCGGCTCAGGTTGGGGAGGGCTGGGCTTGTATCTGGCCGAAGAAACGGACGCTGACGTTACTGGCGTCACACTGAGCGTCGAGCAGCACAAAATATCCGAGGCGCGGGCGGCGGCAGCCGGCCTTGCTGATCAAGCCCGCTTTCAACTGCGCGACTATCGCCAAGTGACTGGCACGTATGACCGCATCGTATCGGTCGGCATGTTCGAGCACGTGGGCAAGAAGAACTATGATGAGTTCTTTGCTAAACTCAACGACCTGCTCAGGGAAGATGGTGTTGCGCTGCTGCATGCGATCGGATTTTCGGATGCGCCGGCCCCGATAAACCCGTTCATCCGCAAATACATCTTTCCGGGTGCCGACCTGGCATCCTTGTCCGAAGTCTGCTCAGCCGTTGAGCGCTCGGGCCTGATCGTCACCGACGTCGAGATCCTCCGTCTTCACTACGCGGAAACTCTCCGTCACTGGCGCAGGCGCTTTATGGCCAATTGGCAGCGCGTTGCGGCGCTCTACGACGAACGGTTCTGCCGCATGTGGGAGTTCTATCTCGTCTTGTGCGAGATCGGATTCCGCTTTCGCTCCATGATGGTTTTCCAGGTACAGCTTGCCAAGCAATCTGACATTGTTCCGCTAACGCGTGATTACATGGTGGATTGGGAGCGAGAGCACATGCCGGCGACGCGCCGACACCCGCGGGCGGCCGAGTAAAGAGCGGAGGATGCTACGAAAATCGCGTTGCAATCAGCTTTGCCGACCTAACAGTCCGCACCGAAACTGCTCGTGAGTGGCGCGCGACGCGCCTGACGAGGATCATGACGGCTGCTGCACAGGGGAAGGTGGTTGCGGATTCGATGGTCGCCTCTGCGTCCTTCCATAGTCCGCGGTTGCGGCTGATCCATGTGAAGAAGCGCTCCACTACCCACCGTCTCGGCCGGACGCCGAAACCGATCTGATCGGGCTTTCGGTTCACGATCTCGACAGCGATGGAGATGGCTGCCGCCACACGCGGGCCCTGATAGCCGGTATCCGGTATCGGCAATGACCTGCGGATGACCGGGAACGGCCGCTGCAAGGCTTGCAAGAGCGCGCCCGCGCCGTCGCGGCCTGGACATGGCAGGATGCGGGAACAACACGAGCGTGCGGCTGCCCCCTTGGAGCCGGCGGCCGACGCTATCATCCAGCCTGCGGTGGCGATGCGCGGCGCGAAACGGTCAAGGCGCTGCTGGGGCGCCCATAAGTATCTGGAAGGCCGCAGTCAGTTTTGGTTACGTCCTGGCGAGGAATGCTGTCCAATCAGCGCCCTCGGGCCTCGGCATCAGCGAATGTAAATCGTGATTGCCCCGTCGTCGTCCATGGTCGCCGCGACGGCGCTCCCGATATCGACGGAACGGCTTATAAGCTCTTGTTCGATCGTGTCATTACCCACAATCGCAGTTTGCACCATCGCCAACCCTCATCGGTCCCGGCTACACGATAAACGACCTTAACCTCCAGAAAGTAGGCTGATATTTTCGTCCATATGCGCTTTCGGTTGCAGCGAGTTCCGGAACTCGGCTAGGCAAATTTGCGCGCCTCCGCGAAGGAGATCAGGCGTCGGTTCTCCTCGTCCCAAAGCACGAGCCGCACGGCCTTCAGGCTTTGAAGCAGGGTGAGGCGGCCGACATTGCGAAGCTCGGGGCGGTCCCGCAGCGCCTCCGGCAGGCGATAGTACGGAATCCGGCTCGACAGATGATGCACGTGATGCACCCCGATATTGGCAGTGAACCAGCGCAGAACGCCCGGCAGATCATAGTGCGAGCTGCCGTGTAGCGCTGCCTCGTGGAAGCTCCAGCCCTCTTCATGCTCCCAGAGCGTATCCTCGAACTGATGCTGGACATAGAATAGCCAGACGCCAATCGAGGCAGCGAGAAGCGTGATCGGCAGCTGCACGAGCAGGAATGGACCCAAGCCCACCAGCCAGATGATCGCGGCGACCAGGATCGCGATCGCCGCGTTCGTCGCCATCGCACTTGCCCAGGGCCCCCAACCGTTGCGCATCAGCCCCATCGGCAACCGGTGGCGCAGGATGAACAGATAGGCCGGCCCCAAGCCAAACATTACTATCGGATGCCGGTACAGGCGGTAAAGGAGCTGGCGCCATGGCGTCCGCGCCCGAAACTCATCAACGGTAAGCGTGTCGATATCGCCAATGCCGCGACGGTCGAGATTGCCCGAGCTCGCATGGTGGAGTGCGTGGGCCCGCCGCCAATAGTCGTAAGGCGTCAGCGTCACAACGCTGATGGCGCGCCCGACCCAATCATTCGTGAAACGATGACGGAAGAATGAACCGTGGCCGCAATCATGCTGGATCAGGAAGAGACGAACGAGAAAGCCTGCCGCCGGAACGGCGAAAGCCAAACCGATCCAGTAACCAGCGTCCAATGCGGCCCACATCAAAACCCACAGCAGCACGAACGGCACGGCCGTAATTACCAGCTCGAACACGCTGCGCGCGCTGCTCGGCTCCCGGTATGGGGCAAGGTCTCGTATCAATGTGCGAGAATCGGGCGTGTTGTTGGCGTTCGAGCGTCGTTCAGGCATGCGCAGCCTCTCGATCAGGCTCGGCACGCAGATCATGGTTCGGGCCAAAACGGGACCGTATGCCGAAGCGTGGAATGTGATGTTGCAACCGTTCCGTCGAACCGAGGCTCGACCGGAACATCCTCCGACGTCACCTGAATGCTGGCCGATGAACGCCGGAAGGTCGATGGTAACGAACAGGCGAAATCGCGGCTGCCCGGAATTTCGAATGCTAGACACGATCGCGGGCGGCGTCTGAGCAATTTTGAACACTCTTGCGAACCTGGTGCGGGCTAGGGGAATGCGGCGCATGCCCCGTTAGTGTCCTTATTCTCCGGGTCCGTCTGCACAATCCATTATGCTATACTTCCGGCCCGCTCCACCTCTATGCTAGGGCTGTCGAGAGACCTGGTACTGGAAGGGGCGCCATGACCACAAAACGCCAGCCGACATTCGATCCCAAAACCTTTCTCGCCCGTGTCGGCAAGGGCAGGAGCATCGGCAACTACGACAAAGGCCAGATCGTCTTCTCGCAGGGCGACCCGGCGGATGCGGTCTTCTATATCCAGAAGGGCAAGGTCAAGGTCACGGTCGTTTCGGAACAAGGCAAGGAAGCCGTCGTCGCCATGCTGGGGAGGAACGAGTTCTTCGGCGAGGGATGCCTGGCTGGACAGGTAAAACGTTTCTCGACGGTCGAGGCCATCACCGATGCTGTCATCTCGCGACTGGACAAGACAGCGATCCTCCGCGTGATCCACGAGGAGCCGGCATTCTCCGAACTGTTCATCGCCCATCTTCTGAGCCGGGCCGTTCGCGTCGAAGCGGACCTCGTCGATCAGTTGTTCAACTCGAGCGAGAAGCGCCTTGCCCGGCTGCTCCTGCTGCTGGCGAATTTCGGCAAGGACGAACAGCCGGAGCCCATGATCGCGAAGATCAGCCAGGAGACGCTTGCGCAGATGATCGGAACAACGCGGGCGCGCGTGAGCTTCTTCATGAACAAGTTCCGCAAGCTGGGCTTTATCTCCTACAATGGTGGGATCGAAGTCCACAGTTCGCTGCTCAACGCCGTCCTGCACGACCAGCCGCACATCGAATCCTGAACTCCGTATACTCGCGATGTGGTCAATTCTGCACAGCCGTCATCCCGGCATGAGCGTAACACTATAGCTATGGATAGTTCCTCCTTCGGAATGTCTGATTGCGGGATATTCATCCCCTGCTCGCCTGACAGGGTACGAATTTGGGCGCCTGCTGCAGGAGAGCTGACATGAGAACGCAATTCCAGCCTGTGCCTCCATTCCGGGCACACAAACTGGTGGCGCCCGCCAATCGGTATATCCCGAAGTTTGATGAAGCGCGCGCCCTGGCTGAGGCAATCGTGGAAACGATCCGCGAACCCCTGCTGGTTCTCGACGAGGAACTGCGCATCGTCACCGCAAATCGCTCCTTCCGCCGCATGTTCAAAGTCAGCCGGCGCGAGGTTCAGGGTCGACCTTTCTACGCGTTGGGCGGTGGCCGGTGGAACATCCCCGAACTGAGATTCCTTTTGGCCAATGTCCTGCCGATGGACGTTTGCGAAGTCGAGGCAGACGTTCCCGGGATCGGGCGGCGTACGATGCAGCTGAATGCGCGCAAGCTGTTCCACGAGCGCAACGACCGCGCGCTGGTGCTTCTGACGATCGAGGACATCAGCGAGCGCCGCGCCGGCGAAAGGCAGACTGCGGAACTGCTGCATCAGAAGGAGACACTTCTTGAGGAGATGCAGCACCGTATCGCCAACAGCCTTCAGATCATCGCGAGCATCCTTCTCATGAAGGCGCGTGCGGTGCAGTCGGAGGAGGCGCGGTTATATCTCAAGGATACCCATCAGCGGATCATGTCGGTTGCGGCCATGCAACAGCAACTCGCCATCGCGCGACATGGAGAACAGATCGAACTCGGCCCTTATTTGTCGCGGCTTTGCGAGACGCTGGCTGCCTCGTTGATCGGCGTTAGCCGTCCGATTTCGATCAGGGCTCAGGCGGACGAGGCCAGAGTACCGTCCGCGGCGGCTGTCAGCATCGGCCTCGTTGTGACGGAGTTGGTGATCAACGCCCTCAAACATGCGTTTGTAGCAGATACGGCCGCCGGCCTGATCGTCGTCACCTATGAGGTCACCGAGTCAGGCTGGCGGCTTACAGTCTCCGACAATGGGATCGGGAAATCAGAGGGTACGACGGACAAGGCAAGTCCCGGACTGGGCACAGGCATCGTCGAGGCGCTCGCCAAACAGCTTGAAGGTCGCGTGAATATCTCGATGGGGTCGGGCGGCACGACCGTGTCGATCACCCACGGAATGATAAGTTTTCGGCTGCCCCACGCGGCCTAGTACCAGCGTCCACGACCGCACCATCCGCCTCCGCCCAGAAGCAAAACGATAAGACGCCGTTGCCGCCGGCGAAGCGCGACGGCGGTTAATCGGAACTTTCTCTCCAGCGGTGGCGTTGCATGAAGCAGAACCAGCTTTACCTGATTATCGGTGTGCTTGCGATCGTCGCAGTCGGCCTTGCGATCTATATTTTTCGAGAAGAGTCCAAACCATCGGGCGTCGAACTCCACATCGACGAAACCGGCATCTCCGTTCAGGAAAACTGAATGTGCCTAAAGGGACCCGGCGAGCTGACGCTGAACCCACTCGCATTATCAGGAGACATCCATGGCAGATAGCCCCAACGTGGAAGACGTCCGCAAGGACCTTGAGAAGCAGATCGCGGATCTGAAGAAGGAAGTGGCGAAGATCGGGAAGTTGCTGCCAGCGCGTGGCGATGACCTCCGCGAGGAGACCGAGGGTGCCTACGACAGGGTAACCCGCCGGGCTCGCGGAGCGGGCAAGCAGGCTCGCCAGCAGGCTCATGCAGTCTCGGAAGCGATCAAGGAGAACCCGGGCACGGCGGCGAGCGTGCTGTCCGCGGCTGGCGTTGTCGGCTTCCTGATCGGCCTCTTCGTCGGCCATGCGCTCTCCGGCAATTCCCGCCGCTGGTATTGACCGGATTCTGTCGCGGCCGATCATGCGCGGTCTTCCCTTCAGCATGACCACAGCCGGTGGGCAGGGCGCGACAACGGATTCCGGCGCCGTGCTCCCAAGAGACCCCGCTATCGAGTTTCCGACAATACGTTCCAGCCCTATGTCGGCCCGCGCCGGCAGTGCTCCCCGTCCTGAATCGCGACGAAGACGGCTATGCAAAGCCCGTCGCCGGAATGCGACGGGCTTCTTTACTCGCTTGACGCTCGCGACTGCCAGCGCGCAGGCTTTCCGTGCCCGAGTCCGCCCTGGCTGGCCATTGGCGGCTCAGGCTTCGGCATCACTGCGATCATCGTCGCCATAATACGCACCGCCGCCATACTCAGCTTCCTGATGCCTGTTTTCGCCGATTTGATGATGGACAATCTCGACAGCGACGACGGTCGCGCGATCAATCCGTCAGCTCGATCCAGACAGGGGCATGATCGCTGGCACTTTGATGGCCTCGGACTTGCCTGTCGACGCCCGCGCCAACCAAACGGTGCGCCAACGCTGAGCTGAGCAGGAGATGGTCGAGGCGCAGGCCGGCATTTCTCTGCCATCGGTTCCTTCGGTAGTCCCAGAACGTGTAGACGGTTTCGTTGGGATAAAACTTGCGGATCGCGTCGACCCATCCCTGCCCGAGCAGCCTGCGGTAGGCTTCCCGGCTTTGCGGTTGGACGAGCGCGTTGTCGTCGTAGGAACGGGTTGAATAGATGTCGTGTGGCTCCGGGACGACATTATAGTCACCAGCAAGAACGACCGGAACACCTGCGGAAAGGAGTTCGGCTGCGTGGACGTTCAGCCGGTTCAACCAGGCGAGCTTGTAGTCGAACTTCGGTCCTGGCTGCGGGTTGCCGTTGGGCGCATAGAGCGAGGCAATCAGGATGCCGTTCACTGCAGCCTCGATGTAGCGAGCCTGGGCGTCTGGGGCGTTGGGTAGGTCCGCTCGCGTCAGCACGGGCTCGGTGTCGCGGGCAAGAATCGCAACGCCGTTCCAGGCGGGCTGCCCGCGCCAGACGGCGCCGTAGCCGGCTTTTTCGAGAGCTGCGCGCGGAAGCTGCGAGCCAGTCGCCTTCAGTTCTTGCAAGCAGACGACGTCCGGTTCCGCCTCGCGGAGCCACTCAAGCAGACTGTCCAAACGCCGGTTAATGCCATTGATGTTGAAGGTCGCGATCTTCATGCGTTTGTGGCCGTTAGCGCGCGATTATTTCGGCCCATGAACTCACCGCCCCTGCCATCGTCTTCAGGTGATCGGCCGCAGAATAGCCTGATACCGATTTTCGGGGCCTTAGATCGTGATCCCCGTCCTCAAGCCAGAGGAACTCGATGCGATCAGATAGTGCATAGCCGGCAACTTCCTCGCGAGCGCCGAACACATCGCGTGTGCCCTGGCAGATCAGTGCCGGAGTTTTCAGCCCAGCCAGATGTTTTGTCCTAAGCTGCGTCGGCTTACTGGGTGGGTGGAAAGGATAACCGATGCATAGGAGGCCAGCAGCCCTGTTCTCGGCAAAAAGTTCGTCCGCGATCATACTGGCGACGCGGCCGCCCATCGACTTGCCACCGATGATCAATGGAACATTAGCACTGAGCTCGGCGACTGCGGCAAAATATTCGTCCTTAAGGGTTTCTGCTCGAGGTGGAGGCTTTCGTCCAGTCGATGTCCGACGGGCTGCCATGTAATCGAACTCGAAACGGGCAACGCGAAATCCTACCTCACCCAGCGCCTTTGCGGCAGCCGTCATGGACACCGAATCCATCGGCGCGCCTGCGCCATGGGCAAGCAGGATCATTGCGCGGGCGCCCTGAGGACCGTCGAAGAGGAACCGTCCGCCCATTCAGCTCATGTTCCTCGTGGCGAGATGAAGATCGACGAAGTGAACGCCCTTGGCGGCGTTGCGCGCCCACTCCGAATTCTTGTCGAGTTCGAGATAGCGGGCCCACCAGTTGCGTGCGTCCACAAGATGACCGGTCTCGAATTCCAAAACCGCCAGATTATAGATGGCGTCAGCATAACCGTCGTCAAGAACGATAGCCTTTTGCAGATACTTGCGGGCCGAGTCCGGATGACCGGTTTCTTTCAGGAGACTTGCAAGATTGAACCAAGCTTCGACAAATTCGGAATCGACCTTCAGGGCCAGGAGATAGGCTTGGCGCGCTTCATTTGATCGGCCAATCGCCCGCAGGCTGTTGGCACGGTTGAAAGCGGCCACGGCGTCACCGGGGTCAAGGGACAGACATCGCTTGTAAAGGGCTGCAGCCTCCTCATGCCGCTCCCCCGCCTCTGCCTCTTCTGCCTGTTCGAAAAGGTCTTCCAGTTCTGCATCGCCCGCCCGGTCCATGGGAAGCAGTAACTGACCGTCGAGTTCACTCAATCGTTCGCCCCTGCGGGCATAGATCGCATCCCGTCCTTCGGCCTCGAGCGACAACGAGGTGAGTGCCGTCACGGGACTTGATGAACGGTGTACGGATTTGACGATGGTACTCCAACCGGCTCCGCCTGCGATCAGATTTGCATATTTCTTCGCCAGGATCAGATCACGGAACGAGTAGGGCTCGCAGTCGTGCTCAAAACCATCAAAGAGCGACAGGAGTGCAAATTCGCGTTCAGTAAGCTTCGACTGTCCGAGCAAATCCTGCCGGCTCATGGCAGAGGCTTCTGGCGCCTGCAGAAGTCCTAAGAGCCGGAGGAAGCCATTTTCGCTGACTGGATAACGGCCGGCATCGCATTGGACATCATAACGCGCTTCAATTTCAGCCTCGCTGCAGCGCATCAGCAGCTTCCTGCCGAAGACGACGTGCTTGGTCTTGCGTGTCACACCGCTTCTTAGATGTCCTTGCTGCCTTTCGACCTCGCGTGCTGCCAATCGCCTGGGAAAGGCTGCTAGGGCGCCGATGATACCGAACGTTTTTCCAGCAATACAGGTCACGCCTTCTTCCGACTGGCTCGCTTGGAAGCCGGCTTCTCACCGCCTGCCGCAGCCTTGGCCGCCGGTTCGGACTTGGTCTTGCTCTTGGCCGGGGGCTTCGGCTGCGAAAGGCTGGCCTTCAGCGCATCCATGAGATTTATGACATTGCCGCGCTCGGGGGCGGCGGCGACAATAGGCTTGTGTCCCTTGAGCTTCTCCTTGATCATGTTCATCAAGGCGATCTCATAGCGATCCTCGTAGTCGGCGGGATCAAACTCCGTCGTCTTTTGCTCGATCAACTTTTCGGCGAGATCCAGCATCTCCTGATCAGGATTACCCACCGGAATGTTGCCGAAATACTCGGCTGTACCGCGTACCTCGTTCGGATTTCTCAGCGTACAGACGAACATACCTGTTTCGCGCGGGGAAATCGTGATCACCCGCTCACGGCTCGAAAGCACCAGGCGGGCAATCGCCAGCTTGCCGGATTTTCGCAGCGCCTCGCGAAGCACAATGAATGTCTCTTCAGCCATCGCACCGTCCGGCGCGAGGTAGTAGGGAGAGTCCTGATAGATGATATCCACCGAATCTTCGTCGACGAAAGCCTCAATGTTCATCGTATGGCTCGACTCAATGCGGACACTCTCCAAGTCCGAGTCTTCAATGATGATGTACTGCTTGTCCTCGTACTCATAACCCTTCACAAGATCGGACCGCTCGACCAGCCCCAGTTCCGGATCGACTGGCTTCATGTTGATCCGATTGTGCGTGTCCTTGTGGAGTTGATTGAAGCGGATGCGGTCCTTCGAACTGGTGGCCGGGTAGAGTCGGACGGGGCAGCTCACCAGACTTAGTTTCAGGTAACCCTTCCAACTGGCTCTTGGCGCCATAATACTCTCCTACTCAACTACTTCCTTGCCGGCTGCAAGGTCGGTAAGTCTCGAGCAAAGTCCGCGATTTCGACCCAAGGATCGCCGGAGGTCGTCAACATGCCCGGAAGGGTAGAATAATTCAAATCTTCTGGAGCGTCGATGGATTCCAAATCGGCCCAGTTCAGTGGTGTCGATACCGGCAGGTTGGTCCTGGCGCGCAACGAATAGGGTGCGGCAGCCGTAGCGCCCCGTGCATTACGATGGAAGTCAATGAAAATCCGGCGTTTCCTATTGTCCTGCCCCATGGTTGTCGTGAAGGTGCCCGGTGCGGTTGCGGCGATCTTCGACGCGATGTCGCTTGTTCGTTGATGGACCTGCCTCCACGCGAGTTTCGGCCTGATCGGCACGACGACATGGACGCCCTTGCCGCCCGACGTCTTGACGAACGGGAAGAGTCCGAGGCTCTCAAGCTCGGCACGGATGTGAACCGCCGCCTCGACGACCTCCCGCCAGCCGATCCCTTCGCCAGGGTCGAGGTCAAAGACGATACGATCCGGCTTTTCGAATTTCCTGCGTGTCGCACCCCAGGTGTGGAACTCGACAACGCCGAACTGTGCGAGCGCCAGATAGGCCTTGGCATCTTCTACCGCGAGATAGGTCTTCATCTCACCCTTGGAATTAATAGTCGGGAAAGTTGCCACGGATGCGGGCATGCCGGCAAATGCGTGGCGTTGAAAGAAGCAGTCCTGCGGCTTGCCGGTCGGGCAGCGCATCAGCGACACCGGGCGGTCCATGATGTGCGGCAGCATGTAGTCGCCGACGAGCGCATAGTAGACGGCGATATCAAGCTTGGTCGGCCCCGACCTACCGAATAGACGTCGTGTCGGATTGGTCACCCATATGGAGGCGAGATCGGCATCTGAGATCAGCCGCTTCCGCTCGACTGGGGAAGCATCACCTGATAGCTCCGCTTCACGCAGGCTCTTGAACACCGCATGGCGGAGCATGTTGTCGGCGGTGCGATTGGCGTAGTGGATGCGGGCGGAGAGAACCGGGCGAACCCAGATGACATTCTTGGGTCCGCCTTCCAGCTTTACCGCGCCTTCGCAAAGTGGCTCCAAACGCTCGCGCAGCCGGCCAAGCGTCTCGGCATCGAAGCCCGTGCCTACCTTGCCGCGGTAGGAGAGCTCACCATCCTCCCACTCTCCAAGCGCCAGCGCGGCTACACCCTCTGCAGCCTCGGAAACTGTGTAACCGGCGATGACGAAGTCCCCCACCTGCATAGCCTTGGTCTTCGTCCAGGTCTTCGAGCGGCCCTGATGATAGGGGGCCGAAGCGCGTTTGGAAACGATCCCCTCCAGCCCCATCTCGCATGCCTGCTCGTAGAACGCCCTCCCTCCGCCGGTGATATGGTCGCTGATCTGAATGGCAGAGCGCCCCGTCACATGAGGGGAAAGCAACCCCGCCAGCAGTTTCTTGCGATCTTGGAGGCAGACATTGCTGAGATCCCAACCGTCAAGATACACTAGGTCGAAGGCGTAAAAGAGTAGTTTGTGGCTCAGTGCTTCGGCGAGCGCCTCCTGCAGCAGCGCAAAACGGCTGATGCCATTTTCATCAAGAACTACGACCTCGCCGTCGATGACAGCCTGGCGGCAAGGAAGTGGCGTGAACACGGCAGCAAGATCACGGTAGCGCTTTGTCCAGTCCAGCCCGCTACGGGTTATCAGTCGCACGTTGCCGTCCGATATATGCACCGCAGTGCGGTAGCCGTCGAGTTTGATCTCGTGCAGCCATTCGTCACCTGCCGGAGGATTGTCGGAAGCGGTGGCAAGCTGAGGCTCGATGCGGTCTGGAACCGATGCCTTCATCGCTCCTTTCAGCAAACCGGGTTTCAGCGGACCTGGGCGCTTGGGTTTCTCGATCAACTCCTCGATGAGCCGGCCGCTTTTGACGCTTTCGGGCCGCGCGGTGAGGATATCGATGGTACTGTCGGCTGCAAGGTCCCTTTCCTTGAAAAGAAGCCAGTTCCGCTTTTGCTCACCGGGCTTGGGTTTTAGTCGCGCCAACATCCAGCCGCCGTTGAGCTTCTCACCTGCAATGCGAAACTTGAACGACCCAGAGGCCAGACTCTCCTCAATGTCATCCATGGGTGCCCAGACGCCGCTGTCCCAGACGATCATTGGCCCACCGCCATACTCGCCTTCCGGGATGGAGCCCTCAAAGTCTATATATTCGAGAGGATGATCCTCGGTCTCGACCGCCAGCCGCTTTTCCTCCGGATCGAGCGAAGGTCCCTTCGGAACCGCCCAGCACTTGAGTACGTCGCCGACCTGGAGCCGTAGATCATAATGATCGGCTGTCGCCCAATGCTTATGAACGACGAAACGGTTGCCCTCACCGTTGACGCCGCCGACCGGCTCGGAAGTTTTCGAGAAGTCGCGCTTGCCTCTATATTCTCGCAGCTTGGCCTTCACCATCCGACCACTATGACTGACTGACCACCATTCGCAAGTTCGCTGTGGTCGCACCGAATATCCATAAATCTGTCGCGATGAAGGCGGCGACATCAGGTGTCTCGGCGCAGCCTTGGGTGATCGACTCAACTGAGGGGACGTTCAATTTGGCCAGGACAGGGGATCTCGACCGGTATTTGACGTAAATTATCTTTCCAGCGCAAACCTCCGGCGCATCTGGTCACCCGTGGGCGTGCCGTGGGGCACGCAGCAGCTCCGGTGACGAGCACGCAGAGAACGAAGGCACCCGAAAGCGTCGAAAATGCCGAAATCAAACCGCCGCCCTCGACCCATTAGAGAACATTGGCTCCCTGGTGATCTTCAAGAAGAAGCATCTAGGGGCAGCAAAGGGGAAAACTTGCCATTCTCCAGCAAAGTTGGACGGCTCGACTGCAGCAAAAAGCGGACCTAAGCTGGTAGGATGGGATTGAGAGGCTGGTTACAGGAGCGGAGTCCGACGTTCTTCCCGCACGCGAGCTTGATCTAACTGCAAACCCGACGCCTGCCGGTCGATGCCCCGGTTTGCTGCTTCTCCTTGCGCGAACGGGCTGAGGAGCAACCATGAGCGGAATGCCTGGCGCAGGCCGCGTGACCCGGAGAGTTCCAAGGTACCGGCATTGATCGCATCCGAGAGCTGCAGCTTGCCGATCCAAATTCGCGCCATGGCCTGCAGATCGGTGACAACGTAAAGGTCGACCTCGAAGCCGGGGTCCTTCGGGCACAGATCGACACGGGCCGCCTCGTTGATGAGCCACCAGCAGCGCTTCGCCCGGGGCTGATCTGTAAACTCGAACTGGATGGTGGTACGCGCTGCTTCGAACACCGACGGATCGACGCGTCGCCGGATCGCCCACATCAGCGCGGTGACATCGGGCTTGTGCGTGTCGATGTGGCCCAATACCCAGCGCTCGCCCCACCGGCTCAACCGGCTGACGATCGGCGCGAGTTCCCGGCCGGCTTCGGTCAGCTCGTAAAGGTGACCGGAGCCGGAAGGCTCTCGCCGGACCAGACCTTCGTGCTCCAGCCGCTGCAGCCGCCGCGACAGGAGCGATGGCGACATCAGCGGCACGCCGCGGCGGATCTCGTTGAACCGGGTGACGCCTGAGAGGAGCTCCCGGATCACGAGGAATGTCCAGCGCTCGGCGAGTATCTCCGTGGCCTTGGCCAAGGGGCAGAGCTGTCCGTAGTCCATGGCGGCCTCCATACCACCCCGATCATAGCAAAAATCAGACTGCCGGCCGATTCAATTTCTGGACTGGAGATATTTGCGCTTTGGCGCATGCTCCTGGAAACGATCTGAAAAAGGGAGGATACCATGACAGATATTGCGCCACGTGAAGACAAGTGGAGCGCCGGTGAGGCCTATGAGCCCTATGTCGGGCGCTGGAGCAGGCTGGTCGCAGCAGAATTCCTGGACTGGCTCGCCGCCCCCGCAAATGCACGCTGGCTTGATGTCGGCTGCGGGACCGGAGCGCTCAGCGAGACGATCCTCGATCGCGCGTCGCCGCGCCAGGTCGTCGGAATTGACCCGTCCGAGGCATTCCTTGATTTCGCCGGAAGCCGCCTCATCGACCCACGCTTAGCGTTCCGGACCGGAGACGCGCAGGCCCTTCCTGTCGAGGATGAGGCCTTCGATGTCGCCATCGCCGGCCTTGTTCTCAACTTCGTCGCCAACCCGGCAAGAGCGCTCTCGGAAATGCGGCGCGCCGTGCGTCCAGGCGGAACTGTCGCGGTCTATGTCTGGGACTACGCCGGCGAAATGCAGCTGATGCGGCGCTTCTGGGAAGCCGCCGCGGCGCAGGATCCGGCCGCGCACGAACTCGATGAAGGGCGCAGGTTCCCGATCTGCAAGCCTGAGCCGCTACGGGCGCTGTTCGCCGAGGCCGGCCTTGAAGACATCCAGGATCGCGCGATCGACGTGCCGACGGTATTCCGCGACTTCGACGACTACTGGTCGCCGTTTCTCGGCGGCCAGGGGCCGGCGCCCGGATATTGCGTTTCGCTGGCCGAGACCAAACGCCAATCGCTGCGGGAAAAGCTTCGGGCGGAGCTGCCCGCAGAGCTTGACGGCAGCATCCACCTCGTGGCGCGTGCCTTTGCCGTTCGTGGTGTTCGGCTCACATGAATTGCGTAATTGCGGGGGCGGCACCGGGCAATGACCGCGTGCCGCCCTTGTCTAGCCATATCCCAGGCATGGACATCAGTCGGGCCGAGGACTCCGAGCGCTTTGCTCCCGATCTGAGCGTCTTCTCCAAGCTGGCAATTCGAGAGGAGAGCACTTCGATCTGCTCAAGAAAAAGCCGAGAGGTTTCCACGACGATGAGTTCGAGGCCGAGGTTGTCTTCCTCAATGATCTCCGACAGCAAGGCCAGGTTCGCAATTCCCTGTGGCGCATGGAGCAGGCTTGCTGGCTCTCGGTTTTTGGAACAACGAACCGCATCGACGGGCGGAGAGCCGCCTCATTCTTGTGTCGTTTGACGAAGGCTTCACGTACGCTGGTGAGAGCAGGCGAACTTCATGACCGAGCTTGCCGACCTCACGTGTTCAATAATGCGCTGTCGCGCATGTTCCATCGCACCTCGGCAGTTCCGTAAAGAAGGCGAGGATCTGTCCTCGGGACAGCTTCCGGCGCAAACAACCGCACCACCGCTTCCAGCGGCGTACACCTGAAACACTCGCTTTGCCAGGTCCAAGCCGACAAGGCAAACTTCCTTCATGGATGCTCTCTCCCAAGCGACCGCGACTCCCGTATGCCGCTGCCCGATCATGTCAGCGCGCGGCCGGAAGATCTCGGATCGTTGATCGCCGGGATGGAAGCGTTCGACCAGCGGGCCGCGGAGCATCTTGACCCGGTGATTGCAGCCGCTGTGCTCGCGTTCGGCTTTGTCTATGTTCACCCCTTGGAGGACGGTAACGGGCGAATTCACCGTTACCTCATCCACCATGTCTTGGCGCAGCGCGGCTTCAATCCGCCGGGCGTGGTCTTTCCCGTCTCGGCTGCGATTCTGGCAGCAATCAACGATTATCGCCGTGTGTTGGAGAGCTACTCGCAACGCCTGTTGCCGCTCATCGAATGGAAGCCGACCGATCGCGGCAATGTCGAGGTCCTCGACGACACCAGCGATTTCTATCGCTTTTTCGATGCCACGCCCCATACAGAATTTCTGTTTGAATGCGTGCGCCGGACGGTCGAGGAAGATCTGCCGCAAGAGGCCGACTATCTCCAGCGGCACGACCAGGCCGTGCGGCGCATCATGGATACCGTTGAGATGCCGGACCGCACCGCGGGCGACTTCGTTATGTTCGTTCGGCAAAACGGCGGCACGCTTTCGCGCAAGAGTCGCGAGCGCGAGTTCGCGCTCCTTACGGATGAGGAAGTCGGAAGGCTCGAGGCGATCGTGAACGACGCATTTGAAGGCTTCGCCAAGGCGGGAGCAGCCGATGGATGAACTCGATCAACCGGAATCAGATCAAGAGGCTGACCAAAGCAACCGCCGATCCGCGCAAAACGGGCACGCAGGAGGCGAAGAAGGAGCCTGATCTTCTGGCCATGCGAACGACCCGATATCGCGCATGAAGTGCATGACGGCGCGCTCCAGCGTAGGAGAGAAACAACGACAGCGTCGGTCAGGCGCTCGCCAGCGCCGATTCAGACAGGAAATCTTCCAGGTTTCCGATCTTCTCAACGTGATGGCGCCTCCGGCCCGCGAAGATGGTAGCTTCTGCACGTGCGCCTGCCGTAATGCATGCTGAGTTGGGCGACGCTGATGGCGATGGGAACCGGGGAAAGTCATTCCCTCACGCGTCGGTGATCTGCGAGCCGGCCGCGCTGCTGCTGGACCGCAATCCTGATCTCAATCGTTGAGGCTGGTGTAGCGTTCGAGCGTGTCGCTGTGCGTTCAGCTTTTTGATGTTCTTGGGTGAGGGAGCGCACCGGACCAACATTGTTGAACCTCAATCGACGCTGACAGCAGCGACAGAACTGCGAAGCGCGTCAGCAAAGTCGGGATGGTCATAGAGGTCGTTGTGTCCGGACGCGATAGTGATGTCTTTGCGCAGATCGCGGGCCGCCTTGCGAACGGGCGCCGAGCGCACTGCGGGAACAATGACGTCGTTTTCCGCCGTGATCACGGCCGCCGGCACGTCGAGGCCGCGCAAGGTTTCCGCCGTTTCCATGCGATGGCGCAGCAAGAGGCGCACAGGAAGCCAGGGATAATGGTGAGCGGCAAGTTCCTTGAGTGAATCGAACGGAGTCACCATGACGATACCCTGCAGAGGCCGGGTAGCTGCCAGGTCCACTGCAACCGCGGCACCGAGGCTGAGGCCGATCGCGACGACATCGGCTTTGACCTCACCGGCCAAATGGTCGTACGCGCGCTTGGCATCGTCGAACAGGGCGGCCGCCGACGGGCGCCCGCTGCTCGGCCCATAACCGCGGTAGTGCAGCGCGGCGACCTCGTGCTCAGGGAACATCTGGCGCAGCATCAGGACAAGCGCATCGGCGTTCCAGGCATTGCCGCCGAAGCCCAACAGGAGCGGCCGTGGTTCGGCCGCCGACCGCTCTGCGGGCAAACGCACCAGGACGACGTGCTCATCGCCCTTCGTCGCCAGTTCGATACGACGTGCTCCGGCAGGCAGCTCCGGCCCGAAAGCTGCGAGGCCGGCTGGAAAGATCAGCCATGTCTGAAGGGCATACGCGATAGCGGCAACGAGCGCGTACAACCCGGCGAGCGCCAGCGTCAGTTTCAGGAACCACATCACTGGAATTTCGCCTAACGCTCGTGATCTGGCAATGGCTTGATGCAAAGTGCGAGGGCAACGCGCCGCGCCAGCGCAGGCATGCAGTGCCGAGCAATCGCAAATGCGTTAAGCGACGAGCGTTGCGGACCGTTCCACGACCCACCAGGCCGACACGACGGCGATGCCGATGAGCGTGGCCGCGCGCAGAACCGGCGTGAGTGGCGCCGAAAGCCGGGTTATGACGGCCACCGCCAGCAAAGTTGCCGCAATGATCATCAACTGGCCGATTTCGATACCGACATTGAAAGCCGCCAGCGCGGGCACGAGGTTGGGCGCGTCACGGCCAAGAATGTCGCCGAGAACGAAGGAAAAGCCGAGCCCGTGCAGCAGGCCGACGCCCGCAATCAGCAGGATCGAATCCATCCTGCCCAATAGAGCGGCGACCGCCGCATAAAGCACCGTCGCCGCGATGCCGGCTTCGACCGCGGATATGAACCAGGCCCAGGAAGGCACCGCTCCCAGGAAGGTAGCGATCAGCGTAACCGAATGGCCAAGCGTGAAAGCCGTCACGATCCACAACAGCCGGCCGCGCGCGCCGATGCCAAGTGCCAGGCAGATGACCAGGAAGACATGGTCCAGGCCCTCGACAATGTGCAGCACGCCTTGCCAGGCGAATTCGCCGACGGTGCGCCAGAGCGAGGTGTCGATTACCGCGGGCTGCTCCAATTGGCCCGGTCGCGTGTAGGAAACCGGCGTGTCGCCGCGCGCGTCGATGATGTGGTTGTCGATGGTCACGCCTTCGGGGACCGGCAGGGGCGGATAGGCCGAGCGTACCGCAACTGAACCGGCCGCGTCCGGCGGCGACAAACTGACCGCGAAATCCACATAGGCTTCGCCAAAAACCGGGTCGAGGCCGCTGCTGGCGCCCGCGATCGCGGCTTCCGCCGCCTCCCGGCTGTCGAAAGAACCCGCCGGCATGCGCGCGTGAACGCGCATGGCAACGAGACGGGCCGTGATTTCCTTGCCGTTCTGCGACCACGACAGAGCGCGTTCCAGCCGCTCACGGAACGCGGACTCGTTGGCCGCGACAGCGCCCATCGAGACCCTGTAGCGACCACCCGTCCCGGTCTCTTCGAAATAGAGGAACGGCGTGTCCAGCGGCTGGCTGCTTGCTTGCGCGCTCGTGACCAGGTCGGAAAAGACGAGCGGCAGCGGCGCGCGCACATAGGCGGTCAATGTTTCCCCGTGCGGCACGATCAGGATGGTCCGCACTTTGGTGCCCTGCGCAAAATGGGCGCGCGCGAGGCCTGCATGGGCAAGAAGCACGGTCAGGATCAAAACGACGTTGACGAAGATGCGCACATTGGCTCCGGATGTAGTTTTGCCCGGGCGGTTCGACGTCCGGGCAGGAGGTCCCGTTCTTCCGGAAGCGTTCGGACCCAAGCGCCGTTTGCAGCCCGCCCGGTCCGAACAGCAACAGGCCTTAGTTGAACAAACCTTCGTTCCAGTCGGGATCGGGAAGTTCGTTCACGACCTCGAAGGTCAGCTTTTGGGTAAAGGTCCGGCCGTAGCGGTCGGTCGTCTTCACCTCCAGCACATGAACGCCCTCAGCCAGGGTTTCCGGCAGGTCCGCGCGCCACAGATGGCTGGAACTGTCGGTCAGAAGTCCGCGCGACAGCGGCCCCGGCAGGCCTGCCGCGCGGCTGCCGCGCCCGGTGGTGAAGCCGGCCGTGCTGTCACCGCCGCGTGCGGAGCGGAACGCCGCACGGCCAACGGTCGCCTGCGTGACCAGCGCCAGCGGATCGGCATATTCCGGCCCTTTGAGCTTTGCTTCGCCATTGCCCGGTTGGGTGCGCTGGGCCTGGATCGCCGCCCCGCCGTCGATGGAGATCGACACCGTGTCGCCCTTGGCGCTGCTCCACACATTGGCCGCCACCCAGGTGCCGTCCTTCAGGTCGTCCAACGTGATCATGTTTATGTCACCGAGGTCGTTGACCGTGACCGGCGGCAAGATGCCGTTTGGCGTCTCGTAAAGATCGGCAAAGGCCAGCAGGTCTGCCGCCCATTCGCGGAAGCGCGGCGTGTTGAAGGAGACGTGCATCTGCTCGTCCTTCGAGCCGCCGAAGCGGACGAAGGTCTCGACATAGTCCGATCCGTCGAACTCGAAGACGAAGTAGCCGCGCGGATTGCCGAGGCGCTGGGTGGAGCGCGGAACGCCCCGGTCATCCAGGTCACCGGACCACCAGGAGCCCGACACGGCACCCGTGACGATCTGATGGAACTTCGCCGGACCGGTGTTCGTGGCTTCCGCCCAGCCTTCGAAATTCTCGCCCGGCATGATCTGCTCTGTGGTGTGGGTGTGGCCGGACAGCCCAAGTGCGGGACGGTCGCCGATGATCTCGTAGAGAACGTCGAGATTGTCGGTCTGGTGCTTCTGTGCGGTGTTGTCAGTGAAGGTAACGAAAGGAATGTGGGCGTTGAGGACGATCAGCTTGTCCTGCGGCACATGCGCCAGGTCGTTGCGCAGCCACTCGAGCTGGCGGTCGTGAATGACGCCGTTGTAGGTGGGGCTTTCGGCAGGATCGCAGAAGGGATGGTCGTCGACGCCGTTGCAGGGATAGCGCACATTGTCGAGCACCACGAAATGCACATTGCCTATGTCGAAGGAGTAGTATTCCGGGCCCCACTCGCGGCGGAACGTGTCGTAGGAATCGGTATCGCTCTCGGCGTCGAAATCGACGTCGTGATTGCCGGGGACGAAATATTGCGGCACCCGGCCGGTCGCCACGATTTTCTTGAAACGGGGATAGAGCGACAGGTCGTCGCCGATCACATCGCCCTCGAAGATGAGGCATTCGGTGTTCGTGTTGTCGCGGTTGGCGAGCATGGTGCCGACCGTCTCGCGGACATAGCCGACTTCGCGATTGTTGTAGGGCTGCGGATCGCCGAAGACCAGGCAGGAGAATTGGTCGCCGATGTCGTCCTCGACTAGCGGGAAGTTGATCGCTTCAGGTAGCAGGCCGGTAGGCTCGATGCCGCCGAAGCGCAGGTCGGGAGAGCCCGCGGCTTTGTGAATATAATGGAACTGCGGAACCATTTCCTCGCTAACCGGCACCGCATAGCCGGCCGGCTTGGTGATGAAGAGGTTCATGTCGTCATAGGCCGGCAGCTCGTAAGCGCCGGTGGCGTCGGTCTTCACGACCTCGCGCCCGTTGGAGACCAGCACTCCTTCCACCCCGCCTTCGCCCTCGTCCAGCCTGGCGTTGCGATTGGCGTCGAGAAAGACCTTGCCGCGCGCCATATTGGCCGCAGTGCCGGACACCGTGTGAACCGAACCGATATAGGACGTATCCTTTGCGGCCGCCGGCGCGGCGAGCGCCGTGGAAGCCGCGAGGAAAAGAAATATGGACAGTCGCTTCATTGTCGGAACTCCCTCCTGAGGAATGCATCACATCCAGACAGAAGCATCGTCGCGGCATATGAACTGCGCTTGACCGCCGCGTTAAACTTCCGTGACTGTTTCCACAGTCCCGCTTCTATATTTTCTCTACTGGTCGTTCCGGCGGGGATGATTCCGGCAAGGGAGGAGCTCTAACTTTCCAAGAGGTCGAGCGTGGTGGCGAGTACGATCCGCGCACAGTTGGCGAGATTCTCGACTTTCACATGCTCGTTCGGCTGAACGCAGACGGTAAAGTCACCGGGTCCGAAATTGGCGGCCGGCATTCCCGCTTTGCACAGAAATTGCGCCTGTCGGAGCCGCAAGGTGGGTTCCAGACCTCGAGCTTCTTCAAAACGACCATGACAATGGCGAGCGCGCCCTTCTTCGGGTTGGTATCGCCAGCCATGCCGAGCGGCTCTTTCTCAATCGTCGGGATCGGGAATCTTCAGCGGATGGCCGCAAGCCTTGCAATGGACCGCATCGGGGTCGTGGCGCTGTAGCCCGCATTGCGGGCATGAATATCGGACCTTGTAGGGACGAAAGATCGCCTGGGCCAGGCGGATGAAAAGCGAAATGCCGGCAATCATGATGACGACAGAGGTCAGCTTGCCCCACATGCCCGGCAGGAGGATGTCGCCGTAACCCGTAGTGGTCATGCTCGTGACAGTATAATAGAGGGCGTCGACATAACCGGCGAGACCTGAACCATTCCGGAAGAAGAATGTGTAAATGAATCCGGTCACCACGAATAGGAACGTGACTAGATTGAGAGCAGAATGGGCGACCTCCCGCCACGATCCGTACCCCCGCCGCGTAAGCGGACGCCATAGAAATCCGCTGCGAGAGAGAGACCATAGGCGCAGGACGCGCAGGAAACCGAGATTGGCCAGCCACAGCGGCGCGAGCAAGGTTGCCAGAATGAAGAGATCGACGACACTTGTGGGCTGCCGCAGCCAGCGCGGAATGTCATTGGCGGCGAGGGCGCGAGCCGAGATGTCCGCGGCCAGCAGTGCCGCGATAGAATAGTCAATCCAGAGAAAGGATGGCCGCTCGCGCAGCACCGGGCTCGCAACGAAAAATGCGATGATCAGAAGATCGACGACCATGACAGCGAGTTGGAATCGCAACGCGCCTTGTGAATGACCGTGGTAGAGATTGCGTAAGCGTCCTCGCAGACGGTCCAGCACGTTCACTTCCCATTCAACGTCGCCCGCTTCTGGGGAAATACCCATCGTCTATTGCCCAATGCATTTGGTGGAAAGCGGTTCCGGAAACAGGGGCTGTTGCTGTCCGGATGCAGGAACGATAGTCGGGAAAGGGTCAATCTTCACGTTAGGGCCAATTCAGCAATGTCAGCTAAGCATCTCTCCTACCTTGCCTTTTGGCAAGGATAGCCCTGATGAATTTATCCCACCTCTCCATCGGTTCACGCTTTACCGGCATGTAGTTCCGGCAGTCGTAGGTCTTCGAGCTGATGTCATAGCGCGTGGTTTTGGATGCGGGCGCGATCTGCTTCGACACACCCGCCTTGCCGGCGAGCGTCTTCCATGTTCGGCGCGGATCCCAATTGGGGACGACCGGGAACACATTGCGCTCGCGCGGCCACCAGATGAAGCTGTAGAGCGTGTTGTGGTTGACCTGCTTGGACAGATCCTTCGCCCAGGGAAAGAACCAGCCATGCTCGTTCGGCTTGATCAACCCGATCAGCTCGAGATGGTCGCCCGGCCCAGGGGTCAAAGTTCTGGGCGTCGCGCTTACGGATGGCGACAGTTAGGTTGTTTCCGCCGCGGACCAGCGATCGGCATTTGCCCCGATTGGGGACGGCGAAGCCGAAGTCGGCATGGTTGGTCCATCCGCAACCTTCAGGATCTGCCGGTCAGGGCAACTCCGTGGCGGTGAAGCTCCTGCTGAGCCTCTGGCGGTGCGCGCATTCGATTCAAGGCTCCGCTTGATTGGCGGTGAGCAGAACCCGACATCATCATGGTACTTTGAAACCTTCCTTGCCCAACGCTGGAAGGAGGAGAACCGCTGCGGACGACGGCATCTGTTTGACGTCAAACAGCGCGGCCACGGGCCGAAAAAGAGACCGTCGATGATATTCCTCCCACGGCGCTCAGCTTGGAACCCGTTCGCGCCGGCCAAGGCGACCACGGATGCGCTCGCCGGCTGAGATTGTGATATCGCTGAACGTGGCTACCGCTTTCGGCTTGCTTCCTTGAGGGATCTGCGGCAGGCGATGAAGTCGCGAGCCAAGGGCAGGAAGAATGCCTTGCTGAACCGCCCGATCGGGGGATCGGGGTTCAAGATGGAACGACTGGCCGACTATGTCGGTATTGTCCTCGTCGAAAATGATCCAAAGCCGCAGCGCGGCATCAAGCCCGGCCCGTCGCTTCTCGATATCGGGCACCTCCACGGCGAAGCGGCCCGGTTCAGGTTGTTTGGTGGTAATCGGGAAAAACAGGACCAGATCGCCATCGGCGCGGGCGAGGCGGACGCCAACGACCACCGGCCGGCTCTTGCGGCCCTCTGTTTCACCGCTCGCGGCCTCCCGTACCCAGAGATAGGGGTAGCGGATAACACTGGCTGTCTGGATACCCTCAAAGCTCACGGCTAAACGTGTCATCTGAATCGGCGTAGGCTTCGATCGCGTCCTGGAATTCCTCCAGCAGGCTGTCGGGCATGGTATTGATTGTGCCGATGGCGCGCTTGTCTGCGCTACCGCGCAGGCGCCGATAGTCTTCGATATTGAGAAGCACCAGACGCGGCTTGTTGCGCTGCGTTATGGTGACGGGATGGTGCATGGCCTCAGCGATGATATCACCGGATTTGCGCGACAGGTCGCTGGTCGAGTATGTGCCACTGGACTTCGGCATCGCCGTCTCCTGCATTTGCTGACATTGCTGTATTTTACAGCACTACGGCAAAATCTCAAGGGGCTTAAGGTCTCCACCCCCGCGACGCTCACCGCCGGCTGAAGATCGTGCAGGTAGGTGGCTGCGCATTGCGCATGCGCGGCGGCCGAGACGATGAAGCGACAGTCATTGGCAAGCACGGTCGATAATCAGCAGCAGTTCATAATGTGAAGGAATATTGCCGGCTTCGGCTCGATAGGCTTGGCTTCAGAAGTTGTACGGCAGCTTGCGACCCGTTACGGCCGTAGCCTACGGACACGATGAAAAGCTCGATTGAGCCCAATCTTGTCCTTCCCTGTATCTTCACCAGAGGCAGGGGTGGGTCAAACTCTACCGTTGATCTCATCCAACTGAGGGGTCGAGAAGAGCCAATTACCGAACGATGCGGTATTTGAGATCGAGGCTCCTTTCCGACGATCCCCAAATGTGGCGTCACCGCTCTTGCCATCCAACCTGCGCGCTGGCACCCGTGTGTTCGGGCAACTTTCAACCACCAACCTGCCACGCCGAGCGGGCGCCGACCTCCCTGACGCTTACTTGGCCCCGCGAAGCGGGGAGAGCACCTCAAGGATCTCTACACGAGGTGCGCCAGCGACCTCATAGGCCGAAGGAATGCTGCGCGCGAGGTCGGAGTTTCGAAACTCGTCGAGCGCTTCGCCAGATTCCCAAAAGTAGATGCCGGCATACTCACCGGTCTCGGATTCCCGCACGTAGTACTTCTGCACGAGACCGGGAATTGCTCGGAACTGGGGTGCACGTTCTTCCATGGTTCTGCGCACATCAAGATCCGTCAGTCCACTCTTGAACTTCACGAACTGGACATACATCTGCCTGTCCCTTTCCTTACTCCTCGAAAATCCTCGTGGTCGGTGTAGATGAGCTTGCGGCCGAGCCGAGGTTCGCGCAACAACGTCGTCGCGGTAAGATGATACACTGTTCCACGTAGAGCTTTAAGAGCCTAAAGAGCTTTAAGAACCTAAAAAGATAGGATATTCGGCTTGCGCCCCATCCTCGGACGGTGATGCGGGAAGGTGCTGCGCTTCGAGCTGATGATAGAACGTGGTCTGTCGCGACAGCCACAAGCATCAGGAAAGGAAGCGCAGCATG
>NZ_JAOANW010000017.1 GCF_026162365.1 Nitratireductor luteus | reverse complement strand
CAACCGTGCTGGGGATGATCCACCAGGAACAACCGTCATATGGCGCGGCTTCTCTCGCCTTGCCGACCTTGTCATAGGTTTCCAAACCCCAAAGCTAAGCCCAACCCAACTTATGGGTAAGTGAAAGGCAACGTCGACGGTTACACGGCCCCACCTCCCCTTCGTCATCCCAGGGCGGAGCCGAAGGCGGAGACCCTGGGATCCATGCCGTTCCCTCTCCCCTCACGCCCGACGCTTCCGGCACCCGGCGCCCCATGCTGGAAACGGCGCCCCCTCCGTCACCGTCACGGCATGGATCCTCGGGTAGAGCCCGAGGATGACGAAGCGGAGGGGTGGCGCCCTCGTGACGACGCGGAGGGGCGGGCGCCGACGTCGCGCGGGAGGCTAGGCGCGAAAGCATGCCAAAGCGGAGGGTGGTACGAGCGAGGCAATCACGCCAGCCGCAGCGTCGACGGCTACACAAAGCCACCTCCCCCTTCGTCATCCTAGGGCGGAGCCGAAGGCGGAGACCCTGGGATCCATGCCGTTCCCTCTCCACTTACGCCCGGCGCTTCCGGCACCGGGCGCCTTATGCCGGGAGCGGCGCACGCTTCATCGCCGGCACGGCATGGATCCTCGGGTCAAGAGCCCGAGGATGACGAAGCGGAGGGGGATGGCGCGAACGCTTGCGCCGTCGAAGGCGGGCTATGGTGGCGCTGGCGGTTCCATCATGAAAGCAGCGTCCCATCCCCTTCGTCATCCCAGGGCGGAGCCGAGCGGAGCGAGGTGGTGACCCTGGGATCCATGCCGTTCCCTCTCCGACCGCGCCCGACGCTTTCGGCACCGGGCGCCTTATGCCGGGAGCGGCGCACGCTTCATCGCCGGCACGGCATGGATCCTCGGGTCAAGAGCCCGAGGATGACGAAGCGGAGGGGGATGGCGCGCGTCCCTTGGAAGTCGAGGGCAGTTGCTGACGCGGTGTCCCGCTGACGTTGCCGCCATCCTCGCCCGCCAACACAACCGCATCTCCCTTCGTCATCCTAGGGCGAAGCCGAGCGAAGCGAGGCGCAGGCCCTAGGATTCATGCCGTTCTTTCTCCGACCGCGCCCGACGCTTCCGGCACCGGGCCCCCCATGCCGGAAACGCCGCACGCCTCATTGCCGTCACGGCATGGATCCTCAGGTCAAGAGCCCGAGGATGACGAAGCGGAGGGGGTGGTGCGAACGCTTGCGCCGGCGAAGGTGGGTGATGGTGGCACTGGCGTTGGTGGCTCCTGCTGGCAAGCGCTGGCGCTGACGGTTCCGTCGCGGGAAGCAGCCCCTGATGGCCTCTCACCATCCCCAACCCCGCAACAATTCCTGCCACTCCCGGTTGGTCTTCTCGATCAACTCGATCTTCCACTGTCGCGGCCAGCGCTTCAACGACTTCTCCCGCTGGATCGCATCCCGCATGTCGAAATGTTCTTCGTACCAGACGAGCCGCTGCACGCCGTAGCGGTTGGTAAAGCGCGAGCCCATGCCTTCCTTGTGCTCGGGAATGCGGCGGCCGAGATCGTTCGTCACGCAGATATAGATCGTGCCGCGCTTTTGGCTGGCGACCATGTAGACATAGCCGGTCATCGCACTGGGGCCCTGGACGGCCCTAGCCCGCCACCTGGCCCACCCAGTTCCACCAGGCGCGCTCATCCCCGCGGAACACGTTCAGGTCGATCTTGCCGTTCACGCCCTGGCTGAGGCCGGAGCCCGAATATTGCCAGAAGACCCAGTCGCGGCCCGGATAGACCTTGGAGGGGTGCTCGGCCACGGCGCGGAGCCAGAAGGGGTGGTTGGGGAAGGCGCCCTGCAGATTGTCGCCGTAGAAATCGGGGGCGGTGTAGATGATGGGGCGCTGGCCGTAGTGCCGCTCCAGCCGGTCCATGAAGACCTGCATCTTCTCCAGAATGTCGGCGCGCGGCCAGCGGCGCTTGCAGTCGGATTGATGATTGTATTCCACGTCGATCACCGGCGGCAGCGCGCCCTTCACCTTCGGCACGTTGCGGATGAACCAGTCGGCCTGCTCGGCCGCCGTGCGGCACCAGTAGAAGAAGTGGTAGGCGCCGCGCCTGAGGCCGGCGCGCGCCGCGGCATCCCAGTTCTTGCGGAACATCGGGTCGAGATGGTCGCCGCCGTCGGTGGCCTTGATATAGGCGAAATTGGCGCCCTGCCCGCGCAGCGTCGCCCAATCGATCTCGCCCTGCCAGCGCGAGACGTCGACGCCGTGCACGGCGTGATGCTGCGGCGTGACCTTGCCGAAATTGACCGGCTTGGCGTCGCGGAACTTCTGGCTGTAGACCTTGCCGCCCGAGGGCTTTCCGGCCGGCCGCAGGGCCGGTTTCGGCGGCATGTTCAGCGCGACCTGCTCGAATGCCGGTGCGTTGACATGCTCTGTCTCGGCGAGCGCGCTCATGCCGGCCTCGGTGGCGGATGCAATGACCTCGCCGCTGCCCGCACCCGGAATCCCGACATCGGGCCGCACGATGGAGCCGGTCGTCTCGCGCGAGGGCTCGGCGATCTGCAGCGCGTCCACACTCGCCCCGCCGGAGCAACCGGCAAGGCCAAAAAAGGTGAAGAGAAGGGCATGAATGACGGGCAAACGCATGGACGACCTGTACGCAAAACGAAGCGGCTCGAAGGCGCAGCCATGCCTTTCGCCGGACAAGTCGCCAAGTTTAGCGGAAAGTCGACAATAAAGTTTGAATCAGAATGTTAACTTCTCGGCTGCGCGCCGTTCCGCGAATGGCCTGCGCGGTTGCCGCACACCGCAGCACATTTCCTTGGCCAACTGCCCCCTTCCCCGTAGCCGCCCTCCAGAAAGGAACACACGCGCCCTGTCTCCGTTTTGGCAGTGAACCCGGAAAGGAGAGAACCATGCACGATATTTCAGGCAAACGCGTCGCCATCCTTGCCACCCACGGCTTCGAGCAATCCGAGTTGGAGGTGCCTCTCAAGCAGTTGCGCCAGGCCGGGGCGGAGGTGCAGGTGGTGGCGCCGGAGACCGGCGAGATCAAGGGCTGGGACAAGAAGGACTGGGGAAATCCCGTCCCGGTCGACAAGAAGCTGGATGAGGCGCGCGCGGAAGATTACGACGCGCTGGTGCTGCCGGGCGGCCAGATCAACCCTGATCTCCTGCGTGTGGAGGAAAAGGCGCTCGATTTCGTCAAAAGTTTCTGGACGTCGAACAAGGTGGTCGGCGCAATCTGCCATGCGCCTTGGCTTCTGATAGAGACAGGCATCGTCAAGGGCCGCTGCGTCACCTCCTACAAGTCGATCAAAACCGACGTCGTCAATGCCGGCGGCAAGTGGGAGGATAGTGAGGTGGTAGTCGATGAAGGCCTCGTCACCAGCCGTAATCCGGGCGACCTCGACGCGTTCTGCGCCAAACTCACCGAAGAGATACGCGAGGGCCCGCATGAGCGCCGCGCTGCATGATGCAGCCCCCGTCCTGCCTCGCGCTCTGCACGACCTGTCGTTCGATCAGCCTTTCGGGTTTCACCCGCTGATCTGCCGGCGCGGGATGCCGTACATCAGCCGCTCAAAAGCGTCATGGCTGACATGGACCAGCGTGCGATGATCGCCGCCCTCGAAATAGACGTCGTCGCTTGTCTCGAGCCCCTGGTCCACCACGCAGGGCAGATGATAGGGCGCGCCGAAAATGGGCACCGCGCCTTCCGCACAGTCAGGGAAAAGGGCCACGGCCTCCTCTTCGCTGGCAAGCTCCACCTTCTCGCCGACGATCTCGCGCACCTTCTTCAGATCCACGTGGCGCGAGGCCGGCACCACGGCCAGCAGGTAGCCGCCGTCCCATTTCAGCACCACCCCCTTGGCGAGTGCGTTGTTCGGCACGTGGCTCACCCGCGCCGTCATCTCGGAATTGCTGGTCCTGTTGTGTTTGGCGATATCGTAGAGGACATGGCTGTCCTCCAGATATTCCTGCATTGTCATCGCGATACCCATGAGTCTCGTCCTTTTCCCGTCACATCACGGCACAAGCGCGCTGCCGATGCGCTCCGACGGGGGATCGTGGGCAAGGCGGCCTCCACCGTCCTTTGCGAAACCAGCGCCACGTCAGCCCGCTTGCTGGCCATTCAGATGCCTGAGGATACACCTGTCGCCCTTCCGCGACAAGAAAACAGCCTTCCTCCAAGGGCGATCGGGCAAGCCGATCGCCCTTTCTTGTTTTCATCCTTCAAGCGCCCCTACTTCGCGCCTTCCACCTGCTCGGCCCAGCTCTTCACCCGGTTTTCGCCGTTCAGGAAAGGCAGCACCGTCTCGGCCAGCACGGGGGCGAGGCCGATTTCGTAGTGCGTGAGGTTCGGCAGGATCGCCAACCGGTTTTGCGACATGTGCTCGCGCATCCAGCCCGCATCCTTCAGGCCGCCGCCCAGAAGCTGGTAGAACTCCACGATATGTTCGGGGCGGAACATGTCGCTGTCGCCGTAGACCAGCATGACCGGCATCTCCAGCGTCTTGACGTCCTCGGCCCAGTTGTACGGCTTGCGCATGAACGCCCCCATGGCGTCGAGCAGCGCGGGGAATTCCTCCGGGTCGGGCGCTACGGCTGCGTAGGACTGGTACATGGGCGTGTCCTTCATCATCGGCGCCATCTCGGCCGAAACGGAAGCCTGCATGGGCAGCATTTCCGGGTAGAAGCCATCCTGGGCAAAGCCGCCGGACACGACCACCAGACGGCGCACCTTTTCGGGGTGCTGGACCGCCAGGCGGAAGCCCGCGCCCCCGCCGAACGAATAGCCCATCACGTCAACCGTGCCGTAGCCCAGCCTATCGAGGATAATGGCAAGGTCGTCGCCGATGTCTTTCAGGTCGATGGGCCGGTCGCCGAGGCGCGTACGGCCGTGTCCGTGCAGATCGACGCCGATCACTTGGCGCTCGGTCGCCAGCCTTGCCAGAACCGGGCCGAACATCTCGATCTGCCCGAGCCCGCCATGGAGCAGCAGAAGCGGTTCGCCCTCGCCGCGGATCTCATAGTAGTAGTTGAGCCCGTTGGCCTCGACATGGCCGCTTTTCGAGGGGGCTTGCAGTTGAGTGGCTTGTTCCTGCATGGCGGTTTTCTCTCCGTTTTCAGCCTTGGCGGGCAATGCGAAAGCCGCAAGCGCGGATGCGGCGATGGCAAGCATTGTGGTCCTGATCATGTTTCGTCCTCCGGTGTTCGCCAACATTGCGCCAAAGGGCGCTGTAAACTGTTGAATCTGCGCATCGTGCTTTCCGAAGATCGATCCCGATTTCGGGCCGATGCTGCGGGGCTCTTGCCTCAAGAACGAAGAAAGGCCGCATCTTCCGACACGGCCTTTGTAAAAATCCACCGCGAAGTGCGGGTCAGGGACAGGGATTTCCGACTTTCTGGTGAAGATCGTCGACCGCCTCCTGCATCTCGCCGGTCCAGGCGACATCGACGGAGGCGAGCGCTTCTTCCAGCTGGGTCATCGTGGTCGCGCCGATGATGTTGGAGGTGAGGAAGGGACGTGAATTGACGAAGGCGAGCGCGAAGGATGCCGGCGTCAGGCCGAATTGCCGGGCGAGCTCGTTATAGGCCTGGATCGCCTCGCGCGCGTGGGGCTTCTCGTAGCGCTGCAGCCGGTCGAAAAGCTGCTTGCGCGAGCCTTCCGGCAGCGCTCCGTTATCGTATTTGCCGCTGAGATAGCCCTGCGCCAGCGGCGAATAGGCAAGCAGGCTGACATCCTCGCGCGTGCAGGCTTCGGCCAGATTGACCTCGAAAGTGCGGTTGACCAGATTGTACGCATTCTGGATCGACTGGACGCGGGGTCCGATGCCATTATCGGCCGCCGCGAGGTAGCGCATCAGACCCCATGTGCTTTCGTTGGAGAGGCCGAAATGGCGGATTTTGCCGGCCTTCACCAGTTCGTCGAATACGGCCAGCGTTTCGGCGATGGGCGTTTCGTCGGGCAGCGGCGGGGAAATTTCGGTAACGCGGACCGGGTTCGAGCCGAAAAGGATTTCGCGCTCGGGCCAATGGATCTGGTAGAGGTCGATATAATCGGTCTGAAGCCGCTTCAGCGATTTTTCGACAGCGTCCATGATGTCGGCGCGCACGAGCTTAGAGGGCCGGCCGCCGCGAAACCATTCATCGTTCGTGCGGCCCACCACCTTGGTGGCCAGCACGATATCGTCGCGCCGTCCGCGCTCCTTGAACCAGGTGCCGATGATGGTTTCGGTGCTACCCTGGGTCTCGGGCTTGCCGGGGATCGAATAGAGCTCGGCCGTGTCGAAGAAGTTGACGCCGCTAGCGACCGCGCGGTCCATCTGCTCGTGGCCTTCGGCTTCGGTGTTCTGCTGGCCCCAGGTCATGGTGCCGAGGCAGATTTTCGACACGGACAGGCCGGAGCGGCCAAGGCGGCGCTTTTCCATCGCATTTTCTCCATCGATTGGGATTTTGGCGCATGCGCGCCGCAGTGAGAGAACAGCAGTATAGGACAACCAGAGCGTTTCCGCCAAGGCGGAGCCGCCAACCAAATGCTGGTAATCAACTTCCTTGATGATTGCAGAAACAAATTTGTCTTGTTTCGGACACAACCATGGGTAATAGCCGAGGCTGGCGGCATGCGCGGACCGCCGCGCATCCTTTCTGGACGAACCATTTCCGCCGTTTACAGCCTGCGCATCGTGCATGCCGAAAACCGATTCGGGTCTTCGGCCGATGCGTTAAACACGAAAGCCGAAGTCATGACTGCGCTGGTCTCGGGCGCCGGTGCGCCGCCCGTCAATCCCTGGTTTGCGGAAGCACGCGCGATGCTGGCGCTGGCGTGGCCGATGATATTGACCAACCTCGCCCAGACGGCGATGACGGCCACCGACGTCATGATGATGGGGCGGCTTTCGCCTCAAGCGCTCGCGGCCGGCACGCTCGGCCACAACCTTTACTTCCTGCCGATCATTTTCGGGCTTGGGCTGATGCTCGCCACCTCGCCCATGATGGCGAGCGCACTGGGGCGCAGGCAGCGCTCGCTGCGCGATGTACGCCGCACAGTGCGCCAGGGGCTGTGGCTCGCCATCGCCGTGTGCGTGCCCATCTGGTTCTTCCTGTGGCACGGCGAAGCCATTCTGAATGCAATGGGCCAGCAGCCAGAGCTCAGCCGTATGGCGGCGGGCTATATCGGTGCGCTGCAATGGGCCGCCCTGCCCTTTTTCGGCTACATCGTGCTGCGCTCGTTCATCTCGGCGCTGGAGCGGCCAGGCTGGGCGCTGATCATCGCCTTTGTCTGCGTAGCCTTCAACGTGCTCGCGAACTGGGCGCTGATGTTCGGCCATCTGGGCTTTCCCGCGCTCGGCATCGTCGGCTCCGGTATCGCCACCACGCTTGCGAGCGCGATGATGTTCGGCGGGCTGGTGCTCGTCGTCGTCCTCGATCGCAATTTCCGCCGCTACCAGCTCTTCGGCCGCTTCTGGCGACCGGACTGGCCGCGCTTCTTCGGGCTCTTGAGGCTGGGGCTGCCGGTCGCCGGCATCCTCACTTTCGAAGTGTCGATCTTCAACGCCGCCGCCTTCCTGATGGGCCTGATCGACGCGGTTTCGCTCGCCGCCCATGCGATCGCCATCCAGATCGCGTCGATCAGCTTCATGGTGCCGATGGGGCTGAGCCAGGCGGTGACGGTGCGCGTCGGCCGTGCCTATGGCGCAATGAACGCGGAAGCGGTGACGCGCGCGGGCTGGACGGCTTTCGTCATGGGGGTGAGCTTCATGGCCTGCATGGCGCTCCTCATGCTCGCTGCGCCGCATCTGCTCATCGGAGCGTTCGTAAACCTCGCCGATCCCAAAAACGCTGCGGTGATCGCGATGGCGGTCAGCTTCCTAGCCTGCGCGGCGCTTTTCCAGATCGTCGACGGTGCGCAGGCCGTGGCCGCCGGCATGCTGCGCGGGCTGCACGACACGACCGTGCCGATGATCTATGCCGCGCTCGGCTATTGGGGCGTCGGCCTGCCGCTCAGCGTGGCGCTGGCATTTCCCTTCGGCCTCGCCGGCGTGGGCGTGTGGCTGGGGCTGTTCTCGGGGCTGGCGATCGTATCCGTGATGCTGATCGGGCGCTGGCTCAATCGCGGAAAGCTTATGTCTTTTTCGGCCTGAAGCGGCGGCGCTTAGCCTCGTCGATCAACGTGTTGGCGACCTGCATGCGGATCATGGCGCGGGCGCGCAGATGCTCCGGAACCCGGTCCGGATGGTTGCGGAAGGCGAATTCGCGGCGCAGCCGGTCAAGGTCCGTGACCGCCGCCTGACGCGCCAGGCCCAGTTCGCGGGCGATCTCGTCCGGATCGACGGAAGGCGGGACAACAGTTTCGGCCAATGGCTGCCTTGCAGCCTTTTCGGAGACATTGGCCCGATATTCGGCGGCAGCCCTTTCGTCGGTGAAATTTATCCGGCCCGAATGAAGCTCCTCGACGACCGACAGATAATCGAGGTTGATGCGGCGCGCGCCCTGTTCGGGCTCTGCGGCTTCGGCCAGAAGTTCATCGAGAAGACTTGCAAAATCACGGTTTTCGCCCGCGCTCATTCCGGCCCCCATATGCGCATGCCGCCAGCGAGCGGCATTCGTTCAACCTATCCAGCCATTCTTAACAAAGGTCTGAAAGGGCCGTTCCAATTTTAGACGAAAGGCTCTTACATGAAGGGGTAAGATGTTGTGCTGTCGGCGTCATCCGATCCAGCAGACACAAACTCCCGAAAGGGCGGAATCGATGAAATTCGCAAGACTCGCGGCGATCACCACCCTCGTTCTTGCCTCCCATCCGAGCGCTTCAGCCGAACCCGCCTATCTCGACGACCGGTCCAGCCCGGAAGCGCTGGTACGTTCGCTCTACAACGCCATCAACCGCAAGGAATATGCGCGGGCATACGCCTATTTCGGATCGCCTCCGGCCGAGACCCTCGACGCATATGCCGAAGGCTATGCGGACACGGATAATGTGGATGTGGAAACCGGGACGGCCAGCGAAGAAGGCGCGGCGGGCAGCATCTTCTACAATTTGCCGGTCGCGATCAGCGCGCGCGATACGGACGGTACGGAGAAGGTCTTCGCCGGGTGCTACAGCCTGCGGCTGGCCAATCCGCTGATCCAGACCACGCCCTTCACGCCGCTTCATATCGAGGAAGGAAAACTGACGCCGACCGATGAGCCGCTGGAGACCGCGCTTCCCGCCCAATGCGGCGACGGGCCCCCGGCCGAGACGCGCGACGCGCTGATGGAAACGGCCAGCAGGCGGTTCGCAACCCTTTATGACGGCGTGTGCCCGGCCGGCCAGAGCGAACCGGGTGCCCCTGAAAGCTATACGATCCGCTTCAACTATCCGTATGACGAAGCCGATGCCCCCAAAAGAGAGGCTCGGCTGTTCCGGTTCTTCTGTGGTCGTGGCGCCTATAACGAGAACCACGCATATTTCCTTGCCAATGAAGACAACGAGGTTCTGCCCCTGCGTTTCGCCGTGCCCGAACTCGACATCCGGTATGAGAACGACGACACAAGCGCGCCCGTCGAGGACCTTCGCATCATCGGCTATTCGGCCAGCGATCTCCTCGTCAATTCCAGCTACGATCCCGAAACGCTGACGATCACCTCCCATGCCAAATGGCGCGGTGTTGGCGACGCTTCGTCCAGCGGCACATGGCTCTTCCGCTCGGGTACGTTCCAGCTGGTGAAATATGACGTGGATGCAAGCTATGACGGCGAGATCAATCCGGAGACGATGCTGGATTATTTCAGCGGGCCGTAAACGGCGTCAGCGGAGCGAAAGCATCCAGTTGAGTGTCTCGCGCCAGTCGGTCATGCGGATGGGCGTGCCGTGCGTGCCGGTTTGGAAGCGGACCATGCGTATGGGGTAGCCGGGCACGGCGCGGCGAACCGATGTGTAGAAGGCTTCCTGCCGCTCGACGGGGAAAACGGTATCGTTGCTGCCGTGCCCGATGAAGACAGGCAGGCGGCGCTCGAAGGGTTTGGAGCCGATGAAACCTTCGTCCCACACGGAGCCCAAAAGCAGCAGACCGCCGAGGCGCGGAAGAAGCCTCTCGTCCCGCGCCAGACGCCAGCACAGTGCCCCGCCCATCGAGCCACAGGCGAGGAATACGGGCGCGCCCGGCGAAACCGATACGTAGTGGGACAGGAGTGCCGCCACCTCGGCGGTTCCCTTATCGCTGAAATCGGTAATGTCGGGCGCGAGGTAGAGCCCGCCGTTTCGCGCCATCAGGTTCTTGATACGGTTGAAATTGCCGCCGAAGGTGAAGTCGTCGACGCCCTGCCTGCGGCTGCCGCCCTGACCGTGGAGATAGACGACGATGAGGTTGGCGCGTTCGGTTCGCCCAACCGCGAAGTGGCGGATCAGGCCGCTGCCGGTTTTCAGCGCCAGATCCTGCTGCGCGCGCCGCACGCCGGTGTCGACATAGCTTCCCTTGACGCGGCGCTCCGGTACTGCGTCGCGGCCATTGATGTCGCGCATCTCGCGGTAGTCGACGACGCGGTAATCGCCACCGTCCTTTTGCGAGAGTATGCCCGGATATGCAAACAGCCGGTCCTTGAATGGGGGCAACTCGAAGGCACCGGCGCTTGCCGGGAGGGCGAAGAACAGCAGCAGGACGAGGCGGAAGATGCCGGCGGCCATCAGCCTTCGCCGCCCGCCGGGACGCCACCGGCAGCGACCAGCGCTTCGGGCGTGTCGACATCAAGGCTGGCGGCCGCTCCCACCTCCACGTCGATTATCTCGACGGGCGCGCTTTCCACGACATGGCGCGCGCCGGTGTCACCTTCCAGGCGCTCGATCTCGGGGAACAGCGCGCCCGGCAGGACCACGGGGTTGCCGCGCTTGCCGCCATGGGTGGCGCGGACGATGGCCTTGCCGCCGGAGGCGGTGAAGGCATCGACCAGCCGGTTCAGGACTTCGGTGGTAATGCCCGGCATATCGGCCAGCATGATGAGCGCGCCGGACGCCATTGGCGGCAGCGCTCGAATGCCGGCCTTCAGCGATGTCGAAAGGCCCTGGGCATAATCGGCGTTGACCGCTTTCTTGACATCGAGGCCATCGAGCGCGGAGGAAACAGCCTCAGCCTCATGGCCCAGCACGACGACGACGCCATCCGCCTTGCAGGAGACGGCACGTTCGGCGGTGCGGCGCACCAGGGGCTGGCCCGCGAAATCGGCCAGCAGCTTGTTGGTGGCGCCCATGCGTCGGGACTGGCCGGCGGCAAGCAGCACGACCCACGGGTTCGCACGAGCGGGCTTTGCGCTCTTTTCGCGCGGCTGGGGACGCGTCGGGATCTCCATCAGCAGGCCTCCCACGCCCATGCCGGCAATGTCGTCGCCGGATATGTCGAGACCGGCCAGAAGCCGGTCGAGAACCCAGTCGAAACCGTTGAGCTTGGGACTGCGCGCGCATCCCGGCGCACCGATGACCGGCTTGCCGTCGATGAAACCGAGCACCAGCAGATTGCCCGGATCGACCGGCATGCCGGTGCGCCGAACGTCGCCGCCCGACTGCCGGATGGCGGCGGGGATCACATCGTCGAAGTCGCAGACCGCCGATGCGCCGAACACCAGCACCATGTCGTTGCGGGCGACCTGAGCGGATATAGCCTCCACGAGCTTGGCGGTGTCGTGCGGAGGACGGTCTTCCTCGGTGACCCGGCTTGCGGAACGGGACAGGCGGTCAGCGGTGATGCGCGCGGTCTTGTCCAGCACGCTCTCCTTGACGTTCGGTAGAACCGTCTGGATCAGGCCCACGCGATGCGGCCTGAAAGGCTCGATGGCGAAGGGACGGGCGGCGGCGACCGCGGCCTCTATGCGCGCGATAATTCCCGCGCTTACGGCAAAGGGAATGATCTTGACCGTGGCGACCATCTGGCCGGCTTCCACCGGTGCGAGATTCGCGAGGGTGGCGACGGTGACGGCGGGGTCGACGGCGTTGATCGCGTCGATGGTGCGCTTGTCGACGGTGAAGAGGCCGGGATTCGCGGCGTGGATGTTCACCCGGCCGGTGGAGGGCGGGCGGATTTCGGCTCCCGGCGCCTCAAGAATTTCGGCGATGCGGGCGGCGGCGGCGTCTTCGTCGAGATCGCCGGGCTCCAAGGCGGCGGCGATCACCTCTTCAACGCCGGCGTCCCGCAGATCGCGGATATCGGCGGCGGTAAGGCGGTGAGCCTTGCGCAGGCGCCTGCCGCCGGCCTGCAAGGAATGGGCGAGGATGGCGCCTTCGGCCTCGCCGAGCGCTACGGGCCCAAACTTCACGCCGCTTCTCCCTTCCGCGGTTCGATCCCACGCGAACGCAGCGCGTCAATGATCTCGGCAAGAATGGCGACGGCGATCTCGGCCGGGCTGGCCGCGCCGATGGGCAGGCCGATGGGTGCGCGGATCGTATCTATGGCCGTTTGCGACAGGCTGGCAGCGGTCAGGCGTTCGATGCGTTTGGCATGGGTCTTCCGGCTGCCGAGCGCGCCGATATAGAAGCACCCAGCATCGAGCGCGCGGCGGATGGCGGGGTCGTCGATCTTCGAGTCATGGGTGAGCGCAGCCAGTGCACAATAAGGATCGAGCGGCGTCCGGGCCAGCGCATCCTCCGGCCACTCGGCATCGAGCCTCACCTCGGGAAAGCGCTCGGGCGAGGCGAAGGCGGTGCGCGGATCGACAATGTGCACGTCGAAGCCGACAAGCCGGGCCATGGGCGCCAGCACCTGGCTGATATGCACCGCGCCTATCATCACCAGGCGGGGTGGCGGAAGGTGAACGTTGAGGAAGAAGGTGCGGCCGTCGGCCACCACCGTTCCGGACTTGCCGGAACGGAAGGCTTTCGCCACCGCCTCGCCCAGCGCGCCGGCGACGGCATCGCCCTCGGCGATCACGCGGTCGCGCCCGTCGCCCAGATCGGTAAGCAGGATGGCGGCGCGGCGCTCCTTCCTCAAGGCATTCAGCTTCTTGAGAGAATAAGGATCCATGGACTTATCCCAGCCTCTCGACATAGACCTTGATGCGGCCGCCGCAGGACAGGCCCACCTCCCAGGCGGTTTCGTCGGCGACGCCGAACTCCAGCATGCGCGGCTTGCCGTCTTCCAGGACATCGGCCGCCTCGGCCACCACCGCGCCTTCCACGCAGCCGCCCGACACGGAGCCTTCGAAATGGCTGTCGGCGTCGATGATCAGATGACTGCCTACGGGGCGCGGGGCGGAACCCCAAGTCTCCACCACGGTAGCGATGGCGACGTCCCTACCCTCGCCCATCCAGCTTTCGGCGATCTGCAGCGGGTCTCGTGTCTGGATGGCGGTCATGACTTTTCCTCCGTCGATGCCCTCAATATGGGCGCTTGCCGGCGTCGTTGCCAAGGGCATCGGCTTGCGGATGGAGAAGGCGAACCCTGCGGGGTGTGCGGGACAGCGCCTCGCACAAATCCCCCAGCGCGGCGAGCGAGTGGACCGGGCGCAGTTCATCGACATGAGGCAGTATGGCGCGCACGCCGCGGGCCCGCGGCTCGAACCCGTCGAAGCGCAGGAGCGGATTGAGCCAGATCAGCCGCCGGCAGGATTTGTTGAGCCGCTCCATCTCGCGCGAAAGCGTTTCGATATTGTCGCGTTCGAGTCCATCGGTGATCAAAAGCACCACCGCGCCCTGCCCCAGCACCCGGCGCGACCAGAGCCGGTTGAATTCGTGCAGCGCCTCGCCGATGCGCGTGCCGCCCGACCAGTCGGCGACCGCGCCCGCACATTCGGCCAGCGCCTCGTCGGGATCGCGGTGCCGAAGCTGGCGCGTGAGATTGGTGAGACGGGTGCCGAACACAAAGGAATGCACGCGGCGGCGCTTTTCCGTCAGCGCATGGAGGAAATGCAGGAAAATGCGAGTGTACTGGCTCATGGAGCCGGAAATATCGGCCAGCACCACAAGCGGCGGATGGATGCGGCGCGGGGAGCGGAAACGCGGCAGGATGAGATCGCCGCCGGTGCGCAGGCTGGAGCGCATCATGGCGCGCGGATCGACGCGGACCCCGTGCGGTTGGGGCCGGAAACGCCGGGTCGTGACCAGATCGTGGGGCATGACCAGGGCCGACATCGCCTGCCTTGCGCCGGCCAGCTCGTCCGCCGTCATCTGGGCGAAGTCCTTCTGGCGCAGCACCTCCCTGGCAGACAGGGTGAAGCGGGCGTCGATCTCGATCTCCGGCTCGTCGCGGCGCGAGCGCGGATCGTCCCGCCCGTTCAACAGGGCATCGCCGGCGCGCTTTTCGGCAGCGCGCGGCTTTTCCTTCTGGCGGGTGTCGGGCGCGACGGGCGAGAACATGGCGAGCATCTTTTCGACCAGTTCGCGCGACCGCCAGAAAAGGCGGAACGCCTCGTCGAAGACCGCGTGATCCTCGTGCCGGTTGACCAGGACGGCGTGCAGCGTCCAGTAGAAGTCCTCGCGCGTGCCGATGCCGGCGGCCAGCACCGCCTCGATGGCGTCCGTAACGGAGGCCGGGCCGACGCGCAGGCCCGCCTTGCGCAGGACGCGGGCGAAATAGACGATATTGTCGGCGAGGCGGCCTTCGGGGTCGGCGGTCTGCATGTCAGAGCCTGTTTTAAAAGTCATGATGGCAGCCTGCAAATGGCGTTTTTCTGCGCTCCGGTGCTCACGTACCTAATGTACGCTCCGCTCCGGTGCTCGAAAAACACCATTTTCGACTCGCCCTGATGACTTTCAAAACAGACTCTCAGCTCCTACTCCGCCTCCGCCAGCTCCGCCTTCACTTCCTTCAGGATGCGGGCGCCCTCGCCTTCGCCGAGGCGCGCAATGTCGTCCTGGTATTTCAGGAGCACGCCGAGCGTGTCGGACACGGTCTCGGGGTCGAGCGCGATCTTGTCGAGTTCGGTCAGGGCGCTGGCCCAGTCGATCGATTCGGCGACGCCCGGCACCTTGAAGAGGTCCATTTCACGCAGGCGCTGCACGAAATGAACGATCTCGCGCGAAAGGCGCCTGTTGGCGTCCGGCACCTTGCGGGCGACGATTTCCAGCTCGCGGGCAGCGTCCGGATAATCGACCCAGTGATAAAGGCAGCGCCGCTTGAGCGCGTCGTGGATTTCGCGGGTGCGGTTGGTGGTGATGATGACGATGGGCGGCTCTTCGGCGCGGATGGTGCCGAGCTCGGGGACCGTCACCTGATAATCGGAAAGGATTTCAAGAAGGAACGCCTCGAAGGCCTCGTCCGTGCGGTCGAGCTCGTCGATCAGGAAGACGGGGGCCGCGCCCGCCGCCCCGCCAAGCGCCTCGAGTACCGGGCGGCGGATCAGGTATTTTTCGGAAAAGACGTTGCGCTCCATCATGTCGCGGTCCGCCGCGCCGGTGGCCTCGTCCATGCGGATCTCGATCATCTGGGCGGCGTAGTTCCACTCATAGACGGCGGACGAAACGTCCAGACCCTCGTAGCATTGCAGGCGGATGAGGCGGCGGCCAAGCGAAGCGGCCAGAACCTTGGCGATCTCGGTCTTGCCAACGCCCGCCTCGCCTTCAAGAAATAAAGGCCGCTTCATCTTGAGGCTGAGGAACAGCACCGTAGCGAGCGAGCGATCGGCAACGTAATCCGCCCGCCCGAGCATTTCGAGCGTCTCGTCTATGGATGCAGGCAGAGGGCGCGGCGCGATTTCGGACATTTTTCCTCCGCTAGAGCGTGCGGTAGCCGCGGTTGTGATAGAGGAGCGGTTTCAGGTTAGCGCCCACACGCAGGCCTGTCACCTTCCCGAAATAGATGCGGTGGGTGGCCAGATCCTTGGTGTCCATCACCTGACAGTCGAAGACCGCGATGGCGTCCTTCAGGCATGGGGCGCCGGACGACAGGGTTTCCCATCGGGCGAGCGCGAAGCGCTTTTCCGGCGGCAGGCCGGTGAGGCCCGAAAAGGCGTTGGAGAGCTCTTCCTGGCCGGCGGAGAGCGTGTTGAGGGAGAAAACCCCGTTCTGAAGGAACAGGTCGTTGTTTGGGTTATGCCTGTTGAGGCAAACCAGAACGATGGGCGGATCGTCCGAAACCGAACAGGCGGCGATGGCGGTAACGCCGCGCAGGCCGGCCGGGCCGTCGGTCGTGACGACGTGCACGGCACCGGCGAAGTGGGCCATGGCGTCACGGTAATCCTGGGGGGCTATTTCATTGGTCTTCAGCACGGATGTCCTCGCCCGGTCGATATAGGTGCTATGTCGGCGTTCGCAACCACATGATCGCTTAACGTTCGTTACGACGCCGGCACGCTGTAGCGTGTTGCGCCTCGCCGCGCCACCATTTACCAGTGGCGTGTGTGCTACACCCTGTAACATCGAGTCAGGTACCCAGTCTAAATCCATGCGTTCTGCCGCAATCCTCATTCTGCTTGCCTGCCTCTGGGCCGGTCCGCCGGCCCGCGCCGCCGGGCTGGCGGTCGGCATTGCCGCTCCCCTCTCTGATGGCTTCGAGCGGCTGGGCAGGCAGTGGGTTGCGGGAGCGGAGGCCGCCGCGGAAACGCTGCCGGGCAGCGATATAGCCCTGTACGCCGTGGACGATGCCTGTTCGGAAGAAGGAGGCGAACGCGCGGCACGCAGCCTCGTGGAGGCCAATGTCTCGATCGTGATCGGCTTCCTGTGCACGCCTGCCGTCGACGCGGCCATGCCGATACTCGCCCAGGCCGGTATCCCGGTGATAACGCCGGTGCGCACCAACAGCCTGACCGACGAGCGCGCGAAGACGGGATGGCCGATCTATCGGCTGGCGCCGCGCGCCGACGCCGAACAGGATGCGGTGGCGCAAATTCTCACCGCACGCTGGCGGGAGAACCTCTTCGCCATCGTCGACGACGGAACGATCTATGGCCGCGAGCTTGCCGAACATTTCCGCGCCGAGGCCGAGCTCGCGGGGCTGGAGCCGGTCTTCTTCGATACGTTCCGCCCGCAGCTCGACAACCAGATCGGGCTGGTCGGACGCCTGCGCCGGGCCGGCGCGACGCATGTCTTCGTCGGCGGGGACCGGGCTGACATTGCCATCATGGCAAGGGACGCGGCAAATCTCGGCTATGACCTGACGATTGCGGGCGGCGAAGCGCTGCGGGCGGAGGACGGTAGCGTGGAACTGCCCGAGGGCGTGCTCATGATCGGCCTGCCGGAGTGGAGGGAATTCGCGCCCGAGCGCACGCTGGAGTTTCTCGCGGACAGAAACATCGAGGCCGAAGGCTATGTGCTGCCCGGTTTCGCCGCCCTGCAAATGGCCGCCGGTGCAGCCGCGCGGGCGGCTGAGACGGAAGTCGGTCTTGTCGAGGCGCTCGATTCCTATGCCTTCGACACGGCTATCGGTATTGTGCGCTTCGATGAAAAGGGTGACCTTGCGCGCCCGCTTTATGATCTCTTCCGCTACGACGGAGACGAATTCGTGAAGGCCGAATGAGCTTCCGCCCGGGGAAACGGAACCTGATTACCGATGTGTCCGGCCTCAAGGTGGGCAACAGCGACGATGCACGGCTGAAGTCAGGCGTGACGGCGATCGTGTGCGAGACGCCTGCGGTGGCCAGCGTGCAGGTGTTGGGCGGGGCGCCGGGAACACGGGAGACCGATCTGCTTGCCCCGCACAATGTCGTCGAGGCCATCGACGCGATTGCGCTGTCCGGCGGCTCGGCCTTCGGGCTCGACGCGGCGTCGGGCGTGCAGGCCGCGATGCGCGAGGCCGGACGCGGCTTCGAGGTGGCGGGACATCGCGTCCCAATCGTTCCGGCGGCAATCCTGTTCGACCTTGCCAATGGCGGCGACAAGGATTGGGGCCGATACCCGCCCTATCGCGAATTGGGTTTCACAGCGGCGGAAAAGGCCGGCGACACCTTCGACGTCGGCTCCCACGGCGCCGGCGCAGGCGCGCTGACTGCGGGGCTGAAAGGCGGGCTCGGTTCTGCTTCGACGGTTCTGCCGAACGGCATCACCGTCGGAGCGCTGGTGGCGGTCAACGCGGTCGGCTCCGTCACGGTCGGCGGCAGCCGCCATTTCTGGGCGGCGCCGTTCGAGATCGGGGATGAGTTCGGCGGGCACGGCCTGCCTTCGCCCCTGCCCCCGGACGCCAACGAAGTGGTCACCAAATTGGGGCTGGCCAAAGCCGGGGCGAACACCACCATCGGGGTTGTCGCGACGGATGCGAAGCTGAGCAAAGCCGCAGCCAAGCGGCTGGCAATCGCCGCCCATGACGGTTTTGCCCGCGCCATCTGGCCGGCGCACACGCCTCTCGACGGCGACCTCGTCTTCGGGCTGGCGACTTGCCGCCGGGAAGACGTATTAACCCTGGAAGCCAGCATAGAGCTCTACGCGGCGGCAACGGCGACAATGGCGCGCGCTATTGCACGCGGCGTTTTCGCCGCGATCCATGCGCCGGGCGACACGATGCCCGCATGGTCGGACCGGTGGAACCCATAGAACGAAGGGAGCACGACGATGCCGAGTCTCACGAGAATTGCAGCCCTCATCCTATTGCTGATTCCGCTCCCTGCGCGGGCGGGCGACATGGCCACGGTCGAGATACTCGGCTTCAGCGCCGATGGCGACGTGTTCGCCTTCGAGGAATATGGCGTCCAGGACGGTTCCGGATTTCCCTACGCCAACCGCTATTACATCGACACAGCGACGGACAGTTTTCTGGCGGGCACACCCGTGCGGGTGAGGCTGGAGGAGGATGGGGCGAGCCTGCAAGCCACCCGCCAGCAGGCCCGGCAGCAAGGTGAGGCGATCGTGCCGGGGGACGAGCTCAATGCCAACAAAGGCCATACGGCAGGCTGGAACGCCGTCACGGAACTCACCGCCAATCCACATCTGATGGCGGTGTTGCCACAGCCCGCCATGTCGCCGCTCTCGGCGCAGGACCCGCTTGCCTTCAGCCTGGAGGAGATTTCGCTGCAGGGGCAGGAGTTTTGCAGCGATTTCGGCCAGACCATGGGCTTCAAGCTGCTGCGGCTTGGAACTGCAGAGGGGCAAGAAGCGCAAATGATTCATGCCGATAGCGGAATTCCCTCAAGCCGCGGATGCCCGCTCGCTTACGCCATTGCAGGCGTGCAAACCTTCTACCCGCCCAGTGGGACGCCCGTATTCGCTGTGATGATCGCCATCGAGGCGGTGGGGTTCGAGGGCTCCGACTACCACTTCATCGCCGTGACGGGACGGCTATGATACCGATGTGCGAAGGCATATGCGGATCATGACGCGGGGGCGGCTGGGAGCGGTGGTGGCGCACGGCCGGACGTCCCTGCCGTCCCTGGGCGTGAGCCTCGCGGGATCGTCGGTATGGGCGACGTTCGCCGGCGCCGGCGCGTTTCTCAATATCCGGCACTGGGAGACAGCCAGCCATCAGGCCGAGGTGACGACCTTGTTCGTTTTGGGCGGGTTCACGGCCTTTGCACCGGCGCTGTTCGCCGCCCGGTTCCTCAGCGGAAGGCGAGCGGACGCCACCGGCCGGTTCGCCGCCATGTTCCTTTCGCTTGCCCTTGCCACAACAGGCATCACGGCGCTTCTGTTCGGGCTCGAATACCGGACCTATTATGCGGAGTGGCATGCCGAGACCTTTTCCTATGTCTGGGGCCTCCAGCTCTTCTTCACCATGGCCAATGCGCTTTATCAGTTCGCCGTCATCGGGATGCGGTTCTACTTTCCCATCGGATTTGCGGCTATATTCGTCTTCAGCCTGTGGTTTGCTCGGGCTGCGCGGCCAGACTGTTAACCTGTGCGATTTCGGTCGAGAGGCCGGTACCGGCTTTTCCTGACAGCACTCGGGTGGTAGGAGGCTGCGGACAATCTCCAAACAGGCAGGCAACACGGCATGATCCCTCGTTATTCGCGGCCGGAAATGGCGGAAATCTGGTCCCCGCAATCGAAGTTCCGCATCTGGTTCGAAATCGAGGCGCATGCGGCCGACGCAATGGCCGAGCTCGGCATCGTCCCGAAGGAAGCCGCCAGAACGATCTGGGAAAAAGCGGGAGGCGTCGAGTTCGACATCGAACGCATCGACGAGATCGAGCGCGAGACCAAGCATGACGTGATCGCCTTCCTGACGCATCTGGCCGAGATCGTCGGGCCGGAAGCGCGCTTCGTCCACCAGGGTATGACGTCTTCCGACGTGCTGGATACCTGCTTCAACGTACAACTCGTCAAGGCGACCGACATATTGCTGGCGGATCTCGATGCGCTGCTGGCGGCGCTCAAAAGCCGGGCCTTCGAGCACAAGGATACGGTCACCATCGGCCGCAGCCATGGCATCCACGCCGAGCCCACCACCTTCGGCGTAAAGCTGGCGCAAGCCTATGCCGAGTTCGAACGCTGCCGGGCCCGGCTCGTCAACGCGCGCGAGGAAATCGCCACATGCGCCATTTCCGGCGCGGTCGGCACCTTCGCCAATATCGACCCGAGCGTGGAAGCCCATGTCGCGGAGAAGCTGGGGCTAAAGGCAGAGCCGGTGTCCACGCAGGTGGTGCCGCGCGACCGCCATGCCATGTATTTCGCGACACTTGCCGTCATCGCCTCGTCAATCGAGCGGCTGGCAACGGAAATGCGGCACCTGCAGCGCACCGAAGTGCTGGAGGCGGAGGAATATTTCTCGCCGGGGCAGAAGGGCTCGTCGGCCATGCCGCACAAGCGCAACCCGGTGCTTTCGGAAAATCTCACCGGGCTTGCCCGCATGGTGCGCGCCTATGCGCTGCCGGCGATGGAGAACGTGGCACTGTGGCACGAGCGCGATATTTCGCATTCCTCGGTCGAGCGCATGATCGGCCCGGATGCCACCGTGACACTCGACTTCGCGCTGCAGCGGCTGACGGGCATGATGGAAAAGCTCGTCGTCTATCCCGAGACGATGGAAAAGAACCTCAACAAGTTCCGCGGCCTGGTTCACTCACAGCGCGTTCTGCTGGCGCTCACGCAGGCCGGAGTGAGCCGCGAGGACGCTTACCGTCTCGTTCAGCGCAACGCCATGAGAGTGTGGGAACAGGGCGCTGATTTCCTTGAGGAACTCCTCGCGGACAAGGATGTCCGCGCGGCACTGTCGGAACAGCAGATCCGCGAGAAGTTCGACCTCGGCTATCATACGAAGCATGTCGACACAATCTTCGAGCGCGTGTTCGGCTGATGGGATGTCCGCGTCCTTCGGCTCAGGCCGTTGCGACGCGCACTTCCGTTCCCCAGGGATCGTGCAGCACTTTTTCGCCGTCGGCGGCGGTGTCGATAAGCTTTACCCACGCGAGCCCGGCCCTGCCGGGATCGCGAGTGCCGGCGCCAGCGCTGCGCCAGGCATTTGCGCCGACATGGTGGTGGTAGCCGCCCGACGCCAGGAAAACGGCAGCCTCGCTGCGGCGAGCCATGGTCTTGAGGCCCAGGGTCTCGTTCCACCAGGCTTCCGCCGCGCGCGGGTCGCCGACACGCAGATGGATATGACCGACCACGGTACCTTCGGGCGCGCCGCGCCAGCCCGCATCATTGTCGCCCAAAACCGATAGCAGGGCCCGGTGGTCCAGCGGCAGTGTCGTCATCGCAATATGGTCGCCATCCCATTGCCACTCGTCGCGGTCGCGGTCGGCATAGATTTCGATGCCGTTGCCTTCAGGGTCGCTCAGATAGACGGCCTCGCTGACCAGATGATCCGAAGCGCCCTCAAGGGCGACGCCGCGGGCGGCGGCGAACCGCACCCAGCGCGCCAGACTTGCCCGGTCGGGCAGCAGGAAGGCGGTATGAAAGAGGCCGGCTTCGCGCGGGTCGTCGGGACGGGCCTGCCGGTCTTCCTCGATCGTCAGCAGTGGACGGCCGCCGGCCCCAAGGCGAATGGTGCCGCCATCGCGCTCCAGGATCTCGAGCCCCACGACCGCGCTGTAAAAGGCGGCCAGCTTGTCGGCGTCCCGGGCCTTGAGGCCGACTTCGCCAATGCTGACAGGCGTCGTGGCCGAAAAGGGAAGTACAGTCATTTCAATCTCCTGTGGCGGCGGGCGGATAAGAAGAGTCGGCCCGTCCGCAAGGCGCCATCCATGAAGCGGGCCTTTTGCCCACATCGATGGGGTGCCCATATCGATGGGCTGAATGTGCCGTTCGGACGCAGCGTGCACAAGAGAAGGGATCGCTGACACGCTGTTCACTCTTTGGAACCTACGCAACGGGCGATGCGGCGGGTTGCACATGCCGGCATCCATCGCTAAATGCCGCGGCATGAAAGCCAAGGACGCCGACATCCTCATCATACCCGGCTACACCAATTCGGGCCCGGAACACTGGCAGACGCGCTGGGAAAAGCGCATCGCGACCGCGCGGCGCGTCGAGCAGGCCGAATGGTCGAAGCCGGTGCGCGAAGACTGGGTGGCGAAGGTGACGGAGGCGGTGAACGGAGCCGAGCGCCCGGTCGTTCTGGTGGCGCATTCGCTGGGCGTGGCGGCCGCCGTGCAGGCCATACCGGAGTACCGCAACCGGATCGCAGGCGCCTTCTTCGTCGCGCCGCCGGATGTGGCAAACCCGAAAATCCGGCCGAAGCACCTGATGACCTTCGGCCCCTACCCGCGCGAACCGCTGCCTTTTCCCTCCATCGTCATTGCCAGCCGCAACGATCATTTCTGCGGCTACGACGTGGCGGAAGACATCGCCGGCGCGTGGGGATCGCTGTTCTTCGACGCCGGCGAGGCGGGGCATATCAACGCAGAATCAGGCTTCGGCCCATGGCCGGAGGGCTCAATGACCTTCGCCAAATTCATTTCGCATCTGGATTAGGTGTTCGATTCCAGACTGTCGCGGGCCTTCTGGATGAAGCTGCGCGCACCGTGGGTGAGATAGCCGTATTCGTTTCCGAGCGCGAAAAGGCGATAGCCCATGGCATAGCAACGCCCCACCAGGGCCGGATCGACCGTGTAGATCGCGGCGTGCTTGCCGGCGGCAGTGGCTTTCGCGGCTATCGTTCCGATGGCTTCCATCATTTCTTCGAGCGATGGATCGATGCTGGCGCCGTTGGTCCATGCGATGGAGAAGTCCGAGGGGCCGACGAAGACGCCGTCTATGCCGTCAACGGCCAGTATGTCGTCGACGATCGCAAGTGCCTCGCGCGTTTCGATCATCGCCAGCGCGAGGGTGCGCGCATTCTGGGTTTCGAGCCAGTCCTGGCCGGCCTCGGCGCCGGCGCGCAACATGGCAATGGTCGCGCCCCACGAACGCTCCCCCTGCGGCGGATACTTCATGGCCGCAGCGAAGCGGCGGGCATCCTCGATGGTGTTGACCATCGGCGCGATGATACATTCGGCGCCGAAATCGAGCGCGCGGCTCGCCATATCGAAACGGCCTACGGGAATACGCACGATGGAGTGTGGACCACCCGTCCGAATTGCCGGAATGGCCCGCAGGACACTTTCGTCGCTGTGGCCGCCATGCTGCATGTCGAGCGTCACGGCATCAAAGCCGAGCCGGGCGACAGCTTCCGTCGTTAGCGGTTCGGGAATGGCCGACCATGCGGAAAGAAGGGCTTCCCCGGCGGCCATGCGCTGGTCGAGCGTTCTGTCAGCCATGGCAAGGCCTACTCGGCCTTGACCTGGTCGATCGCGGCAAGAAGGAGTTCGGCCATCTCGCGGCGTATCTGGTGGTCGGACTGGGCGACGCCGGCGGCGTCGAAATCCCGGCGCACCTTGCGGAAGACGTCTTCCTCGCCAGCTTCCTCCAGGTCGGCCTTGACGACCTCGATGGCATATTTGGCAGCTTCGTCACCGGTCTTGCCGAGCTTTTCGGCGGCCCACAGGCCGAGCAGCTTGTTGCGACGCGAGATCGCCCGGAATTTCATCTCCTCGTCATGGACAAACTTGTTCTCGAATGCTTTTTCGCGGTCGTTCATGCTGCTCATGCGTTTAGTCCTCCGGATCGGTGCCCGCTGGGTGCGCAATGGCGCTGTCCCGTTCGATATGGTTGGCAAGGTCAAACCAGAAGGCGTGTTCCGGGTCAATATCCGCGCGCGCATTGGCGGTGCAATTCGACAGGGTTGCGACAAATGGCGATTGAGGTGCATGACGCTTTGCGCTAGAGACCGCTGAAGCTTGGGCCATTTCTTTTGCCGCGCCGGTTTGTGCCCTGCCTATCAAGACGCGGCGCAACAGACCAGAGAACGCTATGAACCGTCGCCGCCGTATCTATGAGGGCAAGGCCAAAATTCTTTATGAAGGGCCGGAGCCCGGGACGCTCATCCAGTTTTTCAAGGACGACGCGACCGCCTTCAACAAGAAGAAGCACGAGGTCGTCGACGGCAAGGGCGTGCTGAACAACCGCATCTCCGAGTATATTTTCGAGCATCTCAACCGGATCGGCATTCCGACCCATTTCATTCGCCGGCTGAACATGCGCGAGCAGTTGATCAAGGAAGTGGAGATCATCCCGCTCGAGATCGTGGTGCGCAACGTGGCGGCGGGATCGCTGGCCAAGCGGCTCGGCATCGAGGAAGGCACCATGCTGCCGCGCTCGATCATCGAATTCTACTACAAGGCCGATGCGCTGGACGACCCGATGGTATCGGAAGAACACGTCACGGCCTTCGGCTGGGCGAGCCCGCAGGAGATCGACGACATCATGGCGCTGGCCATTCGCGTCAACGATTTCCTTTCCGGCCTGTTCCTCGGCGTCGGCATCCAACTCGTGGACTTCAAGATCGAATGCGGACGGCTGTTCGAGGGCGACATGATGCGGATCGTCGTGGCCGACGAGATCTCACCCGATTCGTGCCGGCTTTGGGATATCACAAGCAAGGAAAAGCTCGACAAGGACCGGTTTCGCCGCGACATGGGCGGGCTCGTCGAAGCCTATCAGGAAGTGGCCCGCAGGCTCGGCATCATGAACGAGAACGACACGGGAAAGCCGACCGGACCTGTGCTCGTGTCCTCCAAACCCGACGATGAAACCCGTCACTGAACTGCAGCGCGGCCAGGAGAATCGATAAAGTGCTGAAAGCCCGTGTGACCGTCACCTTGAAGAACGGCGTGCTCGACCCGCAAGGGAAAGCCATCGAAGGCGCGCTCGGCGGCCTCGGCTTCGAGGGCGTCGACCATGTACGCCAGGGCAAGGTCTTCGACCTGCAGCTCGAAACGAACGACAGGACGGCGGCCGAGACACAGCTGAAGGCCATGTGCGAGAAGCTTCTGGCGAACACGGTGATCGAGGACTACTCGATCGAGATCGCCTGAGGCGGGGCATCGGGGCAATGACCATGAAAGCAGCCATCATTCAGCTTCCAGGCCTCAACCGTGACCGCGACATGATCACCGCGCTGACCAAGATTTCCGGCCACGCGCCGCATCTGGTCTGGCAGACGGAGACGGCGTTACCCGATGTCGACCTGATCGTCATCCCCGGCGGGTTTTCCTATGGCGACTATCTGCGCTGCGGGGCGATCGGGGCACGCATGCCCGTGATGCGGGCGGTCGCCGAGAAGGCGGCGCAGGGCGTGATGGTCATGGGCGTGTGCAACGGTTTCCAGATCCTGCTTGAAGCGGGTCTGCTGCCGGGCGCGCTGATGCGCAACGCATCGCTGAAATTCGTCTGCCGGGAAGTGAAGCTCAGCGTCGAGAACGCCAACACGGCCTTTACCCGTTCCTACCAGCCGGGGCAGATCATCCGCTGCCCGGTGGCCCACCATGACGGCAACTACTTCGCCGACGATGCGACGCTGGAGCGGATCGAGGGCGAAGGCCAGGTGGTGTTCCGCTATACTGAGGACACCAATCCCAACGGCTCGATGAACGACATCGCCGGCATCGTCAGCGAAAGCGGCAATGTCCTTGGCCTGATGCCACATCCCGAAAATCTGATCGAAGCGGCCCATGGCGGCGATGACGGTCGGGCGCTTTTCGAAAGCGTTCTGGGCAAGGCCGCGTGATTCGCCTTCCTGCCCATCCACGGCCTCGCGGCCGGTGGGGGCGTGGCGCAACGCCGATGGCGGGCGCCCTGTTGCTGGCCCTTTCGGCCGCCGGCTGCACACCGGAGCCCATGGGCGGCCCGCTCGCGCTGACGGTGGAGGCCGAAACCCCGACCATTGCTCTCCAGCACATCAACGAGAAGGGCGCGCGGTGCTGGATGCGGACACGAGACCGGGCGTTCCGCGATCTGCGGCTGGTTCCCGAACTCGACACGGCCGGCAGCCCGCGCCTTCTGCTGGTACATGCGAAAAGGGCGCAGGGCCTGCCGGTCCTCGTCATCGAGGCCTCCGGTTCGCCCGTGAAGATCGAGACCTACGGGCCGCTTGCCACGACTTCGACCGGCGGACGGGTGAACGCCGATATCATGCGCTGGTCCGGAGGCAGCGCAGACTGCAGGAGTTGAGGTTCCGTGTGAAAATGGCTGATGCCGGCCTGAAAATGGCGATTTCCTGCGCTCCGATGCTCGAAAACACTATTTTAACTCGGCCTGATCCATTTTCAGAAGGGCTCTGAGACGGTGATGCTGATCCTCAACTTTACCGGCTTTGTCATCGGCGTTTTCGCGCTGGTGCTGCAGTTCGTGATCCTCATGCCGGTTTCGATGGCGGCAGGTCACAGCCTCGGCGGCTCGATCGTCTACTATTTTTCGTTCTTCACCATCCTCACGAATATTCTCGTGGTGCTGACACATCTGGCGGCACTCATCGGACGTCCGGCCTTCTTCCGCCGCGCGCGCGCGCGCGGCGGCGTGGCCGTGGCAATCGCCGCGGTCGGCCTCGTCTATTACCTACTGCTCTCCGATCTATGGCGGCCGCAGGGCCTGTTTCTGCTCTGCGATCTTCTGCTGCACTATGTAACGCCGGCGCTGTTCCTGACATGGTGGCTGCTGGCCGGCGCGGACGGCAGCTTGCGCTGGCGCGACATCCTTTATTGGCTGGCCTACCCCGTCTTGTATCTGCTCTATCTGCTTGCACGCGCGCCAATTGCCGGCGAGGTACCCTATGTGTTCCTGGACGTCGGTGTTCTGGGTATCGGCAAGGTCTTGCTGATCATTGGAGGAATTGCCCTGCTGTTTGTCCTGCTGAGCGCCGTCACGGTGATGGCGGACCGCGTGGTGGGCGTGCGCCGAAAGGCGGCCAGGGCGATGCGCTGACCGGCCACTCCTCCCGGCATTAGTCCCAAAACGGTCTGGCGGCTTCGCGAAAGGCGTCAGCGCGCGAGATCCCGATGTCCTTGAGCTGTTCGTCGCTCAGTTCCTGCAGGGCGATCCGGCTGCGCCGCCGCTGGTCCATCTGATCAATGCGCCTGACGACTGCAAGCAGAAGCGTACCCAGGTGCAATCCGCCCTTGCTCTGTGAGGGTGCCGTGCGGGAATGAGGAGATATTGCATTAATTGTACCCATTTTTCTTCCTCATTGAACCTTAAATTGCATAGGTTCTTACTGCATTGACTGCATCATTGAGGCAAGATACATAATTGCTACGATGACAAATTGGATGCCTGACCTATCGCGGGGAACCGGACCGCTCTATCTCCGCCTGGCGGACCAGATAGAGGAGGATATAGAGCACCGCGTGCTGCCGGCGGGTACCAAACTGCCACCCCAGCGCAATCTTGCCTTCGATATCGGCGTTACCATCGGCACGGTCAGCCGGGCCTATGCGGTGGCGCGCGAGCGCGGGCTGGTGAGCGGCGAAGTGGGACGCGGCACCTATGTGGTGGACCGCGCGCAAGGCGCCCTCGCCCATCCCGGCTATGCGAGTGCTCCGGGAGATTTCGGCGGCACGCGTGAGATGGACGCGCCAGCCGACAAGCTGCGTTTCGACAGCACCGCCGCCCCTTCGGTCGGCCAGGGCGAAATCATCGGCGACATCGTGACTGGGATCATGTCCAACCACTCCTACGATGTGGTGGGCTATGCCCGGCTCTTTCCCGACCATTGGTTCGAGGCAGGCAGCCAGTGGCTCGCCAAAGGCGCATTTCAGCCCCCGCCGGAGCGGATCGTCCCCACGCTCGGCGCGCATGCGGGCGTGGTGGCGATCATCGCGGCCATGACATCGCCCGGCGACCACGTCGCCTTCGAGCACTTGACCTATTCCCATGTGGCGCGCAGCGCCGGGCTGATCGGCAGGCGGGTGACGCTGATCCAATCCGACGAGCTTGGTGTGGTGCCGGAGGATTTCGAGCGGCTTTGCGCGCAGCGCCATCCGAAGCTCGCATTCCTGATGCCATCGGCCCACAATCCGACCACGAGCACAATGCCGGTGGCCCGGCGCCAGGAGATTGCGGAGATCGCCCGGCGCCACAATGTATGGCTGGTGGAGGACAATCTCTACGGAGCGATGGCCGACGATGACAATCCGCTCCTTGCCGAACTGGCGCCGGAGCGGACTTTTCTTGTGGGCGGCCTTTCGAAATCGGTAGCGGCAGGCGTGCGCGGCGGCTGGATCTGCTGCCCGAGCCATCTGGAGCGCCGCGTGCGCATCTCACACCGCATGGTGACAGGCGGCATGCCCTTCCTGCTTGCGGAAATTTGCGCGCGGCTGGTGCTTTCGGGCAAGGCTGCCGAAATCCGGGAACGCTGCAAGGACGAAATCAATGCCCGGCTGGCGCTCGCCCGCGACGCTCTGGCAGGGTTCAATGCGCAATCGCGGACGAATATCCCCTTCATATGGCTCGAACTTCCCGATCCGTGGCTTTCCAGCACGTTCAAGCAGGCGGCCTCCGACCGAGGCCTGCTCATAGACGACGCGGACGAGTTCAAGGCGGGGCGTTCCGAGCAGGTGTTCCATCACGTGCGGCTCGGTATATCCGCAGCACCGCGGCGCGAGGACGTGTCGAAGGGCCTCGCCACGATCCGGCGACTGCTGGAGGAAGGCAGCGCCGGATACACCAGCTACGACTAAGAGACCGCTTGATACGCGCCTCTGACGGGCCCTGCCCCCAATTTTTTGTGCTTTAGGCCGTGTAACGCGCGCCAAGGTGCGCTAAAGGGATGCCTCTTATCGCAACAGTTTCCCGGACATCCGATGACCATCCCAAATGTGATCCGCATCACCGACGACCTGATTTCCGCCCATGGGCTGAAACCGGACGAATATCAGCGCATTCTCGACCTGATCGGCCGCGAGCCGACATTCACAGAGCTCGGCATATTCTCGGCGATGTGGAACGAGCATTGCTCCTACAAGAGCTCCAAGAGATGGCTGCGCACGCTGCCCACCTCCGGGCCGCGCGTAATCCAGGGGCCGGGCGAGAATGCCGGGATCGTCGATATCGGCGACGGGCAGTGCGTCGTCTTCAAGATGGAGAGCCACAACCACCCGTCCTATATCGAGCCGTACCAGGGCGCCGCGACGGGCGTAGGCGGCATCCTGCGCGATGTCTTCACCATGGGCGCGCGGCCGATCGCGGCCATGAACGCGCTGCGCTTCGGCGCGCCGGACCATCCAAAGACGAAGCATCTGGTGGCGGGCGTGGTGGCCGGCATCGGCGGCTACGGCAATTCCTTCGGCGTGCCGACTGTCGGCGGCGAGGTGAATTTCGACGCCCGCTATAATGGCAATATCCTGGTCAATGCGTTTGCGGCCGGACTGGCGAACACGGACGCCATCTTTTACTCGAAGGCCGAAGGCGTCGGCCTGCCGGTCGTCTATCTGGGCGCCAAGACGGGCCGCGACGGCGTGGGCGGCGCGACGATGGCCTCGGCCGAATTCGACGCCGATATCGACGAAAAGCGCCCGACTGTGCAGGTCGGCGACCCCTTCACCGAAAAATGCCTGCTGGAAGCATGCCTGGAACTGATGAAGACGGGCGCGGTCATCGCGATCCAGGATATGGGCGCGGCGGGGCTCACCTGCTCGGCGGTCGAGATGGGCGCCAAGGGCGACCTCGGCATCGAGCTCGACCTTGACCATGTGCCGGTGCGCGAGGAGCGCATGAGCGCCTACGAGATGATGCTGTCGGAAAGCCAGGAGCGCATGCTCATGGTGCTGCGGCCGGACAAGCGCGGCGAAGCGGAGGCCATCTTCCGCAAATGGGGGCTCGATTTCGCGGTCGTCGGCAAGACGACGGACGATCTGCGTTTCCGCATCCTGCACCTGGGCGAAGAAGTGGCGAACCTGCCGATCAAGGAGCTCGGCGACGAGGCTCCCGAATATGACCGGCCTTGGATCGTGCCTGCGGCGCCCGCGCCCCTTGGTGCGGTGCCGCAGACGAACGCGGCCGATGCGCTGTTGAAGCTCATAGGCTCGCCCGACCTTTCGTCGCGGCGCTGGGTATGGGAGCAATACGACACGCTGATCCAGGGCAACTCATTGCAGATACCGGGCGGCGATGCCGGCGTGGTACGCGTCGAGGATCATCCGACCAAGGCGCTTGCCTTCTCCTCCGACGTGACGCCGCGCTATTGCGAGGCGGACCCGTTCGAAGGCGGTAAGCAGGCGGTCGCCGAATGCTGGCGCAACCTGACGGCGACGGGGGCGGAGCCGCTGGCGGCCACCGACAATCTCAACTTCGGCAATCCCGAGCGGCCCGAGATCATGGGCCAGTTCGTGCGCGCGGTGCAGGGAGTGGGCGAAGCCTGCGAGGCGCTGGGCTTTCCCATCGTTTCGGGCAACGTGTCGCTTTACAACGAGACGCTCGGACAGGGCATCCTGCCCACGCCGACGATTGGCGGGGTCGGGCTTATTCCCGACTGGAGCCGAATGGCCAAGATCGCCTTTGCGGGCGAGGGCCTGACAGTCCTGCTGCTGGGCGGGCCTGATGGCTGGGGCACGCATCTGGGCCAGTCCGTCTATCTGCGCGACATCCATGGCCGTGTCGAAGGTCCGCCGCCACCGGTCAATCTCGACGCGGAACGGCGGACCGGCGATTTCGTGCGCGGGCTCATCCGGGCTGGGCGCACCACGAGCGTGCATGACTGCTCCGACGGCGGCCTAGCCGTCGCGCTTGCCGAGATGGCGATGGCTTCGGGTATCGGCGCGACGATCGCCGAGCCCGGCGACGCCACGGCCGAGGCGTTCTTTGGCGAGGACCAGGGCCGCTATATCGTCGCGGTGGCATCGGACATGCGCGACGCGGTGGTTGCCGAAGCCCGGAAGGCTGGCGTTTCCGCCCACGTCCTTGGCGTGACGGGTGGAACGGACCTCAAGCTCGGCGAAGCACGCGCCGTGCCGGTCTCGGAGTTGAAGGCAGTCCACGAAGGCTGGTTTCCGGCTTTCATGGACGGATAGACGTCCGGCGACAGCCGGAGCGCCAGCCGCCCTTTCCGTCTTATCGGAGGCGCTAAACGGCGGGCCGCAATCTCGTGACTGCAAACCCCGCCAGCGCCAGGGCGATGCCTGACGCCACCGTTCGCATCTGGTTCCAGAACTGCCACCGTCCCGAATAGTCCTGCCAGATTTCGCCCGCGATCTCCATGTCGGCAGAAACGGGTCTGGCGGCCAGTGCCTGGTTCATCGGCACGTTCACCGCCATGGTGAGGGCAAGCCCGAACACGAGATAGACGACGGCGGCCAGCAGGAACCATGGCGCGGCCGACCTCTGGCCCAGATAGTGCGAAACCGCCGCCGTTAGCGCCAACACCACGGGCGTCAGGAAGAACGCGGGAAAGAACACCGCATTGCGAACCGAGGCATTCATCGCCTGCATGGCCTCGATCGCAACGCGCGGGTCGACCTGATCGAGCCCCCACATGGTGGAGCAGATCCAAGCGTAGAAGAATCCGAATATCGCTCCACAAAAGACCAAAGACAGGATCGACAGCGCTGACAACAATCTCGGCATGACCGCCTCCAAAATCGTACTCTCGTGTACGTATTTACTTATCCGTACAAATATGTACGTATTTGGTCAAGACATTACGGAGATGTTCATGCGCGCGGAATCCCGGCTCGAACGGCATCGGCAAATCGAGAAGGTGGCCTACAGGCTGGTGCAGGAGCGCGGCTATGGGGCCACGTCCATGCTGGCAATTGCCAAGGAAGCCAAGGCTTCCAACGAGACTCTATACCGCTGGTACGGCGGCAAGCGCGGACTGTTCAAGACGATGGTCGAACGCAACGCCAGCGAGACGCAAGCAAGGCTTGAGGCGGCATTGAGCAGCGGCGCCGATCCTGTGAGCGCGCTGGAGGAGATCGCCCCGATCCTGCTTTCGATGCTGCTGGGCGAGAAGGCCATAGCGCTGAACCGGGCGGCAGCGGCCGACGAAAGCGGAGAATTGGGCAAAACCATCGCCGCCGCGGGCCGCGACCGCTTATTCCCCCTGATCGAGAAACTGATTGGACGGGCCATTGCGGGCGGAACGCTCGCCGCCCCCTCGGCCCACGCGGCCACCGAATGGTTCCTGAGCCTATTGATCGGCGACCGGCAGATCAGGCGCGCCATCGGAGCGATTCCCCCGCCTTCCGAAACGGATGCGGAATCGCATGCCGCCGGGGCGGTCGCGGCATTCAGGAAACTCTGCTCCGCCTGACCGGTCCCGCTTCCAAGAACGGGCTCAGGAAGCGGGGGTTTGTCGCCGACCACAATTGACCTCGTCCGCCCTAACCGTCATATCTCGTTCAAGAGCAATCCTGGAGACAGCGCACGCCATGGCCATGAACGCCGCCGACATCGAACGCTTGATCAAGGAAGGCATCCCCGACGCCAAGGTGACGATTCGGGATCTCGCCGGCGACGGCGATCACTATGCGGCCGAAGTGGTGGCAGAGAGCTTTCGCGGCAAGTCGCGCGTTCAGCAGCACCAGATGGTCTACGATGCGCTGAAAGGCAGGATGGGCGGCGTCCTGCATGCCCTTGCGCTGCAGACGAGTGTGCCGGACTGACCTTTAGTATGGCTTCTCATATGCCCGCGCTCGCTATGGGGACGGGCGGATTTTCCTTCACCGCATTGCGTCGCGAGGGTGTGTGCAATACATACCGGGTTAACGGTTTGCAGTCGGGCGCATGATCCCTTTCCGGAAAGTCTGCGACTTTTCGGGATCATGCTCCAAAGGCCGGCAACGAAAGGATAGATAGATGAGCGGCATCAACGAATTCATCGAGAACGAGGTAAAGAGCAACGAGGTCGTGCTTTTCATGAAGGGCACGCCCGGTTTTCCGCAGTGCGGGTTCTCCGGCCAGGTCGTTCAGATTCTCGACTATCTGGGCGTCGATTATCATGGCGTGAACGTGCTGACTTCGGACGAATTGCGGCAGGGCATCAAGGAATATTCCAACTGGCCGACGATCCCCCAGCTCTATGTAAAGGGCGACTTCGTGGGCGGCTGCGATATCATCCGCGAGATGTTCCAGGCGGGCGAATTGCAGACGTTCATGTCGGAAAAGGGCGTCAGCACACGCGGCGCGGCCTGACATGCCGCCGCAGTGTCGGCATTTCAATAGTGTACGATCAAGGTCATTGCCTACAGCCCGTCCATCCGTTCGGACGCATAAAGGACGCTGTAAAGCGTTGAAATCTACGCATCGTGCTTTCCGTAAATCGATTCCGATTTTCGGGCCGATGCGGTAGCGTCGCGTCGGCTCCTGGCCGACGCTTTTAATGCCTGTGACTCATTTCCAGGGCAGCAAGTGAGGGTCCAGACTGGGGCCATCTGATCAGACAGGCCGTGCCGCCCGAAAGCGCGCGGTTCGACGGAGCGCTTTCGATGGAACAGCCAGCTGCCAGCACCCGCGACGAAATCAGCCTGAAAATCGGCCGGGCCGAATTCATCACGCTCGCGGCTGCGCTCATGGCGCTCAACGCGCTCGCCATCGACGTGATGCTGCCGGCGCTGCAGCAGATCGGCGCGGCGCTGGGGGTGGAGGACGAGAACTCCCGGCAGTTCGTCATCACCGCCTATCTGGTCGGCTTCGGCGGCGCCCAGCTCTTCTACGGGCCAATCACCGACAGTTTCGGGCGGCGGGGACCGCTGCTTATCGGGCTTGCCGTCTATGTCGGCGCGGCGGTTGCGGCGGCCTTCGCGCCGTCCTTCGAGCTGCTTCTGGCGCTGCGCGTCCTGCAGGGCATCGGGGCGGCGGCCACGCGCGTGATCGCGGTGTCGGCCATTCGCGACGTCTTTGGCGGACGCCGGATGGCGGAAGTGCTTTCCATGGTCATGATGGTGTTCATGGCCATCCCCGTGGTGGCCCCCAGCCTCGGCCAGCTCATCATGATCTTCGGCGACTGGCACGAGATATTCATACTTATGGCGGGGCTGGCGCTCGTCGTCGCGCTTTGGGCGTGGCTGCGGCTGCCGGAGACGCTCGACCCCGACCACCGCCGCGCCTTTTCGCTCAAAGTCATCGTGGAAGGCTTCCGCTTCGTGGTGACCAACCGCATCGCACTTTGCTACACGCTCGCCACGACGGCGATTTTCGGGGCGCTGTTCGGGTTCATCAATTCGGCACAGCAGATCTATGTCGACATCTACGGCCTCGGCGCATGGTTTCCGATCCTGTTCGCGATCGGCGCCGGCCTGATGGCCCTGTCGTCCTTCACCAACTCGCGTTTCGTCGGCCGTTTCGGCATGCGCCGGCTTTCGCATGGGGCGTTGCTGACATTCCTGGTGACCAACGCGTTGTGGTTGACGGTCTCGCTGATCGGGCCGGTTCCGTTTCCGCTGTTCTTCGTACTGTTTTCAGCGTCGATGTTCATGTTCGGCTGGATCGGGCCGAACTTCAATTCCATCGCCATGGAGCCGCTTGGCCATGTCGCGGGCACCGCGGCCTCAGTCCTCGGCTTCACGACCACGCTGGGCGGCGGACTTCTGGGCGCGATGATCGGGCAGGCCTTCGACGGCACGCTGACGCCGCTGGCGGCCGGCTACTTCATCGTTTCGGCGGTGGGGCTGGTGCTGGTGCTGATCGCCGAGCGGGGCAAGCTCTTCCGGACCGTCAATCCACAGGTGTAGTCGGCGCGAGGCCGGCAAAATCGAACAGATTGCGGTCCAGCAGGTGCGAGGGCCGCACGTTGGCCAGAGCGCGGATCATCGTATCCTTTCGGCCGGGCATCCGCTTTTCGATATCCGCCAGCATCGCCTTCATGACGTTGCGCTGCAGGCCGTCCTGGCTGCCGCATAGATCGCAGGGGATGATCGGAAAGCGCATGGCGTCGGCGAATCTCGTCAGATCGTTCTCGGCGCAGAAGCTGAGCGGCCGCAGCACCATGACATCGCCCTCGTCGTTAAGGAGCTTCGGCGGCATCGCGGCGAGCCGACCACCATGGAACAGGTTCATGAAAAAGGTTTCGAGAATGTCGTCGCGATGGTGCCCCAGCACGAGCGACGAGCAGCCCTCCTCTCGCGCGATGCGGTAGAGATGGCCGCGCCGAAGCCGTGAGCACAGGGAGCAGTAAGTGCGGTTTTCGGGAATCTTGTCCGTCACCACCGAATAGGTGTCCTGATACTCGATGCGATGGGCGACGCCCAGTTTCGTCAGGTATTGCGGCAGGATGTGTTTGGGGAAGTTCGGCTGGCCCTGGTCCAGATTGCAGGCCAACAATTCCACCGGAAGGAGGCCCCGCCATTTCAGGTCGAGCAGGATGGTCAGGAGGCCGTAGGAATCCTTGCCTCCCGACAGCGCCACCAGCCAGCGCTCGCCGGCCCGCGCCATGGCGAAATCCTCGATCGCCTGGCGGGTGAGCCGCAGCAGCCGCTTGCGCAGCTTATTGAACTCCACCGAGGACGGCGCATCCGCAAAGAGCGGGTGGGCGCCGGCGGAGGCTTCGGTATCGGGGGTCGAGGTTTGCGGTTCGGCGAGAGTCATGCCCCTGATTAACCCGTCATGGGCGAACTGAAAACGGCAAAGAAAAAGGCCGCGCAAACGCGGCCTTTTGAAACCTGCGAGGTTTCGCGACGATTAGCGCGAATAGAACTCGACGACCAGATTCGGCTCCATGTGGACGGCGAAGGGCACGTCCGACAGGCCCGGCACGCGGACATAGCGCGCGGTCATCTTGTTGTGGTCGGCCTCGAGATATTCGGGCACGTCGCGCTCTGCGAGCTGAACCGATTCCAGAACGATGGCCAGCTGGCGCGACCGCTCGCGGATCTCGATCACGTCGCCCGGCTTGCAGCGGAAGGACGGGATGTTGACGCGGCGGCCATTGACCTGGATGTGGCCATGGTTGACGAACTGGCGCGCGGCAAAGATCGTCGGAACGAACTTGGCACGGTAGACCAGCGCATCCAGACGCGATTCCAGGAGACCGATCAGGTTCTCGTTGGTGTCGCCCTTGCGGCGGTTGGCCTCGTCATAGGTCTTGCGGAACTGCTTTTCCGAAATGTCGCCGTAGTGACCCTTGAGCTTCTGCTTGGCGCGAAGCTGCTGACCGAAGTCCGACAGCTTGCCCTTGCGGCGCTGGCCATGCTGGCCTGGGCCGTATTCACGGCGGTTGACCGGGGATTTCGGACGGCCCCAGATGTTTTCGCCAAGACGGCGGTCGAGCTTGTATTTCGCTGAGTGGCGTTTGCTCATCGCATTCCCTTTCAAACAAATACACCCGAAACCTCATGTTTCAGGTGAAGGAAACGCGCCCTCCTCTGGCTTCCTTTTTCGAAGCCTGACAGGACATCGCCGCACGCTGGAGGCAATGTCCACGGGACACGTCAAAATGCGCGCCGACCGCAAAGCCAGCGCGCATGAATGGGCTCTTAGTGGATGACCGGGGGAAAGTCAACGCGGGCGATGGATTCGCGGTGTGCAGGTCTTTGGTTCGCCCAGTGTCACAAAGCCGCGATCAGTATTCTGTATATCATGGTAGTGACCAAATACTGTCTCATCATCATTGACCTGCTCAACGACTATCTCGACGACCGGGATGCAGACCAAGTGCGCCGACTGGTCCAAAATACCAATAGCTTAATCAGCGCCTTCAGAAGATTACATCTTCCGGTAATCTGGGTGCGGCAGGAATTCCGCCGTGATCTCAGCGACGCATTTCTAGAGATGCGTGATAAGCGCATCGCAATCGCGATTGAGGGCACGCCAGGTGCCCAGCTTCACTCTGGGCTTGATTGGCATTCGGTGGATCCAACCATTGTCAAGAAGCGCTACAGCGCCTTCTTCAAGACGGAGCTTGACCAGATGCTCATGGAATTTGGTGTCGGTGAACTGGTTCTGTGCGGCGTCAACACGCATGCCTGCATCCGCACGACCGCGATCGACGCCTATCAGCGGGACTTCCGGGTCATCTTGGCGGCGGAATGCATCGGCTCCTATGACGAGGAGCATGAGCGCGTCTCCCTGGACTACATGAATGGGAAAATCGCAAAGGTCGCCACTGTTTCTCAGATCAGCAGGACCCTCAGTGCTATCTAGCTCAGAGCAAACCAAGAGCCGAGATGAGACACGCCAGACCCGTCGTCACCGATACCACTTAATCGACTTCGAGGGCTTCGCATCACAAAAGCCTATGTCGCGCAGCAGGTGGGGCGGCAGGTCGCGCGGGTCCAGTATGCGTGTCTTTCGACGCCTGAGCCTTGGCATCTTCAGGAGGCGCAGGAAGTGCCAAAGGCGGGAAGTGTCGCTTTCGCGCCGGGATATGCACTCGTTCATCTGATCTACTCCATCCAGGGACGCATCGATTGTTCTCGGGCATAGTCGCTCGCTTGCCGGCTCATTTCCAATCGATTATGGGTGGGCTGGCATAAGGAGCTTTTATCCATGTCGATCCTTCCCCTGCCCCCGCTGACGGCCGTGAGAGTGTTCGAGGCGGCTGCGCGCCATGGCAATTTCACCAAGGCCGGGGAAGAGCTCGGCATGACGCAGGCCGCCGTCAGCTACCAGATCAAGGTGCTGGAGGACCGGGTCGGCACCCCGCTGTTCGTCCGCCGTCCCCGACAGGTGACGCTGACAGAAACGGGGCAGCGGCTCGCGCCTGCCGTCAGCGACGCCTTCGAGCGCCTTGCCGCCGCCTATGCCGATGCGCGCGGCACGATGGAAGGCAGCCTCAACATCAGCACCGCGCAGACATTCGCGGCCAACTGGCTGGTGGAGAATCTCGACAAGTTCCAGGCGCTCTACCCGGCCCTGACCGTGCGAATGGAATCCTCGCAGCGGCTCGCGGCCTTCGAGGCGGAAGACGTGGACGTGGCCATTCGGGGCGGCGTTGGGCCTTGGCCGGGGCTGTCGCGCCACCTGCTGATGATGGCCGATTTCTCACCCATGCTGAGCCCCCGACTGGCCGAATCGGCGGGAATGCCCACCAGCCCGGAAGACCTGCTGCGCCTCACGATCCTCGACTCCGGCGACGATTGGTGGAGTATCTGGTTCAAGGCGCATGGCGTTGCATTCGACGCACGAAAGCACGAGCCGAGCGCGAAACTGGGTGCACAGTCGATGGTGGCGCGGGCGGCAATCGCCGGTCGGGGCGTGGCCATTCTTACGCCCGCCCTTTACCGCGTCGAGCTTGAAAACAGGCTTTTGATCCAGCCGTTTCCGCGCCTGTGCTCCGACGGGTCGGGATACTGGCTGGTCTATCCCGAAGGACGCGCCAACGCGCCCAAGGTCAAGGCATTCCGGGACTGGATACTGAAGGCCGTCGCCGAAGACGTGCGGTCGGTGAGCAGGTAGCGACGTTTCTAGAGCAGATCATTCACTGAAACGTTGTTCTGCTCTAGCTACTTGTTTTCACTGCATTTGTGCAACGTCAGGTGATTCCACCTGACTGCAAAATGCTCTGACCGGCCGCGAATCCGAAGCCTTTGGCAAACCGGCGTAACGCCTCGGCTGGCGCGCCGGATGTGAAATGCGCGAAGTCGCGGCCGGAAGCCCGCCCGCTCGGCGGCAATTCCACCGCAAGGGCCAGGGCGCGGCGGGCGATGGCTTCGGAAGTGTCGATCCAGTCGACCGGCCAGGGTGCCATTTTGCGCATACGATTGACGAGAAAGGGATAATGAGTGCAGGCAAGCACCACGATGTCGGTGCGCCGGCCATCCTGCTCGACGAAGCAGGGCTCGATCTCGGCCCGGACGGCTGCCTCGTCGACGTGACCCTCGCGCATATATTGCTCGGCCAGCCGCGCCAGGTTCTCGCTGCCGACGAGGCGCACGTGGCACTTGCCGGCGTAGTCGCGGATGAGATCGCGCGTATATTGCCGCCGGACGGTGCCTGGCGTCGCCAACACCGAAACCAGGCCGGAGCGGGTCCGCTCAGCCGCCGGCTTGATGGCGGGCACCGTGCCGACGAAGGGCTGGCCGGGAAAGGCCTTGCGCAGGTCGGCTATGGCCAGCGTCGAAGCGGTGTTGCAGGCGATCACCACAAGGGACGGGGCGAAGCGGGCCAAAAGGCCGCCGAAAAGATCCACCAGGCGCGCGCGCAGGGCGTCCTCCTCCCACGCTCCATAGGGGAAGGCCGCATCGTCGGCGACATAGATATAGTCATGATCGGGAAGAAGGATGCGCGCCTCCTTCACTACCGAAAGGCCGCCTATGCCGGAATCGAAGAAGAGGATGCCGCCCTGTGTTTTCATTCCGGACGGTCCCCGCCCCGGGCTTCCGGCGCGCCGGCCCCGCGGGGGTTTTTCGGCGAGAATTTCTCCAGCGATATGAGCACCCCGCGCAGGACCGCCAGTTCCGCAACGGTGAAGCCTGGACGGGTGAAGACGGCGCGCAGATTGTCCATCATCTTCGGCTTCTTATCGTCGGGGCGGAAATAGCCGCGTTCGCCCAGCACCCGGTCCAGATAATCCATCAGGCTGTTGATGTGTTCGCGGCTGGCCGGCGTCAGGTCCGGCCCCTCGGGCGCGACCGCCCTGCCCGCACCCGCCTGCTGCATCCACTCGTAGGACATCAGGAGCACGGCCTGAGCGATGTTGAGGGAGGCAAAGGCCGGGTTGACGGGAAAGGTGACGATCTCGTCGGCCATCGCCACTTCCTCGTTTGTGAGACCCCAGCGTTCGCGACCGAACAGGATGCCGGTCTTCTGGCCTGCCGCGAAACGGCGGTGAAGTTCGCCGGCCGCCTCCTGCGGGCCGCGCACCGGCTTGAAATTGTCGCGCGGACGGGCCGTCGTGGCATAGACGAAATTAAGGTCGGCGACCGCCTCGCCCAGATTTTCAAAGACCGCGACGCCGTCTATTATGTGGTCGGCGCGGCTGGCGGCGGCGCGGGCCTTCTCATTGGGCCAGCCGTCGCGCGGATTCACCAGCCGCAGTTCGCCGAGGCCGAAATTGGCCATGGCGCGGGCCACCATGCCGATGTTTTCGCCGAGTTGGGGCTCGACGAGAACGATTGCGGGTCCTTCGGCGAGCAACTCGCGCTTTTTGTCCGTTCCTGCCATGAAAACGCTGTTAGATCATTTCATCGTTTCACGGAAACGATGAAATGATCTAACAGTCAATTTCCACGCAATTCCCGACCGAGAACCGGTTTCCACTTTTCCTGGCCTGCTCTGCTAACGCCGCAGCAGCGCGATCGCACCGCTCGCCATAGCCAGACAAAGTACGAGACCTGCCGCGGCCGCGTATGTCCAGGCATATCCGACCGTATGGATCATCGGCGTTGTGGCAAATGGCGAGACGATCTGGCCGACGAAAACGGATGTCGTGAGAATACCACCGGCCACGCCGCGGCGCTCAGCGGGGGCAATCGTGAGAGCCAGCGTGACAAAATTCGGCATCACGAGAGCAAAGCCCAACCCGATGGCAATCGCGCCGGCAAGCATTGCCCCGAACTGTGCGCTTGAAGCAAGGCCCGCGAAACCAAGTGCCATTAGCAGATATCCGGCCGCAAAAGCGCCGATCGCGCCGATCCGGCCGCTTACCCGGCTATAGGTTAGCGCGGCCAGTCCGCCCGCCAGTGTGAGCGCACCAAGAACGATGCCCGTCCCGGATGCGCTGTCGTAGCCGCGTGCATCCAGAAGGAAGGGAAGCTGCGTCGGCATGATGAAAAAGAGCGCCGTCGTCGCCATCTGGAGTGCTGCCAGTCTCATTATCGGCCCAATCCACTTCTCGCCAAGAGATGCGAGGGATTGACCCGACGGCGCAGCGCGGCCGCGCCGAATGGCCGGCTCTGCGACCGTTCTCCAAACCAGCGGCAAAAGCAGAATAGGCAGGGCATAGACCGCGAAGGGCAAACGCGGCGAGGTCGCGGCAAGCCAGCCGGCGAGCGTGATGAAAGTGAACCCGCCAAAGTTTCGCGCCGAGACCTGCAGACCCGCAAGGCGTTTCAGAGCGCTGCCCTCGTAGTAGTCCCCAATCAGCGCGGTTTGCGCCGTCATGATCATCGCTACCGCGAGGCCAAGGGCGAGCCTGCTCACCAGGATGGACGTCAGATCGGCAAGGTAGAGGCCGGCGCTTCCCGTGATCGCGAACAACAGGATGCCGATCAACAGGAGCCAGCGTCGGCCGAAACAATCCACCGCCAACCCGGCGAGCGGGGCGCAGAAGATGACGGTGAGAGAAGGGGCCGGAACCAGCAGTGTCGTCAGAAATCGCGCATTGGGGTGATCGGCGAACAACTCAGAAAGCCCGCCCAGCGCAGGGCTGATCGTGGCGTTGGCCATAGTGGTGAGCGAGGCGGCGAACAACAGGGCGAGTGCTCGCGGGTCGCTCAACACGGCACCACGATCCACGATCATTTCGGACGACATAGCTTCGTTCCTCTTGCAGATTTCGAGCAGGACGCGCATGCTACGAACTCAAGCCAACTTGAGGTCAACAGGAAAAATCATGAAGATCCTCGACATCGGCGAGGTGGCTGTGCAAACGGGCCTGTCGCCATCCACCTTGCGCTATTACGAGGAAATCGGGCTCATCGCGTCGATCGGGCGAAAGGGGCTGCGGCGGCAGTTCGATACTCAGACGATCTTGCAGATTTCGCTGATCCAGCTTGGCCGGTCAGCCGGGTTCTCGCTGGACGACATCCGGGGAATATTCGGTGCCGATGGCCAGCCGGATTTGCCACGCTCCGAGCTTCGTGCCCGTGCGGACGAGATAGACCGCCACATCCGAGAACTCACGAAGTTGCGCGAGGCGCTCCGTCATGTCGCAGACTGCCCGGCGCTATCTCATATGGAATGCCCCACCTTCCGCCGCCTGCTCCACATCGGAAGCCGCCGCGGCCGGCCCCTGCCCCGATCTCGGGCGGTTCGCGGCGCTGGTAAAACAAAATGACGAGCCGACGCTCCTGTGAGCGGAGTTGATGGTGGCGCTTTCGGTGCTCGCCGCTTTGCGCTTTTGCGCGCCGGTGCTATAGGGGCGCCAACCTCCTGTCCGGGGGCTTTCAGGCAATCCCTCTACAATTCGATCGCGGAGCATTTTCATGGGCAAAATCAAGGTGGACAATCCGGTCGTCGAACTCGACGGCGACGAGATGACGCGGATTATCTGGCAGTTCATCAAAGAGAAGCTGATCCACCCTTATCTCGACATCGACCTCAAATATTACGACCTGGGCATCGAGGCGCGCGATGCGACCGACGACCAGATCACGGTCGATGCGGCCAACGCGATCAAGGAACATGGCGTGGGCGTGAAATGCGCCACGATCACGCCGGACGAGGCGCGCGTCGAGGAATTCGGCCTCAAGCGCATGTATCGTTCGCCCAACGGCACGATCCGCAACATCCTGGGCGGCGTGATCTTCCGCGAGCCGATCATCATGAAGAACGTGCCCCGCCTGGTGCCCGGCTGGACGCAGCCCATCATCGTCGGCCGCCATGCCTACGGCGACCAGTACCGCGCCACGGACTTCAAGTTTCCCGGCAAGGGCAAGCTGACGATCAAATTCGTCGGCGAGGACGGCAAGGAGATCGAGCACGAGGTTTTCGACGCCCCCTCTTCTGGCGTCGCCATGGCCATGTACAATCTCGATGATTCCATCCGCGATTTCGCGCGCGCCTCGATGAACTACGCGCTGATGCGCAAGGTGCCGTGCTACCTGTCCACCAAGAACACCATCCTCAAGGCCTATGACGGGCGCTTCAAGGATATCTTCCAGGAAGTGTACGAGGCCGAGTTCGAGGCCGAGTTCAAGGAAGCCAGGATCACATACGAGCACCGGCTGATCGACGACATGGTCGCCTCCGCACTCAAATGGTCGGGCGGCTATGTGTGGGCCTGCAAGAACTATGATGGCGACGTGCAGTCCGACACGGTGGCGCAGGGCTTCGGCTCGCTGGGCCTCATGACCTCGGTGCTGATGACGCCGGACGGCAAGACGGTGGAGGCCGAGGCCGCCCACGGCACCGTCACCCGCCATTACCGCCAGCACCAGAAGGGCGAGGAAACCTCGACCAACTCCATCGCCTCCATCTTCGCCTGGACGCGGGGTCTTGCGCACCGTGCCAAGCTGGACGACAACGCGGAGCTCGCGAAATTCGCCGCCACGCTGGAGAAGGTCTGCGTCGACACGGTGGAATCTGGCCACATGACCAAGGATCTGGCGTTGCTCATCGGCCCCGACCAGCCCTGGCTCTCGACAACGGGGTTCCTCGACAAGATCGACGAGAACCTGCAGAAGGCAATGGCATAGATCTGCCACGACCGCTGAATGCGAAAGGCCGCGGATCGCTCCGCGGCCTTTTTTGTAACTTCCTCGCGGCTTATCCGCTGCGCGAAAATGCCTATCCGGCCAACGCCGCCCTGACCGCTTCGATCGCGGCGGCGGCCTTGTCGCCATCCGGGCCTCCAGCCTGGGCCATATCGGGACGGCCGCCGCCACCCTTGCCGCCGATGGCGATCGAGGCCGCGCGGACGAGGTCGACGGCGCTGAAGCGGTCGGTGAGATCCTGCGTGACGCCGACCACGACACTCGCCTTGCCCTCCTCAGAGGTGCCGACGAAAGCGACCACGCCCGAGCCGAGCGACTGCTTGCCCTCATCGGCAAGCGGCTTGAGATCCTTGGGCGAAATATCGCTTACGACACGACCGAGAAAGTTGATGCCGGCGACCTTCTCGGCGCCGCCTTCAGCCTCCTTGCCGCCGCCGCCCAGCGCCAGCTTGCGGCGGGCATCCGAGAGCTCGCGTTCCATCCTGCGGCGCTCGTCGACCAGCGCCTCCAGCCGCGGGACGACATCGGCGGGAGAGACCTTGAGAACGGCGGCCGCGTTCTTGAGGCGCTTTTCCTGCTCCTCGAGATACCGCCTGGCAGCCGCTCCCGTCAGCGCTTCGATGCGGCGCACGCCGGCGGCGACTGCCCCTTCCGACACGATGCGCACCAGGCCTATATCGCCGGTCGCCTTCACATGGGTGCCGCCGCAAAGCTCCAGCGAATAGGTCTTGCCGGCCTTCTCGCCCTCGATGCCGGTACCCATCGAAACGACACGCACCTCGTCGCCGTATTTCTCGCCGAACAGCGCCATCGCGCCTTCTGCGATGGCATCGTCCACGCTCAGCAGGCGCGTGTTGACGGGGGAATTCTGCAGCACGATCTCGTTGGCGATGTCTTCGATGCGCTCCAGCTCTGCCTCGGAAATCGGCTTGGGATGGGAAAAGTCGAAGCGCAGCCTGTCCGGCGCCACCAGCGAACCCTTCTGGGCGACATGGGTGCCCAGCACCTCGCGCAGCGCCTCGTGCACCAGGTGCGTGGCGGAATGGTTTGCGCGGATCTGCGTGCGGCGGGCATGGGCAACGTGCAGCGCGCCCTCCGCGCCCACATTTACCTTGCCTTCTTCCACGGTGCCGTAGTGCACCAGCAGACCCTCGCCCTTCTTCTGCGTGTCGGAGACGGCGATCCGGAAGCCGTCGCCCTCGATCAGCCCGGTGTCGCCAACCTGCCCGCCGGATTCTCCATAAAATGGCGTCTGGTTGGTCACTACCGCAACCGCCTCGCCTTTTTCAGCGCGGTCGACCATGGCGCCATCCTTGACGATGGCCGTGACGACGCCTTCAGCTTCCTCCGTCTCGTAGCCCAGGAAATCCGACGCGCCGACCTTGTCCTTGACCTGGAACCAGACCGCTTCCGTGGCAGCCTCGCCGGAGCCGGCCCAATTGGCCCGCGCCTCGGCTTTCTGGCGCTCCATGGCGGCCTTGAACCCTTCCAGATCGACGGCGATGCCGCGCTGGCGCAGGGCATCCTGGGTGAGATCAAGCGGAAAGCCATAGGTGTCGTAGAGCTTGAAGGCCGTCTCGCCATCCAGTTCCGCGCTCTCGTCCATGCCCCGGGTCGCGTCCGAAAGCAGGTTGAGACCGCGCGCCAGTGTCTTGCGGAACCGGGTCTCCTCGAGCTTCAGGGTTTCGGTGATCAGTGCCTCTCCGCGCGCAAGCTCGGGATAGGCCTGCCCCATCTCCCGCACCAGCGCCGGCACAAGCCGCCACATCAGCGGGTCGGCAGCGCCCAGAAGCTGGGCATGGCGCATGGCGCGGCGCATGATGCGCCGCAGCACATAGCCGCGCCCCTCGTTCGACGGCAGGACGCCATCGGCGATGAGAAAGCTCGTGGCCCGCAGATGATCGGCGATGACCTTGTGGCTGGCGTGGTTTGCGCCTTCGGCCTTGACGCCGGTCGCCTCCTCGGAGGCGCGGATCAGCGCGCGGAAAAGGTCGATCTCGTAATTGTCGTGCACCCCCTGAAGCACAGCCGCGACGCGCTCCAGCCCCATGCCCGTGTCGATGGAGGGGCGGGGCAGGTCGACGCGCCGGTCGGCGGAGACCTGCTCGAATTGCATGAAAACGAGGTTCCATATCTCGATGAAGCGGTCGCCGTCCTCATCGGGACTCCCGGGCGGGCCGCCGGGAATGCCCTCGCCATGATCGTAGAAAATCTCCGAGCACGGGCCGCAAGGGCCTGTATCGCCCATCGCCCAGAAATTATCGCTGGTCGGGATACGGATGATCTTGTCGTCGGAGAGCCCGGCGATCTTTTTCCAATGGCCCGCGGCCTCGTCGTCGGTGTGGTAGACCGTGACCAGAAGCCGCTTCGGATCGAGGCCGAATTCCTTGGTCACCAGGTTCCAGGCAAGCTCTATGGCGACGTCCTTGAAATAGTCGCCGAAGGAGAAATTGCCCATCATCTCGAAGAAGGTGTGGTGGCGCGCGGTGTAGCCGACATTGTCGAGATCGTTGTGCTTGCCGCCAGCGCGTACGCATTTCTGAGCCGTGGTGGCGCGCACATAATCGCGCTTTTCCATGCCGGTGAAGACGTTCTTGAACGGCACCATGCCGGCATTGGTGAACATGAGGGTGGGATCGTTGCGCGGAACGAGCGGACCGGAAGCCACGATCTCGTGCCCGTTCTTCTTGAAATAGTCGAGGAATGTCGACCGGATGTCGTTGACGCCACTCATGTATTTGCCCTTGCGAGAGAGCCCGCCGAAAGGGCGGGAAACGGAAGCTGCCTTTTAGCGTTCACGCCCCTGCCTGTCCAGAAATCAGCACTGGGCTGCGCACCGGACCGTAAAAGGAAAACGCCGCCGGCATCAGCCGGCGGCGCTCCCTATCAGGTCGAAGCAGATTGCGAAGCGTCTCAACCTTCCGCGGCGTTGCCTTCGGGTGCCTCATCATTCTGTTCGCCGGGGCCGCCATCCTCAAGGAACCGCTCGGCGATGAGGCCCGCATTCTGCCGCAATGACAATTCGATCTCGGCCGCCGTCTCCGGATTTTCGCGCAGGAACTGCTTGGCGTTCTCGCGGCCCTGGCCGAGGCGCTGCGAATTATAGGAGAACCAGGCGCCGGATTTCTCCACCACGCCGGCCTTGACGCCCAAATCGACCAATTCGCCAAGCTTGGACACGCCCTCGCCGTACATGATGTCGAATTCGACCTGCTTGAAGGGTGGCGCCAGCTTGTTCTTGACCACTTTCACCCGGGTCTGGTTGCCGACCACCTCGTCACGATCCTTGACCGAGCCGATGCGGCGGATATCGAGACGGACCGAGGCGTAGAATTTCAGCGCATTGCCGCCCGTCGTCGTCTCCGGCGAACCGAACATGACGCCGATCTTCATGCGTATCTGGTTAATGAAGATGACCATCGTGTTGGAACGCGAGATGGAGGCCGTCAGCTTGCGCAGGGCCTGACTCATCAGCCTGGCCTGCATGCCCGGCAGGGAATCGCCCATCTCTCCCTCGATCTCGGCGCGCGGCGTCAGCGCGGCGACCGAATCGATGACGATGATATCGAGCGCGCCCGAGCGCACCAGTGTGTCGCAAATCTCCAGCGCCTGCTCGCCCGTATCGGGCTGGGAAATCAGGAGGTCTTCAAGATTGACGCCCAGCTTGCGCGCATAGACCGGGTCCAGCGCATGCTCGGCATCGACGAAGCCGCAAATGCCGCCCTTCTTCTGCGCCTCGGCAACGGCGTGCAGGGCAAGCGTGGTCTTGCCCGAGCTCTCCGGTCCGTAAATCTCGATGATGCGGCCGCGCGGCAGGCCGCCCACGCCCAATGCGATGTCCAGGCCAAGGGAGCCGGTGGAAATAGTCTCGATCTCGACGACCTTGTCGTTAGCGCCCAGCCGCATGATCGAACCCTTGCCGAAAGCACGCTCGATCTGCGAAAGCGCCGCGTCCAATGCCTTGGTTTTATCCACCGATTTTTCCTCTACCAGCCGCAATGAATTCTGAGCCATGATACAACACCCCTTCGTCGTCAATGGAGGCCTCGGCGGCCAATACAGGTTATTTTTATGTACATGCTTTGTTCTCATTTTGCAATAGGAATTAACATGCTGTTTTTAAATATTAATTCATTTTTGTTCCCAGTTTATTCCAGATATCCCGGCACGGAACGGCCGGTTACCGGAATTTTCGCTCCCCCCGTTCGGGCAGGCCACTAGCGCGCAAGGGCGATTCGAGCGGACCGGAAGCATGACGATGACGAACCCGTTGCTCCTCGCCGTCGGCGGCGCACATCTCGACCGACGCGGCCGCGTACGCGACGACCACATTGCGGAAGCCTCCAACCCCGGAGCGATGCGCGAGGATGTCGGCGGCGGAGCCTTCAATGCCCTGAGCATGGCTGTCCAGCGCGGGGTGCGCGGCGCGCTTTTTTCGCTGCGGGGCGGCGACCTTGCCGGGAGAAACGTGGAAGAAGCGGTGGCGGCGGCGGGCATCGAAGACTTGTCTGCAACCTATATGGACCGCGCGACCCCTAGCTATACGGCGATCCTGACCGCCAAGGGCGATCTCATCACCGGCCTGGCCGACATGGAACTCTATGAGGCCGCCTTCGGCAAGCAGATGCGCCGGCGTAAGATAAGGGACGCCGCGGCCGGCGCCGATGCGGTCCTGTGCGATGCCAACCTGCCCGAAGAAGCGATCCTGCGCCTTTGCGCGGCCAGCGTGGATAAGCCACTTTTCGCCATCGCCGTCTCGCCCGCCAAGGTGGTGCGCTTCGCGCCGGTGCTGGAACGGGTCTCCTGCCTGTTCATGAACAGAAGAGAAGCCCTGCGGCTTACGGGTCTTGCCGAGGCGGCGGGACTGGAAGAACTGGCGGAGGCGCTTTCGGCGCTGGGCTTGAAAGGCGGCGTCATCACGTCCGGATCGAGGCCGGCGATCGGTTTCCAGGCCGGCCAGCGCTGGCGCTTCGAGGTGCCGCCGCTTTACCATATCGCCGACGTCACCGGGGCCGGCGATGCGCTGGCGGGAGCGACGGCGGCGGCCCTGATGAATGGCAAGAGCTTTCCCGGGGCCGTTCGGGAAGGTATCGCGGCGGCCGGCCTTGCCCTTGAAGCGTCACAAGCCGCGCCCGTCCTGCGGGAAGATTTCTTCGAACAAGCGCTTGCCCGCGTGCCCGCAGCCGTGCAGCTAGACTAACCATACCAATCGGAGTTCCCATGCCCGTTCCCGAAGACCTGATGGATGTTCATGCGCCCGTTGCGGAAGCCCTGAAAGCGGGGCGGCCCGTGGTAGCGCTGGAAAGCACCATCATCACCCATGGAATGCCTTTCCCCCAGAACGAGGCCATGGCGGCGGAGGTCGAAGCCATCATCGAGGCGGAAGGCGCGGTGCCGGCCACGATCGCCGTGATCGATGGGCGGCTCAAGGTCGGCCTTGCCACTGAGGCGCGGATGAAGCTGGCGCAAACGACGGACGCGCTCAAATTGTCGCGCGCGGACCTTGCCTTTGCGATGGCGCAGGGCCTTACCGGCGGCACGACCGTCGCCGCCACCATGATCGGGGCGCGGATGGCGGGCATCCGCGTGTTCGCCACGGGCGGCATCGGCGGTGTCCACAAGGGAGCGGAGACGAGCTTCGACATATCGGCCGATCTGGACGAACTGGCGCGCACGCCGGTCATCGTGGTTTCGGCCGGTCCGAAGGCGATCCTGGACATCCCAAAGACGCTGGAAGTGCTGGAGACGCGGGGCGTGCCGGTCGTCGCCTATGGCAGCGATGTCGTGCCCGCCTTCTGGTCGCGCCGTTCCACAGCGCCGGCTCCGCTGCGGCTGGACACGGCGGAGGGCATCGCCGATTTCCAGCGCATGCGCGACAGGCTCGGCATCGGCGGTGGCATGCTGATTGCCAATCCGGTGCCGAAGGCGGACGAGATCGCCGCCGATGTCATGGAAGGGTTCATCGCGCAGGCCCAAGCCGATGCGCAAGGGGCCGGTGTTGCCGGCAAGGCCGTGACACCCTATCTGCTTGGCCGCATCCTCGAACTGTCCGGCGGCAGAAGTCTTCAGACCAATATCGCGCTGGTGAAAAACAATGCGCGCCTGGCGGCGCGCATTGCAGCTTCGCTTTCGGTGTAGCGGCGACGAACGCCGCCGCGCCTACAGCACCAGCGCCCTGTCGCCGATGCTGCCGGAATCAGCCGGCCGCGCGCAGCGGCGAGAGGCGGATTTCAACGCGGCGGTTCTGTGCCCGGCCTTCGGGCGTCGCGTTGGAGGCGATGGGCTGGGCCTCGCCGACGCCGATCACAGCAAAGCGCTGGCCGGATGTGCCCTGCGCGACGAGATAGTCGGCGACCGAAGCCGCACGGCGCCTGGACAGATCCAGATTATGCTGGTCGGAGCCGGTCGAATCGGTATGCCCGTACACGTCGACCAAGGTCTGGTTGTACTTCTTCAGGACCAGAGCGACGGAATTGAGTGTCGGATAGAAGGCGGGCTGGATCGAAGCCGAATCGGTGGTGAATGTGATGTTCGACGGCATATTGAGGACGATGTAGTCGCCCTGGCGCGTGACGCTGACGCCGGTGCCCTGGAGCTGGCCGCGCAACTGGGCTTCCTGCTGGTCCATATAGGCACCGATCGAACCGCCGGCGAGCGCCCCGATGCCGGCGCCGATCAAGGCGTTACGGCGGTCGTCGCCACCGGCCAGAAGGCCCGCGCCCGCGCCTGCGAGCGCCCCCAAGGCCGCCCCGCCTGCCGTGTTCGAAATCTTCTGCTGGCCCGTATAGGGATCGGTCGAGGTGACACAGCCGGCAGCAAACCCGGCAATGACGGTGACAGCCACAATCTTCTTCAACATGAAATCCTATCCTCTCCTGAGAGCCGGCAATCCGGCTGCGTATTCATCGCCCCTGCCGCCGTTCTACAGCATCGATCGAAGAATCGGAATCGATTTTCGGAGAACACGATGCGTGAATTCAACGGCTTACGGTATCGTTTAACGAACCGAGGCGCAGGGTTCCGATACAATTGCGGCGAAAAAAGGCAATCCTGGCAGATGCTCTACTCGCTGCGGTAAAGCAGCCAGTTCTTGGTCAGCTTTCCCTGTGCAATCTTTGAGAAGCGGGTAAGACGGTCGCGACCACCGACCTTGGAGGAATAGAGAGCCCGGTCGGCCTTGACATACAGATCATCGCCGTCGGCCGCGTCGGAAGCCATGCACATGCCCATCGAAATGCTGATGGGGCCGAAATTATTCGACGACGCGCCAATCGCGAATTCCGCCTCGGCAATGGCAGTGCGCACGGCGTCGGCGACATTGAAAGTCACATCCTCCGACAGACCATCGAAGATGATGGCGAATTCCTCGCCGCCCGTGCGGGCGCAGAAACTGTTGGAGCCGCTCTTCTTCTGGATAATCTGCGCCACCATCTGCAATATCCGGTCGCCGACCGGATGGCCGTAGCGGTCGTTGAAGGCCTTGAAACCGTCGATATCGGCAAGAACCAGCGAATGGAACATGACCGAGCGCTCGTCGGTGAAGATTTCCGCCAGCTTGCGGTCGAAGGCCCGCCGATTCCAGATACGGGTCAGCGGGTCGGTATCGGCCAGCTTCTTGTACTGCTCGAGCTTGGACCTGACCTTTTCCAGTTCCTCGGTCTTTTCGACCATCGCCTTGGTGATCTGCTTGCCCTGATCCAGCGTGGTCTGGGTAGCGGTTGCCATGATGCCGACGACCCTTTGCAGGAGCTCGCGAGACATGGCATGGCGGCTGTCCAGCCCGCCGGACGTCTGGCCGAGGATGAGCCCGAACTTCTCAAGCGAGCTTTGCTCGCGGCCCAGTAGCGTGAGGATTTCCTCTGCCCGCACGGCAATCTGTTCCTGCGCGTTCTCGACGATTGCGTGACGACTGCTCTGGGCAAAATATTTCCGCGAGAGTGCATCGAGCGCTGCCTGGGCGGGCCTGCTGCCGAGAGCGGCGAACTCGTCGGACAATTCGCGGATCGATCCAGTCATGACCTCGTAGAACAACTCATAGTTGCGCGGGAGCCCCATGACTCCCATCCTGCGCATCGTCGCCGCAATAGAGGCTGCGATGTCGGGATTGCCCTCCTGCACACTCGCGGTCTGCAACATGCGCCCCATAACCCTCCGCTCGAACTGCCAACGCCGCGGCGCGATATCATGCATCGAAGCGGCCACCGGTCCCCGCGGCAGCCATTACCCGATCGTTCGAAGGGAAACAATAGTATATGCAAGCTAACGCAGGGTTAACTACACGGATTCCGTGCAGAGAGAGGCCGGATGCGACTGGTGGCAGGTTTCCCATCTATGGTGCGTCCCAGCGGGGCGAGAAGCCGTAGTCGCAAATGCGTTGATTCGCCCGGGTCAGCGCGCTTATGGACGCCATTTCACCCTCGCTCAGCGCAAAGTCGAAAACCGCGGCGTTCTCCGCGAGTCGCTCGGCCTTTGTAGTGCGTGGGATCACACCGATGCCATCCTGCTGCACGTGCCAGCGCAACACGATCTGGGCGGGCGACCTGGCATGGGCCTTGGCAGCCGCAACGACCGCCGGTTCGCCAAAGAGCCCCCCACCCCGTGCCAGCGGACAGTAGGATATCATGGCCATGCCATGGCTGCGGCAGGCCTGATGCACCTTGGTCTGGTCGATATAGGGATGATGCTCGACCTGGTTGGCGACAAGCGGCGCGGCTGAGCATGCAACGGCCCTGGCAAGCAGATCTGTCGGGAAATTGGAAACGCCGATATGGCGGGTCAGGCCCGACCGCTGCGCCTCGTTGAGGGCTTCGATGCTGTCCTGAAGGGGGACGGCGGGGTTGGGCCAGTGGATCAGCAGCAGATCCAGGTATTCCAGCTTCAACCGCTCGAGGCTGTGCCGGGCCGATCGCAGCAGATCATCAGGCGCAAGATCGGTCCACCAGACCTTTGTGGTGACGAAGAGATCGGCGCGCCTTGCCCCTGAACGCTCGACGGCACGGCCGACATCCTCCTCGTTTTCATACATGGCAGCGGTGTCGATGTGCGTGTAGCCGGTCTCGATCGCGCTCAACACGAGATCAGCACAGGTGGCCCCGGCCAAGGTCCAGGTCCCAAGGCCAAGCGCCGGTATCCGCGCGCCGTTTGCCTCGATGAACTTCATAACGCCTTCCTTATCCTTGAATGATATATCGAATAACAGTTAACCATCTGATCGAGATGGCGTTACCGTCAATACCGTCGGCGATCGTGGATCGCTTGCGGGTCCGGGGGCTAAGAATTGCAGACCGCAGCAGAACAACACAGGCGTATTGAACCGATCGATGGCGCACGTGGTCTCGCGCTGGTGGCGATGGCCATCTATCACTTTACCTGGGATCTCGAATTCTTCGGTTATCTCCAGCCTTTCACATCGGTGACGGGCGGGTGGAAGCTGTTCGCGCGCTGCATCGCCAGCTCCTTCCTGTTCCTGGTGGGAGTGAGCCTTGTTCTGGCGCATGCGCGCTCGTTCAAGGCTGGCCCCTTCGCCAAACGTCTCGTCATGATAGCGGGCGCGGCAGCGGCCATTTCCCTGGTGACGTGGTTGCTGATGCCGGAGCAATTCATCTTTTTCGGCATATTGCACCATATTGCGGTGGCGAGTGTGCTCGGGCTTCTGCTCCTTCACTTTCCCGCCACGCTTCTGGCGGCGCTCGCGGTCCTTGTCGTCGCCGCACCGCATTATGTGCACTGGCCGTTTCTCGACCAGCCGGTTCTGTGGTGGATCGGCCTGTCGAGAAATGTGCCGGCTTCCAACGATTACATACCGATCTTTCCGTGGTTCGGCGCCGTCCTATCTGGAATGGCCGCGGCCAAGGTCGCTCAATCCACCGGGTTCATCGACCGCCTGGCCGCGTGGCGGCCTGGCTTACGCATCCCGGTGCTCGGATGGGCGGGGCGGCACAGCCTGGCCTTCTATCTCGTGCACCAGCCGGTGCTGATTTCCTGCGTCTGGATCATGGCGCAACTTTATCCACCATCGCTGGATGCAGCCGACGTTGAAGCGGGTTTCATGCGGATGTGCACGAACCAGTGCGTGCAAAGCCGTGAGCAAGCGCTGTGCGAGAGCTATTGCGGCTGCATCGTCGAGGAAGCCCGGGCGGCGGAGCGGACGCAGGTGCTGGCGCGCGGCGCGGAAGACGAGGAGGCGACACGCTGGGTGCAGGATACGATTGCATTCTGTGCCAGGTCACAGTGACGTAACGTCGAGCAGTCACCTTGATCCATTTGTTTGTTTCAGCATGATCTTTTCCGAAAACCGACTTTTTCGGCATCATGCCCAGAAGCGACAGCGAACAGGGTTGCGAAGCAATGGCTGCTGGCGCAATCATTGCCGGCGAAATGAACGGCAATGCGGAGGAAGCCCATGACAGACCCGCGCGACGCACCGCCCAGCCGACTGCCCTGGCCGCCGATCATCTATCTCGCCGCCATCTGCCTCGCGCTCATCGCCGGTTTTCTCCTCCCCGTGCCATGGCTCCCCCGCCCGCTTTCCGATCTTCTGTTCGCCATGGGCTGGCTCATGGTGGCGGCAGGGTTAGCCATCGACGTCGCAGCCATCCGCGCGATGCGCAAGGTGGGGACAACCGTCCTGCCGCACCGGGCATCGGAGCATCTGGTGACGCGCGGGCCGTTCGCCTTCAGCCGCAACCCGCTTTATCTCAGCAACACGATGATCGTATTGGCCATCGGGCTGATCATGGGCAACGCGTGGTTCGTGGCTTTCGGCTTCGCTGCCGCGTTCGCGACGCACAAGCTGGCCATCGCCCCGGAAGAGCGGCATCTGGCGCAGCGCTTCGGCAAGCATTATCGGGATTATCAGAAAAAAGTTCGGCGCTGGTTCTGATCAGGTCTTCACGCCGAGTTCGGCAAGGCGCTCGACACAAGCTTCCTCGGCCTGGTCGAGTTCGGCCAGCGTATCTTCCAGGTCGCGGCGCTTCTGGCGCAGGCTGGAACGCTTTTCCTCGATGCGCGCGATCATGAGCTGCAACTGGCCGACCTCGCCGGGCGGAGCCTTGTAGACACTGATGATCTCGCGGATTTCGGAAATCGAGAAGCCGATCCTGCGCCCCCGCAATATCTGGCGCACGAGATGCCGGTCGGAAGGACGGTAGAGGCGGGTGCGGCCCTTGCGAATGGGATGAATAAGGCCCTCGTCCTCATAGAACCGCAAGGTGCGGGTAGAAATGCCGAATTCGCGGGTCAGTTCCGTGATCGTGTAATATTCCCGCATAGACCCCAGCTCTCGTTGTTTCGGTGACTGTGTCACCTGATTTACGTAAAAGTCAATTCATCTGCCGCATCCGCACGCATTTCCTCGCTTTCGGTACCCACAGCATGAGGACGTTTGGTTGGATCGTCATCACCATCTAGGGATCAGGCTTTGGGACCAAGCCGTGCGGACGACAATGGCTACAGCACCAGCCGTGAAATTGGAATGCTGCTGATGGCTGTTTCGCGGCTCCCGGGTCGGGCGCCAGCGCGCCGGCGAGATAGGGAGCGCCAAATCGCGACCCGGAATCGGGCCGGCCAATCAAAGAAACGGGCTGGCCCTACGCTTTCCATACGCGATCGGGCTACCCATCGCTTGATCGGAGACGCGCCGGGGCCGCCATTTTGTGTCCGACGCGGAAGGAGAGCCTGAAATGCGCAGTGGCGGTGCATCCTTGTCAGATGCAGAGCGTCTCGACAGCGCCCAGTCGTGGGTGCGGCTGGCGCTTTGCATCCTGCTGGGGACCATCGGCAGCGTGGCGCTATGGGCCTATATCGTCGTCCTGCCGCGGGTACAGGCGGACTTCGGCGTGGACCGGGCGGCGGCCTCCCTGCCCTACACGACCGTCATGATCGGGTTCGCCTTCGGCAACGTCGTGATCGGCCGCTTTGCGGACCGCATCGGCGTCGCCCTGCCGGTGGCGATTGCCGGCACGATGCTGGGGCTCGGCTATATCCTTTCCTCGTTTTCCCAGACCATCTGGCAGTTCGCGCTCGCCCAGGGCCTTCTGGTGGGCGTCGGCGCCTCGGCCACTTTCGGTCCGCTGATCGCCGACATCTCGCACTGGTTCAAGAAGCGGCGAGGCATTGCAGTGGCAGCGGTGGCGAGCGGTAATTACGTGGCCGGTGTGGTCTGGCCGACGGTGATCAAGCTCCTCCTGGCGGGCACAGGATGGCGGCTGACCTTTCTGTGGATCGGCATTTTCTGCATCGTCTCACTGGTGCCGCTGTCGCTGCTTTTGAGAACGCGGCCTCCAGGCGGTATAGATCCCGCCCCGCCTGCCGCAATTCCGTCCGGCGGACCGCGCCGCGCCCAGCCATTTTCCCCCAACACATTGCAGGGGCTGCTGATCGTTGCGGGGCTTGGCTGTTGCGTGGCCATGTCCATGCCTCAGGTGCATATCGTGGCCTATTGCGTCGATCTCGGCTACGGGATCGCACGGGGGGCGGAAATGCTGTCGCTGATGCTGGCCGGCGGCATCGTCAGCCGCCTGGCCTCGGGTTTCCTCGCCGATCATATCGGCGGCGTGCGCACCCTTATCATCGGCTCGGTGATGCAGTGCCTGGCGCTGATCCTCTATATCCCCTTCGACGGGCTCGCCTCGCTCTATATCGTGTCGCTGGTGTTCGGCCTGTCGCAAGGAGGCATCGTGCCTTCCTATGCGATAATCGTGCGCGAATATCTGCCCGCGCGTGAGGCGGGACAGCGGGTCGGCATCGTCATCATGGCGACCATCGTCGGCATGGCATTGGGCGGCTGGATGTCGGGGTGGATCTACGACATGACCGGCTCCTACAACGCCGCATTCCTCAACGGCATCGGCTGGAACCTGCTGAACATCTCGGTGATGGTTCTGATCCTTTTGCGCGGCAGGCGGGTTCGCGAAGCGGCCGCCTGACGGCAAATCTACAAAAGCCCGAACCACCAGGTGGCCAGGCCGAGAAAGGCGAAGAAGCCGACGACGTCGGTCACCGCCGTCACGAAAACCGCCGAGGCGACGGCGGGGTCGGCGCCCACCTTGTCGAGCAGCAATGGAATGAGGATGCCGCCGGCAGCGGCGACGAACATGTTGATGACTATCGCCGCGGCGATGATGCCGCCGAGATTGGGATCATGGAACCAGAAGCCGGCGACGAGGCCGATCAGCGTGGCGAAGATGGCGCCGTTGAGCAGCCCCACGCCCATTTCGCGCCGGATGATGCGGCCGGCATTGTAGATGTCGAGGTCACGGGTGGCGAGCGCGCGGACGGTGACCGTCATGGTCTGCGATCCGGCATTGCCGCCCATGCCAGCGACGATGGGCATCAAGACGGCAAGCGCCACGATCTTTTCGATGGTCGCATCGAAAAGGCTGATGACGGATGCGGCGAGAAATGCAGTGATCAGGTTGACCAGGAGCCACGGCACGCGCGACCTGGCGGCGATCATGACGGTATCGGACAATTCCTCGTCGCCGACGCCGCCCATGCGCAGCAGATCCTCCTCCGCCTCCTGTTGGATGACGTCGACCACGTCGTCGATGGTGAGAACCCCGACAAGCCGCTCGTTCTCATCGACCACGGCAGCCGACAGGAGATCGTACTGCTCGAAGATCTGCGCCGCTTCTTCCTGGTCCATCGTGGCGGGAATCGCGTGCCGCGTCTCGCGCATCACGTCCTCCACCTTCACATTGCGCTGGGTGCGCAAAATGCGGTCGAGATCGACCGCGCCGACGAGGCGGAATGTGGGATCGATGACGAAGACCTGGGAAAAGCTATCCGGCAGGTTCTTGTCCTCGCGCATATAATCGATCGTCTGGCCCACAGTCCAGAACGGCGGCACGGCGACGAACTCCGTCTGCATGCGCCGGCCGGCGGTCTCTTCCGGATAACCCAGCGAGCGGCGCAGCCGGACCCGCTCGGTGAAGGGCAGCTCCGACAGGATCTCGTCCTGGTCGGCAGGATCCAGATCCTCGAGGATATAGACAGCATCGTCGGAATCCAGCTGTTGGACCGCCTGGGCGATCTGCGCATTCGGCAGGCTGCCGACGATATCGAGCCTGATCGCCTCGTCGACCTCGGTAAGGGCGGTGAAGTCGAACTCGTCGCCCATTAGTTCGACAAGCGAGCGGCGCTGCTCGGGCATCAGAGCATGGAGCAGGTCGCCGATTTCCGATTGATGCAGGCCCGCCACGTCGCTTTTCAGGGTCAGCGTGTCGCGGTCGGCGATGGCAGCGCCGATACGGGCGAGGAATGCCGAAGAAATAGCGCCAGCTTCGCCGTAGACACCGTTGTCCGGCATCTCGGCCTTGCCATGCTCCTCGTCGTGGTGCTCCGTCTCGTTCAACGGCACGCTCCCCTCAGTCTCCGCCGACACGTTCGCCGATATCGACGCTTATAGCATTTTGCCATCAGGTGGAATCACCTGCCGCCCGCATATATGCGGAAAAACAAGAAGATACGCCCCTTGGTTGGCCCGAACAGACGCACGGCGCTCTGGCGCGACCGGTCCACGCAGCTGTAGCGCGCCTGACCCCCAATGACAAAGTCGGCCTGCGCCCAATCACAAGATGTTTTTACCCACCGCGGAGGCCGGCGCCCGCGAGGCAGGACAGAGATATGAAATAGGTGAGGGAGAGAAAATTGGTGCGGTCGAGAAGACTCGAACTTCCACGGGTTGCCCCACAGCGACCTCAACGCTGCGCGTCTACCAATTCCGCCACGACCGCACGCAACGAAAGCCGGTTCGCACCGGCCACGGCGCATGTAGCAAATAGCCCTTGGTGAAACAAGCCTGTGAAACACCGAAATACGCAAATCTTTCGCAGCTTGCGATCAGGGGCACCAAACAGGTGGCTGGACGTCGCGGGGCTTGTGGAGTCATAAGAGACCGTTCGATAATTCTACTCGGCGGGCAGATGTCGCAGCGAATTCTCAAACAGTCTCTACGTCCCTATTCCGCCTCGCCGGATATCAGGAGCGCTTGATGAGCGAACGCATAGCCAAGGTCGGAGCCTTCTTTCCGGCAGAGCCGGGCCCCGCCGTGGAATGGCGCATCGAACCCGGCCTCACGCCGTACGAGGAGGCCGTCCGGTATATGGAAGAGCGGGCCGAGGATATCCGTACAGGCGAAGCGCGCGAGCTGATCTGGCTGGTGGAACATGCACCGCTTTATACGGCAGGCACCAGCGCCAGGGCGGAGGGCATCCTCGACACCCAGCGCTTTCCCGTGCACCATGTGGGCCGCGGCGGCGAGTACACCTATCATGGACCGGGGCAGCGCGTGGCCTACGTCATGCTGGACCTGAAGCGGCGGCGGGAGGATGTGCGCGCCTTTGTGGCTGCGCTCGAGGAGTGGATCATCCGCAGCCTGGCGCATTTCAACGTCAGCGCCGAGCGGCGGGCGAACCGGGTCGGCGTATGGGTTGCCCGCCCTGACAAGTCACCCCTGCCCGACGGCAGCCCGATGGAGGACAAGATCGCCGCCATCGGCATCAGGCTGCGCCGCTGGGTGAGCTTCCACGGCATCGCAGTGAATGTGGAGCCGGACCTTTCGCATTTCTCCGGCATCGTGCCGTGCGGCATTGCCGGCTACGGCGTGACCAGCCTGGTCGATCTCGGCTTGCCCGTAACGATGGCGGACTTCGACCTGGCGCTGCAACGGGCGTTCGAAAATATTTTCGGGCCGGCTGAAAGGATATCCGGACAGATGCCGATCGCCGCCGAGTGATTTTTTCGGGCGTGGGGGCGCATCGAGGAGTGGGATATGACAGTTTTGAAGGGACCGGGCATTTGGGCTTTGGGGGCGGCGCTTGTCTGGGCCGCGCCCGCGATGACGCAGCAGGCGGCGGACGCCGTCGCGCCCGAAATCGCCAGCGGCGTCGAAGCCAGGGAGGTGGTGAAGGCCGAGCGCCAGATGGTCGCGGCGGCCAATCCGCTGGCGGCCGAGGCCGGCCTGGAAATGCTGCGGGCCGGGGGGAGCGCTGCCGATGCGCTCGTCGCCGTGCAGACTGTGCTCGGCCTCGTCGAGCCGCAATCCTCCGGCATCGGCGGCGGCGCGTTCCTGGTCTGGTACGACGCCGAAAGCGGCGAGGTCACCACGTTCGACGGGCGCGAAACCGCGCCCATGGCGGCTACGCCGGAACTTTTCCTCGACGAAAAGGGCGAGCCCCTCGCCTTCTTCGACGCCGTGATCGGCGGCCGTTCGGTCGGTACGCCGGGCGTGGTCCGGCTCATGGAAAAGGTGCACAAGGCCCATGGAAAACTCGATTGGGCGCAGACCCTGCAGCCGGCCATCGACCTGGCAAAACAGGGCTTTGAAGTATCGCCGCGGCTCAACGCCCTTCTGGCCGAGGATCGGGGCAAGCTAAACGAGGAAGCCGCCGCGCGGGCCTATTTCTACGATGCGGAAGGCGAGCCGCTGCCGGTCGGCACGCTTTTGAAGAACCCCGACTATGCGAAGACGCTGACGACGCTCGCCGATGAGGGCGCGGAGGCGTTCTATGAAGGCGCGATCGCCGAGGCCATCGTCGAGGCCGTGAAGGCCCATGAAGAAAATCCGGGGCTTCTCGAGACGAGCGACCTCGCTGCCTATGAAGCGAAAGAGCGGCCGGCCGTGTGCCAACCCTATCGCGGCTATGAGGTGTGCGGCATGGGGCCGCCCTCCTCCGGAGCGCTGACCGTCGGCCAGATACTGGGTCAGGTCTCGCATTTCGACCTTGGCGCATCTGGGGGCGCGCTCGGGCCGGACGACCCGCAATCCTGGCGCATAATCGGCGATGCAACCCGTCTCGCCTTCGCCGACCGGGGCCTCTACATGGCCGACTCCGATTTCGTCGACATGCCGAAGGGGCTCCTGAATGAAGCCTATCTCGCCGAGCGCGCGGCCCTCATCCGGCGCGACACCGCGCTTGGCGAGGATGAGGCGAAGCCGGGTACGCCGCCCTGGGATGAAGCCGAACTGCGGCTTCCGGGCATCGAGCTGGAGCAGCCCTCGACCTCGCACTTCGTGATCGTCGATGCCGACGGCAATGTCGCATCGATGACGACCTCCATCGAAAACGCTTTCGGTTCGCGGCAGATGGCTGCTGGCTTCCTGCTCAACAACCAGCTTACCGATTTCTCCTTCCGGCCGACAAGCGACGGTCAGGCCGTGGCAAATCGGGTAGAGCCGGGCAAGCGCCCGCGCTCGTCCATGTCGCCGACCATCATCCTAAAGGATGGCAAGCCGGCCTATGCGCTGGGCTCGCCCGGCGGCAGCAACATCATTCCCTATGTCGCCAAGACGGTCATTGCGCTGATCGACTGGGAGATGGACATCCAGGAAGCCATATCCTTGCCCAACCTTACCAACAGGTTCGGTCGCTACGATTTGGAGGCCGGCACCGGTGCGGAGACGCTCGCGGAGGACCTTTCAGCCCTGGGCTTCAACGTCAACATCACCGACCTCACCTCCGGCATTCATGGCGTAGCGTTCACGCCGGAAGGTCTTGAAGGCGGTGCGGACCCGCGCCGGGAAGGCGTTGCCGTTGGCGACTGATCCAGCCTCCCCGACATGTGCAAAGGGCCGCCTCGCGCGGCCCTTTTTGTTTCAGAGTGCGCCAATCCATGTGGCGGCGGCGACGATGAAGGAGCTCACGGCAACCAGCGAAACAACGTCCTGAACCAGATCGGTCATATCCACTCTCCTGTGCATAAGCGCTGTTAAATCTTGATATGATCCTTTTATGTTCTATTTATGTTCGCGTCAATTGGCGCATTTGGAACAGGCGATGTCTCCTGACATTTTGGGTTAACGGAAAGTATATGGGAGAGAGGAGCGGGTTTGCCGGAGAATGCAGCGGCCGGTACAGCGGCAGACAGCTACGGCGTTCGGTGGCTAGGCAGAATCACCTGGTTCCGACGCATCGTGTTCAAGGCGATTGCGGCCAAGCGCGCGAGGGCAACCGAGGCGGCGGTGGCGCCTACCGCGCTCAGGCCATTGCCACGACCTTGCCGCCTTCCAGCGTCACGCGACGGTCCATGCGGGCCGCGAGGCCTTCATTGTGGGTAGCGATGAGGGCGGCGAGGCCCGACTGGCGCACCAGCGCTTCCAGCGCCTCGAACACATAGCTGGCGGTGACGGGATCGAGATTGCCGGTGGGTTCGTCGGCCAGAAGCACCAGCGGCGCATTGGCGACGGCGCGGGCAATTGCCACGCGCTGCTGCTCGCCGCCGGAGAGTTCGGTCGGCCGGTGATGCACCCTCTCGCCAATCTTCATATAGTCGAGCAACTGCGCAGCGCGGTCGCTCGCTTCCTTCCGGTCGAGGCCGGAAATGAGCTGCGGCATCATCACGTTTTCCAGCGCTGTGAACTCCGGCAGAAGATGATGGAACTGGTAGACGAAGCCGATCTCGCCGCGTCGGATGGCCGTGCGGTTGTCGTCGGACAGGCCCTGGCAAGGCCGGCCGTTGACGATGACATCGCCCCCATCGGGATGCTCGAGAAGACCGGCGATATGCAGCAGTGTCGACTTGCCGGTGCCCGACGGCGCCACAAGCGCGACCATCTCGCCCGATTGCAGCGCAAAATCGGCGCCGTCCAGGATGGTCAGCGTCTTCGGACCCTGGGTGAAGCGCCGCTCGACCGCATTCAGTTCAAGGACGTTGGCGGCCATCATTCGTATCTCAAAGCTTCGACGGGATCGAGGCGCGAGGCGCGCCAGGCGGGAAAGAGCGTCGCGAGGAAGGAGAGAACCAGCGCCATGAGCACGACCGAAACTGTTTCGCCGCTATCCATGTCGGCGGGCAGCGTGGACAGGAAATAGACTTCGGGATCGAAAATCGTCGTGCCCGAGAGCCAAGTGAAGAACTGGCGGATCGACTCGACGTTCAGACACAGCAGCGTGCCGAGAGCGAAGCCGGCGAACGTCCCGGCTACACCGATGGTGGCGCCCGCCATCAGGAAGATGCGCATGATGCTGCCGCTGGTCGCCCCCATGGTGCGCAGGATGGCGATGTCGTGGCCCTTGTCCTTCACCAGCATGATCATGCCCGAGATAATATTGAGCGCGGCTACCAGAACGATCATGGTCAGGATCATGAACATGACGTTGCGCTCGACCTCCAGGGCCGAAAAGAAGGTCTGGTTGCGCTGACGCCAATCGGTGATCTGGACGGGCCGCTGCGCCGCCTCCTCGACAAGCGGACGCAATGCGTCCACGGCATCGGGGTCACTCACGAAAAGCTCGATATACTGGACGATACCCTCGGTATTCGTGTAGAGCTGGGCTTCCTCGAGCGGCATGAAAACCAGCGTCGAATCGTATTCCGACATGCCCACTTCAAAGATCGCCGAGATGGGATAGGACTTGACCCGCGGCGTCGTGCCGAGGGGCGTTACGTCGCCTTCCGGCGAGACGAGCGTGATGTTGTCGCCAATCGTCAGACCGAGATTCTGCGCCAGCCGCGAGCCGACAGCCACGCCCTCTCCAGTGGCGAAGCCCACGAGTGAGCCGTGGCGGACATTGTCGGAAACGAGCCCCATCTGGGTCAGGTCTTCCGGGCGCATGCCGCGCACGAGCGCGCCCGTGCCACTGCCGCTGCGGCCAGAGGCCAGCACCTGCGCCTGAATGAGCGGGGCTGCGAGCGTCACACCCTCTATACCGGCGAGCCGGTCGGCGATGGCGTCATAGTCGCTCAGCGGCATGTCAATCGGCTGCACCACCAGATGCCCGTTGACCCCCAGGATACGGGTCAGAAGCTCGGCGCGAAAACCGTTCATCACCGCCATCACCACGATCAGCGTCGCCACACCCAGCATGATGCCGACGAAGGAGATCGATGCGATGACGGAAACGACCGCCTCCTTGCGCCGCGAACGCAGATAGCGCCAGGCGACCAGGCGCTCGAAATGAGAAAAAGGCCCCGCCCCCTCGGGCCGCGTGGAGGACACGCTGGCGGACACGTTCATGGACGGCCGCCGAAACGCTGGATCAGCGCCGCCATCGGCATGGTTTCCCGCTCGCCGGTGGCCCGGTTCTTCACCTCGACTTCGCCGGCGGCGACGCCGCGCGGCCCCACGATCACCTGCCATGGCAGGCCGATGAGATCGGCCGTTGCGAACTTGCCACCGGCGCGCTGGTCTGTGTCGTCGTAAAGGACGTCGCGGCCGGCTGCGGTCAGCCCTGCGTAAAGCTCCTCGCAAACGCGGTCGCATTCGCTGTCGCCGGCCTTCATGTTGATGAGCCCGATGTCGAAGGGGGCCACCTGCTCGGGCCAGATGATGCCATTCTCATCGTGGCTCGCCTCGATGATGGCCGCCAGCAACCGGCTGGGGCCGATGCCGTAGGAACCCATGGAAACCAGATGCTCCTTGCCGTCGGGCCCGTTGACGCTGGCATTCATCGGCTTGGAGTATTTGGTGCCGAAGTGGAAGATATGGCCGACCTCGATGCCGCGGGCCGAGACCTTCTCGTCGTCGGCGACCGCACTCCATGCGGCCTCGTCGTGCATCTCGTCCGTCGCTGCATAGGGCGTCGTCCAGGTCTTCACGATGCCGGCGATCTCCTCGTCATTGCCGAAATCGACGTCGGCGCCCGGCACCTGAAGCTGGAGGAAATCGCGATGACAGAAGACTTCGCTTTCCCCGGTCGAGGCCAGGATGATGAACTCATGGCTGAGATCGCCGCCGATGGGGCCGGTGTCGGCGCGCATGGGGATCGCCTGCAGGCCCATGCGGGAAAAGGTGCGCAGATAGGCAACGAACATGCGCTTGTAGGCCGCCTTGGCCCCTTCGAAATCGAGATCGAAGGAATAGGCGTCCTTCATCAGGAATTCGCGCGAACGCATCACGCCGAAGCGCGGGCGCACCTCGTCGCGGAACTTCCACTGGATGTGGTAGAGGTTGAGCGGCAGGTCCTTGTAGGATTTGACATAGGCGCGGAAGATATCGGTCACCATCTCCTCATTGGTCGGACCGTAGAGCATGGCGCGCTCGTGGCGATCGGTGATGCGCAGCATCTCCTTGCCGTAGTCGTCGTAGCGTCCGCTTTCCATCCACAGATCGGCCGACTGGATGGTGGGCATGAGGATTTCATGCGCGCCGGCCCGGTTCTGCTCCTCGCGGACGATCCGGTTGACCTTGTCGAGCACGCGCTTGCCAAGCGGCAGCCAGGAGAAACTGCCCGCCGCCTGCTGCCGGATCATGCCCGCCCTCAGCATCAGCCGGTGCGAAACGATCTCGGCCTCGCGAGGATTCTCCTTCAAAATGGGCAGAAAGTAGCGCGACAGTCGCATGAACATATCCGTGAGAAAAAGGGAAAGTGGAATCAGCACCACTCATGCATATGATCCGGCTTCTTAGCCATTTCGTGACCGAATGAAAACCCGGCGCTAAAACCCGTCCAGGGCGATCAGACGCCCCCTATTGTCCTTCCCCTCCTCCGCACACCACACGCCAGGTGAACTCATCCTCGCTCTTGACCTGCGCCAAAAGGCGCGTCGCCGTCCCTGCTGTCGTTCACGAACCGAACGTTTCGGTAACATATCTGATTTGGCGCAAAATTTTTCGTGACATCCCGACAAAGTTTAGTCTAATGTGCCCATCACAAAACAAGAGGGCGAAATTCAATTCGTTCTCACTACGCGGTCAAAAGTCTTGGGAGGATACGATCCTGGCGCGGGCACTCGCCGCCGCCGTAAAACATACGGAAACGGATCGGACGCGTTTAGTTGCAAGGCCTTGTGCCTTGCATTTTTTTTGGCTGAGGTTCGGCACTTTCGCCTCGCCCATACCTGAATCTTGGAAGATTTAAAGCCTGGACGAGCGGGCTCAGTAGAACTCCGGCGCGATGCGCGGGATGTCGTCGAAGCTGTAGCCGAGAACGCGTGTCACCACATAGAAGATCGCGAAGACGATCAGCGTGAGGATGGTGGTGCGGATCAGGGCTTTCAGCATGTGAGGGCCGCGCGGCGCGCTCTCGGTGCTGCCGGGCACGATCTCGCCATCTTCATCCTGCGTGCGCAAGCCGAACGGCAGCGACACGAACAGCATGATCCACCAGATGATGACGAAAACGGCCGCCAGCGATATCCAGGTCATTGCGTCTTCCCTGTCCTACATCTTTCTGCGGCGCGTGCCGCCGATTTCCCAGGACACCTAGTAACGCGCGGCGCATCTGATTTCAGGCCCCTGCCCGCGCGGCGTGCGGTCACACCTGTTCGAGCTCGACAAGCGTGCCGGCGAAATCCTTGGGATGCAGGAAAAGCACCGGCTTGCCGTGCGCGCCGATCTTCGGCTCTCCGTCGCCCAGCACACGAGCACCGGCGGCTTTCAGCCGGTCCCGTACCGCAAGGATATCGTCCACCTCGTAGCAGACATGATGCATGCCGCCGGAGGGGCTCTTTTCGAGAAATGCCGCGATGGGCGATTCCCCGCCGAGCGGCTCCAGCAGCTCCACCTTGGTATTGGCAAGCTCGACGAAGACCACGGTCACGCCGTGCTCTGGCAGGCTCTGCGGCTGCGAGACCGCAGCGCCCAGCGTGTCGCGATAGATGGCCGTGGCGGCTGCCAAGTCCGGAACGGCGATAGCGATGTGGTTGAGCCTTCCCAGCATCTGCCGCTCTCCTCCTACTGGGTCACGAAGACGGTGACGACCGGCTTCTTGCCCCAGGCGCTGTTGGCGGCGGCGCGCACGGCGCGGCGCACGGCCTCGGCAACCAGATCGAGATCCTTGCGGCGCTGGCGCGGAATGCTGCGAAAGGCCTCTACCGCCGCGGCGATCATCAGATCCTCCATCAGCTTGCCCCGCGCATCGAACTCGGGCACGCCGAGCGCGATCAGATCCGGGTCGCCTTCAAGATCGTTGCGGTCGTCGAGTACGACGTTGACGGCGACATGACCGGCGAAGGAAAGCTTGCGGCGTTCCACCATGCCGATTTCCTTGCCGTCACCGATAATCTTGCCGTCGCGGAACATGCGGCCGAAGGCCACCTGGTCGACGATCTCCGGCGCTCCGGGAGCCAGGCGCAGCATGTCGCCGTTGCGGATTTGAGCAACGTCCGGAATGCCGGCCATCGCGCCCAGCGAGCCGTGGGCGACGAGATGCGCCGCCTCGCCATGGACGGGGACCAGAATCTGCGGGCGCACCCACTCATACATCTTCTTGAGCTCACTGCGGCGCGGGTGGCCGGAGACGTGAACCAGCGCGTCCGTATCCTCGATGATCTCGATACCCTGCTCGATGAGCAGGTTCTTGGTCTCCAGGATGGCCTTTTCATTGCCGGGAATGACGCGCGAGGAATAGACGACCGTGTCGCCCGGCGACAGGGCGACGTTGCGCATTTCATCACGGGCAAGCTTGGCTAGCGCGGCGCGCGGCTCGCCTTGGCTGCCGGTGCACAGGATCACCGCGTTCTCGCGGGGAATATAGCCGAAATCGTCTTCGGGGAGGAAAGGCGGCAACCCCTCCAGATAGCCGAGGTCGGTCGCGACATCGATCACGCGCTTGAGGGAGCGGCCGAGCACCACCACCTGCCGGCCGGTGTCGCGGGCGGCCTCGGCGATGGAGCGAATACGCCCCACATTGGAAGAGAACGTAGTAACGGCGACGCGTCCACTCGCCTTTTCGATGACGCCCCTCAGACCCTCGCCCACCGCCTCCTCCGAGGGCGATTCGCCCTCTCGCATGGCATTGGTGGAATCGCAGATCAGCGCCAGAACACCCGCGTCGCCCACGGCGCGGAAGCGGGCCTCGTCGGTGACCGGACCGAGAGACGGTGCGGGATCGATCTTCCAGTCGCCGGTGTGGACCACGGTACCCAGCGGCGATGTGATGGCGAGCGACACGGGCTCCGGAATCGAGTGCGTGACGGCGATCGCCTCTATGAAGAAAGGTCCCGCATTGAAAGTGTCGCCGGGCTTGAAGATCGTCACCGGGATATCCGGCGCGTTGTGCTCGCCCTGGCGCTTCGATTCCAGCAGGCCCGCCGTGAAAGGCGTCATCCAGACATCGACCTTGAGGCGCGGCCAAAGGTCCAGCAGCGCGCCATAGTGGTCTTCATGGGCATGGGTGATGACGATGCCCTTGAGATTGTCGATCTGCTCTTCCAGAAAGCGGATGTCGGGCAGGATCAGATCGACGCCGGGCAGATCCGGCCCCGGAAACGTGACGCCGCAATCGACGACAATCCACTGGCGCTTGCGCGGCGGGCCGTAGCCGTAAAGGCCCAAATTCATCCCGATTTCGCCAACCCCGCCCAAGGGACAGAATACCAGCTCCGCTTTATCGCCTGCCACGTCGTCTCCTATAGTATCTGCGGTCAGGTGGGATCACCTGACGTCCGCATAAATGCGGAAAAACAAATAGACAGAGCGTCCCATTGTAGCGCCCGAACGGACGCACGGCGCTCTATGATTTTCAAGTGCGCACCGACGCCACAGCCCCGAAATGCACGTCGCCGGCGGTTATATAGAACCGCGAACCGTCTTCCTCGCGAATCACGAAGCGGCATGCCTCGTCAATCGTCTCGAATATGCCTCTTACCACACGGCCATCCGCCTTGACCGAAACTTCCGAGCCAAGACCCGCGGCCTGCCGTAGCCAGCGGTCGCGGATCGCGGCCTTGCCGCCCGGACCCTGCCAGCGTGCGTAGTTTTCCATCCAGGCATCGCTGAGCGCCAGGAACAGCCTTGCCGCATCCTCGCCCGCGCCAAGCGCCTTCAGCGAGGTCGCTGGATAGGGAAGCCCTTCGGGATGAGCCACGACATTGACGCCGATGCCGATCGCCAATGCCAGCCTGTCCGGGCCGAGGAGCGACGATTCCAAAAGTATGCCGGCAAGCTTGGCGCCGTCGGCCAGAACGTCGTTCGGCCATTTCAAAGCAAAACGCCCGGATGCCTGGGCCACGTCGCCGCCATCGATCCCGACCTTCAGAGCCGATTGCGGCACGACGGCCGACAGAGCATCAGAAAGAGAAAGCCCCGCGACGAAGCCGAGCACGGCGGCATCATTGACGGCCATGCCATCCGACAGGAGCAGCGTCGCGGCCAGATTGCCGTGGGGCGTCGCCCAATCGCGACCGCGTCTTCCGCGGCCGCTGGTCTGCTGCAATGCCGTGATCCACAGCTTGCCAGGATCGCCCCGCCGCGCCCGCTCCAGGGCCATAGCATTGGTCGAGCCGACACTGTCATGCGCTTCCAGCCGGTACCCGGCGGCTTCAGCCGAAGGCGCAAGGGCGAACATCGCGCTCAGAAGAACGAGCCCGCGGCCGCGCCCGCCATCAGCTCCACGGGAGCGCCCACCAGCATGTAGAACAATACGAAGGTGCCCGACAGGAGCAGCACGAAGCGCAGCTCGCCCGCCATGGGCTGAAAGCCGCCAGCCGACTCGTCGAACCACATCACCTTGATGATGCGGATGTAGTAGAACGCTCCGACCACCGAAGCAACAACGCCGATCACGGCGAGCCAGTAGAGCTGGGCTTCAATGGCGGCCAGAAAGACGTACCACTTGGCCCAGAAGCCGGCCAGCGGGGGAATGCCGGCCAGCGAGAACATGAGGATGGTCATGATCGTGGCCATCATCGGATTGGTCGATGAAAGGCCCGCAAGGTCGTCGATCTGCTCGAGATTGTTGTCGTTGCGGCGCATGGCGAGGATGAAGGCGAAAGTGCCTAGCGTCATGGCGAGATAGATCAGCATGTAGATGACCACGCCGCGTACGCCCGCTTCCGAATTCGCCGCAAGTCCCACCAGCGCGAAACCCATATGGGCGATGGAGGAATAGGCCATCAGGCGCTTGATGTTGCGCTGGCCGATAGCGGCAAAGGCGCCGAGCAGCATCGAGGCGATGGAGATAAAGACGACGATCTGCTGCCAGTCGAGCGCGACGGGCTCGAACGCCCCCATCGTAACCCGCACCAGCAGCGCCATGGCCGCCATCTTGGGAGCCGCCGCGAAGAAAGCCGTCACGGGCGTTGGAGCGCCTTCATAGACGTCGGGCGTCCACATGTGGAACGGGACGGCCGAGATCTTGAAGGCAAGGCCGGCAAGCACGAAAACGAGGCCGAAGACGAGGCCAAGCTGACGCTCGCCGCCGGACAGTGCCGCCGCAATCGCCTCGAAACCGGTATTTCCGGTGAAGCCGTAGACCAGCGAGACGCCGTAGAGCAGCATGCCCGAAGAAAGCGCGCCCAGCACGAAATATTTGAGACCCGCTTCGGTCGCCCGCGCATTGTCCCGGTTGATCGCGGCGACCACGTAGAGGGCCAGCGACTGAAGCTCAAGGCCAAGATAGAGCGCGATCATGTCGTTGGCCGAGATCATCAGCATCATGCCCAGCGTGGAAAGCATGATGAGCACGGGATATTCGAACTTGTCGAACTTCTCGGCCTTGGCGAAGCCGACCGACATGATCAGCGTGACCGCCGCGCCGACCAGCGTCAGAAGCTTCATCACGCGCGAGAATGCATCGGAAATGAAGGCGTTCTCGAAAGCAGGACCATCGGTCGGGAAGATGACGATCCAGGCAATCGCCGCAAGGAACAGCGCGACGGCGAGGCCGGTCACGGTGGTATCCGCGCGATCTCCCGAAAACACGCCGATCATCAACAGCGCCATGGCACCAATGGCCAGCGCCAGTTCGGGAACGGCGAGGATCAGGCTCGATGTCAGATCAAACGTCATGTCAATGCGTTCCCGTTCAGTTTGCCGCGGCGGCTTGGGCCAGTTCGACCGACAGGCCGACCTGATTGATGAGGGCCTCGACGGAAGCCGCCGTCGCATCCAGCAGCGGCGCCGGATAGACGCCGAAGAAAATCACAAGCACGATAAGAGGATAGAGGATCGTCTTCTCGCGCAGCGACAGGTCGGTGAGCCCCTTCAGGCTCTCCTTTGTCAGCGCGCCAAAAACGACCCTGCGGTAGAGCCAGAGAGCATAAGCCGCCGACAGGATGACACCGGTGGCGGCGAAGAACGCCACCCATGTGTTCACCTGAAAGACGGCCATCAGCGTCAGGAACTCGCCGACGAAACCGCTGGTGCCTGGCAGGCCGACATTGGCCATCGTGAAGACCATGAAGGCGACTGCATATTTCGGCATGTTGTTGACCAGCCCGCCATAGGCGGCGATCTCGCGGGTGTGCATGCGGTCGTAGATCACGCCCACACAGAGGAACAGCGCTCCTGAAACCAGTCCGTGCGAGAGCATCTGGAAAATGGCGCCCTGAATACCCTGCGTGTTGAGCGCAAAGATGCCCATCGTCACAAACCCCATATGGGCGACGGAGGAGTAGGCGATCAGCTTCTTGACGTCCTCCTGCATCATCGCCACCAGGGAGGTGTAGATAATCGCGATGACCGAAAGGGCGAACACCAGCGGCGCCAGCTCTATCGAGGCGACAGGAAACATGGGAAGGGAGAAGCGCAGCAACCCGTAGCCGCCCATCTTCAACAGTATGCCGGCCAGGATGACCGAGCCCGCCGTCGGCGCCTCCACGTGAGCATCCGGCAACCATGTGTGCACCGGCCACATGGGCATCTTCACCGCGAAGGAGGCGAAGAAGGCGATCCATAGCCAGTACTGCATGCCGGTCGGGAAGACATGCGTCAGCAATGTCGGGATGTCGGTGGTGCCGGCCTGCAGATACATCGCCATCATGGCGAGCAGCATGAGGACGGAGCCCAGAAGCGTGTAAAGGAAGAACTTGAAGCTGGCATAGACGCGGCGCTTGCCACCCCACACGCCGATGATGATGAACATCGGGATGAGGCCGGCTTCGAAGAACACGTAGAAGACCACGATGTCGAGCGCCACGAACACGCCGATCATGAGCGTTTCCAGAATCAGGAACGCGATCATGTATTCCTTCACCCGCTTGTCCACCGCTTCCCAGCTGGCCAGGATGCACAACGGCATGAGGAAGGTCGTCAGAATGACGAACAGCATGGAAATGCCGTCCACACCCAGGTGGTAGCTGATGCCGGAGGAGAGCCACTCGTGCTTTTCCACCATCTGGAAACCAGGCACGGTGTTGTCGAAACCGATCCAGACGAACAGCGACAGAATGAAGGTGAAAACGGTGGTCAGCAGCGCGACGTTGCGGATATTCCTGCGCGCGACCTCTCCGTCATCCCTGATCAAGAGGATGAGGAAAGCACCGACGAGCGGCAGGAAGGTGACCGTGGAAAGAATGGGCCAATCGGTCATGTTCTAAAACGAGCTCCCGAGCATCATCCAGGTCACAAGGGCCGCGACGCCGATGAGCATCGCGAAGGCGTAGTGGTAGAGATAGCCGCTTTGCAGCTTGACGATGCGGTTGGTGACATCGACGACGCGCGCGGAAATGCCATCCGGCCCCAGCCCGTCGATGACCCTGCCGTCACCCTCTTTCCAGAGGAACGTGCCGAGGCGCTTGGCCGGGCGCACGAACAGGAAGTCGTAAAGCTCGTCGAAGTACCATTTGTTGAGCAGGAACGCATAAAGGCCGCGATGCTGCCTGGCCAGCGCCTTCGGGCGCTCGGGGTCTTGAATATAGAACAGCCAGGCGACGGCCAGTCCGAGAAGCATGGCCACGAAGGGAGCCAGCTTCACCCAGAGCGGCACGTGGTGGAACTCTTCCAGGATCTCGTTCCCGGCAAGGGTGAACAGGGCGCCCTTCCAGAAGTGCTCGTAATCGTGGCCAATGAAATATTCATGGAAGATCACACCAGCAAACAGCGAGCCGGCGGCGAGAATGAACAGCGGCACGAGCATGACCAGCGGCGATTCATGCACATGGTGCATCACATCGGCGGAAGCGCGCGCCTTGCCGTGGAAGGTCATGAAGATCAGCCGCCAGGAATAGAAACTGGTGAACACGGCCGCCACGGTGAGCAGAACGAATGCGATGGGAGCAACCACATTATGCGCAGCGAACGCGCCCTCGATGATGGCATCCTTCGAGAAGAAGCCGGCGGTGCCGATGATGGTGCCGGGAATGCCGACACCCGTCAGCGCGACGGTGCCGACGATCATCAGCCAATAGGTCTGCGGAATGAGCTTCCTCAACCCGCCCATCCGGCGCATGTCCTGCTCGTCGGATACGGCATGGATGACCGAGCCGGCCCCCAGGAACAGGAGCGCCTTGAAGAAGGCGTGGGTGAACAGGTGGAAGATTGCGGCGCTGTAGAAGCCGGTGCCCAGCGCCACGAACATGTAGCCGAGCTGGGAGCAGGTCGAATAGGCGATGACGCGCTTGATGTCGTTCTGGACAAGACCGACCGTTGCGGCGAAAAACGCCGTGAAGGCGCCGACGGCGGTGACGACCATCAGGGCATCGGGCGACAGCTCGAAGATCGGCGATAGCCGCGCCACCATGAAGACGCCGGCGGTGACCATGGTCGCGGCATGGATGAGCGCCGAAACGGGCGTCGGGCCTTCCATGGCGTCGGGAAGCCAGGTGTGCAGCGGCACCTGCGCCGACTTACCCATGGCGCCCAGGAACAGGAGCAGGCAGACCGCCGTCAGCGCGCCGGCCTTGTCGAGCGAATAGCCAAGGAAGGTGAGAACCGGCTCGGCAGCCGCCGCCCCCTCACCCGCGCCTTCCACCGGCAGATAGCTGGCCGCGGCGGCGAAGATCGTATCGAGATTGATCGAGCCGAACAGGACGAATACGCCGAAAATGCCGAGGATGAAGCCGAAGTCGCCCACGCGGTTGACGATGAAGGCTTTCATGGCCGCGGCGTTGGCCGACGGCTTCTTGTACCAAAAGCCGATAAGCAGGTAGGAAGCCAGGCCCACCCCTTCCCAGCCGAAGAACATCTGCACCAGATTGTCGGCCGTCACCAGCATCAGCATGGCGAAGGTGAAAAGAGACAGATAGGCGAAGAAGCGCGGCCGGTGCGGATCGTGGTGCATGTAGCCGATGGAATAGACATGCACGATCGACGAGACGGTGTTGACAACGACGAGCATCACTACGGTGAGCGTGTCGATCCTCAGAGCCCAGTCCACCTCGAGCGCCCCGGAGGCGATGAACTGCATGATCGGCACGGTGAAGGCTTCGCCTTCGCCGAAGGCCACCTGGAAAAAGGCCACCCAGGAAAGCAGGGCGGCAATCACCAGAAAGCCGGAGGTGATGTATTCAGATGCCTTGGCACCTATCGACCGGCCGAAAAGGCCGGCAATCAGAAAGCCGATGAGGGGGAGAAAAACGATCGCGTGGTACATGGATGGCGGCCTCAGCCCTTCATCATATTGATGTCTTCGACGGCGATGGTGCCGCGATTACGGAAGAAGACGACGAGAATGGCGAGGCCGATCGCTGCCTCCGCGGCGGCCACAGTCAGGATGAACAGCGCGAAGACCTGACCGACCAGATCGCCCAGCACCGCCGAAAAAGCCACGAAATTGATGTTGACGGCCAGAAGGATCAGCTCGATCGACATCAGGATGATGATGACGTTCTTGCGGTTCAGGAAAATTCCGAACACGCCGAGCGTGAACAGTATCGCGGAGACCGTGAGAAAATGTGCGATGCCGACTTCCATGATCAGATGCCCTCGCCCGATTCGACCTTGCGGATTTCGATTGCCGTTTCCGGCGTGCGTGCGACCTGCGCAGGGATCGACTGGCGGCGCACGCCTTCCTTATGGCGCAGCGTGAGCACGATGGCCCCGATCATGGCGACCAGAAGCACGAGGCCGGCGATCTGGAAAAAGTGGATGTAGTCGGTGTAGAGGATATCGCCCAGCGCGGCCGTGTTGTGTCGGATTGCGATATCAGGGGTGGGCTTGGCAATCTCGCCCGCAAGCTCAGGCGAGAAGGCATAGCCGCCCAGCACGACTACCAATTCGGCAGCCAGGACAATGCCGACAATGGCGCCGATCGGTGCATATTGCAGCGCGCCCTGCTTCAATTCGGCGAAGTCGACGTCCAGCATCATGACGACGAAGAGAAACAGCACCGCCACGGCGCCGACATAGACGACCAGCATGATCATCGCCAGGAACTCGGCGCCTGTGAGAAGGAAAAGTGCTGCCGCGTTGAAGAAGGTGACAATCAGATAGAGCACCGAGTGCACCGGATTGCGCGCGGAGATCACCATAAAGGCCGCCGCCACTCCAATGAAGGCGAACAGGTAAAAGAATATCGCCTCGAGTCCTGTCAGCATGGGTTCCCTCGGTACCTAGCCGAGCCGGCCTTCTGCCGGCTCATCCGTCCACCCCGCCGGGGCGTGAAATTTGTCGTGTCTTTAGACGAGGGCCCCGCCCCCGTCCACTCCTGTCCCCTCAACGGTAGGGCGCGTCCAGCGCTATATTGCGCGCAAGCTCCCGCTCCCACCGGTCGCCATTGGCGAGCAGTTTTTCCTTGTTGTAATAAAGCTCTTCGCGCGTCTCGGTCGCGAACTCGAAATTCGGCCCCTCGACGATGGCGTCGACCGGGCAGGCTTCCTGGCAGAAGCCGCAATAGATGCACTTCACCATGTCGATGTCGTAGCGCACCGTGCGGCGCGTGCCGTCGTTGCGGCGGGGGCCGGCCTCGATGGTGATTGCCTGCGCCGGGCAGATGGCCTCGCACAATTTGCAGGCGATGCAGCGCTCCTCGCCGTTTGGATAACGGCGTAGCGCGTGCTCGCCGCGGAAGCGCGGGGAGATCGGTCCCTTTTCATGCGGATAGTTCAGCGTCGCCTTGGGCGCGAAGAACTGCTTCATGGAAAGGACAACGGCGCCAACGAACTCCTTGAGGAGCAGTGATTTGGCCGCCTGGGCAAGAGCTGACATCGTCATTCTCCAGCTTGAATGGGTTGGAAGTGGCGCGCCATTACGCCAACCCCGTGAACTTCAGGAAGGCCGCGGTCGCCACCACCATGAAAAGCGAGATCGGCAGGAACACCTTCCAGCCAAGGCGCATGAGCTGGTCGTAGCGGTAGCGCGGCACGAAGGACTTCACCAGCGCGAACATGAAGAAGACCATGCAAACCTTGAAAACGAACCAGAAGACGCCCGGCACCCAGGTGAAGGGCGCGAAATCGAAGGGCGGCAGCCATCCGCCAAGGAACAGGATGGTGGTGAGAGCGCACATCAGCACGATGGCGACATATTCGCCGAGGAAGAACAGCAGGAACGGCGTCGAGGAATATTCGATCATGTGGCCGGCGACGAGTTCCGACTCGGCTTCGACCAGGTCGAAGGGCGGGCGGTTGGTCTCGGCAAGCGCGGAAATGAAGAAGATGATGAACATCGGGAACAGGGCGAGCCAGTTCCAATCCAGGAACGTGTTCGGCAGACCGAGCATGGTGCCGAGGCCATCGCCCTGCGAAAGCACGATGTCAGTCAGGTTGAGCGAGCCGACCGTCAGGAGCACGGTGACGATGACGAAGCCGATGGAGACCTCATAGGAGACCATCTGCGCGGCGGAGCGCAGCGCGCCAAGGAACGGATATTTCGAGTTGGAGGCCCAGCCGCCCATGATGACGCCATAGACTTCCAGCGAGGCTATCGCGAAGATGTAGAGTATGCCGACATTGATGTCGGCGATGGCCCAGCCCTCGGCCACCGGGATGACCGCCCAGGTCGCGAGCGCCAGCACGGCGCCCACGACAGGCGCCAGCAGGAACACCACCTTGTTGGCGCCTGAGGGGATCACCGGCTCCTTGAAAACGAACTTCAGAAGATCGGCGAAAGCCTGCAGCAGCCCCCACGGGCCAACAACGTTGGGACCGCGGCGCAACTGCACCGCCGCCCAGATCTTGCGGTCGGCATAGAGAATATAAGCCACGAAGATCAACAGCACCGAAATCAGCACGACCGATTTCAGGAGCATGATCAGCCCAGGAAGCACGTAGAGGGTGAAGAATGTTTCCATGGTCTCGTCTCTACTCGGCCGCCTGTTTCAATTCGCCGCGGGCAAGGGCCGAGCACTCGGCCATGATCGCGGATGCGCGTGCGACGGGGTTTGTGAGGTAGAAATCCTTCACCGCAGAGGTGAAAGCCGCGGAGGACAGACGCCCGCCCAGGCTGGCCATCCTGGCGATAGCCGTTGGATCGCCCGGCTCGATCGCATCGACTGCGGCCAGGTGAGGATGATCCTCGTAAAGCGCGGCCCGCAGCGCGCCCAGCGAATCGAAGGGCAGCTTGCGGCCCAGCACCTCGGACAGCGCCCGCAGGATCGCCCAATCCTCCTTCGCCTCGCCCGGCGCGAAGCCGGCGCGGTTGGTCATCTGGACGCGGCCTTCGGTGTTCACATACGTCGCCGTCTTTTCCGTGTAGGTCGAGGCCGGGAGGATGACATCGGCGCGGTGTGCCCCGGCATCGCCATGGGTGCCGATATAGACGGTAAAGGCGCCGCCCAGCTTCTCCATGCCGATCTCGTCGGCGCCCAGCAGGAACATGACGTCCATCTTGCCCATCATGCCGGCGACATCGGCGCCGCCATCTTCAGGCACGAAGCCGATATCGAGGCCGCCCACCCGCGCGGCAGCCGTGTGCAGCACGGCAAAGCCGTTCCAGTCCTCGGTCACCGCCTTCACGGCCACGGCGAGCTTGGCCGCCTGCCCGAGGACAGCCTTGCCGTCCGGCCGCGCAAGAGCGCCCTGGCCGACGAGGATCATCGGACGCTTTGCCTTCTTGAGCGTGTTGAAGAACTTGCCGCTACCGCCAGCCAGCTCCTTGAGCGTGTCCGCGCCGGCGCCCAGCGCCTCGTAATCGTAGCGCAGATCGCCGGCCTCGCCGATGACGCCGATGGGAAAGTCGCCCATGCGCCAGCGCTTGCGGATGCGGGCGTTGATGACGGAAGCCTCGAAACGCGGATTGGCGCCCACAATCAGAAGAGCATCGGCATCTTCGATGCCCTCGATAGTGGGATTGAAGACATAGCTTGCCCGCCCCAGCGACGGATCGAGGGCCGCGCCATCCTGCCGGCAGTCGTAATTGGGCGAGCCCAGAGACTGCATCAGCTTCTTGAGTGCGAACATCTCCTCGACACCGGCCAGATCGCCGGCAATGGCGCCGATCTTCTCTGGCGCGGCCTTGGAAACGGCCCCGGCGACGGCCTCGAAGGCCTCGCGCCATGTGGCCGGCTGCAGGCGCTGGCCCTTGCGCACGTAAGGCCGGTCGAGACGCTGCGTGCGCAGCCCGTCCCAAACGAAGCGGGTCTTGTCGGAAATCCATTCCTCGTTCACCGCCTCGTTGACGCGCGGCAGGATGCGCATGACCTCGCGGCCGCGCGTGTCGACGCGGATGGCGGAGCCCACGGCATCCATGATGTCGATCGACTGCGTCTTGCCGAGCTCCCATGGGCGTGCCTGGAAGGCATAGGGCTTGGAGGTGAGCGCGCCGACCGGGCACAGGTCGATCACATTGCCCTGAAGCTCCGACGTCATCGCCTGTTCCAGATAAGTGGTGATCTCCATGTCCTCGCCGCGCCCGGTGGCGCCAAGCTCGGAAATGCCCGCCACTTCGGTGGTGAAACGGACGCAGCGCGTGCAATGGATGCAGCGAGTCATGATCGTCTTGACCAGCGGGCCGATATATTTGTCTTCGACGGCACGCTTGTTCTCGTGGAAACGCGAGGAATCCACGCCATAGGCCATCGCCTGGTCCTGCAGGTCGCACTCGCCGCCCTGGTCGCAGATCGGGCAGTCGAGCGGATGGTTGATGAGCAGGAACTCCATCACGCCCTCGCGGGCTTTCTTGACCATCGGCGTCTTGGTGAAGATTTCTGGCACTTCGCCATTGGGACCGGGGCGCAGATCGCGCACGCCCATGGCGCAGGAGGCGGCGGGCTTGGGCGGTCCGCCCTTCACCTCAACCAGGCACATCCGACAATTGCCGGCAACGGACAAACGCTCATGGTAACAGAAGCGCGGCACCTCCGCGCCCGCCTCCTCGGCGGCCTGCAGCAGCGTGTAGTGATCGGGAACCTCGATCTCCGTGCCGTCGACTTTCAGTTTAGCCATCATTCGACTCCCGACAGGCGTGACGCCTCGTAAGCTCGGAAAAGCTCTTCGACCTTGACGCCATTGATCAGCATGCCCGCGATCTGTGCGTTTTCGATCTTCACGTTGCTCATGTTCACATTGACGAACAGCGTGTTGGAGAGGTTCGCGTCCTCCACCCGCACATTGCTCAGATTGACTTGCGTGCACCGCGCAGCCGACAGGTTGACGTTGTTGAACGCAGAGTTCGACAGATTGACATCGTCAAAAGTCGAATTGGCGCAGGATGCATCGCGCACATCCAATCCTTCGCGTGTCTCGTGAACCTTGACCATCGCCCTACTCCGCCGCCACCAGCGCCGGTTCGGCACGGTGCGCGTTGCGCGTGAACTCGTCGATGCGCCGCTCGATTTCCGGGCGGAAATGCCTGATCAGGCCCTGGATCGGCCAGGCAGCAGCGTCTCCAAGCGCGCAGATCGTGTGGCCTTCCACCTGCTTCGTCACATCGAGCAGCATGTCGATCTCGTGCTTCTGCGCCTCGCCGCGCACCAGCCGCTCCATCACGCGCCACATCCAGCCGGTGCCCTCGCGGCACGGCGTGCACTGGCCGCAGCTTTCGTGTTTGTAGAAATAGGAGAGCCGGGCAATGGCCTTCACGATGTCGGTGGATTTGTCCATGACAATGACGGCCGCCGTGCCCAGGCCGGATTTAAGGTCGCGCAACGCGTCGAAATCCATCGGCGTGTCGATGATCTGATCGGCCGGCACCAGCGGCACCGAGGAACCGCCCGGAATGACGGCCAGGAGATTGTCCCAGCCGCCGCTGATGCCGCCGCAATGGCGCTCGATCAGCTCGCGGAACGGGATCGACATTTCCTCTTCCACCGTACACGGGTTTTCCACATGGCCGGAAATGCAGAAGAGCTTGGTGCCCTTGTTGTTCTCGCGACCGAAAGAGGAGAACCAGGATGCTCCGCGGCGCAGTATAGTCGGCGCGACGGCGATGGATTCGACGTTGTTGACCGTGGTCGGGCAGCCATAGAGGCCGACATTGGCCGGAAAAGGCGGCTTGAGGCGCGGCTGGCCCTTCTTGCCTTCCAGGCTCTCGAGCAGCGCCGTCTCTTCGCCGCAGATATAGGCGCCGGCGCCGTGATGGACGAATACGTCCATATCCCAGCCGTTCTTGTTGTTCTTGCCCAGGAGACCGGCGTCATAGCATTCGTCGATGGCACGCTGCAGCGCCTCGCGCTCGCGGATGAATTCGCCGCGCACATAGATATAGGCGGTGTGGGCGCCCATGGCGAAGCCGGCGATCAGGCAGCCTTCGACCAGCGTGTGCGGGTCGTGGCGCATGATGTCGCGGTCCTTGCAGGTGCCGGGCTCCGATTCGTCGGCGTTTACGACGAGATAGTGCGGCCGCTCGCCCGGTTCCTTGGGCATGAACGACCATTTGAGACCGGTGGGAAAGCCCGCTCCGCCGCGTCCGCGCAGGCCGGAAGCCTTCATCTCGCCGACGATCCAGTCGCGGCCCTTATCGATGAGGCCCTTGGTGCCATCCCAATGGCCGCGCGCCATCGCACCCTTCAACGACTTGTCGAACTGGCCGTAGATATTGGTGAAGATGCGGTCTTTATCTTGCAGCATCACACTCTCCTCAACGCGGCTTCTTGCCGAAGACGCGCTCATATTCGGCGGCACCGCCCTTGGCGAGCGCCTTGGCCTGCTTCACCCAGTCTTCACGCTCGATGCGCCCCTTGAAGCGCAGATAGCCGTCCACCCACTCGCGTTCGGCCTTCTTCCAGGATGCGACCTGCGCGTAGGTGTAGATGCCGATATCGTTGAGAATACCCTCGATCTTGGGGCCGACGCCGGAGATCATCTTCAGGTCGTCGGGCTGCGCCGGACGGGGCTTGGCCTTCGGACGGTTCCTGTCTTCCAGCGAAGGCCTGGGCTCCTTGCCGCGAGCAGGCGATTCGGGGCCTTTTTCCATCTCGGCCGATGCCTTGGCCTTCTTCAGCTCAGGCGCGCGCATTGCAGGCTCTGGCGACTTCGGCTTGCCTGAATGGCGGCGCGTGCGGGTCGTCTTCTCGGCTTCTTCCGCAACCCGGTCGGCCTGCGTCGGGTCCTCCTTCGGCGGCTTGACGCTGGCCTTCTTCTCGCCGTTGCTGGAGACCTTTACGGGCGATGGCGACCTTATCGCTGCGTCGGTTTCCAGCGCCTCCGTCTCGGGCTTGGCGGCGCGAGCCGGCGGCACCGCCGCCCCGCGCGCTTTGGATGCAGGCTTGCGGCCGTCTGCCGCCATTCGGGTGACGGCCTTCTCGTCCGTCAGGCTGGTCAGTCCGGAAGCGGGAGCAGAATAGAAGCGGTCGATCTGCGGTCCGGGTTTGACCGTATCCCCCTTGCCGGCCTCAAAAGCGTCGATGATCTCCTCAAGCCGTTCCACCGTGAGATCTTCATAGGTATCCTTGAAGATCATGACCATGGGCGCGTTCACGCAGGCGCCCTGGCACTCAACTTCTTCCCAGGAGAGCGTACCGGCCTCGTTGGTATGCAAGGGCTCGGGATGTATCTTCGACTTGCAAAGATCAATGAGCTCGCCCGCCCCGCGCAGCATGCAGGGCGTGGTGCCGCAAACCTGGACGTGGGCGCGGGTGCCGACGGGGGCGAGCTGGAACTGGGTGTAGAAGGTCGCCACCTCCAAGACCCGGATGAGCGGCATGTCCAGCATTTCGGCCACGTGCTCGACCGCAGGACGCGTCACCCAGCCTTCCTGCTCCTGCGCGAGCATGAGAAGCGGGATCACCGCCGAGTGCTCGCGGCCCTTCGGGTATTTCTTGATCCAGCGCTTCGCCTCCGAGCTCATATTGCGGGAAAAGGCAAAGGAAGCGGGCTGGAGGGATTCGTCTGCGAGACGGCGGACTGACATTATCTGTCTACCTCACCAAACACGATGTCGAGGGAGCCGAGCACGGCGGAGACGTCGGCCAGGAGATGGCCACGGCACATGAAATCCATGGCCTGGAGATGGGCGAATCCCGGCGCGCGCAGCTTGCAGCGATAAGGCTTGTTGGTGCCGTCGGCCACGAGATAGACCCCGAACTCGCCCTTGGGCGCCTCCACGCAGGCGTAAACCTCGCCGGGGGGCACGCGATAACCTTCGGTGTAGAGCTTGAAATGGTGGATCAGCGCTTCCATCGAGCGCTTCATGGCAGGGCGCTTGGGCGGAACGATCTTGCCGTCGGTGTTGGAGACGGGGCCGGTGCGGTTCTTGCCCAGAAGCCGGTCGACGCACTGCCGCATGATCTTTGCCGACTGGCGCATCTCTTCCATGCGGATCAGATAGCGGTCGTAACAGTCGCCGTTCTTGCCGATGGGAATATCGAATTCCATCTGCCGGTAGCACTCGTAGGGCTGGCTCTTGCGCAGGTCCCATGCGGCACCCGAGCCGCGCACCATGACGCCGGAGAAGCCCCAGGCCCAGGCGTCCTCCAGCGTCACCACGCCGATGTCGACATTGCGCTGCTTGAAAATGCGGTTGCCGGTCAGAAGCTCGTCGAGATTGTCGACCGTCTTCAGGAACGGGTCGATCCACTTGCCGATATCCTCGACAAGCTTGTCCGGAATGTCCTGATGCACGCCGCCGGGGCGGAAATAGGCCGCGTGCATGCGCGATCCCGAGGCGCGCTCGTAGAACACCATCAGTTTCTCGCGTTCCTCAAAGCCCCAGAGCGGCGGTGTCAGCGCACCGACGTCCATTGCCTGCGTGGTGACGTTCAACAGGTGCGAGAGGATGCGGCCGATCTCGGAGTAGAGCACGCGGATGAGCTGCCCGCGGATGGGCACCTCGATCTCCAGGAGGCGCTCGACGGCGAGCGCGAAGGCGTGCTCCTGGTTCATCGGCGCGACATAGTCGAGACGATCGAAATAGGGTATGGCCTGCAGATAGGTCTTGGCCTCGATCAGCTTTTCGGTGCCGCGATGCAAAAGACCTATATGCGGATCGACGCGCTCGACCACTTCGCCATCAAGCTCCAGCACAAGGCGCAAAACGCCATGCGCGGCCGGATGCTGCGGGCCGAAATTAATATTGAAATTGCGGACGGAATGCTCGGTCATTTAGCGGCAACCACCATTCACTGCTTCGCCTTCTCATCGCCCGGAAGCACGTATTCCGTCCCTTCCCAGGGCGAGAGGAAATCGAAATTGCGGAATTCCTGGCGAAGCTCGACAGGCTCGTAGACCACACGTCTGGCATCGCCGTCATAGCGGACTTCGACGAAGCCGGTCAGCGGGAAATCCTTGCGCAGGGGGTGGCCTTCAAAGCCGTAGTCGGTAAGCAGCCGACGCAGGTCCGGGTGACCGGTGAAAAGCACGCCGTAAAGGTCGTAGACCTCGCGCTCGAACCAATCCGCACCAGGAAAGACGTCTACGACGGAGGGCACCGGCGTCTCCTCGTCGGTGGAGATCTTGACGCGGATGCGCTGGTTCTGCCGGGGCGACAGGAGATGGTAGACGACCTCGAAGCGCTTGTCTCGCGACGGGTAGTCGACGCCCGAAATATCGATGAAGGAGATGAACTGGCACTGGACGTCCGATTTCAGGAAGTTCAGCACGTCGACAATGTCGCCCGCGTCCACCAGAAGCGTCAGCTCGCCACAGGCGATGAGTGCGTCCTGGATCTGGGCGTCCAGCTTTTCGGTGATGTAGGCTGCAAGGTCCTTAAGCGCTTCGCTCATGCAAGTCTCCTAGCGCTCGATGGTGCCGGTGCGGCGGATCTTCTTCTGGAGAAGAAGAATGCCGTAGAGCAGCGCTTCAGCCGTAGGCGGGCAGCCCGGCACGTAGATATCGACCGGCACGATGCGGTCGCAACCGCGCACCACCGAATAGGAATAGTGGTAATAGCCGCCGCCATTGGCGCAGGAACCCATCGAGATCACGTAGCGCGGCTCCGGCATCTGATCGTAGACCTTGCGCAGCGCGGGGGCCATCTTGTTGGTCAAGGTGCCCGCCACGATCATCACGTCGGACTGGCGCGGAGAGGCGCGCGGGGCGATGCCGAAGCGTTCGGCGTCGTAGCGCGGCATGGAGACGTGCATCATCTCCACGGCGCAGCAGGCAAGCCCGAAGGTCATCCACATCAGCGAGCCGGTGCGCGCCCACGTGATCAGCGCCTCCGACGAGGTTACGAGAAAGCCCTTATCGGACAGCTCCGAATTGATGTCCGCATAGAACGGATCGTTCTGCCCCACCGGATTGCCGGTATTGGGGTCGAGAATACCTCTGGGCGCGGGTGCGACGAGGGTGTTGTCCTTCAATCCCATTCCAGCGCTCCCTTCTTCCATTCGTAGATGAAACCGATTGTCAGCACACCGAGGAATACCATCATCGACCAGAAACCGAGCCAACCTACCGCGCCGAACGAAACCGCCCATGGAAACAGGAACGCCACCTCGAGATCGAAGATGATGAACAGGATGGCGACCAGATAGAAGCGCACATCAAACTTCATGCGGGCATCGTCGAAGGCGTTGAAGCCGCATTCGTAGGCCGACAGCTTCTCCGGATCCGGATTCTTATAGGCCACCACGAAGGGTGCGGCGATCAGCACCAGGCAGATTCCCAACGCAACGCCCATGAAGATGATGATAGGTAGATATGAACTCAAGAGATCGTTCATTGTCCGACTTTCCGTTGCCCGCCTGATGCGAGGCTCCGTACTGGGGCGTGTCGCACAGTCCCGCGATGGCAAGAAACGCGGCCCGGCACAGCCCATGTTGCAACGCGGCGAGGGTTAGCGCAGGCAGTCTGGCGACGCAAGTCAAACCTTGGCAAGAATGGGGCATAAGTTTCCACTCAGCCTCACTCGATTGCCTTTCACGCGCGGTTCCGAAAGCGGGCATGTTCCGACAGATGCCAGCCTGGCCTGCGGCGACGCAGCGTTGATCGACGGCGCTCATCGGCGGCGTGTGCCGACAACTGCTTATCTAGGAATGCGAAGCGGTTGCGTGAACCCTCCCTCCTGCACTTTCCGATATGTCAGCAGTATTCGCCGCGACCTGCAAAACGGGTGGTTTGCCGGACTTCACCGCGCTAGCTTGCAGCCTTCTGGAAGGGATCGTGATGGCCGGGCAGGAAAAATTGACGCAGTTGCGGGCGCGGCGCATCGCTCTGGCCGCTCAGGGCTTTGCGGCAAGGAAGCCTGCCGGCCAGGTGGAGCGCCGCCATCTGCTGCGGGTTCTCGACCACACCGGCCTGTTCCAGATCGATTCCGTCAATGTCGCCCAACGGGCCCAGTATATGCCGGCCTTTTCCCGCCTCGGCGCTTATGACACGGCGATCCTCGACCGTGCCCAATCGCGGCGGCCGCGCGCGCTGTTCGAATATTGGGCCCATGAAGCATCGCTGCTGCCGGTGGAAATGGAACCCCTGCTACGCTGGCGCATGCAGCGCGCGCGGGAGGGTCGCGGCATCTATGGCGGCCTCGCGACATTCGGCCGCGAGCGTCGCGCCGTCATCGACGAGGTGCTGCGGGAGGTGGACCGAAACGGCCCGCTCGCAGCCGCCGACATCGACGGCCACAAGGGCGCCAGCGGCTGGTGGGAATGGAGCGAACCGAAGCGCGCGCTCGAATGGCTATTCTGGGCCGGTCTGGTGACCACACATTCGCGCGGACCCAATTTCGAGAGGCTCTACGACCTGCCCGAGCGGGTGTTGCCGCCGCATATCACGTCCCGCCCCACGCCCTCCCCTGCGGACGCGCAGCGCAAACTGATGGAGATCGCGGCAAGGGCGCATGGCGTGGCGACGGCAAGCGATCTGCGCGACTATTTCCGTCTCGCTCCCGACGATGCGCACCCGCGAGTTGACGAACTGGTGGAAGAAGGCATGCTCGTTCCGGTCACGGTGAAGGGCTGGGCGAAGCAGGCCTATCTTCACCGGGACGCCCGTCTGCCGCGCAAGGTCGATGTGCGGGCGCTGCTTGCGCCGTTCGACCCGCTGATCTGGGAGCGTTCGCGCACCGAGCGCCTGTTCGATTTCCACTACCGGATCGAAATCTACACGCCTGCCGAAAAGCGCGTTTACGGCTATTACGTGTTCCCGTTTGTCATGGGAGAACGAATCGTCGCCCGGGTCGACCTCAAGGCAGACCGCCAAGGCGGCGCACTGCAGGTGCAGAGTGCGTTCGCGGAAAGCAACGCTCCACCTGAAACAGCCGTCGAACTCTTCGAGGAACTGGCGCAGATGGCTTCCTGGCTTGGGCTCGAAAGGGTTGAGATCCGCGACCGGGGCGATCTCGCGTCAGATCTCAAGGCTGCAGCCTCTGACTTCGAAGCTCCTGGAAAGCGACTTGCCCATAAAAGCCCGACCAAAAGTTCGGAGATTGAGAGTCGGCGCGGGACTTTTATCGGTCAATAGCGAGGCAGTGAAAAGTCCGTCCTGGTTTTCAACCGGGCTCCAAGTGAGCACCCGTAACTGATATTCAAGCGCAGCATTCCTGGTCCATGCCAGGATGACACCAAACCGGCTTGATGAACGAGATCTCTGAAAGTCCTTCCTTGAGAAGCTTTCCGCAGTTACCAATTTGATCTCTGCTTTTTATTGACGCGCGATTCGAAGGGGGGCAAATGAGCAAGATCAAATTCACGCTCACAGCAATCTTGCTGGCGGCGTCAGTCGGTACGGGGCGTGCTGGGGACGACGATCGGTTCCTCTATTTCGCGACAACCGACCCTTTCGTCAGCCCCGAGACACCGGCCACAAAGAATGATGTCCACCTGTTCGGCGGCGTCTTTGCCGAAGACACCTTCGGCGGTGCTCTCCGTTTCTGGGAGGCTGAATACGCGGACAATTATACGGTTGGCGCAGCTTTGGGCCGTGACTTTAGCGAGCTCGGACTGGGCTTCGTGCTCGGCGGCGTGGCAGGTGCCGCGATCCGCTTTGGCGACGAAGAGGATGCGAGCGGCGAGCTTTGGGCCGGCCTCAGACTCCGCCATCAGGGCCTGGTCGTTGGCGACGTGGCAATTGCACCGGGGCTGGCGGCCGGCTTCAGCGTCGTTACCGGTCCGACCGAAATCGAGCGCCGACGCGAAGAACGTTACAATGGCGATGCGACCTTTCTGGGCTTCGTCAGTCCGGAAATTGCGCTCAGGTTCCGGCAGGCGCCGAATCTCGAACTCGTCTACCGGCTTCACCATAGGTCGGGCGGAGACGGGACATTTGGCAATTTCGGCGAAGGCTCGAACGCAAGCACGATCGGCTTGCGTTATCGCTTCTAGCGGCAAGGACCCGCGGGCGGCTCAACTCCGGTGAATGCCGCAAGCACGGTCGGGCGTCCCTGGGGCCAACAGATCATGAAAAAGGATTTGATTGTCGAACAGGCGTTCAGACTTTTTGCGAGCGCCACTTCTCCAAGTCGTTGAGAAGTGGCGCGAGTGACGGGGCTCGAACCCGCGACCTCCGGCGTGACAGGCCGGCACTCTAACCAACTGAGCTACACCCGCGTGGGCGACGCGCAAACGATGCTTCGTTCGGCGTCGTGGCGGTGAATTAGGGGGTATTGCCCAAGCTGTCAAGCGCATCCGTGACGCTTTGCCGGATGAATTTCGGGCAGGGATGAAAACCCGCCGCAAAGCGGCAATTTGATCTTGCGGTTGCGGAGCGAAACGCCTAAACGGACGTGCTTGAAGGGCAGTCCATTTACGGGCTGCGGCCTCAAAGGGCGATTAGCTCAGTTGGTAGAGCGCTTCGTTTACACCGAAGATGTCGGGAGTTCGAGTCTCTCATCGCCCACCACCCTATCCCATTGAAATCGTTAGAAGCCCTTGACACGCAAGGCTTTCCGCCCATTCTGGCGTCACAAAATTCGTCACAAAATGGGTGCTTGGGTGGCTGGAAAGATTCGGTATTGGAAGGAACGGAATGGCCGTTATTCGGCTCGCATAGTCGTGCCGCCGCGTTTGCGGCCGTTTCTACCGCCACCCGATACAGATAAAAGCGAGCTTGAGGTCCAGCTTGGAGGCGACAGGCGGACAGCAATCAGGAAGCATGCTGCCGCCGTTGCCACCCTTCAATACAAGATCGGCTTGGCAGAGCAGAAGGCCAACGCGGACGGCAAGGCCATGGCGTCGGGGCGCTATCCTCTTTCCGTCGAAGAGATCGCCCGCCGCGAGTATGAAGCTCAGATAGAGTTTGATGCCGAGATACGCCAGCACGATCACCGTTACGCCATGCTTGGCGTTGACGTCGACCGGGCGCAGCGATTGCGAGATGGTTTCTCCGGCTCCCTGTCCGACGACGAACTTGAAGAACTAGTAGGCGACCGCATCGCGCGCCTACAGACGACCGGCAACACATCGGCTGCGAAAGGCTCGCCTAAATGGCGTGCAACCGCCCAGGCGCTTTGCCTCGCCAACTATGAGGCCATGGCGCGGCAGGATGAGCGCGACCACGGCGACTTCACCGGCAGGCCGTCTCATCCGATGCTAGCGGGCGAAACGACTGAAGAGGAATCCGCCGCGCCCATCACCTTCGACGACATCATTGACGCCGAGGTGAAGCTGCGGGCGCGCGGCAAGAATGCGAAGCCCCTCCCCGACCGCACCGTGAAGAAGTATCGCGATGCTGCGGTCGAGTTTGCCACATTCCGCAATTCCAAGAATGCGGCGGCGGTGACGGCAGTCGAAGGCAAGAACTGGATTGAGGCCATGCAGGATGCCGGCCACTTGGGCAACCGCACAGTGAAGATGAAATTTCAGAACGTCCGCACTGTGCTGAATTGGGGACGCCAGAACGACCCCGAAAACTTCCTGCCGACCGGCAATCCCCTCACCGGCATCAAGACACCCGACTACACCACCACGCCCTCATACCTTCGCGCCTTCACCATGGACGAAGCAAAGGTTGTGCTTGCGGCTGCCCGTAAAGAGACTAAGCAAATGCTGCGCTGGATTCCGTGGCTATGCGCCTATTCCGGCATGCGTGTCAGCGAGGCCGCTAGCCTGCGGAAGGAAGATTTCTTCAAGGTGGGCGACCGCTGGTTTTGGAAGGTGACGACCGCCGGCAACCGATCCCTCAAGAACGCCAGCAGCGAGCGCCGCATTCCGGTCCACAAGGCCCTTGTCGCGGAAGGCTTGGTTGAGCTTGTCGAGCGTGCCGACGCCGGCCGGCTGTTCCGTGGTGAGAGCAAGGAAGAAATCAACGTGCAGCCGCGCATTAGCTCATGGGTTCGCGAACTGGTTCCGTTTGAGAAGCGCCCGGAGCTATCCCCCAACCACGGCTGGCGGCACTTGTTTGAAGATTTGTGCCGGCGTGATGGCATGCAAGACGACGCCCGCAACTACCTCACCGGCCGAACGTCTGGGCACTCGCATGAGCACTATGGGCGAAGCGAAGTGATGCTTCCCGGCCTCGCCGACGCCATGGACAGGATAAAGCCAATTCCCATTGCGTAAGAAAGTTTGTCAGTCAGCATAAATAAAGCTGACTGACGAAATAGTTGATATTTAAGACTATTTTCCTAAACCGATCCATGAGACAATATTCCTAAGTTCACTCTTAGGTGTAATCTCTTGTTGCTTGGTAATGCGTTCGGCAGTGTAAAGAAGTCGCTTGGTTTCGGATCGGAACAGAAGGCATTGCCTCTTTCCGATCCTGCCATTGCTGAATTATTTGGCGTCTTCCCTACCGCTTCAGGTGTTACCGTTACTGCCAGCACCGCCTTGCGCGTGCCGGCCGTTCTTCACGCTATCCGCCTGATCTCCGAAACGGTCGGCTCGCTTCCCTGCAAGCTCTATCGCGACGAAGGCGACAGCAAGGAAGCCGCCAACGACCATGGCGGCAATCGGATCGTTCACAACCGTGCCAACCCTTGGACCAGCGCCGGGCAGGTTCGCGTTGACCTCACCGTCGATGCCCTCTTGCACGGCGCTGGATATGCGCAGGTTGTCCGCGTCGGTGACGACCGACCCTATGAGCTTCACCGCCTCGCGCCCGGCACCGTGCAGCGCCGCACCGAAGATGACGGTGAACCCTATTACCTCGTGAATGTGAAGGGCCGGAAGCAGGTCCGCCTGTCCTACCGCGATGTTCTTTACCTTCCGGCCTTCGGCGGCGTCTCGCCAGTCACGCTCGGCAAAGATGCCATCGGCGTTGGCATGGTGCTTGAGCGCCACGCTTCAAAATTCTTCGGTTCCGGTGCTCGCCCGTCCGGCGTCATCACTGACAAGAACAAGATTCCCGGCGATGCGTCCGGCGCGACCACCATCAACAATATCCTGAAGTCGTGGCGCAAGTGGCAGGCCAATGACAACGGCGACCCGCTGGTGCTCGACGGTGGCCGCGAATACACGGCCCAGACGATGCCTAGCACGGATGCTCAATTCCTTGAGAACCGGCTTGAGCAGATTAATGAGATCGCCCGCATCTTCGGCGTGCCGCCCTCCATGCTCTATCAGCTTGAGCGCGCCACATGGTCCAATGCCGAGCAGCTAGCAGCGTCGTTCCTGCAACTCTGTTTGCGGCCTTGGCTCGACCGCTGGCAAGACGCTTACGCCACTGTGCTTCTGACCGAAGACGAGCGCGACAGCCTCTATTTCGAATTCGTCATTGACGACCTTCAGCGCGCCGACGCGGCCGGCCGGGCCGAAATCTTCGGCAAGCTGGTCGCCATGCGCGCCATGACGCCGAACGAAGTCCGCGCCGCCATGAACCTTCCGGCCATGGAAGGCGGCGACGAACTTGCCAATCCCTACACCTCGACCACGCCGCCGGCCGGCGACAACGACAACGCCAAACCGGCGAAGGAAGCAGCATAGATGAAGCACACCGCCTTTTTCGGCGATGGCGAACAGACCTTCGCCCTCCCCTCCGATCAGATTCTTGAGCTTGAGCGCAAGGCCGGCATCGGCTTCGGCGCGATCTATCAGCAGTTCCTCGCCGGGCAGTTTCGCTATGCCGACATATTGGAAGTGATCCGGCTCGGCCTAATCGGCGGCGGCACGACACCCAAAGAAGCGCAGGCACTCATTGATGCCTACGCCAAGCCCACGCCGGTTGTGGAAGTCTTCGGCCTTGCCTTCGACATTCTTGAAGCTCGATGGAGCGGCAGCCCGGCATCGGCCGATGACGCCCAGGACGAGTTACGACAAGCCGCAGCGACTGGCGACCTCGCCGCCGCGATCCGTGACGCTTACGCGGACGTGCCGGCATGACCGAACGTCTCGAAATCAAGGCCACGCTCACCGTTGACGATGCCGGCGAGATTTCCGGCATCGCATGGCCCTTCGGCTCTCCGGATCGCGTCGGCGACGTGATCGAAAAGGGCGCGATCACCGCCCCGGCAATCGTCCCGATGCTGTTTGCACACGATCAAGCGCAGTCCATCGGCGTTTGGGACAGCATCTCCGAAACGGCCGAAGGTCTCACGGTGAAGGGCCGCTTGCTTATCGATGAGGTAGCGCGCGCCCGCGAGGTTCACGCACTGATCAAGGCGAAGGCCGTCACCGGCCTTTCTATCGGCTTTGTCACCAAGAGCGCCAAGCCTCGCCAGCGCGGGCGGACCATTACGGCGCTCGCCCTCCATGAAATCTCAGTTGTCGCGGTCCCTTGCCATCCGGGCGCGCAAATCACGTCGATCAAAGCCGCCGATGGCACGGCATCCCACGAAAGGACTGAAAGAATGGAAGATGAGATTGAGAATGCACCGGAAGCCAAGGCCGATCCGGTGATTGAGAAGAAGGACTTCGACGCCCTCAAGGCCCGCATGGACAAGTTTGAGGCAAAGGCCAATCGTCCGGTTGCCGCCAACGACAACCATCCGGCCGCCGCAAACGACAACATGAAGGCGTTCGAAGCGGAGCTTCGGGAGTCTCTACTTGAAAAGAAGGCGTTGACGGTTGCCACGCCCGGAACCGCCGGCAATCTTGTCCGTGACGACTTTTCAGCGACCATTCTTGAGAAGATTCGCCCTGCCTCGCCGGTTCGGCAGCTTGCGCGCGTCGTCGCGGTCGGAAGCTCGCTTCTCCAGATTCCACGCCTGGTTAACCGCGTTGTGCCCGGCAGTGTAACCGAAGTGCAGCAGAAGCCGGAGTCCGAACCGACCTTCGAACAGATCGATATCAAGAATTTCGCCATGGGTGTCATGACGCCCGTTTCGCGCACCGCCCTTGAGGACAGCGCGGTTAATCTGGTGGACTTCCTTCAGTCGCATATCGTTTCAGAATTCGGCACGCTCGAAAGCGAATGGTTCGTCACCGGCAACGGCACGACGCAGGCCGAAGGTGTTCTTACCTCGACGGAAGTCGAGAATGTCGAAGCAACCGCAATCGATACCGACGCCCTGCTTGATACCTTCTATGGCGTCAAGTCGGCCTATGCGCTGAATGGCGCTTGGTTGATGAACCGGAAGACCATGCGCGTCGTGCGCGGTCTTCGCGACAGTGACGGCAATCTGCTTTGGCAGTCCGGCCTTCAGGCTGGCCAGCCGGGCCTATTGCTTGGCAAGCCGGTTTATGAATGTGACTACATGCCGGATGCTGCCGAAGACGCAACGCCGATCATCTTCGGCGATTTCGCGCGCGGCTACACGATCACCGATCGCGTCACCTTTGAACCCCATGCTGATTACAGCACCCGCTTTGGCGAGGACATTGTTGTGTTCGGCGGCCGTCGCCGTGTCGGCGGCAAGGTGGTCATGGGTGAAGCCCTGATCAAGCTCCTAATCAACGCAGTGCCCTAAGCCATGACCTTGCAGTCCGCAAATGACGAGATCACGCTTGCGCTCGGAGTCAGCACCGTGCGTCTGCGCCCGTCATTGCGGGCTGCTTCCTACCTTGAGCGGCTGCATGATGGCTTCGCCGGCCTGTTCCGGCGCGTTGCCGATTTCCACCTTGGCACCGTCCGCGCCATCATCATGACCGCCGCGACCGACCGGCATGAGGCGAGCGCCTTCCTTGCCCGGCTTGACGCCACCCCTTTGAAGATCGTCGCCGACACCATCGCCGCGCCGATCCTCACGCTTGTCGCGTCATTCATTCCCGCACCCGACGACACCGCCAAGACCGATCCGACCGCCAAGCCGATGCCTTGGCCGGAAGTCTATCGCGAGCTTTACCGCACCGCGACCGGCTGGCTCGGCTGGACGCCCGAAACCGCATGGAACGCCACGCCGACCGAAATCAACGAAGCCTTCGCCGGCCATATGGCGAAGCTGAAAGCCATCCACGGCTCACCGGAAGGTGATGGCGAGGACAAGCAATCTGCCCCTTACACGCCTGAACAGCTTCGCCAGATCGATGCACAAGCTTCCGACCCCGCCTTTGATCGCGGTGGCCTTCGCGCGCTCAAGGCGAAGATTGCGAGGGCATCATGAGCAGGCCACCGCATTTGTGCCAGTGTGGCAATGTCGTGCCGTATGGCGTCCGCTGCGAATGCCAGCGCCAGACCACCCACGAGCGCAATGCGCGCCACGATGCACGCCGGCCGACAGCACGCCAGCGCGGCTATGATCACGTATGGCGGAAGGCGCGCGACGAATATCTCGCCGCGCATCCATATTGCCGTATGTGCGGCAACCCGGCCACGACCGTTGACCATATCGTGCGGCACCGTGGCGACCGCGCCTTGTTCTGGAATCGCAGCAACTGGCAACCCCTATGCACGCGCTGCCATAACAGCGTGAAGCAGCGGCAGGAGCGCGGCCAATGACGCCCGCCGAACGCGCCCGCCATATCGACCGACAGGAATACGAAGCCGAGTGCCGCGCCGCACGCGAGCGTGCCTTGCACCGTGCGGAAGCTCGCCGGCAGCAAGCAGCCGCGCGAGTAGCCGAGTGGATCGGCAAAGAGCCGCCGCCTAGCCTGAACACTCGCCCGCGCCCCAGCCGCAAACCGAAGCTCTACACCTACAACGGTGCAAGCAAGTCGCTCAGCGAGTGGGCTTCCTGTTGCGGCGTTGATTATCAGACCCTCGCACGCCGCATTCGCTCAGGCATGGCAATTGAGCAGGCGCTTACGATGAAGCCTCGCGCTCGTGCCCAGCAACATACCGTCAATGGCGTATCGAAGACGCTCGCCGAGTGGGCGAAGCACGTCGACATCAAATACGACACCTTGATTGCACGCATGTTCAACGGCCGCACGCTCGCGGAAGCGCTCGCCATGCCTAGCGGCAGGTGGCGGGGGGTCTCTTGCGACTTAGAGGGTTCAAAGGGAACCGGAGCACCGCACAAGAGCGGCCCGAAATAACTTTTCCCGAAAAGGCCGAAAACGCATGAGCATCGTGACCCCTGCGCTTGCGAAAGCGCACATGAATATCGACACAAACACCGATGACGAGCTGATCCAGCTCTATCTTGGCGCTGCTGAAACGTGGCTCGGCAACTACATCGGCACGCCGCTTTCGACGCTCGACCCGCTGCCGGACGATTTGAAGCTCGCGGTCCTGAAGCTGGTCGCATTCTATTTTGAGCAGCGCGAGGCCGTCGCCTTCGGCATCACCATGCGAATTGCGCCCTACGGCGTAACCAGCATTGCCGATTCCTACCGTGAAAACTGGTTCGGTGAGGAAGGGGCGACCGATGGCGGGTAAGACCGACAACGGGCTTGCCTCGACGCTCGCCGCTTTCGACCGGGCGAGGAAGGCACCGCGCGAGGCCATCATGCCAGCGCTTCTGAAATCCGCCCATGAGCTTGCCAATGCACAGAAGGCGATTGCGCCGAAGATCACCGGCGCGCTTGCTGACAGCATCGAAGTCACGCCGCCCGGCCAATCAACGCCGCCCTATTCACAGCCCGGCGGTTCCCGCGTGGCCGGCGAAACCGAAGTGCTGGTGACGGCCGGCAACAGCGACGTGCGCTATCCACACCTTGTCGAGCATGGCACCGCCAAGACCGAAGCGCAGCCGTTCTTCTGGCCTGCCTTCCGCCTGCTCCAAAAGCGCCTTCAGAACCGCATCAACCGGGCCGCAAAGAAGGCCGTCAAGGACGGTTGGAACGCCAAATGATAGAGCCGACCCTTGCCCTTCAGACCGCTATTCGTTCGGCGCTCATTGCCTCGTCGGAAGTGGCCGCGCTTGTGCCTGCCGCTCATATCCGGGCCGGCTCGACGCGACCCGACAATCTGCCCTCTATTATAATGAGTGGCGGGCAGACCATCTTTCTCGGCAACGCATCCGGCTCGCAATATATCGCCCGCGTCTTCCTCGACCTGCATGTGTGGGCACTGGAAGACGGCTCCGACACGGCCAAGGCTATCGGCTTTGCCGTCTGCAACACGCTGAAAGAAGCGCCGGACGCGGCCGGCTTCAGCTTCGATGAATTCGGCCTGCCGGCCGTCCGATGGATGCGCGATCCCGACCCGGAAATATCCTACACCCACGGCGTGCTTACGGTGGAAGCGGTCATGCGGTGGAGCTTCTGACATGCGCGCCGGCAAGCTTGATCGCACCATATCTATTGAACGCCTCACCGAAACCGTGACGCCGACCGGTTCGGTTGTCATCGCCTGGACGAATCTTGCCACGGTGCGCGCGGAAGTCGTGACGCAATCCGCATCCGAATTCCTGACCGGCTTCGGCGAGGCTGAAAGCGGCACCATCGTTTTCCGCATTCGTTACCTTGCCGGCATCACGACCGCCGACCGCGTGAGCTATGCCGGTGCGCCCTATGACCTGAAAGAAGTGACCGAAATCGGCCGCAGGCGTGGCCTTGAGCTTCGCGCGGTGGCAACGTCATGACGCGCGGCCTGAAGCCCTCGACCATCGTTCCCGGCACCTCGCCAGTTGCGCGCGTGCCGTCTGCGCCGGCCTACCTATCCAAGGAAGCCAAGGCCGAATGGCGGCGCGTGGCACCGATCCTTGTGCGCGAGCGCAAGGTGCTTACGGTCGCGGACCTCGCCGCCCTTGAGAATTTCGTGATTGCCAGCGGCACCATGCGCGAGATGCACGCGCTGCTTCAGGCCGAAGGCTATGTGCTGCCGAACGGCAAGCGGCACCCGGCGGTCGGCATCCTCACCGCCATGCAGCAGCAACAACTTCGGTGCGCCGGGGAACTCGGCTTGACGCCTTCGGCCCGCTCGCGCGCCGCCATGATCGGTGGCGATGACGATGCCGACGACAACCCGCTTGCGGTGACGTGATGGCGAGCACCTATCCCGCATGGATTTTCGACGGCTCCCCGATTGACGACCCGCTAGGCCATGGCGAGCGGGCGGTTGAATTCCTTCGCCGCCTGAAGCACCCGAACAGCACCGCACCGAAATCGGCTTTCCAGCTTTACGACTGGCAGGAACGGATTGTGCGCCGCATCTATGGGCCGCGCCACGCAGACGGCCGGCGCGTCGTGGAAACCGTCTTTTGGATGATCCCTCGCGGGAACCGTAAGACCAGCCTCGCCGCGCCGCTAGCATTGCTCCATACCATCGGGCCGGAACGTGTTCCGGCCGGGCAGGTGATCTTTGCAGCGTCCGACCGCGATCAAGCCGGCATCGGCTTCAAGGAAGCCGCGAACATCGTGCGCATGGACAAACGGCTTGTCGCCGCCACACGTATCTATGACGCCCATAACAGCGCAAAGAAGATCGTCTTCAAGGCGCAAGGCGTCGAGCTTCAGGCGATTTCCAGCGACGGCGCGGCCCAGCACGGCAAGACGCCGGCTTTCGTGCTGGTCGATGAAATCCATGTATGGAAGGGCCGCGACCTTTGGGAAGCCCTAAAGTCCGGCATGGTGAAGACCAGCGGCACGCTTATGGTGATCGCCACCACGGCTGGGCGCGGCTCGGAAAACATCGGCTTCGATCAATACGACTATGCCCGCCGCGTGGCGCTGGGCGAGATAGACAATCCGGCCTTCCTGCCGATCATCTTTGAAGCCGCGAATGATAACGATTGGCAGGACGAAGCCCTATGGCACCGCGTCAATCCTGGCCTGAAGTATGGCTTCCCGAACCTCAATGCTTTGCGCTCGGCCGCCAAGGAAGCGGAGCACCGGCCCGCCGAGCGTGCGGCTTTCAAGCAATTCAACCTGAATATCTGGCAGGCGCATTCCCGCGACCCGCTTTTTGACATGGCCGTCTATGACGCCGGCAAGATCCCGCTCGACCTCGCCGACCTTGAGGAAGTCCCGTGCTTCCTTGGCGTCGATATGTCGGTGAATGGCGACCTCACCGCCGTTGTCGCCGCGTGGCGAAACGATGATGGCACGATCACCGTGCATCCGTGGTTTTTCGTGCCCGGTGAAGACCTCAAGGGCCGTGCCGAACGCGATGGCGTTCCCTATGAGCAATGGCGCGATGAAGGCCTAGTCACCGTCATCGACGGGCCGGTGATCGAACCGGAAGAAGTCGAAAAGCACATTCGCGAGATTTGCGCCCGCTTCGACGTGCGCGAGATCGCCTTCGATCCTCACCTTGCCCGCATGACGATGCAGCACCTGCATGACGATGGCTTGCCGGCCGTCGAGATGCGGCAAGGGCCGCTCACCATGGGGCCGGCAATCGGCATCCTTGAGCGCGTCGTGAATGGCCGGGCGCTTCGCCATAGTGGACACCCGGCCCTTCGCCATCACTTCGATTCCGTTGTCGCCAGCCGGAACGACACTGGCCTTGTGCGCATGCACAAAGGCAAGAAGACCGACCGAATTGACGGCGCGGTAGCTGCCGTCATGGCCGTGACGCGCGCGGCTGCGAACGACAACCGCAAATCCTTCCTCGAAATGGACCCCGACGAATTCGACCGCCTCACGGCGGACGCAGCATAGGATATTCAGATGGACGACCAGCAACAGCTCTTGGTCACGCTTGTCGCAAAGATGGACAAGTATGAGCGCGATATGGCGCGCGCGAGGCAGGTGACCGGCAGGAACTTCGGCCGGATGGAACAGCGCGCCAAGCAGGCCGGCGACCGCATGGAGCGCAGCTTGCGCGGTAGCGCCGTGAATATCGGCAGGGTTTTCCGGAACCTTGGGCTTGCCGTTGCCGGCAGTGCAACGGTGCGTGGCGCGCAGCGGCTCGTAGACGCAGCCACGCGGATACAGAACAGCCTGAAGAACGCCGGTCTTGAGGGCGACAAGCTGAGCAAGGTCTATCAGCGGCTTTTCGCGTCGGCACAGAAGAACGCGGCACCCATGGGTGCGCTGACCGACCTCTTCAGTAAGGTCTCGCTCACGCAAGCCGAATTGAACGTTTCGACCGAAGAGCTTCTTGATTTCGCCGACAACGTGGCGACCGCCCTTCGCGTTGCCGGCACCGATGCGCAATCCGCTTCCGGTTCCCTGCTTCAGCTTAGTCAGGCGCTCGGCGGCGGCGTGGTGCGTGCTGAAGAATTCAACAGCATCTTAGAGGGCACGCCGACGATTGCCCGCACCGTCGCGCGCGGCCTGAAGGAAGCCGGCGGCAGCGTTGCCCAGCTTCGCAAGCTTGTGGTTGACGGCAAGATTTCCAGCGAAGCCTTCTTTCGGGCATTTCAGGCCGGCAGCGTCACCCTTCAGCAGCAGGCGGAGAATTCGCGGATCACCATTTCGCAGGCGTTCACCCGCCTTGGTAATAGCCTTATCGATGTTGCCGGCGAATTCGACAAGTCCACCGGCGCCAGCCAGCGCTTCGCGGACGGCATCACCACGGTTGCGGACGTGATTTCCAACTTCGACGTGTCCGGCTTCATTGGCGAGATCGAAGCCGCCCACAATGCCGTTGTGAAGTTCCTGGACGAAATCGGCAACTCTCAGGTTTTCAAGAGCATTGTGGAGAACCTCGGTCAGATGCTCGACGTCATCGACGAGGAAGGCAACCTCGTCAATCTCGACGCCAAGGCCGCCAAAGAGGAAGCCGAGTCGCTTGAACGCGAAGTAGAGCTTCTACAGGCGACGATTGAGAAAAACAGCGAGCTTGGATTTGACAACACCGAAGCACTGGCGCGGCTGGACGAGGTTGTTGCAAAGCTCGCCCAGGTGCGTGCGGCAATGGCGGATATGCCGCTCACACAGCAAAACCATCCTATCACCGGCGAGCCCCTGACGACTGAGCAGGGTGCAGTCTCGTTTCAGCAAGGGCCGTCATCACGCGGCGGCAAGCGGCGCGCGAAGGTCAAGCCGGTATCCATCAACGATTATGCGCCGCCGGCCGGCAGTGGCAGCGGTCGCAAGGGACGTTCCGGCCGTGGCAGCGGCGAAAATGCCTATGAGCGCGAGGTTGAGCAAATCCGCGAACGCATCACTGCAATGCACGCCGAAAGCGAGGCCCGCCGCAACGCGACCGGCACCTATGAGGAACAGGCTGCGGCCGTCGAACAGGCGCGCATGAAGCATGAGCTGCTTACAGCAGCACAGAAGGCCGGCATTGCCGTCACGCCAGAGTTAGAGGCGCAGATTGATGCGCTGGCGCGGAGTTACGCCGACGCCTCACGGGAAGCGCAGGAACTCGCCGACAAGCAGGAGGACGCGCAGCAGCAGGCCGAAGAATGGGCGAATTTCGGCGGCTCGCTTGCGTCCGGCTTCCTCTCCGATCTTCGGCAGGGCAAGACAGCGTCGGAAGCCTTCGCCAATGCGCTTGGCAAGATCACCGACAGGTTGATTGACATGGTTGTGCAGATGCTTGTTGTGAAGCCGCTCATGAATATGTTTAGCGGCTTCCTCGGCTTCAGCGGTGGTGGCCTAGTGACCGGCGATGCGCCGGGCTTCGCGCGTGGCGGCTACACCGGCCACGGTGGCAAGTATCAGCCCGCCGGCGTCGTCCATCGTGGTGAGTATGTCCTTAATCAGGAAGCGACCCGCCGGATCGGCGTTCCCGCGCTCGATACCCTCAATAGCGCCCGCGTTCCCGGCTTTGCCGAAGGCGGCTATGTCGGCAACTCCCCTGCCGTTCGCCGCATGCATGTGCCGGCGAACCAGAACGCCGCACCCGTCCAACAAATCAGCATCAATGCGCCCGTGACCGTGAACGGATCGGCGGGAACACCGGAACAAAACAGCGAGCTTGCGCAGAAGATGGCGAAGCAGATGGAAACCACCGTGCGCGGCGTGGTCAGCGACGAGATGCGCAAGGCTACGCGGCCGGGCAACTTCGCCAATCAACGCGGACGTTGATCCTTCCGCTGGCCTTGAATAAACAACATCGAATCACTACATCCTGTTAACAAGTCAATTGCAAGCAGGATATCCTATGTCTACCACGCTCCTTCGCATCCCCACCGAACGCGCCGACCAACTGAAGGCCGTCGCCGCTCACAAGAGTGTTTCCGTTTCCGATTTGATCGGTGAGCTTGTCACGGTGGAAGCCAAGCGCCTCGCCATCACCGACAGTTTGGGCATTGGCGGTTCTGCTGATGCGTCCAAGCTTGAGGACGGGACGATTGCCCTATCGGCCGCTCGTCTCGGCAATTTTCAATGGAAGGTAGCAGTTGCCACTTTTGTTGCGGAAACGATTGAGGCATTGGCGAACCGTAAGAAGGCATCAAACGTTTTTGACGTTGATGCGGGTGTTGAGATTGCCCGCGTCGGCCCGTCGATCCGGCTTCGCAATATCCACACCGGGGAGGCCCGCACCTTCGCGCCATCCGTCGCGCTGGACCTTGCCCGCCTGATCCGTGAGGCGATTGCCGAATAGAATGTAAAAAGTCCGGCCACGTATCCCGACGCGACCGGACTCAGGAGAATGTCATTGGCTGACAAGGATCATTATAGCAATTTCAGCATCGAGCGTCGCCAGGAATCTGAAGAAATTATTCCTATTCCTGCAAAAGAGGACGGTGGTAATTCTGACAAAAACGTAAATCGCACACGGGTTAAATCCGTCTATCGCGATGCGCTCTTCCGCCCGGTTTTCCAGGCGGTCGCGGAGCTTGAAGCAGCAGCAGCCAATGGCAGGACTTCAGTTACCTATCACGCCCCCTCGCATCCCCGCTTCTCCACCCTTCACCTAACGACCAAACACCTACCCCTATCACCCTCCCCGTCCTTCCTGCCTGAGCGCCTATCAGTGGAAGAAGAAATCCGGGCGGCGCGCTTCTGGCGGCAATACGCTGTCGAACTCAACCACTATCCCCGAGCCTTCCAAAAGGCGGCCCCGTGGCGCGATCTTAGCGACGAGGCTTCCCTTGAGTGGTTCCACTACGCCACGCGCGCCAGCGGCCCCTTCTCGACCTTCACACTGCGCCTGGACGCCGACACGGAGGCCAAGGTTAGGAACGCGGCATCATCGGCCGGCTGGTTGTCGAAGCGTATTGCCCGGCGATTGAAGGAAGCGCTTGGGCGCACCGTCCCTTTCTGGTTCGGGTTCGAGGTCAATGCCGAAGATAACCTGCATGCTCATGGCGAGCTTACCATTGCCGAAGATGAACTGCCGGCCGCCCGCAAAGCCCTTCGCCTCGCCGGCGGTGAATGGGCTGAAGTTCGGCAACATCAAGCTCACACGAAACAGCAGCCATCGGCTGTCTGGAGCTTCTATGCGGCGAAGCAGGCGATCTTCATGCGGCCGTTGACGGGCCGCTTTGCAAATCGTTCCCGGCCGATCAATGGCGATTGGGTCTATGCGTCGAATGAAGTCCGCTCAGCCGCAGGAAAAATCTACAGCGGCCAGCACAAGAAAATCCTGCATGTTCTGAGTCAGTTAGATCAATAGGCAGTCAGTCATTACTGACCTAACTCTTTGATTATATGATATTTTTCGCTCGACAAAGGCCGGCGATACGTTTCATAACTCGCCGGTCAGTTTATTTCAGGAGAACAAGCAGAATGGCATTCCTTCAGGACCAAGATTACGCCGACCTCGTTGAGAAGATCGCGGCGCGGTGCAATCAGAAAGTAACGTTCAAGATGCTGACCGGCGAGACACTGGAGCTCAAGCTACCGGATGTTGATCTCGACGCCATCAAGCTTGCACTCGGCGAGCAGCTAGATATTTGGCGGGCATCGATCCGCGAAGGGTGAGGCTTTCGACCTTGCGCCGGGAGACTACAGCGAAGCCGCGTGAACGGTCGATCCTCGCCGACCTACCAGAAGTCCGCCGCTCACCCGGCGGACTTATTCGTGTTCAAGTGGTTCGGTGCGGAACTCAAACAGCCCTTCCTCAATGAGGAACGCCCGCCATTGGTCAGCCATGTCTTCAAAGAGCTCGACGGCCTTATATCGTTCGCCATCAATTTCGAGATAGGTGAGCAGGCTAATGCCCGTTACCGCGCGCTCGCCAGTGTCTTTCGCAGGCTCCGACCATGATAAAATTCCAGTGCTTCCCGTCCAAAGGTTTGGCATCAAGTCGTTGCGGACCTCGCGATGTTTCACGCTGTTTGCGAGGATATGGCAAAACTTCAGCGCAGGAAGGCGTTTGTTTTGCGCGTGTGCAAAGCTGGCCTCGACGGTAAGACGGCCTTTTCCTGGAGGGCCGGGACGTTTCCGGCCAGATAGAAGCTCATGTCTATCGCTATCGACGAAATGAAGTGTCCAATCCACAAGATGCCAAGAATCTACAGCGCAATCGAACGCGGCATATCGCGCTTCCTCGGATGACCGCGCCGACCGTAGCCGTTCGATATCGAACAGCAGCTTCTGGTAAAGGTCTGTCGGCGTCTTCAGACCGAAGGTTTTCGTCCGTTCTCGTTTGCTCATAGATTCTAACATCCCGCGCTTCGCCTGTGCCCACCTTTTCTTTTGGCTGTTGTTGCGTCAATCATAGATTCGGAGCGGAGGGGACGAGCATGCCAATGACGCGCGAAGAAGCCATCGAAGTTCGGAAGCTCACCTATGAGGATTACCAGAAAAGCAAGCGGCACGCATTCCAGCTAAATGCCGACTATGGGAGATGGCTGATAGCCTCTCTCTTGCTGGTCCATGGCGCTTCGATTGTATTCCTCACTCAGAACGATCGGCTATCTAGCGCGGTCCTGCCTTCAGTGTTCTGGTGGCATGTCACCGGGCTGCTTCTGGCCTTTCTATGCGGTTTTCTTGTGTGGGCGAATTGGAGCTTTCACGCTCGCATCTATGAGGCCGTGAATCCCGGCATGATCTACGATGATGCGCACTGGCCAAAATTTGATGATGGCACAAACCGATGGATCAACCGGACGCATTGGAGCGGCGTCGCAGCCGGCATCTTCTCGGCGCTTTGCATACTTGGCTCGGCGCTCACGGCCTATTGCCTGATGAGGACAGGCTGAAGGTGGGCCGCGTTCCGATTTAATGCACCGGACTGGTTCGCCCGCTCGGCTGGTTGGTCATCTAGCGCCCGCCGCTTACCCGACGGCTTTTGCACATCGTGATTCGTCCGGTATCATCGCCCGTGCTTGACACAGGGGGTTGCCGATCAATGAGAATACAGAACGCCACCGTTGACCGCTATCGGACATTCTTACAAGATAAGTATCGACCTCCCAGCAAGGGCGGAAATACCCGCGCATGGCATTTGCATGTTTTGGACATCTCGGGAGATAGTTATACATTCTACGCACTAGGAACGAAGAAATGGGTGTTTCAGAACGACACCGTTAGCTTTGAATGGGAATGGGATAAAAACCAGGCTTACCGGAATATTCTACCTCATACTGTTGTCGTTACCGACCCGACCGGTAATCCAGCTTTGAGAGGAAATCGCGGCTCCAAGCCTTGGCGCACTGCTGAAGCTCGCATGCCTGTCTCGCGACGTGAATGGCGCGACTAGACGCCAACGCCCGCCGCTCACCCGGCGCACCATAACAAAGAGGGCGCGGTTAAATCCGCGCCCTCTTCTATTTCGACTACTGCAGAAGCCTTGCCAGCAGGGCGAAGCCCAGGAGCAAGCGAGCGTCGATTGCGAGTGATACAGCAAATGAAAGGGTTAGTGTCATTGGCGTTGCCTTCTGTTGTTTCTTCCTAATAGGGAGGGAATTAGCGAGTCCCCTACCAACGGATAGACGGCCAACAGTTGGCGCAACCACTCACCCATATGCCGACATGCCGCTCGCCCGGCGTGCTCTTCTGTTTTGGATATTGCTCTTTTAGCCTACAATGCGTGCGGAGGGGTTAGAAATGTCGTTATCTCGGGCGGATCAGGACGCGGCGCAAGCAGTGGTGGACCATGCGTCCGCCAAAGATCGAGCCGAGCTAAAGGCCCAAGCCGAACAGTTGCTTGCCGAAACAAATCACCTCATGGGCCAACGCCTTTTGACCCGCGAAGAATCGCATGATTCAGAGATTGCGATAGAAATCCTTGTGCGCCTCGAAGCCTTGGAAGAATCGGGCGGGTGGTGGTTCCGCGCAAAACGTCGCGTGCAGCTAATACAAATGTATTTGGGGAACTGAACATGTTTGGGTTTTTAATTGGCAAAGAAATAAATGATGACGCTGTGCGCCTAAATATGCTCTGCGGCAATGTCAAGAAGCATTTCATGACACTTCCGAAGAACGCGCTTAAAGAAAAGCTAGAAAAAGAATTTATCGATAGCAATAAAAGCATTAGAGATGATGACGCTAGCATCGTTTTTGACGATCTTCCATCATTCATATTCAACTTTTATTTTAGCGGACCTTTCGAAGATCAGTTTCAGGTTATCGGGCGTGGAAAATACGCTGGTTTCTCGTTGCATTGGGCCGGTGATTCCAAAAATTCCAGTGCACAAGATGGTATCTCCTATTCGGCAACCGGAGGCGCTCGCAAGCTCGCACAGGTAATGGCCAAGAAGTTTGGCTTCATTGATATCTCGCGCACGATGAATCGCCTGATGCGTCCGTGACCAATACGGCGCGTTCGCTCGATGTTTTGATCTAGAGGTTCTGAAGCTGCTCGCTGCCAGAAATGTATACCACTTTAGGCTCGGGAGGGAGCTACGTTGATTAATCGAGCCGAAGCGAACAGCGATAACGGAAAAAAAGCTGCGGATGACCACGAACGCAATTGGGAAGTCTATATCAATCACCGGAAGCATATTGACGAACTGCGAACTAATCAGATCAACACGTTCGACAAAGCGATACTTACAATGTCCACTGGTGCACTCGGCTTGTCGATTCTCCTGATTTCGACCTTTGCGCAGAAAGGAAATTTAGTTGACACTAAATCTCTTGTAATCTCATGGAGTCTATTTCTCGCGTGCATAACATTTAATCTATTTTCATATGGCACAAGTGCACTTGCTGCTGCTTCTGTTATAAAAAAGATGGATAAGGAAATGTTGAAAGGAAAACTTAGCACGGACGAGGGCGGACTTTGGCTTCATCTAACACGAGCTCTGAATGGTTTCGCCATTGTCTTCTTTGCTGCTGGGGCCATATTCCTTCTGGTTTTCGCGATGGCAAATGCTCGCTCGGCGGAAGCCCAGGCTGAAAAACAGACAGCAGTGGTAGATGATGGTGATATCGTTTGGCCTTTGCCTACAGATGAAGGCTACCCGCCAGATGAGACGGGGGTAACTCCTATATCGCCACCAATGTTGCCAATACCCTTGCCGCAGCCAGCCCCCAAGCCGGAAACCGAACCTACGCAGGATGGAGAAAACTTAGAATGAGCAAACCGCAAAAACCCAAGCCCAGTGGCCGGCCGGGAGTGCACATTCAAAACGGCTTGACCTTAACGACTACGCCAGTGCCAAATCCACGACCACCAAAAAAATGAAATGACCCTCCAACACCCATTTTTTGGCTCGTCACAATGTCACAATAGGACTTTATTCCTTCACAAATTATAGATATATTTCCACACCTTAACTCCATTTCCGATGAGAGATTTGACAATTCGAGTCTCTCATCGCCCACCATTCCAATCCTTTGAAATCTCTGGAAACCATGGCTTCCAAAGCGTTGTGTCCATTCTGATGTTACAAAATCAGTTGCAATTGGACGCTCCAAATGGCCGGCAAGGCCCCTCATCTGCTTAATCGAAATGATGCTGTTTCGCCCGGCTGGTCATCCCGAAGGAGCTTCGGCCAGTCGTTGATGACAAGGAGTTGGGGATTCGGAACAAGGATAGCCGTTTCAAAGAGCATGCATTGGCTTGTCTTTTATGAGGGACGCCGGTAACTAGGCGCGTTCCGGCGATTTAGCCGGTTTTTTCTGCGCCAGCCAACCAGCTTAGAAACCAGTCAGCCAGCGCCTCATTCTGTTCTTAAAGGAGGGGGACGTGAGGACTGGTTTGTCATTTGTCCAGCTTTTTGTCTTAACATCTATCGCTGTCAGCCTTGCCGAGGCGGCATTCGCACAAGAGGATCAGGCTTCCGATACGACGCAGACGAACGGCGATGTGACGGTGCTGGAAAGGCTCCTGGTGACGGCGCCGCTGTTCGGCGCGCCCGACACGGCAACGCGCAGCGTCACCCTC
>NZ_JAOANW010000016.1 GCF_026162365.1 Nitratireductor luteus | reverse complement strand
CCAGCCCGCGCAGTTCCGCCAGCGACAAGCCTTCAAGAGAATCATTCGATAATAGAGCCACGCAAAGCGTGAATCACAAACGCGCTCGCATGCAAACCCCCATTGCCCGGAAATTTGCCCCGGTTACTTCCTGAATCTGATAAGCCTTTGTAGCAAAAGCAGTTTCTCAAATTCTTGGAGCCGATGCACCCCCTACTTTGAGAGATTCGGGCTAGCCTGTCCGGCCTGGGACAGAAACTCTGCGATGCGGTCGATGGCGCGAAGGATGTTCTCCTCTGAATTGGCGTAGGAAAGACGGATATAACCTTCGCCGAGGATGCCGAAATCAGGGCCGCCGATGAGGGCGACGCCTGCTTCCTCCAGCAGCGCGGAGGCGAGCTTCTTGGCCTTCCAGCCCGTTTGGCTGATGTTCGGGAAGGCATAGAAAGCGCCTTTGGGGGTGCGGCAGGAGATACCCTCCAGCCCGTTCAGGCCTTCCACCACAAGCTGCCGGCGGGCATCGAAGGCGTGCATCATCTTTTCGACGTCGTCCTGCGGCCCGTCGATGGCGGCAATGCCGGCGAACTGGGCGGGCGCATTGACGCAGGACCAGCAGTTGACGGCCAGTTTCCGCACCTTGTCATAAAGCTGGTCCGGCCAGATGGACCAGCCGAGCCGCCACCCCGTCATGGCCCAAGTCTTCGACCATCCGTTGAGGACGATCAGCCGGTCGTGGATTTCGGGGAACTTCAGAAGGGAGGTCGCTTCCTCACCGTCATAGGTCATGACGTCGTAAATCTCGTCGGACATGATGGCGACATCGGGGAACCGAGCCAGGCCCGCAACCAGCTTCTCGATCTCATCGCGCGGGGTGACGCCGCCTGTGGGATTGGCGGGGGAGTTGAGGATCAGCAGGCGCGTCTTCGGCGTGATGAGCGACAGCGTCTCCTCGGCAGAGAAGGCGAAGCCGTTCTCCTCGCGGACGGGAACCGGCACCGGCTTTGCCCCGGTGAACTCGATCATCGAGCGGTAGATGGGGAAACCGGGGTCGGGATAGAGTATTTCTGCTCCCGGCTCGCCGAACATGACGATAGCGGCATACATGGTGGGCTTGCCGCCCGGCAGGATCATGATGTTGTCGGGCGAGACCTCAACCCCGGTCGTGAGGAGCGTGCGCCGGGCCACGGCTTCCCGGGCGGGCAGGATGCCGGTTGCCGGCGTGTAGCCGTGGTGGCCATCTCGCAACGCCTTAACGGCGGCTTCCACGATATGCTCGGGCGTGTGAAAATCGGGCTGGCCGATGCCCAGGTTGATAATGTCCCGTCCTTGATGGGCCAATGCGGTCGCTCTCGCCAGAACGGCGAACGCGTTCTCCTCCCCGATGCGGTCAAAAGCGGGATTTGTGTGGAGCATCTTCGGTTTCCATCTGGTTCTGTTGCCTTGCGGGCGCTTTTGTGACGCTTGGCGCTGGAAACGTCAAATCAAGGAACGGGCCGATGATCGAGGATCTGTCGAAATGGACTGCGCGGAAGGCGCCCGCGCGCGGGGTGCTTGAAGGGCGCTATGTGCGGCTCGAACCGCTCGATCCGCTGGCCCATGGCGACGGACTGTACGAGGCGTGCCACGTTGCGGACGCTGACCAGCGCTTTCGCTGGCTGTTCGAAGAGCCACCAGTCAGCCGTGACGGCTTTCAGCTGTGGCTTGAAAAGGCAGCCGCCAGCGCCGATCCCCTGTTCTTCGCCGTCATCGATCGGGCGAGCGGCAAGGTCGGCGGGCGGCAGGCGCTGATGCGGATCGACACCGTCCATGGCGTGGCTGAGATCGGCAGCATCTACTGGGGACCCGACGTCGCCCGTACACGCCTTGCCACGGAAGCGGTGTATTTGTCCGCGCAGCTTCTCTTCGGGACGCTCGACTACCGCCGGTTCGAGTGGAAGTGCAACAATCAGAACGAGCCATCGAAGCGGGCGGCCGAGCGTTTCGGGTTCCACTATGAAGGTCTCTTTCGCCAGCATATGGTGGTGAAGGGTGAAAACCGCGACACGGCCTGGTACGCCATACTCGACCATGAATGGCCGGTTCTGGCGCGAGCCTATGAGGCGTGGCTGTCACCGGAGAATTTCGATGCCGAGGGGCGTCAGCTCAAACCGCTTGCGCAATTCCAGAAGGATATGAAGAGCGCATGAAAGACAATCGCGAAGCGGCTGTCGCCGCGGCCGTCATCCTCGTCGGGTTCGGGATCGTGGCGTTTTTTCTGCCTCGGGTGATGCTTGCCGTGGGCGAGTTCTCGACCGTGGCGGCCGGCGTTGTCGCGGTTGCCTTCGTTGCGCTGTTCTTCCTGATATTCTGGGCCCGCACATGGTGGCAGCAGCGCCGTGGACGAAGGAACGGAGGTTAAGACAGGCTGGCCGCGAGCAGTGTGAGGCCCAGCAGGAACACGACAAGCGCGCCGGCAATCTCTATCGCCGCGTGAATGCCGTTGCCCATCTTGCCGCCGCCCGCAAGCGCTACTGCCCAATTCTTCGCAGTGACCGCCAGGATGGCGAGGGCGGAAACGGTGATCGCCGTGCCGAGCGCCATGGCCAGTACGGAGATGATGCCGCCCAGCCAGAGCGCGTTGAGGAAGGAAAAGGTGAGGACGATCAGCGCCCCGGAGCAGGGACGGATACCCACCGCGGCGACAGCCGACCAGGCCGTCTTCCAATCGAGGCTGCCGTCCGACAGTGCCTCGGGATCGGGCGCGTGGCTGTGCCCGCATGAGGGGCAGACTTCGCCTTCGGCGTGGTGATGTGCATGGTCGTGGTCGTTGTGGTCGATGCTTGCCGCCGACAGGCTATGCGCGGCTGGACGTGGCCTGATCAGGGGCATGATCTTCCGCCAGAGCAGCCAGGCACCGAATGCGGCGACGAGGGCGAAGCTGGCAGTTTCGAGGAAGGACGCTGCATCTGTCATCGAGATCGCCGTTCCGCGCAGGACCAGAAATACCGTCGACATCAAAACGATGGCGGACAGGGCCTGAAGCGCGGCCGCAGCGAAGGAAAGAACGACACCGCGCCGCAACGCCACCTCATTGGCAAACATGTAGGACGAGATGACCGCCTTTCCGTGGCCGGGGCCGGCGGCGTGGAAGACGCCATAGGCGAAGGAGAGGCCAACGAGCATCCACAGGCCGGACCCGTCCTGACGCATCGCCTTCAGCGCCTCGGTCAAGGCACGGTAGAAGCTTTGTTGCTGTACGTTGATCCACTGCAGCAGGCTGGCGAGAGGGCCGGTCGGCGCAAAGGAGGGTTCGGCCGCGCCGATGCCCAATGAGCTTTGTGCCAGGGCAGGCGAGGACAGGATCGCTGCAGCCAGTCCGGCCACGGCGAGGCCGGTCGCCGCACGCCGCCACGTTGCAGGGCGGTCAGCCATTGGCCGTGCAGGAGATTTGCAGCTTCGTCGCGAAGATTTTGCTGAGATCATTGCCGGTCGGGTCGTTGAAGAAGGCTTCCGTCAGGGTTTCCTGGTTTTGCGCAATGGCTTCATCGGCGTCCGGCCTTACGACCTGCCGCTCGCAGTCGCTGGGCATGTTCTCGACCCCCATATATTCATCCTCGATGAAATCTATGGCGGTGTAGAAGGTCGGATCATAGACGCCGAAATTCAGTTTGCCTTTCAAAGGCAGGGGTTCCTTCGGCTGAGACTCGAACAGTATAATGAGCTGATTATCGGTGAAATCCGCGATCATGCGTTCGGGAGCGGACATCGCGACATCTCGCCCATTGGCGGTGACGATCTGGAAGTAGTCGAACTCGGCCAGTGACTGGAATACAGTGTCGGCCACCTGCGCCAGTTCGTCGGCGTCGAGCTTCAGGTCCTGATTGGCGTCGAACTCCACAAGCACGGTGCTCGAAAAGAGGTCGTCGAAGCGCCAGAGATGACGTAAGGCCTGAACATTGCCGTCATTGTTGACGGTCACGTCGAGCCTGGCTTCGGCAAATACATGTGGGTGTGCAAGCGATGTGCCGCCGGATGCCACCAGCAATGCGGCAGCGGCAAGCATCGGCAAAACGCCGGTATTTCCACGAATCATCAGCCATTGCCCCATCGATTTGCGCAAGTCTCTTCCTTTAACACGAAGCAGGCAGAATTTGGACCGCAGAACATTTATCGGTCAGGACAGTTTTCCTTGAGCCACCGGGCAAGATAGTCGACCAGCGCGCGGACCTTGCCTGGCAGGTAGCGGCGGTGGGGATACACGGCGTAGATGCCGGCGCCATCGGTGAGCCAGTCGTCGAGAACCCGCTGGAGGCGCCCCGCTTCAAGCTCCGGCGCGGCGATGAAGTCGGGCAGGAACGCGAAGCCAAGGCCTGCCACCACCGCTGAACGCACGGCAAGGGGGCTGTTGACCTCCATGCGGCCGTTCACCGGCACGGTGAACTGCGCCCCGTCCTTATCCCGGAATATCCAGTTGTGGCGGTAGCGGCTGTTGGTGTCGATGATACAGGGCAGATGCTGCAAGGCACGGGGATCCTGCGGCACGCCGTTCTTCTCGATCAATGCCGGTGACGCGCAAAGTGGCACCGCGAACGGCGCCAGCCGGCGGGCGATCAGAGAGGAATCTTCGAGCTTGGTGATGCGGATCGCAAGATCGAAACCCTCTTCGACGAGATCGACGAAGCGGTCGTCGAGATGGATGTCGAGCGTGATCTCCGGATGAGCGGCGGCGAAGTCAATGAGTGACTGGCCGATGGGCGCATCGGCGAAGGTGCGCGGCGCCGACAGCTTGATCCGCCCTTTGATGTCGCCGGCCGAATCTCGCACCGTTTCGGAAAGGCTGTCGATCTCGCGGATAATCTCCGTCACCCGACGGTAATAGGTATGGCCGGTTTCGGTCAGGGAGAATTTGCGCGTGGTGCGGTTGAGAAGGAGTGCGCCCAACTCGTCCTCCAGTTCGCGCACATATTTGGAAAGCAGCGCCTTCGACCGGCCGACCTTGCGGGCGGCGGCCGAAAAACCCTCGGCCTCGACGACGTCGACGAAGGCGCGCATGCGGGTCAGCGTGTCCATCAGTGCTGCGCCGTCGCCGAAAGGATGGCCTGGGCGAGCAGGATAAGCTGCCGGTCGCTGCCGGCCGGTCCCATCAGGGATATGCCGAAGGGCGCGCCGTGGACATCGCCCAGCGGCAGCGTGATCTGCGGGTGGCCGAGCAGGCCGGCAATGGACGTCATCGTCAGCGCCTTGGTCCGATATTTTTCCAGCTCATCCTGATTGGCGATCTTCAGGGGTGCCGCCGAGGGCTGGGAAGGCATAACGATAATCATGTCGCCGTCCAGAAGCGCGGCCATATCGGCCTGGAAATCGCGCTGGCGCTGGCGCGCCGCATCGGCACGTCCCTCGGTCATCGACCGGGCATAGGCGAACCGCTCCTTCACGCCCGGCCCGAGATCGGCATCGTTGTTCGACAGGAACTCGCCGTGCACCTGCCACGCCTCGAAGGCCTGGATCTCCTTGAAACGCTCGAAGAGTTCCGCCGTGTCGCCCGGCAGGCCGAGATAGATGGCATCGCGCTGGAAATGGTTGAGAACCTTGCCGAGGAGTTGGGCATAAGCGCGGCGTTCCTCCTCGCCGAACAGAAGCGCCTCGATCTCGCGGATGCGGACGGGGCGGACCAACTCCATGTTGTGCGTGTCTTCACTCAGAAGCACCTCGCCGACAGCCGCATAGGTTTCGGCGTCGCGTGCGAACCAGCCGAAAGTGTCGAAGGAAGGCGCCAACGGCATCGTGCCGTCGAGCGGGATGCGGCCGTGGGTGGTGCGAAGGCCGATCAGTCCGCAAAAGGAGGCCGGGGCTCTTATCGAGCCGTTGGTGTCGGAGCCGGCGGCGACATCGGCCAGCCCGCCGGCCACGGCCGCGGCAGAACCCGACGACGAGCCGCCGGTGACGCGGTCGGGCGCGCGCGGATTGACGGGTACCGGAAAGTGCGCGTTCATGCCGATCATCGAATAGGTGAGCTCGTCGGTCTGGGTCTTGCCGATGAAGCGCGCGCCAGCGTCGAGCAGCGTGCGGATGGCCGGGGCAGTGTTCGCGGCGACGCCGGCGATCTCTTCCCGGCGCGGATTGCCGCCACCGGTCGGAAGACCGGCCACGTCGTAAATATCCTTGACGCCGAGGCCGAGGCCGCGCAGCGGCCCGTTCCGGGCGTTCGGTACCGGGACATCCGGATAGTCGAGGAAGGCGTTCAGCGGGTCCCGGGTCGAGGTCATCTTTCCTCCATATGCATCGTTCGGGGGACCATCGGCGTTCGCGAGATTTTTTTCAAGAAGTCCGTGATTTTTCGTTGATTGTGACAGCCGACGCGCCTATATCGCGCTTGCCCAAAGTCGCACGTGCCTGTGGGTGTCCGCCGGGCCTCGAAATGGCGAGGAAACCGGTACGGTACCTGGACCTAACCGCTCCAGTCGATCTTACGGCCAACCGAAAGATCGAGGACATCTTGAAGCAACGACGGTGCGGGCCTTTCTGGTGTCTGCCGGTTGTCCAAAAACCGGGGTTACTGAAGAGGCACACCTTCATTGCCGGCAGTGCGGAGCGGGTTTTCCCCATCCAAAGCTGAGGCAGACAAAGCGAGCATTCGCCGTAACAGGCGTGCGCTCAACGTCGCGCGTGATACGCAACCTGGCCTGGTGATTTCCACCCTCCGGTCCATGGCTGGCGCTCATCCGCGCTCCTTTGTCCACCGCGTGGCCCGAAAGGTCGCGCAGAGCTTGAGCTTCGAACGGGGCGGCTTCCCGGCCATAGACAAGGCCCAGCCGCCGATGGAGAGACCCCGATGGCAACGCAGCGCATCCTCGATTTCCTCGCCACCCGACGCCCCGACGGGCCGTGCCTCGTCGTCGACCTCGACGTCGTGCGCGACAACTATCTCGCCTTCGAGAAGGCCCTTCCGGATTCCAGGATATTCTACGCCGTGAAGGCTAATCCCGCGCCGGAAATCCTGCGCCTTCTGGCTTCGCTTGGCTCGTCCTTTGACACGGCTTCCGTTGCCGAGATCGAAATGGCGCTCGACGCGGGCGCCGCACCTGGCCGTATTTCCTACGGCAATACGATCAAGAAGGAACGGGATGTCGCCCGTGCCCATGAGCTGGGCATACGCCTATTCGCCGTCGATTGCGTGGAGGAGGTCGACAAGATCGCCCGCCAGGCGCCCGGCGCACGCGTTTTCTGCCGCGTCCTGACGGATGGCGCGGGCGCGGAATGGCCGCTGTCCCGCAAGTTCGGCTGTGCGCCGGCGATGGCCGTCGACGTGCTGCGCCACGCCAAGTCCCTCGGTCTCGACGCCCATGGCGTATCCTTCCATGTGGGTTCGCAGCAGACGGATCTCGATGCCTGGGATCGCGCCCTGGCTGACGCGCAGTGGGTGTTCGGCACGCTGGCCGAGGAGGGCATCACGCTGAAGATGGTCAATATGGGCGGCGGCTTCCCGACGCGCTACCTGCGCGACGTGCCGGCGGCACAGGCTTATGGCCAGGCCATCTTCTCGGCGCTGCGCAAGCATTTCGGCAACCGTATCCCCGAGACGATTATCGAGCCGGGCCGGGGCATGGTCGGGAACGCCGGCGTCATCAAGTCGGAGGTCGTGCTGATCTCCCGCAAGGCGGAAAACGACAATATACGCTGGGTCTATCTCGACATAGGCAAATTCGGCGGGCTGGCCGAGACGATGGACGAGGCCATCCGCTACCCGCTCGTCACGCCGCGCGACGGCGGTGAGACGGCTCCTTGCGTCCTTGCCGGGCCGACCTGCGATTCGGCCGATGTGCTCTATGAGAAGACGCCGTATCCGCTGCCGCTGGCGCTGACGATCGGCGACGAGGTCCTGATCGAAGGCACGGGGGCCTATACCACCACCTATGCATCTGTTGCCTTCAACGGCTTCGAGCCCTTGAAGGCCTATGTGATCTGACAGGGAACCTGCCGGCGGCATTCATGCCGCCAGCGATCTCAACGCTTCATCTCGGGGAACGGACCGATGGTTCATGCAGCCGTCAATCCCGGCCGGTGCACGGCCGAATTCATCATCGCGCAGGAAGAAGCCCGCGACGCGGCTGCCCGCGAGGCGCTGCTCGATCGCGCCATGGGGCCGAAGCGCAGGAAGAAGTCGTCCGAGAAGCTGCGCCGGGGGTGGCTGCCTTCGCCCGGCCTGGCCTTCGCCGCTCACGACGGCAGCGGCGTTCTGGTGGGCACCGTGCGGCTGTGGGACGTGCGCATCGGTGCGGAAGGCGGCAGGGCGCTCCTTCTTGGCCCGCTTGCCGTGGAGCCTTCGATGAAGGGCGCGGGTATCGGCCATATGCTGATGGAGCGGGCCGTCGAAGAGGCTCGCCGCCTGGGCCACAGAGCCATCCTGCTGGTGGGCGATGCCCCCTACTATTCCCGCTTTGGCTTTTCGGCCGAGATCACCGGCCGGCTCTCCATGCCAGGACCCTATGAGCGCGAGCGCTTTCTGGCGCTCGAACTTGTGAAAGGCGCGCTGGAGGGTGAGGCCGGGACACTGAGGGCCGCCGGACGCAAGCTCCGGCGGAAGCACCTCGCCGCATAGGCAAAGCGTCTACCCGCCGGGAAGCCGCTTTGCATTGCGGGAGTATCAGAGAACCTGGCTCAACTGCATGGCGACTGACATGTCGCCATCGACCTTGAGCTTGCCCTGCATGAAGGCCGAGGTCGGGTCAAGGTCGCCGGCCACCAGCGATTCCAGATCTTCCTTCGACAGGCTGATGATGCAGTCGGCCGCTGCATCCGAGACCGCCGCCTTGTCGCCGTCGATCACGATGGCACCGTCGTCTCCGCAATCGAACTTAACAGAGCTGTTGAAATCGGTGCCCGAAACACGCTCTTGCATTTTCGCGGCAATCTCGTCCATTCCCATGTTCACAACTCCTGGAGCATCGATCCACCAGGGGCGCGATGCGTGTTTTCATTATTCCACAGCGCCCGGCCGAAAGGCCGTCGGGTCGTGGTTGCGGTGCGTTGTGAGCAGTGCCCGCCTTGCTGCACTTCGCGCCCGTCCAGCCGGCGCGAAGTGCAGACGCAATAGCAGTTGGATTACGTTTACGTCAATGTGCTTCGGGCTGGTCCGGATCGTCCGCGAGCGGCGGCGCGCCGCACAGGAGCTTGTCGAGAAGCGTGATCAAACGCTCCCGGTTTTCCACGCCGCCCAGCCTGGCCACGAGGCGATCCTCGTGCTCGGACCAGAGCTGAGTCATGCCCTCGACGAACCGGGTGCCCTCCTCGGTAAGATGAAGCGAGTGCGAACGGCGATCATGCTCGCCCTTGCGGCGCTCGGCCAGGCCGCGCCGCTCCAGGCTGTCCATCAGCGCCACGAAGTTCGCGCGCTTGATGCCGAGGCCCTCGGCGATCGTGGTCTGCTTCTGCCCCGGATGCTTGGCGATCATGGCAAGCACCGAGAACTCGGCCGGACGCAGCCTGAGCTTCGAGAAAGTTGCGGCGAAATCCTGAAACACCAGAAGCTGGGCCCTGCGCAGCTTGTGATCGAGAATGGACGTCATGCAAGGCAGCAAGGTGCGGTCCACACACAGATCGCCATGCGCTCCCGCGCTGCAACACGGTGCACGGTCCGCGTCCTGCTCTGTCCTGCCATCTTCCTGGCCCATGATTTGGGAATTGGTTGCAGGCTCTTGCAGGCGGGGCGGATGAACGGCCTCTCGCGTATAATTGGTCAACTGATACCCTATCGCTAAAATAGGCGCCAAACGCGCCTTTAAACTGAAAAAACCCCGCAAGCGCCAAAATTGCGCACTGCGGACTGAAACAATCGAATTCGGAATCGATATATGGAGGCTGTTGCCGTCAGAATATGGCGTAAATGCGATGTTTATGAACAGGTTTGCCGCATAGGCTTACATGTACGGGGGCTGCCGGCTCATTCGCCGGGGCCGATGCGGCGGCGGATGGCGTTGTCGCGGATGTCGGACTTGGACAGGTAGTCGATCTGTTCGATCATAACATCGTGTACCAGTTTTTCGCCGACGCGCGCATTTATGCTGTCGCGAATGCCGTTTCTGAAGGCGTCGAGATCGACGGTCTCCTGCGCCGAAAAGTCGATCTGCGGGTTGGCGTAAAGATAGGCGTGGAGCTGGTCGACCATCAGCACTTCGGCCGGCAGTGTCAGCACCTTCATCTTCTCCGGCTCGACCGTATACACCAGACGTGTCAGGAAATAGCCGCCGACGCCCCCGTCCTTGACCACCGGCACGGAAATCACGCCGCTGCGCACATAGTCGAGCCCACCGAAAAAGGCCGGCAGAGGCTCGGCGTTCTTGCGCGCCTGGGCGAGCTGGAATGAGTAGAAAACGGAGCCCAAAGTGGCCCCGCTGATCCATATGGCGACGAAGATGAATTTCATCATCGATGATCAGCCCGCAGCGAAGGCGTTGGCGGAATAGGTGCCGTCCGCTTGGGCGCGTTCGATCACATCCTGGATAATGGAGGCTATCTCGCTCACCGCGCTCAAATGGGCTTTTATGGCCGCCTCGTTGCGTTGCAGCCTCGTACGCAGAACGGCCATGGCTTCATGGTGCTGGGGGCCGAGCTCATCGCGATTCACGTTCTTGAAAGCCCGGCCAAGCTCGTAGAGATGGCGGCTTTTTCGTACGTTGGAGCTCTTCAGGTCGAATTTCGGATCGTCCCGCAGGGCCTCGGTTTCCGCGTCCACGTTCTCGGCGATACGTTCGATGAGCGCCAGCAGGCTCGCTGCCTGCAGGGGCGCGCGCTGATCATCGGTTGCGGGAGCGGAGGTCGTGATTGTGGTCATGTCATACATGGCAGACGTCACTTGTTTTATGTCCGCGGGGCTGGTGCCGCCGCGGGTCTACGTTTCGTCATCGGCGGCGAGGGACCTCGCCATCGTTCGTTCCAGTTGCTCGATCATCGCCGTGGAAAGGGCTGACTGTTCGGCGGCCTCTTTGGCTGCCGGGCCCGCCGTGACGCCGGCTATCGGGACCTTCTTGCCGTCCTCGAGAAGATGGTCGCCCAGCACGCGCTCGGCGATGCCTATACCGCCTTGGCGGGCCATCGCTTCGCCGATCTGCTGAGCCAGCATCGTGCGCCACATCTCGCCTGACAGGCCCTTGCCGAATACGGCCGCATTGTCCTCCGGCAGCATGGTCGTCAGGAAGTTCTGCAGCACCATGGATTCGAACTGCACGAAGTGCTCCGGCACGGCCGCGTGCGCAGTCGCCCGGGGAGCGGGGTGCGCCTCCGTTGCAACCTGGAACGTGGTGGCTGGCGTACTGCCGCCGGCGACTGCCTGCAGCTTGGCCCGCGCTGCGGCGACCTTTTGCGGGTCGGCTGCGCGAGCAATGTCCAGCACGATATCGCCGGGGAGTGAAACGGCCACTGGGAACCTTTCCTGATCTCGTTGCATCGACTATCTCAGGATAAGCTTGCGGCAGGCTTGCGCCACGTCGCTTCAAGGCTTTATGCGGTGCTGGAGCATTTCCAGCATTCCTTTTTCCTCCGTCTCGCGCTCGTCCTTTCGCGCAGCTTCGCCATGGGCACGGCTGGCAACGGTGGCGCGGGCGTCGCTGGCCGCCACGTTTCGGGCTTCTGCTTCCGCCTCCAGCCGGTTGGCGTCCACGCGGGCCGAGGCGCGGGCGATGCGGGCGTGGTAAAGCTCCGGGAAAAGGCTCGAAAGGGATTCCGGTTCGTCAAAGCGGCGCGCAAGCTCTCGCATCTCTTCTTCGGCCGCCGCCGCCTCGCGCAGGTGGCCGGCACGGCGGGCCTCGTGGAGTTCCTTGAGCCTTTCCTGCAGGGTGACGAGGCGGGCCAGCCGCTTTCTACTATCGTGCGTCATGCCTATCGCCCCACCGTTGCGGGAAAGAAGCCGTCAGCGAACAAGCTGAGGAACGTGCCGCTGGCGATATAGAGAAGCAGCAGGCCACCGGCGATCACGAAGGGCAGGGAGATGAAGTAGATCGGTATCTGGGGCGTGAGCTTGTTGATGAAACCGATCGCCAGATTGACCAGGATCGCGTAGGCGACGAAAGGGCTGCCGAGCCGGATCATGACGAAGAAGGCTTCCGAGAGCGTGTCGGTAAGATCGACCAGCGCCGACTGCGCATCGAATAGTGCGTCGATGGGGGCAAGGCGGTAGGAACCGACCAACGCACCGATAATTGCGTGGTGAAAATCCAGGATGAAGAGCAGCATGAGCGCCGAGAAGGATATCAGCGCGCCGATCGCAGGCTGGGGCTCCTGCTCCTCGATGGCCGGCCCGCCGCCGGCCATGCCGAAGCCTGTCATCATGGCGATTGCCGAACCGATGAATTGCAGGGCGAGCACGTAGTAGCGGGCGACCAGGCCGATCAGCGAGCCGATCAGCAGCTCCGAGCCGATGAGAAGCAGCAGCGGACCCGGCTGGCGCGTCACGTGCGGCACGATGACCTCCCAAAGATGCACAAGGAGCGCCAGCGAGGCGGCGACGGCCACGAAGAGCCTGATCTGCGGCGGCACCCGCGCGCTTCCCAGCCCCGGCAGGAACATGAAGCAGGCGCCGATGCGGCAGAAGGCGAGAAAGGCGGCGAGGACGGCGGTTTCGATCATCCTCAGGTCACGAGATCGCGCCGAGCACGTTCAGTTCCACTCCCTTGGCGATTTCGACGTGGCTGAGAACGGGCAGCGTCGGGAACAGCCTTTCGACGATCATACGCACATAGGGACGGGCCTCGGGCGCGGTGACGAGAATGAAACGCGCGCCGGTGTCGAGATGGCTGCGGATTGCCTTGCCCGCTTCCTGGCCGAATTCCTCGAGCTGGCGCGGGTCGATGTCGAACTCGCGGACTTCGCCCTTGGCATCACGCTTGAGGCTCTGGTGGAAGGCAAGGTCCCAGCGATTGCCGAGGCGCAGCACCTTGAGCACGCCGCCTTCGCTCAGGTCGCCGCAGATCTGCTGGGCCATGCGGATGCGCACGTGCTCGACGATCTGCTCGGTGCGTCGGATATGCGGCGCGATCTCGGCAATGGCCTCGATGATGAGATGCAGGTTGCGGATGGAGATGCGCTCGGCAAGCAGCAGCTTCAGCACGGCCTGCAGGCCCGGATAGGTGATGTGCGAGGTGCAGATCTCGTCGGCGAGCTTGCGGTATTCGGGATCGAGCCGTTCGATCAGCGCCTTCATGTCCTTGTAGGACAGAAGCTGGGGCAGATTGTTGCGGATAACCTCGCTCAGATGCGTCAGCAGCACCGACATGTTGTCGGCGAAGGGCAGTTGCTCGCGCTTCAGATCCTCGGCAAACATTTCCGGCACGGAGTAGGCGCGCATGCCGAAAGCGGGCTCCTTGACCTCCTCGCCCGGCATTTCGGGTGCGGGCTTGCCGCCGAGCAGCACCATCAATTCGCCGACCCGGAGCTGGTGTTCGGTGACGACGGTGCCGTGGATCTTGATCTGATAGCTTTTCGGCGAGATGGCGTAGTCGTCGGCCAGCCGCACCTCGGGCACGACGAAGCCGTACTGCGTGGCGAACTTCTTGCGCATTTTGTTCATGCGGTAGGCCAGCTCCTGGTGGGAGGCCAGGAGCTTCGTCGACAACTGCTTGCCGATGAGCAGTTCGATCTCGGCCGTCTTGAGCGAGGCCTTGACCGAATTCTGTTCCTCGTCGACGACAGATTGCTCCTTTTCACGCACGGCGGCCTTGGCTTCCTCCTCCCGCTGCCGCTCGCGGCGCGGCAGGACGTAGCCGAGGCCGGCCAGCAGCCCGGCCAGCGCCAGGAAGGGTATCGCCGGAAGTCCCGGCATCAGCCCGATCACCGCCAACAGCAAGGCCGCAACGACAAGCGCGCGCGGATGCGCTCCGAGCTGGCCGAAGACCGCCTGGTTGGCCGCGCCGCGGGTTCCGCCCTTCGACACCAGCAGGCCGGCGGCCAGCGAGACGATCAGCGCCGGGATCTGCGAAACCAGGCCGTCGCCCACCGAGAGCTTGGTGAAGACGTCGGCGGCTTCTCCGATCTCCATGTCGTGGCGGGAATAGCCGATGGCGATGCCGCCGACGATGTTGATGGCGGTGATGATGAGACCAGCCACGGCATCGCCGCGCACGAATTTCGAGGCGCCGTCCATGGCGCCGAAGAAGGAGCTTTCCTCCTCCAGCTCGTGCCGGCGGCGCTGGGCCTCCTTGTCGTCGATGGTGCCGGCCGACAGGTCCGCGTCGATGGACATCTGCTTACCGGGGATGGCGTCGAGGGTGAAGCGCGCGCCCACTTCGGCGATGCGGGTCGAGCCCTTGGTGATGACGACGAAGTTCACCACGATCAGGATCAGGAAGACGATCAGACCTATGACGAAGTCGCCGCTCATGACGAGCTGCGAGAAGCCACCGATCACAAATCCCGCCGCATTGGTGCCTTCATGACCCTCCGACAGGATCATGCGGGTGGTCGCGATATTGAGTGAAAGCCGCATCATCGTCGCGATCAGCAGGATGGTAGGAAACGACGAAAAGTCGAGCGGGCGCGGAATCCACAGCGCCACCATCAGGATAAGGACGGAAAAAGCGATGGAGAACGCCAGGCCGACATCGATCAGGAATGCCGGAACCGGCAGGAACAGGACCGCCAGAATGATGATGATGCCGACGGCAAAGCCGATGTCGCGGCTATGCTTGCGGGTTTCGGTACCGGCGATGACTTCGCTGAGCGCCATTTCTGCCTCCTGAATGGCGGCACATTATGGGCTCAAGCTTGCGCGAAGGCGGAGGAAGCCTTTCCGACCTGCCTAGAATCCGCTCTCGATGCGCTGGAAAATCACCGTAGTGAAGGAGGATATCTGCGAGCCGACGAAGGGGCCGGAAAAGGCGACAGCAAGCAGGATAGCCACGATCTTGGGCACGAAGGTAAGCGTGATTTCCTGCACCTGGGTCAGGGCTTGGACGAGCGCTATGCCCACGCCGACAACCATCGCCACGATAACAGCCGGCCCGGATGCCACCAGCACGGTCCAGATGGCATACTGAACGATATCGAGGGCGTCGGCTTCGTTCATAGGCTAGCGTATCGACACGCCGGGGCCGACGACGACTTTTTCGCCGCTTTCCAGAACGGCGACCACGCCGTCGCTGAAAAGGCGCACTTCCTTCACGATGCCTGTCTGGCTTTCGTCCGCGGAAGTGATCTGTCGTCCGATCAGGCCGCTGGCCTGCGACAGCGAGGACGCCTGCAGGATCTGGTCGAGCTTCGAGTTGATCTGGACCGACTGCTCGACCTGCGAGAACGTAGCCAGCTGCGCCACATAGTCGGTGGATTCCATCGGGCTCGTCGGGTCCTGGTTCTTCATCTCCGCCACCAGCAGCTTGAGAAAGGACTGGTAGTCGACCGCCTGCCCGGAGGATTGGGCGGGGTTGGTTGCCGCTCCGGCGTCAAGCGTCACATTGGATACGTTCATCCTATTCTCCCACGGCCCTGGCGAAGGCAAATTGTGTGTCGTCGTCCTCGCGGCCGAGAATGTCGGCCTCGAGAGGGTATAGCGCGCGGATCGCCTTCAGCGCGTCGTAGACCTGGCCTTCGCAGACGAGCGTATCGATGTCCTTGAGCTCGACGAGAATGTCCTGGTCCTTGAAGGCCTTAAGCAGATTGGCGATGGTCTGCCTGAACACCGTTCGCGTTGCCTCGGCACCTTCCGGGTTCATCAGCATGATCTGGACGACGAAATAGAGCTGGCGCAGCGGCGTGCTCGCATCCTCGGGCTGCAGAACATGGTTCTGCAGCAGGAACTGGACGTCGTTGAGGAATTCCAGCGAGCATTTGCGGTCGGCCTTGATGACCGCGCCGTTCACATAGATCTTCTCGTTCGCCTTCAGCGAGATCTTGAGCGTGTTTTTCATCTCATGCCGTCACGTATGATCTGCGAGACCTCGATCAGGCCGTCGAAATTGTTGGAGCGACCCTGGCGCACTTCCTCGCCTTCGCGCAGCAGCCAGAGGCCGATGGAGATGAGATTGGCCCGCAATTCCTTCGGCAATTCGTTGTCCGGGTTGCCCAGATCCTCGATCAGCGAGGTCCAGACCCGGTTCATGAACAGGACGGCCTCGATGGATTCCCGGGACTCAACTCCCGCCTCGCGGGCAGCGGTCAGCAGGTCGATCGATCGTGTCAGGAGCTGGCGTTCCCGGTCCTTCGCGTCGGCGACGGAATCTGTCTGAACCTCGCTGTAGGAAAATTGATACATGGGTCTGCGATCTCGCTTGCTGACGGTTACGACAGGTAGTTGAGCAGGCTCAACTGCTGGATGCGCGCTGTAAGCGCGTAGGAGGTTTCGATTTGGGTGAGAAGCTCGTTGACCTTTGTCGCCGCCTCAAAGGCGTCGACGCCTTCGAGGTCGGTGATGAAGGTCTTGAAGAGATCGATCTGCGCGGAGACGCGTTCGTTGGCATCCTGGATGCGGTTCTCGGCCACGCCCACTTCCGACTGGGTCTTGGCAATGTCGGCGACGGCTTCGCCGATCAGGGCCGTCGATCGCTGATAGAGCGCGGCGCGGGCCTCGGCGTTGAGAGACCCCTCGAGGAGGTCGGACAGTGACGCGGCGACCAGCGCCAACTTGCGCATGCCGGTGCTGTTTGCCGTCGTGGACGTCTCGGCAGTTTCGTTCTGTGTGATGCGGCTGGTGATCGTCTCGTTGGAAGCGTTCGACCATGTGGCCTGCCAGCCGGTGCCCATGAAGCTTGGTTCCAGCACCGTGCTCAGGAAGTCGTTCATCTGGGCGGCGGTGATATTGGCCGCCGCCGGGTCAGTCTGCCCAAAGCCGAAATAGCCGAAGAAGTCGGCGTCGAACTGGGCCTTGTTGGGCGCGCCCGGCGCGGTGAAGTCGTTGATCGGCTTCACGTCCGTATTGATGCCTGCGAACAGGTATTCGCCGTTGAGATTGCTGTTGAGGATGCTGGTTACCGATTCCAGAACGCGCTCGGCGCTTGTGCGTACGATAGCGGTGTCGTCTACGCCCGAAACGGCCGCCGTCAGTGTGGAAAGAAACTCCGAGCCGATGTCGCTGAGCTGCTGAAGCGAGTTCTGTGTGGCGCCCAGCCGGTTAGCCGCCACGCTGTTGGAATCGAGCAGTCCTTCGTAGCGCTCGATGTCACGCGCCATGGAAAAACTGTAACCCGCCCGCGCGCCGAGCGCGACGCCTGCATCGGCCACGCGGCCTGTAGTGGCTTCCTGTTGTTTCTGTGCAAGTTCCACCTGCATGCGCATCATCTGGCTGCGCATGGAGTGCGACATGGCATGGGATGAAATGAAGGAGGTTTTCATGACGGCTACCTCGCAATCGATATCAAGGTGCCCAGCATCTCGTCGATGACGCTCATGAGCCGCGCGGAAGCCTGATAGGAATGCTCGAGGTCGAGAAGCAACGCCATTTCCTCATCGATATTGACCCCGGTTTCGTTGGAAAGCGCCGCCTCGGTCCGGGTGATGAATGCTTCCTTGGCCTCGGCGCCAGTGGAAGCTTCTCGCCTCAGGCTTTCGAGCCAACTGATGGAGCCGGAGGTGAATGCGCCAAGGCTCATGGAAGCGCCAAGTGAAGCCGCCGGATCGAAGGCCATGGGTTCGTCGAGCTTGGCTGTGTAGGCCAGAAGCAGGTCCGAAAACGAGGCGCCGCCGGTGCCGTTATGGACATAGGCAGCGCCATTCGCGCCGCCATCCCGGAGCAGTTCCGGATCGCCGCCTTGCGTGGAATCCATGGCAGCGTTCACGGTAATGGTGCCGGCGAGGCCATCGATCAGAGTGCCGGATGCCGGGAGACTCGGCCCGGCCGACCAGGTGAACAGACCGGCGGCATCTGCGAGGACGCCGTTCGGGTCGGTCTCAGCAAAAGCCGTGATCAGCCCGCGCGCGGCCTCGTCGAGTTGTTGCTGCATCTGCACCGCTACCGTATCGCGAAGCTGCAACTGGGCCGCCAGCCTGCCGGTCGCGGTGGTGTTGCCTCCGGAGCCGGCACTAAGCGGCACGCCGTCGACATAAACCTGATTGCCGCTCGTGCTGGCGGTATAGGTTTCTGTCTGGGCGAACGTTATCGGGCGGGCGACGGTTTCGAACAGGGTCGCGCCGTCGTGCGTCATGACCACCATGTCGTTGTCGCCGCGCCTGATGGTGGATACAGGGACATATTCGGCGATCTTTTTCAGGAGCGCTTCACGCTGGTCCAGCGCATCATTGACGTCGCGCCCCATGCGTGTGCCGGTGACGATCTGCCTGTTCACACTTTCGAAGTCGGCCAGGAGGCGGTTCAACTCCTCGACCGATTGCGCGATTTCCCGATCGGCATCGGCGCGGAAAGACTGGACGGCGGCCGTGCCACTGTTCAGGGTGCGGACAGTGCTGCGGGCCGCGTTGACGGCGTTTTCCGCTAGCGTCTTGTTGGAGGGCGTTGCCGCGTAGGTTTCCAGCGCCTGAATGAGCTGACCGAGCGACGCCGCAGGCGAGGTGGCGTTGTCGACGCCGTTGATCTGGAGCTGCAACGTGTCGAGGCCGCGAGAAAGGCCGGATTGCGCCTGCCAGCTCGATATCGCCGACAGATTTTGCCGGAAGAGGATTTCGTTGGTTGCCCTGCGGACCTCGGCGACGCGCGCACCGGCTCCCGTGCTCGAAAGGATCGCGTTGCGTCGCGCATAATCTGGATTGGACGCCTCCGAGATGTTGCGGGAAACGACGCTCGTCTGCCGAGACGTATTGAATAGCGCCGACTGTGCGATACTCAAAGCAGTGGTGAGCGACATTTCATCTCCTTAACGACCTTCCTTGCGCGAATTTTTCGCGCCCCCGGCTACCTCTTGAGGTTGACCAGGAGCTCCATCAAATCCGATCCGGTCTGGAACACCTTGGAATTCGCCGTGTAGCTGCGCTGCGACTCGATCATGCTCGTCAGTTCCTCGGCGATGTCGACATTGGAGTTCTCCAGCGCGCCGGAGACCATCTCGCCCAGCCCAGCCTGACCGGCAAAGCCCATGCGCACGGCACCCGATTCGGGACTGGCGGCGAAGAGGTTGCCCGATATGACCTGCAGTTGGTCCGGGCTCGGCACCGAGGCCACCGGTATCTTGTACATCGGACGGAAAGAGCCGTCCGCATACTGGGCATAGATGACGCCATCCGTGCCGATCTCGACGCTTTCAATCGCACTCGGCGCGGCGCCGTCGACTTCCGCATCGAGCACTTCGAAATCGACCGCGAGCTGGGTCATCGAGGACAGGTCGATCTCCAGATTATCGCCGTCGGGCACCGGCACGGTGATGTCGGTGGCACTCGCGCCGTCGAGCTTGCCGTTCGCAGGGTCGAAGGTCAGGCTCTGGGTTGCCAGCGCACCCGAAGCGTAGGGGAACGAGGTATTGGGTGCGGCATCGGCGCGATTATAAACGGCCACCTCCCAAGCATCGGTTCCGGTCTTGGTGAAGTAGACATCCAGCAATATCTGTTCGCCGCGATTGTTGTAGGCGACCATCGATGTCTTGGCCGAGTATTCGGCGGTTGCGGCGTTGGCGGACGGCAGATTGGCCGGTGCGACGACGGCGGCATCAGCCGGCAGGTTCGCCTTCAGCAAGCCGTTGCGGGACGGCGTGGCGACAAGTTCGGCCTGTGCGACCGTCACGGGCTCAAGACCGTTGAAACCGTTGGCCGTCGCCGTTGGTTCACCATCGGCAAAGCTGTAGCCCATCAACTTCAGCCCGGCCGCATTAACCATCTGGCCTTCGCTGTTGAGGACGAAGGAACCGGCGCGGGTCAGAAACGGCTGCCCGCCGGGGTCCTGCACGACGAAGAAGCCTTGGCCCTGGATGGCAAGGTCCGTGACTGACGTGGTGTATTGCAGCACGCCCTGGGTGGAGACCGCATTGCGCACGGTCGTGGTGACGCCGCCGGAATTATAGGCGCCCTCTGTACTCGGCACGACGAGCGTGGAAAATTCCGTCTTGGCGCGCTTGTAGCCATTGGTGCTGGAGTTGGCGATATTGTCGGCGACCGTCGACAAGCGGTTCGCTTGGGCATTCATGCCGGAAACGCCGGTTCGCATCATGCCGTAAAGGCTCATCGGGACTTCTCCTCGTATTCCACGCCGATTATCGGGGAGAGGATAGCGTCTGTGACTTGTGCGAAGCTGGCCTCCAAAAGCCTGCCCACAGGAACGGTCGCGGCTACAACCGCGACCGCCATCACACGACCAGCCGGTAGCCGAGATAGCGTTTGGAATCGATGGGATCGAAACCGAGCTTCGTGCGCAGCTTCTTACGCAACTTCGAGATATGGCTCTCCACGACGTTCTCTTCGACGTCCTCGTCGAAGATGCCGTAGATGGCGTTGAATATCTGGGTCTTGGTCACCCTGCGCGAGGCATTGCCTGCCAGATATTCCAGAATGCGCCTCTCGCGGCGGGGCAGCGGCAGTGGCTTGCCGTCGATCTCGGGATCGCGCCCGTCGGCAAAGATGCGCATCGCGCCAACTTCCGTATAGTTGGGCTCCATGGCCTGCGCGCGCCGGCTGATCGCCGTGATGCGAGCCATGATCTCCCGCACATGCACCGGCTTGCGAACGACGTCGTCGACGCCGGATTCAAACAAGCGAAGCGTATCTTCCAGTGAGTTCTGTTCGGCAAGGGCGATGACCGGCGCGTTCGACCGGCCGCGAATGCGCCGCGCCGGCAAGTCACCTGTCTCACACTGGCCGAGCAGAAACGCGCTGACGGCTTTCAAATCGTCTTCCGCGACAGTCTCGACCCATTCGCCGAACTCGCCGGGACCGAAACTCGCCGTCGCGATCCCTTCTCGTCCGAAAAGTGAGTTATACCCCTCGGTTACGAGCTCACGCTCGTCCACCACTACAATCATCGGCCCGCCCTCCGAATCACTTCCTGTACAAGAGGTACAAGGTCGAACGAATCGGAGACAACAATTATTTTTAATATTTAATTATTCGAGAGGTTCGAGTACGGGTATGACGGGGCCTTCCGGCGAATGAAACTCGCCTATCGGTTGCAGAAATCTCGTGCCCGGTTCGTCCATTGTCCGAAACCGGTGGCGACCATGTTGGCGATGACCCGGCAGATATAGCGCTTCTGGGCGGGGTCGTTGTCGGGGCCGGCATGATAGCGGGCGACGGCCATGGACCATGTCGCGTGCCTCTGCTTCAGCCTTACCAGGAAGCGCGCGGCATAGTCGACATTCTTGTGCGGGTCGAGCATTTCGACGACGGACCGGAACTCGGCGCCGTGATAGTGATGGTTGACCTGCATGCAGCCAAGGTCGATCAGTGTCTTTCCCCGAGCCTTGGCCTCAGTGAAAGCCGCCTGCGCCTCGCCACGGCTTTTTGGGAAAAAAGCCTTGCCCTCGATGTTCAGCGCGTAGGGCTGCAGGCTGCCGCGAACGCCGGTCTCCGTAAGACCTACGGCGTACAGGATGCCGGCGGGGATATGGTATTTCGACGAGGCCCGCAGGATCTCCGCTTCGCAGGGATTGGCGTGCGCGGTCCCTGCTGCGACGATGAGGCTAGATGTAAAGATCACCGCCCGAAGGATCATTGTTCCTCATCTCGCCGCTATGGCGGTCCGCTGCTTTTCGGCCGTGGCCGGAATTCCCTTCGCCGTTCGCACCGCTGCCCGATTGGCGATCCCCGCCGGTGCTCTGCCGCAGCGAGGGCTCGCGGCCGCTGGGCTGATTGCCGGCAGCCGGAGCGCCGTTGCTGGCGTTCTGCGAAATCTGGATGCGGTCGACTTCGTAGCCCATCGCCCGCAAGGCCCGGAGCATGGAGTCGCCGTCCGCGTTCAGCCGTTGGCGGGCATCGGCGTTGTCGACCTGTATTTCTACCATGAGTTGCTCTCCCGACAGGCTGAGCTTGGCCGTCACGGCGCCCAGCTCTGCCGGGTGAAGCTGGATTTTCAGCGTGTGAAGCGGACCGGTCGGCCGCTCGCCGCCGGAGGCCGCGATCCGTGCCGCTTCCGCTGCGGCTGCCGCAAACCCCGGATCAGCGTTGAGCGTCCCGACAAGCGCGGTCCCGGTTGGACTTGTCGAAACCGTCACGGCAGCCGGTGCCGGTGCGGACTGCACGCTCACTACGCGAAATGCCTTCGCATTCTCGCCATTTCCGCCCTGCTGACGCTGGTCGGAGCGGTCTTCCGTCATGTCGCCAGCCGATCCGGATTTGCCCGCCGCCGCTGCAATTTTGTCGCCTACCGCCACAGCGCCCTGTCGCTGCGTGTTTTCAGCATCACCCGAGCGGGTTTGAGGGAGAACCAATGCTTCTCGTATCTCGGAAGGCCCGCTGATTGATTTCGCTGCTTGCGCGCCGGGTCTGGCGGTCACCTGAGATGCCTGCGTATGGTCGCCGGGCTGCCTTGCCTGCTCAGCCTCCTCGCCGGCGGGATCGGCTTTCGGCTGATCGGATTGACCGCGGGCAGGGCCGACAGTCGGTGCAAGATTGCCCTTTACCTCCGCTGCTGACGCGCCCGCCGTAGGCATGCTCGACTGTTGGTTTTCCGTATCGCCGGCTTCGATAGGAGGGACTGGCAGCTCGATCTCGGTCGCTTCGTCCTGTCCGGCATCTTCCGGCAGATCGAGCTTCTGGAAAAGGTCGGACAGTTTCAGATCGGCCTTGGGCTGTGCCGCATCCTGGGGCAGAGTGGGAGGATCGCTCTCCTTGCGGGGGATGTTGTCGCCCAGTTCCTTGCTAAAAAGGTCCGCCAACGTGGTGCCGCTTTCCGCATTGCGGGGGACATCGCGGGATCGGCCCATGACGGCAAGCACATTCGTTCTGATCGCGTCTGTCATTCCTTATCCTCGCCGAGCAAGGCATCCACGGATTTGAGTTTGTCCCGAGCCGCCGCGAAGAATGCTTCGCTCTCGTCGGCAGCCGTCGCTTCTTCCGTCGCTTCGGTCTCGGTTGCTTCAGCGACTTCTTCAATGGCCGGCGCGGATGCATTTGTGTCCGGTGGGGACACGACCCGCTCGGCAATGGCGCGAGCCGCCTGCAGTAGCTGGCGGTCGTTGGCGGAAAGCTGCCGCTCGTCGAGCCCTTTCAATGTCTCCAGAACGCTGCCGACATTCTCGGAAGTCACGGAGGCGACGTTCGCGTAGAGCACGGCGCGGGGGTCCGGCCCGGCTTCGCCGCCTTCGGCATAGGCTTCAGCATTGTCGGAGGCGAAAGCAAGGAGCCGGTCATACCCTTCGATTGCGCTTTTGCGCGCGATGCGAAGGTAGATCACCTGCGCCCGCTCACCCTCCATGGCACCGATGACACGCTTGACCAGGGCCAGGTCCGCAGTTTCGTGCATCTCGATCACACCGCTAACGAATGCCTCGGCGAACTGGCTGGCATAGGGGGAACCGAGGAAACGCCGTACATACTGCATCGAAACGCTGGCGAAGCGCGTCATGTCGTGAATGTGGGCGGCAAGCTCCACGGAGCGGCGAAGCGCTGCTTCCTCGATCAGCGTGCCGGGGCTGAGAAGCCGAGCCTCGTCAAACAGGTCGAGAGCCCGGTGGGGATCGTCGCGCACATGCAGCGCACCGGCGACGAGCGCCAGCGGAGCCGCCAGGTCGCCGTCGACTTCGCGCGGGTCGAAACCGTCGAGAGCTTCGCGCGCCGAGGCCAAGTCGCCGAGCGAATAGCTGACGACGCCCCTGCCCAACCGGTCGCGGTCGCCTTCCAGCTCAAGCCGTGAAACGACGCTGGCGAGCGTCGCGGGATTGCCGCCGCTGGTTCCGTAGATGAGGAGCGCGTTGAAGTTTCGCGAATCTTGAAAGTCCGCGGCTTCGGCGGCGCGGAATTTCTCGTCGATAATGCCAAGCAGCTTGCGCTGCATGGGCAGCGCCGCGTGGTCGCCATCGGCAATCTTGTCCTGAACGACCTGGAGTGAGCGGACCATCTGATATGGCTGCAGGGCACCGGCCTGCGCGCCCGGTGCCAGCGTCAAGCCCAGCAGCACAAGGCAAGGCGCGAGGAAAATGCCGCGGCAGCATCTCACTGCGGCACCTCAAGGAGAATATCTATGCGGCGGTTGGCGGCGGCGAACGGGTCGCCGGGAATCTTGAGCTGGCGGTCGGCGAAGCCGGCGACCTCGCTTATCCGGGCTTCGTCCAGGCCACCGCGCACCAGCATGTACTGCGCGGCATGAGCACGGGCGGTTGACAAGCGCCAATTGTCATAGGAGCCGTCCGCAAACGGCCTTCCATCGGTGTGCCCGTGCACGCGAATGGTGCCCGGCTTGTCGGCCAGGGTGGCGCCGATCTTTTCCATGGCAAGTACCAGCTCGCGCCCCGGCACCGCCGAGCCGATGGAGAACATGCCGTGCCGCATGTCGTCCGTTACCGAGATCATGACGCCTTCGCGGCCAGCCGAGACGGTCACCGAGGCCTCCAGCCCTTCGCCGGCCAGCGCCCGTGAAAGCTCGGCACGCACGCGCTCGGCCGCGTCGCGGGTGCGCTCGGCCTGTTGCGTCTCCGCGGATGCGGGGTCGGGTTCAGCGTCGGCGGCCGGTTCCGCGGGGGCAGGGATTTCGCGCAGAGGCTCTACTTCCGGGACCGGAGCCAGCGCGGCGCGCTCGCCGGCTTCGATTTCGTCCGCCCTCGTTTGCGCCGGTCCGCCGAATGCCGGTTCCGCCTCGCCTTGCGAAGCGAGCTGATGGGAGCCGGTTTCGGCCGCACGCTCGTCGGCGCCGGAAGGCTGATCCCGTGCCTCGTCGGGATCGCCTTCGACGCCGATGCGGGGCGTGACGACCTGCTGCGACCAGAAATCGGGAGCGAACGGATCGCGGTAGGCTTCACCGCCCGATGCGCCCGAGGATGGGCCGGCCAGCTGCGCGCCGCCTTCCCCCTTGGCCGATATATTCTGCATCGTGCCGGTTTCCGATGCGATTTCGGCCAGCACCGCATAGGGATTGGAGAAGAAGTTCTCGTCGGAATACTTCCTCGTATCCGAAAGGTCGGTCGAGTTCTTGAATGTCGAGGGGCCTAATGTTTTGTCGTTCTCGCCGGCCGGCGCGTCGGTGGATTTCTCGGCATCGCTGTCGGATGTCGACGTCTGCGGACCTTGGCCAATCTCCTCGAGACCCTTGCGATTGGTGTTGCGGTCGATCAGCTTCACCGGGTTGAAATAGCTGGCAAGCGCGGCGCGTGTCTGCTCGTTCGCTGCATTGATCAGCCACATCACCAGGAAGAAGCACATCATCGCCGTCATGAAGTCAGCGAAAGCGATCTTCCAGACGCCGCCGTGATGGCCTTCGTCCTCGTCGTCGCTTTTGCGGCGGACGATGATGATTTCCGGGCGCCGGTCCTGTGTATCGTCCATGCTCATCCGAATACCTCGGCGAGCGCGTCCGACCATTCGCCCAGCCGAGTTTCGAGCAGGGTTTCATCGAGCTGGACGGTGAGATCCATATCGGTGCCGTCGGCAAAGGTCACTCTGTTGGCTTTGTCGCCGATCTTTCCGCGCAGCGCCTCGCACATGAGCGGCGTCCCGCGCACGCGCACATTCACGATGTCGCTGTCAGCCAGCGCCTGGTTTACGATCCGCGCCAGTTCCTCGATGGAGCGCCGCTGCAGGTCTTCGGTGAGTGCGACGCCAAGGATGCGGGCGGCGACGGCGCTCGTCAGCGACACCACCTGCTGCTCCAGCGCCTCGAAACGGGCGCCGATCAGCGCCGCGGCTGCCTCTCCAAGTTGCGCCTTCAGCGATTGGGCCTCGGCTTCGTGTTTCTCGCGTTCGCCGGCCAGCAACGCCTCATATTCCTGCCTGACACGCTCTTCCGCCCTGGCTTCAGCCTCGGCAATCCCGGCTTCCAGTTCCTTGCGCGATACGGTCGGCTCGGGTTCGGGGGGGCTGGCGGCCGGCTGCTGCGTAGCAGTTCCGGCGGCGGTAAAGTCGGCCATGCGGCGTCGGGGCAAAACCTGGCCTGAGCCAAAATCTGTCAAAGCGTCGGCTAGTGCGATAGCGTTCATGTGCGTGCTACCTCGGTTTCAGCGCGCGCCCATTTACGCAGTATTTCCGCCGTGCGTTCCTCGCTCAGGTCGACCATGCGGGCCAGCCTGTTCTGAGGCGCGGGGTTGAGGCGGAGCGGGTGGTCCGCCTCCTCATCATCGGCTTCAAGGTCGGCCATCTGATCAGTCGCGCCAGGCAGACGCGGCTCATTGGCAGGATTGGGCAGGGAGCGGCGGGCCTCTTCCATGGCCGCCGCGCCGCCCCCGGCGGGTGAGAGCAAGGCAGCCGTCATCGGCTTCAGGCCGAACCAGGTGACGAGGAAGGCGACGAGCACGAATGCGGCAGCATTGATCAGCGTGCCCGTGTGCTGGCCAAGCTGCGCCAGCGGGCCGGGCTCCACGATCTCGACGCCGTCCAGCCCATCGATGAACTCTACCGCCGTGACATTGAGGATGTCGCCGCGAACTTCGGAAAAGCCGGTGGCAGAGGCCACGACCGACTGGATCTCGGCGATCCGTTCGTTCAACTGGTCCGGCGTGGCGCCTTCGCCCAGCACGGCCTGGAGGCGTGCCCGGTTGACCACGACGGCAATCGACAGCTTCGAGATCTCATAGCCATTGCTCGTCGTGGCGATGCGTTTGGTGTTCATCTCGTAATTGGTGGTCTCCTCGCGCCGCTCGCTTTCCTCGGTGGAACTTGGCCGTTCGGTGGCCGGGTTGTCTTCCTGCGGCAGGTTCTGGAGAACGGTGGTGGGGGTTGCGGCCGTCTCCTGGCTGGCGCTGTCGGAAGAGCGGACGACCTGGACGGAGCGCTCGACGCGGGAGTCGGGATCGTAGATCACCTCCTCGACCTGTCTGGCATCCGTGTTCACGTCGGCTTTCACGCTGGCGCGGAAGTTGTCGGGCCCGAGATAGGGGGCCAATGCTCTGCGGATATTGTCCTCGACCTGCGCCTCCACCGTGCGCTCCACGCCTATGGAGCGCTGTGCCGTGTTGTTGGCGGGATCGTCGCCCGCTGCAAGCAGCGTTCCCGAGGAATCGAGAACGGTGACTTTTTCTGCGTTAAGTCCAGGAACGGCGGCCGAAACCAGGTACCGGATCGACGCGGCCTTGGCGCTGGCCTCGATGCCCGATGACCGGATCACGACCGAGGCGGACGGCTCCTGCTCTTCCCGTCTGAAATTGCCCCGTTCCTGCATGACGATGTGAACACGCGCGGCCTTGATGCCCGCGATGGACTGGATGGTGCGGGCGATTTCTCCTTCCAGCGCGCGGACCCGCGTGACTTCCTGCATGAAGGTCGTCAGACCAAGTGATCCCACGTTGTCGAAGAGCTCGTAGCCGGCATTGGTGCTCGTCGGCAGGCCTTTTTCGGCCAGGAGCATGCGCGCCTGCGCGGTCTTGCCGGCCGGAACGAGCACGGCGGTTCCGTCCGACACCACGTCGAAGCCGATGCCGGCTTCTCCCAGTACGAGGCCGATCTGGTTCACGTCGGAGCGTTCGAGGCCAATATAAAGCGTTTCGTAGGCGGGACGGTTGAGATAAAGCGCGCCTGCCACGACCATGGTCATGACGAGGGCCAGGATGCCGGCCATCATGCCCAGCCTTCGCGGCCCGAGCGCCCGGAAATTATCGAAAACGGTTTGAAGCTGTTCAGGCAAAGTCCACCACACTCCTCGGCAGGATACGTAGTGACACTAGGCCTTGAAACTTGTGCGAAAATGAAATGGGCCGCGCATGGAGCGGCCCATCATTCAGATACGTACAACGGTGATTACTTGAAGAGGGCGAGGATGCTCTGGGCGTTCTGGTTGGCGATGGAAAGCGCCTGGATGCCTAGTTGCTGCTGAACCTGAAGGGCCTGGAGCTTGGTTGATTCCTCGCTCATGTCGGCATCGACCAGCGCACCGACACCACGCTCGATGGAGTTCTTGAGGTTGGCGACAAAATCTTTCTGCAGGTCCAGCCGGGTTTTTGCCGCACCGAGATCGGCGGCCGCATTGGCCATCAGGCCCATGCCGGTTTCGAGCTGCGTCAGAAAGGTGTCGACCTGAGCATCTGTTGCACCGTTGACGTCTATTGCCATGATGTCGGCGACCATGGGCTCGGCGACGGCGCCGGCGGCGTCGAACAGCTTTATCGTCGCGATGGACACGGTGATGGTTCCGACCGAAACGGTGCCGTCGGATGCACGATTGTAGGACGAAACGATCTCGACATCGGCGGTGGAATCCGTCGCCAGGATATTGGTGCCGGCATAGCTGGCGCCCATGGCGGCGTTTCTGATGTGGTCCTGCAGAACCGAGATTTCGGCCTGGATCTTCGTCTGGTTCTCCGCGCTCGCCCCGCGCGCTGAAACAAGCTTCGACTTGATCTCGTCGACCCGACCGATGATGTCACTCATGGAGGTGTAGGCCGTGTCGATCTTGCCTGCCCCCAGCCCCAGCGAATCCTGTACCGCCGAAAGCGCCTTGTTATCGGAGCGCATGGTGGTGGCAATCGACCAGTAGGCGGCGTTGTCGCTGGCTTCCGCCACCCGATAGCCCGTGGAGATGCGGCCCTGAACGGTGTCCATCGCCTTGTTGGTGGCTTTAAGGCTCTGCAATGCAACCATTGCAGAGGCGTTCGTCATGATGCTGGCCACGTTGCTCACCCCTTCGACTGTGTGCCTCGGGCCGGTTGGGACCCGGCGGCGAAACCTTTGGTTAACCATGACTACAAAGCTATGGTTAACAACTGTTTAACCGGTGATGGGTCGGCAAGCAAAAACGGGCCGCCTCCCGTAGGAAGCGGCCCGACCGATTGTCATTTCGCTCCGGGCTAGGCCCGGAAAACCGCGGATTAGCGGAAGAGCGAGAGAATGCCCTGGGTGTTCTGGTTGGCGATCGAAAGCGCCTGAACGCCCAGCTGCTGCTGAACCTGAAGGGCCGACAGACGGGCCGATTCTTCGTTCATGTCGGCGTCCACGAGCTGGCCCACGCCGCGGTCGATGGCGTCGGAGAGCTTGGAGACGAAGTCCTTCTGCAGATCGATGCGCATCTTGCCGGCGCCAAGGTTCGAGGCCGCAGTGGCCATTGTTCCAAGCGCGGTGTCGATGTCGGTGATGAGGTTGTCAATGTCGGCATCGGTCGTTCCGACAACGGTCATCCCGAGGACCGTAGAGCCGGAGGCCGCACCTACTGTTTCCAGGAGGCCGTTGCCCGCGCCAGCGTCCACGAGAGTAACGGTGCTCAGGTCGATGTTGATGGTGCCGACGGCTCCGTCGGCAAAGGACGACACGACACTGACCGAGGTCGGATCGGTGTCGGAATTGCGCGACAGCCAGTTGTCGCCGGCATAGGACGCGGAGTTGGAGATGGCGGTCAGCTGATCCTGATAGGCATCGATTTCCGCCTGGATCTTCGCCTTGTCCTCAACGCTTGCGCCGCGCGCCGTGATCAGCTTCTGCTTGATCTCGTCGACCGCCTCAAGAGCGCTGTTCATGCCGGTATAGGCCGTGTCGATCTTGCCGGCGCCAAGGCCGAGCGCGTCCTGCACTGCCGAAAGAGCCTTGTTGTCGGATTTCATCGACGTGGCGATCGACCAATAGGCCGAGTTGTCGGACGCTTCGGCGACACGAAGGCCGGTCGAGATGCGCGACTGGGTGGTCGCCATGTTCTTGGAGATGGAGTTGAGGGTCTGCAGCGCGGTCATTGCCGACGCATTGGTATTGATGCTTGCCATGGGAAATACGCCCCTGAATACGAAAATTACGCGGGACATACCGGGCGATCCGGTAGGACGGAGAGGCATCATGCCGGTGACCTACATACACGGTCACTCCGCCCTGCTTTCGGATGCATTTATGGGGAGGAAATCCTACCAAAAGGATAATCGGCCGAACTATTTTCGGCAGGCACGTCCCGCGCGCGAGGCGCTCTAAAGGAACGACCGCACGAGGCTGCCTACGAGCAGATTCCACCCGTCGATCAGCACGAAGAACAATATCTTGAACGGCAGCGAGACCACGGTGGGCGGCAACATCATCATGCCCATCGACATGGTTATGGTGGCGACGATCAGGTCGATCACCAGGAACGGCAGCACGATCAGAAATCCGATCTCGAAGCCTCGGCGGATTTCCGAGATCATGAAGGCCGGGACGAGGACGCGCAAATCCACGCTGTCCGCGGAAATTTCTATTTCGCCACGTTCCGCCGCCAGGTCGGCGAACAGCGCGAAGTCCTTTTCGCGCACATTGTTCGCCATGAAGGTGCGGAAAGGCTGCGCGATACGCTCCATGGCCACTGTTTCAGTGATCTCGTTGTCCATCAGGGGACGCACACCTTCGTTCCACGCCCGGTCGAAGGTCGGGGCCATTACATAGAATGTCATGAAGAGCGCCAGGCTGATGAGGATGAGATTGGCCGGCGTCGATGGCAGACCCATGCCGGCCCTGAGGATCGAGAAGGCGATGACGAAGCGGGTGAAGCTCGTCACCATGATCAGGATACCGGGCGCGATGGACAGAACCGTGAGCAGGCCAAACATCTGGATGATGTAGCCTACGGTCGTTCCGTTCGTATCGCCCGCGAGCGCACCGAAATCGAGAGTCTGGGCCTGGGCGGGTGCGGCAAGGAAAAGCAGCGCCATTGCGAAGGGCAGCGTGCGGATCATTCGAACAGAAATGTCCTGAACAGAACATTCTCCACCTGGCCGTCGCTGCGAATGCGGGCGCGTTCGAGCAAGTCTTCCTTCAGGTGCTGGAAGCCGCTCGCGCTTTCGATCTGACGCAGCTTGACCGTGCGCATGAAGGCGAACAGGTCTTGGTGAATGGCTTCGGCCAGTGCCGGGTCCGGCTGCGCCGAAAAGACGAGCGCGACTTCCATACGAACCCAGATTTCGCTCGGGTCGGCCAGATTGGTGGTGATGGGGTCAAGCGCATGTATCACAGGCGGAAGAGGGGCTTCGCCTTCGGCAGCCGCCGGCGCTGCCGCTGCCTTGCTCCCGTCGTTGAAGCCGGTTGGTTCCGTCTTGACGATCTGGCGCTCCTCCAGGTAGCCACCGGTGAACCAACCCATTCCGACAGCCATCGCTGTCACGACCAGCAGGGCGACGACCTGCAGGATGAGCGACGGCCCCTTCTTTTCTTCTTCTTCCTGGATGACGAGTGTCACGGACGCTTGCCCTTAGAATGGGAGTACTTTGTCGAGGAATTCCTGGCCGTAAGGCGGCTGCTGGACCTCGGTGAGGCGGCCGCGCCCGCCGTAGGAGATGCGCGCCTCCGCTATACGTTCATAGGAGATCGTGTTGTTCGGTCCGATGTCGCTGGGTCGGGCGATGCCGGCAATGGTGAGTACGCGCAACTCCGCATTCACGCGCACTTCCTGGGTGCCCGAAATACGAAGATTGCCGTTGGGCAGCCTTTCGGTGACGATTGCCGCGACCGTAAGTTTGATCGCCTCGGAACGCTCGGTCGCGCCGGCGCCGTTGGTCGAGGTGCCGGAGCCGATTTCGGCTTCGGCCGAACCAGACGATCCCGCACCGCCGAGGGCGAATGCCCCGGAAAGGCCAAGATTGCGGCTGGCCTGGCGCGAACGCTCCGATTCGTTCTTGAAACTGGCCTTGTCGTCGATCGAAATCTCCACCGTCAGGATATCACCCACTTCCAGCGCGCGCGGGTCGGTGAAGAAGCGGCTTTGCCGGTCGCTCCATAGCGAATAGCGGCTGACCGAGGAGGGGGGGCGGTTCGGGTAGTGATAGGCGGGAAGCGAAGTTGGTTCGGCCCCCGCGCCGACCGGTGAAAGGGCGGGTGGTCTGTTGAACTCGCTGTCGGCGGCGCAGCCGGCCACCGCCAGGGTCACCACGAGCAGCGGCAGGCGGGCGAAACGTATCATGAGGGATCCTCGGGGCGTGCCGCGCTGGCGATGATGGTGGTCAGGGCCGCGGCCGATTTGCTGTTCATTTCGTTGAGGATGACGCCGGCCACGCGGGGCTGCAGCGGCAGGCGGGCGAAACGTATCATGAGGGATCCTCGGGGCGTGCCGCGCTGGCGATGATGGTGGTCAGGGCCGCGGCCGATTTGCTGTTCATTTCGTTGAGGATGACGCCGGCCACGCGGGGCTCCAGCTTCATCAGAATGGCGGCGGCCAGTTCCGCCCGCACCTCGGCCAGGCGCTCGGCGGCGGCGTCGGGCCGCATGCTTGCATAGATGCTTACGACGCCGCCCTCCGCCTTGGCCAGGAAAGCGTCCCGGCGGGCGAGCCAGCCCTCGTATTCGGAGCGCTTTTCCTCCAGCGCCACGATGCGTTCGTCTATCTCGCCGCGCAGCTTTTCAAGCTCCAGGCGCTGCAGCGAATAGCGCCGGTCACGGGCGGCGTCGGCGATGTTGGCGCAGAACCGCTCGATCTCGTCCTGCGTGGCGTTGGCCATGCTCTCGGCCGCCTGCAGGGCGCGCTGGCCCGGCGCCGTGGACAGCGCCAGCACGGCCACGCACAAGATCAGAGCACAACGATCCCAGCGGAGGGTTTTGGGCCATCGCGGCACGGAGAGCTTCATGGTCACGATCCCTATTGCAACACCAGCTCGGCCTGCAGCGCGCCGGCCGATTTGATGCCCTGGAGAATGGCGATGATGCCGTCGGGTTTTACGCCGAGACGGTTGAGGCCGGCGACCAGCGTTTGCAGGTCCGGCCCGTCAAGGACGGCGACCCGTGCATCCGGCTGGTCGGCCTCGATGACGGTGTAGGGTTCGACCGCCGTCTCGCCAAGCGAGAAGGGTTCCGGCTGCACGACCTGCGGCATTTCCGTGATGCGGACGGTGAGTGCGCCATGGGAGATGGCAACGCGCGAGATGCGGACATCCTGGCCTATCACTACGGTACCGGTGCGCTCGTCGACGACGACGCGGGCGGGGCCATCGGATTCGACGACGAGGTTCTCGATCTCGGCATAGAAGCGCGCGGCCGATATATCCTTCGGACGGCGTATCCGGATGGTTCGCGCGTCCTGTTCGGCAGCGGTGATCATGCCGAAGCGCTGGGTGGTATAGGCGTTGATGGCGTCGGTGATGCGCACGGCGGTGGAGAAATCGGGGTTGCGAAGTTGCAGCGTCAGGACGGAAGTATCGCCGAATTCCGCTGCGACCTGCCGCTCGATGATGCCGCCATTGGGCACGCGGCCGGCGGTCGGTACGCCCTGAGTCAGGGATTCGGCCTGCCCCTGGGCGCTGAATCCGGAAACGATGACCGACCCCTGACCCACGGCGTAAATCTCGCCATCGGCGGCGCGCAGCGGGGTCATGACGAGAGTGCCGCCGGCCAGCGAGGTGGCGTCGCCGAGCGAGGAGACGGTCACGTCGATGCGCGCGCCGGACTGCACGAAAGGCGGCAGGTTGGCCGTCACTATAACTGCGGCGACGTTCTTGGCGCGGGCACGCCCGCCTTCAGTGGCGATGCCGAGGTTCTCGAGCATGGCGCGGATGGACTGCTCGGTGAAAGGGGCGTTGCGCAAGCTGTCGCCGGTGCCCTTGAGGCCGATGACGAGGCCATAGCCGACGAGCTGGTTGTCCCGTGCGGCCTGCAGTTGTGCGATATCTTTGATGCGGGAGGCGGCCATGGTGCCGGAACCGCTGCCGAGCGCCGAGGGGGAGGACGGGGACGACGGGTACGACGGCGCGGAAGCCTGAACATAGTCGTAATCGGCCGCGCCGGAGGACGTCGCGATAGCCATTGCCGCTAAAAGGACGAGGCGGCCGATCATGACGCGCCGACCTGCACCGTGCCGTCGGCCATCACGATACCGCTGAACACGGCGCCGCTATCGGCGTTGCGCAGTTTGATCATATCGCCCGCCGCGCCAGGCTGAAGCGGTACGGCCATCAGCGATATGGTCAGCGCTCCCTGACGGTAGACCGCCGTAACGGCGGTGCCGGTTTCGACGAGGTAGGCCTCGCGCACCGAGGACAGAGGCACCAGCCGGCCGGGCAGCAATGTGCGCCGCGCAACCTTGCCGTCGAGATCGGTGACGCTGCGCGCGATCTCTGCCCCGCCGCGCGGCGGCCGGCGCAGGGCTACCTCATTAAGCGCATCCATGGTGACCACCTGCCCCGGATAGATGACGCGGGTGGGGATGACGGCGATCTCCTGCGCGCCGGCCGGGCCAGCAAGGACGCAGGCGAAAAGCGGCAGGACCGTCGCCAGTCCTGCCAGTAAGGCCCGCCGCGGGAGAAAACCGTGTTGCATCTATCGCATCGCCTGGGTGATGGTGGAGGCCATTTCGTCGGCTGCCTTAATGACCTTGGAATTCATCTCATAGGCACGCTGCGCCGAGATCAGCTCGGTAATCTCCTTCACCGGATCGACGTTGGAATCTTCCAGATAGCCCTGCTCGACGGTTGCGAAGCCCGGATCGCCCGGCACACCGACATTGGCGGGACCGGACGCGGCTGTTTCGCGGAACAGATTGTTGCCGATGGGTGCAAGGCCGGCTTCATTGGCGAAATTGGCAAGTGTGAGCTGGCCCAGATCCTGCAAATCTTCCTGTCCGTCGATGCGGGCGAAGATCTGTCCGGTCTTGTTGACGATTACCTCCACGGTGCCCTCGGGGACGACGATGGCGGGATTGACGGGGAAGCCGTCGGCGGTGACGAGCTGGCCGGTGGCGTTGGTGTTGAAGGCTCCGGCGCGGCTGTAGAGCATTTCCCCGTCCGCGCCTTCGATTTCAAACCAGCCCCTGCCGACCAGCGCCATGTCGAACTTGTTGCCGGTGTTGGTGAGCGAGCCCTGGATGTGGACATTGCGCACGGCCGAGGTCTTAACGCCGAGACCGATATTGGCCCCCTCCGGCACGATATTGGCGTTGGCCCGTTCCGGCACGCCCTGCAGCCGCTCGACCTGATAGAGAAGGTCGGAAAACTCGGCCCGCGCACGCTTGAATCCGGTGGTGTTGATATTGGCGATGTTGTTGGCGATCACCTCGAGATTGAGCTGCTGTGCGCTCATGCCGGTGGCTGCGATGGATAGGGCCTTCATATTCTTCTTCCTCAGATCGCCATGCGGCTGACTTCGAGATAGGCGGTCACGATCTTGTCGCGGATGGCGATGGCCGCCTGCAGGGACTGCTCGGCGCTCATCACCGCATCGACCACCTGGCGCGTATCGGCCTCGCCCTGGAGCGCCTTGACCGAGAGCTGCTCGGCGGATTCGAGGCGGGTAACGGTGCTCGTCGCCAGATCGCTCAGCATCGCCGCGAAGGCGTCGCCGGACGGAGCTGCCGCGCCCTGTGTCTCCTGCCCAGGCAGGATCGATTGCGGCCCCGAAAGCCTCGTAAGTTCACCTATACCGGAAATCATCAGCTGCTCCGCAGGAGGTCTATGGTCATGGAAATGAGTTCGCGCGCCTGCTTGATAACCTGGAGATTGGCCTCGTAGCCGCGGTTCGCCTCGCGCATGTCGGACATTTCGACAAGCATGTTCACGTTGGGCCGCTTGACGTAGCCGGCCTCGTCGGCGGCTTCGTGGCCGGGATCATAGTCGATGGTGAAATCGCCGGGATCGCGGGAGATGGCGGAGACCTCCACCATGCTGCCGCCGCTGGCCTTGTCGAGCTCGGCCGAGAAGCTGATCGTCTTGCGGCGATAGGGGTCGCCGCCCGGTATGTCGCTGGTCGATTGGGCGTTGGCCAGGTTCTCGGAAACGACCCGCATCCGCTCCGACTGGGCGGTCAGGCCGCTGCCGGCCACTTTCAGCGCGGTGGAGAGGGCATCCATTCGATCAGGTCCTCGTGGTCATCATCATCATGCGGTGGAAGGATTTGACGATGGCGGTATTGAGTTCGAATGCGCGACGTATCTCGCCGGCCTTCACCAGTTCTTCCTCCATCACCACGCTGTTCTTCGAGGGAAGAAGCTTCGGATCGTCGGCTTCGTTGAGACCGAAGGACGCCGGCGTCACACCGTTCTGGTTGTGAGAGGCATCGGTGGCCTGCATGGCCACGCGCGTGTTGTTCAGCACGCTTTCGAAAGGCTCGACATCGACCGTGCGGTAGCCGGGCGTGTTGACGTTGGCGACATTGCCGGCCACGGCGGCCTGGCGGACCGAAAGCCACCGAGCCTGCTGCGCGGCCAGATCGAACAGGTTAACCGGTTGCATGGCGACTCCCACGATTGTTCGCCACGGAATCTAGGCGTCCAGTCTTGCGTGGGCCTTGCGTCGTCCCCTCAAGGTTGGCCGAGGGCGATCTCGGCGTTTCGGGTGGTCGTCAGCACCCAGCCTTCATTGCGCTTTTCGATGGAGGCGACGCGGCTGCCGTCGGGGAGGGGCGAACCACGCTCGACGATCCAGAAGCCGTCCTGGTCCTCGATCATGGCGCGCCCGGCAGCAGCATGGATGAGCTGAAACGCCACGACGTCGCCGGGGAAGGGCTGGGTAACGGGACCGCCTTCCTCGAAAGAGGTCGTGCCGATCGTCCCGGTGGGAATGAAGTCAAGCTGCTCAGGCGCCATGCCGAGCGGAATCCTGGCGCCTGTGAGCTGGGGCTGAAGTGTGGCGGCGCTTCCCGCACTTGTCTCGCGGCCGGCAAATTTCAACGGCCTGATGCCGAATTGTTCCTGGTTGAAAAAGATGTACCAGGGAAACACGGCACAGACGACGGCAAGGCCGATCCCGCACGTGGCGAGCAGCCAGTCGCCGCTCGTCCGATGGCTCATCTTCGTGCGCCAGCGGCCTCGCAGCCGCCATTTGCGGCGGACGCGGCTATTCGGCGCTTTCGGCTCGTCGTCCATGTCCAGCGCCTCGACGGGCGTCATGTCGGGCAGCACGAGGTCCGCGAGCTTATCCTTCACGCGGCATCTCCCTGGCTTTCAGCCTCGTGGCCAGTTCGGCGAAAGGATCAAGCACCGGCGGATCCTGGGGCGACTGGCGCAGCACATCGTAGATGACGGGGACCTGGCGGACGGCGGCGTCCAGCTCGGCATCGACGCCGGCCTGGAAGCCGCCCAGAAGACGAATGTCCCTCGTTTCCTCAAAACGGGCGATCATCGCCTTCAAGTGCTGAACCAGGCGGCGCTTGTCCTCGCCCCAGGCATGCTGGGCGAGCCGCGAGATCGAGGCGAGCGGGTTGATGGGCGGATACCGCCCCTGCTCGGCTATCGCGCGGTCGAGAACGACGTGGCCGTCGAGGATGCCGCGCACATTGTCGGCCACCGGGTCGTTGTGGTCGTCGCCGTCGACGAGCACGGAGATGACGGCAGTGATCGTGCCGGCGCCCGCTTCGCCGGGCCCCGCACGCTCCAGAAGGCGCGGCAGGTCGGTGAAGACGGAAGCCGGATAGCCGCGTGCGACCGGCGGCTCGCCCGCGCTGATGGCCACTTCGCGCGCGGCGTGGGCATATCGGGTGATGGAATCGACGATGAGCAGCACGCGCTGCCCCAGGTCGCGAAAAGCTTCGGCCACACGCATGGCCGTATCGGCCGCGCGCCGTCGCATCATGGCGCTTTCGTCGCTGGTGGCGACGATTGCGATGGCCTTTTCAAGGCCCTTGTCGCCCAGCGTGTCTTCCAGGAACTCGCGCACCTCGCGACCGCGCTCGCCGACCATGGCGACCACGACCGTGTCGAAAGCGTCGGCACGGGCAAGCATGGCGAGCAGGGTCGATTTGCCGACGCCCGAACCGGCGAAGATGCCGATGCGCTGGCCGTGGCACAGGGGCGTGAAAATGTCGATGGCGCGCACGCCCGTGCTGAAGGGCTTGACGACGCGCTGGCGCTTCAGCGCGGCGGGCGTCCGCGATGTCGGGAGCGCGTTGTCCGCCGGTCGCACCAGCGCCGGCCCGCCGTCGATCGGTTCGGCCAGGGCGTTGATGACGCGCCCGCGCCAGCTTTCGTGCGGGACGATGGTCAGCGGTCCGCTGGAGAAGGCCGGCTGGCCAAGATTGGCCTGCTCGTTCTGCCCGAAGGGCGCGACTAGAATGTCCTCGCCATTGATGCGGACGACTTCGCCGCAGTGGCTCCGGCCCTGGTGCTGATAGGAGACGATGTCGCCGAGGCAGGCAGCGGCGGAAAGACCGCGCACGTGGTAGTGCACGGGCGTCACCTCGGAAATGCGCCCGCCATGCTTGATGGCCAGCCGCGGATCGCTGAAGCGCAGGTAAAGACCTTCGAGAGCTTCCAAGGCCCGAGTGCCTCGAAGGGTGCCGGACACGGGTTCGCCGGACGTAGTGTCCACCTCACGAACCCATGGTCTTGATGGCATCCTTGAGCGCGGTGTCGCTGTCGCGCATCAGCGTCGTCACCTGCTCGAACGCCCGCTGGACCTGGATCAGGCGCATCATCTCGTGGACCGGATTGACGTTGGATTGCTCGACGAAGCCCTGGGCTACTCCGACGTCGGGCTGGTCCACGACCGGCTCGGGCTGATTGCCGGGGATGAAGCCGGAATTGCCATAGCGAACCGAGTTCGGCCCCGGATGGAAGGAAAACAACCCGATGGCCCCCGCAAGTTGCCCATTTTGCCGCAAGGTGCCGTCGGCCCCGGCCTCGGGCGGCCCCGCAAACGGATCGAGCAGCAACGGGGCACCGCCGGCGTCGAGCACCGGATGGCCTTCGAGTGTGACGAGTTCGCCCGTATCGCGCAGCGTGAAACGGCCGTCACGGGTCATGACCGGGCCTGCGGGCGTCTCGATGGCGAACCAGGCATCCCCCTGGACGGCGAAGTCAAAAGGATTCGACGTCTCCTGCAGCGCACCGGCGGCGGTATCGTAGGAATCATCGCCCGGCGAGACGAAGCTTACCGCCTCGTTGGTCAATCCGGTGAGTATGTCGTCGAAGGTGACGCCGCCGGCGCGGAAGCCGGCGGTGCCGCTATTGGCGACATTGTCGGCCAGCGTCGTCATCCTGCGCTCAAGCGCCATCTGCGCGGAAAGCGAGACGTAAAGTCCGGTCTGCATCTATTTCCTCATCTGGGCGATGGTCAGCAGCATGTCGGTCGAAATGCCGAACTCGGCCGGCTGCGCGAAAAGCGCGGCAATCGAGCTATTCGGCGTGTAGCTGGGGTTCTCGATCTCCCACATGGTGGTGAAGCGCTTCAGGAATTCCTCGACCTTCTCCGGATCCTTGAAGTCCGCGATGTCGATGCGGTCCTTGAACATGTCCACCTGTTTGTCGACATTGGCCTGGGCAAGGGCTTGCGGAAAACCCAGCGCGGTGCGCACCACCTGCGCCAGAGCAGGATCGGCAAGCACTTCGTAGAAATTCTTGATACCGCCGGCTTTGCGCTGGAAATAGAGGGCCAGCCGCACGCCTTCGTTCTGCTTGCCGGCGTCCTCTTCCAGCGTCTGGCGGAGATATTTGTCGATCGTGCCGGTCGTCGGGCTGTAGAAGGTGGTCGTCGCCTCGCCGTCGCGGGCGAAATTGAAGGTCTTCACGAAGTCGCGGTAGCGCTTGTCGGACAGGCTGTTGGCGAAGCTTTCCTCGTCATCGATCCCGCCTTCCAGCGCCTTGACCATGAAGGCTTTGGCATAGGCCATGTCCTCCAGCCCATGCGCCTTCATCGCATAGCGGAAGAGGCGCTCGTCGCCGACAAATTCTTCGATCGTTTTCACATTGCCGATGTTCTCGCGATAATAATCGCTCTCGCGGTTCACAAGCGGCTGGCTCTCAATGCGATCGAGTGAACTCGTGATATCCCTCGAGATCAGCTGGTAGCTGGTATAGGTGTTGATCACGTCGCGGCTCCGGCAGGATAGATCGGCCTGAAGCTAGCTGCCGTGCCTTGCGCGAGGCTTTCCTTCCTGTCTCCGGTGTTCAAGCCTCGCGCAAGCCACGGCAGCTAGGCATAGGTCGACTGAACTCAACCGAGGGCACTCCGTGAGCATTCTGATTGGTCTGATCGTCACATTTGGCTGCGTCATAGGCGGCTTCATGGCCATGGGCGGTCACGTGGACGTACTGGTGCAGCCGTGGGAGTTCGTCATCATCTGCGGCGCGGCGATCGGCACCTTTCTGGTCGCCAATCCAATGGGGGTGGTCAAGGACACCGGCACGGCCAGTCTCGAAGCCTTCAGGCAGAAAGTGCCCAAGCAGACCGAGTATCTGGAAACGCTGGGCGTGCTGCATGCTCTCATGCGCGAATTGCGGGCGAAGTCCCGCAGCGAGGTCGAGGCGCATATCGACAATCCGGAGGAATCGGCGATTTTCCAGGCGTTTCCCACGGTGCTTGCCAATAAGGATCTGACGCATTTCATCTGCGACTATTGCCGCATCATCATTATCGGCAATGCGCGCCCCTTCGAGATCGAGGCGCTGATGGATGAGGAAATCCAGACCATCCGCCGCGACAAGCTCAAGCCCTACCACGCGCTCCAGGGCATGGCCGACGGCCTGCCCGCGCTCGGCATCGTTGCCGCCGTCCTCGGCGTCATCAAGGCCATGGGTGCGCTCGACCAGTCACCGGAAATCCTGGGCGCGCTGGTGGGTGCGGCACTTGTCGGAACTTTCGTAGGCATCTTCATGTCCTATGCGGTCGTCGGACCGATCGCGACCAAGATCAAGATCGTGCGGGAGAAGAACAACCGGCTCTACGTCATCGTGAAGCAGACACTGCTCGCCTACATGAACGGCTCGCTGCCGCAGGTTGCGCTCGAATTCGGCCGCAAGACGATCTCCGCCTATGACCGCCCGTCGATCGACGCGGTGGAGCAGAGCACCATGAATCCCGGCGCTGCCGCCGGCGGCATTGAAAAGAAGGCGGCTTGACGGGATCATGACGCTGGGCGCTGACAATCCGGAGCTGATGCGAAAGCTGATCGTGGAGCGGCTGGTGGGCGCCACCGGCGATCCCCGGCACGTCGCGGAAGCGGCCAAGGCGACCTCCATGCGCGCTCTTCCGGTCTTGGCGGACATGTTTCGCGACAAGTTCGTTTCTCCCGTCATGCTCGATGTCGGCGACATCGACGTCGTGCGGCTCGCCGAGCTGAAGCCGGAACGCGAAGCGTTCGATGCGATCGTCGTCGTGCCTGGGGACCGGTCTCGCGATGCCCTGACCATGTGCCTCGATGGGCAAGCGCTTTCGCTGCTGGTGGGGGCGTATTTCGGTGGCGATCCCGATATTCCGCCGCCACCGCTGACGCGTCCGCCGTCGCGGATCGAACTCGATGTCGCCACCATGGTCTTTGAGGCGTTCGCGCAGGCCATCAACGGCACGGGAGCGCGCGCGCTGGGCCTGCGGCTGCCCATTCCGCGGCCGTTTTCCGGGCCAACAGATTTCAAGCGTTTCGTCGTGCGCGACGGCCCCGGCGTGCGCGTCAGTTTCACGCTTGGCGTCGGCGACGAGGTGGGAGAACTGACGGCCTGGTTCCCGCAGAGGGTGATCCTGGAGACGCGCGTGGTTGCAAAGCCCGATCCGATAATGGAGCAGGCAAGAGCAGTCGAGTGGCATCATCGTTTCAGCGAGGAAGTAAAACGCTCGAACGTCGAGATGGAAGCGACCATTCCATTGGCGCGCATGCCGCTTCGCGCGTTGGCCGATCTTCAGGTGGGGCAGATCCTAGAGCTTGGCGAGACGGCGCAAACCGAAACGAAACTCTCGGTGCGCGGGCGCACCGTGTTCGTCTGCGAATTCGGCAAGTTGGGCAAGCATTACACAGTGCGGATCCGGCAACCCTTCGATGCAAGACAGGAAGTCATAGACGGGCTGATGGTCGGTTGACGCTGGCCTTCCCGACAGGAGCGAAAGAAAATGACGAAGAACGATCCGGCGGGCGAACAGGGCAATGACGAGCAGCTCAACCAGGCGATCGAGGAATTGCGGGGCGTTCTCCACGACGGTGGGCAGAGAGCGGACACACCGCATGGCGGTCCTGCCAATGCCGACCTGGTCATGGGCATTCCCGTTGATGTGCAGATCGTGCTGGGCAGCGCCGAGATGCCGGTTTCCGAATTGATGGCCTTGCAGAAGGGATCAACCGTCTCTTTGGATCGGCGCATCGGCGAGCCGGTCGATGTCGTCGTCAACGGGCGGCGCATCGCGCGCGGCGAAATTACCCTTCTGGAAAGCGATCCCAGCAGGTTCGGCGTCAAGCTGACCGAGATCGCGGGCTAATCCGGTTGCGTAGCGACTTATCGGGGGAAGAGCGTTCATGAACCAGCCATTGAAGCTGACCCAGGCGCAGAAAGCTGCGGCCATTCTGGTTGCCATGGGAAAGCCGTCAGCAGGCAGGCTCCTGAAGTTCTTCAAACAGGAAGAGCTCAAGGCGCTGATTGAGGCTGCCCGGCTGTTGCGAAGCATTCCGCAGGCGGAGCTTGAAAAGGTCGTGCGCGAGTTCGAGCACGAGTTCACTGTGGGCGCGGGCCTGCTGGATTCGGCCGACAGCATGGACACTATCTTGACCGAATCGCTTTCGCCCGAAGAGGTCAACATCCTGCTTGGCCGAAGTGAGGCGCCGCCACCCAGCCTGGAGGAAGTATGGGCTGAGCTCGAGAAGATCGACGCGGAGCGGCTTTCGCAAATCCTGCGGGGCGAGCACGACCAGACCGTGGCGGTCATCATGACCAACCTTGCGCCGCAGGCGGCCTCGCGCGTCCTCGTGCTGCTCGACAAGGGACAGCGGGGTGCCGTGGTGCGCCGCATGGCGACGATGGGCCAGTTGCCACTTGCCGCCAAGCAAATGATCGAGAAGCGGATCGCAGAGATCCTGCGGGCAGAAGCCAATGGCAAGGATGCGTCTGCCGGGCACGCCCGCGTGGCCAGCGTGCTTAACGAGCTCGACAAAGAGCAGGTGGATGAGGTGATGGAGGAGTTGCGCGCCACGGGCTCGGACGATGTGGATGCGATCCGCTCGCGGCTGTTCACGTTCGAGGAACTCGTTACCCTGTCGCAAAAGGCGCGTGTGGCGCTGTTCGACGGTCTTCCGACCGACCAGGTGACGCTCGCTTTGCGCGGCGCGCCGAAGGATCTTGTCGAGGCGGTTCTTTCCGCCCTGGGCGCACGGTCGAGGCGCATGATCGAGTCCGAGCTGGCAGGTGGCGATGACAATGTCCTGGCGGAGGATGTCGGCCGCGCACGCCGCCGCATCGCATCGACCGCGGTCCAACTTGCCCAAGCTGGAAAAATCGAACTTCAACCTTCCCAGGAAGCCGCCTGAGAATCGGGCCAGACCGGCTGATCCGCGGGGAGATTTGAATGGCCGAGAAGCCGGACAAGGAAAGCAAAACCGAAGAGGCGACCGAGAAGAAGATCCGCGATTCCGTGGACAAGGGCCAGCTTCCCTTTTCCAAGGAAGCGCCGGCGCTGGCTTCCTTCCTCGCCATCCTGGTGTTTGCGATCTTCTTCGCGCAGGACAGCGCCGTGCGGCTCGCCGGTTTTCTCGCCATTTTCCTGGAGCGCGCCGACGGGTGGTCGCTGGAGACGCAGACGGACGCGATCGCGCTCTATCGCATCGTGTTCCTGGAGATTTCCAAGGTCGTGGGCACGCTGATGGCGCTTCTTATCGCCGCCGGGATTTCCGCATCCGTGCTGCAGAATGTGCCGCGCTTCGTGCTCGACCGGATCCAGCCGAAGATGTCGCGCATATCGCTCAAGGAAGGCTGGACACGCCTGTTCGGAGCGAAGGGCATGGTGGAGTTCGCCAAATCTCTGGGAAAGATGATGATCGCCGGCGCCTTCGTCATCTTTACCCTGCAAGACGCCCAGCCGCGGATGCTTGCCGGCATGGTCACCCACCCATTTGCATTCACCCTGACCATCCGCGAGATTTTCATTCAGATACTAACCGCGATTACGCTTGTGATGGTGGTGATCGCCGTCGCCGACATCCTGTGGTCGCGCTTCAACTGGCGGCAGGACTTGCGCATGACCCGCCAGGAAGTGAAGGATGAGCAGAAGCAGACTGACGGCGATCCGCTGGTGAAGGCCCGCATGCGCTCGCTTGCCCGCGACCGGACGCGCCAGCGGATGATGTCGGCTGTGCCCCAGGCGACGCTCGTCATCGCCAACCCCACGCATTTCGCCATCGCCATGCGCTATGACCGCGACAAGGATGCGGCACCCGTAGTGGTGGCCAAGGGGCAGGATCTTATCGCCCTGCGCATCCGCGTGATCGCTGAAGCCAACGGCGTGCCCGTTTTCGAGGAACCGGCGCTGGCCCGTTCCATGTACAAACAAGTTTCGGTCGATAGCATCATACCGTCACAGTTCTACAAGGCGGTCGCGGAGTTGGTGCGGCGTGTCTACCAGGCTGGGCGGAAGCCACGACCTAATACCAATTCCATGCTTGAGGCGACATAAGATGGACCGGCAGCCTTTTTCTGTCACACGCGAAATCATCGTTGCGAACGCCATCCAGGACGTGGCCAGCGAATTGCGGCTCATCGAACTGGCGGATTACATTGCCTTTATCCGGCTGGAGAGCATGGCGAATATTGCCGACATCGTGGAATCGGCGGCCGAATTGTTCTTCATGCCAGGCACGTTGCTGCTGCGGCACGGCTGCGAGGCGCACGTGACGTGGACGGATAGCCCGCGCATAGCGCTCGACCTGGAACTGCGGCCGGAAGGCGCCACCATCTATTTCACGCTATCGCTCACTGCCTTCAAGGCGGGCGTGGAGGTCAACTATGTAGCCTTCCAGAACCCGTCGGACGATCCCGAGCTCAATTCGGCCTTCCTCAAGGAAACCCTTGAGAATGCGCGTATACGCAAGTCGTTTCCTTCTAGCCGCTCGGCATGACGGCGCCGGTGTTGTCAAACCGGTAGAGGCGCGCGCTGTCTGGGCTGGCAAACAGGGTTTCGTCGGGCACGAATTTGTGCTCGCCGAAGAGCCGGACGGTCAGGAACCCCGCCTTCTCGCAGTCCATGTAGACGATCGTGTCGGCGCCCAGATGCTCGACATGCAGAACTGTTCCTTTGAGGTCGCCCCGGCTGCGGTCCACGGTGATGTGTTCGGGGCGCACGCCGACCGTCCTGGCTCCGGACTGGCCGAGCAACGCGGCGTCGATGAAGTTCATTCTGGGCGAGCCTATGAAGCCGGCGACGAACATGTTCTGCGGGTTGTTGTAGAGCTCCATCGGCGAGCCGATCTGCTCGACCCGCCCTTCGTTCAGGATGACGATGCGGTCGCCCAGCGTCATAGCCTCCACCTGATCGTGCGTGACGTAGATCATGGTGGCGTTCAGCTTGCGGTGTAGCTTGGCGATCTCGATGCGGGTGTTCACGCGCAGCGCGGCATCGAGATTGGACAAGGGCTCGTCGAAGAGGAAAAGCCTCGGATTGCGCACGACGGCACGGCCGATGGCGACGCGCTGGCGCTGGCCGCCCGACAGTTCGGCCGGCCGGCGGTCGAGATAGTCGTCAAGGCCCAGCATCCTGGATGCCGTGGCGATGCGCTCGGCGATCGCATCCTTCGGCCGTCCCGCCTGCTTGAGGCCGAGGCCCATATTGTCGCGCACGGTGAGATGCGGATAGAGCGCATAGCTCTGGAAGACCATCGCTATGCCGCGCTTTGCCGGCGGGACGGTATCGACCTCGTCGCCGTCGATCGAGACAGAACCGGCGGACGCATCCTCAAGGCCCGCTATGACGCGCAGCAGCGTCGACTTCCCGCAACCCGACGGCCCGACGAAGATCACGAACTCGCCGTCTTCGACTTCCAGGTCGATGCCCTTGAGGACTTCCACCTGGCCGAAGGACTTGCGGATATTTTCCAGTTTCAGCGAACCCAATTGACGACCCTCAAAGCCTGATTGCGCGACCGGTGCGCACGCTTTCGTCCGCCGCAAGGCAGACCTTCAGCGATTGGACCGCGTCTTCCATGTGCCGGGACAGATCGACGTCCTCCCGGATCGCCTTCAGCACGAAGGCCTGTTCCCGTTCGCACAGTTCCTGGTGCCCCGGCTCGCCCTCCATGCGCATGAGCTCGTCCGGTTCGGCAAAGCTGCCGTCGGGCTTGCGCGCGGCCTTGTGCAGGCGGATCGTGGCCGTCTTGGTGTGCGTGTCGATGTCGTCGGATTTGGCCCCTTCGTCCATGACGATGGAGACGCTGCCTTTCGGCGACATGATGTCCTTAACGAAAAAGGCGGTTTCGGAGATCATCGGGCCCCATCCAGCCTCGTACCAGCCGACAGAGCCGTCTTCGAACAGCACCTGCAGATGGCCGTAATTATACATGTCGGGCGCAATCTCGTCGGAAAGCCGAAGCCCCATGCCGCGCACCTCCACCGGCTTCGCGTCGGCGATCTGGCACATGACATCGACATAATGCACCCCGCAGTCGACGATGGGCGAGGTGGTCTGCATCAGTTGCCGGTGGGTGTTCCAGGTCGGACCGCTCGATTGCTGGTTGAGGTTCATACGGAAGACATAGGGACCTCCGAGAGCCCGCGCCTCGGCGATGAGCTTCTGCCATGACGGGTGATGGCGCAGGATATAGCCGATGACGAGCTTGCGGCCATTGGCTTTTGCCGCGGCCACCACGCGTTCGGCGTCCTTCACGGTCGTTGCCAGCGGCTTTTCCACGAAGACGTGGGCGCCCGCTTCCATCGCGGCGACCGCATAGCCGGCATGGCTGTCGGAGTATGTGTTGACCGAAACCACATCCGGCTTTTCCGCGGCCAGCGCTTCCTCGAAGGAATGGCCGATTGCGTAGCCAGCCAGTTCGCCACCCAGCTCTACCGGCGAGCGGTTGACGAGGGCGGCGATCTGGAAACCAGGATTGCGGTGATAGGCCAGCGCGTGGCTGCGGCCCATATTGCCGAGGCCGGCCACCACGACGCGCAGCGGCTTGTCGCTCATTTGACGGCTCCTGCTGTGATCCCGCGGATGAGTTGGCGGGAGAAGATGAGATAGAGAACGAGCACCGGCAGAATGGCCAGCGACAGGGCCGCCAGCACCGCATTCCAGTTGGTCACGAACTGGCCGATGAAGACCTGTGCGCCGAGCGTGATCGTCTTGGTCTCCTCCGACGGAGCCAGGATCAGCGGAAACCATAGATCGTTCCATATGGGGATCATGGTGAACACGGCGACGGTCGCCATGGCCGGCCGCACCAGCGGCAGCACGAGCCGGAAAAAGATCGTGTATTCGGACAGCCCGTCTATGCGGCCGGCGTTCTTGAGGTCGTCGGAGACCTGTTTCATGAACTCCGACAGGATGAAGATGGCGAGCGGCAGGCCTTGCGCCGAGTACACGAGCACGAGCGCGGTCAGCGTGTTGACGAGGCCGCCTGCCACCATAAGCTGCAATATGGCGACGGTGCCGAGCCGGATCGGGATCATGATGCCGAGCGCGAGGTAGAGCCCCATCAGCGGATTGCCGCGGAAACGGTATTCGGCAAGCGCGAAAGCGGCCATCGCGCCGAAAAGAAGGACACAGGCGAGCGAAGCCACGGTGACAATGAAGCTGTTCTGGAAATAGAGCAGGAAGTCACCCTGCTTCAGCACGGTCTCGAAGCCGATGAGCGTGAAGCTCTCGGCGTCGGGCAGCGACAAGGGAGAGCGGAAGATCGCCTGCCGCGACTTGAAGGCGTTGATGATGATCACGATCACCGGGAAAAGCGCGATGGCCGTATAGAGCAGCAGCACGCCATGGGCGGCGGCCGAGCGGGGGAGGGATGTGCGTGCCTTGCTCATGACGATTTCAAAACCGGCTCAAAACTGGTAGCGGCGCAGCCGCGTCTGGATCATGAAGAGGTAGATGCAGACGCCGACCAGGATGATGAGGAACATCATCGAGGCGATCGCCGCGCCCATGTTCGGGTCGCCGATCTGCAACTGGAACCCGAAGAAGGTCCGGTAGAGGAACGTGCCCAGGATGTCGGTCGAGAAGTTGGGCCCGGCCATGGCGCCCTGGGTGGCGTAGATCAGGTCGAAGGCGTTGAAATTGCCGACGAAGGTCAGCACCGAGATGATGCCGATGGAGGGCAGGATGAGCGGCAGCTTGATCTTCCAGAACTGGCTCATGCCGGTGATGCCGTCGCATTCGGCCGCCTCCAGCAGCTCCTCGGGAATGGAAAGAAGCGCGGCGTAGATCAGCATCATCGGAATGCCGATGAACTGCCAGACCGAGATCAGGCCGAGCGTCGTCAGCGCATATTCCTCCTTGCCGAGCCACGGCTCGAACAGGCTCCTGAGGCCGACCATGTCGAGCAGGCTGGGCGCCACGCCCCATAACGGGCTGAGGATCAGCTTCCAGGCGAAGCCGACAATGACGAAGGAAAGGATCGTCGGCACGAAGATCGCCGTGCGGTAGAAGCCGCGCAGCCGCAGACGGGGATTGGAAAGGAGGGCGGCCAGGAGGATGCCGATCGGGTTCTGCACTGCCATGTGGATGATGAAGAACCAGGTATTGTTCCACAGCGCGTTCCAGAAGCTGGCCGACCAGCGCGGGTCGAACAGGAGCGTGCGGAAATTGTCGAAGCCGACGAAGATCAGCCCGCTTTCGCCGCGGCCGAACAGCGAAAGCTGCAGCGTGCCGAAGAGTGGCAGGATCATCACCGACGTGTAGATCAGGACGGCCGGAGCCAGAAAAACGGCAATATGCCAGCGGACCGGCTTCTTAGCGGCTGCCATGGTTCCCCCGATTGTTCAAATCGGGGGCCGCGCCTGGCGGCCCCCAATCGATCGTCCGCTATTGCTGCGGCTCGTACCAGCTTGCCAGGCCTTCCTGCAGGCGCTTGGCCGCTTCCTCGGGCGTTTCGGTGCCGTTGATCACATTGGCGGCCGCGACCCAGGTCTCGTTTTCGAGATTGGGCGTTCCGCGCGACAGGATCTGGTATGTCGAGCGGATGGTCGGCTCGCACTTCTCGCGCCAGGAAACGAATTCCTTGGCCAGCGGGTCTTCCATCTCGACCGGGGTGGAAGAGAGGCTGAAGAAGCCCGGCAGCGCATTGGCGTAGATCGTGGCGAATTCGTCCGAGGCGACCCAGTTGAGGAAGGTCCTGGCTTCCTCGGGATGCTCCGTATCGGCGTTCATGCCCATCGCGATGTCGGTGTGGTCGGAGATGTAGCAGGTGTCGCCTTCGGCCTGAACCGGCGGCGGGAAAGCGCCCATCTCGAAATCTGCCTGCTCGTTGAAGACGGAGATTTCCCACGAACCGGCGGGATAAATCGCCGCGCGGCCGAGCGTGAACAGGTTCTGGCTGTCGGGATAGGACTGGGCCTCGAAGCCGTCGCCCAGGTAGTCCCGCCAGCGCGCCAGCGTTTCATAAGGCGCGACCCATGGCTCGTCGGTCAGCTTCTGCTCGCCCTTGATGAGCGCCAGCCGGCCTTCCTCGCCTTTCCAGTAGTTGGGGCCGATATTCTGGTAGCCCATGGTCGCCGCTTCCCAGAGATCCTTGGTGCCCATGGCCATCGGGATATAGGTGCCGTCTTCCTTGATCTTGTCGAGCACGGCGAAAAATTCTTCCTCGGTGGTCGGCGGCTCGATGCCGATTTCCTCGAAGGCGTCCTTATTGTAGATGAAGCCGTGGATGACCGAGGCCATCGGGACGCAGAAGGTGGCGGAACCATCGTCGGTCTGCCAGGCCGACTTGGCGACGTCGGAGAAGTTCTGCATGCCTTCAAGGTCGCTGAGGTCGGCAAGCTGACCCTTCTTGTAGAGTTCCAGCGACGCGTCGAACGGCCGGCAGGTGATGAGGTCGCCGGCCGAGCCCGCCTCGAGCTTGGCGTTGAGCGCGGCGTTGTATTCGGTCGGCGCCGAAGGCGAGAACTCCACGTTGATGCCCGGATGCTGGGCTTCGAAGGCGGGGATCAGTTTCTCCTGCCAGATCGCCAGGTCGTCGTTGCGCCAGCTCTCGATGGTCAGCGTCACGTCCTGGGCCTGGGCCGCGCCGGACATGCCGAGCACGGTGGAGGCCATGAGTAGAATCGATAGATGCGCCCGTTTCATTCTTCATTCTCCCAATTAGGCGTCTGGGACGCCCGTTCCCGTCTGAAACCGTCCCGTGACAGGGAAGTGGACATGTCGTTCAGCGTATACCCTGGCAGTCAAAATACAATTGGCGGAACGTGCCCTCTGGCCCTTCGCCCGGACTGTCGGCTATGTTCTTTTCCCGCTGACGATTTTCCCCCGCTCCCGGCGCGAATGGCTGGCGCCTATTCAGGTCATTGGACAGAACCAAGTCAATACCATTTTTTCTGGAGAATCCAGACTGAAATTTTTATTAATGATAAACAGTGCTTTGGTTTGAAGGCAGCAGGACGGCATCTCGCAGTGGCCTGCTACTGGTATCTATACGAGCTGCATGGAGGAAGATTTGCGGCACCTGGTGGCGGTAGACGGGGGAGGGACGGGATGCCGCGCGCGCATCGCCGATCCCTCGGGGGCCGTGATCGGCAGCGGCCAAAGCGGGCCTGCCAATGCAATGACGGATCCCGACAGGGCTGCCCTCAACGTGATCGAAGCAGCCGAACTGGCCGCCGGGGCGGCGGGCCTCGCGCCCGATGCGCTGTCGGATGCGAAAGCGGTGGTCGGGCTGGCCGGGGTCAATGTCGGCGATTACGGCGAACGGCTTCGCCGCCGTCTGCCATTCGCCGAGAGCGTGGTGCTCTGGGATGCGGAGATCGCGGTTCGCGGCGCGCTGGGCCCGCATAACGGTGCGGTGGCGATCGTCGGCACCGGCTCGGTCTTCGGTGCACGCGACGGCGATGCGGTGCGCCTTGTCGGCGGATGGGGCTTTCTCATCGGCGACCAGGCGAGCGGGGCACGGCTCGGCCGTGCCCTTCTGGAGCACACGCTCCTCGCCCATGACGGCGTGGGCTCCGGCTCCGCGCTGACCGATGCGGTCCTGAAGCGTTTCGATGGCGAGGCGCGGGAGATCGTCTCCTTCGCGCATTCTGTCAAACCTTCCGAATTCGCGGCCTTCGCCCCGCAGATATTCCAGGCGGCGGCGGCCGGCGATCCGATAGCGCTCGAAATCGTCGGTGAAGGTGTGGCCGCCATCGAGGCGTCGCTTAGGGCGGTGATGCCGCGCGATTGCCGCCGCATATGCATGCTGGGCGGCCTTGCCGCACCCTACACGCCATTTCTGGCCGACAGCCTCAAGGCCATGCTGTATCCCGCGCAAGGCAGCGCGGTGGATGGCGCGATGGCAATTGCAGTGGAGCGGTTTGCCGGCGCATCGAGCGCGGCCCGGTCTTGAGCTGCGCCCTTACCCGAGCATCCGCATCAGGTGGATCGCCTGCGCACCCCATTCTATGCCCGCCTCTCGTATCGCCCGCAGGCGCTGCGGCACGGGCAAGGTGACCGGGAGCGGAAGATCGCTCCCGCCGATCCTGCCGCCGATATGTTGGGCCAGGACCTTGCCGAACGCCGTGCCCGGCGCGATGCCCCGGCCATTATAGCCGCTGAAGCCGACGATGCGGCGGTCGAGGCGATGGAACTTCGGGAGGTGATCGTCGGTCATGCCGATCATGCCGTGCCATCCCTGATGGAAGCCGACATCTTTCAGCATGGGAAACATGCGCGTCATGGCGCGCCGCGCCCAGGCCTGATGAACGGATCTGCCCGTGCCCGAAAGTGCGCCGACGCTGCCAAGCACCAGGCGGCCGCTCTGGTCGAGGCGGAAGGAGGTGAGCACCTTGTTCGTGTCCCACGCGCCTTGCTTTTCGGGCAGGATGGCGGAAAACGCCTCCGGCGGCAGCGGTTCGGTGGCGAACTGGAAGTAGGGCAGGTGCACGAGTTCCTCGCGCAATTGCGGCCAGAGACGGGTGGTATAGGCGTTCGTGGCAGCGATGACCCAGTCGGCCGTAACGCTGCCACCCGGCGTGACGGCGCGCCAACGGTTCCCATCTTCCTCCACCCGCTCGACCGGCGAATGGGTGAATATTTCAGCGCCTGTCTGCAATGCTGTCGCCGCCAGTCCGCGCGCATAGGCCAGCGGCTGGATCGTGCCGGCGCGTTCGTCGAGCAGCGCGCCGGAGAAGACGTCCGTTCCCGTCTTGTCGGCGGTTTCACGCGACGAAAGCAGGCGCACGGGTGCGCCGCGGCGCCGCCATTGTTCGGCACGGGTTTCAAGCTGGCGCAGACCGCCGCTGCCAACGGCGCAGTGGAGCGTGCCGGTATTCACCGCTTCGCAGGCCATGCCGTGCTTTTCCACAAGACCATAAACCAGCTTCGGTGCATCGCCCAGAAGTTCCAGCAGGCGTTCGCCATAAGGTTCGCCGAGCGTCGCCGGCAGGTCATCGGGAAGGACCCACATGCCGGCATTGACCAGGCCTACGTTCCGTCCCGACCCGCCATGGCCGATCTCGCGGGCTTCGAGCACCACCACTTTCGCGCCTGCTTCCGCCAGATGCAAAGCTGCTGAAAGGCCGGTGAAACCACCGCCGACGATCACAACATCGGCTTGCAGGTTGCCCGCCAGAGAGGCGGTTTGTGGCGCCGCGGGGGCGGTGGCATCCCAAAGGCCGTTAGCGGCTTGTTCGAGCTTCGTCATGCAGGCTCCGGCGTGGAAGGAATTGCGGCGGGTTCCGTTTCTTCAACAGAGCGCCGGCCACAACGTCAAGAGACGCGTGTAAGGAAGCCCGGCGGCAAATGGTTTTCCATTTATCCGTGGCCCTTGTATTAGGAAAGGCAGTGCCAATTGCCGAGCGTTTGGGAAATGTGTTGCTGTCGGCGACGAGCGTGACGTAAAGGATTTCCGATCGTGGCCCAGTCGACCTATTCCATCGCCGGTGTGAAATCGGTCTTTCCAGGACTGCTGGTTTGCCTCGTCATTGCCGCCGCCGCGCAATTCCTGGCGGATCACTATGGCGCACCACAAATGCTGTTCGCCCTACTCATCGGCATGGCGGTGCACTTTCTCGCCGATGACGTGAAGACGGCACCGGGGATCGGATTTGCGTCGAGCACGGTGCTGCGTATCGGCGTCGCGCTTCTGGGGCTGCGCATCACGCTCGATCAGATTTCCGGTCTTGGCGCGTTCGCCGTCGTGTGGGTGGCGCTCGGCGTTCTCGCCACCATCCTCTTCGGCTATGCGCTCGGCCGTTTCACGCGCGCCGGCAGCCGGCTCGGCGTCTTGAGCGGCGCCTCGGTGGGTATATGCGGCGCTTCCGCCGCGCTGGCCGTGGCGGCGATCATGCCGCGCGACAAGGATCAGGAGCGCAACACGATATTTGTCGTGATCACCGTTACCACGCTTTCCACCATATCCATGATTGCCTATCCGATCCTGGCGCAGGCCCTGGGCCTGTCGGACAACGAGGCGGGGTTGTTCCTCGGCGGCACGATCCACGATGTGGCGCAGGTGGTGGGGGCCGGCTACTCGGTTTCGGAGGAGACAGGCAATGTCTCGACGGTGGTCAAGCTGTTTCGCGTCGTGCTGCTGGTTCCCGTGGTGCTGGTGCTGGGATTTGTCTGGCGACAGGGCGAGGGCGTTGCGGCCGGCGCCGGCAAATTGCCGCGCGTGCCGCTGCCAAGCTTCGTCACCGGCTTCATTGCGCTGGTGCTCGTCAACAGCTTCATGCCGCTGCCCGAAGCCGTGAACGCCGTCCTGGTCGACGCATCGCGCTGGTGCCTGGTTACGGCCATCGCCGCACTGGGCATCAAGACCTCGCTGCAATCGCTAGGGGAGGTTGGGTTTCTGCCGGTCCTGATGATTGTGCTCGAGACGGTGCTGCTCGCTGCATGGGTGCTGGCGGGCCTTGCCTATCTTGGCTGAGGCGAGGGGCAACAGCCAATCAGCACAGTTGCGGGCTACCGGGTCGGGAGACGGCGCGAACGGAATATGCACCGCCCGACGCCCGCTCGACGGCCTCTGTCGCCTCCTGCCCGCATGCATAGAAGGTGCGCCCGCAAGCGCGGAAGACGATCGCCGCCTCACTGCAAGTCGCAGGAGCCGCGTCGAAAGCATAGAAAGCCGACAGGCGATAGTTTTTCTTGAAGATCGATATCTCGAACTTTTCCGCCGACGATGCGGCGGTAGTCAGGAAAAGCGCCAGACAAGCCAACAGCAGTCTCATACAACCCGTTCCTTCGGCTCGACCCGTGCTGTGTTGTGAACCTGCGGCTATATATAGGAGATTTTCGCCATTGCACGCATTTTCCTATGGGCGCTGTGCTGGCAGCGGCTATGGAAGCACATCTTTTACCCCCGATTTATCCACGGTCTTCCGGGCGGCGGTATTCTTCCTCCTGCGCAACTCAAGCAGGATAGCTGACCATGCAGAACTCTCCCTCTCTTTCACTCCCCTACATACTTCCATCGCAGGCTCAGAAGCACGTGACCCACAATGAGGCGGTGCGGATGCTCGATGCGCTGGTGCAGGCGAACGCCGCCAGCGATACGTTGGCGGCGCCGCCGGCCGAGCCGGCCGAAGGCGAAGCCTATATCGTGGCCGGCCCGGCTTCGGGCGCATGGGCCGGGCGGGAAGGTGATCTGGCTGCCTATCAGGATGGGGCGTGGGCTTTCTTCGCGCCCTCGGCGGGCTGGCGCGTTTGGGTGCAGGACGCGGCGCGACTGCGCGTTTTCGACGGTTCGGCGTGGATCGATATTTTCGAGCGGGTGGAGATGCTGGGAATTTCGGCCGATGCCGATGCAACCAACCGGCTTGCCGTTTCCTCGCCGTCGACGCTGCTTAACAATGCCGGCGCCGGTCATCAACTCAAGATCAACAAGAACGCGGCCGGCGATACCGCCAGCCTCCTGTTCCAGACCGGCTGGTCCGGCCGGGCCGAGATGGGAACTGCCGGCAGCGACGATTTTTCGGTGAAGGTGAGCCCGGACGGCGCGGCTTGGGGCACGGCGTTGGCCGTTCACGCCGACAGCTCGGTTCGTTTCCCCGGCATAGGAACGACCGCGAACGCGGCCAACGCCTATCTCGACAGCGCCGATGGCCTCAGCCTTCTGCGGGTGACGTCGAGCGCCCGCTACAAGACGGACGTCCAGGCGCTGGAGATATCGCGGGCAATGGCGCTGATGGGGGTCAAGCCCGTGCGTTACCGCTCGCTGGCCGCTTCCGACAATCCGGGCTGGAGCTGGTACGGCTTCATCGCGGAGGAGGTGGCGGGGATCGACCCGCGCATGGTGCATTGGGGCTATGGGCCGGACGATTACGAGACGATCGAAACCACGGACAAGGACGGTGGGCTGAGGCCGGGCGCGGAGTTGAAACCGCAAAGCGTGGCCTATGACCGTTTCGCGGTGATCCACCATGCCGTGCTCGATCATGTGCTGCAAAGGCTCGATGCCCTTGAAGGCGTTGCCGCTTCACAGCCGGGGGCATGATTGCTGCAGGGGGCGGGCTTCGGCCCGCTCCCTGCTGTCCGGCTTTTGGAGGGGAAAGGAGCCGTTGACTCTCGGTTTCTCCTGAGTCTTAATAGAACAAAATAGGAACATAGCCATGGATGCGAGACGCCATATCCATGCGCTGCGGAAGGTTATCGATGCCGTCCAACCCGCCGTGCCCGCAAGCGCGGAGAGCCGGTTTGCGCTTGGCGCGAACGGGCCGGACAGGGCGTTGGGCGGCGGGCTTCAACGCGGCGCGTTGCACGAGATTATCGCTGCCGGCCAGCCCGATGCGGCTGCGGCGGCGGGGTTTTGCGCGGGCCTGTGCATAAGCGCCACCCGGCGGGCCCCTGGCGCCGGCGCCAGGGCACCGGCTGCGGCGCGCCGGCACGGGGTTGTGTGGATCAGGCAAGTCTATGGCGAGATGGAATCCGGCAAGCTTTATCCGCATGGCCTGCGCGAAATGGGCATGCCGCCGGGCCGGCTCATCCATATCCGGCTCAAGGATGCGACCGAGATCCTGCGTGCCGGCATGGAGGCGATCGGCTGCAAGGCGCTGGGCGCGGTGGTCGTCGAAATACCGGGCAGCCCGAAGATACTCGACCTGACTGCCACGCGCCGATTGTCGCTGGCAGCGGAAAAAAGCGGCGTGCCGCTGTTTCTCCTGCGGATTTGCCCGCAGGCGGAAGGGAGCGCGGCGACGACCCGGTGGCAAATCCGTTCCGCCCCCTCGCGCGCCCTTGAAGCCAACGCCCCGGGCCTGGCGGCCTTCGACATCACGCTTTTGCGCCACCGCGCCGGACCGGCCGGCCAGCGCTGGCGACTGGAGTGGGACCGTGACGCACAGCTTTTCAGGGAACCGGCGCTATCTCGCCCTGTGGTTTCCCTATCTCCCGACCGACCGGCTGCATCGTCTGGCAAGGAAGAATGGCGCCGGGCCGGGTGAACGGCCGACGGTGGTGACGACGCGCCACAACAATGCGATGCGGGTGGCCGCCGTGGACCGCCGTGCGGCATTGCTTGGATTGAAGGCGGGCCTTGCGCTGGCGGATGCCCGCGCGCGGGTGCCGGATATCGACGCCCACGAACACCAGCCGGAGGCGGATCAGGCCCTTCTTGCCCATGTCGCCGACTGGTGCGATCGCTATACGCCCGTGGTCGCCGAGGATTTGCCGGATGGCCTGACGCTGGAGATTTCCGGATCGACCCATCTTTTCGGAGGCGAGGCCGCGCTGATGGCCGATCTGCGCGGCCGCCTGAAAGGCTTCGGCCTTTCGGTCCGGACGGTGATCGCCAGCACCACGGATTGCGCCCGCACCCTGGCGCGCTTCGGCGGGCAGGGCCTTGTCGCCAGGGGAGAGGAAAAACGGGCTTGCGCGTCTCTTCCCGTCGGCGCTCTGCAACTCGATCAGGACAGGATGGTCGCCCTGCGGCGCGCCGGCCTTGCCAGGATCGCCGATCTGGCTGAACGTCCCCGCAAGCCGCTGGCCGCCCGCTTCGGCGTCGACATGATCGAGCGGCTTTCCGGCATTCTGGGAGAGGTCGACCGTCCCCTTTCGCCCCGCCGCCCGATACCAGAATTCAGCGCCGAGCAGCGCTTTGCCGATCCCATCGGGCTTGCCGAAGACATCGGCGCCGCTTTCGACGCACTTTCGCGCGACCTGTGCGAGACCCTTGAGAAATATGGAAAGGGCGGGCGCCGGTTCGAGGCGGTCTTCTTCCGCGCCGATGGGGCGACCCGGCGCATCCAGGCGCTTTCGGGGCGTCCCCTGCGCGACCGGACGGCGCTCAAGCGTCTCTTCACGACGCGCCTCGAAGCGCTGGCCGATCCGCTCGATCCCGGTTTCGGCTTCGACATGATAAGGCTGTCGGCATTCGGGATGGAGGCGGCCGCGCCGGCGCAGGTCCATTTCGAACGCGAGCACGCCGAAGAGGAGGCGGTCGCCGATCTCATCGACAGGCTGACGGCGCGCTACGGACCCGCTGCGGTCGAGTGTTTCCTGCCGGAAGAAAGTCATGTTCCCGAACGCGCCGCGCGCCATGTGCCGGCGATTTCCGCTATGCCGTGGAAAAGCGGATGGCCCGAGGCTTTACCCGGCGAGCCGCCGCTGCGCCCGCTCCTGATGCTCTGCCCCGCCCAGCTGGTCGAGACGGTGGCCATGGTGCCCGACGGTCCGCCGCTCAGGTTTCGCTGGCGCCGGGTGCTGCACGAGATCGCCCGCGCGGAAGGGCCCGAGCGCATCGCGCCGGAATGGTGGCGGAAGGAGCCGGGCCAGACCCGCGACTACTACCGTGTCGAGGATACGCAGGGCCATCGCTTCTGGCTGTTTCGCTGCGGCCTTTACGGGCGGGAGGCCGGAGAAATCCGCTGGTATATCCATGGGTTGTTCGCATGAAGGGCTATGGCGAACTGGCCGCGGCGACGAATTTCTCCTTCCTGCGCGGGGCTTCGCATCCGCAGGAGATGGTGCTGGCGGCGCTGCTTCTGGGCCATACCGGCATCGGCATTGCGGACCGGAATACGGTGGCCGGCGTGGTCCGGGCCTATGGCGCGCTCGAGGATCTGAAGGGCGGGGAACTGCCCGCGGAAAAGATGCGCGAAGGCTCGGGTCCCGGCGAATATGTCTGGATCGAGCATCCGGACAGCGAGGCCTTTCCGTTCACGCTGGAGGCGGTGCGGGAGAGGGCCCGCCGGTTCAAGCTTGCCGTCGGCGCCCGCCTCGTCTTTTGCGACGGCACGCCGGATATCCTTGCCTATCCGGAAAACAGGGAAGGATGGGCAACGCTCTGCCGTCTTTTGACGCTCGGCAATCTTCGGGCGGAGAAGGCGGATTGCATCCTGCGCCTCGACGATCTTCTTTCCCATTGCCGCTCGCTGCTGCTTGCCGTCATGCCGGAGCTGGACATCGAGGGCATGGGCGGGCTCCTGAAAAGCATGGGAGACGCGGCGCCGGGCGCGGTTTGGCTTGCCGCGCCGATGCTTCACCAAGGTGGCGACCGGCGGCGGCTGGCGCGGCTGAAGGCGGTTGCGGGATCGGCCGGCGTGCCGCTTCTGGCCGTCAACGACGCGCTCTACCACGCTGCCGAGCAGCGCGATCTCCAGGACATCCTTACCTGCATTCGGGAGGGAACAACCATCGAAAGCGCCGGCCGGCTCCTTCTTGCCAATGCCGAACGCCATCTCAAGACGCCCGAGGAAATGGTCCGGCTTTTCCGCGATTGTCCCGAAGCGATCGCGGAGACGCAATATCTGATGCAGCGCCTCGATTTTTCGCTGGGCGAACTCAAATACGAGTATCCGGACGAGCCGATACCCCCCGGCCGGACACCGGAGGACTGGCTTGAGGAACTGACCTGGCGGCGGGCGGAGATGCGCTATCCGCAAGGCATTCCCGACAAGGTGAGGCGGCTCCTGAAGGAAGAACTCGCCCTCATCGGCAAGCTTGAATATGCGCGCTATTTCCTCACGATCTACGACATCGTCCAGTTTGCCGAAAACAACGGGATTCTATGCCAGGGGCGCGGCTCGGCGGCCAATTCGGCGGTGTGCTATGCGCTCGGCATCACCGCCGTCGATCCGGCCAAGCACGAGCTTCTTTTTGCCCGCTTCATTTCCGACGAGCGCAAGGAGCCGCCCGATATCGACATCGATTTCGAGCACGAGCGGCGCGAGGAGGTGATTCAGTATATCTATCGCCGTTACGGCCGGCACCGAGCCGGCATCGCCGCCACCGTCATTCATTACCGGCCCAAGAGCGCCATCCGCGAGGTCGGCAAGGCGCTGGGGCTGAGCGAGGACGTGACGGCGCGGATCGCCGGCACCGTATGGGGAAGCTGGGGGAGCGATACGCTGCCGGACAACCGTATCAGCGAGGCAGGGCTCGACCCCGCCAACCCGGCCATCCGCCGGGCGGCGGATTTCGCCGCAAGGCTTCTTGGCTTTCCCCGCCATCTTTCCCAGCATGTCGGCGGCTTCGTGCTGGCGCGCGGCAGGCTCGACGAGATGGTGCCGATCGGCAATGCCGCCATGGAAGAGCGCACCTTCATCGAGTGGGACAAGGACGATATCGACCGGCTCGGCATGATGAAGGTGGATGTCCTGGCGCTCGGCATGCTGACCTGCATCCGCAAGGCGTTCGACCTGATCGAGGCCCATTACGGCCAGTCGCTCGATCTTGCCACGGTCGAGCAGGAAGACGGGGAAGTCTATCGGATGCTGCAGCGCGGCGATTCCATCGGCGTCTTCCAGGTGGAAAGCCGGGCCCAGATCAACATGCTGCCGCGCCTGAAACCGGAAACTTTCTACGATCTGGTCATCCAGGTGGCGATCGTGCGGCCCGGCCCCATCCAGGGCGATATGGTTCATCCCTATCTGCGCCGGCGGGATGGGGAAGAACTGGATTATCCTTCGCCCGCGCCACCGCATGACCCGGACGAGTTGCGCAATGTCCTGATACGGACGCTGGGCGTTCCCCTGTTCCAGGAGCAGGCAATGAAGATCGCCATGGTGGCAGCGGAGTTTTCCGACGCGGAAGCCAATCAGCTTCGAAAGGCGATGGCCACCTTCCGCAACAACGGCACCATCGGAAAATTCGAGAAGATGATGGTGGAGCGGATGGTCCAGCGCGGCTACAAGCGCGAGTTCGCCGAACGCTGCTTCAATCAGATCAAGGGTTTCGGCGAATACGGCTTTCCCGAAAGCCACGCCGCATCCTTCGCCAAGCTCGTCTATGTCTCGGCCTGGATCAAGTGTCATCATCCGGAGGTCTTTGCCTGCGCGCTCCTGAATTCCCAGCCCATGGGATTTTATGCGCCCGCCCAGATCGTCCGCGACGCGCGGGAGCATGATGCCGAGGTGCGGGCGGTCGACATCAATGAAAGCGCCCTCGACAATACGCTGGAGCCGCGCGGCGGCGGGCCTTGCGCATTGCGCCTCGGCTTCCGGCAGATCGACGGGTTCCACGACGACTGGGCCGGCAAGCTGACCGCCTTGCGGGGCGGCGGCTATGAAAGCGTCGAGGATCTGTGGCGCCGCACCCGCCTGCCGCACCGGGCGCTGCGGCTTCTGGCGGATGCCGATGCGATGCGGTCCGTCGGGCTCGACCGGCGGGAGGCGCTTTGGCAGGTCAGGCGCCTGCCCGACGACGCGCCGCTGCCGCTTTTTGCCGCCGCCGACGAGCGGGAATTGGCGAGGGAAGAAGATGTGAGACTGCCCGACATGGCGCTGTCGGAGCATGTGGTCGCCGATTACCAGACGATCCGGCTTTCGCTGAAGGCCCATCCGATGCAGTTCCTGCGGTCGTTTTTCGAGCGCGAGGGCATCGTCAGTTGCGCGGGCCTGTCGGCTCTTCCCGATGGCGCCTGGGCGCGTGTCGCGGGCATCGTCCTGGTGCGCCAGCGGCCGGGCAACGGCAAGGCCATCTTCATGACGCTGGAGGATGAGACGGGCATTGCCAACGCGCTCATCTGGGCGCGCCGTTTCGAGCGTTTTCGCCGGCCGATCATGTCTGCGCGGCTGGCGCTGGTGGAAGGACGGGTGCAAAAAAGCAAGCAAAACGTGGTGCACCTGATGGCAACCGCCGTCCATGACCGGACGGGCGAGCTCGACCGGCTGTCGGCCGTCGATGCTGACGAGGCGCCAAGTTCCCAGACGGCGTCCCGCCATGGCCACCCGCGCAATGTGCGCATCATGCCGAAATCTCGGGATTTTCATTGAGAAAGAGAGGCGTGAGACGTGATGCGTTTGTCCTGGCGATCAGGACTCGTGGGACCAATCGGAGAAGTTGAGCAACTGCGCTACGCCACCGTGGCCGGTGACGCCCCCGGCCAGAACCAGCTCCGCTGCCTTGAGCGCCCCGGCGAGGAGGCGCACCGTCGGCGCCGGCCCCAGTGCCTCCAGCGGCATTCCCATCTGCCCCTTGCCGGGCGCGCGGGGCGGCCAGACCTCAAGCCCGAAATAGTGCGCTGCCTTGCGGTCGATGTCTCCCCAATATTGGATGATGGTAGCGTTGGGAGCGGCCTCGGCGATGCGTCCGAGGTCGCGGATGCCGAGGCTCGGTTGATCGGTTGGCCGTTGCGCCAGCACGATGGCGTCCCAGGAATGCGTGAACATCGTGCTTGGATTGGGGAATACGACCACCTTTACTCCGGCCGCCTGCATGCCCTCCTCGAGGTTGCGGGCCAAGGGGTTGCCGCAGATGAGCGCAACAGTGGCGCCGACAATCGCAACGCCGGCAGCTTCGAGAAGCTTGAGACACAGGGCGGGCTGATAGTCGGCGCCACCGATCGCGGGACGGGACTCGTTGACGGCGGAGATGGGAACCTGATGTTCCTGGCACGCCATGATATCTATCTCCCCCTTCAACAGCATCCACGCCTCATGCATCGTCGCTATGACCGACGGCCGGGGCAGCCGCTCGATGATCGAGCGTGTAACGGGCCCCGTGGGGCCGCTGCTGACGAGAAGGTTTGTGCTGCGGCAGGTCAGGTGGTCGATCCGCTCGCTGACCCTGAGGCCGGCATGGACTCCGGCAAGCGATGCCAGCGACAGGGTGGTATCGGCCGCTTCCTCGGCGGAATGATACCGGTTAGAGGGACGTGTGATGGCCGTCACACTGGCTGCTCCCGCGAGAAGTGCGAGCGTTGCCATGGCCGCCTGGTATCCTCTCGTTGCCGGAGCCACAACGTGCAGCCCGGAGAGATTCAATGCAAAGTTGTCGACGTTTCTCCGGATGAGCGACAGGACCCGAGGCATGTCAGCTCGTGCGATCGCTCTTTGGGAATTGCCAGCGTACCACATTGCGTATTCATGCTCTGTTCGCACATGCTTGCGTTGGGTCATTTTTCGCATCTGCTGCTCGAACACAGAGTCCATCATTGTGCGACGGTTTTTTTGAAAGAAATGAGGAGATATGTAGTCACGAAACCGAATGGCACTCGCCCGTCTGCAGAATCCGATTTGCATGTCGGGAGGACAATTCATAGAGCCGCATTCGATTGATGCAGCCAGTATATCGGACGAAGATTCCGGCGCATAGGTATTAGCACCTCATCTGGTGAGTGTATGGGGGCACTTGGCCTAGTCAATTTGATGCGTTTCTGGCTGTGCCCTGGGTGAAGGAAGGTAGCCCTGGTCGCGGTTTCGCCATCTTCCCGATAACCGCGTCTTTCTTGCCGAGCAGGCTTCACTTGCGGACAATTCGGGGAGATTGATAATCTGCAACCTCTCCGAATGGCGCCAGCGTTCGCGCCGATCGTGCGCTTCAGCCTCACTATCTCCTTCCCCTCACCGATGGGGGCGAGGTTTTTGGCTAATCTCATCAAGGTTTTGCGCCCGACCACGGAGCACCTGTCGCCGAAGGGAATCAGTTCAGTAAGTGGTTGCTAGTAGAGGTAATAAGTCAACTTTTGCGCGATTCTGTTTCGTGAAGAAGTCGAGACTGAACGGTGAAATATCGAGCACACCATGGGCATCCAATTCTACAGTTTCATGGCTACTCGTTTTGCACGAGACTCTACCACCTTGGGACAGATGCCTAACGAAATTTGTATGTGCTATATTGGGCACGTACTCATCTTAGTAGTTGGCAAAGATTGATCTGGAACCGGGGCATGCGGAGTGAGTCCTCCGCCAAAAAGCAGAAACGGAAGTTCGGGAGAGCCGCAAATATCGCGAGTTGCGGCTGCGCTGATTAGTACTGGCGTGTGAATAACCAGTCAGGGGAGTGGTGCAATGGAACTCAGGAGCGCGACTGCACAAGATTCAGGCCTCAAGCGGGTAACGAATTTACCAGGGGCGTTCGCGAAAGCCGGAAAGTACAAAACAGAGAGCGTTTCCGGTCAGGAGGTAGTGCGCGATCTTGTCCTCCTGATCGACCCCCGTGTGCTCGACCGGGAGTGTCTGGCGCACAGCCTGAGTGCCCAGAATCCGGCCATGGATGTCGTCGCGGTCGGGTCCGCAGAAGAGTGGCAGGAGAGCGGCGACCCGCGGGAACCGTCAGCGGTGCTCTTTATCGTCGGTAGCAGGAAGATCGCGGATCCGGCGGTCAGCGGGGAGATACACGACCTTGCTGAGGAGTTCGAAGACAAGCCCGTCGTTGTACTCGCCGATACGGATGATCTCGGGCAGATTCTGAAGGCGCTCGATTGCGGGGCGCGGGGCTACATTCCCAGCAGTGTGAGTATTGACGTGGCGGTGGGGGCAATCCTCTTGGCGCGTGCGGGCGGGGCGTTCGTGCCTGCCAGCGGCGTTCTCGCCATGCGCGACGCCATCAACTCGACGTCCAATCGCGCGGCCAGGCTTGGCAGTCTTTTCACGGGGCGCGAGGCGGAGGTCGCCGAGGCATTGCAGCGCGGAAAGGCAAACAAGATTATCGCCTATGAACTGCAGCTCTGCGAAAGTACGGTCAAGGTCCATATCCGCAACATCATGAAAAAGCTGAATGCGACCAACCGCACCGAGGTTGCCTACAAGATCAGAGAAATGATGCCCTGACCCACGGGCGTGGCGTCTGCCGTATGGACTGGCGCTTTTCCATGCGCCAGCATAATCGCCGGCTGTAGTTGACTCCGTATCATGGTACGGAGTCTATACTCCGTACCATGAGACCAACTCCTCAAGCGTCGATGACTATCGGAGTGCTGGCCGAGGCGGCCGGTGTCGGGGTTGAGACCGTGCGTTTTTACGAGCGCAAGGGCCTGATCGCGCAACCTCGGAAGCCGCAACGGGGCTTTCGGTATTACGCTCCTGAAACGGTGGAGCGCATCAGATTCATTCGGCAAGCCCAGGAACTGGGCTTCACGTTGCGGGAGACCAGGGAACTGCTCTCCTTGCGCACCGCCCCCGGTGCCGACTGCGCGGCCGTACGCGCGCAGGCACAAGCCAAACTCGATGACGTGATGGAGAAAACCCGTCGCCTCGAAGCCATCTGCCAGGCGCTGCAAACCCTGATAGCGGCATGTCCCGGCAAGGGACCCACGGTCGCTTGCACCATCCTCGATGCTTTCGGCAGCCAGGGCTCGCAAGGCGCGCCGCAGCAGGTAAAAGTCAGGCGCAAGCAAACGAAGGCGCAACCAAGCGGTTCGATGAAAACGCTCGTTCTGTCCATTTCGGGAATGCACTGTGCCGGCTGTACCGAGACGGTCAAGTCGCTGCTCGAACTTGAGGAGGGCGTTCAAACGGCCGCACTGTCACTTGAGGAAGCAAAGGCGCGTATTCTGTACGATTCCACTGTGACGGAACCCGGACGGCTGGTGAAAGTCGTCGAGCGCGCCGGATATTCGGCGTCGACGCCTGCCGAATGACGGCACCCGAACTTCTGAACCTCGTTGTGCTGCCGATCGGGCTTGGCCTGTTCGGCTTCATCGAGCCATGCTCCATCGGCTCGACGTTGGTGTTTCTCAAGGTTTTGGAAGGGCGCGACGGCGCATCGAAGGTTCTACAGGTCTGCATCTTCATGGTCACACGCGCGTTTGTCATCGGCTTGCTCGGCATGTTAGCCGTCGTGGCGGGCGCTGCTTTCCTTCCGCTCCAAAAGGCGGGCTGGCTTCTGCTTGGCTGGCTCTATGCGGGCATCGGCATCGTCTATTTGACGGGCCGCGCCGGAATGTTCATGACGACGCTGGGGCCGCGCCTGTCCTGGATTTCCGGGAAAGGCGGGTCGGCCGGCCTCGGGGTTCTTTTCGGGCTGAACATTCCGGCTTGCGCGGCTCCGCTTCTGTTCGTTCTGTTAGGCACGGCGGCAGTCGGCGGTGCTGGCGGCAATCCGAGGTACGGTTTCCTTTCGCTCGGCCTTTTCGGTTTGGCGCTATCGCTGCCGATCGCGGCGGCGGTGATCGTGCCGGAGGCACGGCGCCTGCTCGACCGTGTCGCGGGCCTGTCGCGCCGCCTGCCTTTCTGGACCGGCGTGCTCATGGTCCTGCTTGGCGCCTGGTCTATCTGGTTCGGCCTGTTCGTTACGCTCCAGCCCACCACCTGATACGACCGAAAGGGATTTATCCCGGACTTGACTCCGCACCCCGATACGGAGGGCATGATCCTTGCCCGAAACATCAGGCGAGGATGAGGGCAGCCATGAGCGCGCAATCCACGGCCGCAGCAAAAGCAGAACTCTGGACGGAGGAGCGCGCTTCCCGTGAAGGCAGGGCTCGTTTGCGTGCACGGATCGGCGGTCTGCACTGCTCTCTCTGCACGGGCACCATCGAAAAGGCGCTCGGACGCAAGCCCGGTGTCGACAAAGTGGCGGTCAGCCTGACGCACGAGCAGGCCCTTGTGGAGTACGATCCGGAGGTGGTGCGACCCGTGGATCTGCTCAAGACGCTCAAGGATATCGGCTACACGGTCTCCGATCCGCGCAAGACCCGGCCCTTCGAGGAAGAGGAGCGTATGCTTGTACGAGAGGGCCGCCGGTTTCTGGCCGCCATCGTCTTCAGCCTTTTGGCGATCGCCCTGGTTTCGGAGCCGAGCGGGCCGTTGTCGGCGTTGCTGCCTGCCGTTGTCGGCATCAGTCTCGTCGCAGCGGTTTTCCTGGTGCTCAGGTCGAGCGGGCTTGGCATCGCTCTTCTTGGGGCGGCGGGGATCGGCGTGGTTTCCTTCGGTCTGCTCTTCCTGCGCGAGCATGTAGGGCTTGGCTCCGCGATACCCTGGATAGCGGCGGGAATGGCGTTCGTTCTCGTATTCATCGTCGCGCGCCACATTTTGCGCATGGCTGTCCAGGCGTTGCGCAGAGGCATCCTGAACCAGCATGTCCTGCTCGAATGCGCCGCTTTCGCAGGCATTGCAGGGGGTGTCATCGGGTTCGTTCTCAACCGGCCGGACTATCCAACGGCGGCATTCTTTGCTGTCGCCGTAATGGTCGCCACCTATCACATCTTTTCCGAATGGCTGTCGCTCATCGTTAAGACGCGAAGCTCCCAGACGGTCCGGCGGTTGCTCGACCTCCAGCCCGATCGGGCGCGCATTCTGCGGGAGGGGCAGGAAATGGAGGTTGCGCTTGAAACGGTCACAGTCGGCGACCTCGTCCGCATCCGGCCCGGCGAGCGTATCCCGGTAGACGGCGAGGTGGAGGACGGTCGCTCAGCAGTCGACGAGTCGCTCGTAACCGGGGAGCCGATTCCGGTCGAGAAGAGGGTAGGCGACGGGGTGACGAGCGGAGCCATGAACGGCACCGGGACATTGCTGATCCGGGCGCAGGTGGTGGGCGAGGAGACTTTCCTGCAGCGGGTCGTGCGCGAGGTGGAAATCTCGCGGGCGCTGAAGCCCGGAATCATGCATCTGGTCGACCGGGTGCTGCGCGTCTACACGCCAACGGTGCTGACCATATCGGCCCTCGCCTTTGTCGGCTGGATGCTTGGGCCCTTGTTGTTCGGCATGGAAAGCCACCTTGAACGCGCGGTGTTCGCCGGTCTCAGCGTTTTGGTCATGGGTTATCCCTGTGCCGTCGGCATTTCGGCGCCGCTTGCAATCGTGCGCGGTGCTGCCCAGGCGGCGGAACAAGGCATTCTGATGCGGACGGGCGAGGCGTTTCAGGGCTATCGGCTCGTGGGTCATGTGGTTCTCGACAAGACCGGCACGCTGACCGAAGGCAAGCCGGTGGTACGCGAGATCGTTGCCGCGGCTGGAGAAGAAGACCGGGTACTGGCTGTCGCCGCGGCGGCGGAAGGTGCTTCGGAACATCCTCTGGCGAAAGCTATCGTGGAAGCCGCATTCGAGCGGGGTCTGACGCCGCCGGGTGTGGCGGAATTTGAAGCCATTCCCGGGATGGGAGTTGTCGCGGAAACCGAAAACGGCAAAGTTCTGGCCGGCAAGCTCGCGCTTCTGGAGAAGAACGATGTCGAAGGGCTGTCGGCTTATGATGACCGGTTGGCGGAACTCGAGGCGGCGGGCCTTACGGTGATCGCTGTCGCCCAGGACAGCTCCTTTCTCGGGGCTTTGGCGCTGGGAGATGCGCTGCGCGCGGATGCGGCGGATGCCGTTGCAGAGTTGCGCAAGATCGGGCTCGAGGTGAGTATCGTCACCGGCGACAATGAAGGCACCGCCAGACGGATCGCGACCGTCCTCGGCATAAGCAACGTATTCGCGGGCATTCTCCCGGGTCAAAAGGCTGAGCTTATACGCTGGTTCCAGAAGAGCGGCCGGGTCGCGATGGTCGGCGACGGCATCAACGATGCGCCGGCGCTCATGCAGGCCGATATCGGCATCGCCATGGGCAGTGGCACGGACACGGCGATCGACTCGGCGGACATCATCCTTCTGGGCCCCCGTCTCATGGCGCTTGTCGATGCCTATCGGATCAGCCAGCTAGGGTACCGCAAGATGCTGCAGAATGTATCGATCGCCTTCCTGTTCAACGGCATAGGGGTGCCTTTGGCGGCGACCGGGCTCCTCTATCCGGTCTGGGCGATGGCAGCGATGGCTGTCAGCGTGACGGCTATTTTCCTGAATTCAATCGGCGACCGTCCCGCGATCTTCGTCGATGCCATCACCAGCGTCGGGTGGCCGACGGGAAATTCGGCCCAATAAAACATGCCCCTCTCAGCCGGCCCGGGGCCCCCAAAGAATAATCGCCGCACCGACGAGGCAAGTTGCAGCACCAAGTAGATCCCATCGGTCCGGAATTTGCCTCTCGACACTCAAGAGCCATAGAAGCGAGGCGGCTATATACACGCCTCCATAGGCGGCATAAGCCCGGCCGGCGAAATCGCTGTCGATGCGTGTCAGGAGGTACGCGAACAAGGCGAGGCTGAACATTCCCGGTGCTAGCCAGACCGCGGATTTTCCGTGCCGGATCCACGCCCAGAATGCAAAGCATCCAGCGATTTCAGCAAGCGCAGCTCCTATGTAGATCGCCGCCGCCGTCATTATGCGAGCGCCTCCAGTACGGGACATTCCGGCACGCCCTTGCCCATGCATTTGGCTGCCGTGGCGGCCAGGACGCTTTCGATGCGCTTCAGGTCAGCGATCTTCGCCCGGAGATCGGCAAATGGCGTGCGTGGCGGGGCGGGTATCAGGCCGATATTCTCGTAGTAGCGAATGGCCTCCTGGTTGCAGCCGGTCCGCTTCGCCAATTCCGCCCGCTTGAGCCCTCGAGCGACTTCGCGTTCTCTGCCATCGGAGATATCCTCGTCTCTGTAGTCGACACAGAGTATAACGCGCTGATGGCAAGCGATCCAATTCATACCATGGGCCATGGATAACGTCCGCCTTGACCGGAGCTATTGCGTGTCGTTGCAAGGCGCGCCTCACGCCGCGATCTTGAGAATATGGGCGTCGTGTGCCGCCAGGAAAACGTGCAGGCGGTCCTCGTAGCCGTCGGCTGCCGCTTGAATGACGCTCGGCCGTTCCGACAACGCAGACCGCCAGGCACGCACTTTCGGTGTCTTGTCGAATATGCCGTGCGATGCCAGCTGATCGAAGACATTGAAGTAGCGAAACACCGGCGCGAAAGCGGCATCAACCAGGCTGAAATCCGGGCCCGCAAAGTAGGAACCGTCGGCCAGTTCCGCCTCGACCCGACCGAACTTTTCGGTCAGGCGCTGCTGCGCGGCGTGATAGCGCTCCGGCCCGGTGGCCGTTTCCAGGTTCCAGATGTCGCCAAGGACAGCGGAGCCGAATTCGATCCAGGCGCGATGCCGGGCGCGCTCCAGCGGATCGGCTGGGTGCAGCGACGTGCCGGCCTGCGTTTCCTCGATATATTCACAGATCACAGCACTTTCGAAGACCGCCGTCTCGCGGCCATCGCCGTGGATTACTTGTAGTACGGGCACCTTGCCGAGCGGCGACAGGGTGAGAAACCAGGTGGGCTTGTTTGACAGGTCGATGTAGACCCGCTCGAAGGGCGCACCTTTTTCCACAAGGGCGATGGCGGCTCGCTGCACATAGGGGCAGAGGTGATGGCTTATAAGAGTCAGATCCGTCATTGCGGCCTCCGTTGATCGGCTTGCTTTGTCCGGTCCGTTGGAACCGAGAATGCGGCCGGTATAGACCAAGCAGATCAGCAAGGCACCTTGGGAATTTGCTAGCTGTCCTTGCATGACTGCAAGGAGAAACTCGGCTATGTTTACTCCATGGACGATTGGAACGATCTCAGGCTGATTCTGGCTGTTCGGCGCGCCGGCAGCCTGACCGCGGCCGCCGGCATCCTCGGTGTCGATCACTCGACGGTTTTCCGCAAGCTCAATGCCATCGAGGCCAAGTTGGGCGCGCGATTGTTCGAGCGGTTGCCGGGCGGCGTCTATCAGGCGACCGCGCCGGGCGAGCGCATGGCCGTCGCCGCCGAGAGGATGGAAAGCGAGGTGCTGTCGGTGGACCGCGATATCAGCGGCCAGGATAGGCGCCTGAGCGGCCGGCTCGTGGTGACTTCGTCGGAGACACTGGCCTATAGCAGGCTGACGCGGCATCTGGCCGCCTTCCGTTCCGCGCATCCAGGCATCGTCGTGGAGCTTATCATCGATAACCGGGTGCTCAGCTTGTCGCGCCGCGAGGCCGATGTGGCGTTGCGCCCGACCAGGCCCAGCGAAGGGGATCTGTGGGGCAAACGGCTGGCCGATGTCGCCTGGGCGCTCTATGGCAATCGGGACATGATCGATGCCGAGGACAGTGCGCAGGCCTGCCTGGCTGCGCTCAAGGCGCATCCGGTGATCGGCTGGGACGAGACGGCGGCCGGCGTGGCCGCCGCCGCTTGGCTCGCCCGTCACGCGCCGCCGGAAAACGTCGTCTACCGCACCAACAGCCTGGTCAACCAGCTGATCGCGGCCAGGGAGGGTATCGGCCTTGCCCTGCTGCCTTGCTATCTGGGCGATACGGAGCCCGGCATGACCCGTGTCTCGGCGGAGTCCTTGCCAGCACTCACCGGCGAGTTATGGATCATCACCCATGCCGACCTGAAGGCGACGGCGCGTGTGCGTGCCTTTTTCGATATCGTCGGTGCGGGCCTGGCGCGGGAGAGCAGGGCATTCGAAGGAGCTGCGCAAGACGGCGCTGAAGGATGAACCCCGGGAGTTTCCGCCAATCATCGTATGACATTGAGAATTGCATAGTACCACTTGCGCTCCCCTCGCCATGGTCTAAGAATTGCGACATGACAGTGGCCGGAAGACAAGCGGCCCATCGGTTCAAGTTCAGGCAAGGAGCATTGAAGGCAATGGTAGCTGCCGTGTCGAAACGGTCAAGGAAGAGTCTTTCCGCGGGGGTGGCCGAAGCGCTGCGCGAGGACATTTCCGGCGCCATCTACCGGGTTGGCGACAAATTGCCGACGGAGCCCGAGCTTGTTGACCGCTTCGGCGTCAGCCGGACCGTCATCCGCGAGGCGATTGCGGCGTTGCGCGCCGATGGGCTGGTGGTGTCACGCCACGGCGTGGGTGTATTTGTGGTCGAACCGCCCAGCACGATTCCCGGATTGCAGTTGCTGACCCGGATCAACAAGAAAATATCCGATATAATTGAAGAGCTTGAGCTGCGCGCCTCCGTGGAGATCGAAGCGGCTGGCCTCGCGGCGGAGCGTTGTTCTCCTGCCCAGGAAGCGGAGATCCAGGCGCAGCTCGATGCGTTCGGCAAGCTAATGTCGGCAGGCGCGCCGACGGAACAGGCCGATTTCGAGTTCCACATGGCGATCGCGCGGGCGACCAACAATGCGCGTTTCGAGGAGTTCCTGGCGCATCTCGGTCGCCGCACGATCCCGCGGTCCAAGCTGAAGGATTTCAGCGCTGGGAACGACCTGCGAGGCAATCGCGACGCTCAGCTTCACAGCGAACATCTGGCCGTCGCCGAGGCGATCTATGCCCGCGATCCCCAGGCAGCAAGAGATGCGATGCGCGTACATCTGGGCGGCTCTCTCCAGCGCTATCGCGTGCTGAGTCGACCCATAAACGCGCTGGACGACAAGAAGTCATCTTGACGAGTATCGCATGGTCATCATATGACTTGACGATACAACAGATCAGGATCAGCCTTTATGACGCCCACCGAAATCCAGTCCCGCATCTCCTCCGGTCTGCTTTCCTTTCCCGTGACCCATTTCAACGAGGACCATTCGTTGAATCTGGAAAGCTACCGCCGGCATGTGGCGTGGCTGTCGGGTTTCGAGGCCTCGGCCCTCTTCGCCGCGGGCGGTACGGGCGAGTTCTTTTCGCTGTCGCCGCAGGAGGTCGTTGCGGTCGTTGCGGCCGCCAAGGAGGTGGCCGGCGACGTGCCCATCATCTCCGGCTGCGGCTATGGAACCGAGATGGCGAAGGAGATCGCGCGCGGGGCGGAAAAGGCCGGCGCCGACGGTCTGCTCGTCTTGCCGCAGTATCTGATCAATGCGCCGCAGGAAGGGCTCTTCCAGCATGTGAAGGGGGTATGTGGGGCCACCGGCCTTGGCGTGATCGTTTACAACCGCGACAACTGCGTGTTCGAGGTCGAAACGCTGCAGCGCCTCGCCGACGCCTGTCCCAACCTCGTCGGTTTCAAGGATGGCACCGGCAGGACCGATCTCGTGCGCCACGTCACCGCCGCGCTCGGCGACCGGCTCTGTTTCATCGGCGGCATGCCGACGCACGAACTCTTCGCCGAAGCCTATAATGGCGCCGGAGTCACAACTTATTCCTCCGCCGTGTTCAATTTCGTGCCGGCGCTCGCCGTTCGTTTTTTCAATGCACTGCGGGGCGGCGATACGGCAACGATGCGGCAGATCCTGACGGATTTCTTCTTCCCCTTCGCCACGCTTCGCGACCGGCAGCCGGGCTATGCCGTCTCGGCCATCAAGGCGGGGGTTGGTATAGCAGGATATGGCCCGGGCCCGGTTCGTCCGCCGCTGACGAACCTGACGGACGAGGAAACAGGAATGCTGCGCGGCCTTGTCGAACGGGCAACGTGATCAGTGTGCGGCGCGCCTCGGCGGGCGCCGGGCGTGAAACCTTTCCGGCGCCGGCCCCATGGCGCCGTCATATGCCGTCGGAGGTGGTTTGTCTTCGGCGGAGAGGAGGAGGGCGGCCCCGACGCGGTCGGCAGAGAACTCCGGCACCGGTCCGGCGTTCAGCGGCCTGCCGCATGGGATTTCCGACCTGCAGGCGCGTGACCGCGGCGCGCCGGAAATGACTGCGAACTGCAATCCAGGGAGAGAGAGAATGTACAGGAAATTTCTGACACTGCTGGCTGCTGGCGCCATGGGCGCGCTCATGACCTCGGCGGCGATGGCCGACTATCCGGAGAAGGATATCCGCGTCATCGTGCCGTGGGGAGCTGGCGGCGGCACCGACGGCATCGTGCGCAAGCTGACCTCGATCGCCGAGAAGAACATCGGCGCTTCCATGTATGTGGAAAACATCGAGGGCGGCATCAGCGCCACCGGCGTTTCCCAGGTCATGAACGCGCGGCCCGATGGCTATACGATCGGCGCGCTGACCTATGACAGCGTGGTGACCGTGCCCTGGCAGGGCCTGCTACCCAGCTACAAGATGGACAAGCTCAAGCTCATAGCCCGCGTCACGAGCGAACCCGATGCCATCATCGTCGGCTCCGATACGCCTTATGAGACCATCGACGACCTCATCGCCGCTGCGAAGGAGGCCCCTGGTACCGTGAAGATTGGTATCCAGAATGTGGGTTCCCGCCTGCATCTGGCGATCCTGCAACTTCAGGACGAGACGGGCGCGGAGTTCAAGATCATCGCCTATCCCGGCGGTGCGGCGCCGCAGAAGGAAGCCATCCTCAACGACGAGGTCGATGTGGTGGCCACCAGTCTCGGCGATTTTGCGCCGCTTATCGAAAGCGGCGATGTGCGTGGCATCCTCGAGTTCTCCGAGACCACCAACCCCACCTTCAACACCGTACCTACCGCCAAGGAGGCCGGCCTCGATCTGCGCATGGGCAGCTTCATCGTGTTTGCTGCACCGGCCGGTACCCCTGACGAGGCGATCGAAGCCTTGGAGCAAGCCTACAAGCAAGCGCTGGAGAGCGACGAATTTCAGACATGGGTCGCAAGCGTCGGTGTGACGCCCGATTGGCTCGGCACGGATGAGGTCACTCAGTGGGCGGACGAAACCAGCAAAACCCTGTTCGATCAAATGGACATGCTGGTCGAGGAAGGCGTCATCAAGAAGTAGCTGCAGTAGGCGCCGGCGGGACAGCACTCGCCGGCGCTACACGGGAGGATAGCGATGGCCGTGCAACAGCAACGTTGGAGGAGCCGGCTCCTGCTGCCGGTTTTCCTTTTCCTTTTGACGACAATCTACGTCGCTGCGACGTTCCAGATCACGCCGCAGTTCAGTGAGGGTTTTGTCGGCCCGCGTTTCTTGCCGCTGCTGGCGGCCCTTCTCATGTATGCCGCGCTCGCTCATATAATCTGGCGGGATCTGGCCTCCGACGAAACCAGCGAGACCGGATCCTTCCTGCAGCCGGTGGCGGTGGTTCTGGCAACGGCGGTCTACATCGCCGTCTTCAAGCCACTTGGCTATAGCCTGGCAACGCTCCTCTACGTGTTCTTCCTGTTCCACATCTTTCATTATCAGCAGGGCCGGCCGGCCCGGCGGCTACTCTATGCGGTTGCCGTGACCGCGGTGTTCTACGGCTTGTTTGCGCTGGTGTTCGGAATCCGGCTGCCAACCCTTCTGGATGTCATCTGATGGATTTCTTTCTGGATTTGCTCCAGGGCTTCGCGACACTCGCGCGCCCCGACGTCCTGGCCTATATGGTGCTCGGTTTCGTCATCGGCACATTTTTTGGCGCGGTTCCCGGCTTGACCTCGGTGCTGGCGATCGCGCTGCTTCTGCCGATCACCTACAGCATGGATGTGGTGCCCTCGCTGGTCATGTGCGCGGCCATCTTCATGTCCGGCATGTATGCGGGCAGCATCACGGCGACGACGATCAACATTCCCGGTGCGCCGTCCTCCATGATGACCGCGATCGAGGGCTATGCCCTGATGAAGAAGGGAGAGGGCGCCAATGCGCTCGGCCACGCCGCCCTCGGCTCAATGATCGGCGGCAGCCTCGGCGCGCTGCTGCTCATGGCGCTTATGCCGCTCGCCGCCAAGGCCTCGCTACTGATCCAGACGCCCGGCAAGTTCGCGCTGGTTCTTTTCGCCCTGGTGGTGATCGTCATCGTCCAGCGCGGCGCGGTCGCCAAGGGTGTCGTCGCGACCATGCTCGGCGTCATGATCGCGACCATCGGCATCGACGTGATGCAGCCCATCCCGCGTTTCAATTTCGGCACCGAGATGCTGGTGGAAGGGATCGACATGATGCCCATCATCATCGGCACCTTCGCCATCAGCGAAGTCCTTTATCAAGCCTACCACAACCGGGACGACATACACCTTTCCCTCTCCAAAGCCGCGTCGGTGACCATCCGGCGGCGGGATTTTCTGCCGCCCCTCGGGCAGATCCGCCAGATCGGCCTGTTCACCTACCTGAAAAGCTCTCTTTTGGGATACGGAATCGGCATACTTCCCGGCGTCGGCGGTTCGATGGCGGCATTCGTTGCCTATGCGGATGCCAAGCGTCGCTCTGAACGCCCTGACGAATACGGCCACGGCAGCCGCGAAGGTATCGCCGCGGCGGAAGCCGCCAACAATTCCATGTGCGGCGGCGCGTTCGTCCCCATGCTCATGTTCGGAATTCCCGGCGATCCGACGACGGCTATCGTGCTCGGCGTCCTGGTGATCAACGGCCTGCAGCCGGGGCCGCGCCTGCTCGAGACCCAGGCGGATCTCATCGCGCCCATGCTCGCATCGCTCTTCATCAGCGCGCTCGTGCTCATTCCGTTGACGCTGTTTCTGCTGGGCCCGTGGTTCGTCCGGATTGTCTCCATCCCGAAGGGCCTGCTCTACGCGTGCATCGCGGTGGTCGCGCTGGTCGGCAGCTTTGTGGCGACCTTCTCCATCTTCCAGATGGGGCTCGCGCTACTGTTCGGCATCCTCGCCTTCTTCCTGCGCCAGCAAAACTACCCGACCGTTTCGCTCCTTCTGGGGTTCATTCTGGGGCCGGATCTCGAACAATATCTGCGTCGCTCGCTCTCGCTCAGCGACGGTAATCCGATGGTTTTTCTGACCAGCCCCGATAGCCTGTTCTTCCTCGCGCTGATGGCTATGTTCCTGTACTTCATGGTGATCAGGCGACCGAAGGAAATCTGACCGGAGGCGCACGCCTGCGAGTATCTACTCGCCGTTTAACTTGATGAGACCTTTCTCGGTGAGAACAGAGGCATCCGGGTGGAATGCATACACCACGAACGCGAATGTGATGTCATGCACCAGCGGTTTTCCATCATCGATATTTTGGGCTTGCACGGCCCCAATATCGGCCCCGCCGGCAACTTCGGCGGCATCCAGAGCCGAACTCATGCCATCGCGCCAGGTCAGCTTCACATCCCGGATCTCAATAACCCCCTGTCGCCGAAGATGAGACAAAGCGACAGCGACCACCTGGTTGTCTTCCTGGACGACGATCACCCGCGCCATCGGCGCGATTTCACTGGGCAGCTCGCCTGTATAGAGCGGATAGGGCGCGTTTCGGCGATCATAGCCTATGTAAGGATTGCGCCCGTAGGGTCGCAGCGACGGGTCATTGGGGACTAGCACGTCGCCATCGGGAAAGTCGGCTAGGAAATGCGCGAAACTTTCTACGCGGGAGGGAAGCATTTTGAGTTCCTCGCCAGCGTATTTGCCGACAATGCCCCTGCCGGTGAATTGCTGCCACCAGCTGTGCGTCGCGCGATCGTACATGATCATATCGGAATTGCGCAGCAAACCACTGACGCCAAACTCCGCAACCGAGCCGTCGGAAAGTCGACGGTTGAACACGACGGAGGAATTGCACAGGGGGCAGTAGGTCACCGCGACCGGCACGCCTTCGATGATGTCGTTGGCGATTTCGTGCCAGATCAGGATGCGGAGCGGATAGGCCCGTGCGATACCGTCGAGTTCGAGGCGAATGACAGGTTCGTTCGGTTCGAGATTTCCGACATCGCTGGCGGTCTCAAAGACCGGTGAGTTGATCGACGGGATTCCGTCACGAGGGGGCCCGCCCGATATGACCTCCGCCAGATCAATCACGGTGCGATTGAAATCGGTCTGCCAGCCGGCACTGCGCCAACGCTCCGGTCCTGCCATGGTGTGTGTGGATGCGGCAACGGTCAGCAATATGGCGACAATTAGCGGTCTCATTGTCCATGGTCCTTAGTATAACCATTATCGCCTTTACGTGACGCACGAACCAATCAAGGTTTGGTGAAATGCCATGGTGCTCATCGATGGAGGTCTGTTTGCCAGTCTGCAATGGGGAGGGAACCGATGCCGGAGAAATTTGCCTTTCGAATGAACCTCAGTCCCGGCCATGCGGCTGAATACAAGCGCCGCCATGACGAGATCTGGCCCGAACTGGCCGCGCTTCTAAAGCAAGTCGGCGTGTCGGACTACTCGATCTGGCTCGACGAGGAGACCCACCATCTCTTCGCCGTCCTGACGCGCGCCGACGACCACGCGATGGATACGCTGGTGACCAATGCAATCGTGCGCCGTTGGTGGGATTTCATGGCCGACATCATGGAGACCCGACCGGACAACGAGCCGGTGCAGGTGCCGCTCGAGAAAATGTTCCATCTGGAATAGGGAACGGAGAATCCGCAGTTCGGCCCAAAATTGCCGCCAGCTTTCGCCTCAGCAAACTGCGGCAGCAGCATTGCGCAATCCAGGCCGTTATCGTCTCACGTAATTCTTGTTGGCTTCAAGCGGCCTGCCGCCGTGCCTCGCCCGGCGTCGTCTTGTAGCGTTCGCCGAAGCGGCGGTAGAAGGTCGATAGGTCGTTGAAGCCCGACAGGAAGGCAATTTCGGCGATGGACAGTTGGTTCGAGGCCGGGTCTTCGAGCAGCGCCCGACACTTTTCGAGGCGACGGCCGGCCACGAGGTCCGCGAAACTAACCCCGATATCTTTCAGGAGCGCGTGCAGCCAGCGCGGCGAGATGCCGAGGTCCCTTGCCGTGCGCCCGGCCGTGAGGCGACCGTCGGCCAGATGCGTCTCGATATGGGTCAGGATCCGCTGGCGCTGGTGGGAGCGATAGTTGCAGTTGCGCACCCGGCGCGGCGTCTTTTCCGCTTCGATGGCAAGTCCCAGAAGACCGCACAGATGCGCGAGCAGACCGCGCTGGATATTGCTATCCAGCCGCTCAGCCTCACGGGCGAGCTCGCGTATGTGGTGTGCAAGCACGGTCATCAGGCCCTCGCGTGCCGGGAGATATAGCACCGAACGCTTGCCGCCCACCGGCAGGAAGGGCGCGATAAGGGTCTCGGGAAAGCTTAATCTCAGCAGGCGGGAACTGACCGGAGAGACCACTTGAGACGGTTCGGCGGTGTCCAGGATAATGATGTCGCCCGGCGCTTGAGTGACGGTGCCACCCTCCCAGCAATAAGTCCCATGCCCCTCCAAAAGAAGAATGACATGGATGCGGTGGGAATCGCCTCCGGCCGAGTTGTCCTGCGTCACCGTGACAGGCGGGGCGGCGATCTCCGCAAAAGCGGCGTCGGCAATAGGCAGCGGCCGTATCGCAAGCGCCTCCGGCCGGTCGCAGAGCAGTTCGATCGTCTTGTTCCACAATTCCGGACAGGAAAATTCCCTGGTTTCCCCGGCTCGGACGGAAGCATCCGATATGCGCTCCCGGTGTGCTGGTGTCGATAAATTGGAAGTCGCTGGCAGCCGCGTCGCCGGCTTGGTTGGGCGCGCGGAAACAATCTCGGCCATGTCCTCCCCTCCTTTTCCAGGTTCGGCAGTATAGGACGCGACCTTCCTGAAAAAGTTCCCGGAGAATACGCCGCCCCGAAGCGGTCATGACGACCTAGTCCCGGTGCACAAATCGCAAAGCCTTGCTTCTCGAAACGCCAAGACCGGCGGCCGGCCTGTCCACTAGTTTGTTGTCCGTATTGGTCGTCGTCCTGCCGATTACTCCGCAGGATGCGCCAACAGACGAGCCAGGGCCGAACAATCGGCAAGAGGTGGAAGGATCATGGCAATGAAATCTAAAGGTTTCGCGGCATGTGCCGCTGTGGCGATGCTGGGTGTGGTTGGTGTCGGTGTAAACGGCGCCTCTGCGGATGAGACAAGTACGACGCCGGTGCTGAAGACCGAACTGTCGGGCGTCGAAGGGACGGAAGCCAATATCGTGCTGTTCGACGTGGCGGCCGGGTGGGAAACGCAGCGCCACATCCATCCAGGCCATGTCTTTGTCTACGTGACGGAGGGCTCGATCCAGGTCGATGTCGATGGAGAGGAGCCACGGACCTTCGCCGCCGGCGAAGCGTTTTACGAACTGCCGGACAAGCCGATGGTGGCACGCACCACCTCGGCCGATGAAGGCGCCCGTTTTATCGTCTTTCAGGTGGGACCCACCGGGGAGCCGATCATGGTTCCACATCCGCAATGAGTTCATGCCGGGCCGGGGGCGCGATGCAGCGCCTCCCCGGGGGGCGGCATGACCGCCGGCCTTCCGGTGCTCGGGGGCGTGAGAGGAAACTGCGGAACAAAGGGAGAGACAATCATGAGCACAACAGCAGGCACGCAACAGAACGAATATGTTGACTTCTGGAACGAGGTACTTGTTCCGAAATTCACCCGCTTCAAGCACATCCTTGTCGGTGGGCTGACACATCACAGCGCAAAGGTTCTTCCCACGCTCGCCGTGCGCGAAGGGGATCGGGTGGTCGATGTCGGTTGTGGCTTCGGCGATACGGCCATTGAACTGGCCGGGCGCGTCGGACAGTCCGGGTCGGTATTGGGCATCGACTGTTGCGACGCCTTTCTGGAATATGGGCGCCGCGACGCCGAAGCCGCCGGCATCGATAATGTCACCTTTGTCGAAGCCGACGTGCAGACCTATCCGTTCGAGCCGGTCCACGACTTCTGTTTTTCCCGTTTTGGCACACAGTTTTTCGAAAACCCGGTGGCCGGTCTCAAAAACATGCGCGCTGCGCTGAAGCCTGGCGGGACCATGACAATGATCGTCTGGCGGACCATCGACGACAATCCCTGGCTCGGCCAGCCCAAGCAGGTTGTCATGCAGTTCCTACCGCCGCCGGGAGAAGATGCGCGAAGCTGTGGCCCGGGCCCGTTCTCAATGGCCGACCAACCCATGGTCACAAAGCAGCTTGAGATCGCCGGCTATGACGACATTGAATTCGAACGCATAGACGCGCCCTTGATGGTCGGGCGTACGGTCGAGGATGCGGTCGCTTTCCAGCTGGCGCTTGGCCCCGCCGGTGAGGTTTACCGCGAGGCTGGAGATCTCGCGGAGCAGCGCCATGTCGAGATTGTCGATGCGCTGCGGGCAAAGCTCGCGGCTCACGAGGCGCCGGAGGGCATCATGATGAACTCCAGTTCCTGGAAGATCAGTGCGCGCAATCCAGGCTGATCGGGCAACCGGTGCAGGCTCGGCGGGGCAGGCGGTAAAGCGTGAAGTACAGCGGCATATGGGTTATGATCAGCATGCGCGATTTGCGAGGCCATATGGAAGAGCGGTCATCATTGTCTGCCGATCCTCTGCTGAGGTCTTTTGAGGCGAGGATCGCCGACTTCGCTTTGTGGAGTGCCGCACGCCGGCTGGTGCGTCAACACGGTTCGGCTGCCTCGATGCAGGCCCGCAGGAAAGAGGAAGCCGCGAGCTTCGACGGCGATGCCGACGGAGTACGGATTTGGCGCGCAATCGGTGCCATTTCCCATGCACTCACAAGGGAGGGCGGGACCAGATGACCAGCATCGGCAAACCGCTTCGCAGCTTCTTTGAGGCGGAAGTGGAGCGCCTGTTGGACCGCCTCTACGGCACGGCATTGCGGCTGACACGCGACCGGACCGACGCCGAGGATCTGGTTGCCGACACGCTCGCCAAGGCCTGGGCCAAGCTCACCGATCTGCGGGATCGGCAGGCTTTCGAGAAATGGGTCTTTCGCATCCTCGTCAACAGTTTCATCAGCGAACGCCGGAAGCAGCGAATAAGGCCGCACGAGGTTTCGGCCGAGGCCGGATGCGGAGATGAAGCTTTTTCCCTGTTTGAGAAAGTGCATCAGCCATTTCTCCTCTGGTGGGGCAATCCGGAGCAGGCGCTGCTCGACAAGCTGTTGCGCGAGGATATCGAAAGCGCGGTGGAGGAGCTTCCGGAGGAGTTCCGGCTCGTCGTGATCATGGTCGAGTTATGGGGTCTCAGCTATGCCGAGGCGGCCGACACACTCGACGTTCCCGTAGGCACGGTACGCTCCAGGCTGAACCGCGGCCGCAGCCTGCTTCAGGGTGCGCTGTGGCGCCAGGCAGGCGAGGCCGGGCTCGCGTGCGGCAATGCGAAAGGTGGTGTCCGATGACGAGAGATCTGCGCTGCGAGGAGGTGATAGACAAGCTCCTCGAATACCTCGATCAAGAGCTGGACGGCGAGACCGATCGGGCGCTCGCACGTCACATGGAGACCTGCCGGGCCTGCTTTACGCGGGCGGAGTTCGAGCGGAAGCTGCGCGCGCGCGTCAACGAGACCGGCAAGGTGAAAGCGCCGGAAACGCTGCGCCGGCGCGTCCGCGCGATCCTCGATCACTATTGAACACATGGAAAGGTGCGCCGCCAAAGACGAACCGGAGGGGTAATATGGTTGCGATCCTGGGGTTCTCGAAAGAGCAGATCAGCGAAGCCGTGCAAGCCATGTATGCCAGCGTGGCGGACGATCCGCATCAGGGCTTCCACTTCCCGGTGGGCCGACCGGCGGCGCTGGCCGTAGGCTATCAAGGGAAAGAACTCGACGGCCTTCCGCCTTCCGCTCTCGACCGCTTTGTCGGTGTAGGCTATCCCTTCCGTGCCGATGTGATCAGGCCCGGTCATACGGTGCTCGACATTGGCTCGGGTTCGGGAACCGACACGCTGATAGCCAGCAGGATTGTCGGAGAAACCGGCAAGGTCTGGGCGCTCGACATCACGCCGGATATGCTGACCCGGCTAAGAGCAACGCTGAAAGAGGTCAGTATCGAGAATGTCGAAACCATCGAGGCGGATGCCGAGCGCATCCCATTGCCCGACAATTCGGTGGATGTGGTAACCTCGAACGGCGTACTCAATCTCGTTCCGGATAAGCACAAGGCGTTTGCGGAGATCTTCCGTGTGCTCAAGCCCGAGGGGCGCGTGCAGCTTGCCGATATCGTCATCAGCAGGCCGGTGCCGCTCGGCGGGCGAAGCGATCCCAAGATGTGGGCCGAATGCGTGGTCGGTGCGTCGGTCGACGAGGACTATCTGGGACTGTTCAGTGAGACAGGCTTCACCGACGTCGAACTGCTTGGCGAGTTCGACTATTTCGCTGAGAGCCCCAGCGCCGATACGCGGCGCATTGCAGCGGGCTTGGGTGCACGCTCCGTTCAGGTCGTCATGCGCCGACCGGCCGTGGCGAAGGTGCCCACCAACATCGAGCGCCTTGTATCTCGCCTGCACCCGCGACGTCTAAAGATGATGATCGGTGGGCGTGGACTATGGGGGGCGGTTGCGGCCATCGTGGCGGCGGTCGCCTGCTATGGTACGCTCGCATTTGTGGGATTTCTGTCGCTGATGGGCATTGCGCTGGCGCTTCCCGAGGGCACCTGGGCGGTCACCATCATTGCCGCCGCCGTACTCGCGGTCGTCGCCACCGCGTTCAATCTGCCGCGTCACCGGCAGCCCTGGCCATTGCTGGCCACGGGCCTTGGCGCCATTCTCATCGGCTATGTCATGTTCTGGGGCTACAATGCGATCACCGAAGCACTGGGCTTCGCCATTCTGATCGGCGGTATCGGCCTTGATCTTTATCAGATCTACCGGGTCGAGTGCGCTCCTGCCCGCGTCGAGACGCCTCGCTAAAGGCTTGCGCTATAGTATTAAGCCGACACCACCGGCTACGGCGCGCTCGCTGCCGTCTGCCGCCATCTCGGCGACAACTTCGGTCGCTTCTCGATGACTTCAGAGCGATTTCGCATCACATCGGAAGTTGGGCGTAAGTAGCCTTCGCCGCTTGTTTTTCCGGTCATAATCGGCAGATAGTCGAAGTTGGGCGCAAGCAGGGGTTGACTTGCGTTGGGACTCCAGACTTGGAAGGTGAGAAGCCGATGGACATGATTACGAGCTTTTTCGGCCTGATTGAGGACCTGACTTGGGGATGGGCTTTGATCCCGATCCTGGTCATCTTCGGCGTCTTCATCACCCTTATGAGCGGGTTCGTCCAATTCGAGTATTTCGGCAGGATGTTCCGGGTTCTTTCATCGAAGAACCAAAGCGGCGACCCGAACGCGATCAGCGCGCGCGAAGCACTCCTCGTTTCTGTCGGCGGTCGGGTCGGCGGCGGCAATATTGCCGGCGTTGCCGTAGCGATTACGCTCGGCGGACCAGGGGCGGTTTTCTGGATGTGGGTCATCGCTCTGATCGGCATGGCAACAAGCCTTGTCGAGTCGTCGCTCGCCCAACTCTATAAGCGCTCCAACGGTGACGGAACCTATAGAGGCGGTCCGGCCGGCTACATCATCTACGGGCTGGGAGCCCAATTCCGCTGGCTGGCCGTTCTCTACGCAGTCTGCCTGATGGCTGCCTTCGCGTTTGGTTTTAACGCCTTCCAGGGCAACACTTTCGCTGGCGCCGCGAATGACAGCCTTGGGATCGACCGCATGTGGAGCGGATTGTTATTGGCCGTGATTACCGGCTTCATCGTCTATGGCGGCATCCGGCGAATTGCAAAGGCAGCGGACATCATCATCCCGATCATGGCCTTTATCTACATAGCGATGGCGCTTCTGATCATCGTTCTCAACATATCCTCCCTTCCGGGCGTGCTGTGGACCATCGTTGCCAACGCGTTCGGGCTCGAGGAAGCCGTGAGCGGCGGCGTCGGCGCAGCGCTGGCGCAGGGATTGCGGCGCGGGCTGTTTTCCAACGAGGCCGGATTGGGCTCCGCTCCGAACGTGGCGGCGACCGCCGATGTCCGACACCCGATCAGTCAAGGCATAACCCAATCGTTTTCGGTCTTCATCGACACCATCATCATCTGTTCCTGTACGGCCTTCATGATCCTTCTTAGCCCGGTTTATGTGCCGGGTGCCGAGGGGATCGACGGTGTCGCGCTTACCCAGCAATCGCTGGTCAGCCAACTCGGGAACTGGTCGCAGTATTTCCTCACGTTCGCCATCCTGCTCTTTGCCTTCAGCTCGATCATCTACAATTACTATCTCGGTGAGACGGCACTGAGGGTCATGACAAACAATCGGTCAGCGTTGCATGTGCTACGGCTCGCTATCGTGGTCATTGTTTTTCTGGGCGCCACGGCCCCAGGTGCAACCGCGGTGTTCTTCTTCTCCGACCCGCTGATGGGTGTGCTGGCCCTCGTCAACCTCATGGCCATAGTGATGCTGTTCCCGGTCGCGTTGCGCATCCTCAACGATTTTCGCGCACAGCTAAAGGCAGGTGTCGCACGCCCCGTTTTCGATCCGCAGAAGTTCTCAGATCTCGACCTCGACCACAGCGCCTGGCTCTACGCCACACGCGCGCAAACGATGGCGGAGGGGGTAACAGCCCCGATCTCGTCGGGTGCGGGTCGTTGAGCAGTCGAACTTGATGTGGTAGCGCGACGCAGAACGCGCTTGCCGGCTGGGTGACGCAACCTGGCGTCACCGAAGATGTATCCGCTTTCATTGCCGTGAAGCGGTCAGGACGTGCCTGGGGCCGTTGAGCGAGGCGAGGGCATCCCGTAGAGTGAGCTTGTCGTCAAGGGGCTGCCGGGTGGGCGGCTGGTTAATGGAGAATTTTCCGACATGAAATCACGCGCAGCGGTCGCTTGGGCGGCGAACAAGCCGCTTTCCATCGAGACGGTCGAGATCGGCGGTCCGAAATCCGGCGAGGTTCTGGTCGAGATCATGGCTACGGGCGTTTGTCACACTGACGCCTACACGCTCTCGGGCCTCGATTCGGAAGGCAAATTTCCCGCGATCCTTGGCCATGAGGGAGCGGGGATCGTGCGCGAAGTCGGTGCCGGCGTTACTTCGTTAAAACCCGGCGATCACGTTATCCCGCTTTACACGCCGGAATGCCGCCAATGCAAAACCTGCCTGTCGCAGCGTTCGAATTTGTGCACCTCGATCCGCGCGACGCAGGGTCAGGGCCTGATGCCTGATGGCACCAGCCGCTTCTCTTGCGATAGCGGTGATGTCTTCCATTACATGGGCTGTTCGACCTTCTCGAATTTCACCGTCCTGCCCGAAATCGCCCTCGCGAAGGTTCGCGAGGACGCGCCCTTCGACAAGATTTGCTATATCGGCTGCGGTGTCACCACCGGCATCGGCGCCGTGATCTATACGGCCAAGGTCTGGCCGGGCGCCAATGTCGTGGTCTTTGGTTTGGGCGGCATTGGGCTCAATGTCATTCAAGGCGCCCGCATGGTCGGGGCCGACAAGATCATCGGCGTCGATCTCAATCCGGCCAAGGCCGAGATGGGCCGGAAATTCGGGATGACCGATTTCATAAATCCCAACGATGTGGGCACCGACAAGGTTGTGGAAGCGATTGTCGACCTGACCGATGGCGGGGCGGATTTCTCCTTCGATGCCACCGGCAATGTCAACGTCATGCGGCAGGCGCTGGAATGTTGCCATCGCGGTTGGGGCGAATCCATCGTCATCGGCGTTGCCGAGGCAGGCAAGGAAATTTCCACACGACCTTTCCAGCTTGTCACCGGCAGGGTCTGGAAAGGCACGGCGTTCGGTGGCGCTCGTGGCCGTACCGATGTGCCGAAAATTGTCGACTGGTATATGGACGGAAAGATCAATATCGACGATCTGATCACCCACACCATGCCGCTCGAGGAAATCAACACCGCGTTCGACTTGATGCATGAAGGCAAGTCCATCAGAAGCGTTATCGTCTACTGACGCGGCAAGATCGTTCCCGGACAGACATATCGCTGGGCTGAAAATTGGCGGCTTCGCGGCCAGCCGAGAAGGCCTGAGTGCATGCCACGGTCCGGGGCGCATTGAGTAGAACGGGGAATATCCGATGGGCCCTTTCGAGAAAATATCCGACAATCAGTGCTTTGGTGGGACACAGCTTACGCTTGCCCATCACAGCCGGACGACAGGCACGAAGATGCGGTTGAGTGTCTACCTGCCGCCCGCGGCCAAAGATGGGCCTGTACCGGTGGTTTATTACCTTTCCGGCCTGACCTGCACCGAGGAGAATTTTACCGTCAAGGCGGGCGCTCAGCGCGTGGCGGCGGAGATGGGTCTCATCGTCGTCGCGCCCGACACCAGCCCGCGTGGCGAGAACGTCGCGGATTCTTCCGAATATGATTTGGGCCAGGGTGCTGGTTTCTATGTCGACGCGGTGCAGGAACCCTGGGCACCGCATTTCAAGATGTACTCGTATATCGTCCACGAACTGCCGCAGCTTGTCGCAGAGGACTTCCCGGTGCGCCCGGGCGGAGCGGGCATTATGGGCCATTCGATGGGCGGACATGGCGCCCTGACAATCGCGATGCGCCATCCCGATCTGTTCAAGTCGGTCTCAGCCTTTTCACCTATCGTCGCGCCGTCCCAGGTGCCGTGGGGGCGCAAGGCGTTTGCTGCCTATCTGGGGGACGACGAGGCCGCATGGGCGGAGCATGACGCATGCCATCTCGTCCGCGAGCGCGGGTTTCCCACCCAGATCCTCATCGATCAGGGCGCTGACGACCCCTTCCTGGAAGAGCAGTTGCAGACACACCGCTTTATCGACGCGCTGAAGGAAAAGGGTCAATCGGCCAAGGTGCGCATGCAGCCCGGCTACGACCATTCCTATTTCTTCGTCGCCTCATTCATCGACGATCATCTGCGCCACCATGCCCTTGTGCTGAACGGCTGAGTTCCGCTCCCGCCAAGGTGGCGCCCCATGCTACAGATCGACGGCAACTCCCGGGTCAGGAAAACCTTGAGCCGACCTGTTCCAGAAGCCAGCGCTGAAAGGCCTTCCCGAGCGAACTCTCCTGCTTGCCCTCGGGAAGAACGACATAATAGCTGTTGTCCGTAGGCATCGGTCTGTTGAAAACGATCTGCAACTTGCCGGAGGCGACCTCGTCTTCGATCAAGTAGAGCGGGAGAAGCGCGAAACCCAGCCCGCGCACCGCCGCTTCGATGATCATGGCAATCTGGTCGAAGCGATTGCCGCGATAGGCGTTCTCCCAGTCGATCCCGTTGAGCTCGAACCATTCGGCCCAGAGCTTCGGCCGCGTCGCCAGGTGCAGCAGCGGCTTCCCCTGCAAGTCCTCCATCCGCGCGATGGGGCGGGATTGGATGAACGAGGGACTTGCCACCGGCAGGATGATCTCGCCGCAAAGATAGGTGCACGTGGCATGCGCCCATACGGGCTGGCCATAGTGGATGGCGAGGTCGAAACCCTCCGTCGTAAAGTCGAACGGTTCCGAGCGGGAGGCGATATTGATGGCTGTGCCGGGATGCCGGCGCAAGAAATCGGCCAGGCGCGGCACCAGCCAGCGGCTCCCGAATGTCGGCAGCGAGGCAATCGACAGCACGTGTTCGCCATGCGCGGAAGTTCGCGCCCGCACGACGATTTCTTCGGACTGGTGCAGCAGGCGGCGGATATCCGGAAGCAACGTTCTCCCGGTCTCCGACAGGACGACCCGCTGGCGAACCCGCTCGAACAGAAGCACACCAAGCTGCGCCTCGAGCGTTTTGATCTGACGGCTGACGGCGCTCTGGGTCAGGTTCAGCTCGACCGCGGCCTGGGTGAAATTGCCGTGCCGGGCAGCGCATTCGAATGCCTGGAGAACGCTCAGGTCCGGGATTAGCGTTCGGCTCAACTTCATTCTTATCTCGCATTAAGCTAGTCCGATTCCTTGCAACATCGGCCAAATAGGTTGCGCTATGATCAGAATGCAGAATGAACTATCATTAGCGCAGAGCGATCTTCAACGCCATGGCAAACGGTCTCCTCACCCCGCCGATCCTGCTTTCGCGGCACGCCTGCGGGAACAGGTGGTCGCGGTTGAGGAGTTCGATTGCAGCTTCAGTGCCGAACATGCGATCGGGCGGAAGAACCAGATATTTTACGACCGCTATACGCTCGGCACGGCGACGTTCTGAATTGAGGTGGCAACGACCGCCCACGGCAAGGAGATTAAGACCATGACCAAAACAGTGGATGTGAGAGAGGAAACGGCGCGCATACTTGATACGCTGGGCGTTGCCCACAGCAGCTGGACCGGCGGCGACATGCCGTCTTACAGCCCGGTCAACGGAGAGGAGATCACCAGGCTCAAGGCGGCTTCCGCTGCCGATGCCGGCCGGATCATCGAAACAGCGGATGAAGCGTTCAAGGCCTGGCGCACGGTGCCGGCACCCAGGCGCGGCGAGCTCGTGCGGCTGCTCGGCGAGGAGTTGCGTGCGGCTAAAGCGGATCTCGGCCGCCTCGTTTCCATCGAGGTAGGCAAGATCGAGCCCGAAGGCCTGGGCGAAGTGCAGGAGATGATCGACATCTGCGATTTCGCCGTCGGCCTTTCCCGCCAGCTCTATGGTCTCACCATTGCAACCGAGCGCCCCGGGCACCGCATGATGGAGACCTGGCACCCGCTTGGCGTCGTCGGTGTCATTTCCGCATTCAACTTTCCGGTCGCCGTCTGGTCGTGGAATACGGCGCTGGCGCTCGTTTGCGGCAACACCGTCGTCTGGAAACCATCGGAGAAGACCCCGCTCACGGCACTCGCCTGCCAGGCGATCCTCGACCGCGCAATCGCTCGCTTCGGCGAGGCTCCGAAGGGTCTCTCCCAGGTGCTGATCGGCGGCCGCGATGTTGGCGAGGCGCTTGTCGATCACCCGAAAGTGGCGCTCGTATCCGCCACCGGCTCGACGCGCATGGGCTGCGAAGTGGGTCCGCGTCTTGCCAGACGCTTCGCCCGCTCGATCCTGGAGCTTGGCGGCAACAATGCCGGCATCGTTTGCCCCTCGGCCGATCTCGACATGGCGCTGCGCGCCATCGCCTTCGGCGCCATGGGCACCGCCGGCCAGCGCTGCACGACGCTGCGCCGCCTCTTCGTACATGAGAGCGTCTACGGCGATCTCGTGCCGCGCCTGAAGAAGGCCTATGAAAGCGTATCCATCGGCAATCCGCTGGAGACATCCGCTCTCGTCGGGCCGCTGATAGACAAGGGCGCCTACGAGAACATGCTGAAGGCATTGGAGGCCGCCAAGACGGCAGGTGGCAATATCACCGGCGGCAGCCGCGTGCCAGACGCCGGCAAGGAGACGGCCTATTACGTGCGGCCGGCTCTGGTGGAGATGCCGGAGCAGACCGGCCCCGTTCTGGAGGAAACCTTCGCACCAATCCTCTATGTGATGAAGTACAGCGATCTGGATGAGGCGATCGCCCAGCACAATGCCGTGGCGGCCGGTCTTTCCTCGTCGATCTTCACCCTCGACATGCGCGAGGCTGAACACTTCCTTTCGGCGGAAGGGTCGGATTGCGGCATTACCAATGTCAATATCGGCACCTCGGGCGCCGAGATCGGCGGCGCTTTCGGCGGCGAGAAGGAAACGGGCGGCGGCCGCGAGTCCGGTTCGGATGCCTGGAAGGCCTATATGCGCAGGGCAACGAATACAGTGAACTATTCCACCGCGCTGCCACTTGCCCAAGGCGTTTCCTTCGATATCGAGTAGCACGATGACAATCGCACCCAAGGTCGAGGAAGCGGGCTTTCGTCCCGCTTCCCGCACCTTCGCCGGCTGGGCCGGGCCTATCGGCAAGACCTTCGCTGGCGGCAAGACGATCGCCACCGACTTCACGGATTATCTTCTGAAAGAAGCGCATGTCGCCGTGAGGCCGGGTTCGGCGTTCGGCCTGTCGGGAACTGCGCTGACGAGGCTACTTGGCTGCAGTTTCAATACCGACGCACCAACATGTGTGACAGTTTCGGAGCGGATATAGACAGAGGCGGCAAGCCGCGCGAAATCATCCGAAGGTTCAGGAGCCAGAGAAGGTAAGCTGTATCTTCACTGCCCGGCTGCGATCGCCGGCGCGCTCGAAGGCATCCTCGGCTTCTTCCAGCGGATAGCTGCCTGAGATGATCGGGCGCACGTCTATCGCGCGGCCGCCGATGAGGCGCACGGCCTCCACAAACTCGGTGTCGAACCGGTGCGACCCGACGAGATTGATCTCCTTGCCGACCAGCATGTTCAGCGGGATCGGCAGGTCCCCGGCCACGCCGAGTTGCACGACCGTGCCTTGCGGGCGTACGGCCTGTATGGCGGATTTGAGGGCAGGGGCGGCGGCGGAACATTCGAAAGCCAGGTCGAACGTTCCCTTGGCCTCGAAATATGGATCGAGAGCGTGCGGCTCCGTCGCCATGTTCACCGTGTTCGTCGCACCCACGGCGCGCGCCACGGTCAGAGCTGCGTCCTGCAGATCGGTAACGACGATTTCGCTCGCGCCCGCATGGGCGCACGCCGCCGTCGTCAGAGTGCCGATGGGTCCGGCGCCGGTTACCAGTATGCGCTTGCCGCGTATGTCGCCGGCACGGCTCAGTGCGTGCAAGCACACTGCCAGCGGCTCCGCTGCCGCGGCCTCCGCGAGACTCGCTTCGCGTTCGATTTTCTCGCATTGAAAAGCGTCCGCCACGATCAGGTCGCGAAAACCGCCCTGTTCGTGCGGGAAGCGCAGTGCCGAACCGTAGAAGCGCATCGAAAGGCAATGCTGGCGCAGCCCCTCGCGACAATAGCGGCATTCATTGCATGGCCGGCTCGGATTGAGCGCCACGCGATCGCCCGCGATGAGGTCACCCACGCCTTCGCCCACAGCTTCGATCGTGCCAGCCACCTCATGGCCCAGGATGATCGGTTCGCGCACGCGGATCGGCCCGAACCCCCCGTCGTGATAATAGTGCAGGTCCGATCCGCAGATACCGCCGGCGCCGATGCGCACCAGTACCTCGCCCGCGCGGGGCTCTGCCACGGGCTGGCGCTCGATGCGGATATCATGCGGACCGTAGAGGCGGCAGACGCGCGTTTCCATCGCAGTAACCTCAGTCGAACAGAAGGGAGGGAAGCCAGGTCGCTAGCGGCGGGTAATAGGAGACCAGCAGCAGAACCAGGACGTTGGTCAGCAGAAACGGCGTGATTGCCCGCACCACCGGCGCCAGCGGCAGCCGGGCAATGCCCGCGCATACGAACAGGCACACGCCGACGGGTGGCGTGGTGAGACCTATCATCAGGTTCAGCACTGCGAAGGTGGCGAAGTGCAACGGGTCGATGCCGACGCTCTGGGCAAGGGCCAGTAGGGGCACGAAAAGCACGATGAGCGCGGCAATCGTCTCCATGAACATGCCGATGAAGAGCAGGAAGAGGTTGATGAGCAGGATGACGAGGAACTTGTTGTCCGTCACCGAGAGCACGGCCGCCGCCACCGTCTGCGGAATGCGCTCGGAGACCAGAATCCAGCCGAAGACATTGGCAAAGCCCACCAGCGCCAGGATGGCGGCGGAGGAGACGGCGCTGTCGACCAGCACCTTCGGCACCGCCTTGAGGGACAGCTCGCGGTAGATGAAGGCGCCCACGATGAAGGCGTAGACGCTCGCCACCACCGCCGTCTCCGTCGGCGTCATCATGCCCGAAAGCAGCCCGCCGACGATCAGCGCCGTCATGGCGAGCGCCCAGAAGGCGCCCATGAAGGACCGGCCGAGTTCGCCCACGCCCTGCCAGGGCTGGCGTGGAAAGTTGCGGCGCGTGGCGATGATGTAGGTCGTCACCATCATGGCCAGGCCGAGGAGAATGCCCGGCACGGCGCCGGCGATGAACATTCGGCCGACCGAAATGCCCGATAGCGAGCCGACGATGATCATCGGTACGCTGGGCGGGATCATAGGGCCGACCGTGGAGGAGGCGGCGGTGACGGCGGCTGAGAAGTCAGCCGGGTAGCCGGCCTTCTTCATGCCCGGGATCATCACCCCGCCGATCGATGCGGCGTCGGCCACCGCGGTGCCGGAGATGCCACCGAACAGCATGGAGCCGGCCACGTTGGAAAGGCCGAGCCCGCCGCGCATCCAACCCACCAGCGCATTGGCGAAGCGGATGATGCGCTCCGTAATGCCGCCATGGTTCATCAGATTGCCGGCGAGGATGAAACCGGGGATCGACAGCAGCACGAAGACGTCGATGCCCGCATACATCTTCTGCGGCATGACCACGAGCGGTATGCCGGCGGCCAGGAGATAGCACATCGAGGCAAGCCCGAGGGTGACGGCGACGGGAATGCCGGCAGCAAGCCCGCCGACGAAGACGCCGATCAGGATGGCAAGGTTCATTGCGGCAAATCCGGGTTGAAGACTGGGCGCCCGTCGCTGCGGCCCGACAGCATCGCAAGCCCCCGAATGAGCGCGAAGAGCAGGAGGGACGCGATGAGCACCAGCACGCTGGCGTGGATAAAGGTCATTTTCCAGCCCAGCGCGGGCGAGGTCTGCAGGCTGCCGATCATCGTGAAGCGCCAGGAGGGGAGGATGAGCGCCGCGCACAGCCCAACGGTGGCCAATGCCGAAATCAGCCGCAGGATGAACGGCAGGCGGCCCGGCAGCGATTCGCTGATGATATCGACATTGACGAGATCGCCGGTGCGATAGGAAAGGCCGACACCGAAGGCCGTCAGATACAGAAGCGCAAAGCGTGTCAGTTCCTCCGTCCAGACGGGAGAACTGTTGAAAACGGAGCGCCCAAGAACCTGAACCAGAACCGCGAAGATCAGCACCGCGAAGGCCAGCCCCACTGCAACCTGGAAAAGCGCGATCAGACCGCTATAGAGCTGCTTCCACATGGCTGGCTCCGCTTTGAAAAAAAGGGTGTTGTGGCCCCGGGGGGCGCGGGAGTCGACCCGCGCCCCCCCGGGCTCTTCGGTTCAGTTGGCGAAGAACTGCTCGACGATCGGGCGGATCTCGTCATTGACGTTTGCCAGCACGGCGTCCTTCGCCTTCGAGGCAAAGGCGTTGGTGTCCACCTCGACGAAGGTCATGCCCTTTTCCTTGAGCACACTGGCCAGGCGCTGCTCGTCTTCCAGGAACAGCTCGCGCTCATACTCCTGCGCGCGGCTGGCCGCTTCCATCACGGCTTCCTTGTCCTCGTCGGAAAGCTTGTTCCAGGTCATCTCGGAGATGGTGAGATAGATCCAGGACCGTACGTGCTCCGTCAGGTTCACTTGGCTCTGCACCTCGTAGAAATTGGCCGAGTAGATGAGCGCCAGCGGGTTTTCCTGGCCGTCGATGGTGCCGTTCTGCAGCGAGGTGAAGACCTCGGAAAAGGCCATCGGCGTCGGCTGGGCGCCGAGCGCGCCCCAAACGTCGACGAAGAGCGGCACGTTCGGCACCCGCAGCTTGAGCCCGTTGAGCTCGTCCGGCGAGGTGATCGGCCGGTTGGAGGTCAGGTTGCGCGGTCCGCGGGCGAAATAAGCGATGGGGCGGATCTGCGCCTTCTCAATGATCTGCGCCTCGATCTGATCGCCGATTTCCCCGCTCGCCACCTCGTCCATGTGTTCAAGGCTCTTATAGGCGTAGGGAACGGCCAGCAGCGCCGCCATGGGTGCCCAGTTCTGCAGGCTTTCGCCGGTGATGGTCATGTCGGCTGTGCCGAGCTGCATGCCGTTGATAAGATCCATTTCCTTGCCGAGCGACTCGTTTGGGTAGACCTCGACGGCGATGCGGCCGTCCGTCAGCGTCTGCAGTTCTTCGCCGAATTTCACGGCGGCCTTGTGCCAGGTGTTCTCCTCGTTGGCGAGATGGCCGAGCTTCAGCGTCATCTCCTGCGCCAGGGCTGTGCCGGTAACCAGTACGCCGGCGAGGCCGGCGATCAGCGTTCTTGCGATGGCTTTCATCTGTTTTCCTCCGTCTTGGTTGGTTTGGGTCTTTGCGCTCAGCCTGCCGTCTCGAAGAGATCGGGGCGGGTGCTGGCGATGGCGGGCAGATCGGTCAGGATCTTTCGCAGATGCGCGCGCATGGCACGGGCGGCGCCCTCGGCATCGCGCGCGCCGATGGCCGTCACGATCTCGCGGTGCTGAAGGACGAGCTCGCGCTTGGGGAAGTGAAGCGCGCTCAGATAGCGCACGCGGTCCATCTGCGCTTTCACTTCCTCGATCACCTTCCAGGCATAGGACTTGCCCGCCGCATCAGCGAGCGTGCGGTGAAAGCGCTCGTCGAGCTCGATGAACTGGTGGGCCTCGTTGTCCGGAAGCTTTTCCTGACGCATCAACTGGTCGTGCAGATCCGCCATCAGCACATCGTCCACCCGCTCTGCCACCAGCTTGACGATGTCGGCCTCAATGGCCTCGCGCACGAAACGCGCGTCCATAACGGCCGCTGGGGATATCTTGCGCACGAGGGTGCCGCGCTGCGGACGGATCTCGACGAGGCCGTCCTCGGCAAGCTTGATGAAGGCTTCGCGCACCGGCTGCCGGCTCAGGGCGTAGCTCCTGGCGATCTCGGACTCGGAGATCAGGCTGCCAGGCGCGAGGTCAGCGCTGATGATGCGTTCGCGCAGGATGCGATAAAGCTGCGGCCCGATGGGCATGCCATGCTCCAAGATCCATTCCGCGCGCGGCTGCAGATTCATTGGCTCTTGCCTCCATCGGTTCTCTCTAACGCTATACTTACATACTAGTCAACAGAAAGAGTTCTTGCTACCAGTCCACCCGCCGGCCTGCAGGCGCCGCGGGAACGGTCGACGGTTGTCAATGCGCCCCCGGGGGCGCAGCAAATCTTGCACAAGCGCGGAAGGGAGAATTATTGGGGCGCTTTAGTATTGGCGCTGGTCTGCCGGCATCTCAAACGGTTTGCGCGGCGTAGACCTTCAGCGCCTCGCGGACGCCAGCCTCGTCCAACCGCGTGGTCCAACGGCTAAATGCTTCCGCGAGGCGCGGGTTCTCGGCCAAGTCTCCGAAGACGCGGATGTTTCGCAGAAAGATCAGCGGGTCGGCTTCCAATTCCTTCGCGCGGCGGCGCAGGTCCTGGGCGAGCGGGTCATGAATCGTGATCTCCTGTCCCGCCTCGTCAACCCCGCGCAGATATCTGGCCCACAGAGCAATTTCGAGCGCCAGGCCCGACACTTCCTTGCCTGCCGCGATCGCGTCTCGCAATGCGGGTAGGATGAATTTGGGTTGCCGGTCCGAACCATCGGCCGCGTTGCGCGCAATCGTATCGCCGATCTCGGGGTTGGAGAAGCGGGCGATCACCGTTTCCAGATAATCGTTATAGGCCACCTCATCGAGCGGCGGCAGCGTCGGAATCATCTCGCGGTTTTGCAGGGCACGCAGCCAGCTGAGAATATCCGGATCCGCCATCGCATCATGGATGAAGCGGTGCCCCAGTAGGGCAGCGGCGTATGAGATGCTGGCATGCGATGCGTTCAGAATCCGCAGCTTCATCAGTTCGTACCGGGCGATATCGCCGATAAATTCCACGCCGACCTGCTCCAATGGCGGTCTGCCTGCCGGAAAACGATCCTCGATCACCCATTGCCGAAACGGCTCGCAAACGACAGGTGCGGCGTCCTCGATCCCGAACCTTTCCCGGACAAGATCGCGCTCGCGCTGCGTCGTTGCCGGCGTGATGCAATCGACCATGGAATTGGGGAAGGCGACTGCCTCGGCGACCCAATCGGCCAAGGCCGGGTCTGTCATCCGGGCAAGTCCCGTGACCGCCCGGTGTGCGGCCGCGCCGTTGCCCGGCAGGTTGTCACAGGAAAGCACCGTGAAGGGCATATGTCCCGCAGCTCTGCGCAGGCGCAATGCCTTCAGGATCACTCCAAGAACTGTTCGTGGCTGGTCCGGTGTCCGCGCGTCTACCCGGATGTCGGGATGATCCGGGTCGAACTGCCCTTCCGCGTCCAGAAAGTAACCACCTTCGGTAACGGTGAGTGAAACGATACGGATGCGCGGATCGGCCATTCCAACGACGATGGCCCGCGGTTCGACGGGCAGAAAATCGACCATCGCTCCGGTCACCCTGGCTGACAGCCCTTCGGGATCGAGCTCAACCACCGAGGTCAACCAGTCCTGCGCGGCCAACCTGTCGCGCATCGCGGCATCGCTCTCGCGAACCCCGGCCCCGATTATCGCCCAGTCGTGGCTTCTGCCGGTCGCAAAGAGGCGATCCAGGTAGACGCCCATATGCGCGCGATGAAAATTCCCCACACCCACATGAAGGATGCCCGGTGAGAGAGCCGCACGATCATATTCCGGCGCGGCGACGCCTTGGGGCAGGTTGGCGAGCGTACCGGCACTGAGGCGAAGAGCCATCCTCCGTTTCCTCTTATAAGATCAGCAGGCGGTGAAGCCACCGTCGATGGGCAACGATACGCCGGAGATCATTGAGGCGCCGTCGCTCAGCAGGAAGGCGATAGGCGCGGCTATCTCTTCTTCCGTCGCCCAACGGCCGAGGGGCATCTGCTTCAGGAACGGTTCGCCGATCTCAGGGCGGCCCCAGTAGAACGCCGACATCTCGGTCATCACCACCGTGGGATGCACGCCATTCACCCTGATGCCATAGGGCCCGAGCTCGAGGGCCGAGACGCGCGTGATGTTGTCCAGTGCTGCCTTGGACGCGCCATAGGAAATATGGCCCTTGAGCGCGACCAGAGAGGCCTGGCTGGACACGTTCACGATAGCGCCGCCCCTGCCAAGTCGGATCATTGTGCGTGAGGCGTATTTGGTGACGAGAAGAGCGCCGCGGGCGTTGATGGAAATCACTCTGTCGAACACGTCGATATCGGTCTCCATCGGCGTTGCGATCTCGCCGCCGAAGCCGCCGCAATTGACCACGCCCCATAGATCCAGGTCGCCTATGGCATCCCGCACACTGTCCTCGGAAGTCAGATCGAACGCTACCTTCCGGCAGCCGGTCTCGTCGGCAAGCGCCTTGAGCTTCGTTTCATCGCGGCCGCTGGCGATTACATCGGCGCCCTTGGCGACCAGATGTCTGACCGTTGCCGCTCCGATGCCGCCCGTAGCGCCCGTCAACAGAATAGGGCCTTTGTCGTACGATGCCATTTACGTTCCTCCTCCCGATGGAATTTGCAGTGTGGCCGAGCCCAACAGGTCGCGGACCTCGCCAAGCACCCGCGAATCGATTGGTTTTTCAGCGTTGATCTCCACGACCGGGCCGATGGCGAAGGGCTTTGCGCGCTTGGTGAGTTCGAACAGTTCATCGGCGTAGGATGCAGGCGGATGCCCCGTGTGCCGGCCGGCAGTCCGGGTACGATAACGCGCGGCGGCGGTTTCCGGACTCACCCGGCACCAGAGTTCGATTACCCTTTCGATCCGCGCGAGCGCAATGTGATCGCGCAGGACGCCTTCGGGTTGAAACCCGTGCCACGCGTCGATCACCGGCACCAGCCTGTCGGGAAAAGACGCAATAGTATTGAAGATGGCGTGGTAGCTGGCCCTGCCCAGCATCCGGTTATGCTCGCGGTCGCCGGTTCCAACATGAACGAAGAGCCCCTCCTTGATCGTGTCGAGGCTTAGAGGCACCGCGGCGATGTCCGCGTCATGAAGCGCCTGGATCAGACGTTCGCTGACGGTCGATTTGCCGCTGGCTGGCACGCCGTTGACGATAATCGCCTGCCTCATGCTGCCGGTCCCCGTTCCGCGCCGCGCACCACCTGAAGAGCGTGAAGCCCCGCACCGATGACGCCAGCGTCGTCCCCAAGCGATGCCGCCTCGACGGGCATTTCGAACCATTTGCTCCGTCGGGGCATCCGTTCAAGCGCACGTGCCATCTCGGCACCAAGTCCGCCGCCGATGATAACGAGGCGCGGATCGGCCACAGCGACAAGGGATTCGATCGCACGCTGCAGCGGGCCGGCCCATTTGTCGAGAATGATTGCCGCCAAGGAGTCCCCCGTCCCGGCGCGCGCGAGAAGATCGTCCGCGCGGGTTTCCTCGGGCAGGTCGGTTTCCGCGATCAGACGGCCAAGCGCCGTGCCTGAGCTGAATGTTTCGACACAGCCGGTCCGCCCACAATTGCACTGAGGCCCATCCTTGGCGACGACGATATGTCCGAACTGTCCCGAAAAGCCGCCCCCATACCACGGCGCGCCGTCACTTAGTGCCGCGCCGCCGATCCCGGTGCCCACGGTTATCATGAAGATCAGACCCAGCGCGCCTTCCGGGCGTGCCCGCCCTTCGGCGATCAATGCCATTGTTGCATCGTTCTCGATCCGGGATTGCAGTCCAGTCTTGTGCGCGATCAGGTCGGCCAGATCCAGCCCTGCGATATCGAGGTAGCCTGCGGATTTAATCTCGCCTGATTTGCCGTCCACTCTGCCGGGAATGCCGATGCCCACAGCGGTATCACCATCGGTTCGCAGGTTATCCACCAGGCGCAGCAACTGACCCACAAAACCCTGTCGATCCTGTCTGACCGGCTCGATTACGCGCTCCAGCAGCGCGCCCGCCCGGTTCACCCGGGCAACACGGATGCGGGTTCCCCCCACATCCACGCCAATGGCCGTGTCAGCCTTGGACCGCATGGGCGTCGAGAACCTTCTGGATCTGGCGGAGCCGGTCACTGGCGATCTGCTCAAGGCGTGTCTCATGCGTCTTGGCATCGAGCGAGATGCAATCCTTCCACAGGGCGCGGCCCGCGATCACGCCCGATGCCCCGTTCTCCATGGCGGTTTCCACCTGTCCGATGAAGGTTTCATGGTCGACACCGGCCGACAGCACCGCCCAGGGCACGCCGTTGCAGAGTTCGGTGATCCGGCGGCACGCTTCGGCTGTACCGGGATAAGGCAGCTTGAGAACCTTGGACCCCAGCTCCAGCGAGATGCGGGCGCAATCGACGATGAGATCGGGGAAGGCCTTGGCGTAGTCCGCGTCCGATTCACCGTCGAGCTGGTAGGTCAGGATCTCGACCACCAGCAGAACGTCCTCGCGCGCGAAGTCGGCGATGCAGTCGCGGATGATCTGGATGTTGACCTCGTTCGCATCGGGGCGGTCGGGGCGCAGATACACCATCAGCTTGGCGCCGGTGCCGCCCAGTTCGCGCACGCGGCGGGCGTCGATACCCGGCACCAGCTTGGAGATCCGATAGCCGTTGGCGTCGGTGTCCCAGCCTGACGCGTCGAGGCCGATCAGAAGCCCCGTGTCGCGGGCCAGAACACCTTCATCGACGACTTTCGGAACGGCACATACCGCGTCGAGGAGCACGCAGGAGGCCTTGTTCGCGAGATGGCGCACGATGCCGGCCTTGACGATGCCGAGCATGGCCTCGTCAATCTTGGCCTGTGCCTCCGGCGTATCGGCCAGAACCTTGCGCATGCCTCCGCGTTGATCGCAGGCGACGACCATCATCAGACCGTTGTCGCCGCAAATCTGCTGATAGCCGCGAAGTTCCGAAGTCGTCATTTTCGTATTCATGCGGATGATCCTGATTTCCGTGTCTCTCGGTGCGCCATTGACTTTACCGAGGGAGATAGCGCCCTCCGCGACATCCTTCAACAATAATTTACAGAAATATATTTCACATAAGTTCCTCGCCCGGGCGCTCTCTGTGTTGCAGGTGGTCCAGCATCACACGGGCAACGCGCGTGTCGGTTACAAGCGCGTTGATCATGCCCGACCGCGCCGCGCCCAGTATGGAGCGAACCTTGTCCTTGCCGACCGCCACACCGATGCTCAACGGAATTCGCTGCAACTGCTCCCGGCTGATCGCCATGAGATTGTCCTGACCCGGCCACCGGACTTCCTGTCCGTTTTCATCGAAGTAGTGCCTCACGACGTCGCCTACCACGCGACGGGCATCACTGCGCTCGAAAGTGGCGTCCTGATTGCTGGCGGCCTTTCGGAAATCGCCGATCCCCAGGATCGCAGCGTCCACGTGCGACCAATATTTCAGGATTCGCGCCGTATCCGGATCCTGCTTCAAGACGGAGCGCAGCTCCGCCGAAACCAGCGAGGGGGCATGAAGAAAGCGAGCTTCGCCCTGCGTCGACTCTGCGGCGATGCGCACGAACTCGTTGATCTGAAAATGCGAGGCGGTTTCGTGTATGCCGCCCATTGCCGGCACCACGACGACATCCGGTATCCTTGGAAGTCCGGCGGCGATGACGCTCTGGATCGTGCGGCCCCACCCGATGGCGACCACGGACCCCGCCGGCAGTTCGGCATCCGTCAACAGCGCGCCGACGCTCGAGGCGAGCGCGGCAACCTTGTCGCTTTCGACCACCCGGACGGCGCGCAGCTTCAGCGCGGCACAAAGCTGGTCGCCGATCTCGTCCGCCTCATCCAGGTCGGCGACATGGATCCGCACGATCCCATCTTCGCGGGCTTGCGCCAGAAGCCGGGACACCGTTGCGGTCGACACCTGCATACGGCGCGAAACCTCCAATTGCGATGCGCCCTCCAGATAATGTAGCCTTGCAGCGGTGTGCATCAGGCTTCGGTTCAAAAGCCGAGCGCCCTTGGGGCGTCTGGTCATCGTCGTTCTCCGTGAAATATATTTCTGGAACTTAATTCTTGCGTCATAACTCGCGGTTGGGCAATATCAAACTCGTCGAACTCGTTTGGTTCGCGGCGGGTGATGTTTCCCCGCCATCGGTGTTCCGGTTCGGAGGAGCCGGTTTCAAAGGGAGGAAATCTTTATGCTAAATTTCATCAGATCGACCGTGTTTGCTGCCGCGCTTGGCGTGGCTGGCATGGCACAGGCCCAAGAAGATATAACGATCACGCTCGTTCCGGGCCTGACGACAGATGCCTTCTACATCACCATGAACCGCGGCGCCCAGGCGGCGGCTGAAGCACTTGGCATCACGGTCGATTTCCAGGGGGCGGAAGAATTCGATCCCGTTCTGCAAACGCCGGTTCTTGACGCGGTCATCGCCCGTCAGCCCGATGCGATCCTCATCGCGCCGACAGACAGCGTGCAGATGATCGAGCCCCTGCGCCGCGCGAATGATGCCGGTATTCCGGTCATCACCGTGGACACCTTCATCGACGATGGAAAATATCAGGACGGTGCGGGAGACGGCGACTTCCCGATGTCCTACATCGCGTCAGACAATATCGGCGGCGGCCGTATGGCAGCGCGCTTCATGGCCGAGCGGATCGGCGGAAAGGGCAAAGTCTACGTCTCCAACGTGCGGCCGGGCATCTCGACGACCGACCAGCGCGAGGAAGGCTTCAAGGCCGAGATGGCCGAGAATTACCCCGACGTTGAGGTGCTCGAGACTCAGTATAACGAGAACGACGCATCGCTGGCGGCATCGCAATTCCAGGCCGTTCTGGCCCGCAATCCCGATATCGCAGGCGTGTTCGGTGCGAACCTGTTCTCGGCGCTCGGGGCAGGCAACGGCGTTGAAGGCGCGCAGAAGTCCGAAGACGTGACCGTGATCGCCTTCGACGCGCCGAAGAGCATTGTCGACAACATCTCGTCCGGCCTCGTCGACGCGGCAATTGCGCAGCATCCGGCGGAGATCGGCTATTATGGCGTAGTGACCGCCTATGCGGTTCTGACCGGCCAGTCGGTGCCGACGTCGATCGGGACGGGGTTCACCGTCATCGACGCTGACAACGTGAACGACGACGACATCGCCAAGTTCATCTATTCCGAATGAGGCCGAATTTGATGTTGGAGAATAATGGGACTTCATTCTTGAAGTCCCTACTCAACGCATGGTCGTGGCTGTTCCTGATCCTCATCCTCGGCTTTTTCGAACTCTATGCGCAGCTTGAAACCGGGAACACCTTCCTTTTCCGTGTCTACACGCTTCAATCGATCGCCGTTGCAGCGTCGCAGATCCTGCTGCTGGCGCTTGGCCTGACGCTGGTCATCGTGGCGGGTCATATCGATCTTTCCATTGCGTTCACCACCGGGTTCTCTGCCGTCGTCATGGCGCTGGTCATCCGCTTCTTCGGACCGGAGGGCGGCTGGTTGACGGTGATCCTTGCGCTTGGCGTCGGGCTCCTGGCGGCGATCGTGGTGGGGCTTGTCAACGGCTGGCTTGTCGCCTTCATCAACGTGCCGAGCTTCATCGGCACCCTCGGCACCTACGGGGTTGCCCGTGGTGTCGCGTTGATCGTGGCGGGGGGGGCGACCGTGTCGATCCGCAGCGACGAGGCGCGCGAGATCGGCAACGGCATAATCCTGGGCATCCCGATCCCGGTATTGGTAGCGGCGGTACTGGCGATCGCTTTCAGCTACCTGCTTACCCACACAAAGTTTGGTGTGCATACATATGCGCTTGGCGCAAACAGGGCGTCGGTCGAACGGGCTGGGGTGGACGTCAAGAAGCATCTGGTTATTCTTTTCGTACTTTCGGCGCTGACCGCCGGCATCGGCGGTCTGATCTACACGGGCCGGTTCTCGGCCGGTGCAGCCAATGCGGGCGAGCCGATCCTGCTCTATGCCGTCGCGGCCGTGTTTATCGGCGGCGCATCCCTGACCGGCGGGCAAGGCACGGTGGTCGGCACGGTGATTGGCGCGATCATCATCGCGGTGATCCAGTTCGGCCTCGTCTTCTCCGGCCTGCCTCCTTACTGGCAGTTCGTTGCCGTGGGGCTGGTGATCATTGTCGCCGTGGTTGTCGATCAGTCCAGAGACCGGCTGACGGGAGTGAGTTCATGACGGCACTCCTCAGCGCAAAGGGCCTGAAGAAACGGTTCGGAGGCAACGAGGCGGTCAAGGACGTCACCTTCGATGTCAATGAAGGCGAATGTGTCGTGCTCGCCGGCGACAACGGTGCCGGGAAGTCAACCGTCATCAAGATGATCTCGGGCGTCTACACGCCGACCGAAGGGGAGGTGCATTTCGACGGCGGACGCCTGACCGGCAAGTCGGCCGAAGCAATTCGGACCGCCGGGATCGAGACGATCTATCAAGATCTGGCCCTGGCGGATAACCTCGATCCCGGACTGAACCTCTACCTCGGACGGGAAAAGACCAACCGGTTTCTGGGGCTTCCTTTCCTGGCGCGGGAAGAGATGCGGCGCGATGCGGTCGACGTGCTTCAGAGTCTCGGAATAGTCGTACCGGACCCGACTGCGCCGGTTCGCGAAATGTCCGGCGGCCAGCGACAGGCGATCGCCATTGCACGCGCGATCCATTGGCAGGCAAAGCTTGTCATCATGGATGAACCGACGGCGGCGCTCGGCGTGCCCGAGCAGCGCGAGGTGATGGCGCTGATCGAGCGGATGAAGTCGAAGGGCGTGGGGATCATCCTGATCTCGCACAACCTGCCGGACATCTTTGCCGCTGCCGATCGTATCATCGTGCTGGCCCGCGGCGTCGTGGCGGGAGAACGCCGCCCATCCGAGACGAACGACGAAGAGATCGTTCGAATGATGATGGGCGCCACGCTGTGATACTTCGGTCCGCATGAAGGCTGGACGCTCCCGCGCCGTCGGGGACCGAAGGCGCGGGAGGCTCTTCCGAAGGCATGTTTCGCAGATGTTTGGGACGTGCCGTGACATTCTGAACAGGCCAACGCTGCCATGACCAAGATCCTGACAGTCGGAGAAATCCTCGTCGAGATAGTCGCTGCCACCAAGGGTGATGGGTTCCGGGAAGTTCAACCGCTGACGGGCCCATATCCTTCCGGCGCACCGGCGATCTTCGTCGATCAGGTCGGCCGCCTGGGGTTCGACGCCGCGATCATCGGTCGTGTGGGCGATGATGATTTCGGCCGCCTTAACATCGCGCGGTTGGCAGCAGATGGGATCGACGTCTCCGGAATCGATGTGGCTACGGGCGAGGCGACGGGCTGCGCCTTCGTCCGCTACCGTCCCGACGGGTCGCGCGCTTTCGTCTATACGCTCGACGGTAGCGCCACAGCGACCCTGGTACTGACCGATGCGGGCGAAGCCTTGATGGACAGCTGTGGGCATGTCCACATCATGGGCACCGCCCTGTCTGTCCCGGGTATGGCCGGAATCGCGCTTCAGGTCGTCGACCGGGTGAAAGCGCGGGGCGGCACGCTGAGCTTCGACCCGAATATCCGTGCCGAAATGCTGAACAAGCCGGGCCTGCTCGAAAAGCTCGCCGGCCTGTTGGACCGCACCAAGATCTTTCTGCCTTCGGGGGACGAGATATTCCAGTTCACTGAGGCGACCGACGAAGAGGGGGCAATCCACGACTTGCTGTCCCGAGGGATCGGAGAGATCGTGATGAAACGGGGAGACAAGGGCGCATCTTATTTCGCGCCCGGCGTACGGTTCGACGTAGCCGCCCATGCGGTCGAGGAGCGCGACCCCACCGGGGCCGGCGATTGCTTTGGCGGAGCCTTTGTTGCGCTGCGACTGGCAGGCCAGCCCCCCGAGACGGCGCTCCGCTATGCCAATGCAGCCGGCGCGCGGGCCGTAACCGAGATAGGGCCGATGGAAGGGGCTTCCACCCGAGCCGAACTCGAGAGTTTTCTGGAAGACAAGGAGGCCCTGCGATGAGCGCGCATCCCCTTTCCAATATCGCTCGCTGGCGCAACAAGGCCGGACCTTCCGGTCTGCCCTCGGTCTGCTCGGCTCATCCCATGGTGCTGGAAGCGGCTATGCGCGCGACACTGCCGGCCGATCTGCCGCTTCTGGTTGAAGCCACCTGCAACCAGGTTAATCAGGAGGGCGGCTACACCGGTATGACCCCTGTCGATTTCCGCACCCGTGTCGAGGACATCGCACGGCTGGCCGGTTTTCCGATGGAAAGGGTCATCCTGGGGGGCGATCACCTGGGTCCGAACCCGTGGAAGTCGCTGCCGGCGGAGGAAGCGATGGACAAGGCCGCCGCCATGGTTCGCGCCTATGCCGCCGCGGGGTTCACCAAATTGCACCTCGATTGCTCGATGGGTTGTGTGGGGGAGCCGGTGGCGCTGGACAATGCCATGACAGCACGCAGGGCGGCGCGGCTGGCGGCTGCGGCGGAAGGGGCGGCGCCAGGCGGCGACATGCCCGCCCCCGTCTATGTGATCGGGACCGAGGTGCCGATTCCCGGCGGTGCGATGGAGGAGTTGGGCGCTCTGGGGGTCACCACCGCTGCTGCTGCGACCGAAACGGTATCCGCCCACAGGAAGGTCTTCGAGGAAGCAGGGCTGGATGGCGCCTTCGCACGGGTGGTCGGTCTGGTCGTTCAGCCAGGTGTCGAGTTCGGCAATCACAACGTGATCGACTATGACCCCGCCTCTGCGCGGGAACTGAGCGCGGTTCTGGGCGATCTGCCCGGTCTCGTGTTCGAGGCGCATTCCACCGACTACCAGACCCGCGGGAGCCTTGCCGCGCTGGTCTTAGACGGTTTTGCGATCCTCAAGGTCGGCCCTGGTCTGACCTTTGCGCTACGCGAGGCGCTTTACGGTCTCGATGCAATCGCGACCGAGCTTGTGCCGGAGGGCAGGGACCGGACGCTGCGGCAGGTGATGGAAGCGGTCATGCTGGCCGATCCGTCGCACTGGGGAAAATACTATGAGGGCGACGCAGAGGTGCGGCGCCGTCTGCGGCATTTCTCCTACAGCGACCGCATTCGCTATTACTGGCCGAGCGCCGAAGCCGAGGCAGCTGTTGAGCAGCTTTTCGGTCTTCTGGACGGCTGGGACATCCCGGAGCCGCTGATCGGCCAATATCTGGGCCGCCTGTTCTCCGCCGTCCGCGCGGGCGAGGTCCCCTGCCATGCGCGGCCGCTGGTCCTGGCTTCCATCGAGTTGGTGATGCAGGACTATATTGCGGCGTCCTTCGGTCTCGATCGCGTGACCGGATCGCTCCGTCAAGCCTAGCTTGCATCTGCGCGATTGTGATCGGTCCGGGCGGTGGGTATTGTCCCGGGGTCATCCCGCCTGCCCGGAGTCCTTCATGTTCGACTTGCTCATCCGCAACGCCAATCTTCCCGATGGACGCGAGGAAATCGATATTGCGATAACGGCAGGTAAGATCGCGGCGCTTCAGCCGCGTATAGACGCCGAAGCGCGCGAGGAGATTGACGCTACGGGCCGGCTTGTCTCGCCGCCCTTCGTCGACCCTCATTTTCACCTCGACGCCACCTTGTCGCTTGGTTTGCCGCGCATGAACCGCTCTGGCACGCTGCTGGAAGGCATCGCGTTATGGGGCGAGCTGCGCCCTATGCTGACGCGTGAGGCGCTGGTCGAGCGGGCATTGCGCTATTGCGACCTCGCCGTTTCGCAGGGGCTCCTGGCGATCCGCACCCATGTGGACACCAGCGATCCGCGCCTTGTCACCGTAGAGGCCATGCTGGAGGTGCGCGAGCGCGTCGCCCCCTATCTCGACCTGCAACTCGTTGCCTTTCCGCAGGACGGCTACTTCCGCTCGCGCGGCGGCGAAGATGCGTTGAAGCGGGCGCTGGACATGGGTATCGATGTGGTCGGCGGCATTCCGCATTTCGAGCGTACCATGCAGGACGGAGCGGCGTCGGTGGAGGCATTGTGCCGCCTCGCCGCGGAGCGTGGCCTGCCGGTCGACATGCATTGCGACGAGACCGATGATCCCTTGTCGCGGCACATTGAGACGCTTGCGGCCCAAACCATGCGCTTCGGCCTTCAGGGGCGCGTTGCCGGCTCGCATCTTACTTCCATGCATTCCATGGACAATTACTATGTTTCCAAGCTGATCCCGCTGATTGCCGAGGCCGGCATCCACGCCATTGCGAACCCGTTGATCAACATCATGCTGCAGGGGCGGCACGACGCCTATCCGAAACGGCGCGGCTTGACGCGTCTGCCCGAACTGATGTCGGCGGGTGTCAACGTCGCGCTTGGCCATGATTGCGTGATGGACCCCTGGTACTCGATGGGTTCCGGCGACATGCTCGAGGTGGGTCACATGGCAATCCATGTGGCGCAAATGGCCTCCATTGACGATAAGCACCGGATTTTCGAAGCCATCACCGTCAATTCGGCAAGGGCCCTGGGGATTGAAGGCTACGGCCTGGAAAAGGGCTGCAACGGCGATCTCGTCGTTCTGCAGGCTCGCGATCCGATAGAGGCCCTGCGCTTGAAGGCGCACCGGCTGGCAGTCGTTCGGCGCGGCCGTATCATCGCCCGCAGCGCGCCGCGAACCACGCAACTCATGCTTGACGGGCGGCCGGGCACAGTCGACGCGGCTGCCTATGCGCCTGCAATCGGGTCGGAAAGGTTATGATGTAAAATTAGGCATGGATTCGCCTTGACTTAAACTTGTGCAGATCGCCATAGTAATTGGACCAAATGGTCAAAAAAAGGGGAACAGGGGTATGACACGCAATCTGGTTGTTTCGCGCCGAACCGTTCTGGCCGGCGGGCTGGCGTTTGGCACGAGTGCATTGCTTTCCTCGGCGCGCGCGCAAACGCCGATGATGAAGGTGGCGGGCATTCACGCCTCGCCGGTCGAGAACGCCTGGAATTCCCGCCTGCACGATGCAATGCAGCAGGCGGCCAAGGACGGCGTCATCGAATATGTCTTTTCCGAGGGCGTTTCCGGTACGGACTATCCGCGCGCCATGCGCGAATATGCCGAACAGGGCCACGCGTTGATCGTCGGCGAATCCTATGCGGTGGAGCGCGAGGCGCGCGAAGTGGCAACCGACTATCCGGAAACTGCTTTCCTGATGGGGTCGAGCGGCGAGGCTTTCGGCGACAATTTCGGCACCTTCGGCACCTGGAACCACGAGGGCGCCTATCTGTGCGGCATGCTGGCGGGCGCGATGACCAAATCCGGCGTTGTCGGCTCTGTCGGCGCGATACCGATCCCCGAAGTCAATATGCTGATCAACGCTTTCGCCGCCGGGGTAAAGGATGTGAATCCCGATGTGCAGCATCTAGTCGCTTTCATCGGCACCTTCTTCGATCCGCCGAAAGCGCGGGAAGCTGGTCTTGCCCAGATCGATGCGGGCGCAGACATCCTGTTTGGTGAGCGTATCGGCACGGCCGACGCGGCGAAGGAACGCGGCATCAAGTCCATCGGCTCACTGATCGACTACACGCCGCGCTATCCGGACACGGTGTTCGCCAACGCCATGTGGTATTTCCGCCCATTGCTTGACGCGGCCATGGCCGATGTGGCGGCGGGCAATCCGACGGGAAAGAACTACACGCCGCTCAGCCTCATGAAGGACGGCGGCAGCGACATCGTCTATGTGGCCGAGGCTGCGCCCACTGAAGCAGTCGCCGCTATGGAAGGGCGCCGCGCGGCGATAAAGGCAGGAGAGTTCGAAGTGCCGATCGACATGGAAGAGCCCGCCTGACGCAAAAGAAGACGTGCTTTCAGCCAATAAGCCGCGGCCCGGCGTTCACGACGATGCGACGGCGCTCGCCAGCGCCATCGCATCTTCCGGCTTGACCGCGACAGCGGTGATGGAGGCGGCGATTGCCGCCGCCGAACGGAACGAGGCACTTGGCGCTATCGCCAGGTTCCTGCCGGCGCTTGGCCTCGAAGAAGCCGCGGCAATGGATCGCCTGCGTGATACTGGGCGGCCCGGGGATTCGGCTCCTCCTTTCGCAGGCGTACCCTGTCTGGCCAAGGATCTGGGCGGTCCGTTCGCCGGAATTCCTCTTTATGCAGGGTCCCGTGCGCTGGCCGCCCATGCGGAGGGTGCGGCCGATTCCGATCTGGCAGGGCGTTTCCGCAAGGCCGGATTCTGCTTTTTCGGCAGTACCACCGTGCCGGAGTTCGGCCTCTCCTTGAGCAGTGAGCCGGCGATGGGGCCTGTCTGCCGCAATCCGTTGGCGCCGGACCGCAGCGCCGGCGGCTCTTCCGGAGGAGCGGCCGCTGCCGTTGCGGCAGGCATCGTCGCCATCGCGCATGCGACAGATGCCGGAGGTTCGATCCGCGTGCCTGCCGCCTGCTGCGGTCTCGTCGGTCTCAAACCGACGCGCGGAGCGCTGCCCGGCGGCCCCGATTTCGGCAATCATCTGGGCGGCATCGCCAGCGAGTTTGCCGTCTGCCGCTCCGTGCGCGATGCCGCGCTTGCCTTCGCGCATCTGGCGGGAGATGCAAAAGGGCCGTTTGCCGATCCGTACAAGGAAAAGCCTGCGCCTTCCGGTGCATTGCGCATTGGTGTGCTGGCTGAAATGGGTGATTTCGCCCTGGATACTGATCGTCGGCAGGCCGTTCTCGAGGCGGCGGGCGCGCTCGAGCAAGACGGGCACAGGATCGTTCGGCTCGACTGGGAAGCGTTCGCGGCCGTAGTGCGCGACAGCGCCGAAGTCTTCGCGCGGATCGTCGCCGTCAATCTGGCGCAGCTTTTCGAAGCGTTGGAGCTCGATCCGCGCAAGGCCGAGCCGCTGACGCGCGCTTTCCTGGAGCGGGGAGGAAACTGCTCGGCTATCGCGCTCTGGAGCGCTCTCCAGAAGGGCGTGAAAGTCAGCCATGCACTTTGGACCGTGTTTGAGAAGGTCGACGTTCTGCTGACGCCAATGCTGACATCGTCACCACCTCGGCTTGGCGATTTCCCCACCGATCACGCGGACGTCAGCGCGCATCTCGACCGCATGACGAACTTGGCGCCGCTCGCCGCGCTTGCCAATGTGTCTGGCGCGCCGGCGCTCACGCTTCCCTTCGGTGCCGATGCTGGAGGCTTGCCGCTAGCCGTGCAGTTGATGGCGCCGATGAGCGGTGACCGGCTGCTTCTGGCGCTTGCCGCGCGTCTGGAGAGGGAAGGGCGCTGGCGTCATCCCTTTCCTGTTGCCGGGCTAGCATCATGACCGCTTCTCCGGTTCTCGACCTGCGAAATATCACCAAGCGCTTCGGCGACACGCTGGCCAATGACGATGTCTCGGTGTCCCTCGCCAAAGGCGAGGTTCTCGCGCTTCTGGGGGAGAACGGCGCCGGCAAGACGACGCTGATGAGCATTCTGTTCGGGCATTACACTCCGGACGCGGGCACCGTGCATGTGGAAGGCAGGGAACTGCCGCCCGGCAAGCCCCGCGCCGCCATTCGCGCCGGTGTAGGCATGGTGCATCAGCACTTTTCGCTGGCCACCAATCTGACCGTCCTGGAAAACGTGATGACGGGCACGGAAAGCTTGTTGCGGCTGAGATCGGATACGCGTGCCGCCCGCGCCCGGCTGGACGACGTCTCGCAGCGCTTCGGCCTTGTCGTGGATCCCGACGCGCGCGTCGGCGACCTTTCCGTGGGCGAGCAGCAGCGGGTCGAAATCCTGAAGGCGCTCTACAACGACGCCCGCATTCTCATTCTCGACGAGCCGACCGCCGTCCTCACCAATATCGAGGCGGAGAAGCTGTTTCGCATCCTGCGCGACATGGCGCGGCAGGGGCTTTCGCTGATCTTCATCTCGCATAAGCTGCATGAGGTGCTGGCGGCGGCCGACCGCATCGTCGTGCTGCGCGGCGGCAAGGCGGTCGCAGAACGCCGAGCCGCCGACACCAGCAAGGAAGAGCTTGCCGAACTCATGGTCGGCCGGCGTGTGGAGCGCCCGAGGCGCGAGGCGGCGACGCCGGGCGAGACGGTTTTGGAAGCCCGCAATGTCAGCCTCAGCGGCAGCAAGGGATTGTCGCATGTGAACTTCGCCCTGCGCGCGGGCGAGACCTTGGGCATCATCGGCGTTTCCGGTAACGGACAAACGGCTCTTGCACATCTGGCCTCCGGCCTGGTGCGCCACGAGGAAGGCGATCTGATCCTGTTCGGCAACCCGGTAGGCAAGGCGAGCGTGCGGGCTTTCATAGAGGCCGGCGTCGGGCGCATTCCCGAGGACCGCAACGCCGAAGGGGCGGTCGGCGACATGACGATCTGGGAAAACGCGATCCTCGAACGCATCTGGTCTCCCACATTCTCGCGTCATGGTCTGATCGACCGTGCGGCGGCGCGCCGGTTCGCTGCCGAGATCATCAAGGCGTTCGACGTGCGGGGGGGCGCTCCCGACAAACGCATCCGCCTCTTGTCAGGCGGCAACATGCAAAAGCTGATCCTTGGACGGAATCTCCACGAACAGACCAAGCTTCTGGTCGCCGCGCAGCCGACACGAGGATTGGACGAAGGTGCCATCGCCTCCGTTCACACGCGTATCCTCGATGCGCGAAAGAAGGGCGCTGGCGTGCTTCTGATCTCGGAGGACCTCGATGAGGTGATACAGCTTGCCGACCGCATCCAGGCTATCGTCAAGGGACGGCTTTCGCCGCCTGTCGCCGCCGATCAGGCCGATGCGCGCATGCTCGGCCTGATGATGGCGGGCGACTGGGACAAGGCGGGGCATGTTGCGGGGAGGGGCACCCATGAGATTTGAGCGGCGGGCGCACCGCCCGTTGATCCTCGTCCTTTTGGCGCCGGTTTTTGCCCTTGGCGCCGCGCTCGCCATTGCCGGCGTGTTGATCATGCTGGCCGGGGCACCGGTGGCGGAGGCCTTTGGGCAGATCCTGAACGGTGCGTTTGGCTCAAGGCTCGGCATCAGCGAGACGCTGACACGGGCAACGCCGCTTATTTTCACCGGCCTCGCCGCCGCGGTCGCCTTTCGCGCCCGGTTATGGAATATCGGAGGTGAGGGGCAGTTTTATATGGGTGCGATTGCGGCTGCCGCCCTCGCTTCGGGGGCGATCGCCGGCTGGCCGCCTCTTATCGCTATTCCCGGCGCCATGTTCGCTGGCGCACTTGCCGGCACGGTGACGCTACTCCTGCCGCTCGGCTTGCGCCTGCGCTTCGGTGTCGACGAGGTGGTAACCAGCCTGTTGCTCAATTTCGTCGCGCTGCTTTTCGTTTCCATGTTGATCGAAGGGCCACTGAAGGATCCGCTCGCCTTTGGCTGGCCGCAATCCGTGCCGGTTTCCGAGGGAGCGGAATTGCCCAAGCTACTTGCACGCACGCGGCTTCATGCTGGGCTCCTGATCGCCCTGGCGGCGGCTTTGCTCGTGCATTTCGTGCAGTCGCGGACAAGGTTTGGAATGCAGTCGCGCGCCGCTGGCCTCAATGCCGCGGCAGCCAGGTTCGCCGGCGTGCCGCTCGGTATGACGCTGATCAAGGTTGCCTGCATGTCAGGCGGATTGGCGGGGCTTGCCGGCGCTATCGAAGTAATGGGCGTCAAGGGCTATGTGACGACCGACCTTTCGCCGGGATACGGCTACGCGGGCATCATCGTCGCGATGCTCGCCAATTTGCATCCTATCGGCGTTGTGGCGGCGGCGCTGTTCGTTGCCGTGATGTTCGTCGGAGCCGACAGCATGAGCCGGGTCATGGATATCCCCAGCTATATTGCCGACGTAACGGTGGCGCTCTCGCTCCTCACCATGCTCCTGTCCCTGTTCTTCACGCAGTACCGGATCAGCCGATGATGGAGCTTTTCGACATTTTTGCTTCGGCCGGCCTCTGGGCGGCGGTGCTGCGGATCGCCACTCCGCTGATCTTCGGAACGCTCGGCGCGCTTCTGTGCGAACGGGTCGGGGTACTCAATCTCGGTATCGAAGGCATCATGACCTTCGGGGCGATGATAGGTTGGCTCACGGTCTACCAGGGCGGAGATCTCTGGTTGGGCCTCCTGGCCGCCGCCTTCTTCGGCGCGATGTTCGGATTGCTGCACGCGGTTCTCACGGTGCCTTTCGGCCTTTCTCAACACGTGGCTGGGCTTGGGATCACCCTTTTTGCCTCGAGCCTCAGCTACTACGTGTTTCGCCTTGCCGTCCCGGTCGCTTCCTCTCCTCCCACCATCGAGCCGTTCCGCCCGCTTCAGATTCCGTTCCTGTCCGATCTTCCCTTTCTGGGCACCGCCCTGTTCAACCAGACAGCGCCTACTTATCTCGCGATTGCGGTGGCACTGGCCCTTTCCTATGTCCTGTTTCGCACGCCGCTTGGCCTTGCCATGCGCATGACAGGCGAAAACCCGCACGGCGCCGAGGCGCAGGGCGTGAACCCGGTCGCCGTTCGGTTCGGAGCGATCATTGCCGGCAGCGCGTTGATGGGCGTCGGCGGCGCATTTCTGACGCTATCGGCGTTCAACAGCTTCTTCCCCACCATGATGCAGGGACGTGGATGGGTGTGCATCGCACTGGTCGTTTTTGCATCCTGGAATCCTGGTCGAGCGCTTCTTGGCGCCTTGCTGTTTGCACTCTTCGATGCCTATCAGCTGCGCTTGCAGACGGTGATCGGCAAGACGGTGCCTTATCAGCTCTTTCTGATGATTCCCTACATCCTCTCAATCGCGGCGCTTGCCGTCATGGCGCGCCGCGCGCGCGTGCCGCAGGCCCTGATGCAGCCTTACAGGCGCGGTGAGCGCTGATGGGCGAACTCTCATCGAAGCGGCTCCATGGAAGTGAATATAGTTCCTGGCACTCCTGTTAATCGACTGCCAAAGAGTCTATATGAGGTGGTGGCCCCCTACACCCGGCCGCAGAAAGAACATTCATGAAATTCCGGCCCCTCCACGACCGCGTCGTTATTCGGCGCGCCGAAGGCAATGACAAATCCAAGGGCGGGATCATCATTCCCGACAATGCGAAGGAAAAGCCGCAGGAAGGCGAAGTGATCGCCGTCGGCCCGGGGCTCCGCGACGAAGGCGGCAAGCTCATCCCGCTCGATGTGAAGGCGGGCGATGCGGTTCTGTTCGGCAAATGGTCGGGCACCGAGATCAAGATCGGCGGCGACGATCTGCTGATCATGAAGGAATCCGACATCATGGGCATCGTCGAGAAGACGGTTGCAGCCGAAAAGGCCGCCTGACCGGGCGGTTTCCCACACTCAGTTTCAAGAACGAACGGATCGAAATCTTATGTCTTCCAAGGAAATCAAATTCGGTGCCGACGCGCGCGACCGCATGCTGCGCGGCGTCGAGCTCCTCAACAACGCAGTCAAGGTGACGCTCGGCCCCAAGGGCCGCAATGTCTTGATCAACAAGGCCTATGGCGCACCGCGCATCACCAAGGACGGCGTGACCGTCGCCAAGGAAATCGAGCTCGAGGACAAGTTCGAGAACATGGGGGCCCAGATGGTGCGCGAAGTGGCCTCCAAGACAAACGACCTCGCCGGCGACGGCACCACCACCGCAACCGTGCTCGCCGCCTCCATCTTTCGTGAAGGCACCAGGCTGGTGGCCGCCGGCATGAACCCGATGGACCTGAAGCGCGGCATCGATCTTGCGGTCGCAGCCGTGGTGAAGGACATCGAGGCCCGCGCCAGTAAAGTCAAATCCTCCGGCGAAATCGCCCAGGTCGGCACCATCGCCGCCAATGGCGATGCCTCGGTAGGCGACATGATCGCCAAGGCGATGGAAAAGGTCGGCAATGAGGGCGTGATCACGGTCGAGGAAGCCAAGACCGCCGAGACCGAGCTGGAAGTCGTCGAAGGCATGCAGTTCGACCGCGGCTACCTGTCGCCCTACTTCGTCACCAATGCGGAGAAGATGCGCGCCGAGCTCGAGGACGTCTACATCCTCATTCACGAGAAGAAGCTCGGCAATCTGCAGGCGATGCTGCCGATCCTCGAAGCCGTCGTCCAGACGGGCAAGCCGCTGCTGATTATCTCTGAAGACGTCGAAGGCGAAGCGCTCGCAACGCTCGTCGTCAACAAGCTGCGCGGGGGCCTGAAGGTCGCCGCCGTCAAGGCGCCGGGCTTCGGCGACCGCCGCAAGGCCATGCTCGAGGACATTGCCGTGCTGACAGCCAGCCAGGTGGTTTCCGAGGATCTCGGCATCAAGCTCGAGAACGTCACGCTCGACATGCTGGGCCGGGCCAAGCGCGTTCTGATCGAGAAGGACACGACGACGATTGTGGATGGCGCCGGTGAAAAGGCTGACATCTCGGCCCGTATCCAGCAGATCAAGGGTCAGATCGAGGAAACCACCTCAGACTACGACAAGGAAAAGCTGCAGGAGCGGCTTGCCAAGCTGGCCGGCGGCGTTGCCGTCATCCGCGTCGGCGGCGCGACCGAGACCGAAGTCAAGGAAAAGAAGGACCGCATCGACGACGCGCTGAACGCCACCCGCGCGGCGGTCGAGGAAGGCATCGTGCCTGGCGGCGGCGTTGCGCTTCTGCGCGCCAAGGCAGCTCTGACGGGCCTTGCGGGAGCGAACGCGGACGTGACCGCCGGGATCTCGATCGTCCTGCGGGCGCTCGAAGCGCCGATCCGGCAGATCTCCGCCAATGCCGGCGTGGAAGGCTCCATCGTCGTCGGCAAGCTCCTGGAAGCGAAGGATCCCAATACGGGTTTCAACGCGCAGACCGAACTTTACGTCGACATGATCAAGGCAGGCATCGTTGATCCGGCCAAGGTCGTCCGCACGGCCCTGCAGGATGCGGGCTCCATCGCCGCGCTTCTGGTCACCACGGAGGCGATGGTCGCCGATATGCCGCAGAAGGACGCGCCGGCGATGTCGGGCGCTGGCGGTATGGGCGGCATGGGCTACTGAAAACGGTCGAAAGCCCTGCCGGAAACGGCGGGGCTCGAACAAATTTGATCGGCGCGGGACAATCAGCGGCCGCAGGGACCAAGTGCCCCGCAAGCCGCCCTGTGGCGGAAGACAAGGTGACAATCATGATGACCCATCGTTTTGCCGTCGGACAACTCGTCCGTATGAACGGAGGCTTTGGCGCCTTGTCTTCCGCTACAGAGACCTATCGCATCACAGCAATCTTGCCGCCGGCGCGGGAAAATTCTCCTCAATACCGTATCCGCAACGAAGCCGAGCGTTACGAGCGCATGACCACTGAAGACAATCTCGAAGAAATATGACATCGCGGTCAGCCCCAGTCGGCGCCGCACCCAACCCAAAGGAACGTGAAAATGGCCAAGGGACAAAAACGCAGTAGCCGTGAGATCAGAAAGCCAAAACAGGACAAGGCCGCCCCAAAGGTGGAGGCATTGGCCGGATCGCAGGTCAAGCAGGCAAGCAGTAGCAACGTGTCCTTCGGAAAAGCCAAGAGCAAGGCTTGAACGTGCTCAGAGGCCCGTCGGTGCGAGCATCAGATTCGAAATGGCATTAGACGAGCGCGAGTTCTTGGCCGGCGTACTGAAAACAGTGGCCCTAGTTGTTGCGGCATAGCCGGCCGCTCCAGTACCGGGCGGCGTGGCGGCCTTTGGCGTGTGGCGACAAGCGGCCCCACAATAGATGCAAATTAAGAATGGATTCGCGCATCTAATTCATGTATCACATAATTCATGGAGACACGCGACCTTCGTACCTTCCTCGCGGTAGCCGAGACCGGCAGTATCACCAGGGCGGCAGCGCTTCTGGACCGGTCTCAGCCCTCGGTCACGCGGACGATCCAGGACCTGGAAGCAGAGCTCGGTCTTGCGCTCCTTCAGCGTGTCGGTCGCAGAATAATGCTCTCGGAGGAAGGCGTGGCCTTCGAGGAGGAAGCGCGACGCGTACTCAATTCCCTCTCCGGTCTGGCAACCCGCGCCCGTGCCATCGCCGCCGGCAAGGGGCGCATGTTGCAGGTCGCGTCCACCTCGGCGATTGCCACGGCGCTCATTCCCCCTGCGCTGGCGGGCTTCGCGGTCGAAGCTCTTCCTTCGGAAGTTCACGTCGCACAGTATTTGCCCAACGTTGTCGCCCAGGAGGTGCGTGCGGGGCGCGCTGAGATCGGTTTTTCCAGCATGCCGCTCGATTTGCCGGGACTGGAGGTCCTGCGGCTCTACGCGGCCAATGACGTGGCTGCCTTCCCGAAGGGCGATCCGCTGTCCCAGTATGACGTGGTGCCCCTTTCGGCCTTTGCCGGGCGGCGCCTTGTAACGATGCTGGATCCCACGCGCTTCCAGCACAGGGTGGCGCGCGCCATGGAGGCGAGCGACGTCCGTCCCGGTCCGGTGATCCGCACCAACGTCTCCTATTCGGCTCTGCGGCTCGTGCAGAAGATGGGCGCCGTATCGATCGTTGATCCTGTCAGCGCCTACGGCGTGACGCTGCCTGACGTGGTGATCCGGCCGATCGACACGGCCATACCATTCTACTGGGGCGTCGTCGCCGCGATGGCGCGCCCGCTTCGCCCGCTCGTCGCACAACTGGTTGAGGCGGTCGAGGCAGAGGCGCTGCGTCTCATCCCCAACCTAAGGATGCTTGACCCATCCGATGCCGCGCAGGCGTGTCTCTCCCAGGAGAGCGACGCCAACGCACCTACCGGTACGCAGTCGGCCGCTCTCGCAAGCCGCCAAATGCACGACCGAGGATCAAGATGACCTGTCATTCCCGAACTGCCGCTTTCGCCGAACAAGACCTTGATGCCCTGGCTGCCCGCATACGCTTCGATCTCGAATGCCTGAACCTGCCCGCGGCCAACTGGGTGCCGGCGCATCGCAGCGAGAGTGGTGAGCGGGTGCATGACGTTGTGGTGATGGGCGGCGGCATGTGCGGGCTGGTTGCAGGCTTCGCCCTCATGGCCGGGGGGATGCGTAACATGCGCATCTTTGACCGCAACAAGGCGGGTCAGGAAGGCCCGTGGGTCACTTACGCCCGAATGGAGACGCTGCGGTCGCCCAAGACATTGCCGGGCCCTGCCTTTGGCATGGGGCCGCTGACCTTCCGCGCCTGGTACGAGGCGCAGAATGGCCGCGAGGCCTGGGAAAAACTGGACAAGATTCCCCGCCCGATGTGGATGGATTATCTGCGCTGGTACCGGAAGGTGTTGGACTTGCCGGTGGAGAATGGCATCGAGATAATCCGCGTCGTTCCTGAGGGAAATTACCTGCGCCTCTTTCTGAAGGGCGGCGACGAGGCCTCGATTCTGACCCGGCGGCTGGTCATGGCGACTGGTCGAGACGGCACCGGCGGGCCGAACATTCCCGGCTTTGTGCAGGGCCTGCCCTCGGATGCCTGGGCACACTCGGCGGACGACATCGACTTCGCGGCGCTTAGCGGTAAACGCGTGGCGGTGGTGGGCGTCGGCGCCTCGGCTGTCGACAACGCGGCGGAAGCGCTGGAGCATGGCGCGGCCGAGGTGCGCCATCTGATCCGCCGTACGGAAATGCCTACCATCAACAAGATGATGGGCATAGGCTCCTACGGCTTCACGCAGGGCTACGCACGGCTGCCGGATGAGTGGCGCTGGCGCTTCATGCATTATTCCTTCGTCACCCAGACACCCGCACCGCGCGGCTCGACCCTGCGGGTCAGCCGGCATCCGAACGCCCATTTCCACTTCGGCGCCGGTATCCAGGAAGCCCGGTACGACGGCCGGCAGGTTGTGCTGGATACTGAGCGCGGACCGCTTGAGACGGATTTCCTGATCCTCGGTACCGGTTTCCGCATCGAGCCCGCTGCGCGGGTAGAGCTTGCGGATTATGCCGACCGTATCCTTCTATGGCGTGACTGCTATGCGCCGCCGCCGGGACTGGAACATCCGGAGCTGGGGAATTTCCCCTATGTGGGCGGCGATTTCGCCTTCCGCGAGAAAGTTCCCGGCACTGCTCCGTGGCTCCACCGCATCCACTGTTTCAACTTCGGCGCCACCGTGAGCCTCGGCAAGGTCAGCGGCGATATTCCCGGCATCAGCGAGGGGGCACGCTGGCTTGCCGAAGCGATTGCCGCAGCGCTCTATGCAGAGGATATCGACGATCACTGGCAGGCGTTGGAAACGTATGACAAGCCCGAGCTTCTGGGTGATGAATGGCGGGTCTCCGAATGGCCCGCATCGGCCGCCGTGGAAGGAGCGCGCGCATGATATCCCATGTTCTGGAACGGACAGCCGGCGTGCCCGAGACCGGTGCGCTTGCGAAGGTGCTAAAGCTGCGCGCCCGCCTGATGGATCTGACCCAAGCCTCTCATGACGCCGCCCTCTTGCCAAGGGTTCCGGGCGGGCTGTCGTTGCCGGAACGGGCGGTTCTGGCCGCCCGGATGGCGCGCATCTGCGGTGATGCGGCGCTGGCCGCACACTACACGGAACTGGCCGGGAATGCTGGCGATCTGCTGGCGGTGGCCGAACCCGGCGTCGGCAGTGAAGAACGCCGGCTGGCCGCGCTACTGGCCTATACGGACAAGGTCACCCTGCGCCCGAAGGATGCCGTGCCTGAGGACATCGAGATGCTGCGCGACGCTGGCCTGGCCGAGGGCGATATCGTCCGCCTGGCCGGCCTGGTCGCCTTCGTCAACTACCAGCTGCGCGTCGCCAACGTGCTGCGCGCGATGGGAAAGAGCGCATGAGCCGCATCATCCGCAAGTTCACCACCCGCGTGCCGAAATGGCGCCCGCACGTCGTGCCGGTCGATTTGGAGACGGCGACGGAGGAGCAGCGCACCGCGCTGTCGGAAACTCCGTCGAACACCAAGATCTCCGACTATGTCCTTGTGCTGGCGCATGACCCGGAGGCGCTGTCCGCACGCACGCCGCTCTTCAACGGCATCATGTACGATGCGGGCGGCCTGTCGCGAGCGGAGCGGGAGTTGGGCGCCGTCGCCGCTTCGTTCGTCAACCGCTGCATCTACTGCGCTGCCGTTCATGCCAGCCGCTACAACCAGATCACCAAGGACGAGACGGTGATGCAGAAGGTTTTTCTCGACGGCGAGGCCGCCGATTTAGACGCACGCAGCAAAGCCATCCTGGAGTTTGGTGTACGCCTGTCGCAATGCCCACCCCAAGTCGGCCAAGCCGATATCGAGGCCCTGCGCGCGCTAGGTCTGGATGACCAGGAAATCCTGGACCTGACACTGGCCACGGCGCTGTTCGGTTGGGCGAACCGGCTGATGCATACGCTGGGGGAACCGGTGGACGACCGCTAAGAACCACGAGCAAGAAAATGGGTCGCCGAAGACCCTGCGCAAAGAGGAGACTCCGACATGAAACTGACCCCGGCGACAACAATCCTGGCTGCGGTTCTCATTGCAACCGCCCTGCCTGCGACAGCACAAACGCTGCGCCTGGCGACCGTCGTGGCCCCCCCGCACCCGTGGATCGACGCCGCCGAGACCTTCAAGACCGAGGTCGAAGCCAATACCGATTTGACTGTCGAGATCTTCAACGGTGGGCAGTTGGGCAATGACCAGACCGTGGTCGACGAGATGCGCATCGGCACCGTCGACGTCATGATCGGCGGCGTCCAGAATATCTCGCCCTTCGTCAAGAAATTCGAATTCTTCAGCCTCAACTACCTGTTCGACGGAATGGACAGCTTTCGCGCCGCCACCGATCCCGACGGCGAGGTATTCAGCTTCTTCAAGCAGGAGGTGGCGGATGCCGGCGTCGGCCTGAACCTGCTTGCGCTGACAGGCGGCGGCACGCGCAACCTGAACGCCTCCAGCGGTCCGGTCACCAGCCCCGAAGACCTGGACGGCGTCAAGATGCGGGTTACCGGCTCGCAGCTCGATGCGGAAATGTGGCAGGCGACCGGCGCACTGACTACCTCGCTGCCCTGGACCGAGGTCTATACGGGTCTCCAGACCGGCGTCGTCAACGCCTTCGAGAGCACCATCAGCGGCTATTATGGCGGGCGGCTTTATGAAGTGGCCAAGTTCCACAACAAGACCGAGCACCAGATCATGATGAGCCACATCTCCATCAGCGAGATCACCTGGGGCCGTCTGTCTGAGGAGGAGCGTGCGACGGTCGAGGCTGCAGCCAAGTTGGCCGCCGAACGCGGCACCGACATGGGCGAGCAATATGACAACGAGCTGATCTCCAAGCTTGAAGAGCAGGGCGTCACCGTCTCAGAGGTCGACAAGCAGGCCTTTATCGCCACGGCCAGCCCGCTGCATGAGGAATATGCCGAGCGCCTCGGCATGAGCGACATGCTGGAAACCGTGCGCAACCTGCGCTGATCGCCATCCGCTCGGCGGCCAAGCGCCGCCGGGCTCGCCAAGCTGCCGGGGGAAGCGCCATGCGGGCGATCAACGGATTTATCGAGTGGGTCTTTATGTTCGTGGCGGGTTCGCTGTTCGCCGTCTTCATAACCACGATCGCCTACCAGGTCCTGGCGCGGAACTATCTCGGCATCTCGGTCAACTGGACCGACGAGGTGGCGCTGCTTTGCTTCGTCTGGTCCGTGTTCCTCGGCGCGGCCGTAGCCGTACGGCGACAGGTTCACTATGTGGTGGAACTGCTGCCCGAAGAGTTCATTACCACCAACAACGCGCTGCGGCTGTTCGGCAGCCTGGCCTGCCTGCCCGTCGTCTACGTGCTGGTGGTGCACGGCCAGATCTTCACCGGCATGGGGCTGCGGCGCTCCTCCATCTCGCTCGGTATTCCGCTGGCCTATGTTTTCGCCGCGATCCCCGTTTCGGGACTCGCGATGGCGCTGTTCTTGATCGAGGTTATCCAAACTGATCTGCGCCGGCTGCGCACCGGCGGCGCGGGTGAGCACCAGCAGGGGGACCTCTGATACATGCCGCCGATCCTGACGCTTATCGCAAGCTTCCTGGTCCTGATCGCCTTGCGCGTGCCGATCGCATTCGCCATTGGCCTTGCCTCGATCATGACCATCTGGCAGCTCGGCATTCCGCTCACTTCAGTGGTCAATCAGATGTTCGCCAGCATCAACTCCTTTCCGCTGCTGGCTGTGCCGTTCTTCCTGCTTTTGGGGAGATTGATGAATGACGGCGGTATCACCGACCGGCTGCTGAACTTCGCCGATGCGACCGTCGGCCATATCCGCGGCGGACTCGGCCACATCAACGTCATGGTCTCGATGATGTTTGCCAGCCTCTCCGGTTCTGCCGCCGCCGACACGGCAAGCGTGGGCGGGGTGCTGATCCCGGCGATGAAGAAGGCCGGCTACCCCGCGCCGTTTGCCGTTGCGCTGACTGCAGCCTCTTCGGTCCTGGGCGGCATCATTCCGCCTTCGATCCTGATGGTAATCTATGGTGCTTTCGGCAATGTCTCGGTGGGCGCGCTGTTTCTGGGCGGCATCGTTCCGGGCATCCTGATCGGCCTGTCGCAGATGGGCTACACCTATGTCGTCGCGCGCAAGTTCGACATCAAGCCGCAGCAGAAGGCCTCTCTCCGGCGTGTGGCCGAAACCGGATTGTCTGCTGCGCCGCCCATGATCCTCCCGATCGTCATTCTGGGCGGCATCACGTTGGGCGTGTTCACCGCCACGGAGGCAGCGGCAATCGCCGTGGTGGTCGGGCTGTTGCTCTCCATGGGCTTATATCGCGCCATCCGTCCTTCCGCGCTGCCGCGCATTTTTTCTGATTCCGTCATCGCCTATTCGCTGCCGATGTTCGCCGTGGCCTCGGCCGGCATCATGGGCTGGCTGATCTCCTATCTCGGCATTGCCCGCGAGGTGGCTGAGTTCATTTTATCGATCACCGAGACACGCATCGGCTTGACGCTGATGATCACGGCTTTCATGCTGATCATCGGGACCGTTCTCAGCCCTGTAACGGCAGTGATCATCTTCTTGCCCATCATTCAGAGCATTGGAACCATCGGCGGAATCGACCAGGTGCATCTGGGCTTGATCGTGGTGCTGTCATTGATGCTGGGGCTGGTCACTCCACCCTACGGCATCTGCCTGCTGATTGCGACGCAGATTGGCAATGTCTCGACGCCCCGAGCGTTCATGGCGATCCTGCCGCTGATCGGGCTGGTGCTGGCGATCATCGTTGCAGGCATCGTGCTGCCCGCTCTTTTCATGTTCCTTCCCTGGACCTTCCTTCCCGATGCGTTTCCAGGTCGGTGACGGGCGCAGCTTGCCTGTAGAAATTGGGAACAGCAGGTACTGGCCGGATTGCCAAAGCCGCAATCTCGGCTGGCTGGGCAAATACACTTTGACGGGCTATCGCTCATGGCGGATAGTTGGCGTGGGCGGTTAGTCTCGACAAATCTCCACGTCAGCGCCTGAAGAAAACCGGTTGGCATGCGTCTTATTGCAAAGGGGATCACCACTTCAGTCCTGACAGACTGCAGCCTTGAAGTGCCTGGCGGCGAGATTGGCACATTGCGTGGCCCGTCGGGCGCCGGAAAGAGCCTGCTCCTGCGTGCCATTGCCGACCTCGATCCTCATGAGGGCGAAGTCTGGTTTGACGGCGTGGCGCAATCCGAGACAAGCGGGCCGCAATGGCGCCGCCAGGTGCGCCTCGTGCCAGCCGAGGCCGCGTGGTGGGATGATTGCGTCGGGCCGCATTTTCGGTCCCTCGACGAGGCGCGAGCAATGGCGGGATTGCTCGACCTGCCTAAAGATTGCATGACATGGCAGGTTGCGCGGCTCTCCACCGGCGAGAAGCAGCGCCTTGGTTTTCTGCGCGCGGTCGAAGACCGTCCGGCTGTCCTCTTGCTTGATGAACCGACGGCGGCGCTTGATGCGGAGACTGGGCAGAATGTGGAAACAATGATCCGCAGTCTCCGCGACGATGGCGCAGCAATCCTGCTCGTCACCCATAGTGATGCTCAGGCAAATCGACTTGCTGACCGCCGCTATGCCATGGAAACCGGCAGGCTGAAGGCGGCGGTATGAACGTTGTCAGCCTGACAGTCTGGGATCTTGCCGCCGTGTCGGTATTTGTCTTATTGAGCGGCCTTCTGTCCCTTCGGCTCTCCCTTGGTGTCGAACGGCAACTGCTTATCGCGACCGTGCGTATGGTGGTTCAGCTCTCTGCGGTGGGAGCTGTCCTTACGCTCCTGTTCAGTGTGGCATCACTTCCCTGGACGCTCCTTATGGCGCTTGTCATGGTGTTGTTTGCCGGGCGAGAGATTGCCGCACGTCAGCACCGCCGGCTTAGCGGATGGTGGGGTTACGGGTTGGGCACGGCAACCATGACTCTCGCTGCCGCAACGGTAACCGCCGTAGCGCTTTTGGGGAGCATCCAGCCTGAACCCCTGTATGATCCTCGTTACGCCATCCCACTCTTCGGCATGGTCCTCGGCAACGCAATGACGGGGATCAGTCTCGGCCTCGACACATTGACCACCGCCGCCGTTCGCGAACGCCCGGCCATAGAGACGCGCATTGCACTCGGGGCGACGCGCTTTGAGGCGCTGCGTCCTGCCATGCAGGAAGCAATGCGTCGCGGTTTCATGCCGATGATCAACGCCATGGCGGCGGCCGGTGTCGTGTCTCTGCCTGGTATGATGACCGGCCAGATCCTGGCCGGTATACCTCCCGCGGAAGCCGTTCGGTATCAGCTGCTGATCATGTTCCTGATTATCGGGGCGACTGGTCTCGGCCTTCTTTGTGCAGTTCTCGGCGGTGCTTGGCGCCTCACAGATCACCGCCACAGGCTAAGAACCGACCGGCTCGCCGCGGCGAAGTGATCGGTTGTGGTCCGATGTCCGAGCTGAGATGAAGCCAGCCGACGAGAATGGCGAGGCAGCATGTTCAAGTTCTCTTTTTCGGGCAGAACAAGCGATATGGCGAAATCACCAAAGCATGAAACAACTGCGTCTGGAACGACCCGCCTGGATCGCCGGGCGTTTCTTCAGGCAAGCGGCGGCATGGCCTTTCTCGGGCTTGCCGGCTGCACCACGGCTGGGACAGTCCTACCCTTTGGGAGCGCGAAGGTTACGCGTGTTCCCGGACAGGAAGGCATGGACGTTGGCGAATTCGCCTACTATGCGGCGATGTATGCGGCCCGTCCGGACGAAAAGTTTCCGCTTCCCTCGGTTCCCTTCGAGCGCATCGATCCAATCTATTACAGGCGCCTTGTCGATGATCGCCTCGATCATCAAACCGCTTCTGCGGGGCACGGAGGCTTTCAGCCAAAGATGATGGAACGGTGCTACGGCGGCGAATGAGATTCGCCGTCGCCATGCATGGACCAGAAACAGGATCGACATAGTGAAGCCTTCCTATCTCCCAACATCTGGCGCGGCTGCGCCCCGTGATCGAACAAGAGGCGATGTGCGCTCGCTGATCAGGCGCGGCAGCGATTACCTGGCGACGCAGGTTGGCCCGAAGGGCCGCTTCATCTATGGCTGGCATCCATGTTTCGACCACCGGCGATACAAAGCTCAAGGCCGCCATCGACCGTTCCTTGGACTGTCTGACCGGTACAATGATCAAGCCCGTCGAACTCGCACCATCGCGCATTGCCGCGTTAATCGATGTCATATACGGAGTGTGTACATAGACGGCATGTTATAATAGAAGAACATTATTCAGAAATTTCATTGATTAGATATAGTTTAAAATAAGGAGAAGATATGAACCGGTCGCAAGATGTTTTGTTCGCAAGGCTGGCTAATTTTAAGATCGATATTTCAAAGCTGCATGATCATTTTCTGAAGCATGTGAAGACGACGCCTGCGTTGCCATATCGTGATAATCGTGTCGACTATATCGGCGTGGCGCCTGCATATCCCAATCGTTACAAATCCCAATTGGAGGTCTCTAAAAACCTCGCCTTCGGCACCGGATTTTGATTCACTGTCGCGGTGATTTGCGCGGAGGTAGCGGATGCGGGGACAAGCCGGGTTCTGGGACATTGACGAGCGGTATGCCCGATTGA
>NZ_JAOANW010000015.1 GCF_026162365.1 Nitratireductor luteus | reverse complement strand
GGACGCTCAAAAGATGGGACTGCCTCATTCTCCTGATCCTATGCTGGGAGGGCAATGCGCCGATCCCGTAGAGAAGCAAGGGCCTGCGAAAGACGTCGATGCCGGGCATATGGAAAGGCTCGAAGCGCTTGACCTGAACACGCCGAATAGAGAAGCGTGTTGGTGTAAACGTTGCGGTCGTAGCCGACGACGACGCCGGGCTCGAGCGCGACGACATTATTGCCGTCATCCCACTGCTCGCGCTCCTGGACGTAGGCATCACCACCCGTCTCCACGACGCGCAACTTCTGAAGACCGAGTGCGCCGGCCACCACCTCGGTCAGTGGCTGTTCCTCGACGCGGACGTCCACCGTACCCGGCTTTTCGCCGGGGCGAAGGGAATAGGTCTCGATGCCGTTCACCACTTCGGCGAAAATGGTGACGAGGTCGCGGTCGCAGAAGGTGAAAACCGTGTCGAGATGCATGCTCGCCCGCTCCTTGGGCAGCTTGCAGGCGATGACACGCTCGGCGGCTCCGTGGGCGAAGAGGGAGCGCGCGACCTGGCCCACGGCATGGGCCGTCGTGCGCTCGCCCATGCCGATCAATACCGCGCGATTGCCGATAGGCATCACGTCTCCGCCTTCCACCGTGGCCATGCCAAAGCCGCGGTCGGGGTCGCCGAACCAAATGGGAAAGCCGGCGTCCCGGAAGTCCGGGTGGAAGCGGTAGATGGCGGCGATGTTCACCGTTTCCAACTGCCGCGCGTTCCAGCGCATCGGATTGAGCGTCACGCCCTCGTAGATCCATGAGGTGGTATCGCGGGTGAAGAGATGGTTGGGCAGCGGCGGGAGGACGAAATCCTCCGCCGCAAGCACCGAAGCCACCACGCTGTTTGCCTTCATTGGCAATTCGACCTTGCTCAACCCGCCGACGAGGATGCTCGACAGCGCATCGGCATCGATCTCCATCAGGTGAGCATGCAGATCGTCGGCAAGGCCGACGCCGACCGTATTGTCGTTGACGCGCCGGTCGAGCAGCCAGCGCCGCGCCTCCGGGATACGCATGGTCTCCGTCAGCATTTCGCGCAGGAAGACCACCTCCACGCCGCGATAGCGCATGGCATCGACGAAGGTCATGTGCTCGACACGGGCCTGTTTCACCCACAGCACGTCGTCGAACAGCAGCTCGTGGCAGTTGGACGGCGTCAGCCGAGCCAGCGCGGTGCCTGGCCGGTGCACCATGACGCGGCGCAGCCGGCCCACCTCGGAATGCACCCCATAGACAAGGGTCATGTCGGTCTCCTCAGGCCAGGATCGTTGCGACGCTGAGGCAGATCATGATGATCGCCGACAGGATGAGAAGCAGCGGCCACATGAAGGCGAGCCAGCGCTCGTAGGGCACCCGGCCGATGGCAAGCGCACCCATCACCACGGCGAAGGTCGGGTTGACGAGGTTCACGAGGCCGTTGGCCGATTGATAGGCGGTGACGACGAGATCGCGGCCCGTGCCGACGAAATCCGCGACCGGTGCCATGATCGGCATACTGAGCACGGCGAGGCCGGAGGACGAGGGCACGAAGAAGGACAGAAGCACCTCGATCCAGTAGATAACGTTGACGAACACCACCGCCGACAGGCCGGAGACCGAGACCTCGGCCCAATGCAGGATGGTGTCGGTAATCTTGCCCGCATCCATGATGACGACGATGCCGCGAGCGAGCCCGATGATGAGGGCAACGCCCAGGAGATCGCGCGCGCCGTTCAGGAAAGCATCGACGAAATTCTGCTCGCCGGTCCGTGCGATAATGCCGATGAGAAGTGCGGAGGCGAGGAACAGGCCCGTCATCTCGCCCATCCACCAGCCGCCGAAAAGCACGCCCCATACCATCACCACGAAGGTCAGACCAAAGAGCGCCAGCACGATCTTGTGCAGGCCGGTGAATTCGAGTGCGGCATCGTTCTCGTGGCCGGCGAGGAAGTGCTTCTCGTTGTCGGCCTTGCGATCGTAGACGAGCGACTTGGTGGGATCGAGCCGCACGCGCTCGGCATAGCGCATCACATAGATGACGCAGGCGAGCCATGAGAGACCGAGGATGACGAAGCGCAGCACGATACCCTGCGTGAAGGGTATACCGGCGGCATCCGACGCGATCACCGTGGCGAACGCATTCACCGTCGAGCCAAGCACACCGACGCCCGCGCCGAGCAGGATTACCGCCACCGCTGTCACTGCGTCATAACGCGCCGCGATCATGACCGGGATCAGCAGCATGTAGAAGGCCAGCGTCTCTTCGGCCATGCCGTAGGTGGTGCCGCCGAAGGCGAAGAGGCCCATGAGGACCGGGATCATCCACTTCTCCCGGCCGCGCAGCGCCGTCATCGTGCTGCCGATGCCGGCGTTGATGGCACCCGTGGAGGCGACCACGCCGATAAAGCCGCCGATGACCAGCACGAACAGAGCCACGTCGATCGCATTGGCCGTGCCGCTCGCCGGATCGTAGAGACCGGCGATCGGCGCCATGATCACGTCGAAAATGCCCTGCGGGTTTGGGTCCGTCGTCTGGTAGGTACCGGCGACCGGCACCTCCCTATCGAGCGCGGTGTTGAAGGAGCGTTCATACTGCCCGGCCGGAATGACCCAGGTGAGCGCGGCAACGAGGATGATAAGGCCGAACAGAATGGTGAAGGCCGATGGAAAGGGGAGCCTCCGCGGCTCGGTTGCGTCGCTGGCGATGGCCATGACTGCGTCTCCTGGAAAGAATTGACGGGACCGCCCTTTCGGCAGTCGTCAATTCCCTAGCTCGAACGGGCCGCACAAACTTTGATCCAGCGCAACGTCTCCGAAGAAGCCTGACGCAGAAGCCGAGACACTACTTTCGCATACCCACCAGGTCGGAAATGGCAGTCAAGGTATTTGCGCCAGAGCAAAGAACTTCGGCCGGTCTGCCTGTAGCGTTTTCGTCATCGACAACCAGACACTACAAGGAGACCGAAATGTTCACGCGTCGCGAAGCACTGCTGGGCGTTGCCACAGCCGCCATGCTGAGTGCCCTGCCCTTCACGGCGTCGCCCGTTCTAGCAGACGAAGCCGACGCCCTGCCGCGCCAGACGGTCGCGCTGGTCCCGCCGCCCTTCGTGCATGATCACGAGCAGGTGGCGACCGGCGGGCCGAAGGTCGTGAAGTTCACCATGACCATTCAGGAGAAGGAGATCGTCATCGACGAGGACGGCACGACCTTCCAGGCCATGACCTTCGACGGCTCGGTCCCCGGACCGATGATGGTGGTGCACGAGGGCGACTATGTGGAGCTCACGCTGGTCAACCCGGCGACCAACGGCCTCGCCCACAACATCGACTTCCATGCTGCCACGGGCGCCATGGGCGGCGGTGAGCTGACCCTGATCAATCCCGGCGAGCAGACCACCTTGCGCTTCAAGGCCACCCGCGCGGGCGTCTTCGTCTATCACTGCGCGCCGGGCGGTCCGATGACACCCTGGCATGTGGTCTCGGGCATGAGCGGCGCGATCATGGTCCTGCCGCGCAAGGGGCTGACGGACGAGAAGGGCGAGCCCATCCGCTACGACCGCATCTACTATATCGGGGAGAACGACTTCTACGTCCCACGCGATATGGATGGCAACTTCAAGGGCTACGAGTCGGCGGGTGATGCGTATGCCGACACGGTGGAGGTGATGCGCGGTCTGGTGCCCACACATGTCGTCTTCAACGGGGCCAAGGGTGCGCTGACGGGCGACAACGCCCTGACCGCCAAGGTTGGCGAGACGGTGATGATCGTCCACGCGCAGGCAAACCGGGACACTCGGCCCCACCTGATCGGCGGCCATGGCGACCATGTCTGGGATGAGGGCAAGTTCGCCAACCCGCCCGCCAGGGATCTCGAGACCTGGTTCATCCGCGGCGGCTCGGCGGGTGCGGCGACCTACACCTTCCTGCAGCCCGGCCTCTATGCCTATGTCAATCACAACCTCATCGAGGCGATCGAGCTGGGAGCGGCCGCGCACATCATGGTAGAGGGCGAGTGGAACGACGACTTGATGAAGCAGGTCGACGCGCCGCGACCAATCGCGACCAACTGAGCCGGCAATCCGGCTTGTGCAACCACGGCCCGGCGCATCGCGCTGGGCCGTCTTCTTCTCGCAGGAGGAATGTGATGGGAAAGCTGGCTGACCATATGGAAACCAAGGCGCGCAACATGAACGACATGTTCGAACGGTGCGGCGTCGATCTCGCCGCCCTCGCAGCGGATCGGCTGGGCCTCACACTTGCTGCGGCAATCCGTGGCTGCATGTTCTGCAAGGCGGGCGAGGAATGCCGTTTGTGGCTCGACATCCACGACGGCATCGCACGCATCGACCCGCCCGAGTTCTGCCCGAACGCCGGACGAATCCGCCAAACGCGGCCGTAGGGCCATGTGCGAAGGCGAAGCTGTGCCTGGTACCTCTGCCCGATGACTGGCTTACGGCCTGCGGGGGCTCATCAGTGCCCGCCCGTAGATACCGGCAAAACCCAGGAAGGCGGACGCCCAGGCGAGCCCGGCAAGTGAGATCCAGAGCATCTCCGGGTCGAAGGCTGCCAGTATCCGCAACAGCGCGCCTGAAAACACAGCCGCGAAAACGCTCAACGCCCCGGGGCCAGCCTCGAGCGCCCTACCTGTATGCCCGAGCGTGGCGCGGACCATGACCGAAAGTGTCATGGCGCCAACGGCACCACCACCCAGCGCATGCATTCCCGCCGCCACCGGAAAGACGCCGGGTGCGAAAATCGCCAGCGAAAGCAGCCCGAGGCCGAGCGGAACGAAAGCGTAGGCAAGGTGAAGCACCGCGACCAGCGGATCGCGCCAGGTACGCTCGCCTGCCCAGCGCGCCAGTCGCCCGGCCTGCAGGATGGCGGCGAGCGCCAAAAGCGTTGCGGAAACCGCGTGTTCCGGCGCGACGGTCCACGCGGCCAGCGCCAGGACGGAAGCGGCGATGGAAAGGCCATCATACCGCCCGAAGGGAACCGGCAGCCGACCCGGATTCTCCCGCACCAGCCAGTTGCGCGTGAAGGACGGAATGATGCGGCCGCCGATCAGCATGATCAGGGTGATCGCCGCAGCGAGCCCCAGACGCCGGCTGATGTCGGAAACGCCATGGAACTGTGCCTCGATGTGGAAAAGACCGTTGGCGAGGAGAAGGACCGCAACCGGCACGAGGACCTTGAGATTGCGCCAGTTCCTGCCGGCGACGATCTCGCGGGCGATCGCCAGGCCGAGGGCGGCGAGAAAGGCGCAATCGATGACGGCGGTAAGCTGCCAGCCGAGCGAAACCGACAGACAGACGGCGAAGCGTCCCGCACCCCACAACAGGACGAGCACGAGAAGCGGCAGGCCCTGCACGGGCAGCCGGCCCGTCCAGTTGGGCACCGCCGTCAGAAGGAAGCCGGCGACGATCGCCGCGAGATAGCCGAACAGCATCTCATGGATATGCCAGTCCACCGGCAGAAACAGCATGCGCATGTCGAGCGCGCCGGTGTAAAGCGGCACCCACACGAGAATCGAAAGGCCGGCATAGAGCGAGCCCAGGAGAAAAAACGGCCGGAAGCCGTAGGAAAGCAAGGCGGGGCCCTCGAAGGCCCGGAGCCTGGGAATGGCCATGAATACACTCCAATGGAAAAACGGCCGGGCAGCACTGGCTCGTGCTTGTCCCGGCCGTATCGTCACATCGCCATGAAGACCGTAGCGGCGCCATGCCTCACTTCGAGGCGACGACCTGCCCGAACAGCTCGGCAAAGACCTTACCGGCCTTGCCGGGATGCTTCACCGTTTCCGCCTGGGCGGCATTGACGGGTTCACCGACGGTAATCAGGGCAACCATGCCCATGCCATAGTGGGGTGCGCATTTGATGCCGTAGATACCTTCCTCGGCGAGCCTCACCGTGACTTCCTCGTTGATCTTGCCCTTGAAACCTTCCGCTCCTTCGGGGACCATCCCCTTGATCGTCTCCGCGTTGTGGCCCTTGTCGACGGCCACGAAGCGGACCGTGTCGCCAGGCGCCGCACGGACGATGTCCGGCACAAAAACCATCGCACCCCTCTCGCCCTTGTTCAGCATCTCGATCACATGCTCCTCGGCGCCTGCAGCGCCGGTCACGGCGAGCAGGGCGCAGGCTGCGGCGAGCATTGTCTTTTTCATTTCGGTTCCTTTCCTATCGGTCTCGGGTGTTGCATCCTGTCTATCGCTGAGAGCAGGCAGAGAATTTGCGCTCGCGCAAAGTGAGTGGAAATATCTGACCGAACCGCCCGGAGATGACGTGCCGAAGCTCGATGCATCGCTGATTGCCGGTCTGCCTCCTTTTGAAGGCCTCGAAAAGGACGAGCTCGAGCAAGTGCTCGCCCCCGCCCGGTCCTTGCGGTTCGAAAGAGAGAAGCCGATTTTCGAGCAGGAGGCGGAGGCGCATCTCTTCTTCGTCCTGCTCGACGGGCATGTGCGCGTGGTGCGCACCACGACGGAAGGCCAACAGGTCATTGTCCGCTACATCAGCGAGGGTGAGGTCTTCGGCATCGCCGCCGCCCTTGGCCGCACGACCTATCCCGCGGCGGCAATTGCCGCGGTGGATTGCGTGGTGCTGGCCTGGCCGAGCGCGCTGTGGCCGGAGCTTTCAACGCGCTTTCCCGCGCTTGGCGCCAACACCTACAGGACCGTCGGCAGCCGCCTGCAGGAGGCGCATACACGCGTGGTCGAGATGTCGACGGAGCAGGTGGAGCAGCGCGTGGCGCACGCTCTCCTGCGCCTTGTCAGGCAGACGGGCCGGAAGACCGGTGAGGGAATAGAGATCGATTTCCCAATTACACGGCAGGACATCGCGGAGATGACCGGCGCGACGTTGCACACGGTTAGTCGGCTGATGAGCGCATGGGAGGGGGAGGGAATCGTCACGAGCGGACGCAAGCGCGTGACCGTTTCCGACCCGCACCGCCTGATGTTGAAGGCGGAAAGCCGCGAAAAGCGGTAGCCGGTTCCTCAACCACCCGCGATTGCCGCCCGCAACTCCTCCAGGAAGTCACCCTCGTCTATCCTGTGCTCGCGGCAAGCCTCAGTGACGGTGTGGAATGCGGTTATGGGGCAGCCGACGCACAGCATGCGATAGCGCAGGATGACAGAGATGGCGGACGGCCAGGCCCGCATGATCTCCTCAAGCGTCATATCCGGGTTAAGATACACCTTTCGCACGGCTGCTCTCCTTGCAGACGGCACTGTCGTCCGTGCCGCACCGCAAGTCCTTGTGCTTGCGCAAAGAAGATCGATTCTCAAACGGCCGCCGAGTGCCGCGCCGTGCTCTTTGCCAGATACTGATCGAAGCGGGCGGCGACGGACCGCACCAAGGGCCGCCCTTGCTGGGGTACGACAAAAAACTCACCCTGGCGGACAAGCATCCGCGCGTCCTCTTCTGCCACTGCCTCCGCTTCCTCGACAACAATACGGCCAGTCACGCCGAACCGGCGCACCACCTCCTCGCTCGAGAAAGCAAAGTCGCACATGAGGCGCTCGATCACCCAGGCGCGCGCGCGGTCCTCACCGCTGAAGGCGATCCCCCGCGCGGTCGCAAACTTACCCGCGTTGGCCAGGCGCTCGTAAGCGGGTGTCGCGGTGACGTTCTGCGCGTAACCTTGTTCCAGCCTGGAAATGGACGAAGGTCCCAGGCCGATTAACGTCCTGCACGGGTCGTCGGTGTAGCCTTGGAAATTGCGGTGAAGCCGGCCTTCGCGCGCGGCAATGGCCATCGAGTCGCCGAGCCTGGCGAAATGGTCGAGGCCGATCGGCTGATAACCGGCGGCAGCGACGATGCGGGCGGCGCGTTGCTGCTGGGCAAACCGCGCTTCCGGTCCCGGCAACCAGGTCTCGTCGATCATGGTCTGGTTCTTCTTGAACCAGGGCACATGCGCGTAGCCGAACAGCGCGATGCGGTCCGGCGCGAGAAGAAGCGCCTGCCGGATCGTCTCCTCAAGGCTTTTCTCCGTCTGATGCGGGAGGCCGTAGAGCAAATCGAGATTGAGCGAAGCCACGCCACGGGCGCGCATTCCGTCGGCCACCGCCTTGGTCTGTGCGAAGCTTTGTTCGCGGTTGATGGCCTTCTGTACCTTGGGCGCGAAGTCCTGCACGCCGAGGCTCGCCCGCGTCATGCCGATAGCGGCGAAAGCGTCAAAGCGCCCCTCGTCCATGTCGCTGGGATCGAGCTCGACGCTGATCTCGGCATCCGAACGGACATCAAATCCCCTGCGCAGCGCCGCATCGAGCGCAACAATGTCTTCAGGCCGCAGAATGGTGGGCGAACCGCCGCCGAAGTGTATGGCCCGCACGCGCGCCTGTTCGACCAGACCGCCGACCATGGCAATCTCCCGGTGCAATGCCTGCAGAAAGGCCGCCACCGGCTCGTAGCGCCGCGTCATCTTGGTATGGCAGGCACAGAACCAGCACAGGCGGTCGCAGAAGGGGATGTGCACATAGAGCGAGATCTCCTCGCCCGCCCCGATCTCCCTCAGCCAGCCGCTGAAGACCGCCCCATCGATGCCGGAGTGGAAATGCGGCGCAGTGGGATAGCTCGTATAGCGCGGCACGGCTTCGGAGAGCCGCCCCGTTCCGTTCCACGGTTCACCGGCCCGCTGCATGACTGATCCTCTCTTCACCGGGGTCGATTGCCCGCGATCGGGTCGGCCGGCTTTGACGTAGATCAAGGCGCGCGCACTCCTCTTCCGGAATGCATCCCCTCCGGGAGGAAATCAGGCAGGTGATGCGAATGAGAAATCCGAGCGTGAGCCAAATCGTCGCTGACAACAGCAGTCGAAGTGACGCAATCGAATTGCCCTTCGAGCGTGTCTTTGCGCTTGTGACTGCCGTGCTGTGGCGGGAACTTTAGCCCGTGGGCGATCCGGCTGGCGCTGGGGGTTGGGCCCTTTCCGAATCTCTTCTCAGGCGCATATTGCTCGCAACTGCGATACTGGGACTGGCAAGCGGCCTGGCCCTGCAGCTTGGCTTTCGTGCAGACGCTTTTCTTCCCCTTCGGCCGGAGATGATCTGGACGGCAGCGACGCTGCCCGTCGTGGCCGTTCTCTTGATTTCGATCCTGCGCGACTTCTGGATCGGTCGGTTCGGCGTCGATGCGATCGCATTCACTTCGATGTCGGCGGCGCTTCTGCTCGACCAGTCGCTTGCAGCGGTCGTGGTGGCGATCATGTATGCCGGCGGCACCGTGCTGGAAGACTTCGCGCGCGGCCGGGCCGAGCGCAACCTCAAGGCGCTGACCGACAGGTCGCCGCGATTTGCGCGCCGGAAATCCGCGGAAGCGGTCGAGACGATTCCGGTCGAGGATGTTCATGTTGCCGACGAGATTCTCGTTCGCGCCGGCGATGTGCTTCCGGTGGACGGCCATCTGCTCGACCCGACGGCAAAAATCGATGAGCAAGCCGTCACCGGCGAGCCATTGCCGGAAAACCGGCGCGCGGGGGACTTCCTCCGCAGCGGTACCGTCAATGCCGGTGAGGCTTTCACGATGCGAGCGTCGGCTCCCGCTGACCAGAGCACCTATGCAGGAATCGTGCGCATGGTTGCCGTTGCCCAGACGGCCAAGGCGCCATTCATCCGCATGGCGGACCGCTTTGCCCTTCTCCTGCTGCCGGTCACGCTGATTGTCGCCGCGCTCGCCTGGTATGCCTCGGGCGATCCTGTCCGCGCGCTCGCCGTTCTGGTCGTTGCAACACCTTGCCCCCTCATCCTCGCAGCCCCGGTCGCGTTCATCGGTGGTGTCTCGCGGGCAGCGCGCGCCGGCATTCTGATGAAAGGCAGCGAAGCGCTGGAAGCCCTTGCGCGAGCGCGTACCGCCGTCTTCGACAAGACTGGCACGCTCACCCGCGGCGGCGCCCAGCTGGTGGAACAGGAGACCGCACCAGGCCGCGACCCGGAGGAGGTGCTGCGACTGCTCGCCTCCCTGGAGCAGGCATCCCATCACGTGCTGGCGGACGCCATCGCTGGCGAGGCGCGTGCCCGCAATCTGCCGTTGTCACATCCCGCCAATGTGAAAGAACACCGCGGCGCCGGGCTGGAAGGCATTGTTGACGAAACGCAGATCCGTGCCGGCTCGCGCGCTCTCGTATTGGGCGACAGCCTCGCGCCGATCTGGGCAACGGACGGCGAAAGACGTTATGGCGGCCAGCCGGTGCTCAGGGTCTATGTTGTCCTTGACGGCCGCCTTGCCGGCGTCTTCACCTTCGGCGACGCCTTGCGCGGCGACGCCGCCGAGACACTCCGCACCTTGAAAGCGTCCGGCATCGGCCGGACGGTCATGCTGACAGGAGATGATGACCAGGCTGCGGCACGCGTTGCCACACAGCTCGATCTCGATGCCGTGATCGCCGAAGCAAGCCCGGCGGAAAAGGTCAAAGCGGTGAAAGATGAGATGCGGCAGGCGCCGACCATGATGATCGGCGACGGCATCAACGATGCCCCCGCCCTGGCTGCTGCCACGGTTGGCGTTGCCATGGGCGCGCGCGGCGCCACCGCTTCCTCGCAAACCGCGGATGTCGTGATCCTGACCGACCGCCTGCGCCCGGTGGGCGAGGCCCTGCAGATCGCGCACCGCACGCGCGCGATCGCCCTGCAAAGCATCGTCGTCGGCCTAACCCTCTCGGGAGTGGCGATGATCGCCGCCGCCTTTGGCCTGATTACGCCGGTCGCGGGCGCCCTCCTGCAGGAAGGGATCGATATAGCGGTCATTCTCAATGCCCTGCGGGCACTCGGCGAAGGCAGCGGTCCCGGGTTGAACCGGGCTCTGTCGGTTTCCTTGACCACCAGCATACCGCGCCAATGACGTTCCGCCAGGTGCGACATCACTTCCGTTGAAGCCCGTTTGATCGGCCGTTAATAGTGGTATCAAATTTACCACTTATTGGATGATCCATGAGCAATCTCCGCATCGAAACTGCACGGCCAAAGCCGGAAGAACCGCTTGCCACCGAAGGCGTCGACCGCGCCTTCATAGGCGGGATCGTGGGCGATTTTTATACCCGTGTGCGCAAGGACGAGGGGCTGGGGCCGATCTTCGCCCGCCACATTGCCGGCGACTGGGAGCCGCATCTTCAAAAGATGACCGACTTCTGGTGCTCGGTGATCCTGAAGTCCGGGGAATATCAGGGCCGTCCCGTCCCGGCGCACCTGAAGCTCAAGGAGGTGCGAGAATCCGACTTCGCCGTCTGGCTCGGCCTCTTCCGCCAGACCGTGCAGGACCGCTGTTCACCGGAGGTGGCCGGCGTCTTCATCGACCGCGCCGAGCGGATCGCCAGAAGCCTGCAGCTTGCCATGTTCTTCACCCTCGATGCGGCCGGGAAGGAGCCTGCCGATCATGACCGGAAATAAGCGCTTCGTGCACGCCGCCGCAGCCTTCGTCGCGCTCTTCTGGCTCGGCATGCTCGTCGGCGTTTCCTTTCTGGCCACGCCGGTGAAGTTCCAGGCGCCCTCGCTCGACCTGCCGGTGGCGCTGGATGTCGGCCGCGTCACCTTTGCGCTCTTCTCGCGCATCGAATGGATTCCGGCCGTGCTCCTTCTTGCCGTTGTCGTGTTGCCGCGCCTGAGCGGCTGGATGATTGCGGCGGCGATTAGCATCGTTGCGCTGCTCGCCGCTGAATTCTTCTGGCTGCTGCCGGTGCTCGATACGCGCGTGGCGGCAATCATTGCCGGCGAGCCGCTGCCGTCCAGCCCGTACCATTTCCTCTACGCCTCGGCGGAGGTCGTGAAGGCCTTGCTCCTTCTGGCCATCGGGCTCGGCAGCCTTCTGCGGTTGGCCAGCCCACCCGCCGCCTCGGCATCGGAGTAGGCCCATGCGCATGACGCTTCACACCGACTATGCGCTGCGCATGCTGATGATGCTCGGCATTCGCGACGGCGAGCCGGTGACGGTCCAGCAGGTGGCCGAGTCCTTTGGGCTTTCGCGCAACCACCTCCTGAAGGTGGCGCTGAAGTTGCGCAACCTTAGCGTCATCACGGCAACGCGCGGCCGTTCCGGCGGTATCGCGCTGGCGCGCAGGCCGGAAGACATCAATATCGGCGCCATCATCCGCGCCACCGAGGACGATTTTGCGATGGTGGAATGCATGAAGACGGATGGCGGCGCATGCCTTCTCTCCCCGGCATGCCGGCTGAAGGGGGTCGTGCACGAGGCGCTCCAAGCCTATCTCGCCGTCTTCGACAAATACTCGCTGGCGGATTTGATCCAGAACAAAGAAGCGCTCGGCCTGCTGCTTCAAATGGAGCACGGCAAGGCACCGCAAAGGGCAGAATAGACAAGGGGGTACGACTTTGATCGCAGGACTGACCGCCACGGAAAGACAGATCGGACTCGTGCTCGCCGGGCTCGTCACATTGATGGGTGCGGCGCTCGGGATCGCGGGCCGCAACGACGTGCTGGGTTATCAGGGCTTGCTGATCGTAGTCTTCGGCGCGCTCGTGATGATCGCGCTTCTGCGAAATCTCGACGCGCCAGAGCCGGACGAGAGCCGGCTTGCCGAATATTACGACGATCCGATCCGCTTCGGCATCGTGCTTACGATGCTGTGGGCCATCTTCGGCATGTTCGTCGGCCTGTGGGTGGCCGCGCTTCTGGCCTGGCCCGAACTGACCTTCGACGCGGCCTGGGCGAGCTTCGGACGCCTGCGCCCGGCGCACACGACAGGCGTCATCTTCGGCTTCGGCGGCAATGCGCTGATCGCCACCTCGCTGCATGTCGTGCAGCGCACCTCGCGCGCCCGCCTGCCCGACCAGGTGAGCCCCTGGTTCGTGCTGCTCGGCTACAACCTTTTCTGCCTGCTCGCCGTCACCGGCTATTTCGCCGGCATCACCCAGTCGAAGGAATATGCCGAGCCGGAATGGTATGCCGACCTCTGGCTGGTCATCGTCTGGGTCGCCTATTTCGCGCTCTATATCCGCACGCTCGCCCGCCGCAAGGAGCCGCATATCTATGTGGCCAACTGGTATTACATGGCCTTCATCCTGGTCGTGGCGGTCCTGCACATCGTCAACAACCTCGCCGTGCCGGTCTCCTTCGGCAGCGCCAAGGCCTATTCCGCCTTTTCCGGCGTGCAGGACGCGATGACACAGTGGTGGTACGGCCACAACGCCGTCGCCTTCTTCCTCACCGCCGGCTTCCTGGGCATGATGTACTACTACCTGCCGAAGCGTGCCGAACGGCCGATCTATTCCTACCGGCTGTCGATCATCAGCTTCTGGGGCATCACCTTCATGTATATGTGGGCGGGCTCGCACCACCTGCACTACACTGCCCTGCCCCACTGGGTGCAGACGCTGGGTATGACCTTCTCGGTGGTGCTGCTCGTGCCCTCCTGGGCTTCGGCCGCCAACGCGCTTCTCACCCTCAACGGCGCCTGGCACAAGGTGCGCGACGATGCCACGCTGCGCTTCATGATGGTCGCGGCCGTCTTCTACGGCCTGTCGACCTTCGAAGGCTCGTTCCTGGCGATCCGTGCCGTCAACTCGCTCTCGCACTACACGGACTGGACCGTTGGCCACGTCCATGCCGGGGCGCTTGGCTGGGTGGCGATGATCACCTTCGGAGCGCTCTACACGTTGACGCCGGCCATGTGGAAACGGGCGCGCATGTATTCCAATACGCTGGTGGAGGTGCACTTCTGGTGCGCGGTGATCGGCACACTGATCTACGTCTTCGCCATGTGGAACTCCGGCATCATCCAGGGCCTGATGTGGCGCACCTACAATGACAGCGGGACGTTGACCTACTCCTTCATCGAGTCGCTGGTCGCCATGCATCCCTATTACATCGCGCGCACCCTCGGCGGGCTCTTCTTCCTCGCCGGTGCGGCGGTCGGCACCTACAACATCTTCATGACGATCCGGCACGAGCCGCTGCCACTCAGCCGGCGCGCGGAAGCGCTCGGTACCGACCGTCCGCTCGTGCCGGGGGAGTAAGGATATGCCTGAAGCACACAGGAAACTGGAACGCTCGGCCATCGGCTTCGTGCTGGCCATTGTTGTTGTCGCGAGCATCGGCGGGCTGGTCGAGATCGCGCCGCTCTTCACCATCGACGAGACCGTCGAGGAGGTCGAGGACATGCGCGTCTACACGCCGCTGGAGCTTGCCGGCCGCAACATCTACATCCGCGAGGGCTGCTATGCCTGCCACAGCCAGATGATCCGCACGCTGCGCGATGAGGTGGAACGCTACGGCCCCTATTCGCTGGCCGTGGAATCCCAGTACGACCATCCGATGTTGTGGGGATCGAAGCGCACCGGCCCCGACCTCGCCCGCGTCGGCGGCAAATATTCCGACGAATGGCACGTTGCACACCTCGTCGACCCACGCGCCGTGGTGCCCGAATCCAAGATGCCGGCCTACGCCTGGCTTCAACGCAACACTCTCAAGACCGACGACCTGCCGGGCCATCTTACGGCCATGCACCGGGTGGGGGTGCCCTATACGGACGCGATGATTGAGAACGCCGCGCACGACGCCTTCGCCCAGGCCTATCCCGACAGCGACATGGCCGAGGGTATGGCCGAGCGCTACGGCGCGGACACCAATATCCGCGCCTTCGACGGCGATCCGGGGCGGCTCACCGAGATGGACGCGCTGGTCGCCTATCTGCAGATCGTCGGGCAGTTGACCGACGCCGCCCACGAGAAGCGGACCGGCGAACAAGTCGTACGGGCCGAGGAGACGGAATGATGGACATCGACCACGAAACCCTCGTCGCGCTCGCCAAGAGCTGGGGGCTCTTCTATCTCATCGCGCTGTCCATCGGCGTGCTCGTCTACACCTTCTGGCCCGGCAACCGGAAGCGCTTCGCCCGCGCCAAGCTGATCGTGCTCGACAAGGAGGATCGGCCATGGCGGTAGGCGAACGCGATCCCGTTACCGGCAAGCACACGACCGGACACGAGTGGAACGGCATCAAGGAGCTAGACAACCGCGTTCCGCGTGCCGTCTTCTTCTTCCTCCTCGCCACCATCCTTTTTTCCATCGTCTACTGGGTGCTCATGCCGGCCTGGCCCTTGGGCGTCACCTATACGAAGGGCCTGCTCGGCATCGACCAGCGCCAGACAGTGGAGAAGGCTGTTGAGGAAGCCGCCGCCCAGCGCGCGGCATGGACGGACGAGATTGTCCGGCTCGACTTCGCCGAGATCACCAAGCGTCCAGAGTTGATGCGGATCGTGCGCGAATCCGGCAGCACTTTGTTCGGCGACAATTGCGCCGTCTGTCACGGCACCGATGCGAAGGGCAGTCCCGGCTTCCCGAGCCTCGCGGACGATAGCTGGCTATGGGGTGGTAATCCGGAGATCGTGGCCGAGACCCTGCGGATCGGCATCAATTCGACCCATCCCGAGACGCGTTTCGCGCAGATGCCGGCCTTCGGCCGCGACGGCATCCTGGACCGGCCGGCCATCTCCTCCATCGTCTCCTTCATCCGCAACAACGCCGAAGGCATCGACGATCTGGGACCGCTGGACATGAAGGGCGTGGAGGAAGGCGCCCAGCTCTTCGCCGAGAACTGCGCCGCCTGCCATGGCGCGGAGGGGCGCGGCGATCCGGCCATGGGCGCACCCGATCTCATGGACAATTCCTGGGTGATCAGCAGCGACCGCGCATCGCTGAGCCGCACCATCTGGCAGGGCCGGCAGGGCCAGATGCCGCACTGGGAAGAGCGGCTTGCCGAGATCGACCGCAAGATCCTTGCGATTTACGTGACGGAGATCGCCGGCAGGAAAATGGAGGCGGCGCAATGAGGGCGGTTGTGCACCGCCTGGGGACGCGGTTCTGGGTGCTGGGCGGGGCGGTCGCCGCCCTCCTCCTCGTCGTCGGCGCCAACGCGCACCTGCTTTATGTGGCGTTCGAGGCTCGGCCGGATTGCGTCGACCATATCAGGATGCCGGACGAGACGCGGCCCGGTGAGTTCCGCGCGGCGAAGTCCGCCTGCTGAAGGTGGGAAAGAGAGCAAGAACCATGGCGAACGACATCCACGCAAGCAACGTCGAGGCCGCAGCACCGGCCATCCGCAGCCGCGACCTGCCGCCCTCCGAAGCGTTTCGCTGGCTGGGCGCCGGCTGGCGCGATTTCATCACGCGGCCGGGCCTGAGTCTCGTCTACGGTTTCGGCGTGCTCACCCTGTCGGCGCTCACCGTGGCGGTGATGTTCGCCGCCGGCTGGGACCACATCCTGTTTCCCGCGCTCTCCGGTTTCATGATCGTCGGCCCGCTGATCGCCATCGGCACCTATGAGAAAAGCCGCAGGCTGGCGGCGGACGAGCCGCTCGGCCTCGGGCACGTGCTCTTCATTCCAGTGCGCTCCGGTGGGCAGATCTTCTTCGTCGGGCTGATCCTGGCCTTGCTCATGGTGTTCTGGATGCGCGCGGCCGTCCTCATCTATGCGCTCTTTTTCGGCCTGCGGCCCTTCCCCGGCCTCGACCAGATCATGCCGATGCTCATTTTGACGCCCATTGGCTGGGCGATGCTTCTCACCGGCACCGTTGTCGGTGGGCTCTTTGCCGCCTTTTCCTTCGCCATCAGCGTCTTCGCCATTCCCATGATGGTTGATCGCTCCACCGACGCGCTGACGGCCATGGGCACCAGCATGGCGCTGGTGTGGAACAACCTGCCCGTCATGCTCATGTGGGGCGGCATCGTGCTGGCCTTCTTCCTCGTCGCCATCGCCACCGGGCTTCTCGGCCTCGTGATCATCTTCCCGCTTCTGGGCCATGCCACCTGGCATGCCTACACCACCATCGCCCGGAGCTGAGACCGTGGGCTGCTGCGCCCCTGGAGCCGACGTTGCGCCGGCGGGCCGGCCCGCCGAAGAGGAGGTGCGCCTTGCAAGCCGCACGCTGTCCGAAACGCTGATGCAGACGGATCTCACCGTGCCGGCGGCCCATTGCGGCGCCTGTATCCGTGCGATTGAGAAGGCGCTCCTGGCGCTGCCCGGCGTGGAGGCCGCAAGGCTCAACCTCTCCACCCGCCGGGTTGCGGTGCAATGGCGCAAGGACGGCCCGGTGCCGCCTTTCTTCGATGCGTTGGCGCGGGCGGGCTACGACGCCGCCCTTTATACGCACGACCAATCGGAGGACGATCCCGAATTCGGCCGCCTCCTGCGCGCCACGGCGGTGGCGGGTTTCGCAGCGATGAACATCATGCTGCTTTCGGTCTCCGTCTGGTCGGGCGCGGATGCGGAGACGCGCCAGGCTTTCCACATGGTCTCGGCGCTGCTGGCGCTGCCGGCCATCGCCTATTCCGGCCGCATCTTCTTCGCCTCCGCGTGGTCTGCGCTCAAGGCGCGGCGCACCAACATGGACGTGCCGATCTCCGTCGGCATCCTGCTCACGCTGGCACTCAGCCTGCACGATACATTTCGGAACGAGCCGCATGCCTATTTTGATGCCGTGGTCTCGCTCACCTTCTTCCTCCTCATCGGCCGCACGCTCGACCACATGATGCGCCGCAGGGCCAGAACCGCCATCGTCGGGCTGGCGCGCATCATGCCGCGCGGGGCGGTGACCGTGTCGGCCGACGGCGTACGCGACTACAAGGAGGTCCGGGCGATCGTGCCGGGCGAGACGCTGCTCGTCGCCCCGGGCGAGCGCATCCCGCTCGACGGAACCGTCATGCATGGCAGCGGCGAGCTGGACGCCCAGCTCGTCACCGGCGAGGCCGCGCCCGTGGCCGTCGGCGCGGGCGATACCGTCAGCGCCGGCATGCTGAACTTGAACGCCTCACTGACCCTCCGCGCCGAGCGGAAAGCAGAGGATTCGTTCCTTGCCGAGATGATGCGCATGATGGAAGCGGCCGAGGCCGGCCACTCGCGCTACCGGCGGATCGCCGACCGCGCGGCGAGCCTCTACTCGCCGGTCATCCACACGCTGGCGCTTGCCGCCTTCATCGGCTGGATGGCGGCCACGGGCGACTGGCACCGCGCGCTCACCGTGGCCGTCTCGGTTCTGATCATCACCTGCCCCTGTGCCCTGGGGCTCGCCGTGCCGATGGTGCAGGTAATGGCCGCGCGTCGGCTCTTCGAGCGCGGCATCGCGCTCAAGGACGGCAGCGCGCTGGAGCGGCTGGCCGAAATCGACACGGCCGTTTTCGACAAGACCGGAACACTGACGCTCGGCGACCTGCGCGTCGCCGCCTCCACCGTGCCTAAGCGCGACCTGGCAACCGCAGCGGCCCTTGCGGCCCGCTCCCGCCACCCCGCCGCGCGCGCCGTCGCGCGGCTCGATCAGGCCGGCGAAGACCTCATGGTGGAAGACTTCGCCGAGCAGCCGGGCCTCGGGATCGAGGGACGGATCGGCGGCGCACTCTACCGCCTCGGCCGTCCCTCCTGGGCGTGCGCGGAGACCACCTCTGCAAGCGAACGGAGCATGAGTGCCCTGTCGCGCGACGGTGCTCCCCTCGGGACGTTCTCCTTCACCGAAACGCCGCGCGCCGACGCGAAAGGCGCCGTCCACGCCCTCCTGGAGCACGGCATCGCCGTGGAGATCGTGTCGGGCGACGGCGCGCAGGCAGTCGCGGCCGCCGCGCACCATCTCCGCATCGAAACCTACCGGGCCGCGATGCTGCCGGCGGACAAGGTGGCACGGCTGGAAGAACTGCGCAGGCAGGGCCGCACCGTGCTGATGGTCGGCGACGGTTTGAACGATGCGCCGGCACTTGCCGCCGCGCATGTCTCCATGGCTCCGGGCAGCGCCGCGGAGGTGGGGCGCAACGCCGCCGACATGGTCTTCTTCACCGGGGCACTGAGCGCCGTGCCGACGGCACTGGCGACGGCCCGGCGCGCGGCGGTGCTGGTCCGCCAGAACCTGGCGCTTGCGGTGGTCTATAACATGGCCGTCCTGCCGCTGGCGCTGGCCGGCCACCTCACCCCGCTGATCGCCGCCATCGCCATGTCTTCCTCCTCGATCCTCGTCGTCGCCAACGCCCTCAGGCTACGCGGGGGAGAGCCGACGCTGAGGCCGAGTGAACAGCGTGCACCGAAACTGGAGGAGGTTGCCTCATGAGTTATCTCGTCTGGCTCGTCCCGCTCGCCATCCTCATGGGCATAGCCGCCCTCGTCGCCTTCCTCTGGTCGTTGCGCGACGGGCAGTATGAAGACCTCGACGGCGCGGCTGCGCGCATCCTCGTCGACGAGGACCGTCCCATCCGCGAACAAAATGCCTAGCGGGGCGGGCGCATCCGGTGCGCGGTGCTGGTTGGATAGACCTTCACGCCGCGGCACGCCACCTTGCGGGCAAGTCCTTCGATCGTCTTGACGACTGTGGGATCCAGGGGAGCGTCAACCTCGTGTGCCTTTTGCGGGTTGCGGCCACCGAAGAGACCCGCTTCGCGCGAGGATTTCGGCGAATCTGGTGCCGACCGCGCCGGTATCGCCGAAGCCGACGGTTAGAGCGATGCCTGTGCCGAGGAAGATGTCATGGGTTTCGGCAGTGTGCAGGCCTGCAGAAGAGTTTCCGGCATGGGCGTGGAAGCTATCGATAAGGATCATCGACGCCGCCAAGAGGAAAGCGATCATCAGCCGATGCATCGCTGCGGAGACGAATTGGAGCCGCAGAGGGCGTTTTTTTGCTTCTATTGGCGTGCAGAAGGCGTATGTCTTCCCTTCCCTCGCGCAGTGGGCTTCATTAATGCTGCCACGCCCATGGCGACCCATCCATGATGTGGATCAAGCCATGGGGCCGAAAATAAAGCCGCCTACTTTCCTCGTCCGTAAAGCCGTAACAATTGGGCGTTGATGGCGACGATGATGGTGCTGGCCGACATGAAGACGGCGCCGATGGCGGGCGTCATCAAGAAGCCCGTCCCGAAAGTGATGCCCGCCGCCATGGGAATGGCGATCGCGTTGTAGCCGGTCGCCCAGATCAGGTTCTGCACCATCTTGCGGTAGGTCGCCCGCGACAGGCTGAGGATGGCGGCCACGTCGCGCGGATCGCTGCGGACAAGAACGACGTCGGCCGACTCCACGGCGACGTCCGTGCCTGCGCCGATGGCCACGCCGAGATCGGCCTGTACAAGGGCCGGCGCATCGTTGACGCCGTCGCCCACCATCGCCACCCGCAGGCCTCTGTCCTGGAGTGCGCTGATCTTGGCGGCCTTCTGATCCGGCAGCACCTCGGCGAAGTACTCGTCGATGCCGAGCTCTGCGGAGACCGAGCGTGCTACGCCCTCGGCGTCGCCCGTCAGCATGATCGGGCTGATGCCCAGTTGCTTGAGCTGCGCCACCGCCTCCCGCGATTCCGGCCGCACGATGTCGGCCAGCGCAAACAGAGCCTGCGGTTCGCCGGCCCTGACCAGAACGACCACAGTCTTTCCTTGCTCCTCGAGCTGCTTCAGGCGCGGGTGGGCGATCAGTTTACCCTGCCGTGCGAGACGGCCTGGGCTGACGATGCTGAACTCCTCACCCTGGACCGCGGCAACGATGCCTTCGCCGGTAATGTTGCGGACGCTGTCGGGCTTCGGAAAGGCGAGGCACCGCTCTTTTGCGGCCGCCACGATACCCTGGGCGATCGGGTGCTCCGACTGGCTTTCCGCTGAAGCGGCGAGCCGCAGCGCATCCGTCTCGTCTTCGCCCGACAGCATGACGATATCGCTGACGCCGAACCTGCCCTCGGTCAGCGTTCCCGTTTTGTCGAAGACGGCGGCGTTGAGATTGCGCGCACGCTCGAAGGCAGCGCGGTCGCGGATGAGAAGCCCATTTCCGGCGCTGAGCGAGGTGCTGACGGCGACGACGAGTGGGACCGCCAGGCCGAGCGCGTGCGGACAGGCGATCACCATCACGGTGACCATGCGCTCAATCGCGAATTCCCAGGTCTCGCCGGCCATCATCCAGAAGGCCAATGAGCCGAAGCCGACGATCAGCGCGACATAGGTGAGCCAGCCCGCGGCGCGATTGGCGATGTCTTGCGTGCGTGAGCGGCTGGCCTGCGCCTGCTTCACCATGTCGATGACCTGCGCGAGATATGTGCTGCTTCCCGTCGCCGTCACCTCGATCGTCACGGCGCCCGCGCCGTTGATCGCACCGCCGATCGCGCTGTCTCCCGGCTTCTTGGAAACCGGGCGCGACTCGCCCGTTAGCATCGACTCGTTGAAAGAGGTTTCGCCCTCGGCGACGCGGCCGTCGACCGGGACTTTCGCGCCTGGTCGGACGAGTACACGGTCTCCGGGCGCAAGTGCGGAGATCGCCACCTCATGACTGTTGCCCTCGGCATCGAGCCGCAGCGCCGTGTCAGGGAGAAGCCTGACCAGTTCCTCCAACGCCCGCGAGGCGCCCATAACGGAGCGCATTTCCAGCCAGTGACCGAGCAGCATGATGGCGATAAGGGTGGCAAGCTCCCAATAGAAGGACATGCCGGGCAGCCCGAACGTCACGGCCGCCGAATAGAAGTAGGCGACCGAGATCGCCAGCGCGATCAGCGTCATCATGCCGGGCTTGCCGGCCTTCAGCTCCGAGGAAAACCCGCTGATGAAGGGCCAACCGCCGTAGAAATAGACGATGCTGGACAGGAGGAAGAGCAGCAACTCGCTACCGGGGAAGGCCAGAATATCGCTCAACCCCAGCCAGTGCTGGATCATCGGCGATAGGATGAGGATCGGCGGCGTCAGCGCCAGCGCCACCCAGAATCTGCGGCGAAAGTCTTCCACCATGGCCGAATGATCGGCATGCCCGGCATGCACCCCATGATCCGAGCCGGAGCCCCTGTCAGGATTTCGGTCGCCAGTTAGGGGCGCCTCGGCGTGCTGTCCGTGGTGAGCGTTCTGCCTTGCGGCGTGGTGATCGGCATCCTGCATTCGTCTCCCCTTGCCTCGGCTACCAAGGCTAGTCTGGTAGCTATCTTCACCCGTCGGCAATTACACGCCCGGTCTGCAAGTCGACAGCTATCCGAGCCCGCGAATCCGCGACGTTGATCAGCAGAAAATAGCCAGAAGCAAGCCTTGCCTTTCCTCATATTCTGGGAACTGAAGCTTCCTGCAATTGGAAGGTCGAGAGTTTTCTTCCCTGCCAATCGACAAAGCTACTCTACCCGACTCTGGGCGACGGGAATTGATCTCGCGCAAGCGGACCTCCGACCGGTAGAAACGCGCAAATCCATGAATCCCCGGCCCACCAGATCCTCAGGCAGCCACTTGGCTGCGATTCTGCGTAGAGCCGGCACGCTGCCACACATTCATCCATGTCGCTAATGCGCACGCAATCGTTCGGCGCAGTCTCCGCAGGTCTCAACACATTCCCAGCAAGTGTGTCGGTGGTGCTCTGAACCGATCAACTCCTCAAGCAAGCTTGAGATGATGCGGGGAGCCTCATGAAATTGATATGGCGCAATTCACCGTCTGACCTCAGCGTATAGACAGGATTGAAAGAGACGGCTGGGCCTAGGTGAAGATTTCCGGTCGCGATTGCCGGGACTTCTAACCCGTTTGGTGAAGAGTTCGAAAAGATGAACAATAAGATACAGTTCAACATCTGGTACTGGCTCGCGGCCTTTATTGGACTGATGTTGATCCAGTACCTATTCGCTACCACGCAGCAGGTTGCACAGATACCTTACAGCGAATTCGAGAGCCATTTGCAGGCCGGCCGGATCGCCGAACTCCAAGTGTCGGACCGCTTTGTTCAGGGAACATTCAAACAACCTCTTGCAGCCGGTCAGTCAAAGTTCATCACCACGCGCGTCGAGCCCGACTTCGCCGAACAGCTGCGGCAGCACGATGTCGTCGTCACCGGGCAAATCGAGAGCACATTCCTGCGTGATCTCCTGTCGTGGGTGATTCCGATGGTGCTGTTTGTCGGCGTCTGGGTGTTCGTGATCCGGCGCATGGGCGGTGGTACGGGCAGTGGTCTGCTGCAGCTCGGCAAAAGCAGGGCGAAGGTTTATGTCGAGACCGATACCAAGGTCACCTTCGAAGATGTGGCAGGTGTGGACGAGGCGAAGGAGGAATTGCAGGAGATCATCGAGTTCCTGCGTAATCCGGAAGAATATGGCAGGCTGGGCGGGCGTATGCCCAAGGGCGTGCTGTTGCTCGGACCGCCCGGTACCGGCAAAACGCTGATCGCCAGGGCCGTGGCCGGCGAAGCAAAGGTGCCATTCTTCTCGATCTCCGGTTCCGAGTTCGTCGAGATGTTCGTCGGCGTGGGAGCCGCCCGCGTGCGCGACCTGTTCGAGCAGGCGCGCGCGAAAGCCCCCGCCATTATCTTCATCGACGAGCTCGACGCGCTCGGCCGGGCTCGCGGTGCGGGACCAATGATGGGCGGCCATGACGAGAAGGAACAGACACTGAACCAGCTTCTTGTCGAACTGGACGGCTTTGATGCGTCGACCGGTGTCGTGCTTCTGGCCGCCACCAACCGACCCGAAATCCTCGACCCCGCGCTCCTGCGCGCCGGCCGGTTCGACCGGCAAGTGTTGATCGACCGACCGGACAAGCGGGGTCGCATCCAGATCCTGCAGGTCCATATGAGGAAAGCCAAGGTTGGCGCGAACGTAGATCCGGAGAAGGTGGCTGCCCTTACACCGGGCTTCACCGGCGCAGACCTTGCCAACCTCGTCAATGAGGCGACGCTGCTGGCGACTCGGCGAAAGGCCGACTCCGTGACGATGGAGGACTTCAACAATGCGATCGAGCGTATCGTGGCCGGGCTGGAAAAGCGCAATCGACTGCTCAATCCGAAGGAGCGCGAGATTGTCGCCTATCACGAAATGGGTCACACGCTGGTCGCGCTGACGCTGCCGGGCGTAGACCCCGTTCACAAGGTTTCGATTATTCCGCGTGGTGTGGGAGCCCTCGGCTACACCATCCAGCGGCCGACGGAAGACCGCTTTCTGATGACCCGGGAGGAACTGGAGAACAAGATGGCTGTACTGCTCGGCGGCCGGGCGGCCGAGTGGATCGTATTCAAGCATCTGTCAACCGGCGCGGCTGACGACCTCGCCCGGGTAACCGACATCGCGCGGGCGATGGTGACGCACTACGGCATGTCGGAGAAAATTGGTCATGTAGCATTGGAAAAGGACCAACACTCCTTTCTGAGTTCCACACCGCTCCCCGGTTTCCCGCAGGAGCGCGACTATGGTGAGGCCACAGCCGACTTGATCGACGGAGAGGTGCGCAACATTATCGAGAAGGCTTTTGGCAGGGCGGTAGCGCTTATCACCGAGCGCCGCGAATTGCTTGAGCGAGCGGCTCGCCGGTTGCTCGAAACGGAGACGCTTGACGAAACCGAGCTCCGTTCCTTGATTGGCGATCCGCTCCACACGCCGGATGTCGCGGCATAAAAGTAGTGCGGTTGCGGCGGTTTCCTTGCCACCCTTCGCGGCTACGCCGATGGCGGGATTCTTCACCGCCAGCGCCCGTCACCCGAACGCTCTTTCTTGCAGAATCGACGATAGTGTCTCGACCATCGGGAATAAGCCTGCGTATATCGCCAGTTCACCGTCAATGTCCGCAGAATGTCGGCGCGGCTGATCTGACCGGCAAGGCGCCCGTCGCTCGTGACGGGAAACCGCCAGTGGCTCGACAGGAAGTGCTCCGCCGCTTGGATGAGTTCGATGTCTGCCTCCAATGTTTCGACGGGGCTCGTCATGTAGTCGGTGACGCTGCCGCCCCATTCCTGGTGGTAGTTCGCGTTCAGGGCGCCCTCAGGCAATCCTTCTTGGACAGCACACCGACGAGCAGTCCCCTGGCATCGCCGACCGGCGCGCCGGAAATCCGCTCATCGAGCAGAATCTTCATCGCATGGTTGATTTCTTCAAGCATTGACACGGATCAAGACCGGCCGCTCGTCAATGCAATAGGCTTTCATCCGAACGCTCAGGGGCTTCTGACAATGCTGGCCATAGCCATGCCGTCTATTATTCTTCTCGTCGCAGGCGCGACGAACAGCTTTGCCACCGAGCCCGAGAGCGCGTTCCGCGGGCGCAGGATCGCCGAGGCCAATTGCGCCATATGCCACACGATTGCACAAGTCGACCAAAGCGAAAATCCGCAGGCACCACCCTTTCGCAGGCTGTTACGGCTCGCATCCTACAGGGATCTGAGGCTGGATCTTGCCGGTCCGTTATTCCTTCGGCATCCGGCGATGCCGGATTTCAAGCCAACGCGCGAGCAGGTCCATGATATCGTCGAGTATATCGAAAGCATCCAGGAGTGATCCTTGCGGGAGACATGAGCGATGAGCGGGTCCCTTGTCGTGTGTGCCAAATGCGGCGGGGTCAATCGCCTGCCACCTTCCCGATCCGCCCTCGGCGGCAAGTGCGGAAAATGCGGAACGAGGCTCTTTTCGGGACACCCCGAGGATGTCGACACGGCTGTCCTTGAGCGCCAGATCGCCCGCAATACCGTTCCCGTGCTCGTCGATGTCTGGGCACCATGGTGCGGCCCGTGCCGGATAATGGCGCCCGCCATCGAGGCCGCCGCCCGTGAACTCGAGCCTCACCTGCGCCTGGTCAAGCTCAACTCCGATGTCGAGCAGTCCGCGGCTGCGAAGCTTGAAATCCGGGGAATTCCGACGGTCATCCTGTTTCATGGCGGCCGGGAGATCGCACGCACATCCGGTGCGATGACGGCCGGCCAGATCGTGCAGTGGGTGTGCGCCCGACTGCCGGCCGCGTCTGTCTGACCCAACAACATGGACCCACTGTTCCCAAAGCTCGGCCTGGCACTCGCCATTGGCCTTCTTGTCGGCCTGGAACGCGGCTGGCGCGAGCGGGACGCTCCTGACCGCAGCCGTACCGCCGGCATTCGCACTTTTGGCATCTCCGGGCTCCTCGGCGGCATCTTCGCCGTCCTCGCGGGCGCCCTTGGCTCGAATGCGGTGCTGATCGCCGGCTTTGTCAGCTTTGCCGCCATCTTCGCCTGGTACAAGGCGCGCGAGTCGGCCCATGACGAGGATTTCAGCGTCACGGGCGTGATAGCAGGGTTGAGCGTCGTCGCCCTCGGGGCGCTTGCGGTGGCCGGAGATTATCGCGTGGCCGCGGCTGGAGGAGCAGCCCTAGCTGCGATCCTCGCCAGCCGGGAGGTCCTGCACGGCCTGCTGCGGAGGCTGACCTGGATCGAGTTGCGTTCCGCCCTGGTCCTGACGGTGATGACGGCCATCGTGCTCCCGCTCCTGCCGAACAGGACGATCGACCCTTGGGGCGGCCTGAACCCTTGGGAGATCTGGTTCTTCACCGTCCTCGTGGCCGCCATATCCTTTTTGGGTTATGTCGCGGTGCGCGTGTTGGGAGAAGCCCGCGGCCTCCTCGTCAGCGTGCTCGCCGGCGCCATCGTTTCCTCCACCGCGGTGACTCTCGCCCTGGCACGTATGGCCAAGGACAGCAGCCGGTGGGCCTCGCTTTCCGGCGCAGCCTCACTCGTAGCCATGGTTTCCATCCTGCGCGTATCGCTGGTCGTCATCATCGTTGAACCGCGCGTCTTACCGGTGATCATCGCTCCCGCGCTCGCAGCGGCTCTCTGCTTCGGTGCCTGCGGTGCGCTGTTCATGTTCCGTGACGGCCAGGAATTGGGCAACTCGCCTACCCGCAATCCCTTCGAGATTGCGCCGCTGCTCCTTTTTGCCCTGCTCTTTGCGGTGGTGGCGACCGCGAGTGCCGCCCTGGCCGATGTCTCCGGCGCAGGCGGGCTGCTCGCGACATCGGCCATCTCCGGTGCCTTTGATGTGGATGTCGCAGTGCTGAGCGCGTTGCGCCTCGTCCGGGAAATGGTTCCTGCCCAAACGGCCGGGCTGGCGGTGCTTGTCGCCTTGGCCACCAATGCCCTTATGCGCACGGTGCTCGCGATGATGGCAGGTCCGCCCCTGTTTTCTTTTGCCCTCGCCTGCTTCACCCTTTTGGCACTCAGTCTCGGCTACGCCGCCTACGCTCTGCTATCTCACCTGTCGACATAGGCTCAAGATCCCCATTCACCACCATCGAAAAGCTTGGGGCAAAGGGTTGCGTTCTTCAAGACGGCACCGGGTTTGGTCCTAGAGACAGAAGTTCAGTTGGAAATCAGGCGGTGCAGGGATCCATCGGCGAGCAGCGACCGCGTGACACCACCGAACGCCCATTCGCGCAATCGGCTATGGCCGTAGCCGCCGGCTACGACCAGGTCCGAACCCATCTCACGTGCGATCTCGACAAGTGCCTCCTCGCGATCGGCGCCGCCGATACCCAGGACGTCGGAACTTGCCTTGACGCCGTGTTTCGTCAGGAAATGAGCGACATCCGCAGCGCTTTCCCGTGCGGCCTTCTGGTCACCTTCGGCAATCGTGATCACCGTCACCTCATGCGCACTGACGAGCAGGGGCATGGCGTCAACCACGGCACGGCGGGCTTCCCGCGTGTCCTTCCAAGCGACCAATACTTTCTGCGCAAGGAGCGGGGCCAGGGTGTCGGCGGCGAAAAGTACAGGACGGCCGACCGACAGGATCAACGTTCCCGGATCCAGCGTCCGGCGACCGTCCGAGGCGCCCCCTGGTGCCGGTGCTCCGGTTACAAGAAGGTCGGCGGCACGCGAATGGATCGCGAGCAGATGCGTGGGGCTGCCGACATCGCTACGCCAGGAGACGTGTTCGTCTTTGCCCGTGATGCTGAGGAACTCGTCCTCGAGCTCCTTCAGTCCCTCTTCAATCTCCCGTGTCCGCTGGCGCAGCACCTCTGCCGCGACCAAGCCTCCCTCGTCTCTCGGCACGAAGACATGCACCTCCGCCGCCGCAAAGCCGATCAGGTCCGCTTTGAACCGCTTCGCAAGATCCATCGCGAATTTGGTGCGCGGCGTTGCGGGGGCGTCTATATCGAGTTGGACCATGATACTCTTGTAGGTCATGTTGTTTGCTCCTTCAGCATCGCGGAGGAAGTGCAACACGATCGGCGGATTGTTTCGTTGACGCGGATCAAGGGGAGCGGCCGGCGAGCCCAAGTTAAAAAGGTGGAGAGCGGCGAATGGCGCGAAAGAGCGCCGGCATCTTGCCCTACAGGCTTAGATTCGGCGACGTACAGGTCTTGCTCGTTCATCCCGGCGGCCCGTTCTGGCGTAACCGGGATGAGGGAGCGTGGTCGATCGCAAAGGGAGAGTATGCCGATAGCGAGCACCCCGAATCCGCTGCACGCCGGGAATTCACTGAAGAAACCGGATGGGAGGCCATTGGAGCGTTGTCGCCACTCGGGGAGATCCGCCAGGCAGGCGGGAAATACGTCACAGCCTTCGCCTTGAATGCCGACTTCGATCCCCAAACGTTGAGCAGCAATGCGTTCGAACTCGAGTGGCCGCCGAACAGCGGCCGAATGCAAGTCTTCCCGGAGGTCGATCGTGCAGAATGGTTCGACTTCGAGAAGGCACGGGAAAGGATTATTGCCGGCCAGCGTCCTTTCCTCGAGCGGCTGTATGTGCTGTGCCGGGACGAGCACTGTTAGACGAATTTTGGTGCCAAGACGTTCGATGGCTACGGTGCAGCCCTGTTTGACGATATCCCGGCTCAACCGATGCGGTCGGTTGGCTAACCCGGGACGAGCACCGCTGCACCACTGAGGCGGCCGGCGCGCAGATCTGCAAGCGCTTCATTGGCCCTTTCGAGCGAATACACCGTTGTATGCGTGCGCACTCCTGCCTCTCTGGCGATGGGAAAAAACTCTGTCGCGTCGATACGGGTCAGATTGGCCACAGTTACCAGCTGGCGCTCTTCCCACAGCAGGGAATACGGCATCGCGGGGATGTCGCTCATGTGAATGCCCCCGCACACGACGCGCCCACCCTTGCGCACGGCCCGGAGCGCGGCCGGCACGAGGTCTCCGACGGGAGCAAATATGATCGCAGCATCCATTAGATCAGGCGGCGCGGCGTCGGAGCCGCCAGCCCAGGCCGCACCGAGGCTCAGCGCAAAACGCTGCGCCTCCGTATCGCCTGACCGGGTAAAAGCGAACACATCCCGGCCCTGCCAGGCACAGATCTGAGCAATGATATGAGCGGCAGCACCGAAGCCGTAAATGCCGATCCGCCTTCCGTCACCGGCCATCTTAAGAGAGCGCCAGCCTATGAGCCCGGCGCAGAGTAGAGGCGACAGGGCCACCGGATCGCCCGGGGCATCGAGATCAAAGGCGAATTCGGCGTCGGCCACCACATGAGTGGCAAAGCCGCCATCGCGCGTGTAGCCGGTGAACTGCGGCTGATTACAAAGGTTCTCGGTGCCCGCAAGGCAGTAGGAGCATGCTCCGCAGGTATGGCCGAGCCAAGGCACCCCTGCCCGGCGACTGAGCCTTGCCTCGTCGACGCCTTCTCCGACCTTGTCGATGATGCCGACGATCTCGTGTCCCGGAATAAGCGGAAGCTTCGGGTCTTTCAGATCGCCGTCGACCACGTGAAGATCGGTCCGGCAGACCGCGCAGGCCTCCACCTTGAGCCTGATCTCGCCGCGTCCTGGCGTGGGATCCGGAAGGTTGCTCAAGACCAGCGGTCTCCGCACCTCCTCCAGCACCATCGCCTTCATGGCTGCCTCTCTCACTACCAGGCTGTCGACGGGAGGCGGAACGCTGCATCCGCCTCCCTCCACATGATGACGCAATGATTGGAACTCATCCAATGCTAATGCGGTCTTCGACAAGATTGACGCCCGGCGCGGACCATGCTGCGCGTTCGACGGCACTGCGCTCGGACCATGCATGGACACGGCCTTCGAGCCTTACCTTTCCGCCGTCGAGGACGTCGACGTGGATCGCCTTGGCCTCCACTTCCGCGTTGCGTTTCAGGGCATCCTCGATGCGCTTTTTGACGTCGGACACCGACGCATGCGCCTTTACCGCAATGTTGTTCTGTATACCGACGACACCCCCAAGGCCGCGAATCACGTCCGCGGCGGCGGTCTTCTGATACTGCCACTCGACCTTACCGGTCAGCGTTACCCAGCCCTTCTGCACCTTGACCTGGACGGCACCGTCGGGAATGGCCGTGTTCCAGTGGATCATGTTGATCGCACGTTTGGCGATTTCGTCGTCAGCCGTCTGGTTGCTCCCGTACGGGCGGACTTCGATTTCCTGAGCAATTCCCTTCACGCCCTTCACCCGACGAACCACCTCCTCGACGGTCGCTTTCTGTGCGTAGGTCGGGACATGTCCGGTCAGCGTTACAATGCCGTTCTCGACTGCCACGCCGATGTCGGCAGCATCAATGCTCGGTTCAAAATCGAGTTCGTCATTGATGTCCCGTTTCAGATCGATATCGCTCATAACTTCACCTCGCTGTTGCAGCGGGAACCACTCCCGCCTTTTGCGAGGCGAGTATCGGCGCAATGGCATCGCACGGCGTTGATCGGCGTCAACGCATCAGCACATCCTCTCGATAGTTGATGCGCGTCAAGGCGATCACTCTTGGACCGGCCCATGACTCCCATGAAGAAAGCTGCATGTGCAGTCTCTCGATCAACGGAGAAGTACGATGAAGAAGCCGAGAACCTGGATTCTCGTGGCGGATGGTGCAAAGGCGCGCATCGTGCGCAAGCTGGCGTGCGATACGGAAATCGGAGAGCGTCTCGACGATCTCATCTACGAAGTCGAGCACAAGCCGCTTCGGCAAATCATGTCCGACCGTCCGGGACGTAGCTTTGAATCGTGCGGCGCGCGACGGTCTGCGATAGAGTATCATTCCGATCCGGTCCGAGATCGCCAGGTACGGTTCGCGTTGATGTTGAGCGAGCATCTTCAGGACCGACACACCGCCGGCCAGTTCGATCGTCTGGCGATTGTCGCAGAGCCGCGAATGCTTGGCATTCTCCGACAATTGCTCCCTCAGACACTAAAGGAGCTGGTCGTCAGCGAGATAGGCAAAGACCTCACAAAACTTCCGGCCGATAAACTCCACACTGCTCTCGCCGGCCTACGTCCCTGCGTCAGCCATTCTCAGCTCGATCGAACGTCCCGTTGATCGGGATTTATGAAATCCGATGATTCGAGGTTAATGATAGCGGGCGCTCATCTCTTTAACGACAAGATCTATATCACTTCTCCCACACGGGGTTTCCTTGCGCAGCCTTGGGGCTAAGTTGACCTCCGTCAATGTCCAGCCCCGGCAAGTCCGATATTGGGGACTGACATGCAAAATCCGCCGAAGATCACTTTCCGCAATATGGAGCCGTCCGGCGCATTCGACGGCTACGTGTTGCGCCGTATCGGCGAGATCGAAAGTTCTTCGACCGCATCGTCAGCTGTGATGTCGCCATCGAGGCCGCGCAAAAGAGGAAGCTTTCAGGACGCACATTTAAAGTTCATGTCGCTCTGCGCGTTCCGGACCAGATATCATCGTGACGCGGCTCGTGGGACGAAGCAACGCGCCGCCGAAAACGTCAACCTCCCCATCCACGAGGCGCTCAGCGCCGCAAGACGGCTGCTCCTCGCACGTAAGAAACAGATGGTGGGCTATTGAGCGCGCCAGCCGATCACGGCGACGCCGAAGGAACTCATCCATTGGAGCCGAACCCCATGGCGATCACACCCGAACAGTGCCGGGCCGCACGAATCCTGACACAGGTCGATCGCGCCTTGCTAGCACACACAACAGGCGTCCCGCTGGAAAGGATCGCCGATTTCGAGACGTCCGGATTGATCGAGCCCCTTGACGACATGTCCCGATTGCAGGCCGGCCTTGAAAGGCTTGGCGCGAGGTTCATCGGTAACGACGCGGCTGGTGGGGTCGGTGTGCGCCTTCGGTTCGACGCGGACCAGACCCGTCGCATCTCTGCTTGGGAGAGCGAAGGCGGCAGGGCGGCTGAAGACGACGTTCCGTAAAGCCGGGCAATTCGGCGCGAAGTTGACGCGCATCAATGCCCTGCGGCTGCCTTTCCGGTTTGATGTAGCTCTTGTCAGGCTGAGCCGGTTCGGAGAAGCGGACGCAAGAAGCCGCCGCAAGGCGCATCTCGCGACGTGACGACCAGACCGGCGAAGACACCTGACAGGCGGGTCCGCTTGCCTCCGGCCCGCGCGCCTTCAGGGAGATCCCGATGGCCACGGACGGAGGCGGCGGCACCTGGTAGTTCCAGGAGAAACAAGGAGTATAGATCCATGGCCGAAGCTGCCACAAAACTGCCGGTGAAATCCGAAAAGTCCACTACGCCTGCTGAAGGATGGGCACCGTTTGAAAGCCTGCGGCGGGAAATCGATCGTCTCTTCGACGATTTCCATCCCTTGGGCTGGCGCCTGCCGTCCCGTGCAGTCCTCGACCTCGAGATGCCGAAGTTCAGCCGCGCCGCCTGGCAGGTCGCGCCGGCAATGGATCTCGTCGAGAAGGAGAAGGAATACGAAATCACGGCCGAGCTTCCCGGCATCGACGAAAAGAACGTCGAGATCAAGCTTTCCAACCACACGCTGACGATCAAGGGCGAGAAGAAGGAAGAGAAGGAGGAAAAAGAAAAGGACTACTACCTGTCCGAGCGCCGCTATGGCTCCTTCCAGCGCTCTTTCCGGGTCCCCGACGGGGTGGATGCAGACAGGATCGAGGCTACCTTCACCAAAGGTGTCCTGACTGTAAGACTGCCGAAGACAGCTCAGGCGCAGAAGGCCGACAAGAAGATCGAAGTCAAGGCCGCGTGAGACGGCGAAGCCAGCGCCGGAGCGGGCACACGTAAGAGTCGGGAAAAGAGACATGGCACGATCACAGCTACCCGATCTCCGCCAGGCCATGGAGCTCGCACTGTCCATCGCGGTCCTACGCGATCTCGGCGTCCCGGACGCGGCGATCCGACGGTATCTCGGATTGAGCATCTGGGAGCCGGACTTGGAGCATCTGGCACAAGCGGCTTTCCGCCCGCCCCGGCAGGGGGAAGACAATGGTGGCATAAGCGCGCGTCGCGCCTCGGCGCATATGTGCAATGAATGAGATGGAGGTTTCCATGCATGTCAATATCAGAACCGCATTTCCAACGACGCTAGTCCTGGCGGCGTTGGTGACAGCCGCCGCAACCTCGGCACCCGCCGCACAGACGGATACGTCCCATGATGCACATCATCCGGTTGTTGCTCAGGCCGCGCCATCTCCCCAGGCAGATGCCGAAGCGCCACAAGAAGAGCAGCCCGCCCGCCCCGGCATGATGGGGCAAGGGGGTCCTGGTATGATGGGTGGCGGCATGATGCCCAATATGATGGGTGCCATGCAGCCGGGGATGATGGGCGCCATGCCCATGCGGCCTGTGCGGCCGCACATGATGAAGATCATGTTTGCCATTGCGGATGCCAACGGTGACGGCGGCCTCTCCTTCGAGGAAGTTTCGGCCATTCACAAACGGATCTTCGATAGCATCGACGCGGACAAGGACGGAAACGTGACGCCGGACGAGATCCGCCAGTTCATCCAGGAATAGAGCGCGGCGGCCTGGCGCGATGGAGTTAAAAATGCTGAAGATGTTCACTCTCTTTGTGGTGGCAGGAAGTGCCATCACCGGCTTCCTTTCCGGCCCGGCGCTGGCGCAGGAGGTGACGGAACAAGGCCGATATGTCTACGGCCCCCACATGATGGACTGGGGGAGCGGTTTGTATGGCATGATGATCTTTGGACCGCTCACCGTCATTCTGGTGTTGGCGGCTTTGATTGCCGTCACGGTCCTGCTCGTCCGTTGGGCGGGAGGAGGTTGGCAGACCACCCCGGGGCTACAGCAATCAGCCGCAGGCTTGACGCCACTCGAAATCCTGAGGGAGCGTTTCGCCCGCGGCGAAATCGACAAGAAAGAGTTTGAGGATCGTCGGCAGGTGCTTGAGAAATAGGCGGCACCCCAATGTACCGCTGCCTGAAGGCCGGATCAAAGATCCGGCCTTTTCAATAACTGATCGTGAGCCACCGAATTCTTTGATCCTGAGCAAAGTTCAAAGCGGTCGACTCTGCCAATCTGGCATCTAAGAAGGAAACAGGACGCAGCCCGACCGCTGCTTGCCTCAACGACCAGCGGCGCGAAATTGCATCCTTGCCTGTCGAGGAAACCAATGACCGCGCTGTCCACCCTGCACACGCCCGCAGCCGATCAATCAACCACCCAGCGCTGTTCCATATGTCAGGGGATGGAACCGGAATTGCACCGGCAACTCCAGCGTCTCGGGCGGATCAAAAGATATGCTGCAGGCGAAATTATCGTCGGTGAGGAAGAGGAAGCTCCCTTCGTCGGCACCGTCACGAGTGGCGTGCTAAGAATGCAGAAGACGCTGTACGACGGACGACAGCTGATCGTTGGGCTCCTGATGCCTTCCGATATGTTCGGCCGCGTCTTCTCCTCCACCTCAAATGTTTCGATCGAAGCGGCAACGGACGTGACGCTATGCTGCTACAGTCGTGCCGGCTTCGAAATCTTGCTTTCGCAATTCCCTGCATTGGAGCACCGGATGCTGCTCTCGATGCTCGATGAGCTTGAGAGCGCGCAGAATTGGATGTTGCTACTGGGCTGCCAATCGGTGACTGAACGCATTGCCACCTTTCTCCTGATCCTTCGCCGCCGCTCGGCCAAATTGCAATCGGATACCGTTCAATGCCTGGGCAACTCGGTAACGATCCCGATCTCGCGCCGAGACATGGCCGCCTATCTTGGGACGACGGTCGAATCGATCAGCCGCTCTATTCAGGAGATGGCTCGCCAGCGTGTGTTGGGCATTATCGACCCCCAGCATTTCCGTATCCTGGACGAACGCCGGCTGGTCGAACTTTCTGGAAGCGACGATACCGAAATGAAGCTCAGCGTTCCCGTGGAACGGACGTTGCGCACCGCCTGATCGGCGCGAGACTTGATAAGGCTCAATGCGGCTGGCCGCCGACCGTGGGAATAAGTGCTTTTCAGGAGCACTGCCATGACACACACCACCATATCCAGCTTCACCCAGGCCGCGCAGCAGGCGCAGCAATGGGTGAACGAACTCGCGGCCGATCTGAATTGGAGCGAGCCACGCGCCTATCGTCTCCTCCGCTCGATCCTTCACGCGCTTCGCGACTGGCTTTCCCCGGAGGAAGCCGCCGATCTCTCCGCGCAACTTCCCGTCCTGGTCCGCGGCATCTTCTTCGAGGGCTGGCAACCCCAGGAAAGCCCGGTATGGGACCGCAAGAAGGACGACTTCGTCTTCCGTATCGCAAGCGATCTCGGTGACGACATGCCAAACGACGCCGATACGGCCATAGCCGCCGTGTTTCGGTTGCTCGACCGCCATATCTCGTCCGGCGAGATCCTCCAGGTCCGCAACTCCATGAAGAAGTCGCTACGCCAGCTGTGGCCGGCACACTAACGGACTGCTTTCGGGGGCGCGGCAAGCAGCCGTTTGTCGCGCATGGCGGACGAATGCCGCAGCCGCTTTCATGGATGGACCGGTTCTCTCCGCCCGACCTCGTGCGCTATACTCTACAAGACCTGGCCCAACTCAAGGGCCGCATTGCTACTACGTACAAGCCGGTCGGCACCTCTATGCCTTCTCGCTACCAGGCAGGAAGATCGACTTCATGCCCGATGAGATCGGCCACAAGCGTGAGCGCGATCACGCCTGGCTGCTGCTGAGTAAGCCCGCGGGCTGGTGGGAGCCGGGCTCAAGGCCCATACTTCCCGTATCCACATACGCACCGGAAATCTTCTTCCGTATTGTCGACTGGATGTCTAAGCGTGAGAGACCCGGGAGTAAGGCTACTGCGCGACGAATCCGCCGTCGACGGGGATATTTGCGCCAGTAACGAACGACGCGCGATCAGAGCATAGCCAAACGATCAGTTCCGCGACTTCCTCCGGTTTGCCGATGCGCCCGATGGGGTGCAGAGGATCCATCATTTCATGACTAGTCATCCTGCCGCTGCTCGACTGCACTGCCAGCGAATCCAGCATGCGCGTATCGATGCCGCCCGGGCAGATGGAATTCACGCGAATGCCCTGCTTGCCGTATTCAAGCGCGCCTTGACCGGTATCAAAGCACGGCTCAAATCCGTTCGGCCGCTTTTGCGCGCTGGGTCGCGACGGGCTTCAGGCGGACTTGGACCCGGAGCGTCTTCCCGTCTGTCGGCAGCGCGATGCCGCCCTCATGCCTTTTGCCGTCAACCGTGATCTCAGTGCGGCCGCGACCCATCCCTTGCGGGTCCTCAACCTCGATCTCCAGAGTACCGCCCGGCGCCCTGATCTTTGCCTTGAAGCCGACCCAGCCCTTGGGGAGCGCAGGGTCGATCACAAGCCGTCCCCGGCTGAGCTTCAGACCCAGGATCGCCTCGATGCCAAGTCGCCAGGTCCAGGCAGCCGCCCCCGTGTACCAGGTCCACCCGCCGCGACCGGTATGCGGTTCGACGCCGGCGATGTCGGCGGCCACCACATAGGGCTCGACACGGTAGTGCTCCGCATCGGGCCTGGCCGCTGCATGGGTAAGCGGATTGAGGCAGCCGAAGATTCCGGCCGCCCTGTCACCTTCGCCAAGACGGGCAAAGGCATGACCGAGCCACGCGCCTGCATGGGAATATTGCCCGCCATTCTCGCGTATCCCGGGCGGATAGGCCTTGATGTACCCAGGATCGAGCGGCGTCTTGTCGAAGGGCGGCCATAGCAAGCGTGCGAGCCGCGCCTCCTGCGAGACAAGCTCACTCTCGGCATTCTTCAGCGCGGTCCTCGCGCGGCGCGACGGCACCTCAAGCGCGAGAACCGCCCAAGATTGGGCGATGGAATCGATGCGGCACTCCTCGGCGCCCGACGTCCCCAGGGGATTGCCGTCGTCGTCGACCGCGCGCAGATACCAGCCGCCATCCCAGGCGGCAGCCTCGACCGCTTCTTCCATTTCCCGCGCGCGGCTTTCCCACCGCGCCGCGAGGTCGCCGCGCTTCATGATGCGGGCAAGCAGGTAGAAGCGCTTCATCGTGGCGATGGCGAACCAGGCGAGCCACACGCTCTCGCCGCGCCCTTCGCGACCGACCCGGTCCATGCCGTCGTTCCAGTCGCCGCTGCCCATCAGCGGCAGGCCGTGGGCGCCGCTGGTGATGCCGCGCTCCAGGGCGCGCTCGCAGTGCTCGAACAGTGTGCGTGGCTCGCTCAGCGTGTCGTAGCGCGCATAGCGGTCATCCTCCTTTTCCGTCAGCGGGGATGCTTGCAGGAACGGCACCTTCTCCTCCAGGATCGCCTCGTCGCCCGTGGCCTCGACATACGCCTCCGTCACGTGGGGAAGCCATAGAAGGTCGTCGGAGCAGCGCGTGCGCACGCCCCGATCACTCGGTGGATGCCACCAGTGCAGCACGTCGCCCTCCTCGAACTGATGCGCGGCGGCCTTCAGGATGTGCGCCCGTGCCCGCTCTGGCTCGCTCCACAAAAGCGCAAGCACGTCCTGCAACTGATCGCGGAAGCCGTAGGCTCCGCCCGCCTGGTAAAAGCCAGCGCGCGCCACAAGCCGTGAGGAATAGACCTGATAGAGGAGCCAGCGATTAAGCATCAGGTCCATGGCCGGATCTGGCGTCGAGACCTGCACGGCACCGAGCCGGCGGTCCCACAACTGTGCGAGGTCGTTAAAAGCGTCCTCACAGCGCGACGGGTCCTGCCAGCGTTGGGCGAGATCTGCGGCTTCGGCGAAATCGCTCCCCTGCCCCAGGATGAAGATGGCCTCGGCCCTGCCGTTCGCCTCAATGTCGAGATGCACCTGGAAAGCCGCACAAGCGTCTGCACCGGGTCGGGCGCGCTGTCCGAAGTCCCAGCGTGTCAGACCTGCCGGCAGCACCGGGTCGCCTTCCCGCCACAGGAAGTCCTCCCGATCGGTGGTGAAGCTGTGCGGCGGCAGGTTTGAGGTCAGGAATGCCACTCGGTCGGCGAAATCCGGATTCCATGGGTTGCGCGCATACAGCATGTGGCAGGAGGGATCGTAACCGCACACCACGAAGGGCCGTGCCATGCGGGGCAAGCTGCCCAGCAGCCACTCGGCATAGTAGGTGGCGGTTACTCTGCGGGCCCTCGGTTGCGGATTGTCGAGTTCGAGCCGGACGATCTTGACCGGGTCGTCCGGCGGCACGAAGACGGTCAGCCTTTGTTTGAGTCCACGAGCGGCGCTGCGCCAGACGGTGTAGCCGGCGCCGTGGCGGATTTCGTGCGCCCGATCGCCGCCTGCGGGCCGCGGGGTAGGCGTCCAGACCTCGGCGGTCTCCTCGTCGCGGAGATAGAGCGCCTCGGGGCCGGGATCCGCGACGGGATCGTTGGTCCAGGGCGTCAATCGGTTCTCGCCGCTGTTTACCGCCCAGGTAAAGCCGCCGCCGGCCTCGGTCACGAGCGTGCCGAAAACGTCGTTGGCCAGCACGTTGCACCACGGCGCCGGCGTTGCCTCTCCCGGCTTCAGATGGATCACATATTCACGGCCGTCCTCTGTGAAACCGCCATATCCGTTGTCGAACAAAAGACCCTCCTGCCGGGCGATGTCCGGTATCTCAGCGGGTCGAGGTGCCAAAGTCGGCTCGAAATGCGGCGCCTGAGGCCGCATCTCGGCCGCTGCAGCGAGCTGTTCGCCCAGCGTACCACGCGCCGTGTCGAGCACGGCGACAGCGCAGGCTTCGAGCAGCCGACGGTCCTCCTCCCCCACCTGGTCGCGCAGTACCAGATGCACTCCGCCTGCACGCCCCAGAAGCTCCTGCGCTTGCGCTTCCTGCAAAAGCGACAGAAGCTTCTCGCGCAAGGGTTCGATATAGCCCGAAATGCCCGGCCGCATGATTACGAGATCGGCCTGGATGCCGCGCCGGTGCCATGTCTTCAGGCCTGCGATCAGCACGCGCAGAAGATCGACGTTTTCGGGATCGCCCGCATGGACGAGTAGGATCGGATGATCGCCGGAAATGCCGAAGCTCCACAGCCTGGGCTGGCCCAGCCGGTTGGCCGCGACGACCTCGGGCGCGGCACGCAAGGCCGGATGGCGGCAGATCAGCAGCGACGACAGCGCCTGCAGTTCGGGCAGGTGCCCCGGCTCGAGGCCGAGCTGCCGCACCTCGCGTGCCGCCTCCGTCGCCGCATCGTCAAGCGCCCAGTCGAGCGCTGCCGGCGTTGTGTAGCGGTCGGCGAGGCGCAGCACCGCCTCGCGCGATTCCGCGACCATGGTGACGAGCGAAAACCGCCGGCGCTCGCCCGGCGCGAGCGTCATGTGCATGTCGAATGCCATGACGGGATCGAGCGTCCATCCGGACGTGTCCGTCAGCCCGTCACGCAACGCCCGCGGCCCGCGCAGGGTGCCGTTGCGCCCGATGAAGCGGTACCGGTCGGTTTCGAAACCCGCGATCTCTACCCCAGCGTCGTCCGGGACGATACGGTGAAGGAGGAAAGGCGGCTTTTCCTCCACCCTCCGCGGGCGGCGCGTGAAGAGAAGCCCTGTGAGGCCGGGGAGATATTCGCTGCCCACGAAGAGCTTGCTGAAGGCCGGATGGCGCTCGTGCTCCAGCGCCGGTGCGAGCACCACTTCGCCGTAGGAGACGAGGCGCAGGCGGCGTTCGGTGTCGCTTTCGTTGACGATGCCGATGCGCCTGATTTCCACGTCGTCGTCATGGGCGACGCCCATCTCCATCCGGAGGCCGATGCCACGGTCGCGGCGATGAAACTCTGCCAGGTGGGGGTGGAAGACGATCCTTTCCTCCTCGGCGGCGACGCCGGTTGGCTGCCGCGCAATCGACCATAGCGCGCCATCGTCTTCGTCTCTGACATAAAGCCACAGCCCTGCATCGTCGCGCGTGGGGTCAGGCTGCCAACGGGTCAACGCGTGGCCTCGCCAGGAGAGCCCTCCGCCCCCGCTCGTGCTGACGTGGCTCGAGAGGCTGCCATTTCCAAGCGCGTGGACCTGCGGCAGCGGGCTGTCCCCAGGCGGCTGCCAGGGAGACGGCGCAGGCAGCGCTCGCTTCTGCCGCTCCTCCTCCGGCTCCACCAGTTCGGATGCCTGAAACTCCGGCGGCAGCTCCCACGGAATGCGCTCCTGCACCAGAAGCGCGATGGCGCGCACATTGGCGTGGGCATTGAAGCGTCGCACCAGCGCGCCGGCGCAAAGCGCGTTGTCGAGGGCGGCGAGAATCATGCCCTGGTGGTGCGCCATGTAGCTACGGACGGGTACGAAGCGCCGTCCGGACGGTAGGCGCTCGGGCGTAAAGTCGGCGGCCTCGAACAGGCCGTAGAGCCCGCCAAGGCCGAGCTCTTCGAGCGTTCGCAAGTTCTGCACCGCCAAATCCGTCCGCACGGGCAAGGCGAGCGCCGTCGCATAAGGTGCGACGACCAGGTCTTGGGCGAGATCGCGGCGCAGTCCCAGTTCCGACACGCCGAAACCGCGGTAGCGGTAGTTGTGGTCGGCGTCGCGGGAAGCGAAGGAGGATTCCGAAATACCCCAGGGCACGCCGAGCCTTTCGGCATGGCGGCGCTGGATATCGACTGCTGTGCGCTCGCTCTCGCCCAAGAGCGTCTCGGGGGCGCTTCTCAAAAGCAGCGGCGGCATCAGATATTCGAACATGGAGCCGTTCCATGAGATCAGCGCCAGGCCGCCTTTTTCGCGCGCGAGCGGACGTCCGAGATGGAACCAGTGCTCGAAAGCGACATCGCCCTTGGCGATGGCGAAGAAGCTGGCAAGCCGAGCCTCACTTGCCAGAAGATCGTAGTGCGAGGGGTCCAGCCGGTCGGCGCTGACATTGTAGCCGATGTGGAAAAGCCGCGCCTCGCCGTCGAACAGCGGGCGGAAATCCATTGCGAAGGCCAGCTCCTCGCTCGTTCGTGCCAATTCCAGCAATTCCTGGTGGAGCGCATTCTGGCGCGTGCAGCCCTCTTCAAGTGCAGCTTCGAGGTCGTGCAGCCAAGCGGCGGCTTCACCCTTCGCTGTGGCTTTGGCTTCCGCGATCCCGGAGCGAACCTTGGAACAGCGCTCGCCGATATCAGGCGGAGAAACTGGTGTGCACAGCACCTGCCCCAGCTCCAGGGCCAGCGCCTCAAAGCCGGCAGGCACGTCGTCCAGAATGGGCAGCCAAGGGAAAAGCTCCCGAAAATCGCGCTGCATGCGCGTGAGATGGTGTCGTGTCCGTTCGAGCCAGACCTGAATGGAGTGCAAGTGCTCGGCCGTCTGGTCTTCACGCGAAGTCGATATCGCTTGCGCAAGGGCCTCCTCGAAACGAGGAAACGCTTGTGCCGTGATCTCGATCAACACCGGCCAGGACATAGTCACATCGTTGCGGGCTCGGGAAACGAGCGTCGACAGACGGGACCGCACGGTCTCGAGTGCGCCGCCGCCCTCATATGGCAAGGCGGCCGTCGCCTCGGTAAGAACCTCCAGCGTGTCGGCAAGCCCATCCCACGCTTGCGGTCTCAGAAAGGGTGCGGATGCCGCCTCCTCGCATCCCGCCTTTAACGCAACAAGGCAAACGGCGAGATTGCCACTGTCGACGGTCGAGACATAACGGGGCTCCAGCGGCTCGAGCGTGTGCGTATCGTACCAGTTGAGGACATGACCGCGATGCTTGGCGAGCCGGCCGAGCGTGTCGAACGTGTTGCGCAAACGCACCGCCAACTCACGGGAGTCCACATATCCAAGGTCCCAGGCGGTGAGCGCGGACAGGAACATCATGCCGATATTGGTCGGCGAGGTGCGATGCGCGATGGCCGAGTGCGGCTCCTCTTGGAAGTTATCCGGCGGCAGCCAGTTGTCGGCGGGGCCGACGAATGTCTCGAAATAAAGCCATGTCCGCCGCGCAAGCCGCCGCAGGAAAGCCAGGTCCTGCGACCGCACCTCCTCCACCGGCGGCTTCTTGCGACGGCTGATGAGCACGGCGATTTCCGGCGAGATCAACCACACGGCGAGCAGTGGTGCGGACGCAACAAGAGCGGCCGGATTTATAGACAGGACCGCAACCGCCGTCAGGACGGAGAACACTGGCGTGAACCACATGTAGCGCCAGGCCGCCAGGCGGGGGCCAGCTCCGTCGACGGCGGCGGCCGTATGGGCGGCGGACGTCCATTCGAGCAGATGCCGGCGCGAGACGCACAGGCGCCAGCATGTGCGCATTATCGCGTCGACGGCGACCGCCGCATCGTGAACCAGGAAGACAATGGCAAGCGCCCAGCGCCCGGAATGGTCTTTCACATTGTGAACGAGCCCTTGCATGGCGCCGCGTCGGGGGCCACGTGCCAGGCCCGTGACGAGATCCGTGAACAAATAGGCGCCAGGTGCGGCAACCGTCAGCAGGGTCCAGACCCACGGACTGCCCGGCAGCACCAGCCAGCCGGCTAGCGCAAGCAGCAGCAGCGACAGCGGCACGAGGCTGCGGCGGAAATTGTCCAGGATCTTCCAGCGGTCGAGCGTGGAAAGGTCGTTGGCACGCCGACCGCTTGCCCCTGGCACATGCCGCATCAGCCACGGCAGGAGCTGCCAGTCACCTCGCACCCAACGGTGCCAGCGGCGCGCATACTCGACATAGCCCGCCGGGAAATCCTCGTAGAGCACAATGTCGCTCACCAAGGCCGCGCGACCGTGCACGCCCTCGAAAAGGTCGTGGCTGACGAGCGCGTTTTCCGGCACGCGGCCTTCAAGGCTCTTCTGGAAGGAAGCGACCTCGTAGATGCCTTTTCCGACATAGATGCCTTCGCCGAAGAGGTCCTGATAGACGTCGGAGACCGCGCGCGAATAGATGTCGATCGCCGTATTGCCGGCATAAAGGCGCGCGAAGGGCGAGCGGTTGCCGCTCAGCGGCGAGATCTCCACGCGCGGCTGCAGGATAGTGTAGCCCGTACGCACGCGGCCCGAGCGTTCATCGAAGCGCGCCTCGTTGAGCGGATGCGCCAGCGCGCCGGCGAGTCGGTTCACGGCGCCCGGCGGCAGCACCGTATCCGCATCCACGGTGACGACGAAACGGACGCGGCGCAGACGCTCCGCATCGCCCTCGATCAGGCTGAAGCGTGACATGTCGCCTTCGAGCACAAGGCGATTGAACTCCTCGAGCTTGCCGCGCTTGCGCTCCCAGCCCATCCAGCAGCCCTCGCAGGGATTTAGCCGCCGCGGCCGGTGCAAGAGATAAAAGGGCCCGCTTTCGTCGGCGCCGTAGCGCGCGTTGAGCCGGTGGATACCAGCCACAAGCGCCGCCTCGATCTCCTCGTCGCCCGGCGCATGCTCCTGCAGCGCATCGGCGAAATCGCTCAGCAGCACGAAACGCAGGGACGGATCCGGGTTGGCAAGGCGGTGCGCTTCGAGCCTCTCCATCAGCCGCCCGATTTCGTCCGCCCTGCGTATGATGACGGGCACGGTCACCGCGGTCGCGCAGTCCTCAGGAATACCCTTCTCGAAATCCAGCTTGGGCATGACGCGCGGTGGGACCATAAGCGTGATGACCCAGTGAACGAAGGTGATGCCGAGCACCGACGCCGGCAGCAGCGCCAGCATTGCACCAATGGCCAGGCCGATTGTGCCCGCGCCCACGATCGCCAGATAGGCGACGGGCAGTATCAGCGCCGCCGCCGAGGCGGCCAGAAGCGCCGTTATGTAGAGCAGGCCCGGGTGACGGCGGAGCCAGCGGCTGCATGTGATCCGGAGCAGCATCTTGCAGCCCAGCAGATGCTCGAAGGAATACCGGCCGTCGCCGACAAGCCAGTGGCCGACATGGTCGCAAGGACCTTCGGACACGCCTCCAGCCCTCGCCACGGCCTGTCTTGCGACTTCCGACTCGTCGATATCGGTACCTGCCGCCAGTTCCTCGACCGCCTTGCGGTAGCGGTCCCGCGTCGCGAAATCCATGCGCGGATAGATGCCGGCAGGATCATCCCGCAGCGCGGCCTCCACAAGGCTCGTACGGTCAAAGAAGTCCTTCCAGGGAATGGATGCCATGCCGATGAGATTGGTGAGCACGCGGGCGACCCGGTCCGTGTCGTCGAACGCGTTAAAGAGCTTCACGTAACGCGTCGGCACGAAGGGCGGCCGCACCTCCGGAAACAGGTGGCCGCAAGCGTCCGCAAGAATTTCCAGGCAGGCAAGTCGCAGCATGGTCGGCAAAGCCCACAATTCACCGATCGTGAGCGGTGCGCTCTCCTGATAGGCGCGGATGTACTGCACAACCGACGTCAGCGAAAGCTGAAGATGCGACGCGTGCAAATATCCGAAGGCCAGCGCCAGAATGCGCGGGATTCCCACGTCTTCCTCGTTTTCCAGGCTGGGCAGCCTTTCGTAAAAATCCTCCGGCATGTCACGCGCAACCTGCCGGATCGCGCGTCGTATCTGGTAATCATTGTCCAGCAGCCACTCGGCAGCCTTGGCGCCCTGCGGCTCGGGATCGGCGGCAGCGATCCTCAATGACCGAAGCCACTCATCCATCTTGGCGAGCTTCCGCCAAGGCTCGACGCGGCGTGGCTTCAGCTTCGATGGGCGGTGGCATTCAGCCAGCGCCCGAGCTGTCGTGGTGAGCGGATCCCTCCCGCTTTCCGGCGCCGCCAGCATCACAACACGGGGCCGCGCAGCGGCCGGTTGTTTCTCTGATTGTTCGCCGCGTGATTGGCGTGATGCGCATGCGCACCCAGGACGACGAGAAGCGGTGCGCGTGCATGGGTGACCATATAGCCGGCGACGCTGCCGCAAGCCACGTCCGGCCGGCTGCTGCGACCATGAGCCGACATGACGAGCAGATCGATCTTCTCATCTTCGATCAGCCGTGCCAGGGCGCTGCGTACGTCGCCGTTGCGCACGACCAGGGCGCGCACGGCAAGCCCGGAACATGCGAGGCGGCTGCGAATCTGCTCGACATATTTTCGCGCCACGCGCTCGTTGCGTTCGCTCACCTGCTGACACAACCTGTGATCGTCAGTTTCAAGCGGACCGGTCTCGGTCAGCTCAGGCGCAGGAATGATGTGCGCGAGAAGCAATTCCGCGCCGGCGCCCCGTGAAATTCGCGCGGCCAGCGGCAGGACACTCTCCGCCGTGCGTGAGCCGTCGAGTGGGACCAGGACGCGCCCATAATGTACCTCAACCGCCGCTTCCGCAGACGGCGGTATAAGAAGCAGCGCGCCACCGGAGCGGTCAACGAGCTTCCGCGCTGTTTCGCCCAGTTCCCAGTCGGCTGCATTCTCGTCCGCCGTCGTGCCGACCACGACAATGCCGGCTTCGAGTTCGCGCACGGAGCGGCAAATCTGGTCGACGGGTCTACCTTCCGCGATCCTGATGTCCAGCTTTGGCGTATTTTTGCGCTCTTTTTCCGCCGCCCGCCGGACCTGACCATGGGCCTCCTGCCGGCGAATACTCCACTCCACCGGATCGGCTGGCCCTTCCGATTGCGGTGGCAGATCCAGCACGTGGAGAAGCGTCAAAGGCGCGTTCAACGCTTCCGCTATCGCCATGGCATGCGGAATGAGCTTGCGGGTCGACACCGAGGTGTCGACATAGGCCAGAACAGGCGAAGACACGCAGGATGGTGCTCGCTCGAAGACTTCCGTGGTGGATTCGTGAACATGGTTCGATACGGACGATGCCAGCATGCCGGCCTCCCAATTGGTGGCTCGCGTGGGACGAGATATGGCGCGGGTTGGTAAGCTTTCACCGAACCGGCGTTCCCAAGTCTGGCACTCGCCCCTGCGGAGCAGATCTGTTGCGTGTCGGACAATGATGCACCAGTACGCCGTCCAGCCGCGCCGGTCGTTGATCCGCGTCAAAGAACGCGGCAAAGGTGAGCTTTCATGTGGCGAGCACGGCGCAACGCCAAGTTGCCTGTTAAGGCGGATCAAGGCGGCGTGGGAGGCGCTGTCTTCATGCGTCTGAAACTGGATGAAGACCGCGAGAGGCATCATGAACCACCGCGACCGCCGGCACGGTGGCTGTCATGAGGCGCGGCACGGAACTGTGCCGGCGCGAGGACGTCGACGATCTCTACCGCTGCACCAAGGCGCCATGGCAAGCGTGCAAGATACTGCCAGCGGCGGGGTCCACTGAGGCAGTTATGTCAGTGGGCTCTCTCGACCGCTTGATCCATCGTGCAACAACCGCGTTCGCGAGAGAAACGTCGCGCTGGATGGACTCCTGAGTCTCAACCTTTACGGGAGAACCGTCGGTATTGTCGACACCGGCGAGATCGGGGCCGTGCTCGCGCGTATCCTGAAGGCCTTCGGTTGCAAGCTTCTCGGCGACGTCAGCCAGAACCCCGCTCGCGTGGAACTGAGTATGCGTTATGTGCCGCGGGAGGAACTTTGGCGAGGTGCGACATCGTTTCGCTGCATTGCGATACTGCAGCCCGCCAAGGCGATCCTTCCGCTGCATCAAATACCGGGGCGGCGGCGACCACAGGGACCGGCAGACCGCCTTGCTCTGGATCAAGGCGGAAGAGTGCCTTGCGGGGTACCCGACGGGCAACGAGTCCAACGATACCGGTGAACAGGTCCTTCGCCGGCATGCCAAGAAAGGGCACTCCGTGAGTTATTATTTCAGCAAGACGCTCGACATGACCTTCAACGAGGCGACAACTCATGTGACGAAGGCGCTCGCGGCCAAGGGCTTCGGCGTACTCACCACCATCGATGTGCGCGCCACCATGAAGGACAAGCTGGGCGAAGAGTTCAAGCCGTATACGATCCTGGGCGCATGCAACCCGCACTTCGCGTGGCGCGCACTGCAGCAGGAGGATAAGATCGGCACCATGCTGCCGTGCAATGTGATCGTCAGCAAGGTAACGCCAGGAAAAACCGAGGTCGCGGCGGTCGATCCGCTTGCGTCGATGGCCTCGGTGGACAATCCGGCGCTGACCGAAATCGCCGGTGAGGTCCAACATCTGCTGCGTGATATCGTCCGGGACCTTTGATGGGGAACACCTCGCACGAGTCCCGGTTTCAAAGCCGCTGAGTTTCCGTGATGAGACGCCAGACCTTCGCGGGCGCAATGCGGCGGAAGGGCCCGTTGAGCATGCCAACGCCCGTCGAGCCAATATCGCCTGGAGGAGGCAGAACCGGATGATCACCGACAACCAGGCAGCCGCGATCGCACTGCTGAGCAACCCGGCCTTTCACGGCGTCCGCGGGTCGGTCGATATCATCGAGACTCACATCTCACGCATATTTCTTGCAGGCGAGAGAGCGTGGAAAATGAAGCGCGCGGTAAAGCTGCCCTATGTCGACTTCTCCACGCCCGAGCTTCGCCTTGCAGCCTGTGCCAAGGAGGTGGAGCTGAATTCTAAGACCGCGCCGGGGCTGTATATCAGGTCCCATCAGATCACCGAGGAAGCCGATGGACGGCTTGCCTTGGATGGAACGGGACGTCTGGTTGATGCGGTGGTAGAGATGAAGCGATTCGAGCAGTCGAGCCTGCTCGATCGGTTGGCGCTCGCACGCAAACTCTCACCCGCCTTAATGAGCGAGACGGCGCAAGTGATCGCGCGCTTCCATCGCGATGCTCCCATCGCCCATGAGCGCAGCGGCGCCGAAATCATGGCCGGCGTGCTTGATATCAACGAAGCGGGATTAGCCGGCAGCCACGTGTTCCGTGAGGCGGAGACGGCAACCTTCAACAAGGCTTTTCGTTCCGCCCTGGCGCGTCACGCCACCCTCCTCGATCGGCGGGCGATGGAAGGCAAGGTTCGCCGCTGCCACGGCGACCTTCACCTGAGGAACATCTGTCTCTTCGACGGCGCGCCGCGGCTCTTCGACTGCATCGAGTTCAGCAAGGAGATCGCAACCGTCGATGTTCTTTACGACTTGGCATTCCTGCTGATGGACTTGTGGCACCACGGCTTTGCCGCATTGGCGAACCTCGTCATGAACCGCTATCTCGACGAGACTGATGAGGATGACGGCTTCTCACTTCTTCCCTTCTTCATGGCCATAAGGGCGGCCGTGCGGGCGCACGTCACGGCGACGCTCGTCGAGGAGGGAGGCACGGCGGCGGGGCTCATCGACGAGGCTCGAGCCTATTTTGACCTTGCTCTTGCCCTGCTTCGGGAGACTCCGCCGCGGCTGGTCGCCATTGCGGGCTTGAGCGGATCGGGCAAGACGAGTGTGGCGGAGATGCTCGCCGCAAACCTGGGCGTACCGCCGGGCGCACGGATCGTGGAAAGCGACAGGATCCGCAAGGCCCTTTACGGCGTCCCGGCTGAAACACATCTTCCAAGTGACGCCTATCGGCCGGAGGTGTCGCAGAAGGTCTACCAGGAGATGGTTCGCCGCGCCGGCCTTATTCTGCGCCAAGGCGGCTCGGTGATTGCCGATGCGGTGTTCGAGCGGGCGACCGACCGTATCAACATCGAAGCGGAAGCCCGCAAGATCGGCCTGCCCTTTCTGGGTTTCTGGCTCGATGCGGTTCCGGCGAGCCTCCGGCAACGGGTCGAAACGCGTCGGGGCGGGCCGTCCGACGCCACGGCCGACGTTCTGGCGCGCCAACTGCAGCGGCACATCGACTATTCCTACTGGACGAAGATCGACGCCGGACGCGACCTGGAAACGATCGTTGCGGACATCCTCGCACACCTTGAAGAGGCGCATACGCCTAGCGAGAGAAAAGAGGCTCGAGTTCGTTCTAGGGCTGGGTCTTCAGGACATCGGCGGCCTCGATAGGCACGGATAGGGAACGTTTGGGCGCCCTCTATCTCGAGGAGGTCCGCAATCCGATTGAAGAGCGCAGCTATGTCGGCGTTGTGCACGGCTGTCTGTTCAATTTGGCTTGAATGAAAGGCGTCGCGTTGATTGGCGTCAAGGCCGATATGTTTACGGCCCGACAGCAATCAGCCGCGGGATTGACACCACTCGAAATCCTGAGGGAGCGTTTCGCCCGCGACGAGGTTGATAAGCAAGAGTCGGCGGAACACCGGCACGTGCCCGACAAATAGGCCGCATCGATCACGATATCTCGCCCGGCGAGATTCTCCAAGTCCGTAACGCCATGAAGAAATCGCCGCCAGCCGTGGCAGCGGATTAACGAACTGCTTTCGGGATGGCAGCCAGAGCAGCGGCTTGATGCGCATCAAGGCAGTGCGGCCCCGACCTCCTATCAAAGGCGGACAAATGCCGAGGCCGCTTTCATGGACAATCCGATCTTCTCCGCCCATAACCTGACGAAGGTCTATCGCTCCGGCGAAGTCGAGGTCTTTGCGCTTCGCGGCGTGGATCTCGACCTTGAACAAGGTGAGATGGCGGTTCTGCTCGGTCCCTCGGGCAGCGGTAAGTCAACCCTCCTCAACATCATGGGCGGGCTCGATCGCGCGACCTCGGGTACGGTGCACTTTCGCGACCAGGATCTCACCGCCTTCTCCGAGCGGCAGCTCACCCGCTTCCGGCGCGACCATATCGGCTTTGTGTTCCAGTTCTACAACCTGATCCCCAGCCTCACGGCCTGGGAGAATGTCGCACTCGTCACGGAGATTTCACCGAATCCCATGGCGCCCGAGGAGGCGCTGGAGATGGTGGGCCTGAACGAGCGCATGACGCACTTCCCGGCCCAGCTCTCGGGCGGCGAGCAGCAGCGCGTGGCAATCGCCCGCGCCATCGCCAAGCGGCCGGAGGTGATGCTCTGCGACGAGCCGACCGGCGCGCTCGATTCCAAGACCGGCATCATCGTCCTCGAAGCGCTCTGGCGCATCAACGAAGAGCTGAAGACCACCATGGCGATCATCACCCACAACGCCGGAATCCGGGATATCGCCCACCGCGTCTTCACATTCAGGGATGGCCGGATCGCGGATGCCATGGTCAATGAAAAGCGGGCCCAGCCCGCGGAAGTGAGCTGGTGAAGGCGATGTCCGTTCTGGACAGGAAATTGCTGCGCGACCTCTTCCGCCTGTGGGCGCAGGTTCTGGCGATCGCGCTTGTCATGGCCTGCGGGGTTGCGACGATCATCCTTGCGATCGGCGCCTATCGGTCGCTGGAAGAAACGCGTTCGGCCTTCTATGACCGCTACCGCTTCGCGACCGTCTTTTCCGGGCTGACGCGCGCTCCCTTGCAGATGAAGAACGAACTCGCCTCGATCTCCGGCGTGAGCGGGATCGAGCTGCGCATCGTAAAGCCGGTCCTGCTCGACATGCCCGGAATGGCCGAGCCCGCCACCGGCATCGCCGTCTCGATCCCCGACCATGGCGAACCCGCCGTCAACCGGCTCTATCTGCGCTCAGGCCGACTGCCGGAGCCCGGCCGCACCGGCGAGATCGCCGTGACGGAGCCCTTTGCCCTCGCGCACCGAATGGCGGCCGGCAGCCGGTTCGACGCCATCATGAATGGCCGAAAGCGCACGCTGGTCGTCACGGGCATCGTTCTTTCGCCCGAATATATCTATGCCATCGGCCCCGGCGACATGATTCCGGACCAGCGCCGCTTCGGCGTCTTCTTCATGCCGCGCACGGCGCTGGCGGGCATCTTCGACATGGAAGGCGCGTTCAACGACGTCGCCCTACGCACGCACAGGAACGCCGACTTCAGCGAAATCATCGACACGCTCGATGCCGTCCTGACACCCTATGGCGGCACGGGCGCGCATGACCGGACCGACCAGATCTCGCATACATTCCTCGACGAGGAGCTGGCCCAGCTTCGCGCCATGGCAGCCGTCATCCCGCCTGTCTTCCTGTTCGTCTCGGCATTCCTCGTCAACATGATCCTGACGCGGCTCATCGCGCTCGAGCGCGAACAGGTGGGGCTCATGAAGGCGGTCGGCTACGGCTCCGCGGCAATCGCCTGGCACTACGCCAAACTCACGCTCGTCATCGCGCTCATCGGCATCGTCATCGGCTCCATTGCAGGTGACTGGCTGGGCCGAGGCATGACACGGCTCTATGCCCAATTCTATTCCTTCCCGTTCCTCATCTTCCGCCAGAGCCTCGATCTCTACGCGATCGCAGCGATCGTCAGTGCCGTTGCCGCGCTGGCGGGCAGCATGCGCGCGATCTGGAGCATCGCCAGCCTGCCGCCTGCCATCGCCATGCAGCCGCCAACACCGACGCGCTACCGCAGTTTCTTTTCCGGGGGCGCCCACCATCTGAAGATATTCTCGCAGCTGACGATCATGGCCTTGAGGCATCTGGTTCGTTGGCCGGTGCGCACGCTACTCACGGCTTTCGGTACCTCGCTTGCCGTGGCTCTCCTGATCATGGCGCTCTTCTCCTTCGATTCCGTCGCCTTCATGGTCGACACGGTGTTCTTCCGCACCGAGCGTCAGGATGCCACGATCGCATTTGCCAACGAACGGTCGCCACGGGCGCTGCAGTCCGTCGCCGCCATGCCGGGTGTCCTGCGTGCGGAAGGTTTTCGCGCGACACCGGTAATCCTGCGTTACGGACATCGCGAGCGGCGCCTGACGATCTCCGGCATGACGGAGAACCCGGATCTCGCGCGCATGCTGGACAAGGCGCTCGATCCCGTTGAGCCGGCGCCGGTCGGCCTGATGATCTCCGAATGGGTCGCCAAGCTGCTCCACCTCCAGGTGGGCGATATCGCCGAAGTGGAGCTTCTCGAACGGGCGCACCGCAAGGTGGCCGTTCCCGTCAGCGCCATCGTGGAAAGCTATATCGGGCTCGCCGTCTATATGCGCGCCGACGCCCTCGACCGCGTCATCGGCGATGGCCCGCGGCTATCCGGCGTCCGCGTGAAAGTCGATTCCTCCCGGCTCGACGACCTGTACAAGACGATCAAGGAGACGCCCGCCGTCGCGGCGATTGCCCTGCAGGGCCTGTCCCGCCAGCGCTTCCGCGAGACGATCGAGCAGAACATCACGATCATGACCAGCGTCTATACGGCGCTTGCGGTCATCATCACATTCGGCGTCGTCTACAACTCCGCCCGCATCCAGTTCTCCGAGCGGGCGCGGGAGCTGGCGAGCCTGCGCGTGTTCGGCTTCACCAATGGCGAGGTATCGAGCGTGCTCCTGATCGAGCTCGGCGCCATGGTGCTTCTCGCGCAGCCGCTCGGCTGGCTGCTCGGATATCTTCTTTCCTGGTCGGTCGTACGCGGTTTCGAGAGCGACCTGTTCCGCGTCCCCTTCGTCATCAACCGATCCACCTTCGCCATTGCAAGCCTCATCGTCGTAACCGTTGCGGCGATCTCGGCGCTGATCGTGCGCCGCCGCATCGACAGGCTCGATCTGGTGCGCGTTCTCAAGACAAGGGAATGATCCAATGAAATCCCCCTGGTTCAAACGCATTCTCTTCGGGCTTGCCGCCGTCGCGGTGATCGCCCTCTTGGCCTGGTCCCTGCGCGAACAGCCGGCCCTCGTCGACGTGGCTGAGGTGAAGCAGGGACCGATGAAGGTGACGATCCGTGAGGAAGGCGTCACCCGGGTTCGCGAGGTCTACGCCGTCTCCGCTCCGATCGCCGGGCAACTTTCGCGCACCCTGCTCAACGAGGGTGATCGCGTAAAGGCCGGAGAAACCGTGGTCGCGGCGATCCACCCGCTCGCCCCGCCGCTGATCGACAGGCGCACCGAGGCCGAACTGCTCGCCGCCCGCGATGCCGCGCGCTCCGGCGTGGGCATTGCCGAGAGTGAGCTGCAACGCGCCGAGACCGCCCTGCACCTTGCCGAGACGGAACTCGGCCGCGCGCTCAAGCTGGCGGTGCCAGGCGTCATTTCCGAGAGCGCTCTGCATCGCGCAACGAACGAATTCGAACTGCAGAAGGCGGCAGTGGAAGCAGCAAAGGCGACAGTCGGATTCCGCCGCGCGGAGCTTGCGAGCGCGGAGGCTCGCCTCATGCAGCCGGGGTCCGCAGCTTTGGCTGCCGAAGGCTGCTGTGTCGATGTTCTCGCGCCCGTGGACGGAGTCGTGCTCGCCGTGGCGGCCAAGAGCGAACAGGCTGTGGCGGCCGGGGCGCGCATCGCGGAAATCGGCAACACCACCGACCTCGAAATTGTGGCCGACCTTCTATCGGCCGATGCCGTCCGCATCGGCCCCGGAACCAAGGCGCTTGTGCGGGACTGGGGCGGTGAACGCAGCCTGGAGGCCACCGTCCGCCGCGTCGATCCCGCCGCCTTTACGAAAGTCTCCGCCCTCGGTATCGAGGAGCAGCGCGTCAACACCGTTCTCGATCTCGACCAAGGTGACGGCCGGCTGGGGCACGGCTACCGTGTTTTCGTGGAACTGGCCATCTGGGAATGTGCCGATTGCCTGCAGGTGCCCATCAGCGCCCTGTTCCGGAACGGGGGCGATTGGAGTGTCTTCGTTCTCGAGGACGACCGCCTGCGGCAAGCTACGTTGGAGATCGGGCAGTTGAATGACGAAGTCGCCCAAGTGCTCGGCGGCATCGAAGCCGGCGCCAGCGTGGTACTTCACCCAGCGGACACACTCGCCGAGGGGAGCCGCGTGGAGCGCCGCAACTGAGGGCCAGCGTGCAGGGGATCCGATCGGTTGACGGGAGTCAATGCTGGTTGTCCAACTGCGTTCGCCATCTGCATTGGAAACGGGAGATGGAATGATGTTGATACTTACCTTGAACAAGACCGAATGCGAGAACCTGTTGGCCGAGAACCGGGTCGGGCGACTGGCTTGTGCCAGGGACGGCCAGCCCTATCTCGTGCCGGTTTACTACGCTTACGCCAAGAACTACCTTTATGCGTTTTCCATGCCCGGCAAGAAGATCGACTGGATGAGGGCCAACCCGCGGGTTTCGGTCTTGATCGAGGATCAGGGGCAAGGGCGCGAATGGCGCAGCGTTATTGTCGACGGCACCTACGAGGAACTGCCGGACCGCATCGGTCGCAAGCGTGAACGCGAATACGCTTGGTCGCTCTTGAGCAAACATGCCAATTGGTGGGAGCCAGGTGGCCTCAAGCCGGTGACGCCACCCTTGTCGGATCATTCACCCCACGTCTTTTTCCGCATCTCTGTCGATAAGGTCTCGGGACGGGAGGCCAAGGAGTAGGACCTTATTGGCTGGCCTGGCTCGGGCTGCTGCACGCCGGCGCTTCCGGTCGCCTTACGATCCACCGTCACTCCATGGCGTGTGAGACAGGTGGCAACATCAGCTCCCGGTTCCGCCCGCGGCCGTTCTCGCTCTCAACAGGATCAACGAGGACAAGCCGGACCGCATCCGAAGCGGCATAAGCAACGACCGCAAGATGCTAGACGACCTTCAACTGGTTCCGGTTCGGGGGAGCCAGCTTGTCCAAACCCTCATCCGGCTCGAATGCGCCTGCGCGCTCGCCCCTGAGCGCCACATAGATCGCCGGGATGACCAGCACGGTGAGCGCGGTCGAAGATGCAAGCCCGAAGAGCAGTGAGATCGCCAGGCCCTGGAAGATTGGATCGGCGAGGATGACCGCCGCGCCGATCATCGCCGCGATCGCGGTGAGCAGGATCGGCTTGAACCGTATGGCACCAGCCTGCAGAAGCACACCGATCAGCGGCCGCTCGGGCGTATGCGCATGACGGATGAAGTCCACAAGCAGGATCGAGTTGCGCACGATGATACCGGCAAGCGCGATGAAGCCGATCATGGAAGTCGCCGAAAAAGGCGCGCCGAACAGCCAGTGCCCGAGCATGATGCCGATGAAGGTGAGCGGGATCGGTGTCAGGATGACCAGCGGCAGCTTGAAGGAGCCGAACTGGGCGACGACGAGGATGTAGATGCCCAGAATGGCGACCATGAAGGCCGCGCCCATGTCGCGGAACGTGACCCAGGTCACCTCCCACTCCCCATCCCACAGCAGGGTCGGATAAGACTCGTCGTCGGGCTGGCCATTAAGCGCGATCACGGGCTTCGGCACGTCGCCCCAATCGGCCTCTTCGATCGCATCGGCCACCGCCATCATCCCGTAGACCGGAGCCTCGAATTGCCCGGCAAGCTCTGCCGTCACCATCTCGGCGGCACGGCCGTTGTGCCGGAAAATCGGGAAGGATGCCGGCTCCCGCGTCACTGTGACGACATCCCCGAGTTCGACGATGCCTCGCCCGCCCGGCAGCGCGTTGGCCGGCACCGGCGTAGCCAGCGCCCTTTCATTGATCACTTTTTCGCTTTTGGGCAGCGCAATGCGGATCGGGATCGGCTGCCGCCCGCCTCCACGATGCGAATAGCCGACGGTCGAACCGGAGTAGAGCGCACGGATCGCGTCGAAGACGTCGGCCTGTTCGACCTTGTGGTATTCGAGATTGTCCTGATCGATGCCGAGCCGCACCCGTTCGTGCCGAACGCCGTAGGAATCGTCCACATCGACGATGAAGGGAACGCTCTCGAAGGTGTCACGCACCTTCGCCGCGACAGCGCGCCTGGTCTCCGGGTCGGGACCATAGATCTCGGCGAGCAGGGTCCCCATGACCGGCGGCCCCGGCGGCGGCTCGACGACCTTGATCGCCGTCCCGTCCGGCAAGCCGAGACCCGCCAGACGCTCTCGTAGCTCAAGTGCAATGTCGTGGCTGGCGCGATCACGCTCACCTTTCGGCAGGAGGTTGACCTGCACATCTCCCAGCTCCGGGGACGAACGCAGGTAGTAGTGGCGCACCAGGCCATTGAAGTTGAACGGGGCAGAGGTGCCCGCATAGCTCTGGAAAGAGACGACCTCCGGAACCGAAGCCAGGCGATTGACAATCTGCTGCAAGGCACGATCGGTATCCTCCACCGATGCGCCTTCGGGCAAGTCGACGACCACCTGCAGTTCCGTCTTGTTGTCGAAGGGAAGCAGCTTGACCGTCACGTCCTTGGTGTAGATGAGCACCAGGGACGCGAGCGTGGCGACGCCGACCAACAGCAGGAAGATCCAGGCGCGCAGACGCGATCTTAGGATCGGCCAGGCTATCGCCATATAAGCCTTCCCGAGCCGGCCGCCATGGTCGTCGCCATGTCCGTGGGCAGGGCCTTCACCGCCCTTCCCCGCAAATTTCAGCATCAGCCACGGCGTCAGCATGACGGCCACGAAGAAGGAAAACAGCATCGCGGCGGATGCGTTCGCCGGGATCGGGCTCATATAGGGCCCCATCATGCCCGACACGAACAGCATGGGCAGGAGGGCTGCGACCACCGTCAGCGTCGCCACGATGGTAGGGTTGCCGACCTCCGCGACAGCCTCTATCGCCGCCTGGGCGCGCGTGCGGCCGTCCTTCATCGCCCAATGGCGCGCGATGTTCTCGATCACCACGATGGCGTCGTCCACCAGGATGCCGATCGAGAAGATGAGCGCGAAGAGGCTCACGCGGTTGAGCGTGTAGCCCATGACGCGCGAGGCAAAGAGCGTGAGCAGGATCGTCGTGGGGATCACCACCGCGACGACCAGCGCCTCCCGCCAGCCGATCGCGAAAGCGACGAGGAGCACGATGGAGACCGTGGCCAGCCCCAGATGAAAGAGCAGCTCGTTTGCCTTCTCGTTGGCCGTCTCGCCATAGTCGCGCGTGACCGTCATCTCGACATCTTCGGGGAAGATCTGCCCGCGCACCTGCTCCAGCCGGTGGATGATGGTCTCGGCGATGACGACGGCATTGGTGCCGGGCCGCTTGGCGATTGCGAGGGAGACGGCGGGCAAGCGTTCAAGCCCCTCCTCCGTCTTGCGCACCTCCGTGACACGGCTTTCGTTCGGCTCGGTCGCAAGCACCACCTGGGCCACGTCGCGCACATAGACGGGCCGGCCATCGCGGGCCGTGACGAGAAGATTGCCGATCTCGCTTTGCGTCTGCAGCGTCTGGCCGGCGAGCAACGTGCGCTGCCCGCCTCCTTCACGCACGGTCGCCGCCTGGAACGAGCGATTGGCCCCCTCCACCTTGGCGGAAAGCTGCTGCAGCGTGACGCCATAGAGCGACAACTTTTCGGGATCGGGCTCGATGCGGATTTCCTCCGGCTGCTCGCCGACGATATAGGTGAGGCCGATATCGGGGAGCTTCGCCACCTCGACCTGCAACTCGCGGGCAAGGCGCGTCAGCCCGTTGGCCGTCCAGCGCTCGGCAGCCTCAGGGCTCGGTGTGAGGGTGACGACGACGATGGCGACGTCGTCTATGCCACGGCCGACGATTAACGGCTCGGGGATGCCGACGGGAATGCGATCCATATTGGCTCGCACCTTCTCGTGGACGCGCAGGATCGCGGCATCCGCACTCGTGCCGACCAGGAAGCGCGCCGTCACCAGCGCACCGTCATCCTGGGTCTGGGAATAGACATGCTCGACACCGTCGATGCTCTTGACGATGGCTTCCAGCGGTTCCGTCACGAGCTTGACCGCATCCTCCGCCTTCAGGCCGTTGGCCTGGACGTGGATGTCGACCATCGGCACGGAGATCTGTGGCTCCTCCTCGCGCGGGAGCGTGACCAGGGCCACGAGACCGAGCGCGAAAGCCGCAAGCAGAAAGAGCGGTGTGAGCGGCGAAGCGATGAAGGCGCGGGTGAGCCCGCCGGCGATGCCGAGCTTCATGGGACGAGCACCTTGTCGCCCGCCCGCAGGCCGCTCAGGATCTCGATCCGCTCTCCGGCGGCATCGGCGATGCTCTCGCCCAGAATGACGGCGATGTCCGTCGGCCCATCGGCTGTCGCCAGGCTGACATAGTCGATGCCGTGCCGCGTCGTTATCGCCTCGGGCGGCACGGCGACAACATCGCGGCTGCCGACAGGAATCCACACGAGCGTGCGCTCATTGACGAAATAGTCGCCGAGGCCCGCGACCTCGACATCGGCGATCACGCGGCCTTCCGAAATCTCCGGGTAGACCTTTGCGATGCGGCCTTCGAACTCCGTTTCCGCCGCAGCACTACCGCGAAGGCCGCGCTGGCCGAGACGCACAATGGCCCCTTCCCTGATCTCGGCGGCGTGTCGCTCCGGCAGGGAGAGGCGAAGATAATATTGACCGGAGGCAATGCGCGCCACCTCCTCGCCGGACAGGACAACGGAGCCGGGGGTGACCGGCACCGTGAGGACACGGCCGGTGGCCGGCGCAATGACCTCGCCCTCCCGGGCGCGCTGCTCCAGCACGGCCTTGCTCGCCTCCGCCGCCGCAAGCTGATTGCTGGCGACCTCGAACTGGGTCCTGGCCTGGTCCACACGTCCCTGAGAGACGACGCCGCGGGCGAGGAGCTGCTCGGCGCGATCGAGCTCGGTTCGAGCGTTGTCGAGCTGCGAAGTGATCTCCTTGATCCTCGCCTCCGCCGCATCCAACTCAAGCGCGATCTTGTCGTCGACGACGATGGCGACCACCTGCCCCTCTTCCACCTCACTACCCTCGGTGACATGGATGGCGCGGATGGTGCCGCCGGTGCGGGCGCGCGCCGGCACGACCGTGCGGCTTCGCACCTGGCCGAAAACGGCTTTCATCTCAGGCGTGACGATCGTGTTCACCGTGAATTCGCCGGCCAGGGCGGGATGAGCGGTGGCGGCCGCGAGCAGCAGGACAACGAGGAGGTTAAAGCGCGCCATGGATCCGCCTATTTGAAAGCCGTGCCCGGTTTTACGCCGAGCTTCTTGAAGACCATGGCGGCCGGGCAGAAGCCGGTAAGCGACGCCTGCATCAGGTTGAGCCCGACAAAGGCGGTCAGGAGATACCAATAGGGCGAGACGTAGAAGCCGAGTGCCAGCGAGGCGAGCACCATGAAGCCGGCAAACATCATGACGGTGCGGTCGAGGGTCATTGTCATTCTCCTTGGGGTTGGCCGTGCGTTCATTAGCCCGGCGCGATCTCGATTTCCTTGAGTTTCCGAATGCCGAGCATGTGCAGGGCGAGGTTCTCGTAGAAGGTCTCCGCCTTGCCTTGCCGAACTTTATGCAGGAAGTACTTCTCGAAGCCGATCTTGGCCGCGTGCACCCAGCGGCCCTGCGAGGACCAGTTGACGTTGCGCGGCGGAATCTGCGGCTGCGCCACGAAGGCGATACCCTCGTCGCCGAAATCAGCGAGGCAGACCGCGTTCCAGGAGGCGACCGCCCTCGGCTCCTCGCCCGTCAGCAGGGCGGCGATGTTCTCTGCCGTGGCCGTGACCATCGACTCGATCATGAAGCCGGTCTTCGGTACGCCGACTGGTAGCGGCGTCTTGCCGACTGCCGGAACGGCCACGCACACGCCAACGGCGAAAATATTGGGAAACGCCTCGTTGCGCTGGTGCTTGTCGACGGTGACAAAGCCGCGCGGATTCACGAGCCCTTCGATGCCGTAAACCGCCGGCACGCCCCGGAAGGCGGGCAGCATCATGGAAAAGGCGAAGGGAAGCTCGTGCTTGGCTGCGGTCTTGCCGGCCTCATCGACTTCCTCCACATACATCCGGTCAGGTGCCACCTTCGCCACCTTGGCGTTGGTGATCCACTTGATGTGGCGCTCGCGCATGGCGCTTTCGATGAGACCCTTGGTGTCGCCCACCCCGTCGAGGCCGAGATGGCCGATATAGGGCTCCGGCGTGACGAAGGTGATTGGCACCTGGTCACGCTTCCTTGCCTGCCGGAGCGCCGTGTCGAGGATGAAGGCGAACTCGTAGGCCGGGCCGAAGCAGGAGGCGCCCTGGACTGCGCCGACCACGACCGGCCCCGGCTCGTTCAGCAGCGTATCGAATGCGCGCTTCGCCTCCGCCGCATGATCGACCTGACAGATCGACTGGGTGTGGCCTTCCGGCCCCAGCCCCGGCACCTCATCGAAGGCGAGATCGGGGCCTGTGGCGACGATCAGATAGTCGTAGTCAATGAATGTGCCGTCGTTGAGCGCGATGCGATTTTCCGATGCCATCACCCGCCTGGCGCCTTCCGGCCTCAGGTTGATGCCTCGATGTTTGAAGATGGGCTCGAGGTCGACGGTGACCGCTTCGGGCTCACGCCAACCGACGGCCACCCAGGGATTGGAGGGAACGAAGGAGTAGGTAGACCCAAGATTGACTACAGTCAGTTCGTCCGAGGGACGCATCTTGTCCTTCATCTCGTAGGCCATGATGACGCCGCCCAGGCCGGCGCCGAGAACAACGATACGGGACATGCCATTTCTCCTTGGCGGGATTGCCGAAAGGCCGGGGTAGCCTGTCGTATCCGGCGACGCTTTGATCCGGCGCAAACCCAGTGGAAATGACGGAAGGACAGATCGTCCCTACTCGGTTAAATTCCAAACTGGCATTGCCCGCCGGCTGTCCGCTTCGCACTTGCATGTAACATTCAAACTTCATAAATTCAAGAATATGAATGTAAGAGAAATGATCCCCGCCTCACAGGAGGCCGCTGACCTGATGCGAAGCCTGTCGCACCCGCAGCGGCTTTTGGTGCTCTGCGCGCTTGGCGGTGAGGAGAAGTCGGTTGCTCAGCTTCGAACCGAACTCGGGATAGACCAGGTTCCGATGTCGCAGCAGTTGATGCGGCTCAGGTCGGACGGCTTGGTGGAGTCGCGCCGCGTGGGCACGACCGTCTATTACAGGATCGCCCGGCCGGAAGTGCTCACTGTCGTGGAAGCGCTCCACAAGGCATTCTGCACGTCGATATGATGCCGTCTTTGCCGTGGGCCGGGCAGCACGCAGGAGGAGAGCAGGCCGAGCGCGGAATACGCCAAGTCCACACGTGCCTCATCAGTGACCACCGCGATCCTCTCTCCCACTCAACTGTAGGGCGCGCCGCGTAACAACCGCGTCGTACTCGGCGACGACATGGGAAATGAGAGCTAATCAGCCGCCTGAATCCCGATGCAAATCGCGAGATCACATCCCTCTTCGACAACATCTGAGCCGCGATCCGTCAGGCATCTGCCTGTAGCCGTGGCCACGCCAGCAGATACTGCCAACAGCGGGATAACATGTAATCGGCCGAATGCATCGTGTTGGGACAGACATGGTCATGCCACCCAGTTCACCAAGAAAGCCCGAACCTTTCCTTCATGGCCGGCATCTTCGCCCAGGGCTCGCCCGGCAGCCGGTCGACAAAGGTCGTGAACACGCGGCGAAACGATTCCGCCGTCGACCCCTCGGTCAGCGCTTCAACCTGTGCCGCCGGCAGCAAAGGCCGCATGTCCAGAAGGAAATGCGGATTGGCCAGCTTGGCGAACATGCGCTCTTGCGCCTCGGCGCGTGAGATCGCCTGGCCGGTAAGGTCGAGATACAGCCCGAACATCTCGATGACACGATCGGCGTTAAGGCCCTCGAAGACCTCGAGCCCATGTGCCAGGTCATAGAGGTCGCGTCCCTTGTCGCGCTGCAGCAGCGCCCGCAGCTTGGTCGCCAGCATCTCCTCGCGGGAGAATGTCGGAATGGCAACCTCGCCGGAGAACCAAGGATTCGCGACCTCCAGCGGCAAAGCCGCCGGCGCATCGAACGCCTCGATCTCGCGGGTGTTGATCTCGATCTTCAGCCTGATCGGCACATCGCTGCCATCCTCGGCCTCGACCCGGAAGCGAAACTTTGGTGCGACTGGACTCTGGTCAAACCGCGCCTGTCCGAGCCATGGCTCCAGAACGGCACGCAACTGGTCGAGGATTGGACCGATCGGGCCGGCGGAGGTGCGGACGAGGTCAATATCCTCCGAATAGCGCAGCGGCGCTGGAAAATGCAGCTTGTTGAGCGCCGTGCCGCCGCGAAACCGCAACGCGTCGCGCAGCATGTCGTCCGAGAAGATTTCGACCAGGGCACGACTGATGATAAGATCCTGCTCGACCTGCCGTTGATCCGCCCACGGCACAACATTGCCCCAGGCAACGATGTTTTGGGCCGGGATCATTCGTCGAGCTCCGGTACGCGCCGCACGATGACACGCCAGCGGGAATCGCGCTCCTGCGGTTCGGGTGCGAAATCGGGATCCCGCGCCTCCTGCCGATCGAGCTCGGCCCATGGTGGCGATCCGCGCGCCTGCAGCACCTGCTGCATCGGCTCCGTCAGGGCTTCATGTCCGAGGCGATCCAGCAGGTGCCCGAGACGCTGCACGACCGGCCGCTCGACCGTCACCGACAGGGCGGCGAGTTGCTGGGGATCGATTTTCTCTGCGAGGTCGGAGAGCACCGTGGCCACATTGTCGAGACCGCCCGAAGCCTGCGGATAGCGCAGCAAGTCGAGAGCCGTCAGCGCAGGCGACGATATCTTCATCGTGCCGGTATCGGTCTTGCGGTCCTCGATCCCCGTCGCCACCGCCTCCATATCCTTGCGGAAGTAGAAGACGATCAGATTACGGCCGGCACGGATCTTTGGCAGGCGCTTGGCTGTCAGAACCTGGAATTCCATCACGGCCTGATGGGTCGAACCGTGCAACTCCGCCGCCTTCAAGAGCCCGACATAATAGGCTTGACCCTCATAGTGCATGAGCGCATCGATATACCAGGACGGTGGCGGCGCCCCCCACGACGCAAATTGCGGCGGGACGACGACGTAGAACCCCTGCCGCGGGTTCACCAGTGCCTTGCGGCGCTGCAGCCGCTCGGCGGCATCCAGCAACGCGCCGCGACCGACGTCGAGCGCTTGTTCGGCCTCATCGGCGGTGAAAACCGTCCGGCCCGCCGAGAGCAGGCCGCTGACATAGCCTGCCAAGCCGGATCGTTGATCGTGAATCATGCCTTATTATCCGCTTATAGTGCGGAAATATCAACATGGTTTCATTAGGGGAAGCGATTCGATCTCATAAATCCGCGCAATGCGCGGATATTTCGACATGATTGTTTCAACCAACCCGTACTGAGCCACCTGATTCCACATCCGGCAGACGCGACGCGTTGCTGGAAGCCTGGCCTGAAGAGATGTTTGTCATCATCCCTTCGGGCCGGGCTGCGGCGAAGCGGAAGCCCCTTACAGGTCTTCCCCCTTACCACGGCATCCATCCCTGACGCGGGAATACGCGTTTTCGTTTGGGCGCTTTTCCGGTTCTACGGCTCTGCAGAGGTCACCAGAGAGGAAGAGTGCGGACCGGTTTGCCGTGACGGGTTGGAAGCCGAGGGAGAGGCCCTCTGCGCCCGTCGCGGAGAACCGCGATGTCCAGACACAATCAAAAGACCGGCGCCAAGCGCGACCGGACCAATCTCTCCTCAGAAATCACCGACAAGATCATCACCGAGCTGGAGGCGGGCCGCGTGCCCTGGGTCCAACCCTGGGGCACGGCCGCAGAACGCCGCAACCGGCCGGCGCTATTCCGGGATCAACGTGCTCCTGCTCTGGGGCGCCGTCATCGAGCGCGGGTTCGGCGGCCAGAGTTGGCTCACCTTCCGCCAGGCGCTGTCGCTCGGCGGCAATGTCCGCAAGGGCGAGCGCGGCACGACGGTCGTCTATGCCGACTGATCCTGCAGAAAGACTCAGTCGCACAGATGCCTGCTCTCGCACCTGTACGAGACTGGTGCAGATTACTGCCTCGGACGGGGCGTGCCGGTGGTTCTTGGCGTCAATGCCGTTTGGAGGATCTGGGGCAGTCGTCAATGATCGCCACTATGCCCGCCTCGAGATCTGCGTCGAGCATCGACCCACCTGCGCCAAGTCCATCACCCAGCTAGTCGATCGCCTCCCGGCGTGCCGCCAGATCAGATTCGTCCAGTCAGAACCAGAATCAGAAGGATGATGATCAGAACGCCGATGACGCCGACCCGCCATCTCCGAATCCGTAGCCGTAGCCACCGATACGACCACTGAAGCCCCCCAAGAGGAAGATGATGAGAATGATGAGAAGAATGGTACCGAGCGACATGGAGTTTCCTTTCGCGGTAGGGTTGCCGACTATTGACCGTAACCCAGAACGCTGGTGCCTAGTACGGAATCGGATTGACTAGTTCCCGTCAATCGTTACGCCATGCTCGCCAATCTCGATGTCGATGCCACTCTGGCTTTCCTGATAGTAGAGGTAGCCCACAACAAGGACACCTACCGCGAGCAGGCCGATGACCAAATAAAGCACGTTGCGACTCATTACGTCTGCCCTTTCACACGCCCTGCGAAACCCCGCGCCATCAGGCCTTAAGCCTAGTCTCCGCGGATCGCATCTTTCAGTCCACCAGCGGCGTTCTGAATCTTGCCTTCGAACTTGTCGGCCTTCCCCTCTGTTTCGAGCTTGGCGTCGCCAATCGCCTCGCCCAAGGCCTCCTTGACCTTTCCCTTGACGATCTTCGCGGAACCGACGACCCGATCCTTGTCCATGCCGTTCTCCTTTCGAAACACAGCGAGCCGTATACACTGATAGCGATGTCTCCGAATGGTGCGTTGATCCAGGTCAATTACCTTCACTGTTCTCGCTGTCTTCGCAGTCCTGCCAGTTCCGTTTCGCATGAGTGTTGCTGTCTTAGCCATCCGCTCGGGTTTTCGGGCACAACCATTCCCGTTTCCTGAAGCCGCGACATGACAAACCAACACGCGCGACGAACTCGGCATCTCCGAGGTAACGGCTGCGCACCCATTCAGGCAGCACTCACATCAGTCGCGACCTTTGCCGTAGGCGCCGCGATGCCGCTGGCGATGGTCCTTCTGATGCGTCCCCCGCACCCCATGACAGAGCATACCGGGCCATAGCCGGCACCATGTCAGAGCCGTTGTCGATGAAAGCGATGGCGTTAATCGGGTCGGTGCGCTGATGCGCTTTCAGCTTCTTCGGCTTTCCGCAGCAGACATCGATGCGCGTTGCACCCGCCTCCATCGCATTGTCGACGATCTCGCGCGCCGCGGCAGCGGTATTGCGGTATCCACTCCGACGCTGCGACTCCAGCGCCTGCGCGCATTGGTTGCTGCGAGGCTTGTTCACGATGTCGCCCTGAGACGTTGCAGTGCGAGCGTCGCTTCGGCCAGCCAAGCGTCGACGGCAACCTTGATCAGGACTCGCCTCCCGGCCATCCGTCCTTGACGCGGAAATCCGTGGAGCCCTCTCGGCGCCGTTCCAGTTCTGCTTCTTGCGCAACCGCCGGGGATTAGAGTGAGAGTGCGGACCGGTCTGCCGTGACGGGTTGGAAGCCGAGGGAGAGGCCCTCGATGCCCGTCGCGGAGAACCGCGATATCCAGATACAGCCGCAACGCCGAGGCCAAGCGCGACCGGACCAATCTCTATTCCGAAATCACCGACAAGATCAACGCCGAGCTGGAGGCCGGCCGCGTGCCCTGGGTCCAGCCATGGGGCACGGCTGCGGCGAAGGCGCCGCTGGCCATGCCGCAGAACGCCACGACCGGCCGGCGCTATTCCGGCATCAACGCGCTCCTGCTCTGGGGCGCCGTGATCGAGCGCGGCTTTCGCGGCAATCTTGCCGGAGATATCAGCCCGCTTTTTCTGAACCGAAGCAAGGTCCTTCGATGCGCGTTCAATCTCCTTCATCTTTGTTCGGTGCGTGGAATCGTTTTTGGTACGGGATGCTGCAGTTTCCGCCTTGTTAATCTTGCCGATCAGATCAGCTTCTTTTTTTGCCTCTCGCGCATCGGCTTTTCGTAGGTCAGAAATTTCACGGTTAAGCCTGTCGATCTGGCTTTGATTGGCTGAACTCATACGCCCTCCTCCCCTGTATTCCGTGATTGTTATCGAAGGCGGGCCAACCTCGACTTCCTATACGCAGCGCAGCAAACGCTACTGCAATAGCTCGGGAAGGCTCTGGAACAGTTTCCTTGCTTCAGGCCAGCCCGCTTCCACAAAAAGCGCGATGCAATCGATCAGTTTTCGGCGCCTTGTTTCATCTTCAAAAATGGACCGGTGATCGGCTAGGTACATCCCGACCAGCTCCACACAAAGCCTATGACAGGCACCAAATGAGCTACTCCCATCTGGTGCAAAGATGACATAAAAAAGTATCCGGGGATCCCGCACGAGGGAACCGCAAGTCGACAAACATTCGATACGGGGCTATGAATCAAACTGTCACAAATCGAACGTGGCAGCGCCGATGACACAACCTGCCCGCACAACCTTTGACGATCACCTTTATGTTTCTGGCAGCGCTGCAGAACACGTTGGATTCTTGAACTGTGAGGCAATTTCAGAACGCCAGCACATCCATCATTGGAACGTCACCCCTCACCACCATGAGGGGCTTTCTCAACTGTTCTATTTCGTAGACGCGCGAGTAACCACCCAACTCGACGATGTGCACACGGTACTTGAAGGACCGACATTGGTCTGGGCGCCTGCGTTGAGCGTCCACGGTTTCCAATATCCGCCCGACATCGCGGGGTGGGTCGTGACAGTCGCCACTGCTGATCTATCGCGCATTGTGCGAGCTGCTCCTTGGCTCGCAAGCTGGATCGACTCTCCGCGCTATCTCGCTGGATGCCACCACGCAGATGTATTCCGTACGGCGGATTTCATTGTGCGCGAAATGGTTGAGGAGCACCGGAGCTGGAATGCAGACCGGAACTTTGTGCTTCAATCTCACTTTCAGGTTTTGCTCGCACACTTCTCCCGCGGGCTCGACAGGGAGGAAGAGCACACATCCCCATCTGTCCGGCGACCGATGTCGCTCATCCGGGAATTCCGCCGGCTCGTTGATGCGCGTTTCTGTGAAACGCATTCGGTTTCAGACTATGCCGACGTTCTAGCGGTAACGCCAACACACCTGTCACGGACCGTCAAAACGATCACAGGATCGACGGCTCTTGAAATCATACAGGAAAGGATCTTGCTGGAGGCGAAGAGGGACCTTCTGTTCTCCGAGCGCGCTATAAACCAGATTGGCTATTCGCTTGGCTTCTCGACGCCTTCCTATTTCTCCAGGTTTTTCCGCCGACGCACGGGAATTACACCAGTTGAGTTCCGGCGAATAGGCGCCGTGGTACCTACATCGACCACAACCAAAGAACTTCGGGACTTCGGAGTTCCTAGAAATGCCGACATATGTCGGCACAACTACTGAGGCGTTCAGCGCGACCCGTTCGACGGGGTTTCGGTAGCAATGGCGTTGAGGTTTTTGGGCAGATGTCCGCCCAAGAGCTCTATAATCGCACTTTCGGAAAGGGGAGTACTCAGCAGATTGCCCTGTATTCCGGTACAACCCTGCCGGCACGCTGGCCTTTAACTGGCTCTCTCTGTCCGCCCACAAAGCTTCATCGACTTCGATTTTCAGCAATGACGTTTCAGCCGCCTCTTCGCTTCAGGCCTTCGTTTTCCGGGTGCTCACGGGTGCGTTGGCGCAAGAACAAAATCAAACTTAGAGACCCATTCGGTCGGGCCTTCAGGGGTATGCGCAAAAGGAGCGACGAGTGATTGCTTCACACCGAACACTGTATCGGACTCGATGTAGTCGTCATCTCCAACAAAGGTGTGGGTGACCAGTTTCTGAAAGCCAGGCGCAGTCACAAGGAAGTGGGTGTGGGCAGGCCTGTAAGGGTGCCGACCGATGTGCTCCAGCATCTGGCCGACTGGACCATCGTCCGGAATGGGATACGAAACCGGTTTGATCCCCTTGAACTCGTATCGTCCATCCGCACCGGTCGTAAATATTCCGCGGTTGTTCCACTTCGGCTGAATGTTAGGCTGCTGTACATCGTAGAAGCCGTCGGCGTTATCCGACCACACATCGATCTTGGCCCCCGAAATGGGAGCGCCATTAAGATCAATCACTCGTCCAATGAACAGGCAGCTTTCGCCTTTCCCGTCCAACGAGATGTTGTCTCCCATCGTTCGCTCGGGAGCACCCGCGACATGAAACGGACCGAACACGGTGTTCTCTGTGGCACCGGCTGGGCGTCTATTGTTGATTGCGTCGACTAGCATCGAGAAGCCGAGAACGTCACTGAGAAGAATGAACTCCTGACGTTCCTCACTGCAGATCTGGCCAGTCTTGGTGAGAAAATCGATTGCGAATTCCCACTCCTCTTGGGTCAGTTCAACTTCCTTGGCAAAATCATGCAGATGCCGAACCAGAGACGACATTATTTCCCGGAAACGAGGATTGATGTCGCGGCCCATTCGTTCGTTTACGATCTCCGCTGATCGTTCTTCGTTAAAATAGCTCGCCATCGAAACCCCCTTTTTCGTCACGGACTTCGAACTTCAATCGCAGGCACCTCAGTCATGACTGAGGTGCCTGCCCCGCCCAGGCTCGCCGCAAAAGCCCCGCAATCGAGTTGCGATCGATCTCCCGAGGATTCCAATATGGGTTCTGAACAGCCACATCGGCTGCGCGTTCAATATCGGCTTCCTCCAAACCAAGTTCTTTTAGGGAGACGGGAGAACCGATGGATTTGGCAAATTCCCACAGACCTGCACCCAACCGACCTCCAAACAGGTTTGCGATCGGAGCAAGCTGATCGCTTGCCGCCAGCTCGTTGTAGGCCGCGGTATGGGGAATAAGGATTGCATGGGTTTCAGAGTGCGGAAGATCGAATGACCCGCCGAGCGTGTGGCATAGCTTGTGGTGCAGCGACATACCCACGGTGCCGAGAACCGTTCCGCATAGCCACGAGCCATAAAGTGCAAGGCCCCTGGCCGTTCTGTCATAAGGAACGCGGACTATCTGCGGTAATGCATCGCGAAGCGACCGAACGCCTTCGACGGCCATCAGGGACGAAATTGGGTTTCGATCCTGGGCATAAATCGCTTCGATCGCATGCGCCATAGCGTTGAGACCGCTGGTAACGCTCATTGCGACGGGGAGACCAAGGGTCAGGTCAGGATCGTAAATCACAACTTCGGGCAGAACGATGTTGCTGCGCAAGGTAGTTTTTTTGCCTTGCTCAGTCTGACCTAATATGGGGGTTACCTCGGAGCCGGCATATGTTGTCGGAACAGCAAACTGAATTGCATCAGTTCGATATGCGATAGCCTTTCCCAGCCCGATTGTAGAACCCCCTCCCAGTGAAACAACACCATCGGCCTGGCAAGAGCTATATTTAGCTACAGCCGCGTTGGTCACCGGAGTGGGCGTATGCATCGCAGCTTCAGAGAAGACGCCAGCTGTTAGTTCACCCAGATCGGACGCGAGACGCTCTGCATCGGGTTTTTGAAATGGCGTCGAAAGAATCAAGACGCGACGACAACCAGCGGCAGACACTTCGCGCGCGAGAGAAGCCAGCGTACCCGCGCCAAATACGATACGTGCGGGATTCACATTGTAGACAAAGGCCGGCGCCTCAATGCCGTTTCCCAAGTTTTGAACCATTCTTGCCACCTACGAATCCATTCCGTGCTTGATGTTAAGAGGAATAAAGAAGGTGCTCACGCCGACAAGGCACTGTCGAGCCGATTACCTGGAGGCGGACCTACTGGGCGTCGGTGGCCGGCATCACGGATTTCTTTTGAAATCCCGCAATCTCCCGATAGCTTGCCGCCACTTCCTCCAGCTCTTCGGGTGTAATCAAATCCTCAACACGATCATCCGGTCCAGTCACCCTGGCATCTGCAATGTCGAGTACTTTTTCAGGACCAGACTGCCTATTTGTCAGAACGACCTTGGTAGTGATCGGGCGCCGAATTTTCTCGTACTCGCGTAAACCAGCCGACTCAGGGGCTTCCGCAAGCTTCTCAGCCAAAACCTTCGCATCGATGATTGCTTGTGACGCTCCATTTGCGCCAATCGGATACATCGGATGAGCCGCATCACCTAACAACGTCACACGGCCGTCGGTCCAAACTTCAAGTGGATCCCGGTCGATCATCGGGAACTCCGTTATTGCTTCGGTGCTTTCCATGATGTCGACGACATTCATGTCGTGCATGACGAAATCATTGAAGCGTTGAATGAAGTCCCGCGTCCCTCGCCGCGTCCAGTCGGCATCCTTAATGTGTCGGGGTTGATCGACGCGCACCTCAGCTACCCAGTTGGTAAGCGCGCGCCCCTGTTTTCGAGCCTTTTCGCTGATCGGATAGGTGACGAATTTCACATCATGGTTTCCCGCAATAACCATGGTGCGCCCGTCGCCGATCTGCTCCATTTCGACTGCGCCGCGATACATCATCGTACCCTCGTAGTGGGGCGGACCTTCATCCGGATGCATCTGTCGGCGGACGTTCGATCGCAGTCCGTCGCCACCAATCAGGAAATCAAAATCGTAGCTGCGTCCGTTGGCGAAATGCACATTGACCTGATCTGAAGTTTGATCGTAGCTCTCAACCATCATGCCCGTTTCCACTGAATCGGCCCCTAGGCGAGACCTTACGGTGTCGAACAGAAGGAACTGACACTCGCCACGATGGATTGAGTATTGGGGGGAAGCAAACCCCGCTTCAACATTGCGCGGATCCGACTGGATGACATGTCCGTACTTTGTCCGATATTCGATACACCGGGTACGAACCGCGATGTCGTCCAGCGCTTCCGCAAGACCAAGTCCATGAAGCACCTCGGACGAATGCGGCATCAGATTGATGCCGACGCCCAAAGGCTGCAGCTCATCCACCGCCTCAAAGACTTTGACCTCAAATCCCATCTCGTGAAGCGACAATGCCGCCGTAAGCCCGCCAATACCGGCACCCGCAATCGCTACTCTCCGCATTCCTGCCTCCCAGCATTTCATTTTTCCGACCAAATTACCTTCAATGGTTCCGTGTCAGACTGCTTGATTTGGGGTGATTATCGAAGGGTTGCGGGGCGGCAACAATTCACACACGTGACAATAGATGTCACATTATCAACCTTGTGTGCCGATCGGCGAATTCGTGTGCCCCTGTGTATCTAGAGCTATCAGCTACCCGGCAGTCGATGCACTCTGCTCTCTTGGAACCTCCTCGATTCCGTATCCGTCATCAGGCAGCGGCTCGCTCTTGGGCGATCACATTCAGTTCGTCAAAGAACTGTGCCGCGAGTTTCTTCGACGTCGAAGCGATCAGACGGTTGCCCAATTGCGCCAGTTTACCGGCCACAGAAGCATCGACATCATAAAGGATGGCCGTTCCTTCCTCGCGCTCTTCAAGAAGCATTTTGGCGGAACCCTTGGCGAATCCCGCGACACCTCCGGATCCCTGCCCCATAAGCGTGTAGCCGTGGAACTCGGTCACATCCGTGAATGTCACGTCGCCCGAAAAGGTCGCTTTGACCGGACCGATGGCAACGCCCACTTTTGCCGAATAGCCATCATCCGTTTCGGTGAGTTCCTTGCAGCCTGGAATGGCCCGCTGGAGAACCTCGGGATCGTTGAGCATCGTCCAAACTTCTTGCCTGGACAACGGAACGACGAACTCGCCCTCTAACTTCATTTTGAACCTCTATGTGATCACTACTTGTCGGCACTGACGGTTGTCATGACCGATTGGATATCTGGCATTTCTGCGGGTTTGAACGAGGGGCGGATGTGCTGCAGATCAAGCCGCAGCAACAGCGCGCTTTGTTAGAACACCAACGAGGTGGGCGCGGTATTCCGGTGTACCGAACAGATCGCCCATCATTTGATCAGCAGGTGGCGAAAGCCCCGCAATCGCATCAGGCGAGAACGATCCTGACAGAAGTGCTTCCGCCTCCCGCCAGCGAAAGACACCGTCTTCGCCAGCGCCTGTTACGGCGACACGGACACCCGATTCAAACTGGGCCACGAAGACCCCGACCAGCGCAAAGCGCGACGCTGGTTGCTCAAATTTGAGATATGCAGCCCGCCGGGGAACGGGAAATTCCACAGCCGTAATAATCTCGCCCTCGGCAAGCGCGGTAGTGAATACGCCCTGGAAGAAATCGTCGGCCGCAATCTCATGGGAGTTCGTGATGATTGTGGCTGCCGACGCCAAAACTGCAGATGGATAACAAGCAGACGGATCATTGTTCGCTAGCGACCCGCCGATCGTTCCGCGGTTTCTAACTGCGGGATCTCCAATCCCACCCGCGAGCTTAGCAAGCGCTGGAAAGTCTTTCACATTCCGCGACACCTCAGCATGCGTCGTCGCCCCCCTAATTCGGATACAATTATTTTTACGCTGGACGCCCTTCATCTCATCGATTTCGGCAAGCGAAACCAGTCGGGTGGGAGCGGCAAGTCTCTGCTTCATTGTCGGAATAAGCGTTTGCCCACCGGACAATGGCTGAGAACCTTCCGCTCTAAGGGCGTCCACCGCTTCGGCAATGGTCTTTGGGCCAACAAACTCGAAGTCATACATTCCCGCTCTCCATTTGCTCAGCAGCAGCCTGTATGGCGGTGACGATGTTTTGATAGCCTGTGCAGCGACAGATACTGCCGGCTAGAAAAGCGCGTATTTCGTCTTCCGTGGGCTTCGTATTTTCCTGAAGCAGCGCAAGTGCCGCGATAATCATGCCGGGGGTGCAGAACCCACATTGAAGTCCGTGATAATCATGGAAGGCCCGTTGAATTGGATGAAGCGCGCCTCCGACCGCAACTCCCTCGATAGTCGTTACCGACCGCCCCTGCAGTTCGACAGCGAAAGCAGTGCAGGATTTGATCAGCTTTCCATCGACCAAGACATTGCACGCGCCACACTGACTGGTGTCGCATCCGACGTGGGTGCCGGTTAGGCCATTCGCTCTAAGGAATTCAACCAGAAGATTTCTGGGTTCTGCAGGGCCCGCTAACTCGGTCCCATTCACACTAATTGATACGAAGTCCATTTTGCTGTGGCCTCCACTGGATGAATGCTCTCCTGTTGCGACGGGAAATCGTGTTTCCATCAAAGTCCAGCACACTCTCTTTTTGACAGGGCTTCCGTTGACTCCCGGGTCAAACGCCAGCGTCTTTCGTACAATCTCATCCTCATTCTCCCTTTCATTCGAATGCCCAGCCACGGTAGAAGTCGTTTATTTTCAATGTCATGACCGAATAATGCATTCTTGCACGAACTTCATGTTTCTAAATTTATAATGTCATCTTGACTTGATAATCGATAATTTGCAACATTTAACATACGCTGTTCAGAGGAGGCTGCAAGCACCGTGAATCAAACATTTTTGGCAAAGACCCTGCTTCGCCGCGACATCATTGAAGGTCGCTGGCCTCCTTCGGAGTGGCTTCGGCTCCAGGAACTGAGAAAAGAATACAACCTGGGAAGCAGTCCCCTGCGGGAGGCGCTTACCGGGCTCGCCGGAGAGGGCCTTATCGAGTTTGCGGCAAACCGCGGCTTCCGACTTAAGCCCCTTACGAGAAGTGATCTGCTCGACATCGAATGGATGAGGGTAACGGTGGAAACCGCCGCGCTCCGCCAGTCGATTGCCAAAGGCGGCGTAGAGTGGAAGGCCGAGGTTGTCGGCGCGCTCTATCGCCTGAAGGACATCACGCTCAACACAGCGACCGATAAAGAAGGTCTCGACGCCTGGAACGACGAGCATGATGAATTCCACAAAGCTCTGATTTCGGCCTGCGGCAGCCCACGAGCCCTCGAAATCCAACGGCGCCTAGCAGATCAGCACCGCCGTTACCGCATCGCGCTCATGGATGAAAACATGAACCGCGAGGAGATCATCGAGCAGCATACCGCGATCGCAGACGCCACCGTATCCGGCAAGACCGAAGAAGCGGTCGAGCTGCTGGAAAGAAATCTCCGGACGACGACCGAGTTCTACTCGTCTGTCCTGGACGATCGGATGAGTGATTCCGAAAAGAAAAGCTAATTCAACGAGTTAATTGGAGAGTACTGTGACCTCAAAGCTGATTATTACGGTTGCGCCTACCGGCGGTATGGCATCGAAGGAATCCAATCCTGCATTGCCCACTCAACCAGAAGAGATCGCCGCATCCGTCGCTTTGTCACACAAGGAAGGCGCGGCCATTGCGGCATTGCATGCACGCCGTCCGGACGATCTGGCCACCTGCAATCCCGATATCTACCGCAACATGAACTCCCTAATTCGGGAGCGCTGCGACATCATCATCAACAATTCCACTGGGGGCGGTTCGAGCGGCGATATGTTGCTCGAGCGCCCGGATGGGATGTTCGAGAACAACTTCGATGAGCGGATTAAGGGTGCAGACGCAGGCGCGGAGATGGCCACTCTGGATGGCTTTACCGCGGTCGACACCTTTGGCGACAAAGAGATCCTAGTTATCACCTCGCCTAGCCGCAGCGAGAAGCTCGCGAAGCGCTTCCAGGAGCGCGGCGTCAAGCCGGAATGGGAGGTCTTCAATCCAGCCCATATCGCTCAGGACGTCTGCAGGCTGATCGAGAAAGGGTACGACAAGCCCCCCTACTACATCAACATCGTTCTCGGTGCACACCGGAATTTCCAAGGTGCAATGGCGTATAGCCACGACGTGCTGGAGTCGATGATCAAGCTCCTGCCGCCGCAGTCTGTCTTCTGCGTTTCCGGAATCGGTCCAGCCCAGTTGCCCGCAACGACCCAGGGAATTCTCTGGGGTGGTCACGTGCGCGTTGGTCTCGAAGACAACAACTACTATCGCAAGGGCGAACTTGCGACGAACGAAATGCTGGTCGCGCGGACAGTGCGGATCGCCAACGAACTCGGGCGCGAGGTCGCGTCGCCTTCCGAAGCCCGTGAGATGCTCGGGCTCGCCCAACTGAATGGCGGGCAATGATGAACGGGGCAGCAGATAGCCGGTCCGGGTCGTACCCACTTTATCGATTTGAGCGATCGATGATGGTCGAGTGGGGAGACTGCGACCCTGCCGGCATTGTTTACTATCCCCGCTACTTCGAATTCTTCGATGCAAACACCAATTCTCTACTGGCGGATGCATTGGGCATGCAGAAGCCGGACATTCTCCGTCGTTTCAAGGTGGCAGGTTGGCCGATGGTCGACTGCCAAGCGAAGTTCGCGACACCGATCTCGTTCGGGCAGCAAGTCACTATTGCCACGGATGTGGTTCGTATCGGGAGATCAAGCATTACGCTTTCCCATCGCGTGACGAGCCGGTCTGGCGCACTGGCGGTGGAAGGGAATGACACCCGGGTTTGGATCGGTCGGGACGAAAACGACCCGAGCAAAATCCACAGCATCCCCATCCCTTGCGAGGTTACCCAGAGGCTCGGTGCCAAAAGCCCAGGAGAGGTTTCGTGATGCGCATGATCGACCTCTCCGTTGACCTGCGCGCTGGTATCGCATCGGACCCTCCGAATATGCTGCCAACAATCGAGTATCTGGATCACGATGCGGGTGCCCACGATTTCGTGCAAATGTTTCCCGGCCTGTCGGTGAGCCAGCTTCCCGAGGGCAAAGGTGCCGCCTTGGAACGGGTAATATTGACCACCCACAACGGCACCCACATGGATGCTCCCTGGCATTTCCATCCGACCATGGATGGCGGCAAACCTGCCCTGACGATCGATGAAGTTCCATTGGAGTGGTGCTTCGCAGATGGCGTGAAGCTCGACATGACTGAGATGCCTGACGGCTATGTCTGTTCGGTCGACGACGTGAGGCGATCGCTCGACCTGATTGAATACAACCTCAAGCCATTTGACATCGTCATGGTCAACACATCGGCCGCCACGGCATACGGCACCGACCGTTTCTTGGACGCCGGATGTGGAATGGGCCGAGAAGCCACGCTTTATCTGTTGGAACAGGGCGTCAAGATTACCGGTACCGACGGATGGAGCTGGGATGCTCCATTCTCAGCCACCCGACGACGGTTCGAAGAGACGGGTGATCCCTCCGTTATCTGGGAGGGACACAAGGCAGGCAGCGAGAAGGGCTACTGCCATATGGAGAAGCTCACCAACCTCGACCGCCTTCCACCGCACGGTTTCAAGGTGTGCTGCTTTCCCGTGAAAATCGCGGGCGCCTCGGCTGGCTGGGTCCGGCCTGTTGCTTTCATTAGAGACAGCGAAGAGCAGGAGAATTTAGTCGAGTGATTTCAGTTTGTTAGAGATTCCACCGCCTCAAAGCACGGGTAGTGGATATCATGGGAGGATACCAGAATGAACTACAAATACACGATTGCTTTCGGCGTAGCCGGAGCTCTGCTCGCCTCTACGGCCTCGGCCGCAGAAACGATCAGCATAACTGTCGTCTCGGGCAACGCCCCGCAATTCTCGGCGGTAAGTGCAGTCACCACTGGGTTCATACCTACCGTCGATGAAATCCTTGCAGAGACGGGAAACTATAAGATCTCCTGGAACGAAGCCTATAGCGGGCAGATCGCAAAACCCCGTGCCGAACTCGAGGCGGTCTCATCGGGGCTTGGCGACGTCGGCGTTGTCATTTCCGCCTACACGCCCGACAAGCTTCCACTCCATCAGATCTCATTCTCCACGCCCTTCACAGCGCAGGACCTGAGCGTGGCAGTAGATGCGATCAACTACATGGTCGAGACCTATGAGCCTTACCAAGCAGAGTGGGATGCGTTCAATCAACATTATTTGCGCAATTCGGCGGTCGTAGACGCCTACACGCTCTATTCGAGCATCCCGATAAACTCGCTCAAGGATATGAAGGGCAAGAAGTTCGCCGCGGTCGGCGCAAATCTCCCCTGGATTCAGGCGGCAGGCGCCGGCGCAGTCACTGGGGAAATGGCAACGGCGTACAATTCCATCCAAACTGGTGTGTACGACGGAATGCTCCTTTGGCAGCAGATCGCCGCGGCATTGAAGATTTGCGAACCAGCTCCCTATGCGCTCGTGACAGGGGCAGGCGGCAGTGCCACCGTCATGTTGACGGTCAACAACGGGGTTTGGGACCGTCTTCCCGACGAAGTCAAATCTGCATTCGAGGAAGGCGCTGAAGTCTGGAACACCGTCAACCTGGATGCGCTGGTTGCAGGTTCAGAAGCTGGTCGCGCGTTATGCGAAACCGAATACGGACAACAGACCACCACGCTGCCCGAAGAAGACATGATTGCCTGGGCGCAGGTGATGCCAAGCCTGGGCAAACAGTGGGCTGATCGCGCGGAGTCAGACGGCAAGCCAGGACACGAGTTGCTTTCCGCCTATCTCGACTACCTTCGGTCGAACGGCCAGAAGTTGCTTCGGGATTGGGATCAGGAATGAGTTCCGCAGGAAACGACGACGTGAGGACGCCGGATAGCGGTGCCTTCACTTTCCCCCAATCAACTGCTCACGGATCCAAATCGGCGCCACGACGAGCGTTCGAGCATCTCACCTATGTATGCAACTGGCTGGGTTCGGTTTGGATATTCGCGATGATGATCATCGTCGTCGTCGATGTGGCTTTTCGTTACTTCAATGCGCCGATCAATGGCCCTACAGAAATTATCCAGGCCTCCATCGTGGTGATCGTCTACCTGCAGATCGCACACACCCTCAAAGAAGGCCGGGTTACGCGTTCCGATGCATTCTTCATGGGTTTGAGGCGGCGCTTCCCTTTGGTGGGAAGCGTGACGGGCGCGCTCATGCATGCTGCAGGCGCAGCATTGATGGCTGTGATCGCTTGGTTGGCCTGGCCCAAATGGCTCGATGCTTACGATCACGGCTATTTCATCGGCGCTCACGGGGTTTTCACCTTCCCCGAATGGCCGATCCGCTTTGCGATTTGGTTCGGTTGCGCGCTCTTGCTCGTACAGTTCCTCATCATGGCTGCCGACGAACTTGGCCTAGGGGCTGCGAACGAAAAACAATCGCCCGACGAGAGTATAGAAGAAGGTCAATCGTGATGACGGGGTTTGAAATCGGCATTGTATCTGCCGTCATAATGATAGCGCTGATCTACTTCGGCATGCATGTACCGATTGCGCTCGCCCTGACGTCGTTTGTCAGCGTTTGGGTCATGCGGGGAAGTTTCGATATTGCAGCGGCGCTGCTTTATGAATCCGCCGCACATACGATCAACGAATACATATTCGGGATCGTTCCGCTTTTCGTCCTAATGGGCTTCTTCGTCTCCGCGGCCGGCATGGGGCGCGATGCATATGAGATAGCGCACTACCTCTTGTCGCGTGTGCTGGGCGGGCTTGGTATCGCGACAGTCGCGGCCAACGCGCTGTTCGCCTCGGTTACCGGATCATCGATCGCCTCGGCGTCGGTCTTCACGAGAGTCGCAGTGCCTGAGATGGAACGCTTTGGCTATCGCACCCGCTTTGCGGTGGGCACAGTGGCGGGTTCCGCTATTTTGGGCATGCTCATTCCTCCAAGCATCCTTTTGATCTTCTATGCGATCCTGACGGAACAATCGGTCGGCGACCTTTTCCTGGCAGGGATTGGCCCCGGCTTGCTCCTGACATTGATGTTTGGTGTCACCATTGTCCTGATGGCCCGGTTTACGCCAAATTTGGTCTGGTCGAGCGGGTCGGAGCTAAGCCATGAAGACGCCGATTTAGATCGGCCTACCGGAGAACAAATTCTCTGGAAGACCGTCCCCCTGGCACTCCTGATCACGCTCGTCTTCGGCGGCATCTACGGAGGCGTATTCACGGCCATTGAAGCGGGCGGGATGGGCGCATTTGCGGCTTTCCTTATCGTGTTGATCCGTCGGCGGCTGACATGGAAAAAGCTTGGCGAAGTTCTGATCGACACAGGCCACATCACCGCGTCTTTGCTGTTCCTGATCATAGCGGCAAGCATGTTCAGCCGTATGCTGGGCATTTCCGGCCTGCCGACCCAGATGGGAGATTTGGTGATGGATTCAGGCCTTGGTTATGTCGCCCTCCTGCTCATTTACTTCGCCATCATTCTCGTTTTGGGGACTGTGATCGAATCCATCTCGATCATGGCGATCATGGTGCCGATCTTCCTTGCCGCTCTTCAGCCCTTCGGCATCGATCCTGTCTGGTTCGGCATCGTAACCGTTATCGCAGTCGAGATCGGGCTGTTGACCCCGCCCCTAGGGCTCTCGGTCTTTGTCGTACACGCGACACTCTCTCGTCGGGACGTGTCGCTGAAGGACATCTTCATAGGGTCGGCACCCCTGACACTCGCAATGTTATTCGTCCTATTGCTCGTCGTTTTGCTGCCGCAGATCGCAATCGGACTGCTTTGAGAGTGAAATGAAATGACCCGACCTAGGGAGGCAGAAATGGCAGAAAACGGAATAGGTCATTCGGTCAAGCGCGTTGAGGATGCGCGCTTCGTGACCGGTCGCGGCCGATATGTGGACGACATTCACCTTCCTCGAGAATGCTACGGGCATGTCGTGCTTTCACCCATGGCGCACGCCAGAATCAGTTCAATCGACACGTCTGCTGCTCTTCAGATACCCGGGGTGCTTTGCATCCTTACAGGAAAGGATATCGAGGCGGACCAGATCGGACCGATGCTACCGAACTTCATGCCCCAGGATTTCGGCCTGACCAAGGACGGATATCGCACAAAGCGCCCGGTTCTCGTGACCGACAAAGTCCGGTTTGTTGGTGACCGCGTTGCGTTCGTTGTAGCCGAAACACTGACGGCGGCGCGCAATGCCGCTGAATTGATCGAAGTCGACTTTGAGGAACTTGCGACTGTCCCGAACTCGCCGGCAGGCCTGGCTCCAGGTGCATCGGCTGTGTGGGACGACTGCACTGACAACGTCAGCTTCGCTATCAAGATGGGCGAAGAGAGTGTGGTCAACGAGGCATTCGAGAGCGCAACACATCGTGTCAGCGTGAAACTGAGGAACAATCGCGTTGCCGCAAACCCTCTCGAGCCTCGTGCGATAATCGGAAGCTACGATCCTTCAGACGACGGTTACACGCTCTACACGTCTTCCCAGAGCCCCCATGCTGTTCGTGAGCAGCTGGCGCGCGACGTCTTTGCAATACCCCAAACGAAACTGCGGGTGATATCGCCGGACGTCGGGGGAGGATTCGGCATGAAGACGGACGCATATCCGGAAGACGCATTGGTTCTTTGGGCGTCTCGCCGATGCGGCAGACCAGTGCGCTGGCTGTCTACACGATCGGATATGCTGGTGGCCGACTTTCACGGCAGGGACGAGGTTGTCGAGGGTGAACTTGCATTGAATTCTCAAGGCAAGATCCTCGCTCTACGAGCCAACTCCATCCATTGGATAGGTGCCTATGTCGCGCCGACCGGCGCCATCGCTCCCTGGTTTACGATACGCTATTCGCCGGGCATCTACGACATTCAAAAGGTGTCGATTACCGCGACGGCAGCATTCTCGAATACCGCGCCCACCCATGTTTATCGCGGGCCGGGGCGAGCAGAAGGCAACTTTCTGATCGAAAGGCTCTTGGACGAAGCTGCCAACCAGATCGGGCTCGAGCGCGACGAGATACGCAGGATAAACGCCATTCCTCCCGAGGCGATGCCATATACAACGCCCACCGGATCGACTTACGACAGCGGCGAATTCATGCAGTTGATGGAACGGTGCAAGAAGCTTGCCGACTGGGATGGATACGAGGGCCGGCGCCAAGCCTCTTCAGACCGCGGGTTGCTCCGTGGGCGGTCGCTCATCTTCTATATCGAACACGCGGGCATTTTTAACGATCGTATGGAGTTGAATTTCGATCCGAGCGGCGCAGTAACGATCGTCTCAGGCCTTCATTCTCATGGGCAAAGTCATGCGACAACCTTTGCCCAGATGGTCAGTGAGTGGCTCGGCATTCCCTTCGAAGATATACGCTTTATCCAGGGCGATACCGAGAAGGTGACGTTCGGCAGAGGCACCTACTCCGCGCGCAGCTCTCTTCTCGCAAGCAAAGCGTTGAAATCAGCGTGCCAGGCGATCATTGAGAAGGCTCGCATTCGAGCAGCAGAAATGCTTGAGACAGAGCCTGAAGAAGTTGACTTTGCGGAGGGCATTTTCAGAAGCCGGTCGTCAAATCGAACACTTCCAATCACCGATGTCGCCAGATCTCTTTTTCAACCGGTCCATCTGGACGAAAAATACTCACTCGGCCTCGAGGCGGTAGGAACAGCGTCGGCGGACATTCCCAATTATCCCAACGGCTGTCACATCTGCGAAGTTGAGATCGACCCCGAGACCGGGCGGATTTCCATCGATCGCTATGCCGTTGTCGATGATGTGGGTCACGCCATAAACCCGATGATCTGCGAAGGACAAATCCTAGGTGGTATCGCCCAAGGGGTAGGACAGGCTCTGCTTGAGGAGATTGTCTACGACGACGATGGGCAGATCATGACCGGCAGCCTAATGGACTACAGCCTGCCACGCGCGGACAACTTCTGCTCAATCAAGACCGAGCTCGCCGAGTATCCGACAGCGACTAATCCCCTTGGACTGAAAGGAGTGGGAGAATCCGGAACGATTGGCGCGCCGCCGGCGATTGCAAATGCGGTTATCGATGCAGTTCGCTCCCTTGGGATCGACAACATCGACATGCCGTTTGTGCCGCATCGAGTGTGGCAGGCCATCCGCGATTCACAACATGAGACCATTTGAAATCCGGTGAACGCGCCAACGATCATACCGTCAGAAGAGTGCGAACTGCCGGACAAGCCGGCCCTGCTAGCCATGCGGGATTGGATTGAACACGGTGAGAAGTGTGCGTTGCCTACCGTTACCGCCATCGATCGGTGCTCAGATGGTGGTGGGGAAAAGCGGCAGAATGCATGGTTGAGCCGTGCCGCGTCTGCCGGAGACCAGTTCGCTTGAGTCAGGCTGTGTCAGCAGTTCTTCTTGTTAAGCCCAAAGTGTGCAGCAGCAGGTGAGGCGCGTGACAGCAGAGGCGACATGTCAGGTCAAAAGAAGGTTGTGGAAACGGATAACCAGCAAGATCGCCACCTTGCGCGACATCGCAATGGGCGTTGGCGCTTCCGTCTGGAGCAGACGTATAGCGTAACGGAAGATATGAGGGACTGTCGCACGACTGATGAAGTCAGCCGTTGTCTCTTGAACTTCCTTCAACACTACGGCGCCACTAACCTTCTCGCAGGGATGATCCCACCACCGAATTCGTCAAGGCGGGAGCAACGGTCACACGTTCTCCTCGAGAGATGGCCCGCAGAATGGTCACACCGATATTTCTCGCTTGGCTATCTCTACCGCGATCCGGCGATACGTCTTGTTCAGCGAGGGTGCCCTCATTTCCACTGGGATGAGATACGGGAGCTCTGCTCGGTCTGCCCGATCGGCCGGCGCATCATAAATGAAGCTGGGGAGTTCCGCCTTCGCGAGGGGATCACCTTTTCCTTTCCGACTCTGGAAAGTGGCATGTTTGGATTCTCCGTAGCTGCGGAGCAGCTTGAACTCGCTGAGTCGGATCGATTCGCGCTGCAGTTTGTCGCCGCATACGGGCTCGGCTGCGCGCTCGCGCTGGCCGGTGGGCAGATTGACCGCAACACAGTCCATCTTTCACGCCGGCAACGTGAGGCCGTGGCGTGGGCCTCAGAGGGACTTACTACCGACGAGATCGCCGAACGGTTGAACGTCAGCATCCATACCGCCGACATGCATATGCGGGCCGTCCGCGCAAAACTGGGCGTGGCGAACACCGTTCATGCCGTCGCAGAAGCGTTGCGGCTCGGGCTGATTTCCTGATTACCTACGGATATCCGTAATTCCTGAAACCTTGCCAAATGAAACATCATTGGTTGACTTCGAAACCCGGAGGCCAACCGATGCTTCTTGTCGTAGATTCGCAGAACACTCACCGTCATCGCAAGGAACTGGATCAGGCCTTTCGCCTGCGCCACACGATCTTTGTCGACGAGAAGGGTTGGACAGACCTTCGCAGCGACGATGGCCGGGAGACGGATCGCTTTGACGACGAGCACGCGGTTCACATGCTCTACATCACCGATGATCGCGTTGTCGGCTATCAGCGCATGCTGCCGACTACCCGCCCTCATATCCTTTCGGACGTGCTCCCTGATCTGTGCGAGGGCGAGCGACCGGCCGGACCCAAAATCTGGGAATGGACGCGCTATTGCGTCGAGCCAGGCTGCCGCGAGCGGGGCCGGATGTTGAGCCCGGTGGCGAATGCCCTTCTTTCCGGCATTGTCGAATGGGGCCTCGAGACCGACGTTTCGACGATCCTGATCGAGATGAATCCGCTCTGGCTGTTGCGCTTGGTTCAGCTTCATTTCAGAGTTGTGCCACTTGGAATACCCAGGACGATCGGCGGCGAGGAAACGCTCGCGGTAGCCGCGAGCTTCGACCGCCGCACGCTTGCGCGGCTGCTGGAAATGCGGAATTCCGGCAAGCCCGCGTCCGTGTGATGAGGCGCCGTCCACCCAAACAGAACGTTGGCCAGGTCGAGGGTAGTGTCCATGCGCGGTCACCCTTGGGATACCGCATCCCGCTCGTGGCGTTGATGCAGGCGGCGGCCGTCGCCGAACACCTCAACTTCCGGCACGCCGCAACCGCGCTTGGCGTTAGCCAGTCCGGCCTCAGCCAGCGCATCAAGCAACTGGAAGAAGATCTCGGCGTGCTTCTTTTCGAACGGCGGCATCGCGGCGTGGCCGTTACCGATTCGGGCGAGCGCTTCCTCAGGCATATCGCGGCCGGCATTGATCAACTCGATCATGCCGTGAAAGTGGCAGGTATGATGGCTGGCGGGGAACTCGGTCGTCTTCGCATCGGACTCGGCGGTGTTCTGATCTCCCCTGCCCTCGCTGATCTCCTTGGGCGCTTTCGAGAGTCCTATCCTCGCATTGCCGTCGATATCACCGATGGGCAGCGCTGCAGCCTGCTGCGCCAGATCCGCGAGGGCCAACTCGATATTGCCTTCGTGGTCGGCGGCGCAATCATCCCTGACTGCCACTCGAAACAGCTCTGGGTGGAGCGGCTTGTTGCAGCTCTGCCCGCGCTCCACGACCTTGCCAAGGCGCAGGAACTGGAATGGGTGGACCTCGCGTCCGAGACCATTCTTGTGTGCCACGACGGGATCGAGCCGCAGGTGCTGGATCGCGTGTTGCACCGCTTCAGTGAACGCAGACTCCAACCGGCTATCCATCGTTTCGATGTCGGGCGCGACACGCTCATCCGGTTGGTTGCAGAGGGATACGGTATTGCACCGGTGCCGGAATCGGCGACGGCGATCGCGATGCCAGGAGTCGAATTCCGATGCCTCGACGATGAGCCGCCGGACTCAATTCCCGTCACAGCAATCTGGTCTCCCTTCAACCGGAACGTTCCTCACCGCAACTTTCTCGAGATGATGCTTCGACGCAGCCGAAATGGCGCGGCGTGAGTCAGGAGGTAGCTGGGCCGGCACGATTCCTTCGAGCCTTCGCAAAGGCTCGATCGGTCGCCATGAAGCGTTCCAGCATTGGAACAATCAGATTTGCCGGGTCCGGAGCAGGCTGTCCCGTCGTTTGGCCGAGCACCTCGGCATAGGCGACAAGGTCGCGATGCACGGCGGCCGGAATCTCGATCGTGAGCTTGACCGGCTTGTCGTCCATGATCGCGCCGAGTTTCAGCTTGGTCATCAATCAGCGCCCGTAGGTTCGAGTACGAGATCTCGCGTGACAACGATGCGGACGGGAAAGCCGGGCCGGATGGTCAGCGTCGGTTCGACCTGCAACTGGCGCTGGACGATCTGCTGGCCGGCATCGTTGATGGCGTCCTGGGCACCATTGCGGATGGCACTGAGCAGACGATCTTCGTCGTCGATCGCCAGTTCGGCGCCGACCGCGAGCAGCGTCGAAAGGCCGGCGGCTTTGGCCAGGTCCCACCAGTGATAATCGACACCGTCCTCGAGCCCAGCGTAGCCCTGGCTGTCGGCGCCCGGCTGGCGCTCCAGCACGATGGAGCGACCGTCGGGGAAGATCAGCCGGTTCCAGACGAGCAGCACCCTGCGCTGACCGAATCCGACATCACTGCTGTATTCGCCGATGATGCGCGTGCCCTGCGGAATCAGGAGCAGCGAGCCGGTCGGGCTGTCATAGACGTTCTCGGTCACCTGCGCGGCGATCTGTCCAGGCAGATCGGAGCGGATGCCGGTGATGAGCGCTGCGGGGATCACCGAACCGGCCTGCAGGATATAGGGCGACGCCGGCGGCATGACGCGATCCGCCGCGACGGTGCGCCGGTCCACCGGGCCGTTGAGGAAGGTAAGCTCACTGTTCTGCCCCGCCGGCGCGCCGGCCTGTCCGGCAAGGTCCAGCCCGCCGACATCTGGCATCGGTGTCCCGCCCGCCGCGTTCGGGCCGGACTGAAAGAACACCTGGCTGGTGCGCGCGGCTTCTTCCTCGGCGCGACGACGCTCCTCTTCGGGATCGACCGCAGGGGTCGTGATGGCGGGCGGCGCGACGGGCTGCCCGCGCTCCTGGGCGTCGAGGATCGGCCGACCGAGATCGCCGGGCAATGCCGGTCCAAGGACAGGACCGGTATAGTCTGACGGCAGGCTGGTGAGACCGTCGGCCGTCGGGCGGTTTTCGGTCGAATAGAGTTCTTCCCCTCCCGGTCCCGCCTCGCGGGTCTGAAGGGCGTAGATAAGCGCGCCGCCGATGCCGAGCAATGCGACGGCGCCGACGCCCGCGAGCATCTTGCGGGACAGGCGTGTGACGCGCGGCGGCTCGGCACGCAGCCGCATGGGCGCCGCGGTTTCGGTCTCGCTCATGACGCTTCTCCATCGTTCGCGCCGCTCTTAGCGGAGGTTTCGGCCTGCCGTTCCTCGACCCGCACGATCCTGACCACCTGCTGTCGGTTGCCGCTGCCAAGGCGCAACTCGGCGGCACCGAACAGACGGTCCACGATCAGGATGTTGCGCCAGATGCGACTGTTGACGATTTGCGGTTCACCGTCGGAGCCCAGCACGAAGAGCGGCGGCATCTCGCCCTGCACGATGCCGGCTGGGAAGACGACATAGACACGGCGGCCGTCGTCGAAGACCGAGACCGGCCGCCAGGGCGGGCTGTCACCGTGCACTTGCAACCCATAACGGTGATTGCGGGCGGAAGGAGCCGGAATGGTGGGCCGCGCCGGTGTGGACTGCTGCGCTGCGGGCGGCTGCGGATAGGCCCAGGCCACGGCCGGCATGTAGGGTTCCTCGCGGGCACGCAGCTCGATCATGTAGATGCGTCGGTCGGTGGTGATGACGAGATTGGTCGAGATGTCCGGCCGCGTCGGCTTCACCAGCACATGCACGCGGCGGTTCGTGCCCGAACCGCTTGTCGTATCGCCGATGATCCAGCGGGTGGTGTCACCTGCCGCGATCGGCCCCGTCCCGGTCAGGCTCTCGCCGGGCTCCAGCGCGATATTGGTGATCTGACCTGGCGCGGCATAGACCTGGAAGAGTGCGCCTTCCGACCATGGATAGATCTGGATCGAATTGTAGTAGCCCTCACGCCGAGGCTCGACACGGGCGGCGGCATTGGCGTTTTGCACGCGGCCGGTCGGTGTGCCGGAGGCCTCGCCGCCGCGTGCCACTGTCCAGGCCGGCGGCGTGTGCAACGGCCGCGGGTGGTCATCTCCAGCGGATGCTTGCACAGCGGGCAGCGGCGGCACGGTCTCGTCATAGGAGAATTGCGGCGTCCGGTTGGTGGCGCAGCCCGCCAGCATGGTTGCGGAGAGCAGCAGAGCCGCGAAGGCGGGTTTGCGACAAACCGTAAACCCGGCCTTACGGTAAGTCGTGCGGGTCATTGGCTCATCTCCCGCGACCAGGAGATCGCATTGACATAGATGCCGAGCGGGTTGGCGCGTAGACGCTCCGCGCTACGTGGGATCTGGATCACGATGGTCAGGATGGCGGTCCATCGCTCGGTGGCGGAAAGCTGGCCGTTCTCGTAATGGCGCTCGGTCCAGGCAACCCGGAACGAGCCTGGCGAGGCTCGGATGACGCTCGATACCTCGACGGCGATCTGCTGGCGGCCGACCCTCGTGAACGGGTCGTGGGCACGGGCATAGTCGTTGAGTGCTGCCGCACCGCGATCCGTGGTGAACTCGTAGGCCCTGAGCCAGTTCTGGCGCACGATGATCGGATCGGCCGGGATCGCGCGGACCTGCTCGATGAAGCGGCCGAGATGGAAGGCGATCTGCGGATCGGTCGGCCGGTAATCGGCCGTCGCGGGGGCAACCGTCTGGGCCTCGCCGAGCGCATCGACCTGCACCACCCAGGGCACGACGGTTCCGCGCGCCGATTGCCAGACCAGCGCCGAAGCGAAGCCCGCCGACAGAATCAGGCAGCCGAAGGCCATATAGCGCCAGTTCTTCGCCTGCACACGGGCCGAGCCGATGCGCTCGTCCCAGGCTTGAGCGGCCTTTTGATAGGGTGTGACGGGTTCCGGCGACTTGCCGTAATGGGTCGATGGTCGTTTGAAGAGGTTCATGAGCGGTCGCCTTCGGAGAGATTGACGGAAGAACTGGAGCCGTGGCCGTCGCCGGAACGGACTGCATGGGCGGCCATGGTCGTGCCGTGGTTGAGCGCCTGCCGGCGCTGCATGCGCTGCGCCCATGCGGGCGGGCCGCCAGCCGGTACGGCGGGCGCTGCAGTGGGCGCTGCATCCGCACCGCCGACCGTGCCCATCGTGGAGGTGCCACCGGTCGCGCCGAATCCGGCCTTCGCGCCCTCGGAGAAGCTGGACTTGACGGATTGGGATGTGCGCGTGGCGGCCCGCTTGAGGGGCGAGACGGCAGCGGAACCCGCCGCCCGCGCGACGCCGCCAACGCCGGAGGCGACACCGGTCGCGCCGGTCTGACCGAACGAGCCGGTGCTGTAGGCCGTCGAGGTGGCTCCCACGGCCGCCGCCCCACCCGACAGTGCGGCAGCGCCACCTCTCGCGCCGAGCATGGCCGCGCCGGCTGCCGCTGCACCACCGGCAAGCACCATTCCGCCGGCGGCGACACCCGTGCCTACGGCCGAGCCTGCGCCGAGTTGGGGTCCGCCGCTGACGAGACCGGAGGCGATGCCGGGACCGAAGATGCCGAGACCGAGGAGCGACAGGGCAGCCAGAACGATCGCCATGGCGTCGTCGATGGTCGGAGTTGCGCCGCCGAAGCCGGCGGTGAACTGCGAGAACAAGGTGCTGCCGATGCCGATGATGACGGCGAGCACCAGCACCTTGATGCCAGACGAAACGACATTGCCAAGGACGCGCTCGGCCATGAAGGCGGTCTTGCCGAAGAGGCCGAAGGGGATCAGCACGAAGCCGGCGAGCGTGGTCAGCTTGAATTCGATCAGCGTGACGAAGAGCTGTACCGCCAGGATGAAGAAGGCGAGCAATACCAGTGCCCAGGCGAAGAGCAGGCAGGCGATCTGGATGAAGTTCTCGAAGAAGGACCAGTAGCCCATCAGGTCGGAGATGGATTCGAGCAGCGGCCGGCCGGCGTCCATGCCGGTCTGTGCGACGCGGCCGGGGCGCATCAGATCGGCGGCGGAAAAGCCCGTGCCGGACGCCATCAGGCCGAGCCCGGCAAAACTGTCGAAGACGATCTTCGCCAGATTGTTCCAGTTGCCGATGATATAGGCGAAGACGCCGACGAACAGCGTCTTCTTGACGAGACGCGCGATGATGTCGTCATCGGCGCCCCAGGCCCAGAAGAGCGCGGCGAGCGTCACGTCGATAACGATCAGGGTGGTGGCGATGAACGCCACCTCGCCGCCGAGCAGGCCGAACCCGCTGTCGATATAGCTGGTGAAGACCCCTAGAAACGAATCGATGACGCCGGTGCCGCCCATCGGATCATTGCCCTGCGTTGTCGTGAGGGACTACGGGCGCGGGTGTGCGACCGAGGAAACGGTCACGGGACTCGGCCCAGGTCGCAAGGCAGCCGGGATCGCTGACCGCCGCCTCGCCGAGCTGCTGACACCGGCGCAGGCTCGGTCGCAGCGGATCGGCCGAAGGCTGAAGCGCCGGCACGGTCCCGACGCGCGCCGGTTCCTCCTTCCGGGTCATCTCGATCACCGTGGCGGTAATCGCGATAGCGATGAAGACGATCGCCCCGAGCCGGGCCAGCATCTTGCCGTTCATGGCTGCCCCTCCTGCGCGTCAATTGCCGCCGGTGAACATCCGGGCGTTGCCGGGCTGGTAGCCGGCTCCCGGCGTCAGGAAGCGCTCGCGCTGGATGCGGCCCTGTTCGGCCGCCGCCGCGCGTTCGGCCTCGATCAGCGCTTCGGAGCGGCCATTGGCGGACATCACCGCGACGAGGTCGGAAAGCTGTTGCGACTGGAGGGCGAGAAGCTGATTGCCGGCCTGGGTGGCCTGCAAAGCCCCGGTGGCTCCCTGGCTCTGACCGACAAGCTCCGACATTTCGGCACGGTTCGTGTCGATATTGCCGACAACTCCGGCCTGGACGCGCATCGCATCCTGCAATCCGCCAACCGTGTTCTCCCAGCGCGACCGCGCATCGGCGACGAGTTGGGAATCGGTCGCCGAAAGATCGAGATTGGCGTAGTCCTGCTGGAACATCCGGTCGACCTGCTGGACGTCGAAGGCGATGTTCTGCGCCTGGGCGAGGAGCTGCTGGGTCTGCTGCACGTTCCGCTGAAGCTGCTGGAGCGAGGAATGCGGCAGGCTCGCGAGGTTGCGGGCCTGGTTGATGAGCATCTGCGCCTCGTTCTGGAGGCTCTGGATCTGGTTGTTGATCTGCTCGAGCGTGCGGGCGGCAGTCAAAAGGTTCTCGGCGTGGTTTGTCGGGTCATAGACGATGTCGCCGAAGCCGAAGAGTGCGTGAGCCGGGCTGGCGAGCATCGGCGACAGTGTGACCGGAGCGGCAAGGGCCAGTGCGAGGGCCGTGGCGCCGGCGAATCTGAAACGGTATTTGGTCATGGGGTAATCTCCTCTGTTGGGAAACGATCCGGCGCGACCGGCGCGGGTGGTTCCGGCCGGTCGGCGAGATTGGTGAGGCTGGGAACGAGGTCGGTGGCCCAATCGACGCCGCGATGGCGCAGCCAGGCGTCGAGGAAGCCGTCCCGGCCGTGTTCGGCGACAATGCGCTCGATGGCGGCCTGATCGGACTTGGCGGACGCGGCGCAGAGCGCGAGCCCGACTTCGGACAGGCCCAGTTCGAACAGGCGGTTTCCGCGCCGCGACTGGCAGTAGTAATCCCGCTTGGACGTCGCCCGCGCGAGGATTTCGATTTGCCGGTCATTGAGGCCAAAACGGCGATAGATTGCCGTGATCTGCGGCTCGATCGCACGCTCGTTTGGCAGGAGCAGCCGGGTCGGGCAGCTCTCGATGATCGCCGGCGCGATGGCGGAATTGTCGATGTCGGAGAGCGATTGCGTGGCGAAGATGACGCTGGCGTTCTTCTTCCTGAGCGTCTTCAGCCATTCGCGGAGCTGGCTGGCGAAGCCCTCGTCATCCAGCGCAAGCCAGCCCTCGTCAATGATGAGCAGCGTCGGGCGGCCGTCGAGCCGGTCGCCGATACGATGGAAGAGATAGGCGAGCACGGCCGGACCCGCGCCGGTGCCGACAAGGCCCTCGATCTCGAACGCCTGGCAACGTGCCGAGCCGAGATGTTCGGTCTCGGCATCGAGCAGCCGGCCAAAGGCACCGCCGACGCAGTAGGGCCGGAGCGCCTGTTTCAGGTCGTTGCTTTGCAGCAGGACCGCGAGACCGGTGATGGTGCGTTCCTCGGCCGGCGCGGAGGCGAGCGAGGTCAGCGCCGTCCAGAGATGTTCCTTCACCTCCGGCGTGATCTGGATGCCCTCGCGTATCAAAATTGCGACGATCCAGTCTGCCGCCCATGCGCGTTCATAGGTATCGTGGATGCGGGCGAGCGGCTGAAGCGAAACGGAGGTGTCCGCCCCCTCGGTCAGTCCGCCACCCAGATCGTGCCAGTCTCCGTCCATGGCGAGCGCGGCGGCGCGGATCGAGCCGCCGAAGTCGAAGGCGAAAACCTGCGAACCCTCGTAGCGGCGAAACTGCAAGGCCATCAGCGCGAGCAGCACGGACTTGCCGGCGCCGGTCGGGCCGACGACAAGTGTGTGCCCCACATCGCCGACATGAAGGGAAAACCGGAACGGGGTCGAGCCTTCGGTCTTGCCGTAGAGCAAGGGGGGCGCACCGAAATGCTCGTCCCGTTCCGGCCCCGCCCACACGGCACTCAGGGGGATCATGTGGGCGAGATTGAGCGTCGAAATAGGCGGTTGGCGGACATTGGCATAGACATGTCCCGGCAAGCTGCCCAGCCAGGCATCGACGGCATTGACGGTCTCGGCCATGGCGGTGAAATCGCGGCCCTGGACGATCTTCTCGACGAGCCGTAACTTCTCGTCGGCAATGCGGGGATCGGCGTCCCAGACCGTGACCGTCGCGGTGACGTAGGCCATGCCGGCGACATCGGCCCCAAGCTCCTGCAGGGCCATATCGGCGTCGGCGGCCTTGTTCGCGGCGTCGGTGTCCACGAGCGCGGATTGCTCGTTGGTCATGACCTCTTTCAGGATCGCCGCGATGGACTTGCGCTTGGCGAACCATTGCCGCCTGATTCTGGTCAGCAGCCGCGTGGCGTCGGTCTTGTCGAGCAGGATCGCCCGTGTGCTCCACCGATACGGGAAAGCGAGCCGGTTCATCTCGTCGAGCAGGCCGGGCGTGGTCGTGGTCGGGAAGCCAACGATGGTCAGCACACGGAGGTGTTGATCGCCAAGGCGTGGTTCCAGCCCGCCAGCCAGCGGCTGATCGGCTAGCAGCGCATCGAGATAGATCGGTGTCTCGGGCACGCGGAGGCGATGCCGGTTGGTCGAGACGGTCGAATGCAGATAGGTCAGCGTCTCGGAATCATCGAGCCAGCGGCATTCAGGCATGAAGCCGTCGAGCAGCGCCAGCACGCGGTCGGTACGGTCTGCAAAGCCGCGCAGGATCTCCCATGGGTTCACACCGGATTGCTCACGGCCTTCGTAAAGCCAGGCCTCGGTGCGGGCGGCGTCCTCGGCCGGCGGCAGGTAGAGGAATGTCAGGAAGTAGCTGGACACGAAATACGTGCCGTTCGGTCGGCGATCGTTCCGCGGGGACGATTGCTCATCGACCTCCCCCTCGAAATCCGCCCTGCGTTCCGCATCGACCAGCGCGGAGGCCGGATCGGGAAACCTGCTGTCGGGATATGCGGAGGATGGATATCGCTGGGCCTCGACGAAGATACTCCAGCCGGAACCGAGACGGCGGAAGGCGTTGTTGATGCGACCTGCCACCGCGACCAGTTCGGCCGCGACGGCGGAATCCAGATCGGGACCCCGAAACCGCGCCGTGCGCTGGAACGAACCATCCTTGTTGAGGACCACGCTCTGATCGACGAGCGCGACCCAGGGCAGATAGTCGGCAAGACGGGCGGCGGTGCGGCGGTATTCGGTGAGATTCATCATGTCCGGCCCCTCATACGTTCAGATGGCCGGGCAGGCGCAGATGCTGGCGGCCGACCTCGACGAAAAGCGGATCGCGCCTGGCGGCCCAGACCGCCGCGACATGGCCGATAGCCCAGATCGCGATCCCGGCCAGCCAGAGCTGGAGGCCCAGGCCGACGGCTCCAGCCAATGTGCCATTGAGAATCGCAATGGAGCGCGGTGCGCCGCCGAGCAGGATCGGCTCGGTCAGCGCGCGATGGACAGGGACGGAGAAGCCCGGCACCTCGGCAAGCTGTTCAAGGACGGTCGCCATCAGACCAGCGCCCCGCCGCCGAAGGAGAAGAACGACAGGAAGAAGGAACTGGCCGCGAAGGCGATGGAAATGCCGAAGACAATCTGGATCAACCGGCGGAAGCCGCCACCGGTGTCGCCGAAGGCCAGCGTCAGGCCGGTAACGATGATGATGATCACGGCGATGATCTTGGCCACCGGCCCCTCGATGGATTCAAGGATGCTCTGAAGCGGCGCTTCCCACGGCATGGACGAGCCCGAGGCGTGGGCAGCCGGGACGAGCAGCAGGTTGACATAGGTAACGGCGGCAACGGTCGCGATGTGGCGACGGATGCGCATGGCACGGCGGATCATACAGTTTCTCCTGTGGTGCTGTTGTTGGTAGCTGGCGCGATGCGGTAGTCGCCGTCCGGGCCGAGCCCGTCGACGCGAGCGAGTTCGGTCAGGCGGCGCGTGGAACCGCGGCCGGACAGCACGGCAACGAGGTTGATGGTTTCGGCGATCAAGGCGCGCGGAACGGTGACAACGGCTTCCTGGATGAGCTGTTCGAGACGACGCAGCGCGCCGATGCCGGTTCCTGCGTGAATGGTACCGATGCCGCCGGGATGGCCTGTGCCCCAGGCTTTGAGGAGGTCGAGCGCTTCCGAACCGCGCACCTCGCCGATCGGGATGCGGTCGGGGCGCAAGCGCAGCGAGGAGCGGACGAGCTCGGAAAGCGTAGCGACACCGTCCTTGGTGCGCATGGCGACGAGGTTGGGCGCGGCGCATTGCAGCTCGCGCGTGTCCTCGATGATGACGATGCGATCCGCCGTCTTGGCCACCTCGGCGAGCAGCGCATTGGTCAGCGTGGTCTTGCCCGTCGAGGTGCCACCGGCGACGAGGATGTTCGCGCGGGATTGGACGGCCGCGCGCAGCGTTGCCGCCTGGTCGGCAATCATGATGCCGGCGGCTACATAGTCGTCGAGCGTGAACACCGCGACGGCCGGCTTGCGGATGGCGAATGCGGGCGCGGCGACGACGGGCGGCAACAGGCCCTCGAACCGCTCACCTGTTTCGGGAAGTTCGGCCGAGACGCGCGGGCTGCGCGAATGCACCTCCGCGCCGACATGATGGGCGACCAGTCGCACGATGCGTTCGCCATCTGCGGCGGTCAGCATCTCCCCCGTATCGGCCAGCCCTTCGGACAGACGATCCACCCAGATGCGGCCATCCGGGTTCAGCATCACCTCGATCACCGCCGGGTCTTCCAGAAACCGGGCAATCGACGCTCCAAGCGCCGTGCGCAGCATGCGCGCGCCGCGCCGGATCGCTTCCGATTGCTGGTGAGTGGTTGCCATATCGTCCCGATTGCTTGCGGGGATGTGACAGGCGATCCCCGGACGGGGATGATTAAAAGAACCGGATCTGGGGCTGATTCAACAAGTAACTAAGCGCGTGCGGCCATGGCGAAGAGAAGGCGGCAACCGGCGGGACGTCCTGGCGACGCCGCACCATGCGCCGCGGCCAAAAACCCAAACGGCGGAATTCGAATTTCTCAAAAGGGTGGATAGTTCGCGTTGACGCCCCTCGGTCTGAACGGACAAGAAGTGGACCTATCGGTCATTCGCTGCAGGTGCTCAGTTTCTGCTCCCGGTTGCGGCAACACCTACGTGGAAGCCGGATACGGTTTCAAGCAATCTGAAGCAGGATGCCGATCGTGGAAATTGCAGACCGACTCGAACACTCCTATGTAATCAACCGAAGCACGAATGTGCCGATCAAATCTAGTTCCAGATTCGTCCTGCCGACCATCGGCACATCGAACCGGTAGTCAGCAACGGCAGAGTATTCTCCGAGGATTACATCGCCCTCTTTGTGCATCCGTGTGGTGACAAATATATCGCCGTCGACATCGATATCCATAGGAACCGCATCTCCAAATAACGGAGGCATCATCGTGCCCTTCTCCAATGCGAAATCTGCGGTGGACTCAAAAACCGTAGGATCATCGGGGGAGGTCGAAATGAACTGAGCGTTTGTGGCGAATGCCATCCGGTCGATTCCGAGCAGCTTCATTGCTGCTAGGCTGTTTTTAGTCACTCCCGCAAAACTCACGTTCGCGACGATCCTTCCATCGGGCTCACGTTCTACCACCCCTCCTCCAACCCGGAGTTCGAAGTCCCGCTGCATCATGGCAAGCTGACCGTCCAATTCGGAAAACTGAGGAACTGATCTTTTCAGTATCTCCGTACAATCTTGCCCGCCTATGACAATCCGGTACGCCCAGTCCTTCATGTCGTACTCGCCGGAGTGAATTTTGATGGACGACCCCAACCCATCGCAAAGTTTAAGGCCCTTGTCGTAATTCACCCGGCAAATCCTTTCGAGGTTGGCGGGCGAAAGCACGTTCTCTAGTTCGTGGAACCTCGCATCCAGTTCGTCTATTTCGAGAAGGACAATTGGCGTTGCCCGCCCGCCTGCCAGCGTCTCATAGACCACCACTTGTGCGCCGTCACTCAGTACGAAGTAGTTTGCCCCAACCTGCGAGTGTGCTGCGTACGAATGCGCTTGTTCGACATCTTTCTCGGCAAGGCCCACGGTCGCAGCTTTCGCCTCTATGATAAAGCTACCGCGCCGGCCTTTGAGGCCTGCCCGATAATCTGGAAACCCTAACGGCAGGTCCTTTTTCTTGTTCTTGTGTCCGGTGAAAAAGTAAGGGTATTCGAGCTTCTCTTCCAGCTTGAGATAAACATCTTCACCGCCAGGGTAACCCAGTTTGCGAAGCATAGGATCAATCACATGAAAGCGAACTTCAGCTTCGTTATATGACGAAACGGCCTCTAGGATTTGCGGAGTAATGATTGTCATGCTTCGGTCATCTTTACTTCAGTTCCTTTTTTTGAAGTCAACTGTATAAAGATGACCTGCCCCCGATCTTCCTTCATACATAGCGTGTCCTTGGGATGATAGTGGTCGGTTTCGGGTTGGGCAAGCGTATCGGCTGAGCGCCGCTGCGAAAAGATCGTGGAAGCGCTCAAGTCGATACTGGCGGCTTATCTCGGGTCGGAGGGGGTCATGATGTGCTCGGGCTCGTGGTAGGTGACAGCGCGCAACAGCAGGTGTGCGTCGGGAACCAGTCGTTCCGGACTGCATCCGGCAGCGTCGGCATTGGGTCGTTTCACGACGCGTAGCTGAATGGCCTAATCTGCATCAGTGGTAGCCCCATACCTTGGATCGACGTCGCGGGACAGTTCTTTCAGGAACCTGTCGCCTGTGGCCAACCGCCGGCCAAGCGATTGCATGAAGCCCTCGAAGCGTTCTGCTCCCTTGGCCCGCGCTCCAGCCTGGGCGCTCTCAGGCAGCGGCGGCGTGACGGTGAGCCAGAAGCGGATGAACAGAGAGACGGTCTCGCCCAGGATGGCGACATCCTCGTCGAGGCCATCGATCTGCCGGCCGAGCTTGTCCATGCGGCGCGCGAAGACGGCCTCAAGCCGTTCGGAGGCGTCGGCCGAAAGGAAGGAAGCCACTGCCGCCTCGATGACGGCCGACTTGGAGACCTTGCGCCGCAGCGCCAGCGCCTCGACCTGCTTCAGCAATGCCGGATCGAAATAGACATTCATCCGTGTCTTGGCCCGCATTGGCATTCTCCTACAGCTCGATGCCATCGGCCGGATCCATCGACGCCTGGCGGGCGACGATGCGAAGGCGTTGCCGCATCGCCCGCGCCTTTGCAGCATCGACATCGGGCCCGTCGTCCAGCAGGTCGAACTCACGTTCCGGGGCGCGTTTGGGCGGGAGGATCTCCTCATGCTCAGGCAATTCCGGCTCGCGCCGGATACCGGCGTTGGTGGGATCCGCAACGGGATCATGGCGATCTTGAGAGGCTTCCGGCCCCGACGAGATCACACGGTTCGACCACTCGTCGGCCGTTTGCGCCACCTCCGCAGGATGAGATTCGACCCGCTCGGGCGACGGCAGGACGCGTTCCGCGAAGCGCTCGTCCTCGTAATAGCGCGCCTTCCTCGCTCGGATCGGCGGTGTGCCCGCCACCATGACGATTTCGTCGGTGGGGGATAACTGCATGATTTCGCCGGGAGTCAGCAGCGCGCGGGCCGTCTCCTGACGCGACACCATGAGGTGGCCGAGCCAGGGGGCCAGCCGATGCCCGGCATAGTTGGTGGAATCACGCAACTCGGTCGCCGTGCCGAGCGCGTCGCTGACCCTCTTGGCGGTTCGTTCGTCGTTCGTGGCGAAGGCGACGCGGACATGGCAATTGTCGAGGATGGCGTTGTTCTGCCCATAAGCCCGCTCGATCTGATTGAGGCTCTGCGCGATCAGAAAGCTCTTGAGGCCGTAACCGGCCATGAAAGCCAATGCGCTCTCGAAGAAATCCAGCCGCCCGAGGGCGGGGAACTCGTCCAGCATCAGAAGCAGGCGATGGCGCTTGCCGGACGTCTGCAATTCCTCCGTTAGCCTGCGCCCGATCTGGTTGAGGATCAGCCGAATCAGCGGCTTGGTGCGGTTGATGTCGGAGGGCGGCACGACGAGGTAGAGGCTGACCGGTTGGTGGCTTGCGATCAGATCGGCGATGCGCCAGTCGCAGCGCGCCGTCACGCGCGCCACGACAGGGTCGCGGTAAAGGCCGAGGAAGGACATGGCCGTGGACAGCACGCCCGAGCGTTCATTGTCCGCCTTGTTGAGCAATTCGCGCGCGGCCGAGGCGACGACGGGATGAACTCCAGCCTCACCCAGATGCGGCGTGTCCATCATCGCGCGCAGTGTCACCTCGACCGGCCGCTTCGGGTCGGACAGGAAGTTGGCAACGCCCGCAAGTGTCTTGTCGGGCTCCGCATAAAGGACGTGCAGGATCGCGCCGACCAGCAGAGCGTGGCTGGTCTTTTCCCAGTGGTTCCGGCGTTCGAGGCTGCCTTCGGGATCGACCAGTATATCCGCGATATTCTGCACGTCGCGGACTTCCCATTCGCCCCGCCGCACCTCCAGAAGCGGATTGTAGGCGGAGGATTGGGCGTTGGTCGGATCGAACAGCAGGACGCGGCCGTGCTTCGCGCGGAAGCCCGCCGTGAGCGTCCAGTTCTCGCCCTTGATATCGTGAACGATGCAGCTTCCCGGCCAGGTCAGCAGCGTCGGCACCACGAGCCCCACGCCCTTGCCCGAGCGTGTCGGCGCAAAGCACAGGACGTGCTCCGGTCCGTCATGGCGCAGATAATCGTGGTCATATTGACCAAGTACGACGCCATCGGGACCGAGCAGGCCCGCGGCGCGGATTTCCTCGTCTTCCGCCCACCGTGCCGAACCGTAGGTCGCGACGTTCTTTGCTTCCCGCGCCCGGATGATCGACATGAGAATCGCGGCGGCGATCGCGATGAAGCCGCCCGACGCGGCGATGATGGCGCCCTCGACGAAGATCACGGGCGCGTAGGCGTCGAAGGAGAACCACCACCAGAAGAAGGCCGGCGGATAGTAGACCGGCCAGCCGGCCAGCTCGAACCAGGGATTGCCGAGTTGCGGCTGGAAGCCGAGCCGCCATGCGGTCCATTGCGTCGCCGCCCAGGTCATCGCCAGAACGATGGTGAAGACGATGGCAATCTGACCCCAGAGTATTCGGCCGCCGCGCATATGGGCTCCAATCGGCAAAAGAGACGGAGTCGATCAGAGAATAGGCGCGACGGTGAGAGGCAATAGATAACGAAAATCCGGCGTACTGCTGGATACCATGGCGAAGAAATCGGAGGGCCTTCCCTCAGTGCTAGTGGACTTTCCGCGACTCCTCTATGGCCTGTTCGAGTATCCGGCGATAGCCATGTTTCGTCATCCAGTGGGCGCGGGTGAGATGGCTTTCCCAACATCGGCGGGTTCGCGCTTCTTCGTCAACGGGGTCGCGATGCAGAACGATCCGCGATACTTCGGCCCAGTCCGCCCCCTCGGCATCAGCGTCGAGCAGGCGCAGATAGGTCAGGAAGTGTGCTTCATCGTATGGGGTGATGTCCGGGCCGCTCGGGGCCTCGTCATCGACATCGGGATCAAGCTCAGGCCTCACGCACATCGGACGTCTTCCCTACCAATGTAATCCGCCAAGAGGCAGCGTCTGCGCCGCGTATTATAATACGTAGCAGCAAAATACGCGATCCGTCCATAAGCTGTGGATGGACATACGGGAGCTTTTCGGGTCGAACCTACGGCGTTACAGGCTCGCCGCCGACCTCAGCCAGGAGGCCGTGGCTGAGCGTATTGGTGCCGACCGCGCCCATGTAAGCGCCATGGAGCGCGGCGTGCAGAATGTGACGCTTCTCACGCTCTGGCACACTGCTCAGGCCGTGGGTGTCAAGCCTGCCGACCTGCTAGCAGAAATCGATTCAACAGAAGAATCCTAGCGGGATCACAGCTTCGTCTCGAGAAAGGCGTCCTGCGCCAGACCTAAAGCGCAATCCCCCTCGCGCGGCCCAACTGCCACGATACCGACCCGCCTTGTACAATGCCCATGACCTCGCGACCGAGCTGGCGGTCGATAACCGGGCGCCATGGAACTAGCGTAAACTCGTGCGCTTTTTCCACGATGGCGAACTTGTCGCTCGATAGCTGGAGCGTGCCTGTGAACTTCCCGCTGACAGTGTCACCGTTCGCGACCGCCCGGAACGGCAACGACTTCGCAGCCGCCAGTTCCGCGCCGACGCGAGCGACTTCGCGCTCGCGCAGGGTGGCGAGAAGATTACGACGATAGAAGACCCGGCCGTTGTGCTGGCGCGTGGCGTCACCCTGTTCGATCAGGCGCTCGCGGCGCCGGTCCATGGATTGGCCGACATGCTGACCGAAGCCGACGGGAGCGAGATCGGATGCCTCACCCGCAATCAGACGCCGGTCGAGCCAGGTCGCTCCATCCGCTGCGATCTGGCTTTCCAGATCGAACGCCGACAGGACGCGGACGTTGGCCTGCCGGTTGTGACCGGCGTCATAGGCAGCGGCCCGGCTCTCAAAATCCTCCGGGACGCGCCACTGGTGGGCATCAATACGTTCGACAATGCCGGCTCGGCGCAGCGCCTCCAGCCGGCGAACATGCGCTTCGACGAAACCGTCATAGTCGCTGCTGGGAACGCGGCCATCGAAACGCGCCTGTTCCAGATGCCGGGTCGGCCGATAGATGCCGTCCTCCGCCATGCCCGCAATGGCGCGATCGGAGGGACGGCTTGCCGTGTCGGCCGAGCCAATCTCCACAATGCTGCCGATACGAGCGTCCTCGACACGAACCGGGTCAAAGCCCGAGACGTGATGCGCGCGGCCGTCGATCCCGTCGACAACCAGGGTGAGGTTCTCCCCCAGTTCGTCGGACAGACGCCTGTCGATGACACGGCCGATGATTGGTACGCCGGGCGGGCAGGCATGAATCTGAAAGCTCGCCGGGTCACGCTCCTGTCCCCCGGCCCGAAGCACCTTCTGCATTGTGCGGATGATATCGCCGCGCTGGCCGAACTCGCGCAGGACCGGTTCGAGCCGGTCGCTCAATTCCCAAACGCCAGGCGCATGCTCGGTTACCAGCCCCATCTTCTCCAGCTTGCCGAGGCGCGCCAGCCGCAGCCCGCGGCGAGCGATGGCGCGCGGATCGCCGGCCTCGTGGCGAAGATCGACCAGGCCGTCACGAGCCTCCTCGATCATCGCGCGATCGATTCGGGTGAAGCGGTCCTGATCGATCTCGGTGGTGATCTTGCGCTGTTGTTCGATCTCCGTCACGGGGCCAAGTTCGAGCGTCGCGAGCTCAGTCGCCCGCTCGCGAATGCCATGAGCAATATAGTCGCCGTTGATGACCAGATCCTCGCCCAGCTCATCGCGACCGTTGACGATGACGTGGACGTGGGGATGGCCGGTGTTGAAGTGGTTGACCGCCACCCAGTCGAGTCTCGTACCGAGGTCGGCTTCAATCTGATTCATCAGGTCGCGGGTGAATCCGGTCAGTTCGGCAAGGTCGGCCGCATCCTCTGGCGAGACGATTAAGCGGAACTGGTGCCGGTCGTCCCTGCCGCGCTCGAGGAAGGCGTTGCCATCGGCGCGATCCTCGGTGGTCGAATAGAGCTGGCCACGCTCGCCGTCGCGCGAGGTGCCGTCGCGCTGGATATAGCGCAGATGGGCAGCGGCCCGGCCGTTCTTGCCGGCGGCGCGGACGGAGCGCGATTTGACGATCACGCGCCGGCTTCCGCGTTGGCGATGGCCCCACCCTCCCGACAGGTTGCGCGAGCAGACGAAGGCCGCACCGCGCCCGCGCTTCACGCCCCGGCGGCTCGCCAACGCCGATCGCGATCCGCCCCTGTCGCCGGCGGCACACGCGCCGCTACGCGACCGCGATCCGCCATGCTGGCGGGCGATCTTTCTGACCTTGGTGAAGAAGCTCTTGGTCTTGGCGCCACCGCGCGCATCGGAGCGGATGCGGCCAGGTCGCGGGCGGAAGCGATCCTCGTCGTCGCTCATCGGCGGCGACCCCGCCGATCCGCCGGATCTCGGGCAGGAGTGCCGCCGGAAAGCCTACAAATGCTGACTTTCCGAAAATCGCCGGCACCATACTGGCATTTCGAGGGTGCCGCCCTCAACAGTGTGCAGACAAAGGCTTGCCCTGCGGATTGGGGCCATAGGGTGCCGTCCGCTTTAATCTTGCCCTCCGCCCTTCCCGCCCTTTCTGCCTCTCCCGCCGGGTCGTGGACCAGGCATGACGCCTTTTGCCTGCACACCGAAATGAGGGTCCCCAAACGCGAGCGCGCCGTCTTCATTGCTGCTCTCCAGCGCTGGCGCGGGCAACGAACAGGTCGCCGGTTTGCGGCTCGATTGGGGATACATCACGCACCGGAAGCGGTGCGGTTACGTCACTGGGGCGGTCGCCGGGCCGCACGGCATCGGTAACGCGAGCACTGATTGAGCGCACAACGAACAACGCCGCTTCGCGCCAATCCGGCGGTGCGGATGCAGCGGTGATGATCGTGCCGGGGGGCATGTCGCCGCCGAGAAGGGGCGCAAGCGCGGCAACATAGGCGCGCGTTTCGGCCGGCAATGCACGACTGGCTGCTGAGAGATATTCGTCATACCGCTCAGGACCGGCGTTGTAGGCGGCCAGTATGGCAGCGATATTGCCGTAGCGGTCGAACATCTCGCGCAGATAGGCGGCGCCCGCGAGGATGTTGTCGCGCGGATCGAAAGGGTCGCGGCCAAGGCCATAGCGGACACGCAGTTCCGCCCAGGTATCGGGCATGATCTGCATCAGCCCCATCGCCCCGGCGGACGAATTCGCACCTACATCGCCAGCGCTCTCGGCGCGCAGGACGGCGCGAATCCATGCCGCCGGCATGCCGAACTGCTGCGACGCTTCATGGATATAGGCCGCATAAGGATCGGCTACCGCCACATGTTCAGCTTGTCGCTCCTGCGCCACGACGGCGGCGGGCGCCGCGCCGAGCGCAAGCATACCGGCCAGCAGTAAGACGGCACAGCGGGAGACCGCCCTGTCTCCGCCTCGACCCGAGCCTGCCAGCGTGCTCGCTGCGATCAAGGGAACGCGCAAAGCGCCGGCCCATGGCCGCCCTTGACCTTCGCTGCGCGCGCCGGCCGGGCTACGCCCGAGCGGGACGAAGGGATGAGACGGCATTTCCGCGAACAAAGGGATGAAGCCCTGGAAGGCGATCACGATGCAAGAGCGCATGACCTTCAGTCCCGCTCGCCGCGTTTCGATGGCCGGTTCCAGTGCAGCGACCAAGTGGCCTTGTCGTCGTCGGACTGGAACAGGTTGGCGCGGATCGGCTGCGCGAAGGTGGGATCGTCGAGCTGGAAGGAAACGTAGTCGCCAGCCTTCTCGCCGGTGCGTTTCCAGCCGGCACCGACCTCCGGGCCATCGGCGTCGCCAAGATGGATGCGATAATCCGGAGCGTTCTCCGCGTCGGTGTTGTCGGTGGGAAAAAGGACGAGCTCTGCATCGAGCGTGAGCGTATGAATACGGCCGGAATAGCCGGACTTGGTTCGCCGGAATGCGCCGATCTGTGGCATCGTGAGGTCTCCGTATGGTCGGGTGTGAATGCTGGGTTCAGTGCGTCGGCGCGCGCCATTGGTAGCGGCCGTCGTCCTCCTCGTCGGTCCAGAGCGGTGTCGCCCGACCGATGACGGAGCTTGCCGGGATGGGTCCGAAGTAGCGGCCATCAAGGCTGTCTCGGACTTCCCAGTTCATGAGAAAGATTTCGCCGTCAGCGATCACGCGGCAGCCCTGCCAGACGGGCAGTTCGCGGCCGAAGCGATCGCGCTCCAGCGCCTCGCTCATTTCAACTGCGTCGACGGTGATGGTGCGACCGGAGCGACAAACGCGCTGTCCCGGCAGGCCGACAACGCGCTTCAGAAGCGGTGCGCCGCGTCCGACATAGCCGCGCTCCGCCATGAAGCGCGCCAGCGGTTTGGGCGGAACGACGGCGACGAGATCGGGCACCTCAAGCCAACCGACGGGCTCAATGGTGTAGAAGCCGATCGGCGCGCTCGCGCTGGCGTTCCAAATCACCTTCACAGGCGTCGGAATGAAGGCGGCGACGGCGACGCCCATCGTCGCGAAGTACGTCATCATGACGTAGCCGAAGCGGGTCATGGCGCGATCTTCCGGCGCTGGAGCCAGGCAGCGTGCTGCTCGGGCGTGTAGGCGCGCGGCTCATGGCCGGCGATCAGACGATTGTGCACATGCCGCCAGTGCTCCGGCGCGACATCTGCCGGATCGAGGCCGAGGGGCTCCACCGCATCGATCGCCTGGAGGGCGCGCTCGACTTTCGACCAGCCGTCGAGCCGCAGCATGATTTCCCCGCCTGGCCGCACGAAGGGTAGCGTCTGGAACGGCTCGCCGCGGCCAACGGCGCGCACGATATCGATGCGCGAGACGATCGTGCCGAAGTCGTTGGCCGCCCAGCGCACGAAGGCGAACATGCTGTCCGGCGCGAAGCCGACGATACTGCGGCGGCGGTCGAGGATCTTCTCGTAGCTCTTGTGGCCGAACCTGATCCAGTGCTCGATCTTCTTCTGATGCCACGTTAGCTCGACCAATGTGGTGAAGGGCGCGGGACCGTCCGGCCACGGACGGCCGCGCATGCGGCGGGCCGCATTGCCGGTCATGATATCTCTCCTTGGTCAAGTGGGAATTCGCGCGCGAGCAGGTCGCGCATCATGTCGGCGACGGTCTGGCCGCGCCGGAAGGCCGCGACCTTGATGCGGCCGCGCAGCTCGGGCGTCACATCGATCGTCAGCCGGGCGGTGAAGCTCGCGCGAGCGTTCTTGCTGTCGGCGCGCACATTAGCCGCCTTGATCCAGCCCTCGGCATCGCCCGGACGGGACGCGAAACCGCGCTTACCAGTGCGTCCGGTCATGGCGCGACCCTTCCGATGCGAAGACTGTCGATTTCGGCGGTGAGCGCCGCGATCTCACGCGCGGCCGGGCTGTCATCATCGATCTCGAAAGCGAGCCGGCCAGTCCGCGCAGCGTCGGCGAAGACGACACGCTGGCCGATGGTGGTGGTGAGCACAGGGGGATCGTGATCGGCCAGCGTCTCGGCCGTCTCGCGAGCGATGATCGTGCGCGCGCCGCAGCGGTTCAGCACGAAACGTGCGGCGAGTTGTGGCCGATAGATGCGCGCTTCGCGCAGAAGCGCCAGCATCTCGGCCGACGCCCAGCCGTCGAGAGGCGAAGGCTGGACAGGGATCAGCGCCAGGTCGGCGGCAAGCAGCGCCGAGCGCATGAGGGCAGCGACACGTGGTGGGCCGTCAATGACGACATGATCGACATTGCGGGCCAGCTCCGGCGCCTCGCGATGCAGCGTGTCCCGTGCCAGACCGATGACGCCGAACAGCCGCGGCAGGCCCTCGCGGCTGCGCTGCTGCGACCAGTCCAACGCGGAGCCTTGGGGATCGGCGTCGATCACCGTTACGCGCTGTCCTCTCCCGGCCCATTCGCCGGCGAGATGCAGCGCTAGCGTGGTCTTGCCGACGCCGCCTTTCTGGTTGAGGAGCGCGACGATCATGGTGCGCGCCTCCGGCCGGCAGTGGCACCATGGATCGCGCGCGTGCGCGTCAAAGAAGAAGAGTTAGATTCTCTGTTAGACTCTTCTATAAAGAGAGTTGCGTCTGATGTGCCGATAGTTCGTGCGCCTGATGTGCCGATAGGATTCACATGCCTTTCCACAGGCACTGTGAATTGTTCGTCGGGCTGGATGCGCAGCAACTCGCGGCGATTTTCCCGCTCGATCTGGAGCTGGTAGCCGGGCAGCGGCTGGCGGGCAACGATCCGGCGGAGATCGAGCGCAAAGTCGGAAAAGCGCGCAAGGCTGCCAGACTTGGCGTGCAAATGTGCGAACTCAAACAGCCAGCCGTGGCGCTGGCGACCGGCATGTTTGCGGGCAACGCGATAAAGCCAGCGCTCGATGCCGCCCGTCAGCCGGAAATAGGCCGCGTCGATGGTGAGCACCAACGAGCGGTCGACGACGCCGTTGTAGAACCATTCGGGCAGGACGAACTCCATGCCCTCTACGCGGCCGGCTCGCGTCGTCATCTCCTCCCATTCGTTGATCCAGGAGAATTGCCGGCGCCTCCAGTGTGCGCCGTTGCGGATCGTGGTTGCGATGACGGTCGATTGCAGGCGTGCGAGCGCGGCCTTGAGCAGCAGATATTGTCGGTTGCCGGTGGGACGGCCGATAGCGCGGAGGAGCTGGTACGGCGTGAAGCGGAAGAAGCGTGAGGTGGCGAGGCCGTGGTTCTCGGCCTCGACGATCTGCGAGGCTGCCCAGATGAGCACGTCGGCATCCCAGATGGTCGCCATGCCGTGCTGGGGCATGCCGTACACTCGGACCTCGACATCGGCCGCCTTGTAGAGAATCGGCTTGGTGCGCGGGGTCTTCGCCAGCGAGAAGAAGGGCCGCTCCATGAGGTCGCGCTGGTCGCGTGGGGAAGCGTCGCCAGTCGCCACCACGAAGGGATCGAGGCGGGTCCGCTCGCTGGCCTCGGGCCGATGCGTGCGGCGATGCTGGTCATCGCGCGACATTTAGCGCTCGCCCCGCTCGGCCGGCGTCAGGGGACGCGCCGGAAAGACGCGGCCCGCGTCCTTGTCGGTGGTGGATTTGCGGGCCCCGCTCGCTGTCCAGGCTTGCAGGTCTTCGACGGCATACACGACGCGGCCACCGATCTTGCGATAGGTCGGACCAGTCCCGTAGGTGCGGTGCTTCTCAAGCGTGCGGATGGAGATTCCAAGAAAGCGCGCCGCCTCGGGCGTGCGCAGGAGTCGCGGCGGCAAACCGGCCAGCGGATCGGGCATGGGGACACCTCCGGTTCGTTCGGGGCGCTGCCGGCGGTGACAGCGCGTCATGGCGAACCGTGGCGGATCATCGGCGACGTGTAGCGTGCCGCATTTGCGCCTCTGCGCTGGCGGCACCCCTTTGGAGGTGTGATGATCGGATATGCTGCCTAGCGCTTCGGCAGTCTGACCGGGTAGTGGAGCAGCGTCCGATAGCCGCCGCGCATCATGCGCAGGCCATTGCCAACGAGACGGCGAGCCCGGTTCTTCCGGGGATCGCTCTCCCAGTCCTCTTTCGTGCCACGAAAGCCCAAAAGCACTTCGGCGATCTTCCGGTAGCTGATCTCCCGCAGCCGGGCATCGAGTGCCCGCAGCGAGAGAATGTGGAACTGTCGGAGCTGTGCCGGCATGGCGCGGAAGTCCGGTCCCGGCACACGGCCATTGAGCGATCGCCAAAGCCGCCGCGCGGCGTGCGCGCGCAATTCCAGAAAGGAATCCATCGGCAAGATGACAGCGTAGGACGTCGGCACGTCGGGTAGCGCTGCGGGCAGCCACATTTGATGCGTGACACCATTGGCTCGCCAGAGTCCGTGCCAGCCGTCCTCTGCGTGCCGGAGATCGAGACCATCGAGATGCGCCAGCTTGATCGAGGCGGTGCTAATGTCGGCGCCCACTTGCCGCACTGGCGACAATTGAACCGCGTGCGGCTGAAGGCTTGGAATCCAGAATGGCGACTGCTGATCAGGGGGCGTTTCGGGATCGCACGGGAAATCGCAACCCCCAGCGCTTCGAAAATTCCTCCAGCGTGCGGGCAGCAGGTTTCCTGATGCGCGTTATCCGCTGGTAGTCGCGGTGATACTCGCCATCGCGCCGGAGATACTCCCAGGCGAAGCCAGCGGCGGGAATGTGTTCCGCATGCTGATACGCCGCAGGCGAACGCCAATCGATGCTCAACATCTCGTCGGCCTCTCGATTCCAGGGTTTGCGAGGCAATCTCCGGTGAGAGCTTTCGTGAGACGAGATCGTGTTTGAAGCCGCTCTATGCTGATATGTTGATCGCGTAGCCCGATCGATATTCGCGGCTTCTTCTCAGCGTTTGCGACGTGATTTCGCGAGCCGGGCGCAGCCCGGCGAGCGGCGGACGTGCAACGAATGCGCGACCGCGCCGCCTGTCCGCAAAGCCGGATCGGCGGAAAAATATCGAACGCGGAAACCCTGAAAGACGGAGCCGTAGAGCCGGAAATCCGGCTCTACGGCTTGGTGGTCATCCTGTTTTCAGCCGCTGCATCCCTTCGGCCAGCGTCCAAAGGGCACGATTGAGGCTTACACCCTGATCGATGCCGTTGATGGGACGGGTGCGGCTGCGGCGGATGCGGCCCTCCGCATTGCGCTTGCGTCCGTCCAGTCCGCCACGAATGACATTCTCCTGAATGACGTTGAAAGTCATCCAGAGGCTCCGGCCCACATCCTCGCGGCGGCGCGGCTCGATGATCTGTTCGGGACGGATGGGGCTTTCATCCTCGCCATAGCGGGCGACAAGGCTCGCCTCGGCAAGCACGCGGCGTTCATCCGCCGACAGCGTGATTTCCTTCATGGTCTCGCTGGCGTCGATCAGGCGCGGGAAGTCCTCGGCGACCGTGTAAACGCCTTCGATAATATCATGCTGGATATTGCCCTTGTGAGGAACGCGGACTTCCTCGAAGCGCTCGCCCGCGATCATGCTGTTGGTGCAGACGAAACGGAGCATCCCGGCGAACATCTGGTAGGCGCTCGTCCCGTCATGGCTGTTGACGATGATGACTTCGGCGGCCTCCGGCTTGCCGATGCCTTCATCCCGGCGCAGGCGCAGCATGTGCTTGGCGTGGCCGTGGCGGCTGCCGTCACGGGGAACCGCCTGCACGGCGAAGAACGGGAACCATCCTTCCCGGCGCAGCCCCTCCACTATGTCGATGGTGGGGACATAGACGTAACGTTCCGACCGGCTGTCATGCGCCTCGCGGGCGAAGATGGACGGGACATGCCGGTAAAGGGCTTCATTGTCGAGGGCTTCGCGCCCGCTGATCTGATGGGCGTTGCGGCCGAACCGGGTGGCAAGCTGGTGATACATGATCTTTCTCCTTGGGCTTGGGTTGGAGCGCAGCGCTGCGCTGCAACCCTGCCCGTCGGCGAGACCGGGGTAGCAAGGTGCAAGGGCGGCCGGGCCGGAGGGGGATCGCCCGGCCTGCACAAGCGGATGGAGTCATCACGACAGTGCGACGCACGCATCCGCGCGGAAGGCCGGGGATACCGGCACGGCCGAGCGTCAGCGGCCCTTGCGCCGCGCGGGGGCAGCGCCCCTAGCAAAACCGCCCGGTTGGAGCGCCAGCGGACGCCGGGAACAAGATCCGATCGGGGAGTGCGAAACCGGAGAACCGGAAAATCGTGCCTCCCGATCTCCGTATTTCCTGAAAGATGGTGGCGGCCATGAGCATGGCGAAGCCCCGCTCGGGTGAGCGGGGCTCCTTGGGGCTTCGGCCTCAGTCGCCGTTGCGACGGGACCAGATGAGGTTGTGGCTCTCGCCGTCCTCGGCTTCGACCAGGCTGGCGTAGATCGGGGCGGGGAAGCTCGGATCGTCCAGCTTGACGGAGAGGTACTCGCGCTGCGTCTCGCGGGCGGTCTTCTTCCACGCTGCACCCAGTTCGACAGCGCTGGCGAAGATGCGGAAGTCGGGGCCGCGCTCGCTATCGCCCTCGGCCGGGACGAGCGTAACGGTCTTGACGTTGAGGGTGAGGGTCTTGACCGAGCCGGCGTAGCCATTGCCGGACTTGGTGAACGTGCCGATGGTTGCCATTGTCGTGTTCCTTTTCTCCAATCGGGCCGCGCCCATCGCGACCTCGATGGGGGTCGTGGGACCGGAGGCGATCGGCCCCGCACCCGTCAGGGCTGGAACGTCAGTGGAAGGCGGCCGGCAACGGCTTTTTTGTTTCGCGATGCAAAGCCGAAGGCGGCGGAAAAAAGCTGGTGACAGCCGTTGCGAGAAGACGAGCGAGATGGCGCGCAGCGGCGGCGGTCTTCGGTCAGACCCCCGCCAATCGAGGACGCAGATGGGCGGCCAGCATGGAAATCGACAGAAACACGACAGGCAACAATCGGTCTCCGTGCCAGAGCGACGAGGCTCGACCGATGCGGGTCAAATAGAGGTCGGCGCCCTCAAACGACAGGACTCGCAGAAGAATCCCGACTGACAACAGCGTGTGCGCCGCCCCATTTCTTCGTTTCTTCCCTCGCGGCCGCTGCGCCGCCGATGAAGCCGTCACGCGGGAACGACGCCGCAATCCATCATGTCACGGCAACGATCATGCTGCCCCGCTTTACGCTGCCAGAACGTGTCGCGGCCGAGGACGGCGACACCGCCTCATGATGCCGACGCAGCGATTGAGGCCGGAATCCTATGGAGCCCAGCACGGTGGCGCGTCACGTGAGGGGGCCGCCTCCACCTGCTTCTTGCGTTAGCGATTGAAGCCGAATGGCGGAAACACGCCGCAGACGTGGTTCCGGCGAAGCCGAAAGCGCGGCCCAAAGGGCAACGCTCCATCACCACGCTTCACGACCTCACTTCCGGGTTTTGTGGATCTCGACGTCCATCTCACCTATCGGAACAAGCAGACAACGAGGGTGCCGACATTCATTTGAAACTACTCGTCACTCGGCTTGCGGATGGAACGAAGTGGGGTCGTCATGATCGAGTGTTCGTCTCCACGATCCTCCCCTTCTCGCGTAACTAGTCCCTCGAACCCCTCGATCATCATGATCGGCATTGGGCGTCCCGCCCAGCCACAAGCAGCGCAGCGTGGCCGCTGCCAGAGCACACCGGGAATCGCAGTGTTTTCGCCGTCCTCAGGCTCAAGATGAGGCGACCCACAGTCAGGACATTCAGTCGGCACGCCCCGAAGCTCACGAATTAGAAGCGACGTCGCCATGCCAATTGCATACTCCACGGTGGCGACCGCCATGTCAGCATCCTGCCACGTTGCTGATTTGGAATGGGTCAGCCAGTTCGTGAAAGTCCATGCAGAATCCAGTGTTGACTTGAGGAGACCACGACGCTCCTTGTTGCCTCCACCGGGCAGCAGCTCGTTGACGATGATCTCGATCCAACCGCGTAAGTCAGCCCGTTTCGGCGGGTTATCTGTCCATTCGGCTGAGTCTTGGGCGGCGCCGATGAACTCCAAAAGCACCTCACGCGAGTGAACGCCCACCGCCTGGTAGTCGGCCAAATTCAGAGCAGCAGAGAGCGCGTCGGAGGCTTCGGAAAGCTTCACGAAGGTCTTGTCGAACGGCACGACCCTCCGGTCGTCGACGAGTTGCTTCTCGGTTCGTGGTATCCGCAGACATAGGCCGATGTGAAACGTCACGGCCAGATCCATGTTCGGAAACTGCTCTTGCGAGTATAGGTTCGTGGGATCGGTGATAACCCACCACCGATCTTTGTTCGTATGTATGTCCCAAACGTCGTGGCGAGTGCTTAGCACGGCCTCGGAATAGACCTTTTGCATAAAGGTAATCTCGAGATCTGGCGCTTGCCATTCAAAATATTCACGGACTTTCTCGGTTTCTTCTTTTGTCGCGCGGAGCATTTTGGGGCTTCCTGTTCTTGCGAGTGGATCACCTCACGAGTTTGTTTCCCAGGTTGCGGCGAGGATCACGCGCTCTTCATTGCAGTGTAGCTCTTCGTGTCGCTCTGATGCTATGCCAGTCCGTCAGTCGCAAGAGCTATTTGGAACCGAAAGGGGAAGCGATGATATGGGTTTCGGTGGTATTAGCTTCGGTGGTTCCGGGCGTGTTGATCGTTGGCTATCTCAACCGCCGGGGTAACCCACAGGACAAGGCCAAGGGGATCGGATGGCAATTCATCCGTTACACGGTGCTCACCATTGCAGTCCCTATTGTTGGGATCCTCGCGCTAAATGACGCTCTCACAGGTGAGGCTGCAACACTGATCGCAGGCGCAATGGGGTATGCCTTCGGTAAGACACCCAAAGACGAATAACAGGGTGACCAATGACATATTTCAGCGAGAAGGAAGAAGGTGAACGTCCTCGGGAGATCGAGGAAATTGGCGATGGCGCATGGGGCGGCATCAAAGCCCTCATCATCGCACGAACAGAGGATGGCTCGTTCGGGGCGGCCTACCCCAATCCTTGCCCGGATGGCAACGGCCCCATAGGCACCGACGCGGATGCCTTTTGGAAAGGAATGCAGGGAGACGTCCCCAATTTTCAGGAACTGAAGCTACCCGTGTGGTACGACGCGATTGAAATGCCGAGGACGCTGGATATCCTCGATATGATCGAATTCGGCTGGCGGTGCGTCGGAAAGCCAAGCCATGTCGGCTATCATAGCTATTTCAAACATCATCACCTCCGGTTTGATGTTGAAGCCGGTCGAGACCAGTTTCGGGATGACATCAATCGGATTCTCCGGCGGAACGGCCTCGCCTTCGAACTGAAGGAAGACGGCGGCATAGAACGGCTTGTGCCCCCTGTGTTGAGGGAGGAGCTTGCATCAGCTCATTTCCACACGCGAGATTCAGAGATGAATCGCATGATGGAAGCGGCGCGCCGCAAATTTCTCGACCCCGACGAGGCGGTGCGCAGGGAGGCATTGGAGACGCTATGGGATGCTTGGGAACGCCTTAAGACCTTAGGCCCGGGGCCAGACAAGAAGGCGCAGGCCACCGCCCTCCTTAACGCCACTGCCGGACCATCTTCCCCGCTGCTTGGTCAAGCCTTGGAGAGAGAGGCCAAGGAACTCACGTGGATCGGCAACAACATGCAAATACGCCACTCGGAGAAGAGTAAAGAGCGGGTCGCAAGGGGTGAACATATTGACTACCTCTTCCATCGGCTTTTCGGCCTGATCCAGACGATTCTCCGGATGAACAAGGGGGTTTAATCAGCACGATACACTTGCGGGAACTATGCTACCAAGCCAACTGAAGTGCGCGCCTAGGAACGCCGTAGAGGGGGTAGAATGGCGACTGCCGCTAAGACCCAGCGGATGACGCATCCGGTGGTGCCGCCAGTCGCATCAAGGCCGAGACACCGACAAATGCCCCGCCGACAATGCAAAAGATTTGCCGCCAGATTTCAGAAGGAACCGTCTCGCGCATGACGCCGTGGACGAGCGCGTAGCCGGCGACGGCTGCCGGCATGGCGACGATGAGCGCCACGATCAGGCGCAAGATCGGCTGACACAGTGTGTCGAACAGCAGTGCCAATAAGCCGAAGGCAACGCCTGCGGCGACCAGGCCGACCAATCCCGCGCCGATCAGACCGGAGCCGGTCTCGTAGGCAAAGCGAGCGGCGGTCAATCCGAGCATGAAGGGCAGTGCATAGACTGCGAGCCTATAGGCGGCGACACATAGGACCGCGATCAGCGCCACGCTCATCAACATCACTGCGACCATGATCGTCCTCCTATTCTGCCTTCCTCCGTCCTCCCCCGCGCTCCGTGTTTGGCACGGTCATCGTGGTAATGGTTGTTCATTCGGTCGACCGGAATCTCGTGTTTCCAGTCGGATAGTTGAGGTTATCCGGCCGCGCGGTGCAGCCGCGCGGCCGCGATTTTTCCGGTGGAGGCCGGGGCGCTTGCGCCGCCCCGGCTCACCATCATTCCGCCGCGACGGTGAAGCTGTCGGCGTCCTCCGTTTCCTGGGCGTCCTCGGCCTCGGCAGTGTGGGCCTCCGGCCTCTCCTCGCTCAGCCATGCGGGTTCGGGCGTGCGCATGAGTGAAGGCAGCCAGCCGGTGCCGGCGAGAAGCTGCTCGGTGGCTTCCGCCATCTCCTGCTTCTTCTTGCCCGCGATCCGCTCGGCGGCTTCGTCACTGACGGCTTCCCGCACGGCGGCGAGGATGTGCGCCTTGGTGACGCGGCCGAGATAGGTCCGCACAGTGGGCGTCCAGTGCGCCGTCATGTCGAGGGCAACCGCCGTCGCCAGCCTGTCCGTCGTCTCGTACGCGCGGGGCTTCCTCTCCCAAGGCTGTCTCACGGCGTTGACGGTCAGGGAAGCGCAATGCGCGAACAGCGCCATGACGCTCGCCTGATCCAGCCCGGCGATAAAGCCCCAGAGGCACGTCACGTCTCGCGGCATGTCGGCCGCCCATCCGGCATGACGATCCGCCAGCGCCTTCGCCGCCGCCGTGTCCTCGATGCCGTCCGCATGTCCGCCAAGGTGCGAACTGGTGGGGCGGATTTCGAGGCAGTGGGCTTCCGCCCCGTGATAGAAGGTCTGCGCGGCGAGCGCGTGAGTGACGGCGATCAGCGCCATGTCCGGCTGCTTGCCAAGAGCGAGACGAAGGCCGAGCGTCCGGTGAGCGGTCAGGTCGCGGATGAGAAGGTCGGACAACGGCTTGCCGTCTTCCGCCGCTTCCTCGACCTCCGCGTCGAGCGCGGCAACATGGTTCTCGTCCTTGATGATCTCTCCATCGCTGTCGACACGCACGCCGTCGATGACGGTTTCACCGCCATCGGCTTCCACAGCGTCCGGCTTCTCGTCCTCGAGACGGATGAGACCGCGCTCGATACGAGCGTCCCCATCATGGGACAGGACGACAAACGCGCCGCCGCGCGCGATCTCGTCGGCATCGTAGGCGTGGCGCTTGGCGTCGATACGCTCGATCTCGGCTTCAAGCTCCGCGAACCGAGCATCTACGTCGGGCGGCAGGTCCACGTCCGCGTCCTCCCACTCTGCCGACAGGCGCTCAAGTTTCTCTTGCGCGGCGTCGTAGGCGGCGGCGTCTTCCTCCGAAAGCTCTACCGGCTGCGGATAGGTGCGGCGCATACCGTGGGCGTGGGGATAGTCGATGTGGACCGAAACCCACTTCCAACCTTCGGCCTCCTGAACCTGCGCCGCGATCCGTTCCAGCTTGTCGATGACAAGCCGGTCCAGCAGCGCGGCGTCCTCGTAGAAGCCACCACGATCCTCGGTGAACAGGTCGCGGATGATGTTACCGCCTGCCTCGGCATAGGCTTCCGCGCCCACAAGGATTGCGCGCCGATCCGTCGCCGCCACATTGGTTTTGGTCAGATCGCGGCGGATAGTCCAAGGCTCGCGATTATAGGACAGGTATTCATAAACCTGTTCCTGCCGCTCATGATCCTCGGTGATGGCAAAGGCCATTAACTGGTCGAGGGTCAGATCGCCGTCGCGGTAAACCTGCATCAGCTTGGGGCTGACCGCGCCGAGGCGCATCCGCTGCTTCACCACATGCGCGGTCACGCCGAACCGGGCCGCGATTTCTTCCGCGCCCCAACCGCGATTTTCCGCGAGCTCGCGGAACCTCTCGAACTCGTCGGCGGGGTGAAGGTTCTCGCGGTTGACGTTCTCATCAAGGCTGATCTCGGCGGGGTCGTTTGCCGTGTCGACGACGCAGCGGATCGGCTCCGTCTTCTTGATCTCCTTACGCTTGACGCGGAGAAGCTGCGCCAGCCTACGGCCCTCGCCAACGCTGACGAGATAGAAGCCGGTCGGCTGGCCATCGCCATCAAGCTCCGGCTCCACCACCAGATTTTGCAGGATACCCTTAGCGGCGATGCTCGCCGCCTTCGCCTCAATGGACGCCTCGCTGTGCGGGGTCTTCCGCACATTGTGCGGCGACTTCTTCAGCTTGTTGAGCGGGACGAAAATCTCCGTGCCGTTCTCGATGACAGTTTCGGTCTTCGCTTTGGTCGTCATGGTCTTTCTCCTATGGGTCAGGGTTGCAGCGCAGCGCTGCGCTGCAGCCCTGCCCGTCGGCGAGACCGGGGTAGCAAGGCGCAAGGCGGCCGGGACGGAGGGGGATCACCCGGCCTGCACAAGCGGATTTCAGGATTTACGAAAGTGCGGATTCACGCACCCGCGCGGAAGGTTGGGGAGACCGGCCCGGCCGCCTTGCGCCGCGCGAGGGCAGAGCCCTTAGCAAGACTTCCGGCAGGAGAGATTGCGGATGCCGCTGGCCGAGAAAGTACACTGGCTTGAACCGGTTGCTACCAAGAGGCGACTGTGGCCGTATCTGTTCTCGGACAGCCCGACGGAAAATGAATTCACACTCACCAGTGAGTTGCTGAGTGGTCGAGACGCGTTCATCTGATCGGATCCGCTTCGGCATTGCCACTACGACGAAGAGGCGCTCCTCCGCCTCTCGAAAGAACGCCAGATCTGTCGTAGGTTGAGGCATGTGCAATGCCTACGAACAGCATGTGAAGTGGGTGGAATACTGCAAGATGATGCAGGCACTCGAGCTCGGCATCCCGACCCATCAGTCCGAACGCGACCTTCCTGAAAGCGACGACGTCCGCATCAACGATATGGCGCCGGTCATGCGCGCCGCCAGCAAGGACATCGAACTGGCATCGATGAATTTCAGCTTCCCGCCGTCGGGCGCCAAGGGCGGACCGGTGTTTAATTTCCGCTCGGAGGGACGAAGCTTCGCGAACAGCAACCGCTGCCTCGTTCCCGCATCGGCGTTTTACGAGTTCACCGGCAGGAAATACCCGAAAGCGAAACACAGGTTCACGCTGGCCAACGCACCTTTCATGGCGATCGCCGGTCTGTGGCGCGACGGTCAGGGCAATCAACCGCCGTCCTTCACGATGCTCACGACCGAGCCGGGACCTGATGTCGAGCCTTATCACAACCGGCAGGTGGTGGTGCTTTGGCCACAGGACTGGGCTGCCTGGATCCATCTGGCCAAGCCGGAAGCGGAATTGCTTAGGCCGCTCCCGGCTGGCTCGCTTGAGGTCGAAACCGTGCGCCAAGGGAGCGACTGACCATACAGTATGGCGCGATCAGCGATATTATACAGATCAGTAGTCGCGTTCAGTGTTTTCGTGGTTCATGCACCGTTGGGAATCGAGCCATCGCTGCCCTTGACGAAAGGCATGGCGATCGGCTCGATTGAGCCCTTAGCGGTCTCTTACCAATAGCATTTATGCTGCGGCGCAATATTTCGAAAGCGGACGCTAGAAGCGGCACTCGCTCGGAGGCAGATTGTGTCTGCCACGTGAGACGATAATCTGAAGGCAAGCTGTCAATAGTTGAACTCTCGTGATTTGAGGTTGATCCACCTGGTCCGCGTCAAAGGTCATGCACTTGGCCTATATCTGTGCTTCCTTGCGATGCGCCCGAGAATGCCCTTCACGATGATATCGAGTTGTGACTTCTCCTCGTAGTCGGCAGGGGCGACGAATTCGACACGGCCATCAGAAATCAGCTTGTGGATCCTGTTGAGGTCGCGGTCGCTTCGGTTCTCATCGTAGACGGCGACTGAGTGGCCACCCTTGTGCGTGAGCATCTTCATCGTCGGAATGTCGGTGTCGCCATCGCCGAGAAAGATCATCCTGTCGAACGGGATAGGACGCTCGTCTTCGGGCATGTAACTGTTGATGGAATCGTTGTCCCAGTGGTTGTCGATGCCTTTGTTAATCCGAAACAGATATTGGGTCTTGGTCGTGTAATTAATCCCGACGCCTGGCCATGCTGCGATGTCATCGACGTAGATAAACTTCGAGGCGAAGACCTGCCGGAAGGCATCACGGATCGAGCAACCCTCGATCATCTCGTGGATCCCGGACGAGACTATGTAGTGTTCGAGCGCGAGACCGCGATCAGCCGCATGCTTGTTAATGCGCTGAAACCATGAGCGATCGGCAAGGCCAGGAAAGAGTGGCGCTTCCTCTCCATGGCGCCGCAGATCCTCGACGGTGATCTGCACACCTTGATCGCGCGCCTTGTCGAGCATCAGGTGCATGTAGACGAGGATTTCATCGGCATCGTGGTCCCGGGTGCGGGTCTTCACCTCGTCCCAGAATTCTTCCTTTGTCATTCCGACCTTGGGAATGAAGCTCATCTCCTGCAGGTTGCCGCGAGCGAGCGTGCCGTCGAAATCATAAATCAGCGCCGTGCGCTTCGGCTCATCCATGGTCAATGCCCTCCGTCGGCAATCGTGGTTCCTTCAAATATCCGGCGGTTGCAGATTAGCCCTTCGGCGGATACGGATCCTTACCGTAAGTGTTGGGCTCACGGATCTTTCCGTCGCGGCCCTTCAAGAAGGCTTCGCCTTCCGTTTCTGCCGCCTTCTGCCGAGATGCGACCAGGCATCGGCCTGCGTGGTGGTGACCTTGCTGGCGCGAGCGGCACCTTCGCGCTTGGACTCCCACTTCCCGTCGGGTCGCTGTTGGGTCCAATAATTCTTCGTATCTGGCATGTTCGACCTCCTGCGTTATTAGGAGGGAAAGTCTAACATAGATGTATCAAGTTGTTCGTCCCCGGTAGGATGCTCGCGCAATAAACCGCTCACCCTAAGCTGTTTGGTTTGAGAAATCGGCTTGCGGCCCAATGTGATCGTTGGGCACTTCGAAAGCATGTTTCCGTTTGCAGATGGAAATTGGCATTAATCAGGCTTTCTCCCAGTATATTGGCATTAATCAGGCTTTCTCCCAGTATAAGGGATCGAACGGGCGGCGGTAGCCTGCGGGAGGGAAGACGATGAGCGATCAGGATCAAACCTCAAAGGTCTTCACCGGCGGCGGATCGCTGGAAGGAACGTCGGTTGACCACTTTGCAGCCGCAATCAAAACGATCCGGGCTGCCCTTTCAGGCGCACGTCCTAACCTGGCGGCAGATGAATTGGTGCATCGGGTTCAGACTGTCCTTGAAGATGTTGCTCTACTGGCGCGCTGTGCGAAAACAAAGTGCCTGATTACTTACACGCAAGCGATAGAGCTGAGGGGACACGGAAATCCCCAGAACGGTCGATGGCTGGACGAAGTGTACGCATACGCTATAGACCCGTTGGGGTTTCCCGACCTCACTATGCTCGTGGTGAACAGAGCGACTAGACAGCCCAGTCCAGGCGCCTTCGAGGCAAGGCGTGCGAAGTTGAGCAAGATACACATCGACGACATCCCTGCGGAGCAGCGCCGTTGCGTGTGGTTTGTGGGATACGAAGACGTTCTAGGAGCGCTCGATCCCGTCCCTTCCAAATACCAACTCGCCAAGATCCTGACTCCACAACCGGCGAGGGAAAGAGAAATTGCCCGAGCCGTCAGCAACGCTCTCAGCCGGATTGCACAGGCTGGTCTCGAAAAGACATTAAAAGGCAAAGAATACGAAGGGTCTCTTTCGAGACCGGAGCTCACAGCTCTGGTCAATGCACTATGGGACGAGCAAAAGGGGCGCTGCGCCCTGACTGGTCAGGCCTTCGACGAGCGCAGCGACGAAGACGGGGGCGCGCAGGATGATCGCGTGTCACTCGATCGGATCGACAATCGGCTGGGATACTGCGAAGGCAACATTCAGCTTGTCACACAGTTTGCCAATCGTGCGCGCGGTACGCAGTCTGTCGACGAGGCTCGAAGCCGGCTGGTCCAGTTCAACCAGAGCTGCGAAGATTGACGGTATAACTTTGCCGAGGGAACAGTTGCGCTGTACTCGCAAGCACAGGTGACGCCGCGCACCAGAACCGGCGCATTGATAACCAGCAATAGAGTCGAACTCCAAACCGCTGAAGACAAGCAAGAGACTGCCCCGCCCCAAATGCAGGTAGCTGCGTATGAACGACGAGCGCCGCGAAGCCAAGCCGGACCTGACCGGCTTGTCAATTTCACAAGTGAAACGGAGCGCTCAGAAGAAAACCGGAGTGAACCGGGACGCCACGGTTGGGTGGATTCATGCCCTTACCTATTCAGCCGGTCGATGAAGTAGGAAACGCTTTCATCAAGCGAGAGCGAGGACCCACTTGCTTGTGTTATCAGGCGGCCGTGTCTAAAACTTGTGTGAGGGGGACGCGGAATGAAGCACACTGCCTATCTGGTTCTGGCATTTGCCGTGAGCACGCTCACTTTCATCGAACCTGCATCCTCTAAGACGTGCAAATGCGACAATCACAATGCCGAGGCATCGGGAGCGAGCACTTGCTCACTTTCGGAAAGCCCGGATTACTGCACCATCAGCTTCCCAACGCCCGCGCCAGCCCAATCTTCCCCTGCCGACATGTTTGAGCGAAACCTCTACGAGCTCGAAGGAGCAGACGTCGAGTTCGAGGATTTTGCATTCGCTGCGGCCAACATCAATGATTACCCACTCAAGCCCGTCTATGGCGACGCCCTTGCCTCATTGGCGCTCTCGGCGATACCCACGGAGAGAGTGAATCAGGTTTCGGCAGACTTCGCTGCGATGTTTGCGGCCGATAGTGCTTCTCTGAAAACGTTCGTGGATGATTTCAACCAGGACGGATGCGTTGAAGCTGAGCAGGGAATGCTCCGAATCTTGATCATCGCATTTCAGTCCGAAAAGAACGGCCGGTGTGAGTGATGGATTTTTCCGCAGAACTGGTGCGGACAATACTATTGTTCGGTGGAATGCCAGCGCTTGGGCTGCTTGTGTTTTACGGCCTACTCAGGGGAGGCTGGGGGTCTTTCAAATTCGAGCCAATCTCCTCCGCCTGGGCTGCTGTGATCGCTTTGGCGTTCTTGGGATTGGTCGGTCTTGCATTAGTCCTGACCTACCTGTTTTTTAGCGCACCTACGCAGGTAGCGGGATACTCTCACAGCGGGGAATTGCAGAACCTGATATCTCAATTGGAAAGGGATCCCAACGCTCCTGTTGTCGTGAAACTCAACGGCACGACCGAGGAAAAGGGGGCGCTGGGGCAGCTTTACTTCGACGAGACGAACGCTCTTACCTACACTTCAATGATCGAAAAGATGTGCTCTTCGAAGAGTGAGTGCATTAAGTGCGATGTGGAACAGCAAACGCAAACGATCGTCTCAATCAGCAAGACAGGTAACATTGGTCCCAACTGCGAGGTGGGTGGGGCCACGGTGTATTGCTGCGCATAAGCCAACGGCAGCTATTGGCGCATCCTGCTCGACCAAGTAGGCGAGGTGGACGGCAAAATCCCACCCTCCTGCGACATTCCCTCAGCGCAGCGACTGCACTTATCTTCTGCGCGCTGCATTTCTCGTGAATTTGACATCGCGCCCGCCGCCACGCTAACGCCCTGGTCCTTCTACAAATCCTTTTCGGCGAGCTTGCGGAATTCATCGGGAACGGATCGGCTAATCTCTAGCGCCGCCGATCCATAGCCGACCGCCTGCCATCCAAACCGGTCGCGGATCTTGTCGACGGCCATGTCCGCCGTCCAGCGGGCCATGCCTCGATTTGCGCTCGGGCGGCGATGCTCGTCGGCGAGGCCGAGGGGGAGGTCGAGCTGAATCTCCACCCGTTTGCTGAGATGCGAAACGGAAATCGCCAGAAGCGAGATGGTCTTTTCCTGTGGGTGATCGGCAAGGGCAACACGCACGAGCTCTTCAGCGATCTCGGCCAGCATCGCGGTCGCCGAGATCGGCGCGTCGAGCGTGACCGATCGGGTGACGGTATGAAGATCGGCGAAGCGAACGCGTGCCGTCACGGTCCGCCCGATCAGGGATTTCTTGCGGAGCCGGCTTGCGACCCTGTCAGCAAGATGCAGCAGGGTCGGCCGGAAGACCTGCTCCAGGGCCGGCTTCCGGCCGAGCGCCGACTGTGCTCCGGCCGAACGCGCGCGTTGGCGGGTGTTGATTACCCGCGGATCACGATTCCGCGCCAAGGCTGCAAGTTTCTCTCCCGCAGCAGAACCAAGCAGCCGCTCGAGCGACCGTCCGGGTGTGTTTGCCAACTGGCCTATGGTGAGAATGCCCTGCTCGGTCAGTTTCGCCTTGGTGACGGGACCAACGCCCCACATCAGTTCGACGGGCAAGTCATGGAGGAATTCGAGCTCGTGCTCGGGATCAACCACCACGAGGCCGTCCGGCTTGGCGACCTGGGAGGCGATTTTCGCCAGATGCTTGGTGCGGGCGACGCCGACGGAGATCGGAAGTCCAAGGTCCTCTCGCACCCGCCGGCGGATCGCCGTAGCGATTTCGGCCGGCGAGCCAAACAAATGCGTGCAGCCGGCAACGTCGGCGAAAGCCTCATCGATGGAGATGCGTTCGACGAGTGGTGTAAAATCGCCAAGCACGCTGATCGCCGCATCGCCGAGCCGTTGATAGTCCTTGAAATTGCCACTGACGAACATCAGTTGCGGGCAGAGTTCACGCGCCTTTCGTCCTGGCATGCCGCCGCGAACGCCAAACGCCTTTGCCTCATAGGAGGCCGCCAGCACGACACCGCCGCCGACGGCGATCGGCTTGCCCCGCAGGTCGGGATTGAGCAATTGCTCGACCGACGCGTAGAAGGCGTCGAGATCGGCATGGAGGATGGTGGCGGTCGTGTCCATTCTTGCTACCGAAAATCCCGCGTCTTCACCTTGATGCGGTCGATGTGCTCGTAGGGATCGACGATATCGCGCGCCTTCGGCATCCCGCGGCGATCGATCCCCGATCCGCCGTGATGGGCCTCGTCACCGCGGCCGTGCGGCAACGGAAACGGCGTCTCGCGGTGCCCCACGCTGGCGAGCTCGGCCGACAGATCGGTCAGCTCGTGGGCGACGAGATGCACCACTTCCCCTTCCCGCTGGATGCGGCCGCGCACGCCGAGCATGGCAGAGGACAAAAGCACGCGGCGGAATTTCTCGAACACCTTGACCCAGACCACGACGTTGGCAGCCCCCGTCTCATCCTCCATGGTGAGGAACATGACGCCCTTGGCCGAACCCGGCCTCTGTCGAACCAGCACCAGGCCGGCCGCCTCGAGCCATCGTTTGTCCTGCGCCTGCATGGCCTCCTGACATGTCACGATGCGGCGCCGGCGAAGATCGGCGCGCAGAAACGACACCGGATGGCTGCGCAAGGTCAGCCCGACATGGCCATAATCCTCGACGACCTCGCGGCCGGCCGTCATGGGCCTGAGCGCAATGGCGGGCTCATGGATCTCGGGCACTGTCTTCTGCTCCCGGGACGCAGCGGCCGCAAACAGGGGCAAAGGCTCATCGCGCAGGGCCTTGATTGCCCAGAGCGCATCACGGCGGGCAAGGTTCAGAGCCGGCAGGAACGCGTCGGCCTCGGCGAGCCGGACCAGTGACGCCGCCGGCACGCCGGCGCGTCGCCACAGATCATCAACCGAGAGGAAGGGCTCATCGGCCCTTGCAGCGACGATCGCCGCCGCATCGTCATTGGCGAGACCCTTCACCATGCGCAGGCCGAGCCGGACGGCGAAGCGATCTTCGTCATCGGTCGGCTCGAGCGTGCAATCCCAGCGGCTGGCGTTGACGCAGACCGGACGCACCTCGACGCCATGATCGCGTGCGTCACGCACGATCTGGGCCGGCAGATAAAAGCCCATAGGCTGCGAATTCAAAAGCGCCGCGCAGAACACATCGGGATGCCAGCACTTCATCCAGGATGAGGCGTAAGCGATGAGCGCGAAAGACGCGGCGTGGCTTTCGGGAAAGCCGTAGCTGCCGAACCCCTCCAGTTGCGAAAAGGTCTTTTCGGCAAACTCAGGGGTATAGCCGTTGGCGATCATGCCGTTGATCAGCCTGTCGCGGAATTTCGAGACGCCGCCGGTGTGCTTGAAGGTTGCCATGGCGCGGCGCAGCTGGTCGGCCTCGCCGGCGGAAAACCCGGCGCAGACCATGGAGACCTGCATCGCCTGCTCCTGAAATAGCGGCACGCCGAGCGTCTTGCCAAGCACGCGCTCGAGTTCCGGTGTCGGAAACGTCACCTCCTCCTTGCCGTCGCGCCGACGAAGATAGGGATGGACCATGTCGCCCTGGATCGGGCCCGGCCGGACGATCGCAACCTCGATGACCAAATCGTAGAAGGTGCGTGGCCTGATGCGCGGCAGCATCGACATTTGCGCGCGGCTTTCGATCTGGAAGACGCCGAGCGTGTCAGCCTTCCTGATCATCGCATAGGTGCGCGGATCCTCGGCCGGGATCGTCGTCAGGTCGACGTCAATTCCCTTGTGTTCGGACAGGAGATCGAATGACCGCTTCATGCAGGTGAGCATGCCGAGCGCCAGGACATCCACCTTCATGAACCTGAGCGCGTCGATGTCGTCCTTGTCCCATTCCACAACCTGACGGTCCTTCATCGCCGCCGGTTCGATCGGTACGAGATCGTCGAGCCGGTCATGCGTCAGGACAAAGCCGCCAGGATGCTGTGACAGATGGCGCGGTGTTCCGGTCAGTTGCGCGGCGAGTTCAAGGGTGAGACGCAGCCGGCGATCGCCGAGATTGAGGTTGAGTTCCCGGGCGCGTTGATCATCGACGGCCTCGCCATGACCCCAGACCTGCGAGGATAGAAGTTTGGTCATGTCCTCGGGCAGGCCGAGCGCCTTGCCGACGTCACGGACGGCACCCTTTGTGCGATACCGGATCACGGTGGAACACAGTGCGGCGTGGTCGCGGCCGTAGGTCTCATAGACCCACTGCATGACGATCTCGCGCCTCTCATGCTCGAAATCCACATCGATGTCGGGAGGCTCGCGCCGCTCCTGGCTGACGAACCGCTCGAACAGAAGGTTGTTGCGTTCGGGATCGATCGAGGTGATGCCGAGCACGTAGCAGACGGCCGAGTTGGCGGCCGAGCCGCGCCCCTGGCAGAGGATATCCTGGCTGCGGGCGAAACGCACGATCGCGTTCACCGTCAGGAAGTACGGTGCGTATTCGAGTGACTCGATCAGCCGCAGCTCGTGCTTCAGTATCTCGATCACCTTGTCGGGGACGCCTTCGGGATAGCGGCGGACAGCCCCTTCCCAGGTCAGCTTTTCCAGCGCCTGCTGGGCGGTGAGGCCCGGCATGGTCTTTTCTTCCGGGTATTGGTAGGCGAGTTCGTCAAGGGAGAACCGGCAGCGCGCGGCGATGTCGATCGTGCGCGCCAGGGCCTCGGGACAACGGCTGAAGAGCCGTGCCATCTCTTCCCCCGGCTTGAGGTAGCGATCTGCATGACGTTCGCGCCGGAAGCCGGCATCGTCGATCGTGACGTTGTGGCGGATGCAGGTGACGACATCCTGCATCATGCGGCGGGCCGGCTCGTGGAACAGCACGTCATTGGTAACGACGGTCGGCACGTGCATTGCGGTCGCCAGGTTCGCCAGTTCGTAAAGCCGCAGTTGGTCGTTCGGGCGTCTGCGCAAGGTCAGCGCCATATAGGCACGATCACCAAAGACTTCGCGCAGCCGTCGCAGGCGAATGGCACAGAGGTCATCGGCATCGTCGGGAACCAGGACCGCGATCAGCCCCTCGCCATGGGCGACGAGATCATCCCATTCGAGATGGCACTTCGCCTTGCCGGCCCTTCCCTTGCCGAGCGACAGCAGCCGGCAGAGGCGCGAATAAGCCGGCCGGTCCGTCGGATAGACCAGGACCGACATGCCGTCGGCGAGATCGAGACGGCAGCCGACGATCAACCGGACACCCGTCGTCTTCGCCGCCTCGTGCGCACGCACGATGCCGGCAAGCGAATTGCGGTCGACGACTGCGAGCGCCTCGATGCCAAGCAGTGCCGCCTGCGCGAACAGTTCTTCGCACGACGATGCGCCGCGCAGAAAAGAGAAATGCGAGGTCACCTGCAGCTCGGCATAGCGTCTCGTGCCGGTCATCCGAAAATCCCATGCATGAACCATTTGTGCGATCCGGTCGCCGTATCTTCGCCGTCACCGGCGCGATAGACCCAGTAGCGCTCGCCGTTCTCATCCTCTACCTGGAAATAATCCCGCACCGCCGCGAGCTCGACATCACGCTTCCACCATTCCCCGAAGACGCGTTCCGGGCCGTCGGCTCGCTTCACGCGCCGGCGAACGCCGCGCCAGGTGAAGGTCACGGGCGGATGGTCGGGGAGAAGTGCCACCGTCTCGATCGGCTCGGGGCGGGGCAGCAGCCGCGCTGGACGCGGCCAATGACCGGGCCAGCCCCCGCCGGTGTCGGGCGCCATCGGCGCAACACGTCGAACGGAGCGTTCGGGAACATCGCTCTGCACCGGAGCGAAGCGATAGAGCCGGTCCACGCCGACACGGTTGGCGAGGATGTCAATCACATCCGAGACGTCGGGTTCCGCCGCCTCGGCCAGTGAAGAGATCATCTGCTTCGCCCGCAGCGGCTCGGCTGCGGTGGCGGCAAGGCGCATCAGCTCGATGCCGAACCCGGGATCGATGGTCTCGATCTTGTCGGTGAGCAGGCGGGTCAGGCGCTTCACATCGCGCACCGGCAATGCTGTGCCGACACGGATCGCCTCGACGCGGTTGTCAACACGAAAGAACAGAAGATCGAGCCGTCGCGCGCCCTGTCCGCGTGTCTCAAGTTCAGCGCACAGTTCGACCACCAGCCTGCCTGTATAGCGGGCGATCGTCTCGGCCGCACCGATCGGCTCCGCGAAATTGCGGCGCACCTCGACGATCCCCTCCGGCCGGATCGGCTCGATCGGTTCGCTTACCCGGGCGAACGCCTGGTCGAGGCGGCGGCCGGGTTCCGGCCCGAAACGCATGGTAAGCTGCGCGCGCGGCGTGACGGCGAGGTCGGCAATTGTCTCGAAGCCGAGTTGCCTCAGGCCATCCACCGTTGCCGCGGGCAGGCGAAGGGCCGCGATCGGCAATACCAGGACCGCCGGCGCGGTCTCGCCGGAAGGGATCACGGTTGTGGTTCGCTTACCGAAGCGCGCCAGAGCGTGGGCTGCACCCCAGCTGTCGGCAACCGCGGCGCGCGCGACAAGGCCGGCGGCACCGAGCCGCTCCACCATGTCCGTGAGCATTGCCGCCTCGCCGCCATGCAAATGATCGGCGCCGGTCGTGTCGATCACGACGCCGTCCGGCGGATCGGCCGCAGCGATCGGCGCATAGCGGCGCAGCGCCCACAGCGCCAGCCGCTCGAGCGCGTTTCCGTCGGCTTCGGGATCAGCCTCATGAACGACCAGGCCTGGGACGAGGGCCTGTGCCTTGCTTGCCGGCATGCCGATGCGCAGACCGGCCGCGTGTGCTGCCGCGTCAGCGGCAAGCACGACGCGGCGACGCCCGTCGCGGCCGATCAGGACGAGCGGCGTCTCAGGCGGAGGCGCGGCGGCGCCCGATTTCCTTCTGAAGCGGTCTGTCGGCCACATCGGAAGGAAGAGCGATACGACCCTTGGCATCGCATGCCTCCACAGTAAAATCCGCACTTTCTCCGGCCCGGCATCGGATCAGCTCGAGATGCCAGCGGGCCCGCCCGACGCCCGGAACGGGCAATGGTGTTGACGGCAGGACCGACACCCGCCAGCGGGTATCGGCGGCGGTTGGCTGGCCAAAATCCGTGGCCTCCGTCTGACGCCGCCAGCGGCGAACGGCGATGCCAATTGCGCCGGAGCTTTCGGCGGCAAGCTGCAGCCGCCGCGAGGCGGTCATCGAAAGCCGTGTAACCTCGGCAACGACAGCACCAAAGCCACCACGGAGACCTTCCTCGAAGCAGGCGAGAACGGATTTCTCGTCGCCGGCTTCCAGATAGATCACCCTTCCCGGCGGAAGACCGGCCTGCTCGATCGCCGGCGCGAAGAGGTCGGGCCGGGTCACGCACCACAGCACCTTGCCCGCCGTTCGCGCGGCAATCCCGGCGGCGAAGAGCGCTGCGGCCGCGCCGTCGACGGCACCATTTCCACCGCCCGCGACTTCGTGCAGACCGCCACAAGCCAAACCGCCTCCCGGCAGAACCCTGTCGATCGCGTGGACCCCGAACGGCAAGACCGTGCGGGCGCGCGCATTTGAGCCTTCGAGGCGCGCGATGCGTTCTCGAAGCTCGGAAATGGCAGCGGGGGGCGTCGATACACTCATCTGACCCTTGATACGCAGATAGCCTGTGATATGTTCCTTATTTGTTCTCATCCCGACCAAGAGTCAATCGAGATGATGGAGCGCCGTCGGGGAATGGAGCCCGATTGCGCCTACGGGACGGAAAGGAGGTAAGCGACGATGCTTACGATCCGCATTGAAGGAGCGCAGCCGGAAGAAATTATGAGCAGTCTGCTCGCCGCCCAGGACGTGTTCGACAAGGCAGGGTTGACGCCCGACCAGGCGGCGACGGCGCGTTTTGTCGTCGAGGGCTGGGACGTTTCCGGCTTCGTCGGCAGGGTTCCGGAAGCAGAACTCGCCATCTGCACGATCTGGGATGAAGCGGACCAGGCGGCGGTCAAGGCGTGCTACGCCGGCTGGGACGCCGGCAAGGTTCCGAGCTCGGCCGATCTCGAGCTTGTTCAGGAGCCGCAGCGTTTCAGGCTGACGTCGGAGGAAGAGAGCAGCGAGCAGCTGTTCGAAACCGCCGAGGACACCATTCTCGAGGAGATGTGCGAGAGGGGCTATTTCAACGACGGCCGCCCCGAGGATGAAGTCGCTTTCCTGCTCGAGGAGTGGGATTTCGAGCGCCTGACCGAAGCGCAGCGACGGCTGTATGATGAACGGATCTATCCGCTGATGCGGATCTGGTTCTTTGAGCGGGAGCGTTTCGAGGACGAGTACGCCCGCCTGCGCAATGCGTGGTCGTCCGAAATACCGGACGATCGGCAGCTTGACTTGTTTGCGGCTTGAGAGGCGGACCGGTGAGCGTACCCTCACCGACAGCGATCGCAAGGTCGTCAATGGCAGGGTGCCACACCCGTCATCGTGAATACCGTGCGACAGGATTGAAATCCGGCACCAGCGTCATTGTGAACAAACCAAGAAACGTGGTTCAGTGGACCATCCGCCTCAGCCGATTCGCAACCGATGCGATGCTGCCGCTCCCAGGGAAGGTCGTATCGTCTTGTTCAGGATGGCGGCAGGGATTGCGTGAGCGCTTTATTGTGGGGACCGCTTTGGAGATCATTAGCGTCAATCAGCTCTCCACGACCGATCTCCATGTGGATGCGGTCTATCAAGGCGGCCGGAGCGGCAATGCCGGCGACGATCCCTTTCCGCGGCTGCTCAGTATGAGCAATCAGGGCGGTTTCCGGTACCGTGGCGACATCGCCGGGCGTCTGGAGATGATGCTGCTAACCTCCAGTTTCAGCGATCCCGACTGGCCCGATGCACTCGATCGCGAGACGGGCGTCCTCACCTACTACGGAGACAACAAGAGCCCGGGCCGCGGTCTTCACGACACCGGCCGTCGCGGAAACCGTTTGCTGCAGCGCATCTTCCAGGACGCGCATGGCGGTCCTGAAGGCCGGCTGCGGGTTCCCCCGATCTTCCTCTTCGCACGTTCGGGCGGCTGGCGCGACGTGATCTTCCTCGGATTGGCTGTCCCTGGCGCGTCGGATCTCTCCCTTTCTGAGGATCTGGTCGCGATATGGCGAACCGCTGGAGACCGTCGATTTCAGAACTACCGAGCCCGCTTCACCGTGCTCGACGCGGCTGTGATTTCGCGCGCCTGGATTGACAGCATCATCGCCGGCGCACGCGACGACGCGCATGCTCCGGCCGCTTGGCTAACATGGCAGAACAGCGGACGGCGCAAGCCGCTGACCGCCACGCGATCGATCGAATATCGCAACCGCCGGGAGCAGATGCCCGCCGATGCCGACGGCGAGGCGATGATCCATACGGTCCGTCATCATTTCCAGGGCAGGCCACATGCCTTCGAACATTGCGCTGCCGCGATTGCCCGCCTCATGATCCCCGACATTGCCTCGCTCGACGTCACCCGCCCATCCCGCGACGGCGGCCGAGATGCCGTAGGCCAGTTGCGTATCGGTAGCGGTCCTGGATCCATACTTGTCGACTTCGCACTTGAGGCGAAGTGCTACTCACCGCCGGGTTCGGTCGGAGTCCGCGACATGTCCCGGTTGATTTCGCGGCTGCGGCATCGACAGTTCGGAATCCTGGTTACGACAACGTGGCTGGACCTGCAGGCCTATCGCGAAATCAAGGAAGATCAGCATCCGGTGATCGTGATCGCCGCGGCTGATATCATTGCGCTGCTCCGGGCCGGCGGCCGCGGCAGCGTCGAGGCGGTCTCATCCTGGCTGAGAGAGGAGTTTCCCCCGGACCTCTAATCCTGTTCAGCCGTCGTCCGTCTGCATTCGTGCGACATCGGTGGGCGAAATGGGATCGAATCCTTTCTCCCTGGCGATCTCGAGAATCCTGACGCCGTGCGTTGCCTGCTTCTGAGTCGGGGATTTGGTCCACCCTCCGCTTGCATAGCTGCTGAGCGTGTGCGCGATGCCCGCCTGCCATTCGGCAAGCGTTCCGGTGCGTCGACCCCACAGGTGCAGCGCGAACCATGTCTCCGCCGGCAGCCGCATGCAGGTCGCGGCAGCAGCATGGGTGTCTGCTGAGACCGGTCCTGGCTCGGTCCCGCCGGATATCGCTGAAGCGCTTCCCCATTCGGGCGGAAGCGGGTCGCTCACCGGCAGATCGAGGTTGCGAAGCCCCATCCAGCACCCCTCCTTCTTGCACCATTCGGTTACGTTCCGTCCTGCCGAGCTCTCCTGAATCTGGCGATCAACGTTGCGCGACCAGCCCCGCAGCAGGGCCTCCAGCCCCGTGCTTATCCCCTGCGATCGCCAGATTTCATCGAGACGCAACCGGCCGCCGGTGCGGTGCGACAGATAGGCGACAAGATAGCAAGTGATATTGGCGCGGTAAGCCGGAAAACCTTCCTGGCGGACAATGCGCTGTGCCGCAGCATAAAGGATGATCTGGGCGACCGCATCACGGAAATAGGCATCGTCCGGCTCCCACGACGCTCCTCGCTGCTCACGGAGGCTGCGCATGAACGCGATGAAATTCTTCTGCGCACCCCCGCTTACAATATGCGGCAGTCTGCTCCAGCTGTTGAGTGCGCGGGCCAGATCGGTCTTCGAGAATCGCCGGCTTGGCGGCGTGCGGTCCCGGAACGCGCGCATGCGGGCCGGCGTCGTGCCCTCGATATTCATCGCCGTCCGGTACTGGCCGCGCGAACGCTCGTAGAACCAGCGCGAGCGCTCACCCGGCGCCCAGATCGTCTTCGATAGCCGCTCGACTGCAATGTGGTAGGGTTCATTGGCCGAGAAGTCGGCCTCCTGGATGACGTTTTGTGTATTGGCGAAGCGTGAGATCTTGGGGACCATTACCTCCACGCTGTCAGGCGGCAGGCGAGTGATCTTCGCCGCAACATGAATACGCGAGATGTCGAGACGTTCGCGTTTGCGTGCCCGATGAATAGATGCGGTGGTCTGGCCGCCATTGACGATCTGCAGCCCGCGAAATCCGGTAATCTTCAATCCGTCCGCTGCGGCTTCGGTGCTGATCTCGTCCACCGTCACCGAGATGCCGTTGTTGTAGGCCATGAAGTGGTGCGGCTCGTCGCGGAGCGTGTCGCGGATACCGCGGTTGACCTTGCCCGTCGCCTGAAGGAATGCCCGGACGTTGTATTCCAGGATGCGGGGGCCGAACTCCTCGTACATCCGGTAGAGTGCCTCGCCTGGGAAGATGGCGAGATAGGATTCATATTCACCGTCTGAGGCGGGCATCGCCACGCAGGGGATCGGCTGTAATCCCATCAGGCCCAGATCGATCTCGATGATCTCTCGCGTCTGGCCTGTCGCCATCGTCCGCATGAGACGCCGCAGGTCATAGATCTCAAACGTGACCGAGACGTTCCCGACGGCCTGTGGCTCGATACCGCGGGCAGCTGAAAGACCATCGGTGAGAACGAACACCCGTGCCTCGCGGACACCGCCTTCAAGGAGCTCAGAAATCCGGTGCATCATCGCATAGGCGTCGCTCGCGCGTTCCATTTGCTCATGGTCGCCCCGCAACGCCGCCTGCAGCGCGCGGGCCGCCTGCCCGCCGATCCGCACGATATCTGCTGTCGGAACGGTGCGCTGATCCGTGCCGCCTTCAAACAGGGCGACGATCAAGTCCAACCGTTCACCGTCGTCCGGGACGGCATAGCCGTTCAATCGGACCCCGCCGGCTCCAAAGCGACCCTGGTGAAAGCACACTATCGGATTGTCGAGCATGCCGATCTCGGCGAGGTGTTCGGAAATGATCTCGGCGAACGCGTTCTCCGTAAATTCAGCTCCGGCGGAGTCCCCCAGCGCCCTGTCGCGCACGTCCTCGGCTAGAGCCGCAGCGAAAGCGGCCAGATCCCTTTCCTCAGCCAACTGCGCTGTCCTCCGCAATGGAGTCGAGCACGGCAGACCCGACGACGAAGGGCGCGCAGGCCGACAGCTCGATCGTGTAGCTGCACGTCCGTATTCCGGCCCTAAGCTCGGATCGCGTCAATCTTGGAAACGTGCCTGTGACATCGAACAGATCGAGCCGATCACGGCGATAGGCTCGGGTATAGAGATCGTCATGGGTGACCAGATAGCCTGCCGCGAGCAGCCGGCCATCGAAATCGGCGATCCGGTGCGGTGCCTCATCGGCGAGGCGGCGCCGGATATCCGCTGCTAGCTGCGGAAGCGTGGCACCGTCACCATCCAAACGCAGCCGGACATGGCCGAGAAGAATCCGGCCACGCCCCTCGTCGAGCTGCTCGGCATTGGAGATATCGACCAGTTCGGGCGCCTGTCGCGTTGTCGCCTTGATCTCAACGAACCCGCCAGGTAGCGCAAAGTCGTTGGGTTCGCCGTGCGGTCCCGCCCACATCCCGATTGCGGCGCCAAGCCCGACCCTGGTTGCCAACTCCTCCCTCAGGAATATCAGCTCGCCGACAAGGCCGGTTACGGCGGCGTCGGAAAGCCCGCCGCTGCCGTGCTTGGCCATGAACGCCTGCCAGATGTGCAGGCGCCCCGTCCAGTTCCTCAGGGCTGCTCGCGGCGTGGATGCCTCGGCTGCAGCTTCAGCGACGTCCTCGCACAGCACGGTGAAGACTGCCCCGTAGCTGCGGTCGGTAAGCGCAAGCGAGAAGCGGACGACACCGGCATGACCGCCGCCGAGCAGCGCCGGCTCGACAACGAACCCGTTCGATCGCGGCAGCGCGAGATCGGGCGGAACCTGGTCAGCCGGCACCTCAAGTAGCAGCCCGGGGATGCCGTCGGGTTGACGCAGACCGGCGAGAACCTCGCAGGGCGCAGCCGGATGAACCCGGCGGACATGCCAACCCGGTTCCCGTCGCCCCTCCTCTTCCAGTGCCGTCAGGGCTTCGGCGACCGCCGTCATGTCTCGCCCTCATCGTCATCGTCGGCAGCGTAGATATTGTTGACAACATAGCTCACCGACTGCGCCCGGTTGCTCGCCGGGAAGCTGATCCCCATGCCGATCGGCGGGACCGCAACGTCGAGAAACGGGTGCTCAACCCGCGCGTCCTCCGGCCCCAGCAGAGCACGCCGGGACAGCGGATAGAGCAGTAACAGCCCGGTCTCCGGCGACCGCTGACGGCGCAGATAGACCCCGGACGGTTGAGCCGGAGCGCGCTCATCATTGGCCCGGCGACGCTTGGGCGGATTGGCGATCGTTTCCGCCATCGCCGTGGCATAGGCAACCGCCTCTATGTCGACCGCCTCGTCGCGTGGGTTCAGGAGGCGGCGGATCACGAAGCGATCACCGGCCGCAATGGTCAGCCAGGGCAGAGTCTCGCCATAGCCGCCTTTGGGTTGCCGCAGCACCGAGTTCATTCGGATCGAGCCGATCGACACTTCGTCACGGCCTTCGCCGCCGACCAGCAGTACGTTCCAGCGGGTGAGCTCGCCGAGCTGGACCTGGCGCCGGATGTAGCGTGCCAGGACATTGGCGCTGGCGCGCGACGCATCCTCGTGTGTGCTGAACCGGTCCAGAAAGCCGAGTACCGCGTCCGCCGATGCCCCGGACCATAGATGGGACCCATCCCATCTATGCGACCGTCCACCCTCGCGTGCCTGTTCCGGATTGGCCCAATAGACGGTACCAGAGCTCTGGAGCCGCTCGATCAGATCCGTCGCCGCAGTGAGGTTTGTCTGCAGAGTCCGTTCGTCGGTTGCGAAGACTGTGGTTTCCGAAACATCCCCTGCAAAGGAGACTCTGAGTTCAGTGCCATGCCGCATCTTGGCGCGCGATGTGACAGTCAGCGTCGGATGACTGCGGACGCGCAGGCCGAAGTCGATCGGCCGCGCCCGGATCGCTTCCATGCGATCGAACTCCCGGCGAAGTTCTTCGCTCGCGATCGCGATGTGCTCGTACCACTCAGCCAAGTCGCCGGTCGTGAACAAACGGCAGAGGTCGAGATAGCCCGGACGGTAGCCGAACCATCGACCCATCTGCATGAGCGTGTCGTACATCGTGGTGCCGCGCAGGAAATAGCTGACTGACAGGCCTTCGAGTGTAAGGCCACGCGCCAGCTTGTCGCCGCCGATTGCAATGACGTTCAGGCCGTTTTCGCGGTTCTGCTCGTAGTCGAGCACATCGGCCGAGCTTCCGTTGATTTCACGGATTCGGATCGATTCCACAGTAGCGCGCAGTGCCGCTTCGACATCCTCCCATGCTACCGGCGGGCAATCAGGCAATGCCAGCTCAGCAGTCACGGGCGCAAAATCCGCCTCCCAGCGCTTCCTGAGAGGGCGCATTCCCTCGGAGCCGCCGTAGCGGACGGCATTCGTGAGTGCGTCCAGCGCCTCTCGGATCTGCTGCACCACCCTGCGCTGAACCGCCTTCCAGCGCGTGACATGAATCAGCATGCTGTTGTGCTGGCGGCCTTGGCCCCGGACCCGACGCGCTGCGACCACCAGCGCGAAGCTTTCAATCGCCCGTTCGAGAGACGGTGGAACGCAATCACGGCCATCATAGAGAGGGATGTGATCTGTCTTGTGAACTGGTGGCATCCAGCCCCTGGTCTCGCGCCGGGCTGTGCTCGCGGCATAGTCGTCAATTTCTTCGATCAGCGCGGGCAGGCCAGGTTCAGCTTCGCCCGTCTCCTCGTCAACCGAAGAGCCGAAGAGCCGGCTCGGCCCGACATATGTTTCCGGTGCCGGAATGTTGATGATGAAGTCTCGCGGAAAGAGATCCTGGAACTCATTTCCGGTTTCCGCGTCCGGATGAATAAAAATATTGGCGAAGGGCGTTGCCGTATAGCCCACATAGGAAACCTGATCGAACCGGCCGAGAATCTGGCGGATTCTCGCGTTGATCCGCGAAGGCTGATGATCGGGATCGGCGACCCCGCCATTGAAGCGTTGCTGCTTGGTGTCGATCGAAGCTTGATCCGCCTCGTCATCGATCACGAGCAGCGGCATGTGGGCAAATCGCGGCCCCTGCTGATCGCTCGAATTTCCGGTCGACCGAATCCATTCGAGTACGCCGTTGAGCACGCTGCCGTTCTTTTTGACGACCAGCAGCAACGGGCGTCCACCGGGATGGATACCAAACTGGGACATCGCCCGATGATTGAAGTCGCCCTTTTCCGTGCGGTTGGTGCCCCAGTCGACAATGACCGACGGGTCGATCTCGCCGACACCCACAAAGCGGCTCGTCGCTTCATCCATCGGCACGCTGATCTTGCCGATGAAGCCTTCATCGAGGCGAATCTGGGTCTGGCTGCGCAAGTTATTGTTCATGCCCGTGAGAACAATGATCACTTTGTAGCCAGCATCCACCGCCTTGCAGACCAACCCGGTATAGTTGCCGGTCTTGCCCGACTGGACGTCTCCGACGACCATGCCGCGACGATTGAACGCCCCTGAACCAGACGGATCGCCGAGTAGTTCCAACGCGCGATCGGTGACGCGTCCCAGCGCGTTGATGGCGGTCTGCGGCATGCGCTTGCGGATCAGATGGGTGCGATAGCGCTCCCATAAGCGCCATCCGATCTGATCGCGCCGCCCGTCGAGCCACAGCGTATGATTGTCATGGGCGCGGAGAACCGATTCCTCACCAACGAACGTGCTGAAGAGCGAGCCCAGCGTCGCGAGCACAGCCTCGAGCGAGATGCGCTCCCGCCACTCGGGAAAGGCAGCAAGCAACTGATCGACCGTATGAGCGATTTCCTCGCGGGACAGCGGCTCGGCAGCATTGCGCTGCGCCAGTCTGAGCTGAGCGAGTTCAAGGAGTTGTGTCTGGGCGTCTGGATCAATCATGGCGTTGTGTTGTCTCATCGGCAATCCGGGCAACCGCCGCGGGATAGCCTGCGAAAGGTTCGATCGATAGAAGGCGGCGGCGGGCATCGGCGGCAGACAGGCCCAGTCCTTCCCTCATATGCCTGTAGAGTGACTGCATCGCCGCTGCCTCCTCGGCTGGCATGCTGGCCGGCGACGGCGGCAGATCGCCCTGCTCGGCAACGTCGAGCCAGATCCGCTGCACGGGCAACCCGGCTTCGATGACGGTCAGCATCTCTTCCGAAAGCCGTCGACTCGCGCCGGTTGCATCGAGCGCGCGCTGGACGGCCGGATGCGCGCGATCAATGCGGTACACGGTCCCGCGCGCGGTCTCGACAGTGTTCCAGACCCTCGCAATCGGCGCTCTCGGCTGCCTGGTGCTGCGTCCTCCCCGCCACGCAAATACTTCGCGGGCATCTCGCCGCACCTGTTCGGCAAGACCCTGCAGTCGCGGACGAAGCGTCGATGGCGGCGTCGCCGTCGACTTGCGGATGTCGACCTTCCAGTCGCCGTCGCCGCTGTTCGGGAGATCCAGGCGCAAGCGGGCCAGCCTGTGGACATCATCCCTGGTCCAGCGCCGTCCCGCGCCTAAGCCAAGCCAACCCCCGGCCACGAGCAGCCGGCGATTGCGATAGACGAAGAAGCCTTCATGCCCGAGCCAGCCGTCCGGACCCGCCGCTTCCTCGACCTGATCGGCGGTCATCTTGTCCCGGTGCGGCAGAACGAACCCCTGGACCTCGATCTCGCCGCTCCGATGTGCCAGCCGCTCCACCGGCGTCAGAGTGGTTGCCGGATGCCACTGAAGAAAGGGATCCCAAGGCGCAATTCGTGCGCCCTTGTCACCGCCTCCGATCACGATTTCGAGACGTGGCTGTGGACCTTCCAGAAATCTATGGAACGTCATGGCCAAGTGGCGCTCCACTCGCCGGGCGATTGAACGAAAGCGTGTGCGGGCTGCCTCACTCTGCATGTCCTCGCCGAGCAGCCGGTCCAGTCGACCGATCACGACCGCAGTGCCGGAGGCTGTGCCCGGTATTGCCGCATGTTCCTGTACATCGGCCGGGATGTTCCGCAGCAGCCGCCACTCATCGGCCTGTGCGACATAGTCCAGGTCCCAGCTGCGCCGCGATTCCGAGCCGCCGGCGGTGCGCGAGACGACCGCCAGCACACGCCCCTGAGACAATGATGCGGTCTTGAGACCCAGGCCGAACCTTCCAAGATCCTCGGGATCTCTTACAAGGAGGGGATGGCGTCCACCGGGGCGCATCGCTTCGAACAGCGTGCGGTCATCCATCCCGCGTCCGTCATCGATGATACGGACGATCGAAGCCGGCCCTTGCCAGAAGAAATCGATCCTGATCTTGCGGCCGCCCGCGGCAATGCTGTTATCGATCAAATCCGCAATAGCGGCTTCGGTCGAATAGCCGAGCCCGCGTAGCGCTTCGAGCAGAGCGCTGGCCGCCGGTGGCGCATGATCGAAGAGATCCTGCTTGCCCTCCGCCCCCTTCATGCACATCACGCAACCTGCCGGCCGTCTGTCTCCTCGGCCGGCGCCAGCGCCTCGTCGATCTGCCGCTTCAGCGATTTCGCAACCGCCAACCCGAGCAGGGGCGGAACCGCGTTGCCGATCTGCCGGAAAGCGGCGTTCATCGCGCCGGCAAAGCGAAAGCCGTCAGGAAATGATTGCAGCCGGGCCGCTTCGCGCACCGAAACGGTGCGGGCTTGATAGCTGTCATAGTGGATGTGGGAATAGGTGTCCTTGCCCATATGCGCGGTCAGCGTCCGCGATGGCTTCAGTGGGTCCATTTTCCACCATTTATTCGGGAATTTGTCCGGGTCATAGGGTGGCACCATAGCCTGCCGCAGCTCCAGCCAAGCCGGAGATTCGCTGTCGGTCAGCTTTTTCCGTTTCACGGCATCGGTGAACAGCTCCTCGGCAAGCCGCCGTGCCTGCGGATAGTCTGCACCGTGCGCGAGGCGCCGAAAAATCGGAAAATCCCGGGGAGTCAGTCTGACAAGATGGCCACCGGTTCCGTGCACGGTCTCGAAGCCCGGCCAGTTGCGCATCAGCTTTGCATAGCCTGAGAGCCCACCCTTCGGCGTTCGGTAGTCAAGGACATCATCCAGCCGGCGCCTGCGTATCGCACGCGAATCGGTCAAATGCTCCTTGATCTTAGGAAGGTCGCCTAGCGCCGCCCGGACACCGACGGCCTTCGGGAGCTGTCGGCGCGGCTTGTGGATCTCGTGAAACCGGCCGCTCTCCATATCGACATGCTTGAGCGCGACCCGCCGCGAGCCCTCGTAGCCACGGGGCAGCTCAAGAAAATGAGTCGGCTCGGGAAACGATGGCGTACAGCCGAGCACGTCGGCGATCGCCACCACAAACAGGCGCTCGCGCACCTGTGGCACGCCATAATAGGCGGCATTGAGGATCGTGTATGCCGTGCGGTAGCCAGCCTCTTCGAGCGTATCGCATATTTCTTCAGGGACATTGTGCCCGCCGAAATTCAGAATGTCGGGAACATTCTCGATGATGATGACGAGTGGCTGAGTATCGGCAACGTACTCCAGAAAACGTCGATATAGCGCGGCACGCGGATCCTTCTGGAAAGCGTCGTCCTCCCCGGCGACGGCGCGCAGCTTGGATCGCCCGATCCGGGCAAAGGCCTGACAGGGCAGCCCCGCTGCAAGAATGTCGAACGATCCGCATGCAGTCGTGCTGAGGCCGAGATCACGGACGAGGTCCTCTGCCGAGCAGCGCTCCATGTTCCGGGCGATCGACCAGGGATCATCAAGCTCTTTGTCCGGTCCGAAATTCAACGCGTAGCTTTCGGCTGCTTCGGGATCGACCTCGACATGCGCCGTCAGCTCGAACCCCGCCGCGAGTAATCCGAGTGACAGGCCGCCGGCGCCCGAACAGACTTCGAGCACGCGCGGTTGGGCGCCGGTGCGCAGCCGTTCCACCTTCCCCCTGCGTATCTGCTGCTGCTCAGCTGTGGTCATGATCGACGTGCCCCCGCAGCTTCGCGACCACGAGGTCGTTGTCGACCGTTTCACATTCCCATATGATCAGAACATCCCACCCCATGCATTCCAGCTCCCCCTGTACACGGATGTCGCGTTCCACGTTTTTTCGAAGTTTACTTTCCCAGAACTCGACATTTGACTTCGGCTTATACGCGAATCTGCAACCTTCATGACTATGCCAGAAACACCCATGAACGAATACTACCTTCTTGGGACCAGGGAACACCAGGTCCGGCGAGCCAGGCAGATCGCGGCGATGCAGCCGGAAGCGATAGCCCAGGCGATGCGCGATCTTGCGCACGACCATCTCCGGTTTCGTGTTCCGCCCCTGGATGCGAGCCATCATCGCCGAACGGCGGTCGGACGAAACGACATCCATCGTCAGATGCTCCGCACGGAGTTTATAAACAGGATAGCCATGGTCAGGACCCTGCCGCCGCGCGGGCAACCGTGTCCGGCGCGTGGACAATCACGCGCAGCAGAATTCGAGCCGTGCGTTCCGGGCGCTTCCGCCCTTGCTCCCAGTCGCGCAGTGCCCCGAGTGTGAAGCCATAGGTACTGGCAAAGGCTTCCTGCGTCATGCCGCTTGCCTTGCGGATGGCCTTGACGTCGACTGGAGGATACTCCCGACGGCGCTCCGCATCTCCATTGGTGGTCGCGATCATGTCGGCGAACCCGGCTGCGATCCTGCCATAGTGTCTGTTCCGCTTCGCCACAGCATCATCTCTCCGTAAGCGACCAATCCGCCCGCTCTGTCTACGGCTTGGCCGTAGCCCGATCAAGCAATAAGTTCGCTTTTCGTTCCGGTTTTCGACAACGTTCTGAAGCGGCGCCTTACCTTGAGCTCAGAATAGAGGCGCGGAACAGCACTTGCCTATGGTTATTGCCGGATCCGAGCAGACCTGGTTATTAGGCCCCCTGCTCGAAGCGAGACGGTCTAACTGCCGGACCGAGAGGGCCTGCGAATGTTGGATGGTGAGGCAGCCTGCTCGTTCCAGCGAGCAATATCCTGACCATCCCATTTCTACGCCACAGCCGTCGATTACCACACGGGTCCGCTCCCCGCCTTTTCATAAGCTTTTGACCGCGTTTTATCTATCCCGCCGATGTCCGGCACGGGTTTCGGAAACGATGGCGGCGACGCAGGACAAGATCAGGATGGAGGTATTCGGCCCCGCCGAGACAGCGGAAACGGCTGGCGACTCTTGCTGTGTTTCCGATGACGCTGTGCTTCGCCTCGCCCGTTTGATCGGACGCCAGATCGCCCGCGAGCAGTTCGAGCGCGCCCGAGCCAGAGAGCAAAAGGGACCGCGACAGAAGACGAACAGCGGGTTCTCGTAAGCAACAACGCGCGACGGCATCGTCCCCCGGTGAGGATTTGCTCACTGGGGGATCGGCATATTCCGCTTGAGACCATTTTGGTCTCATGCTATAGGAGATCAAATGAGGATCATTGCCCGCCGGACCTTGCGGCAGTTTATCGACAGCCTCGCGGGACAGAAGGATCAGTCGGCGGTGAAGGCCGCGCTCGATGCCTGGTTCGATGAAGTCAGCAAGGCGGAATGGGCGGGTTCCGCCGATCTGAAGAGACATTACGCCACGGCCAGCATCGTTAGCGCCGAGCGGATCGTCTTCAACATCAAGGGCAATGATTACCGCCTCGTGGTGGCGGTCGACTTCGAGAAGGGTATCATCTGGATCAAGTGGATCGGCACACACAAGGCTTATGACAGGATCGATGTGACGGAGGTCAAATATGGCGACTGACCTGAAGCCAATCCGCTCCGAAGCGGATTACGAGGACGCCCTCACAGAGGTCGAACGGCTCTGGGGCGCGAAGAGCGGCACGCCGGAGGGCGACCGTCTCGACGTGTTCGCGACCCTGATCGACGCCTATGAGGCAAAGCATCATCCGATGGATCCGCCCGATCCGATCGAGGCGATCAGGTTTCGCATGGAGCAACAGGGCCTCACCCGGAAGGACCTTGAACCGATGATCGGCCCCCGGAACCGGGTGGCCGATGTACTCAACCGCAAGCGTGGCCTGTCAATCGAGATGATCCGGCAGTTGCATCAACAGCTCGGCATTTCGGCCGAGGTTTTGATCCGGCCGAGCCGGTTCGACAAAGCTGCGTGACAGGAGTTTCAGGATGACCCGTGTCGCGCTTTACGCCCGCTACTCCTCTGACAATCAGCGACAAGCCTCGATCGAGGATCAGTTCCGCATCTGCCAGGAACGGGCGAAACGCGACGGCTGGAAGGTTATCGGCACCTACAAGGATGCGGGCATTTCCGGCGCAAGCATGATTCTGCGGCCGGGTATCCAAGCCCTGCTGCAGGATGCCCAGGCCGGCCAGTTCGATATCGTTCTGGCAGAAGCGCTCGACCGCATCAGCCGCGACCAGGCCGACATCGCCACGCTTTACAAGCACCTGAAGTTCGCTGGCGTGCCGATCGTGACGCTGGGGGAAGGCGAGATCACGGAGCTGCATGTCGGGCTCAAGGGCACGATGAACGCCCTGTTCCTCAAGGACCTTGCCGCCAAGACGCACCGCGGTCTCCGCGGTCGCGTCGAGGACGGCAAGTCGGGCGGCGGCCTGTGCTACGGCTACAAGGTGGTGAAGCAGGTCGACGAGCGCGGCGAGCCCATTCGCGGAGACCGGGAAATCGACCACTACGAGGCCGATGTGGTGCGCCGGATCTTTCGCGACTTCGCTGCGGGCGTCGGGCCGCGCACCATCGCGAAGAACCTGAACGAAGAGGGCATCGCCGGTCCGGGTGGCAAGCTTTGGAACGACACGACAATCCGGGGTCACGTGAAGCGCGGCACCGGCATCGTCAACAACGAGCTCTACATCGGCCGCCTGATCTGGAACCGCCTGCGCTACGTGAAGGACCCGTCCACCGGTAAGCGCGTGTCGCGTCTCAACCCGGAAGCGGAATGGCTCGTAACGGACGTTCCGCACTTGCGAATCGTCGATGACGAACTGTGGCAGGCTGTGCGAGCACGTCAGGGCGAGATCGCCGAGAAGTATGCCAATGTCGCCGAAGCCATCCGAGAACACCACAAGAAGAATCGGCTGAACGGTGTGCGCCGGCCAAGATCGCTCCTGTCCGGCCTGATCTTCTGCGGCGTGTGCGGTGGCCCTTACTCGCTGCGTGGCGCCGACCGCTTCGCCTGCTCGTACCACATCAGTAGCGGCTCGTGCTCGAACAGCCGCACGATTGCGCGCGAGGAACTGGAGCGTCGTGTGCTCGCTGGCCTCAAGGACCGGATGATGGTGCCGGAAATCGCGGCCGAGGCGATGCGTGCCTATGCAGAGGAGACGAACCGGCTCAACCGTGAGCGGCGATCGAATGGCGACGCCTGGCGTACGGATCTCGAGAAGACCGATCGGGAACTGGAGAAGGCCGTCGACGCTATTCTCGCAGGCGTCCCGCCGCTCAAGTTGAAGGATCGGATCGAGAAGCTGGAGTCACGCAAGGCCGAACTGACCGCCCTGCTCGCCGACGTGCCGAATGATGTGCCCGACCTGCTGCCGAGCGCGGCGGCGGTCTATGCGAAGAAGGTCAAACGTCTGACAGAGGCGTTGAACCGGCCAGGGGAACGATCCGAAGCGGCGGAGGCTCTCCGCGCCTTGATCGAAAAGATCGTGCTGCGCCCCGGCACGAACCGCGGCGAAATCGACGCGACTTTGCACGGCGAACTGGGCACGATCCTGAACTGGGTCGAGCGTCAAGCTGTTGGAAAGACTGCAAAAAATAACACTCCCGGAAGCGGGCCCACGGGAGTGTCGGTATCGGTGGTTGCGGGGGTAGGATTTGAACCTACGACCTTCAGGTTATGAGCCTGACGAGCTACCGGGCTGCTCCACCCCGCGTCACCGATCCGGTTTTTTTTCCGGGTGGCCTGCTTGTTTGCGGGCCGTT
>NZ_JAOANW010000014.1 GCF_026162365.1 Nitratireductor luteus | reverse complement strand
GGACGCTCAAAAGATGGGACTGCCTCATTCTCCTGATCCTATGCTGGGAGGGCAATGCGCCGATCCCGTAGAGAAGCAAGGGCCTGCGAAAGACGTCGATGCCGGGCATATGGAAAGGCTCGAAGCGCTTGACCTGAACACGCCGAATAGAGAAGTTGAGTGATATCAGCAGGTTGTGAATCCATCGGATTTGCGAAGATTCGATGAAGAGCACGATGCCCTGGACTGATATCACCCGGCGCGGCTATGCCCGCGAGGCCGCGCGCTATGCAAGTGATCTGAGCGACGGGGAATGGGCGCTGATCGTGCCCTTGCTGCCTGGACCGAAGCCGGTCGGGCGACCGCGCGTGGCGAACCTGCGCGAGGTGATGAACGCGATCCTCTACATGGCCTCGACGGGCTGCCAGTGGCGCATGCTGCCGAAGGACTTCCCGCCCTTCACCACGGTGCAGAACTATTTCTACGCCTGGCGCGATATGGGCGTGCTGCGCGCCATCAACAACACCCTCGTCATGGAGGCCCGAGAGCAGGAAGGCCGGGAGGCAAGCCCGTCCGCCGGCGTCATTGACAGCCAATCCGTCAAGACCACCGAAAGCGGCGGCATCCGGGGCTTCGACGCTGGCAAGAAGGTCAACGGCCGCAAGCGCCATATCGTGACCGACACCGGCGGACTGCTGGTCGGCCTCGTCGTCCACAGCGCTGCGGTTCAGGATCGCGACGGCGCGGCGCTGGTGCTGAAATCCATCGTGAAGCGCTGGCCGTGGCTGCGCCATGTCTTCGCCGATGGCGGCTATGCGGGCCCGAAGCTGAAGGGTGCGCTGAAGAGGATCGGCCGCTTCGCGCTGGAGATCGTCAAGCGAACGGACAAGGCAAAGGGCTTCGAGGTGCTGCCGCGCCGATGGGTGGTCGAACGGACCTTCGCGTGGCTCGGACGCTGCCGCCGACTGGCCAGAGAATTCGACAGAACGATCGCCTCCGCCGAGGCATGGATCTACGTCGCCAGCATCCGCCTGCTCACCCGGCGGCTCGCAAGACCATGAAATCCAGCCGTGTTTTCTGATTCAGGTTCTGAGAGCGACTGGTATATCGTCTCGTGCCGGTCGAGGGCCCGCGTTTCGAGCTCGGCATCATCGCCCGCAACAGCGAGGTGACGCCCGACCCCGCCGCGCGGCCGCACGGGGGAGGGTACCTCACCTTTGTGGTCGACGAAGTGCTGGTCGCCTTCGAGCAGGCCAGGGCCATGGATGCCGAAATCCTCGAGCCGCCGACCGATCTTTTCTACGGCCAGCGCCGAATGCTCCTGCGCGACCCCGCCGGCACCATTGTGGACGTGTCTTCGCCCGTGCCGCAGATGACGGCGTAGCGCCAGAACGGTGGGGAAGCAGGATATCGAGTACAGTCCAGTCGCGCATAGTTCTCGCTATGCGAAATGTACGCAGTGATAAGTTGTCGGATTGCCAGGCAACGACACGCCTCACTTGTCTTGTTATTCTAACTTATAGATTTCAAGCGGGCGGGGGTGTTCTTCGGCGCGATTGTCGTTGTGCGTTTCAACCGCATGAAATGTCTATTTCGCCGGGCTGGCTGGGATTGCCGATTGGTGCGGTGTCGAACACCGGATGAAACGTCGAAGTGGAAGAAGATATGGTTAGGTTGGGGCTAATTGCTGCGGGTTTTGCGATCTCGGCATTGTTTGTAACTTCAGCATGGGCCGATGCAAAAAGTGACTATTTTCGCGAGGTTGAACGCCAGGCCAAGGCCGCGGCGCCCATGACCTCCCAAAGCCTTCGGGAGCTTTACGCAGGGCGTTCATGGATTTGGGACAATGGCGCCGGCTATTTCTCCCAGGATGGAAGGCGCTTTGCCGCCTGGTCCCAGAAGGGCGCTTATTGGAGCTATGCCAAAGGCCATTGGTACACCACGGATAGTGGGAAGGTCTGCATGCGCGCGCTGTGGATTACGAAAATGCATATGGCGCCGAAAACAACCTGTTTTGTGCATCGAGAAAAGGGAGGCGTCATTTACCAGAAGCCTTCCCTGGGCGGGAAATGGTATATTTTCAGGAATAATCCATCTCGCTCCGACGATGCATCGAGGAAGCTACGGCAGGGCGACCTCGTCCAGAAACATGTGCAGCGGCTGGAAGCTGAACGCTGGCCATAAGCTGGTTTTCCATCAGGTATTTTAATGCTTTGAGCATGGCCGGATAACTGTCTGGCAAAGAGGGGGGTACGCTGGGCAATTCTATCCGCAGATCTGGAAATCCGCCCCGATTTTCCGGGAATGATGGAAGCACATGATGACAAAAAGGGGAGCGGCTATATGCCAGCTCTCGACGGTGTCCGAGCGATAGCAGTTATTGGGGTGCTTTATACCCATCTTGATCCAGGCAACCGCCGCGCTTGGAGCATCGCTGCTCGTCTTTCGGCACTCCGGGCTCACGTCCGAAAAAAAATCTGCAGCAAAATGTACTGTAGGACAAGTTTGCGGATTTTGAGGTAACGACATAATAGAAGAGGATCGATATTTAGTAAAATTCCCTATTTTTGTCTTTGTGAAAAGGCAGGTTTTACTTATGTAATATTAAATATTGCGGATGGATACTGTAACGGCGTACAGCAAGGAAAGAGAATTGGCTGGGATTTGGGTGGACATTCTTAACGACTCCCGTGCCGGGCAAGGTGGGTCTTCTTCAGCCGTGCCCAACTCGGCCGCAAAGGTCAATTCCGCAGCGGTCGACCGGCGCGTGCAGATCGATGGGCTGCGCACGATCGCGATGATCGGCGTTCTCTATGTTCATTTCTGCAATCCCAACCCCGCTCTCGAGCATGTGCGAGTATCGCTCTTCTTCGTCGTTAGCGGCTTCCTCATCACACACATTCTGACGCGCGCCCACGCGAGTGGATCCAGTATCAACGTCCTAAATTTCTATATCCGCAGATCGCTGAGGCTGTTTCCTGCGCTTCTTCTTGCTCTTTCCCTGGCTGCCATAATCAACATGCAGGACATTCGAGACAGCATCCTTTGGCACATGACACAGCTGTCGAACGTGTATTTTGCGCTCCACAAAACCTGGGAGCCTTGGGTGGCGGCTCACTTGTGGAGCTTGAACACCGTCGAGCAATTTTATCTGCTTTGCCCGATTGCGATCTTTTTCCTCGGCAGATCGGCTGTAACAGTGTTCTTCATAGCAGTGATGGTGGGATCCATCCTGTTGCGGGTCCATGCCTATGATCTGGGTTTCGACGGGTGGGTCAGCATCTTGTTTGCCTACGACCCAATCGCCGCCGGGGCGATTCTCGCTCTTCTGAAGGACCATCGCGAGATCCAAGCTGTGCTGCGGCACCCGGCCAACATTGCCCTCTCACTTTTAATCATATTCTCGCCACTTGCTTTCGGGAGCGACTTCGGCGAGACGGAGAGCTATCGCCTGCTCATCATCTATGCCTTGGTTTCAATTGTCTCGGGCGCCTATGTGGGGTTCGGCGGCATCGCCCGGCTGCTGCTCGACAATGGCGTTGTCCGCCTCTTCAGCCGGATCAGCTACGGCGTATATGTCTATCATTTCTTTGTATGGTGGATTGTCGCGGGCTATTTTCCCACTCTTTACGAGAAAAACTGGACGACCTTCTTCACCATGTCCGCTCTCACTATCGTCGTGGCGACGCTATCCTGGCTTTTCATTGAAAAACACTTCGATCGGATGAAGCACCGTTTCCCGGTCCAGAAGAGATTTGTGGAACCCGCCTGCCCATAGAAAATGACGGGCTGGCGGCAGCCGCGCCCGCAAACTAGCGGCGTACAAGCGCCGCTGCGGAAAAGTGATGTATGGGCCAACGGCAAGGGCATCGGGCGACGGAGGAACGCGCGATTGGGCTCACATCGGTCCGTTAAAATGACCGTTGGTATAAGCCCATCACAACAGCCCTAGACCTGCTGAACCGCTCTCACCTCGTCGGTTTCTTCCCACCAGTCGCCCAGCGCGTCGATCAGCGGCACGAGCTTGTGCCCTTCCGGGGTCAGGTCGTACTCGACGCGCAGCGGATAGCCGTCGAATTCCGTCCGCTGGACAATCCCCGCGCCTTCCAGCTTGCGCAGCTCGGCCGTCAGCATCTTGTGCGAGATGGTGAGGTTGTCCCGGCGCAGGTCGCTGAAGCGTTTGGTCCCGTCCTTCAGATAGTAGATCAGGAGCGTGGGCCAGCGTCCGCTCAAGACCTGCATCACTTCTTCGATGGGGCAACGCGAGACAAGATTTTTCATGGCGTGGCTCGTGGTTACGAAAAGGTGCGTAATTTACTTGCCTGTTGGCGCGGGTAGGGTCCGGTTCCGCTGCGCAGCGTGATCATCGGAAATCACGGAGAACGATTCATGGAACCGATCCTACTATACGGCTTCCCCTCGGGAAGCTCCATGGGGCTTGTTGCTGCCCTCGAATGGCTGGGCATGCCCTACCGGCTGTGCCGGGTCGACATGTTCGGCGAGATGCGCGACCCCGCCTACGGGCGGATCAACCCGCGCCATGAAACACCGGCCTTCATCACCGATAAGGGCCGGCCGCTGACGGAAACCATGGCGATCGCCGCGTGGCTGGAAGCCAGGGATACCGAGCGGCGCATAAGCTTCGATCCGCTCTCGCCGGAAGCCGACCGGATGCACCAGCTGATGGCCTTCGTGAACACCGGTTTCACCGGCGCGTCCGGCCCGCTTTGGGCGGCGATGGAAATGGAAGAGCCGGATCCCGCCATGCAGTCCGCCCTGCGGGCGTTCGGCCGCGAGGGCGTTATCGAACGCCACGACAGGCTCGAAGAAATGATCGGCGAAAGCACCTTCCTGCTGGGCGGGCGGCCGACACTGGCGGACGCCCTGCTTATCGGCGTGGCGCGCTGGCTCGACTTTCACGAAGTCGCGGACAGGAACGGATGGCCGAAGCTGGCCGCGCTGCGCGAGCGGCTGGAGGCCGATCCGGCGGTGATCTATGCGACGGCGCTGGAGGGCGGCGACATGCGCCCGGGAACGGGCGCTTGCCTGGGGCATGTTTCGCTCCCGGATGTCATCGAGCGGTTCGGAAAGAAGGAAGAGGAAGCATAATCCGGCACAACGTCCGGATTGTGCTTCGCGAAGCACCGCAATGGCAGAAACGTCACCCCGGCAAAGCCGGGGTGACGGATGCAGTGAGCACGCCTGAAGGCGTTCCAGGCGAACGCCGACGGTCCGCGATCACTTGTCGGTGGTGAAGGCGACCCAGCCGATCCTCTTCAGCGCGCCCTTCAGCTGCGGGCCCGCATAGCCACCGTCGGCGAAGACATGGCGCAGCCATGGCCAGCGCTTCACGATGGATTTCAGCACCAGCGCCGCGCCGTCGCGATCCTGAACCGCAGCGCTGTGGACGACGAGGCCGACCAGCAGTCCGCCGGTGTCAGTCACGATATGGCGCTTGCGGCCGTTGACCTTCTTGCCAGCGTCGAAGCCCCGGATGCCGCCGCTTTCGGTGGTCTTGACGGGCTGTCGATGACGCCGGCGGACGGGCTTGCCTCCCGGCCTTCCTGCTCTCGGGCCTCCATGACGAGGGTGTTGTTGATGGCGTGCAGCACGCCCATATCGCGCCAGGCGTAGAAATAGTTCTGCACCGTGGTGAAGGGCGGGAAGTCCTTCGGCAGCATGCGCCACTGGCAGCCCGTCGAGGCCATGTAGAGGATCGCGTTCATCACCTTGCGGTCGCCCGACCGGCTTCGGTCCAGGCAGCAAGGAACTACCGCTAAGGGCTCAGTCCGGGTTCGACCATGGCTCCTCGTTTCCTCCGACAAAGCCTGACGAACTGGGATGGCGCTGATGAAATTCCACCACCGACAGGCGCGCTTCCTCGCATTCTGTGGGCGTGCCCGTTGCGCTCGACATGCAGCGTCGGGCAGTCGCATAATTTCCGGCCTTCGGTCACTACACCGATGCCGTAGATGAGCGCGTGCGGCCAAAAAGGTCGCCCGGCAGGAAGCCGCTGGCATTGGCCCATTTCCAGGCGAGTAGCACCTTTCGCTGGATCGCAAAGGTGGTGAGCCCGAGCGCCACTCCGCCGATCACTGCAGCCGCGGTGAACACCCACCCAGGCATTGAAGTTTCAAAACCCGCCAGCAAGATCTCAGGTACGAACCGGTGCACGAGATAGATGTGGTAGCCGGCGGCGGCCACCGGCAGCACAGCGGCAGAGAGCCAGCCCGGCAACACAATCCGCGGCATTAAGAGGAGCACTGCCACAATGACAAACTGGAGGCCGTACTTCACCCAGGAGCCGATCCAGTTGCCTCCGTCATAGGCTACCAACGGCATAACGATGCCCGCGAGGGCAAGGACAAGCAGTCGTTGCCTGCGGCTTTCCGCCAGGGCCGCGCACCAGCCGAAGGAAAAGAGATAAAATACCCATGGCAAGGTGAAAATCTGCCGCCCGCCGATCGGCCAAAGCATTGGACCCGCAAAGCGGAAGGCAACAGCGCCGAGCAGAAGCAGAAGACCGAAGCGGAAGGCATCGGTTCTTGCAAAATCCCGCACCGCCGGAGCCAGAAACAGGCCCGCCAGGACGACCAGCGTTTGAGCATAGGCTTCGACAAACCAGTAAAGGAAGGGAAGCATAGAGTGCCGCCCGGGGTCCGCCAATCCGAAATTGCCGACCAGGAAAACCGACGCCCAGGGCAGATTTCCCCATGCCAGCGCGTAGCCGCACAGAATGAGGTAGTAGGGAACGAGAACGAGGCCGAGGGAGCGGAAGAAACGGGGGAAATCTCCCTTGTACAAGGTCTCTTTGCGAAAGCGTGCGATGTTGAATCCGATCAGCACCATCATCGCGGCTGCACCGCCAGGCACCGGCCACTGCGTCTCGTGCACGACGACGACGAGAAGGATCGCCAGTGCACGAATGAGAAGATCCGTGCCGATCGATGGTTTGCCCCTTTCCGCCGGTTCGAGCCGGGCGAGTTCGGCGGCAGACATTCTCTCCCATCCGATGGGAGCTTGCCCAAGCCGGCGCTCAAGGACCATTGTGATTTCCACATGCCGCAACGAGTCGCCGCAGAGCGAGACAAAGCTGTCGTTGTCCGAGACCTTTTGAGGAAAGAAGGCATTGCGAAACGCCTCTGCAACGCCCTCCTCGTCAGAGTGGTTGCCTTCAAGGAAAAGGTAGAGCGCTTCATAATCAAGCTTGCCCGTGGCAAGGCGCGGCAAACTCTGCAGATGGACCACTTCCACGCAGTTGAGCATCAGTCGGCCCGCCTCGGCAAGACAGGCTCGAACCTCCTCGGGGGCCTGCTGCGATGTGTAGGCTGCAAGCACCTTCTCATCATTGCCCACGACGGCGGCAGCGATGCCGTGCGATGCCAGCGCCTCTTCCAGCGCGTCGTGACCGATGCGGATGCCGGCGATCTTGGACATCCGCCGCTTGCGGCCGACGATGCGGAACAAACCATCCGCATCGCGGCAGGCAATGTCGCCGGTGTAAAGCTCGTCCACCTCCGGTCCGCGGATAAGATCGCCCCGCCCGGAAGCGTAGCCCATCATCACATTTGGGCCGCGATACACCAGTTCACCTGGCGTGTCGGGACCAGTAATCGTCCGGCCTTCTTGGTCGTGCAGGACCAGTTCGCCGCCCGGAATGGCTTGGCCAATGCGGTCCGACGCGGATCCGGCAAGGTGAGGCGGCAGATAGGCGATACGGGCGGTGGCCTCGGTCTGCCCGTACATGACGAAAAACTGCTTGTCCTCTGCGGCAAGGCTGGCATGGTAAGCGCGGACCAGATCGGGGGCCAGTCGTCCGCCTGCCACCGTCATGAAGCGAAGGCTAGAAGGGATGTTGGCGCGGAAGTCGATCCGCTCGAGCAACTCGTAGGTGAACGGAACACCCGCAAGATTGGTGCAGCGGTGTTCTTTAATCGCCTCAAGAAAGCTGTCTTCGAGCACGGAGCGACCGGAAAGATAGATGGCGGCGCCGACGGCCAGATGAGAGTTGAGCACAGATAGGCCGTATGAATAGTGAAGCGGCAAGACGAGCGCGGCACGGTCATCCGCGCCGAGGCCGAGATAGCTTGCAATCGCTTCGGCATTGGCTTCGATCGCCTTTGACGACAGCCGAACACCCTTGCCCTGCCCGGTGCTGCCCGATGTCATGAGCAAGAGAGCAAGATCGGGGTGAATCTCCTGTGGTTCCGTGTCCGCCACCTCAAGCCGCCAGCGGCCATCGATCCGGCGATATATGGCGTCGGGCGCGAAACGGTCCTCGAAGGAAGCAAATGCCGCAGGGTCGTCGGGGGGCAGCAGGGCCACCGCGTGCCCGCCGGAGCGCGCGCCCAGATATGCTATGATCGCATGTTCGGAAGCTGCGCCTTCGATCGCCACCAGTCCTTTCCGCTCACCGAGCCTGTCTCCGAAAGCCGTCGCGCGACGAGCGAGCTCCGCATAGGTAGCGACAGGTGATCCATCGATGATCAGTGACGGCGCTTCACCGAAACGCGCTATATCCTTTGCAAATCTCAATGACATTCCCGCTTCCGATCAACGGCCGTTTGCCCTCGCCAACAGGTTTTCGGATATATAAGCGGAGGACTTAGGTCAAGATTACGGGCTGGGGCTGTGGAGGGTGTTTTTTAGAGCGTCCTTCGTGCGTCCATTTGGACGCACGAAGGACGCTCTAACATTTTGAATCTACGCATCGTGCTTTCCGAAAATCGATTCCGATTTTCGGGCCGATGCTTTAGCAGGAAAGTTCAGACGAAGTGCTGGCAGCCTCGTCGACCGTCAGCATGATGTATGGCTCGCGCGTTACGTCCCATTGGCTAACGCGCGACTTCTGCAGCAAGCCGCCCGGCCTGCTGACGGACCGGCAGGAAAGGAAGTCGACGCCCTGAAGCAGGGATCCGATGCGTTCGCTGAGATGCGTGGCCTTGCGATGGGCTTCAACGGCACCCTTCGCGGCAGTGTTCGGCACCACTGGACGCATGGATCGACGATGCAATCGACTCCGAACTCATTCCGATCATGCGGTTCGCCCGCGTCCTGCGCAGGGACATCGATGCCGTCGACAACGCCATCGAGCTGCCTTGGAGCAACGGACAGGCCGAGGGCCAGATCAACCGCCTCAAGACCCTCAAGCGTTCGATGTACGGTCGGGCAGGTCCTGAACTGCTGAGGGCACGAATGCTGCCGCCGCTCCACACAAAGTGAGGAGGAACCATTTAAAATGCAAAGTGACACCAGCCGCAACTCCGGAGAAAACTGCGACGCACGCGTTGCTGAACACCGCTCGGGCAACGCCCTCCCGGCACTCGGCAACGTGCGCATCAACTGGCCCGGATTTGCGCCGCCGTTGACAGACGCGACATTCGGAGCATCTCGGGGGCGTTTGCTAGTGATCTCACTCACCGGCGGCAAAGCCCCCGGTGAGATGTATCAGGGTTTGTGAGTCAGTTGGTTTCCACCGCTTGCATGAGGGAGTCCACGAGCTCGTCGCCGATGTTCTGGCGCACCATGTCTGATACCGAACCGGTGGATTCGCGGAACGCGGCCATTTCCTCGTCGGTGAGATCGATCACCTCCAGCACACCCTCGATCTGCTCGCGCTGCGCGCTCGTCATCTCGTCCTGGAGCGACCACTGGAACGTCTCGGCATCCTCCAATACGCCGTCCACGACCTGCTGGAGATCTTCGGGCAGGCCGTCGAACCACTCCTTATTGATGAGGTTCACATTGGCCAGCAGGATGTGGTTGGTGTTGGTGAGGTATTTCTGCACTTCGTAGAAGCGCTGCGACAGGATATGGCCATAGGGGTTCTCCTGGCCGTCCACCACGCCCTGCTGCAGTGCGCCGTAGAGTTCAGGGAATGAGATCGGGGTCGGCGCGCCGCCGAGGCTCTTCCAGATCTCAACATGGTAGGGGTTCTCCATGACGCGGACGCGCAGGCTGTTCTTGGCAATGTCGTCTGGTGTGCGCACCGGTACCGACGAGGTCGTCAGGTTGCGGAAGCCGGCATTGTAGAAGCCGCCAAACTTCAGGTTCTTCTCCTCCAGAACGGCGGACAGCCTCGTGGTGAACTCGCTGTCATTGAGGATACGCCGCAGCTTCGCTGTGTCGGAGGGAAAGATGTAAGGAATGTCGAACACGGCGAATTCAGGAACGAACTGGACCGCGCCCGAGGTGGAGACCGGCACGAACTGGACATCGCCCAGAAGCAGGGATTCCATCAGCTCGCGGTCACCGCCCAGCGCCCCGCCCGACTGATGCTGGACGTCGATGCGGCCGCTACTCTTCTCCTCGATCTCGGCGGCGATCTTGTCGAATGTCTTGAACAGCGGATGCTCGGTGTCGGAGAGCGTATGGGCGAGGATCATCGTGTAGTCCGCGGCCGCGGCGGGGGCGGCGAGGATGCCGGCTAGGCAGGCGCTGGAAAGAAGGACGGTCAGGCGTTTCATGTGGTTTCCTCCGGTTTGGTTAGGACGCGCGCTCAGCGCGCCAGAGACGGCAACCACAGGGTCAACTGCGGAACATAGGTGACCGCTGTGAGGCCGATGAGAAGAAGCGCGAGCGGGGCGAGCAGGCCCTTGCAAATTTCGATGACGCTCAGCTTCGTGATGCCGCTGGCAATGTAGATATTGACCCCTACCGGCGGCGTGACGAAGCCGATGGCGAGGTTGACGACCATGATGAGCCCGAAATGGATCGGGTCCACTCCATAGGGTGCGACGATCGGCAGCAGGATGGGGGTCAGGACGATGATGGCGGCGAGCGTCTCCATCACCATCCCCACGCCGAGCAGGATGACGTTGATTAGGAGCAGCAGGATGAGCTTTTCGTCGACGATGCCGCCGATAAAGGCGCCGAGCGTCGCCGGCACCTGCAGGAGCGTGAGGACACGGCCGAAGGCAGCGCCCGTTCCCGCGATGATGAGGATTGGGGCGATGGTGAGCGCGGTGCTTGGCAGCGTGCGGAAAAGCTGGCCCAGCGTCAGCTCGCGGAAGACGACGACGGAAACAAAGGCGCCGTAGACGACAGAGACTGCCGCCGCCTCGGTCGGCGTGAAGGCGCCGGAATAGATCCCGCCCAGCACGAAGACCGGCGCTACGAGCGCCCAGAAGCTCTCGCGGAATGCCGTGAGGAACGGCACCTTGCCCGCGTCGGTGGTGATGCGGTCGCGGTTCCGGTGCCCATACCAGAAGGCATAGCCCATCAGGAGCACGCCGACGACGATCGCCGGAAAGATGCCGCCGATGAAGAGCGCGCTCACCGAAGCGCTCGCTGACATGCCGTAGATGATCATCGGGATGCTGGGCGGCACGATGACGCCGAGCGTGCCGGCAGCGGTGATTAGCGCTGTTGAGAACCTGAGATCGTAGCCGCGCCCGACGAGCAGGGGAATCGCCATCGAGCCGATCGCGGCCACCGTGGCGGGGGACGAGCCGGAGATGGCGCCGAACATCATGCAGGCGGCGACGCTCGACATGGCCAGCCCGCCCCGGAGCCGCCCGAGAAGGGCGTCGGCGAAATTGAACAGGCGGCGGGCAATGCCGCCCTGGGTCATGATATCGCCGGCAAGGATGAAAAGCGGCACGGCAAGGAGCGGGAAGGAATCGAGCGCCGTGACGATGCTGCGCACGACCTGGCCCGGATTGGTCGGCGCGCCGAGCCACCCGGGCAGGAGTGCCGCATAGCCGAGCGCGAAGGCAACCGGCACCGTGACGAGCATCAGCGACAGGAAGAACAGGAGAGCGAAAAGCGCATACATCGGCCTCTACTCTCCCTTTCCGCCGGTGCGCGACGGCCAGAGCGCCTGGACCGTGCGGAGGGCGGCCATGGAGAGCCCGACGGGCACCGCGGCGTAGATCAACCACATCTGGATGCCGAGACCCGGCGAGGTCTGGCCGATCGCCCGGATGCGAAGCACCAGCGGGATGCTGTAGACGGTGATGAGCACGAAGAAGACCAGTGCGCTTACGTGGGAGATGACGGTGAAGAACCGCAACGAGCGTGGGCCGAACATGACTGGGAAAAGATCGACCGATATGTTGCGCGCCTCGCGCACGGCGAGGCTGACGCCGATGAAGGTGCACCAGATGAGGAGATAGCGCGCCAGCTCCTCCGACCACACAAAGGGTGAGCGGACGATGTAGCGCATGACCACCTGGCTCGCCAGCAGTGCCACGAGCGCGGCAAGGATCGCCGCCACGATGTAGCGCTCGGTGTTCTTCTCAAGAAATGTCAGCATACCGCGCATGGCTCCTCCCGCTGGCCGCAAATCTTGGCGCTCACTCCACGTCCAGGATCTTCGTCGGATTCAGGATGTTGGCAGGGTCGATGGCGCGCTTGATCTTGCGCATAAGATCGAGCTCCCCCGGCGAGCGCGAGAAGGGCAGATACGGTTTCTTGGTGGTGCCGATGCCGTGTTCTGCGGAGATGGTCCCTGCGAATTCGCCCACGAGACCGTAGACAACCGCGTTGATTTGGGAAGCCGGCTGCGGCTCCGCGCCGGGCACATGGGCGATGATGTGCAGGTTACCGTCGGCGATATGCCCGTAGAACAGGCTCCGGCAGCCGGGAATGTCGGCCGCGAGCTTGTCGCGGCAGCGCTGGGCATAGGCTTCCATGTCGCCGACGGCCAAGCCGATATCGAAGGCCATGTGCGGCCCGAGCACCAGCTTGAAATCGGCCGCTGCGTCGCGCGTCGCCCAGAAGGCCTGCACGTCCGACAGGGATTGCGACACGGCCGCGTCCTCTATCGTGCCGGCCTCGAAAGCGCCCTCCGTCCACGACTGGAAGCGCGGACCGTCCACGCTCTCGTCCGTGCCCTGCGCCTCCACGAGCACGTAAAAGGCATGTTCCTTCGCCAGCGGATCGCGCACGTTCTGCACTTTCCCGGTCGCGACTTCCCAATAGTCGGGCCACATCACCTCGAAGGCCGAAAGCGTCGGGCCGAGGCGGCGGCGGGCGCTCGTGAGCAGGGCCAGAACAGAATCATAGTCGGCAAGCCCGCACAGGGCGGCCATGGTGTGGGCGGGTTTTGGGAAGAGCCGCAGCACTAACTTGGTGATGACGCCGAGCGTACCTTCGGAGCCGACGAAGAGCTGCCGCAGGTCGTAGCCCGAATTGTTCTTCAGCATCTTGTTGAGATTCGAGATGATCGTGCCGTCCGGCAGCACCACCTCCATGCCTAAAACCATGTCGCGCGCCATGCCGTAGCGGATGACGCGGTTGCCGCCGGCATTGGTCGAGACGTTGCCGCCGATGGCGCAGGAGCCGCGCGCGCCGAGGTCGAGAGCGAAATAGAGATCGGCTTCATCGGCCGCGGTCTGGACGACCTGCAGCGGCGTCCCCGCCAGAACAGTCATCGTGGAAGCGGCCGGATCGATCTCGATTACGCCGTTCATGCGCTCCAGCGAAAGCGCCACGCAGCCGTCGAGCGGGCGCGCCCCGCCGCTCAATCCAGTCAGCCCGCCTTGCGGAACGACCGGTACACCGAGCGCTTGGCAGGTCTTCATGACGATCGCCACGGCTTCGGTGGTCTCCGATCGCACGAGGATCGCCGGTGCGTTGGGCGCGAGCGAGCTCCAGTCGTTTCGGTTGCGCACGGGAATGTCAGCGCCTGCAAGCACCGCTTTCACACCGAGCGCCGCCGACAGGTTTTTGTACACCTGCCGGATCGCTTCCTCTGTCATTCCTACTTGTCCGCCCGTCCCTGTTGGCACCGTTCACGCTGTTGTTGCAGCTACGCTACTTAGCTGCAGTTTCAATGTCAACGCACTAACATGTTAGTCTGTCTTATCGGACCGGCCTCAGGGTGGGGATGTCAAGAAGGGGGCGCGGAGTGCGACAGATCCAGTGCGGATATCGCAACCGCACCCAGTCAAGCCGGCGGCTTGAACCGGACCCCAGCGCAACATCGAACTGTTGTGGCTGACCGGCGGCTTGATGCCGGACTTCAAGACGATCGCCGTCTTCCCCGCGACAAGGGCCAGCGATCCGCGCGGCTTGGGCAGCGTTCGTTGTGCTGTGCCGCCAGTTCAACCTGTTCACTTGGGCGGTCGTTGCGATCGACGGGAGCAAGTTCAAGGGCAAGCAGGTCGAGGTCGCGCCCGATAAACAGGTCTCCCTGACCGATCCCGATGCCCGCTCGATGGCGACCACCGGCAAGGACACCGGCATTGTCGGCTAGAATGTCCAGATCGCCGTCGATGCCGAGCACCATCTGACATTGTGCTTCTGCATCAACCGCCAGGCCAGTCGTCCTTCGCTTCAGGGACGATCCAGAGCGGGGACGGTCATCGCACAATCCTCGACAGGCCAGATCGGATGAAAACGGAGACGAAGTTGCTGATTAGTAATTTTCATCGAAACTGATCAAAACTAAAAATTCGACTCATGCACTTGTCATAGCCTTATATGCGGATGTGTCTTTGGCACCCGTGATAGATGCAATGAGGGGCTATGCTGGCGCAAAGAACCAGAGCAAGCGATCGGTTTTCGACGGCGGTCGCAGTACGCCATGCCTGCCGCACGGGGGCATGGAGCGAGCCGACCAGCGGATTGGCGCAAGGCTATCAGCAGGGAAATCTCGTCATCCTGCCGGCTGCCTATGCGGACGATTTCCTGCGCTTCTGCGTTCGCAATCCCAAGCCGGCGCCTGTTCTCGGTGTATCCGAACCCGGCGATCCTTCCTTGCCCGGTCTGGGCGAGGAGATCGACATAAGGCACGATCTGCCGCGCTATCGTGTGTTCCGCAATGGCGAAACTGCCGAGACCGTCAGCGATCTCGACGCGCTCTGGCGCGATGACTTCGTGAGCTTTGTTCTAGGCTGTTCCTTCTCCTTCGAAACCGCCCTGTTGCGTGCCGGTATTCCCGTCCGCCATATCGATGCCGGGCGCAATGTGGCAATGTATCTGACGAATATCGAAACCGCTTCAGCCGGGCCATTCGGCGGTCCGATGGTCGTATCCATGCGCCCGTTTCAGCCGCAGGATGCGATCCGCGCCGTGATCCTCTCTGCCCAAATGCCCCAAGCTCACGGAGCACCCGTGCATCTGGGAAATCCGGGCGGGATCGGCATCGCCGATCTGATGAAGCCGGATTTCGGTGATGCCCCGGTTATTCATCCAGGAGATGTTCCGGTGTTCTGGGCCTGCGGTGTGACACCCCAATCTGCTATCCGGCTGGCGAAGCCGGCAATCGCGATCACGCACGAGCCCGGTCATATGCTGGTGACCGATCTGAGGACGGATTTCGCGTGATCACCCTCCGGCCTTGCTGGCTGGTATTGAACGTAAGATCATGACCAAAAAAGGGGAATGAAAATGAAAAACATCCTTCGGATTCTGATTTCCGGCGCCGCGCTGGCGCCCTTTGCCTTTGCCGCTTCCGCCCAGGATCTGCCGGAGACGACGCTGAACGTCGTCGGGAGTTGGAGCAGCCTGCCGCTTTATCAGCAGTTCGAGCGCTCGTTCTGGGAGGAGACTGTGCCGTCCGATTCAAACGGCCAGATCACTGTCAATTTGACGACATTCGACCAGATGGGTGTCGCTGGCGGCGATGTCTATCGCATGTTGGGCGACGGCGTTTTCGATGTCGGCATGACGGTCGCCGACTACACGGTGGGAGACGCGCCGGAGCTTGAGGGACTGGATGTGCCTTTGATCGCCACGGATGCCGATGCGGCGCGCAGGATGACCGAAGCTGCCAAACCCATGGTCGCCGAAATCATGCGTGATCGATTCAACGCCCATATGCTGGCGATCGCACCCTATCCGCCGCAGATCGTCTTCTGCAACGCGGAAGTAAACAGTCTCGCAGACCTTGAAGGCAAGAAGATCCGCGGTTCCGGCCGCATGACCTCTCTCTTCCTCGAGGCGCTCGGAGCCGAGGGCGTGACCATGGCCTTTTCGGAAGTGCCGGGCGCTCTCGAGCGTGGCGTGATCGATTGCGCCGTGACAGGTGCCGGCTCCGGTTACGCATCGGGCTGGTATGAGTCCTCCACCCATCTCGTCAATCTGCCCCTCGGCGGATGGGATCCGGTCGTGACCGCCGTCAACCTCGATACCTGGAACAATCTCGATCCGGCGGTTCAAGAGTTCCTGACACAGAAGATCCAGACCGACTTTGAGGCTAAGGCCTGGGCGGATGCCGATGGTGCGCTGGCGCGCGACATCGCTTGTCTCACGGGATCGGGCGAGTGCGCTGCCGGTAAGCCGGCCTCCATGACGCTCGTCGAACTTTCCGATGAGGATCGCGCTCGCGCCATCTCGGTGCTGGAAGACACCATTCTTCCGGATTGGGCCGAGCGCGCGGGCAGTGATTGGGCCCAGCGCTGGAACGACTCCGTCGGTGCCGAACTCGGCGTTTCGATCGCCCAGTAATCCGCAAGAGGAACTCCGCTGATGACTGGACATGCCGTATTGGCTGGGCCGGCGATGAAGATCGCCGGCGCAGTCAGGAATGCCAACCGGTGGATCGCTCTGCTGTGCGGAGTGGTGCTCATCTTGGCCGTCATTCTGATCCTTTGCGAAGTCCTCGGGCGGCGGGTTCCCTTCTTTCGCATCGGCGGTGCCGACGAACTTTCGGGCTATGTCATGGCTGCCATAGCGACCTGGGGCTTCTCCTATGCTCTGGTCGAGCGCGCCCATGTACGCATCGACCTCCTGCACGCCAAACTGCCCGCGCCCGGGCGGGCTCTGCTGGACGCCCTGGCAATGGCAAGCGTGCTCTTCGTCGCCCTCGTGGTGACCTACTACGCCTACGACGTCTTCGCCAAATCCGTGGCGCGCGGCTCGCGGTCGAACACGCCCTTGGCCATCCAGCTTTGGATCCCGCAGGTGATCTGGCTGGCTGGCTGGGCGTGGCTGGCGCTCACTTCGGCTCTGATGCTTGCATCGACCGTCATGCTGATGCTTTCCCGCCGCTGGCGCGATATCGACGATGTGTCGGGAATTCAGGCGGGCATAGGAGAAACGGTGTGATCACCTATGTCGCGGTCGGTCTGGCCGTTCTTCTCGCGCTGTCGCTGCCGGTTGGGGCTGCGCTTTTCATCCTCGGCATGGGGATGGATGCCTTCTTCTCGCCATTGCCGTTGATCCGCGGCCTCGGCCAGATGGTCTATTCCTCCTCCGACAGTTTCCTGCTGATCGCGATCCCGCTCTTCGTGCTCCTAGGCGAGATACTCGTAAGAGCGGGCATCGCGGAGCGCACCTATGCCACGCTGGAAGCCTGGCTCTCCTGGCTACCGGGCGGGCTGGTGCATGCCAATATCGGCACCTCGACCATGTTCTCCGCAACCTCCGGCTCGTCTGTCGCAACGGCCGCGACTGTCGCGACCGTCGCCATGCCACAGGCCAAGTCGCAAGGCTACGACCAGCGCCTCTTTGCCGGCGCGATCGCGGCCGGCGGCGCGCTCGGCATCCTGCTCCCGCCGTCGATCAACCTCATCGTCTACGGCTTTCTCACGCAAACCTCGGTTCCGCAGCTTTTCCTGGCCGGCATTGTCCCCGGCCTGCTGATGGCGCTCGGCTTCATGATCATTACCGCCATCCTCTGCGCCATCTGGCCGCGATTGGGGGGAACGCGCCGTTCCTTCACCTGGGACCAGCGCCTGCGGGGCCTGCCCCATCTCATCCCGGTTCTCATGGTCTTCGCGATCATCATTGCTTCGATCTATCGTGGCTGGGCCACGCCTACGGAGGCGGCCGCAATCGGTGTTGCCATGGCGATGGCCATTGCGGCCTATTACGGAGCGCTCACCATCAAGAACTTGCGGGATGCCTTGCTCGGCACAATCCGCACCACATCGATGGTGATGTTCGTGATCGTCGGTGCCTACTTCCTGAACTATACGCTGGGTGCGACGGGCCTCGGGAGAACCTTGACGAACTTCCTTGATGGCCTCGGGCTCGGACCCTACGGGACACTTCTCGTCATCATCCTGATGTACATTGTTCTGGGCTTTTTCATCGAAACCCTGGCGCTGATGATTGCGACGATTCCCATCGTTGTCCCCATTATTGCGGACATGGGTTTCGACAAAGTCTGGTTCGGCATTTTGCTGATCGTTCTGATCGAGATGGCGCTCATCACGCCGCCCGTGGGGCTCAATCTCTACGTGGTCCAGGGTGCCCGCACGGAAGGCCGCCTGGGCGAGGTCATGGTGGGGGCTCTCCCTTACGTCTTCGTGATGGTTCTTGTTATCGCGCTGCTGGTTCTTTTTCCGTCCCTCGCGCTCCTCTTTTCGCCGGCTGGATAGCCTTTGTTTCTCGATCAGGTGCACATGACACACTCAATAACCTTTGAAGTCGCAGGTCGCGGACCGGTTTCAATCGAGCTTCGGCATGGCGTCGTCGCCGGCTGGACAGCTCGCAATGCAGAGGCCGTTGCTCACCACATTGCCGAGTTGGAAGAGATAGGTGTCCCACCTCCCAGCTCAGTGCCCCTCTACTATCATGTCTCAGCCGCTCTCTTTTCCGCCGGCACGACAATCGAGACCGTTGGCAACACCTCATCGGGCGAGGCCGAACCACTCCTGATAGACGACGGCGAGCGGCTCTATCTCGGTCTAGGCTCAGACCATACGGACCGGAAGCTGGAGACCCACTCCGTCGCGCTCTCCAAGCAGCTTTGCGCCAAGCCCGTTGCGCCCACCCTCTGGGTGTTCGATGAAGTCGAAGGACATCTGGACGAGATTATGATCCGCTCTTTCGTGCGTGAAAGCGAAGAGGAAGCGTGGACTGCCTATCAGGAGGGTACCCTGGGTTCCATCAGGCCGCTTGCCGAACTCATCGCAGGCTCTCCGGCAGCTTCCGGTGCGAAACGCCTGCAAGATGGAACGGCTATGATGTGCGGTACGTTCGCCGTCCTTTCGGGCGGTGTGCGTCCGGCGCGGTTCTTTCGCATGGAGATGGTCGATAAGCAGTTGGGCCGCACTATCGAGCATGGCTATGAGATGAAGGTCCTACCCCTAATCGCTTGAGGCATCCCATGGACATTTCCCCGCTTCGTCTTGCCTCCGGGCGCATCTCCTTTCGCGCACAGGATCGCGCGCGCAAGGCAATCGATAGGGCGCTGGAAATCGATCCAGCCATATTGGGAACGGTGTTTACCAATTTCGATGCGGCACGGATCGAGAAGGATGCCCGGTCGCTCGACGAAACAGGCGAAAAGGCCGGCCCCCTTGCCGGCCTCCTGATCTCGATTAAGGACCTGTTCGACGAGGCGGACATCGTCACCACGGCAGGCTCGGTCATTCTTGCCGAGGGAACGCCAGCCCGGCAGGATGCCGAAGCGGTAAAGCGCCTCAAGGCGGCGGGTGCGATTGCCTGCGGGCGAACCACCATGTCCGAATTCGCCTATTCCGGCGTGGGCCTGAACCCGCATTTCGGCAACCCCGGAAACAGCTGCGACCGCTCACGGATATCGGGCGGATCGACCTCCGGCGGTGCGCTGTCGGTCGCCCTTGGTATAGCCGATATCGCGCTTGGCACCGACACCGGTGGTTCGGTTCGCATCCCCGCGGCGCTGAACGGGCTGACGGGGTTCAAGCCCACGCAGCACGCGGTGCCGCTCGACGGCGCGTTTCCCCTGTCGCAAACCTACGACAGCATCGGCCCGCTGGCCCACTCGATCTCCATTTGTGCCGCCGTGCATGCGGTGGTGTCAGCCAGCGCGCCGCAGGCCGCTCCCGGCCGGACACCGCGCATTGGCGTCTTGCGCGGACCGCTTCTTGAAGGGTTGGATGACCAGGTCGGCCGCGACTTCGAAAAGGCGCTTTCCCGGCTGTCGGAACACGGCTTCGAGATTGCCGAGGTGGACTTCCCCGGCTTGGAAGGCTTCGGCGAGGTAAACAGGATCATCGTCGCTTCGGAGGCCCATGTCATCCACGAGAGCCGGCTGGATGGTCTTGAGCAGGTCGGCGATCCGCGCGTACTGCGCCGCATCCGGGCAGCCGAGAGCTTCGCCACGGACGAGGAGGCCAATGCGCGCGCGAGGCGCGCACGGGCCATATCGGAGTTTGCCGCACTGGCCGCTGAGTTTGGCGCCTTTGCCGCGCCGACGGTCCCCACGGTTGCGCCCCTCATTGCCGATGTCGAAACCGATTTCGATCGCCTGAATGGGCTGATGCTGCGAAACCCCTCCGCCATCAATTTCCTCGATGGCTGTGCCGCCACCATACCGATGCAGGGCGATCAACAACTTGCATCGGGGCTGATGCTGTTTGCCGGCGCTGGAACCGACTGGCAGGTTCTGCAGCTTGCCGAAAGGGCTGAGCCGATCTTGCGATCATGAACGACGGCGGAATCTGGGCTGAATTTACGATCCGGGCATCTGCCACGGCCTTCGTCGTGATCTTCATCGCCTGGATGGCGGTGCGCGTAGGACCTGCCATGGGCGGCATACTGGTCGGATTGCCGATCGTGCTCGCCCCCGGCTTCTATTTCCTTCTGCGCGACTACAATGCAGAATTCGTATCGCAGGCGGCTGCGGGCGCACTCTTTTCGCTTTCGGCCACCCAGGTCTTCCTCGCCGCCTATGTGGCGACGTCTCGCAAGGGAGCGCTCGTGGCGATCCTTTGCTCGGTTCTGGCCTGGGCTGTCGTTGCAATCCCGTTGAGCCTCCTTTCGCACGATCCGCTCCTGGGCGGGCTGCTTTTCCTGCTTATGACCTACGCGATGCATTTTCTTGGCCGCCGCCTTCTGTCACCTGCCGCGACCAAAATGGCGGGCATCAACTGGAATCTTCTCTTTGCCCGCGGCGTGGCGGCAGGCCTGTTGGTCGGCGTTGTAACGCTCCTTGCCGGTACCCTTGGCTCATCCTTCGCCGGGCTGCTGATGGCCTTTCCGGTCGGCTTTTCGGTCGTTGCACTTTCACTGCATCTGGATCATGGCGCGGTGGCGGCCGCGCAGACGATGCAAGCTGGGATCGGCGGCGTGCCAAGTCTGGCAGTTTTCACGCTTGCCCTTTCCTTGGCCTTGCACATGATGCCGCCTGACGCAGCCTTCCTGGCTGCACTTCTTCTATCATGTCTCGCGACCGCTCTCTTCACCGTGCTGGCGAGGCGGAAACAACGACGGCCCGCGCCGGCGCGTTGACAGGTGGACGATAGCCGTGCTGCTTTCCTGAGCGATAATCCTGCTGAGGCGTAAATGGTTGATTTCAAGGGGTTGGAAACGCTCGTCTGGGTGGTCGCACTCGGCAGTTTCCGTGGCGCAGCGCAGAAACTAAATACTACCCAGCCGGCCATCTCTCACAGAATCGCCCAGCTTGAGGAAGAATTCGGCACAAGGCTGCTCATCCGCGAAACGCGCAACGTGTCGCCGACCCAGCGCGGCCGGCAATTGCTTGTTTATGCCGAAAAGCTGTTGGCCATGCGTGCGGAGATGTTGTCCGTCCTGCGTGATGCGTCGGCCGTGCGCGGGGTAATCCGGCTGGGCGTGGCCGAGACGATCGTGCACACATGGCTGCCTGTATTCATCAAGGAAATGAACCACACCTACCCGGACCTTTCGGTGGAGATCGAGGTGGATATCTCACCATCTCTGCGTTCGCGGCTGCTGGCACAGGAGATCGATATTGCGTTCTTGCTCGGGCCGCTCTCAGCCCCGCTGCTGCGCAACAGGCTGCTTTGTGAATATCCCGTACGCTTCATCGCAACCCCGTCCTTGGGAGTGCCAAATCCCGCGACGGTTCACGATCTGGCGAGCTTTCCGCTCATCACCTTCGCGCGCAAGACGCAGCCCTACGAACTGGTCAAGTCGCTGTTCAATCAGCCCGACCTCCCACCGATCAAACTTCATGCCAGTGCTTCGATGGCAACCGCCGTTCATATGGCTATAGAAGGAATGGGCATTGCCATCATTCCGGATGAGTTGGTTGAAAATGAGTTGCAGAGCGGCAAGCTGGTGCGCATCCAAACCGATGTGGGGATGCCCCACCTTTCTTTCTGCGCAAGCTGGCTGGAATCGCCTGACACCCTTGCAGTCGAATTGGCCGTTGATATTGCCGCCCGTGTCGCTGCCATTAGCGGGGCTAATAAAGAGGCTAACTGCCAGGCTGAATTACCCTAACCCCAACCGCTTGCGGGACCGTCTATACCGCCAATCCGTTGGAACCTGTGACCATGGTGTTCGCGCCGTTCTGGCTGTGCTGGATCCCTTAAAGATCGGACGTGGACGCTCGTCGGTAAGGTTCGATCGCCCCGCGCCGCACGTCCTCGACCGCTATGCAGAGGCTGTTGCGAAGGCACCCGAGATCATCGAATGCCATATGGGCGGCTCACCCGCATCTGCTATGTCGGCCTCGTCAGGGCGGACACTCAAATCACCCTCGCCGCCATCGCTTTCAACCGACAGGGCAGGGGGTGCGCAGGGCGCAGCGGTGAAACGCGACTATAGCATTATGCCGCCCGCGCCACTATCGAGCGCGGCATGGAAGACAGGATTTCCGGCCCGTCTGCCCGCAGGATGACAATCTCCTCCAGCCTGACGCCGAATTTCCCCGGCAGGTAGATGCCAGGTTCTATGGAAAAGACCATGCCTTCGCCCAGCACCGCTTCCGAGGTGGCGGTGATATAGGGCGGCTCGTGGATGTCGACGCCGAGCCCGTGGCCGGTACGATGGATGAAGTTCTCGCTATATCCAGCCTTCGCAATGGTATAGCGCGCAGCCTTGTCGACATCGCTTGCCCGGACCCCGGGCTTGGCCGCAGCCAGCGCGGCGGTTACGGCCGCATCCACGATGGCATGGATTTCGATGAACGCATCCGACGGCTGCCCGAAGAAGCCCATCCGCGTCATGTCGGAAGGATATCCCGACAACCTTCCGCCGGTGTCGATCAGGACCGCATCGCCGGCCTTCAACCGCGTCTCGCCCGTATGGTGATGGGGAAAGGCGCCGTTGCCGGCGAAGCACACGCTGGTAAACTCGGGCACGGCCCCGTTCGCCTTGTAAACGTCGCGGATGATCGCGGCGATCTCCCTTTCGGCTACACCTTCCCTCAGCGCATCGAACCCGGCTTGCATCGCCTTGTCGTTGAGCAGGGCGCTGGCCTTGAGCAGGTGGTACTCAGCATCATCCTTGCACGCCCGCAGATGTCCCACGGTCTCTTCGGTGAAGCGGCGACGCCCGACGGGCAGGCGGTCGAGCAGCATCAGCGCAAAGTCGGCGCGCATGGTCTCGTCGAGGGACAGGTCGATCTCGCCCCGAGGCAGGTCGAGCGCCTGGATCAAGGCGCCCAGCGCCTCGGCCGGGCCCTCGTCGTCCGACCAGCGATGCAGCGGCAGGCCGGTATGCTGGCGGGCGCTGTCTGCATTGAGCGCCGGCATCAGGAAGCCGGCATAGCTGGCGCTGACCAGAAGCATGACAGGCCGTTCGTCCCCGTGCGGATCGAGCCCGGCCAGCCACATCATATGGCTCGATGGGCCCACGGCAACGAGATCGGTGCCGGTGGCGCGCATGCGCTCGCGCAGCGCGTTCAATCGCGTTTCGAAGGTGTTCGGCATGGAATGCTCCTGATCGGGATAAAATTCCGGCCCCGCCGGAAGGTCCGGTGGGGCATAACGGCTCAGTCCTTGGAAACGAGCCTGTAGTAGACGAAATCGGACGTCGCGCCGTTCACATAGCCGTTCACGTCCTTGTCCATCGCCACCTGGTAGGCGGCCTGGAACATGATGACGATGGGCGATTTCTCCTGCACCTGCTCCTGGAGGTCGACATAGATCTCGTTGCGCTTCTGCGGATCGGATTCCGAAAGCGCCTGCATGGTCTTTTCGTTCAGCTCCGCCGGCACGGCCCAGGCATTCCGCCAGGTCGTGGTGGCCTGGTAGTTGTCGTCGGAATTGTCGCTGTTATAGGCAAAGGCCTTGGCGTTGGAATGCGGGTCCATGAAATCGGGCCCCCAGTAGAGCAGCATCGCTTCGTGGCTGCGCTCGCGATATTTGGTGATCACCTGCGAGCCCGTGCCGGGAATGATATCGAAATTGATGCCGGCCTCGGCAAAGCTTGCCTGCAGCGACTGCGCCATATCGGTGAACGGCGTCGAGTTGATCACGTCGAGCGTCACGCTGATCGGTGTCTCGACGCCGGCATCGGCCAGAATCTGCTTCGCCTTTTCAGGGTCGTAGCTATAGGGCGTCTCGTCATAGGAGCCCGGAAAGCCCTTGGGCCAGAACGCCTGGTGGATTTCCATCTGACCTTTGAGGAAGCTGTTCACCATCCCCTCGTAGTTCACCAGATAGCGCGCCGCCTCCCAGACGGCCGCGGGCTGCAGAGCTTCGACCTTCTGGTTGAAGGAAAGGAAGTGGACAGCGGCTTGCGGGTAGGTCTCGACCTTGATGTTTTCCGCCGAGATTCCTGAAATCTGGTCGGGCGTCAGATTGCGGGCCATGTCGACGTCGCCGGACTGCAGGAGAAGCTGCTGGGTCGCCGCTTCCGCCACATGCCGGATGACCACGCCCTCGACCTTCGGCGCACCCTTGAAATAGTTCGGGTTTGCGGCAAAACGCACCATCTCGCCGGCGCGGTAGCCCGTCAGCTCGAACGGGCCAGAGCCGGCGGAATTGGCGTTCAGCCACTTGTTGCCCATGTCGCCGTCGGCCTCGTTTGCCATGACGGTCTTCTCATCGACGATGGAGGCCGGGCGGGCGGCCAGCACATTGAGTACGAAGGCCGGGGAGAACTCGCCCTCATATTTCACGGTGACTTTGTTGCCTTCGGCGGTGACCATGTCGTCGACATTCTCCGCCGTCCAGCCGAGCTGCGCCAGGATGAAGGCGGGTGTCAGGTTCAGCTTGATGACGCGGGCGAACGAGAACACGACGTCTTCTGCCCGCACCGGATTGCCGGAGTGGAAGGTGGCATCGTCACGCATGGTGAAGGTGATCGTCTTGGCTTCCGCGTCGGCCTGCCATTCGGTGGCCAGACCCGGCGCCAGAACAGTGGGATCTTCGGCATCGTACTGCACGAGCCGGTCATAGACATTGGTCACCAGTTCGCCGGACGAGAACTCATAGGCCTGAGCCGGATCGATGGCGACGATATCGTCGATGTTCTGGGCGACGACGAGAAGGTTGTCGGGTGTCGCGGCGAATGACGCCGGCGCGGCAGGCAGGGCGATGGCCGCCGCCAGTAGGACTGTCTTGAGCAGTTTCATTGTTCCGCCTCCATTACGTTCAGTGTTTTGGTTTCCTGCCGGCAGCGCCGGCCTTCAAGTCGGACGAGACGAGCTCTATCCGGTTTGGCGCGTTGAAGATCGTCAGCGTGCCGGTCCACAGGATGCGGGCCGGCGCCTCGTGGGGGTTCTCCCACGCATGCGGGGTGTTGCCGCGATAATGCAGGCTGTCGCCGGCCGCCATAGCCATGGGCTGGCCGTCCAGATACTGGGTGATGGACCCTTCGAGGATGTAGATAATCTCCTCACCTTCATGGCTCACCGTTTCCGAAGCGTAGCCGGGCGGCACGGTGAGAATGAAGGAGGAGAGCTGGCTACCGGGAAACTCCGTTCCCAGCCGCTCATAGATGATGGAGGAGCCGTCTATGGAAAAACGCTTGCGCTCCACCGAGCGGGTGTGGGCGTCTTCGGCGCGCGGTGCAGAGATGAAATAGTCGAGCGCTACGCCGAGCGCCCTGGCAATCTGCGCAAGGGTGGCCAGCGTCGGCGTCGCATGGTCGCGCTCCACCTGGCTGAGGTAGCCGACCGACAGGCTGGCGGCATCGCCCAGCGCCTGCAGCGTCAGCCCCAGCCTGCGCCTTCTCGCGCGAATGAGCGCGCCCACTTTCGGGTGGCTCTCGCCGATCGCCCGTGCAGCCGGTTTACTCAAAAAAATTCTCCCCCATAAAAATTTTTTTGATGAAAGCAGAATTTTTTGTATGCTCCAAGAACTTTTTTAGGGAAGGCGGCAGGCTGCGTCGGTGCAGATCGGTCCGCCCTCGCATCTCTTCGGGGGACGATTTGGCATTTGAACCATCGCCGGCGGAAACTGCGGCGCATATGCGCATCAGCGCCGCTACGGGCCGCATCCTGGGCCGGCTCGGTGGCGCGGCGCGGTTTGCCGCGGTCGTTGCCTTCACCTTTCTGGGCCTGCTTGCGATCACCTTCTTCATCGGCCGTGTCGTGCCCATCGATCCGGTTCTGTCGGTGGTGGGTGACCGCGCCACGAACGAGGTCTACGAGGCGGCCCGGAAGGCCATGGGGCTCGACCGCCCGCTTGTCGTGCAGTTCTTCGCCTATGTATGGGATGTGCTGACGGGTGATTTGGGCCAGTCGATTTCGACCGGCCGTCCCGTTGTGCAGGATTTGATCCGTGTCTTCCCGGCGACGCTGGAGATGGCGACGATCGGTATTCTGATCGGCGTGCTCCTGGGCGTTCCGATGGGCGTGACGGCAGCGACCCGGCAGGGAAGCTTCAGCGACCAGATCATCCGGGTTCTCGGCCTGCTTGGTTATTCGGTGCCGGCCTTCTGGCTAGGGCTTGTTGGCCTCGCCGTCTTTTATGCCGGGCTCGGCTGGGTGGCCGGTCCTGGCCGCATAGACTTCTTCTATGACGGCATGGTGGATCCTGTGACGGGCCTTTATCTCGTGGACAGTCTGATCGCCGGCGAAACGGAGATTTTCTGGAACGCAGTCAGCCATCTGCTGCTGCCGTCCTTCATCCTGGGCTTCTTCAGCCTTGCCTATATCGCACGTATGACGCGCTCCTTCATGCTCGACCAGCTCAGCCAGGAATATGTGACGACGGCGCGCGTCAAAGGCGTGCCGGAATGGAAAGTCGTCTGGCGCCACGCCTTCTATCCGATCCGCATCCAGCTCATCACGGTGATCGGCCTGTCCTATGCCAGCCTTCTGGAAGGCTCGGTGATGATCGAGACTGTGTTCTCCTGGCCCGGCATCGGCAATTATCTCACAACCGCGCTGCTCAATGCCGACATGAACGCCGTGCTCGGCGCGACGCTCGTCATCGGAGCGGTGTTCATTTTCATCAACAAGATGTCGGATGTGCTTTACCGCATCCTCGACCCGAGGGCCCGCTAATGGCCGTGACATATCGCGACTGGCTTCTGGACGATTCACCTTCCTCGCGCCTGCAGGCCGGCCTCGGTCGCTCCTATCGCGTATCGATGGCGCTGGCGCGCAATCCGCTGGCCGTGGCCGGCGCCCTCATCATCCTGACCCTCATTCTCATGGCGGCCTTCGCACCGTGGATTGCGCCCTATTCGGCTACCGGGCAGGACCTGACCAATCGCCTGATGCCGCCTTCCGCGCAACACTGGATGGGAACGGACGAACTCGGCCGGGACATATTCTCCCGCATCATTCATGGCTCGCGCATCACCTTGATGATCGTCACCATGGTGGCGCTGATCTCGGCGCCTATCGGCCTCGTGGTCGGCGCGGTGTCCGGCTATTTCGGGGGCTCGACCGACCGCATTATGATGGGCCTTACCGACATCTTCCTGTCCATGCCCAAGCTCATCCTGGCGCTGGCCTTCGTCGCAGCGCTCGGCCCCGGCATCGAGAACGCCATCATCGCCATCGCCATCACGGCCTGGCCCGTCTATGCGCGGATCGCCCGCGCCGAGACGATGACGTTTCGCGATGCCGAATTCATTGCCGCGGTGCAATTGCAGGGCGCTTCCTCGACGCGGATTATCCTGCGGCACGTGCTGCCGCTTTGCGCGTCCTCCACCATCGTCCGCGTGACGCTCGACATGGCCGGCATCATCCTCACCGCTGCCGGCCTTGGCTTCCTGGGGCTCGGCGCCCAGCCGCCGCTTCCCGAATGGGGGGCGATGATCTCGCGCGGGCGTAACTTCATCCTTGACCAGTGGTGGGTCGCCACCATGCCGGGCTTCGCCATCATCCTGGTAAGCCTCGGCTTCTGCTTCCTGGGCGACGGGTTGCGCGACGTGCTCGATCCCAAGCAGGAAAACAAGCAGTGACCCGCCCCTTGCTGGAAATCGAAAACCTGACCGTCACCTTCCCCACCGCGCAAGGGCCGATCGAGGTCGTGCGGAACGTCTCCTTCACGCTGGGCCGCGAGCGGCTTGGCATCGTGGGCGAAAGCGGTTCCGGAAAATCCATGACGGGCCGTTCGATCCTCAAGCTGATCCGCCCGCCCGGCCGCGTGACCGCCGATCGGATGGTTTTCGACGGCATCGACCTGGCCGCGCAAAGCGACCGCCAGATGCGGCACCTGCGCGGCGCGCGCATTTCCATGATCATGCAGGACCCGAAATTCTCGCTCAATCCGGTTATGACGGTAGGCGCGCAGATCGGCGAGGCGCTGCAGACCCACCGCCCGATGGCGCGCAGCGAATTGCAGGCCCGCGTGCTTGCCATGCTGGAAGCGGTGCGGATCGACGGTCCGGAGCGCGTTGCCGGTCTCTACCCGCACCAGATATCCGGCGGCATGGGCCAGCGGGTCATGATCGCCATGATGCTCATCCCCGAGCCGGATCTGCTGATTGCCGACGAGCCGACCTCCGCGCTGGACGTCTCGGTGCAGGCGCAGGTCCTCGACATCATCGAGGAACTGGTTTCCGGCAAGGGCATGGGCCTGATCCTCATCAGCCACGATCTCAACCTTGTGGCCCGCTATTGTGACCGCATCCTGGTGATGAATTCCGGCGAAGTCGTCGAGGAATGCGTGGCCAGCGAACTGGCGAATGCAACACATCCCTATACGCGCGGCCTGTTGGCGGCGATGCCGCGGATGAACGAGGATCGTGAGGAACTGCCGGTGCTCGACCGTTCGAGTTGGGCAACAGGAGCAGGCACGTGAAGCAACCGGCAATCCTGCTTGAAGAGCTAAACATATCCTATGGCCCGACCCGCATCGTCCACGGCGTCGATCTGGCGATTGACGAGGGTGAAAGCTTCGCCCTCGTCGGCGAGAGCGGTTCGGGCAAGACCACCATCCTGAAGGCCATCGCCGGCCTCGCCCCCGACTGGACCGGCACAATCAGCGTTTTGGGCCGCCGCCGCGGCCACCGCCCCGACCGCGCCTTCGCACGCGACTGCCAGATGGTGTTCCAGGATCCCTACGGTTCGCTGCACCCCCGCAAGACGGTGGACGACTGCCTGTCGGAACCCCTTCTCGTGCACGGGCTGAAGGAGCGCGACCGGCGGGTCAAGGACGCGCTCGACGCCGTCGGCCTCGATCAGCGCTTCCGATTCCGCTATCCGCATCAGCTCTCCGGCGGGCAAAGGCAGCGCGTGGCGATCGCCCGCGCCCTCATGCTGACGCCGAAAGTGATGCTGCTCGATGAGCCCACCTCGGCGCTCGATGTTTCCGTGCAGGCCGAGATCCTGAACCTCCTGAAGAAGCTGCGGCGCGAACAGGGGCTGACCTATATGATGGTCACCCACAATCTCCCCGTCGTCTCGTTCCTGTGCGACCGCCTGGCCGTGATGCGTCACGGGCGCATCGTGGAGGTGGCGGATGTCTCGGACTTGAAATCCGGCACGCTGGAACACTCCTATTCCCGTGAACTTTTCATCGCTAGCGGCGGCGAACCTGCTGCCTGATACCGTCTCAAGGAACCGAAATGGCTAAATTTGACGGCGCGCTTGCCGATTTCGATCATGCGCTTTCACTTGCCCGCGACGTCGATGCGCCCTTCACCGCGCTCCTGGCGCTCACCCGGGCGACGGTGGGCGCAAAGCTTTTTACCTTCATGACGGTGGATATGCAGGCCGGGCTTGCCAGCCGCTCCTACACCAGCCATCCAACCGAATATCCCGTCTCCGGCACCAAGCCGATCCGCTACGGCGACTGGTTCGATCAGGTCCACAAGCGCCGCCAGTGTTTCGTGGCCAACACGCTTGCCGACATCGACAAGGTCTTCCCCGACGCCGAACTGATCGGCCGCCTTGGCTGCGGCTCGGTCATCAACCTGCCGGTTGTCCTGGCCGACACGCTGGTCGGCACCGTCAACATGCTGCACGAGGAGCGTCACTACAGGCCCGAACGCGTCGAGCGGGCGCGAAACCTGCTCTCCCTGCCGGCCAAGGCGGCCTATCTGGCGAGTGAGCGGCTGAGAGACTGACGCAAAAGTTGCACACTCAAGCTCGAAGTGGTGGAAAACAGTCACGTTTGTGGGTGATATTGAGCAAAATAGCACACAGATATGATTATATAGTTGCATCCCTGTCCTTAGAGTGACATAAAAAGATCACGCTGACGGCTGGGAGGAGAAGTTGAGCGATTTACATCGCCACCAGGTGATCCTGGATCTGCTGCACGAGCGGCCCTTTGTCACCGTGAAGGAGCTGCAGGAGATCGTCGGCGTATCGGCCGCCACCGTTCGGCGGGATATCGAAAAACTTCACGATGCCGGTAGGGCCCGGAAAGTACACGGGGGGATCGCAGCTCCCGATGGTTTCGGGCCCGCGCGCCGCTCGACGGCGCTGCCTTTCGTGGAGAACCGCGACATTGCCGTCGAGGCAAAGAAGGCCATCGCTCGGACTGCGAGCACGCTGGTGCGTGACGGCAGCCTGATCATCATCCACGGCGGCTCCACATGCTTTCACTTCGGCTGCGAGATGGCGCAGCGCAACGTGCGCGTATTCACCAATTCCATGCCGGTGGCCGCCTATATGAGCGAGCACGGCACCTGCCAGCTCACCGTCGGCGGCGGCGATCTCCATCGCGAGCCGGGCATCCTTTATGACGCCGCCCGCGGCGGCTACACCTTCTATGCCTCACAATTCTTCGTGGGCGCGCTCGGCGTCAGCCGCGAAGGCCTGCTTGAGCAGCACCCGCTCCTCGTTCGCTTCATCAATGATATGTGCGGGCTGGCCAACGAGATCGTCGTTCTGGTCGACAGCAGGAAATTCTCGATGCGGCCGCCGACCGTCACCTTGCCCTTGTCCCGCATATCGAAGCTGGTGACCGATGATGGTCTTTCCGACAACGACGCCAAGATGTTGGAGGACATGGGCGTAGACTTCATGATCGCCCCACCTAGGGAGAGCAGGGCCGAGGAGGGCAGGGGATGAGCACGCCTCCTCCTCCACTCCTGGAAATGCGCTCGATCAGCAAGACATTCGGCCCGGTCAAGGCGCTTGCCGATGTGTCCCTGACGGTGCGGGCCGGCGAGCTGCATGCGCTGATGGGTGAAAACGGCGCCGGAAAATCCACCCTGATGAAGGTCCTTTCCGGTGCCTACCAGGCCGACCCCGGCGGTTCCGTCCTCATCGATGGCAAGCCGATCCAATCGGGTGATCCGAAACATTCGAGGGCAATGGGCATTGCCGTCATCTATCAGGAGCTGTCGCTGGCGCCGAATTTGACGGTCGCGCAGAACATTTTCCTCGGCCGCGAGCCTTCCAGCGCCGGTATCGTCGATCGGCGCGCCATGAACCGGGCGACGGCCCCCATCCTAGAGCGCCTTGCGGTGCGTTTCGGGCCCGGCACCCTTGTCGGTGACCTGTCCCTTGGAGAACGGCAACTGGTCGAGATCGCCCGCGCCATGTCGACCAAGGCCCGCGTCATCGTCATGGACGAGCCGACGACCTCGCTGTCGACGCGCGAGGCCGAACAACTTTTCAAGGTGATTTCCGCGCTCAAGGCGGAGGGCGTGGCGATCATCTATATCAGCCACCGGATGGAGGAGGTTTACCGCCTTTCCGATCGATGCTCGGTGCTCCGCGATGGTGCCTTTGTGGGAACGCTCGACCGCGACGAGCTTTCCGCGCCCAAACTCGTCGCCATGATGGTCGGGCGCGACCTCAGCACCTTCTACAAGAAGGAGCACAAGCAGCGCGACGATGACAGCGACATCGTTCTGTCGGTAGAGGGGCTTGGCGACGGCAAGCTGGTCGAGGATTGCTCGCTAGCGGTCCATCGAGGGGAGGTCCTGGGGATCGCCGGCCTCGTAGGTTCCGGCCGCACGGAGCTGGCCAGGCTCATCTTCGGCGCCGATCCGGCAGTCTCAGGCACGATCCGCATTGACGGCGAGTCGGTGCACAGCCGCAGTCCGCGCGAGGCCCTGTCCCACGGCATCGCCTACCTGACCGAGGACCGCAAGGCGCTCGGCCTGTTCCTGGACATGTCGGTCTCGGAGAATGTGAGCATGGGCGTGCTGGAGCGCGACGCCCGCCGTTTCGGCATCCGCAATTTCCGCACCGCCGCGCGCCGGGCAAAGGGCGCGATAGCTTCGCTGGGTATCAAGACCCCTCACAGCCGCATCAATGTCGGTGCGCTGTCTGGCGGCAATCAGCAAAAGGTGCTGCTGGCCCGGCTGCTCGAAACCGAGCCCAAGGTGGTCATCCTCGACGAGCCGACGCGCGGTGTCGACGTCGGCGCGAAGTCGGAAATCTACCGCCTTATCGACGAACTCGCCTCGCGCGGCCTGGCGATCATCATGATCTCCAGCGAATTGCCGGAAATCATCGGCGTCACTGATCGCGTGCTGGTCATGCGCGAGGGCAGGATCGCCGGTGAAGTGAAGGCGACTGCAAGCCAGCCGATCGACCAGGAGCGCATCATGACGCTGTCCACCGGCCCAGCCAACGACAACGCAACCAACGCCACGCCCGATAGCGCGGCGGCACAGCAGGTTCAGCACCAATGACGGATATCGTACATGGCGACGAGGCGCGCAGGCGCCTTGAAATGAAGGGGATCATCAGGGCGCTCGGCATGCTGCCGGTCCTGCTTCTGCTGGCCATCGGCTTCGAGCTTCTGAGCGGCAAGTTCATGTCGGTCAACAATCTGTCCATCGTCATGCAGCAGGCCTCCATCAACATCGTGCTGGCGGCGGGCATGACATTCGTCATCCTGACCGGCGGCATCGATCTGTCGGTCGGCTCCATACTCGCCGCCTCAGCGATGCTGGCCGTGATCGTCTCGCTGATCCCCGAATACGGCATGCTGGGAATACCGGCGGCGATGGCGCTCGGCCTTGCCTTCGGGCTCGCCAATGGCGGCCTTATCGCCTTCCTGAGATTGCCGCCCTTTATCGTCACGCTGGGATCGCTCACCGCCGTGCGCGGCGTTGCCCGGCTGATGGGCGGCGATACGACCGTCTTCAACGCCAATCTTCCTTTCGACTTCATCGGCAACGGTACGCTGTTCGGCATCCCCTGGCTGGCGCTGATCGCTATCGGCGTGATCCTGGTATCGTGGTTCATCCTGCGCCGCACGGTGCTCGGCACGTGGATCTATGCCGTCGGCGGCAATCAGGAGGCGGCGCGGTTGACCGGCATCAAGGTCTCGCTGGTTCTCCTTTTCGTCTACGGCATGTCGGGTCTTCTTTCAGGGCTCGGCGGCGCGATGTCGGCTGCCCGGCTCTATGCCGCCAACGGCCTGCAGCTCGGCATGGCCTATGAGCTGGACGCCATTGCCGCCGTCATTCTGGGCGGCACCAGTTTCGTCGGCGGCGTCGGCTCCATATGGGGCACGCTCGTCGGCGCGCTCATCATCGCCGTCCTGTCCAACGGCCTCATCCTCGCCGGGGTCTCCGACATCTGGCAGTTCATCATCAAAGGGCTCGTGATCATCGTCGCCGTGGCGCTCGATCGATACCGGCTCCAGGGCGCGGCCCGCACCTGATCGCACCGGCGATAATCGACCACCCAACGCAAAACCATGGAGGAGTAACATGCGTAGTCTGAAGACACTTTTATGCACCGCCGCGGCGGTTGCCGCCCTCACCGGCGCTTCCGTTGCCAAGGATCTCGAAAGCATAGGCATCTCGGTGGGCCTGCTCGGCAACCCGTTCTTCGTGGCCACCATCAAGGGCATCGAAGACCGGGCAAAGGAGATCAATCCCGACGTTCAGGTGACGTCGGTCTCGGCCGACTACGACCTCAACAAGCAGGTCTCCCAGATCGACAATTTCATCGCCGCGGGCGTTGATATCATCATGCTCAACGCTGTCGATGCCAGCGCGATCGCCCCGGCGGTCAAGCGCGCCAAGGACGCAGGCATCGTTGTCGCCGCCTTCGACGTTTCGGCGCCCGGCGCCAATGTCACGGTCATGACGGATAACGTGGCGGCCGGCGCCAAGGCCTGCCAGTACATCGTCGACAATCTGGAAGGCGGCGAAGGCAACGTCATCATCATAAACGGCCCTCAATCCTCGTCGATCATCGACCGGGTTAAGGGCTGCAAGGACGTCCTGTCCAAGCACGAGGGCATCACCATCCTGTCCGACGATCAGAATGGCCAGGCCTCGCGTGACGGCGGGCTCTCGGTCATGGAGGGCCTGTTGACCCGCTATGACGACATCGATGCGGTCTTCGCCATCAACGACCCGACCGGAATCGGCGCCTCGCTCGCGGCAAAACAGCTTGGCCGCGACGACTTCTTCATCACGGCGGTCGACGGGGCGCCCGACATCGAGGAGGCTTTGTCCTCCGGCAACTCGATGATCAAGGCGTCCGCATCCCAGGACCCCTATGTCATGGCCGGCATGGCGCTCAAGATGGGCTACGACGTCTTCATGGGCAACACGCCCGAGGAAGACACGGTTCTTCTGGAGCCGGAGCTCATCACGGCGGAGAATGTGGACAGCTACAAGGGCTGGACGGCCAAGCGCTGATTTGACGCCAAACGGGATGCGCCCGGCTCTGCGGGCGCATCCGGCACCGTTCATTTTATTCGGGAATAGCAGGGAATGTCGCTTTCGCAGCTCAGGCAGTCGGTTCTGGAAGCCAATCTCGCCACGGTGCGCCACGGCCTGGTGCTGGCCACTTTCGGCAATGCCAGCGGGATCGACCGTGAAAGCGGCAGGGTGGTCATCAAGCCGAGCGGTGTCGCCTACGAGGCGATGACGGCGGACCATATGGTGGTGACCGATATCGACGGCCGGTCGCTGGACAACAAGTACAAACCGTCCTCGGACCTCGATACCCACACGACCCTTTACAGGGCTTTCACGGAGATCGGTGCCGTCATCCACACCCATTCCACCTATGCCACGATCATGGCGCAAAGCCTGATGCCGATAGTGCCGCTCGGTACCACACATGCCGACTATTTTCGCGGCGAGATTCCGGTGACGCGGCATCTGACGTCCGAGGAGATCGAGGGCGGCTATGTCGCGGCGACGGGGGAGGTCATCGTCGAGACCTTCAAGGGCCGCAATCCGCTGGAGGTGCCGGCCGTGCTGGTCGCCGGCCACGGGCCATTCGTTTGGGGCCGGACGACGGACGAAGCGGTGCTGAATGCGCTGATCCTGGAAGAGGTCGCCAAGATGGCGTGGCATTCGCACACCCTGAACCCGGGCCTGAAGCCCATTCCCGACAGCCTGCTCGACTACCACTATCGAAGAAAGCACGGCGCCGGCGCAACTTACGGACAGTAGGGCGCCAGTGGGCCCGTTCGGACGCACCGGCGCTCTATCTTGTTGTTCTTCCGCATTTATGCGGACGTCAGGTGATTCCACCTGACTGCAAAATACTATAGAAGCTGGAACGGGGGAGATATGACGATCATTGCCGGCGCCGATTTCGGCACTCTGAGCGTTCGGGTCACCATCATGGACACCCGGACCGGCACGACGCTTTCTTCGGCTTCGGCCGAATATCCGCTCGAGCGTTCGGAGAAAAATCCTCTCCTTGCCCGTCAGGCCCATGCCGACCACATGGGCGCGCTCACCCGCGCCATGCGGGCGGCTGTCGCCGAGGCTGGTATAGACGGAACGCAGATCGCCGCCTTTGCCGCCGACACCACGGGATCGAGCGTGATCGCCGTCGACCGGAACCTGGAGCCGCTCGACGACTACTATCTGTGGTGCGATCACCGTGCTCATGCGGAAGCTGCCGAAATCACCGAGCATGCCCGCAGGGAAGGGCTGGAGGCGCTGGACTGGAGCGGCGGCGTCTATTCCCATGAATGGGGTTACGCCAAGCTCCTGCACTTCCTGCGGCATAACCCCGACAAGCGTGATCGGGTCGCCGCCGCACTCGAGCATTGCGACATGCTGGCGGCCACCCTGTGCGGCATTAAATCCGTCGCGGACCTGCCGCGCAGCATCTGCGCCATGGGGCACAAATGGATGTGGGGCGCCCGGTGGGGCGGACCGCCACCCCAGGACTTCCTCACGCGCGTCGACCCCCTGTTCGATGGCGTCAACGCCAGGCTCGATGGCCGTTATGGCACTTCGCTGGTGCTTGCGGGACACCTTTGCCCCGAATGGGCCGAAAGGTTGGGCCTTGCGGCAGGTATCCCCATCCCTATCGGCGCCTTCGACGCCCATTGGGACGCTGTCGGCAGCGGCTGCCGTGAAGGCGACGTCGTCAATGTGATCGGCACGTCGACCTGCATCATCGCGCTCGGCGACGACGAGACAAAGCCCGTCGCCGGCATTTGCGGCACCGTGCCCGGAAGCGTCATCCCGGGCCTGGTCGGCATCGAAGCCGGCCAGTCGGCCACCGGCGATATCTTCGAGGCCATAGCGCGGCGGGCTGGCAGCGACGTCGCCAGCCTATGTGGCAGGCTTGACGGCTACGGCCCCGGATCGACCGGCCTGATGCGGCTGACCTGGGACAATGGCGACCGCACCGTGCTGGTGCGTTCGGATCTGGGCGGCGTCACGCTCGGATGGGACCTGTCGCACACGGCCGCCGATGAAATGCACGCCGCGATCGAAGGCATGGCCATGCATACGAGGATCATCATCGACCGCATGGGCGAGGGCGGGCTTTCCTTCCAGCGTGTCGTCAATGCCGGCGGCATTCCCCAGAAAAACGAGATCCTCAACCAGATCTACGCCGATGTCCTCGGCTGCGAGGTTCACGTGCCCTCGCGCTCCCCGGTCGGCGTCGGCGCATGCATATTCGCATCACTTGCCGCCGGTGTTTTCGGCGGCATAGCCGAAGCACAGGCAGCCCTGAGCCCGCCTTCCAAGGTCTACTACCCGAGGGCGGAAACCTCCGCGGCATATCAAGAACTCTACGGCCTCTTCAAAGCCCTCTATTTCGGGTTCGGCGAAGGCCGCCCCCTGGTCCTGCAGGAGGTCTTGCCAAAGCTCAGAGCCTTCCGCCTCGGTTCACCCGTTCGTTGAGGGGACTGGTGGGCAGTATCTGTCTCCTGCACCCCGATCGCGGAGGACGCCCTTATCCTAAAGGCCGGGCTAGATGTCGCTCTCTCGGAAAAGGTCTCGGTCGGCGTCTCCTATCCGGCCAGATCGCCAGCAAGGCACTCTTCCGCGCTCCAACGCACCAATGCGCCTCGCTTCTTCAGCGTTTACCTGAAATGTTGGACGGTTCGCCCGAACTCAATCCAAGTTCCACGAGGCGCCGAACCGCCTCCGATCTGGTAGGAAGATCGACTTGATTGCGGCGCCATTCGTCGATGCGCGCTAGCAGTTGGCCTGAAAGGCGCAGCTCAAAACGTTCAGTTTTCATCTCAGAGTGATTTGGTGAGTTTGACAATGGCAACTTCCGTAATGTACGGTACGTACGTAGGTTGTAGGCCTTATGATTTGCAGCTGAGCGACGTGCGCCAACACGCCGCTCAGCCTGACCATAACCCAAGCTGTATGGAGCTCGGATCATGGATGATTCGGACGATACCACGACTTTGCCTTCCGTCACGCGTAGGACATTGTTGACGGGGACGATAGCGACCACGGCAACTTTGCCGCTTTCCACCGCAGGAGCCGCCGCGGGTGCACTGGGGGGGAAACCCGCCTTCGACCCGGCGCTCGCACTGTGGAACGAGTGGAAGGCGGCGTATCGCAGAGCCTTGGCAGCATGCCGCAAGCAGCAGTGCCTGGAAAGCAGGCTGATCAACAGGGTCGGCTTTCCTTGCGCAGAGGTTTTCCTGCCGGACGAAGACGTGACCGTCACCGTCCACGATCCTGAACAGATCGAAGAACTCTTCGGGGACGATCCGTTCTGGGTCGGCACGCGTGCCAAGGCCGAGGCCGATTTGGCCGCCTATCAGGCCCGCTGGGATGCCGCCGACGAGGAACTCGGCTATTCCGCTGCCAAACAGGCCGAGCAGGACGCGGCCGATCACGAGCAGGATTTGTTCGATGCCCTCACCCATACGCCTGCCACATCGCTGGCCGGCATCGCCGGCAAGCTGGATGCGGTTCTCAGGGAGGGTGAGAGCTGGGAGGACTGCTCGGACTTTCCATGGCCGCAAATCCGCTCGGCCCTCGTCGATCTGGTGCGCCTCGGGCAGGCGATGCAGCCGGGCACCTTCATCCCCGGCAGTGATCGCGACGGTCCCTACCTGCGACGGCACCGGGACGGCTGCTGCTTCCAGGTCGGCAAGGGCCCGAGTGGGAGCAGGAGCTGACGGCCATGTCCGCGAACAAATCATCAGGCGAGAAGGAGCTGCGGGAGATGGCACGGCCGCCGCGCCGCAGCAAACCACCGGGTCAAAATGCCGAAGACAGCCGGTTGCTGCCGGCCGCGCCCCAAGAGGGTTCGGCCCCCGGCTCGGCATCTGGCGCAGGTGCAGGTGACGGAGGTTTCTCGATGTGGGGGCTGGCCGATCCGGATGCCGCAGCCAGGGCGGCGCTCGATCTCTTCGGCCCCTCCACCGCCGCAACCGCGGCAGCCGAGGCCGCCTTCACTGCCCGCTATGCAGGACGCGAAGCCGACTTTCGCTTCTGGTTCGCCACCTTCATCAGGCTGCGTGGCCTTGCGGCCGATGACGGGAAAGCGTCGTAGTGTCTGGCATGGCTTTCCCGGGCGCGTTCCTTGAGTTTTGCCGGAGGAAGCCGGCCGTTCAAGCCCGCTCGCGGTTCCCGCACGTCCCTTCGGACTGTGCGGTACGGACCGGCCTGGCAGCATTTCGGCAAGGGCATATGACGCGGACAAATGATCAGTGGCATCGTGGTGGGCGAACACCTTCTTGAAGTCGACATCGACTTACAACGGTATACAGCAAGTCCTCCTCCAGTCAGACCCCGTTACATCGACAAACTGGGCCAATAGCACCGGCGTAGCGGGGTGGTGGGGGCGCTCCATTGCCTGATTGCGTCTGATCCTCCATAAGCAGTCCGGCCAAGAGTATGTAGAAGGACGGCGGCCTGTGACGCGCGCACCAACTGTAGCGGTTTTGTTGGCGACCTATAATGGCGCGTCGTTTCTGGAGGAGCAACTGGATTCCATCGCTCGCCAGGACTTGCCTTTCATCGACGTGTGGGCGAGCGATGATGGGTCGACAGACGGCACTCTTGAGATCTTGGACGCCTGGCGCGCCCGATGGTGCAAGGGCGATTTTCATGTCACTGCCGGACCCCGGCAAGGCTACGTCGAGAATTTTCGTCGGATGATGGCCATGAAGTCCGTTGACGGCGCGTATATTGCTTTCAGCGATCAGGACGATGTCTGGGACCCAAACAAATTGTCCTATGCCGTAAAGAAACTTGATGAGGTGCAGCCGCGAGCTTTGGCTATGTACTGCGGCCGAACGAGGCTCATTGGGAAGGATGGCGCTGCAAGGGGCCTGTCCCCCCTTTTTTCCCGACAACCCGACTTCGGCAACGCAATCGTCCAAAGCATAGCTGGAGGAAATACCATCGTACTCAACAGAGCAGCTTTCGATCTCGTACATGAGAGTTGCCTGCGGACCAGTTTCGTCAGTCACGATTGGTGGTGCTATCAAATTATTTCGGGAGCAGGCGGCACAATCATCTACGATCCCATGCCAAGGGTCAGCTACCGCCAGCATGGCGGCAATCTTATCGGCGAGAACCAGGGCTGGGTTTCTCGCATGAAGCGCTTGCAAGCGCTGGCATATGGCAGGTTTGCTGACTGGAATGCCGTCAACGTTGCCGCACTCGATAGGTGCAGAGATCTGCTCGATGAAAGTGGGAGCCAGACGCTGGACGGTTTTAAAGCCGCTCGCAAGGGTGGTTCGCTGCAGAGCTTGCGTTCTCTGTGGACACACCGAATTCACCGCCAAACGCCGGTCTCGGACGTGGCGCTTTATCTTGCCGCAGCTTTTGGCAGATTGTAGTCAACATACATCGATCGTTGGAGGGTAGTTTGAAGGGTATTATTCTTGCAGGGGGAAGCGGCACGCGGCTCTATCCGCTGACCTTGGCTGTTTCGAAGCAGATACTGCCTGTGTACGACAAGCCAATGATATATTACCCTTTGAGCACGCTTATGCTCGCCGGGATTCGCGAAATCCTGATCATCTCAACGCCGCGTGACCTGGCGGCCTTCAAGGAACTTCTGGGAACTGGCGAGCAGTTCGGCGTTGCGTTCTCTTATGCGGAACAGCCTCAGCCAAACGGCCTTGCCGAAGCCTTTATCATCGGCCGCGATTTCATCGGCTCCGACCCTGTTTCGATGATCCTCGGCGACAACATCTATTATGGTGTTGGATTGCCGGCGCTTTGTGCCGCGGCGATCGAACAGGAGCGCGGGGCCACTGTTTTCGCCTACCACGTAGACGACCCGCAGCGCTACGGCGTGGTCGACTTCGATCGCGAAACCGGGCTGGCCCGCTCGATCGAGGAAAAGCCCGAGAAGCCGAAGTCCAGTTGGGCTGTCACGGGGCTCTATTTTTACGACAATGACGTTGTGGATATCGCTGCTAGCATCGAGCCATCGGTACGCGGCGAACTCGAGATTACGACAGTCAACAATACCTATCTCGAGCGTGGCAACTTGAGTGTTCAGCAATTGGGCAGGGGGTATGCTTGGCTCGACACCGGCACGCATGACAGCCTGCACGAAGCTTCCTCCTTCGTGCGGACCATCGAGCACCGCCAGGGAATAAAGATCGCCTGTCCGGAAGAGATCGGCTTCGAAATGGGCTGGCTCGGGGCGGAGCAGGTGCTGGAGCGCGCGAAAGACCTCGGCAAAACGGAATATGCCGCCTACCTGAAGCGCCGTGTATCGGAGAAGGAGGCGATATGATCGAGGTGCGCCCACTGGGCCTTGACGGCGTGCTCGAGATCATTCCGCGGAAATTCGGGGATGAGCGGGGCTATTTCAGCGAGACGTACAATCGGGAAGAATTTGCCGAACAGGGCGTGGGTATCGAATTCGTGCAGGACAACCAGTCCTATTCGGCGCGCAAGGGCGTGCTGCGCGGGCTCCATTTCCAATTGCCGCCGCGCGCGCAGGACAAGCTCGTACGCGTGCTGAAAGGCCGTATATTCGATGTGGCGGTGGATATCCGGCGCGGTTCCTCTACTTTCGGCCGTTGGGTGGGGCTGGAGCTTTCCGAAGAAAAATGGAACCAGATCCTGGTGCCCAAGGGCTTCGCTCACGGTTTTGTCACACTGGAAGAGCATACGGTCGTTGCCTACAAGGTGAGTGACTATTATTCGCCCGAGCACGATCGCGGTATTCGTTACGATGATCCGCAAATTGGCATAGATTGGCCGGTAAGAGACCTTGAAGTTCAGCTCTCGAAGAAAGATACAGAAGCACCTTTTTTTCGGGATTCCGAGACGTTTTGATCCAGCGTAGTACCAAAGCGGGGACAGCGCGCAATGAACATACTGGTAACCGGAGGGGCAGGTTTCATCGGCTCGGCCGTATGTCGCCTTCTTGCGGGAAGGGGAGATGTCAAGGTTGTCAACCTCGACAAGCTCACCTACGCGGGCAATCTTCAGTCGCTGCGCCCGATCGCGAACGCGGCGAGCTATAAACACTACTCTGTCGACATTTGCGACGATGCAAAGGTGCTGGAAATCCTCCGCCGCGAGGAAATCGACACCGTCATGCACCTGGCCGCCGAAAGCCATGTCGATCGTTCCATCGACGGTCCCGGCGCCTTCATCGAGACCAATGTGGTCGGGACCTTCCGGCTGCTTAACGCGGCGCTTTCCTATTGGCGGGAGCTGCCGTCCGGGAAGCAAGAGCGATTCCGCTTCCACCATGTTTCCACGGACGAGGTTTTCGGCGATCTGCCTTTCGACGACGGGGTCTTCACCGAGGAAACGCCCTATGCGCCTTCCTCGCCTTATTCGGCTTCCAAGGCGGCGTCGGATCATTTTGTGCGGGCCTGGCACGAGACCTACGGGCTGCCGGTCGTCCTGTCCAACTGCTCCAACAATTACGGGCCGTTCCATTTCCCGGAGAAACTGATCCCGCTGGTCATCCTCAATGCGCTCGATGAGCAGCCATTGCCTGTTTACGGTAAGGGGGCCAATATCCGCGACTGGCTTTACGTCGAGGATCACGCCCGCGCCTTGGAACTGGTCGCGACTAAGGGACAGGTCGGGCAGAGCTATAACATTGGCGGCCGTGCCGAGCGCACCAATCTTGGCGTCGTCGAGGCGATCTGCGACCTCCTGGATGAGAGGCGTCCGCGCGGGGGCGGTAAAAGCTATCGCGACCTGATCACCTTTGTCGCCGACCGGCCGGGTCATGACCGGCGTTATGCCATCGACCCGGCCAAGATCGAGCGCGAACTCGGCTGGAGGGCTGAGCATACTTTTGAAAGCGGCCTCGCCCGGACGATCGACTGGTATCTGGAAAACGAATGGTGGTGGGGCCCCATCCGCCGTGAACACTATCGCGGTGAGCGGCTCGGCGAGGGGGTAAAGGGGGCGGCATGAGGATTGTCGTCACCGGCAGCCAGGGCCAGGTCGTGCAGAGCCTTCTGGAAAGGGCGAAGGAGCGCCCCGACATTGAGGTGGTAACCATTGCCCGCCCTGTGCTCGACCTTGCCCGCCCTGAGACCGTGGCTCCGGCGCTTGAAGCCGCGCGGCCCGACCTCGTTGTTTCTGCGGCCGCTTATACGGCGGTCGACCAGGCCGAGGACGAGCCCGAGCTTGCCTTTGCCATCAATGCCAAAGGCGCAGGCGCAGTGGCCGAAGCGGCCGCAAGCCTCGATGTGCCCGTGATCCACCTTTCGACCGACTATGTCTTCGACGGCGCCAAGGAAGGCCCTTACCGGGAAGAAGACGCCCCGGCGCCGAAGAGCGTGTACGGCGCCTCCAAGCTTGCCGGGGAGGAGGCTGTGGCTGCAGCCAATCCGCGCCATTTCATTTTGCGCACGGCCTGGGTCTACAGCCCTTTCGGAAAGAACTTTGTGAAGACCATGCTGAGGCTGGCGGAAGCGCGAGACGAAGTCAGCGTAGTCGACGACCAGACGGGAAATCCTACCTCTGCGCTGGATATTGCTGACGGGATACTTGCTGTTGTCGAGCGTCAGGCGAGCGGCTCCGGTCCCTTTGGCTGCTATCATCTTACCGCAAGCGGCAGTGCAAGCTGGTACGACGTGGCGCGTCGCGTCTTCGAGGTCAGCAGCGTATGTGGAGGACCGACAGCCGAGGTACGGGCCATAAGTACGGCCGAATTCCCGACGAAAGCTAAACGACCGCGCAATTCACAGCTTGATAGTTCCCGCTTCGTCTCCAACTTTCGCTATTGCGCACCGGAGTGGCATCAAAGCACGAAGGCCGTCGTTCAGCGGCTAATCGGTAGCATGGGCCCGTCCGAGTGAAAGTTGGTCTGCGTTTAGACAGTTCGCGCGCGATCACGCGGAAGTGCGGGACATCAGCGGCAGGCCCCATCTGTGTTGGCCTTGTCATCAGGGAAGAGGGCTTCACTGAGTAATTTCGCCCTCCAGTATGCACGAATGAAGCAGTCCATCAGTCTGATCGCAGGCCTCGTCGCCCACGCTTCGCGGGATCACCATTTTGCCGCCAGAGTCATCGGTCGTGCTTGGCAGGTTTTCAGGCAGAAGGGAGTGCGCGGCCTTGTGAGGGTGCTTCGCACCAGAGGCGAAGCCGTTCTTAGAAGAAGCGTCAGCTACGAAAAATGGGTCATGCTTCATGATACCTTAGAGAACTCGGATATGGCCGCCCTGAAGGTTCAACTGGAGCAGCTCGATCATCGTCCGCTGATTTCCGTATTAATGCCGGTCTATAATACACCGGAGAAGTACTTAGCTGAAGCAATAGAAAGTGTTCTATCTCAAATATACGATAGGTGGGAGCTTTGTATTTGTGATGACGCTTCTACTGAGCCTCATGTGCGCCAGGTTCTCGGAAAATACAGCGAAGATTCCCGTGTAAAGGTGGCTTACTGCCGAGAAAACGGCCACATCTCGCGTGCTTCCAATGCTGCCCTCGAACTGGCGACGGGTGAATGGGTGGCAATGCTTGACCATGACGATGTCCTGCGGCCACATGCTCTAGCTGAGGTCGCCCTGGAAATCTGCCGTGATCCTGACGCTGTGCTGATCTATAGTGACGAGGATAAAATTGATGCGCAGGGGAAGCGCTTTGACCCTTATTTCAAACCCGACTTCTCCCGCGAGCTCTTCCGTTCGCAGAACTATCTTAATCACCTCACTGTCCATCGGACAGATAATATCCGCGCCGTTGGAGGTTGGCGTCCGGGCTTTGAAGGAAGTCAGGATTACGATCTGAATTTGCGCATCTTCGAGCGTATAGATCCCAAGCGAATCCGTCATGTTCCCAAGGTGCTCTACCATTGGCGAGCAATAAAGGGCTCGACAGCGTCCGAGGGCTCTGAAAAGAGCTATGCCTATGATGCTGGCTTGCGCGCCCTCAAGGAGCATGTGGAGCGGATGGGCCTTCCTGCGATAGTCGAGCAAGCCTCCGACACGCCGTTTTATCGCCTCCGTTTCTCTCTGCCGGAGCCGGAGCCTCTTGTGAGCCTGATTATTCCAACGCGCGACAAGGTTGAGCTTTTGCGTGGCTGCGTGGAGTCGATCCGTTCAAAGACTACTTACCAGAACTACGAAATTATTGTAGTAGATAACGGTTCGGTGGAGATGGAAACGCTATCCTATCTTGATATACTTAGTGAAGAAAAGAATACACGAGTATTGTATTACAAAAATAAATTTAACTATTCCGCTATCAATAATTTTGCTGCCAGCCAAGCTGCGGGATCGGTTATCGGACTCGTCAACAACGACATAGAGGTAATATCGCCGGATTGGCTGACGGAAATGGTTTCGTGGGCGGTCCAGCCGGATGTTGGTTGCGTAGGAGCAAAGCTCTACTACAATAACGACACGCTTCAGCACGGCGGCGTCATCACTGGTATTGGGGGAGTTGCCGGCCACTCTCACAAGCATTTTTCCCGTAGTCACCCAGGATATTTTTACAGGCTGAAGGTCATACAGAACCTCTCCGCTGTAACGGCGGCATGCCTTGTCGTGCGTAAGGATGTCTTTGAAGGGGTCGGTGGCTTCAACGAGAAGGACCTGACCATCGCCTTCAATGATGTGGACCTTTGTCTGAAGATTCGGGAGGCCGGTTATCTCAATGTTTGGACGCCTTACGCCGAACTTTATCATCTCGAAAGCGTCTCACGGGGGGCAGAGGATGATCCCGACAAGATCAGGCGCTTTCAGGCGGAAATAGCCTATATGAAGAGGCGGTGGCCCCTCATCCCGGATCCCTATTATTCGGTCAACTTGACGCTCGATCGGGAGGACTTTTCACTTGGAGTCTAGTGCAGGAACCGCAGCGGGTCCGAAAATGGCCATTGGTGCGATCGTCAAGAATGAAGGTCCATACATTCTGGAGTGGGTTGCCTATCATCGTGTTCTGGGCATCGAGCGGTTTTTTATCGCCGACAACAATTCTGACGATGGCACGACGGAACTGCTGGCGACCTTGCGCTCCATCGGCCTGATCGACCATATTCGCTTTCCGCACGTCCCGGGAAAGGCTCCGCAGCTTCCCGCCTATGTAGAAATCATGCGTCGACATGCGCGTGACGCGGAATGGATCGCTTTCATTGATGCGGACGAGTTCTTCCATCTCGCGGATGACTACCGGTCGATCCCGTTGTTGTTCAATGGATTCGGCAGGGACGTGGGAGCGGTGGTTGTCAATTGGGCCACCTACGGCTCGTCGTTCCGAACGGAGCCGTCCCAGGGGTTGGTGGTGGAGCGGTTCATCCATCGGGCCGAGAAGAACTTCGGCGTAAATCACCATTACAAGTCAGTGCTCCGCCCATCAGCCTACTTGTCGCACAGTGGAACGCCTCATCATTTTAAGGTTGGGCGCAAATTCCGCCATGCTTACGCAGATGGCAAGCCGCTGTCCGAACATCCAGTGCACGGTATCGGCTTGAGCGCCAGCGTATGTTGGAGCCCCCTCCGTCTAAACCATTACGTCGTTAAATCACGTGCTGAGTTCGATCGGAAGAAGGCGGCGCGAGGTCGAGCGACGACTACGACCGATAAGCGGGGAGAAGATTTTTTCCTGGGTCACGACCGCAATGAGGTACGCGATCCCATGCCTGCCCATTTGGTCCAGGCGACGAACGAAGAAATGGAAAAAATAAGAACGGCGTTGCGGAGGAATGGTTGCGACGAGCCGATCATCCGGCTTGATGACACGGTATCGGCATTGACGCCGTTTGCCTGCCCTGACAAAGCCATGCAGAAAGCCGAACGTTAGGTCACAACAAATCGTGGGTGCACGAAAGTCCCTTGGAAAATGCAAAAAGCTGCGCCAAGAGATAACGACAACATTGAGGGGGAATTTTTGTGAAGGCAGGTTCAGAAAGGCAGCGCGCTCGCAAGGCAACTGAGCGCTACGCGATTCTCGTCCTGGGCATGCATCGCTCCGGCACGAGCGCGTTCACGCGTGTCCTGAGCCTTGCGGGCTGCGATCTGCCCAAGACGCTGATGGGCGCCCACAAGACCAATGAAACCGGACACTGGGAATCGACAAACATCCAGCGACTCAACGACCGAATCCTGGAATCCGCCGGCACGAGCTGGGATGATTGGCTGGAGTTCAATCCCGGCTGGCTCCGATCGCCGAAGCTGAAGGAATTTCGCGAAGAGGCGCTCGCTGCACTGAAAGAGCAGTTCGGCTCCTCCTCGCTATTGGTGCTCAAAGATCCTCGAATCTGCCGCATGGCCCCCTTCTGGCTGGACGTTCTGGAGCGGGCCGGCATTGCGCCGCTGGTCGTTTCCCCAATCCGCAATCCGCTGGAAGTCGGCGCTTCGCTGGAAAAGCGCAACGGCTTCGAGCCGGACTTCGGTTATCTGCTGTGGCTGCGGCATGTGCTCGATGCCGAGGTCGCCTCGCGCGGGTTGCCGCGCTTTTTCGCGAGCTATGAACAGTTGATGAAGGATTGGAACCGCGTGATGAAGGGCGCGGAGGCGGCCCTGGGCATCGGTTGGCCGCGGCTATCCGGCAATGCGGCGGCGGAGATCGATGGTTTCCTGTCGGAGCGATACAGGCACCACCGGGAAGCGCCGGAACGTGTCGCCGAAAACCCCATGCTGTCCGGCTGGCTGCGCGATACCTTCCAGATTTTCAGCGCCTGGACGGCCGAGGGTGAAAGGCAGGAGGATTTTCCCGTTCTCGACCGTATCCGGGCCGAACTCGGCACTGCGGGGCCCGCCTTCGGGCGCCTGATCGTGGCTGGGCGGAAGGCCGCGAAAAAATCGCGGGAGCTGGATCAGGCATTGGCGGAGCGGGCGGAGAAGGCAGAGCGCCTCGAGGCCGAGTTGGAGAGCCGGGCTCATGCGGCGGCCGAAGCGGAAGAGGCGCTTGCCGCCGCGCATGATAAACTCTCGGAGACCGATGGCGCACTCGCCAAGGCTCGCCAGGAGGCCGACCGGATGGCGGAGGCCTATGCCAGGCAGGAGGCGCTTGCGGCCAGCTACAAGGAACAGGTCGAACTGCTGCTGGGCGACCTGAAAACGCAAACGGAAGCCGTGCTGGTGAAGGCCGAAAAACCGACGGACAACCCCCTTGCCGAAAAACCAGCGGACAAACGTCCTGCCGAAATGCAGCAGATCGAACGCCGGCTGCAGGCTGCCGAAAAGCAGCAGGGCGAGTACCGCCAGCAGATTGCCGAAAAGCAGCGGGTGGAGCGCAGCTTACAGGAGCGTTTCTCGGAGATCGCCACGCTGACGCAGCTCCTGCGCGTGAAGGAAGAGCAGGCGGAATGGTTGCGGCAGGTCGCATCGACCCTGATCGGCGACAGCCGCAGAGGCCGGCTCGCCGGCCTGCTGCCCGGCCCTCTGGCCCTTGCCCTGCGCAAGATCCAGTTGAAGCGCCGGGGCCTGTTTGACGGTCAAGCTTACCTACAGGCGCATCCTGACGTCTCGCAGGACCGCGCCGAACCATTGCGCCACTACATCAGCCACGGCATGATGGAAGGGCGTCGGCGCAGCTGACGCGGAGGGGCGCTCGAATCATGCCATTATTGGTTGACGCGCTGTTGGCCAATAGCCGATACAGGGCAAGGCCCAGTGCCGCAGCCGGCCGCTGCTTTTGCCATCGTCCGGGAAGCGTTAATGGCTAGTCCGGAGGAAACAGTTCAAAGCATCCGGAAGGTCTCTGGCACAAGAAGGTGCCGGCACGAAATTGGCAGCACGAAGGGGAGCGGTGTGAATCGCTTTAGCAAAGAAGATATCGAGGCCATCCGCACATCGGGCTTGTTCGATGCCGACTGGTATTTGAGGACCTATCCGGACGTGAAGGCGCTCGGCATGGACCCGATCGAACACTATCTGTGGCTTGGCGCTAGGCTTGGGCGCGACCCATCAGAGATTTTCAATTCACGACGTTATCTCGATTTGAATGAAGACGTAGCAGCTGCAGGTATTGATCCATTGCTGCATTACGTGAAGTTCGGGTTGAAAGAGGGGCGATTTCCACGAAGCTCAGAACTGCCTACTCCGCAGCTCGCAGCAGTGCCTCGATTCAGGCAGTCTGCTGTTGCAAATCAAGATATCAGCCTCGCCCGTGGCCCCGAGTTTGCGAAGAGCTGGCCAGACGTTTCGCGCATCGCGCGATTTTTCTCGGAGGCAGAAATTGCCAACGACCTGGAGAGAATACCAGAAGCTCTCATAGAGATTTCAGGAGAGATAATCGATTCCGCTAAGATAAAACCGACTGTATCAGTTGTCATACCAACGTATAATCGTCGTGATACAGTAGGCAATGCAATTCGCTCCGCGATGAGGCAATACTCGAAGCCGCATGAGATTATTATATCGGACGATGGGAGTACAGATGGCACCATTGGTTTCCTGAATTCGAACTTTCGGGGAGAAATAAACTCTGGGTTTATTAAAATAATAGGCAACAAGCATGGAGGTGTCTCTGCCGCCCGTAATGCTGGGCTAATGATCGCCAGTGGAGATCTTATAGCGTACCTTGATAGTGATAATAGCTGGCGACCTGAGTACCTTCTGGTGATGAGTGCTGCATTTGCAGAGTGTGAGCATCTCTATACTGCCTACGCTGCGCTAAAGTCTCATAACATCTCTACTGGGCAGACTAATTTTCGTGCGTCAAATTTCGATCGGACGCAACTCCTAAAAGGAAACTTCATTGACCTAAATGTTTTTATGCATAGACGGGCTTTGTTCGATCAGCTCGGTGGATTCGATGAGAGGCTAACGAGGTTGGTCGACTGGGATGTGATACTCAGGTACACTAAGCTTTTTGAACCGATGTACCTCCCATTCTGCGCCGTAGACTATTATTTAGATCGAGATAACCTAAAAAATATAACATTCACTGAGGGCCTTGAAAAAAATTATAGGCGGATTGCGAGGAAAAACTTCCAGGACAGAATTAGAAACGGAATTGACACCCTAAAAATAGGATATTTTGTCTTTGATTTCCCGGCACTCTCGCAGACTTTTGTCTTAAATGAGTTGAGATGGCTGAAAGAAAACGGTTATGATGTAAAGGTGTTCTATGCACGCGACCCGGAAAGAAAAGCAGTCTTGGACTTTTCCATAGACGCCATTCAGGTAGGTGATGCACATGCGCTAGCGCAGGCATTGATCGAAACGGGAAGAAACATCTGTCATAGTCACTTTGCATATCCAGGAGTGACGCTTTTCGTTCAGCCTGCATGTGAGTTGGCTGAAGTAAATTACACCTACATGCCTCATGCCGTTGACATCTTTCATCACAAGAACCGAGATCGCAGTCGTTTAGAAAAGATATCAAATGACGAAAGATGTCTTCGCGTTTTTGTCTATGGTGACCACCATCGGCGTTTCTTGGAAGCGAAGGGCGTTGATCGGCACAAAATCTCCTATAATTTTCAAGCTATCGAAGAAGAAGATTTTCGTGTCGCGTGCCCGCCCCGCGTCACTCCCGAACGTCGGTCATGGCGGGGTGTAGTGATCGCGCGGTTTATCGAGAAGAAGGGAATAGGATACCTGATCGAGGCTGCTGCGCACTTGCACGACCTTCCTGTTTCGTTCGTGGTCTATGGATATGGGTCACTCGAAGAGTCCTACAGGCGACGGGTCTTGGAATTGGGACTGACCAATATCGAATTTCCTGGCGCGATTGAAGGGCGCGAGGAACTCGCCAAAGCCTATACGGATGCAGATTTCGTTGTGGTGCCGTCTGTAGAGGCGTCAGATGGAGACATCGATGGCTTCCCGACAGTGATACTGGAAGCCATGGCGGCAGAGAAGCCTGTGATAACAACAGCCGTATCAGCTGTTCCGGACTATTTGCGTGATGGTATTGAGGCGTTGGTAGCTCAACCGCGTGACCCGAATAGCTTAGCTGCAGCTATTCGAAGGCTCTTCGCTATGTCGGAGGCGGAGCGTGCCGAACTGATAGCAGGTGCTCGCCAGTTCCTGAAGGCGAGGGTCGGAGCCGACAACACAATTCGGCGTCTGCTCGATATCTGGCAGGGACACGAGATAGAAATTTTCACTGTGACCTACAACACTGAAAAGTATGACAGCAAAGATGATACTATCGAGATAATTAGGAGAATATTGGAAAAGACAACAACAAGGTTTTCTCTAACTATAGTCGACAATGGGAGTGAAAGTGAGTTTATATGTGCTATCAAGGAATTGATAGCCGGCTGGCATAACGTGAGGTTGATAGAAAATAGAAAAAACGTTTATTGCGGACCTGCCTCGAACCAAGCGCTGTCATACGGGAATGCGGAGTTTGCGATCTATGTGTGCAGTAAAGAGGGGTTCATCAAAGATCACGGTTGGGAGCGAGCGATCATCGAACGAATGCGTGCCAACCCTGACTATGCGATCGCCGGATATAAGACGCATCTCCCAAAAGCGACGCTAGGAAGGGAGATGGTGCGTCACCCGCAGTTCCCAAAGTTCCGCAATCAACATTTTGCACATAGCAATCCGCATAGAGCACTGTCGCATGTTCAAGGAGGGGTGTATGCCATTCGTCGTGACACTTTGGTCAAGCACGGTTGGTTCAGTGATCAGCTTACTCAAGATCTCATGGATGTTGAATACTCATATTTTCTGGAGAGTAGAGGGGCTGTAACTGGGGAAATTGATGAAATCAAATCTATCTCGGCGAAAACGCTACCACGGCTTACCGCAGTCGTGGACGAAGGTACCGTAATTGCTCATCCGCTGTCCGCCAAAACCGTCGCGTCTGTCTTGGATGTTGCCAATAGCCGCGGAAAGTGGCGCTGCAATCTTTGCGGACAGGTACACGAAAAGGATGAAATTAGCTTTGCTGACCCGGCAAGAGTAGTGCTGTGTGGGTCTTGCGGCTCGACGCCTTTTGGACGCGCGATTGTTGCATTCATTGCCCATGACCATAGGACGCATCGAGGCAAAAGCGCAGCGCTCCTCGGAAGGGACACGGGCCTCAGGCGTTTTTTGGAGGATCGGCTCTATGGTCTCTCTACCGCCGCTGACTTCAAGGCATTCGAAAAGGGAGATCAGAAATTTACAACGGTTATCGCCGATCTAGATGTGGCGTATGCAAATATGCAGTTCCAACTGACGAGCAAAGTGATTGATGCTCTGGAGCCCGATGGCCTCGCTCTGATTGGAGGTCAGTCAGTCAGAGAACTCGCAGCGGATCCTTTAATTGCGAAGCGTCTACGAGAACGAGGCTTTCGAGCGAGCATTCATAAGAAGTCGAGTCAATTCTTAGCGTCCGATTGGCGACCCATTATGACAATAAAACCTGCATACGCTTTAAGTGGCGATCTCAAATGAATATCGCCATAGTAGGAGGAGCAGGATTCATAGGTACCAGCATCTACGCGGCGTTTGCGCGTCAGGGCTTTCGCGTTCAGATCATCGATTCTGGCCGGCGGCTCGCGCGCGTAGCCGGGCTATTGCAAGGTGTAGATACCGTAATGACCGACGGTCTCGCCACTGCCGGGGCGACGCAAAGTCTCAAGGGCACCGATGTCCTTATACACCTCGCTTGGACTTCCCATCCTGCGGATTCGATGGACGGAATGGTCAAAGACGCGAGTGAAAACATCGTGGCCAGCGTCAATCTATTCAGCAGAGCGGCCTCACTCGGCGTCCGGAAAATTATCTTTGCGTCAAGTGGCGGTACTGTGTACGGCAATACGGACCGCGTTCCTACAGCGGAAGATGAGCCACTTAATCCCATATCAGCATATGGAGTATCCAAAGCCGCCGTCGAAAGATACTTGAGACTGATCGCCTTTCATCAGAAACTTGAAGGGGTCAGTTTGCGTATTGCAAATCCATTTGGGCCGTACCAACTCAAAGGCGTGCCGATAGGTGTTATCGCAAATTTTCTGCGATCTATACAAAACCATGAGCCTCTGAGAATCTATGGCGATGGGACGATTATTCGAGACTATATCTGGATTGAAGACGTAGCAGATGCATTTCTGGCAGCAACGCAGTTGTCGATTCCTTCAGGAGAATACAATATCGGTACAGGCGAAGGCTATTCGATCAATCGCATTGCACAATTGCTGGAAGAAGCAATTGGAAAGTCGCTTGCGCGAGAGCAGGCGGCCCTGCGCACTTTCGATGTACAGAAAGTCATTCTTGATAATGCGAAATTTAGCAGAGTCACAGGTTGGGAGCCAAGAGTCGGGATTGCAGACGGAATAAGGAAAATGGTCGAATGCCAGAGATAACTGTTGAATAGAATCACTGCAGAGAATATTGTTGGGGAATGCTTGCTATGCACTGTAATATTTGCGGTTGTTCTGAATTTAACAACATGAATGGACGTTTCAATGTCAAGTGCAGGCATTGCGGATCAGTTGAGAGAACAAGGATATTAAAGTTTCTTCTGGATAGGGAGATTTCAATCGTTCCCGGAATGTCAGTTCTGCATCTTGCTCCGGAGATAGGTCTTACGCGGTACTTAACGTCCGTGCCTGGGATTGCGTATAAAGCTGTAGATTTGATTCCTGAAATGTATAAACACTGTAATGTTGAGAAAATGGACTTAGTACAAGACGCAGAAAAATTACCTAATTGTGCGTTTGATCTAGTCATTCACTCGCATGTAATGGAGCATATTCCGGGTAACGTAACGACTACTCTGATACATTTGCATCGGTCATTAAAGGAAGATGGATGGCATCTATTTTCCATCCCTATATACGCTGGATGCTATGAGGAATGCTTATCGGATATTGGCCCTGAAGAGAGAAAGCGCCGATTCCGACAAGAAGATCATGTGCGCCGATTTGGCCGGGAGGACATCCACCTGACTATCGGCAAAATATTCGACATACCGCTAGAATATGACCTTCGGAAAAGGTATCCGTACGTCGACTTTTCCGAGTTTAATATTCCAGAATCGACTTTAACAGGGTTTACCTCGAATACGATATTTTGCCTCCGAAAAAAAGACATCAAGCTATAGCTTTCGTCGGATGCTCCGCGATGTACGCGGACGGGCAGTCACGGGCTATTGCCTGACTTGCCTCCCCACCCCATAAACCTTCAACCCATATCTACCCACAATTGTCGGATCATAGATATTCCGCCCGTCAAAGATAACCGGCTCCTTGAGCGCAACTTTGAGTGAAGGAAAGTCGGGGGCCTGGAAGCTTTTCCATTCGGTGACCACCACCAGGGCATCGGCCCCGGCCAGAGCCTCCTCCTTGGTTTCGCACAGCGTCAGGTCCTCTCGCGCGCCATAGATGCGCCGGCATTCTTCCATTGCTTCGGGGTCGTAGGCGCGCACATTTGCGCCGGCCTGCCACAGGGCCTCCATGAGCACGCGGGAGGGGGCTTCGCGCATGTCGTTGGTGTTGGGCTTGAAGGCGAGGCCCCACAGGGCGAATGTGCGCCCGATGAGGTCGCCCTTGAAGTGGCTGTCGATCCTGGCGAACAGGAATTCCTTCTGCGCCTCGTTGCGGCCCTCCACGGCCTTCAGCACCATAGCGTCGAAATCGAGCGTCTCGGCCGTGTGGATCATGGCCCGCACGTCCTTCGGGAAGCAGGAGCCGCCATAGCCAACGCCTGGATAGATGAAGTGATAGCCGATGCGCGGATCGGCGCCTATGCCCAGCCGGACCTTCTCGATGTCCGCGCCGAGCGTGCCAGCGAGGTTGGCCATCTCGTTCATGAAGCTGATCTTCGTGGCCAGCATGCAGTTGGCCGCATATTTGGTGAGCTCGGCGCTGCGCACATCCATGGCGATGATTTTTTCGTGGTTGCGGTTGAAGGGCGCGTACAGCTCGCGCAGCATGCGCTCGGTCTCGGCGCTTTCGGTGCCGATGATGATGCGGTCGGGCTTGGTGCAGTCGGCCACCGCTGAGCCCTCCTTGAGGAACTCGGGGTTCGATGCAACATCGAAGGGGACCTCCGTCCGTCCGCGCTGCTCGAGCCGCGCCTTCATTGCGGCTCGGACCCGGTCGGATGTGCCCACGGGCACCGTCGATTTCACGACAACAAGCCTTTGCTGGTCCATATGGGCAGCGATGCTGTCGGCGACGGCAAGCACGTGCTTCAGATCGGCGGAGCCGTCCTCGTCCGGCGGCGTTCCGACGGCGATGAACTGCACGAGACCGTGACGAACGCCTTCCGCCGCATCGGTGGTGAAACGAAGACGCCTCGATGCGCCGTTCTCCCTGACGAGATGCTCCAGGCCCGGCTCATAGATCGGAACTTCGCCCCGCTTGAGCTGCTCGACCTTTCCGTCATCGATGTCGACGCACACGACGTCATAGCCGGCCTCCGCGAAGACCGCGGCCTGCACCAGGCCGACATAGCCGGTTCCAAAAATCGTGATCTGCAACGTATTGACCCCTACTACCGAAAAGTGCCTTGGCGAAGCGTTCGTCTCATGGCGGAGGCTGCAACATGGCCATCACGACGATGTCGCCCATTCCTCCGCCAGGTGGAGGCCTTTGACGCTGCCGCTCTCAAGCTCCAATATCTTGTTGCATGTCTTCTTGAGCAGGCCATGATTGTGGCTGGCAAGCACGATGATGCCCGCCTTCTCCGCCAGTTCCGACATGCGGTTGCGTGCCTTGTCCTGAAACTTTGGATCGCCCGCGCCAATCCATTCGTCCATCAGTAGGATCTCCGGGTCCAGACTGGTGGCAACGGAGAAGGCGAGGCGGGCGGCCATACCCTGGCTGTATGTCTTGAAGGGGAGATCGATGAAGTCGCCGAGCTCGCTGAACTCGATGACATCCTCCATGCGGGCTTCGATCTCGTCCATGTTCCAGCCGTTCATGAGGCCGCGGAGCACGATATTGCGGCGGCCGGTCGCCTCCCGACGGAAGCCGAGGCTGATGTTGAACAGAGCGTCCACACGACCCTCAACCTCGACGCTGCCCGAGGTTGGCGCATAGATGCCATAGAGGACTTTGAGCAGCGTCGTTTTGCCCGCACCATTCGCGCCCACAAGGCCCAGCCGGTCGCCGGCCGCAAGCTCAAAGCTCACGCCATCAAGCGCAGTAACGTACTGGGTACGACCTTTACCTTCCAGCCGCCCACCGGTGGGAAGGCGTCGGTCACGCTTGGCAAGCGTCAGTTTTTCGCGCAGACGATAGACCAAACTCAGATTGCTGACATGGATCGAAACCATCAGATGACGAAGACCACCTGTTTGCGGAAGCGGCCGAGCAGCATGAGGGCAACTGCCCACAGGGTGAGGCTGGCGGCCGCGCAGAAGAGGAAGGCGTTTGCCGGCAGGCTGCCGGAAAGGATCGGCATGCGCACGATCTCCAGGAAATAGGTGAAGGGGTTCCAGTAGTAGAAGATGTGCTGCACGCCGCCTGTGCCCTCATAGGTCCAGAAGACGGGCGTCAGGAACATGCCGATACGCATCAGGTTCGAGACGACGAACTGGCTGTCGGGAAAATAGGCGCCCAGAAAGGCGAAGAGGATGATGGCCGCCGGCGTGGTGGCCAGGATGAGCAGGATGGCCAGCGCCGACCAGATCCATGCAAATGAAATCCCAACGCCGCTCATCAGCAGGATGGCTATGCAACCGGCGAGCGCATAGCCGGCCCGGATGGCCGCCTGCATGGCAAGGCGCATGACATAGACCGACAGCGGCAGCGTCGTGCCCTTGATGAAGCTCTCCTCGCGGACAAACAGAGACACGCTCTGCGTGATCGTCTCCATGATGTAGAACCACACCAGAAGCCCCGTCGCCACATGAGCCGCGTAATTGGCCGAGCCGGCGTCGCCCCTGTGGAACACGAAAATGAAGGTGCCGGCGAAGGCTAGGTAATTGATGAGCAGCCACAAGGGCCCGAGCGCAGTGCGCCGGTGCTGGTCGCCTATGTCTTCCTGCGCCAGCGCGATCCACACGCGCCGCATGCGCAGGCCTGCACAGATATCCGCCAGGGCGCTCTTGATGGTAGCAAACATTCTCGACCTTCCAAGTCGCCGGCTGTTAGCACGTGCAGACAGGAATGCAAACAGGCTTCAGTTCTGCGGTTGCGGCATTCCAGCGCTTGCCAACTCTGCCTGACAAGCTGCGACTTGTTGGCCCATGATTGGGTGCGGCCCTCTTCTTACGGTGTCCGAGCCCTCAGCCATTCGGCGGCTCCGGGAAGCATTTTGCACGCCGCCCAGTGTGAATTTCTCACCATTTCGATGACAAGTATGCCATCATTTTCGTCAACCAACAGCATCAGAGCTTCTCTGATCTGGACTGCCGTCCCGGGATCGTCGAGCAGCCAAAGAGATCGCAGCGCGCGAACTGCACCTGCCTTCTGTAGTGCGTCATAAAGCGGCTGATAGTTTCGACCCGGAGCCCGGAGATCGCAGCTAACGCTAAAAGACGGCATAGCACCCTCAATGACAACCAAAAGAAAAACCGCACTTGCCACCACAAAGAACGCCGGTAGGGCAAAACGGTCGGGGAACACCAACACCGGTATATGTCAGGCCAAGAATCCGCCGACCGATGTCAACAACGACGAGAAGTGTAGTAGGGCTCAGCGACGACGAGTGGTGATGTGCGCCGATTGATCCGATTCCGTGGGGAGCCAGCAGATATCTCACGATGGTAAAGTTTTACCCGAGCTGGTGGACATTTATCTTGAATCGGGAGCACGAACCTTGCCGAGATTGTGGAGGCAGACCGGCCAGAAACAGCGTCGCCACGGCGAAATGCTCCAGCACGGCGTAGCCTCGGCTTCGACCGGCAGACACACACACAAACCTGCGTGGCTGCCGACACGCCTCTCGATCAGATCGGCCGTTGTTCAGCCCCATAGGTGAAGAAGGGAACCGTGCGGGTTTGCCGCCTCATGGTGATCGCTGGTATCGAGTATAGATTGTCCTATGAAGCCTATATCTGGAACGAGGATATCGACAAGCCCGTCGGAAAGCTGCAATGCATCGTTGGCGGCTTCGAAGATATTCGGCTGAAGTTGAGCAGATGCCAACGCGTCTTCCGTGGTGGATGAGGAAGCCGCATCGTCGATCGCGTCGAGCGCGCCCGGCACGGCCGAGCCAGTGTCGGGAAGGGGGCCTGAGTCGTCGCCACCACCCAGGAGATCTCCTACGAGGTCGCCGACAGTGTCCACCACGTCATCCACGACCTCGACCACATCGTTGACCGTGTCCGACACGGTTTCAACGGCATCTTGGACCACTTCGGATTCGCCGTCATCGCCCAATAGGCCTTCCGCGACATCGGTCGCCTCTCCGAGTGTGCCCGTTGCGGTGGTCCCCGTCCCGCCCAGGAGACCCCCGACGAGGTCGCCGACAGTGTCCACCACGTCATCCACGACTTCGACCACATCGTCGACCGTGTCCGTTACGGTTTCAACCACTTCGGGGACGAGACCGGACCCGTCGCCATTGCCCAAGAGGTTTCCCGCGACATTGGTTACCGCTCCGAGTGTGCCCGTTGCGGTGGTTCCCGTCCCGCCCAGAAGACCCCCGACGAGGTCACCGACGGTGCCCACCACGTCATCCACGACTTCGACCACATTGCCGACCGTGTCCGTTACCGTTTCAGCCACTTCGGGGACGAGACCGGAGCCATCGCCATCGCCCAGAAGGCCGCCAACGAGGTCGCCAACCGTATCCACCACATCGTCGACCGTGTCCGTCACGGTTTCAACCACTTCGGGAACGAGGCCGGAGCCGTCCTCGCCGCCCAGGATACCTTCGACGACCTCGCCTACCGGGTCTGGCATGCCGGGGACGATCGATCCCACGATAGGAATGCTGCCCGATCCGCCGCTGCCTCCCTGAAGGTTGTCCAGGATATCGCTCACCTGGGTAAGCGGGTCGGTGACCGTCGAGCCCGAAGGAAGTATGCTGCCACCGCCCGAAATGACATTGCTCGTACCGGACCCGGAGCCGGCCGCGTCGGTAACTGTTCCCGAATCGTAGGAGGCATACTGCACGGGGCCTTCTGCCTCAGCAGGCTCGCCTTCCGGAGGGGCAGAAAGCGCGGTCTCCTGCGCACCACTCTCGGTCGCCAAGGCTCCGATCTGCTGGGCAAGGCCCTGCAGATCGAGCGACGGGTCCGGGGTTGCCGCAGCCACGACGATGGGAACGCTTTGCCCGTCAAATGCCGCAGAATCGACGATCTCCGAATAATCGAAGTTTGCAGTGACCTGACCCGTCATACCCGAAACGCTCGAAGTATGAGTGTAGTCGATATTGGGGGTGTCCGCGCTGGTTGCGGCAGCCGCTGCCGCCTGTTCCTGCTCGAGAAGCGTTATTCCAAGCCCCAACGCACCCGCCGTAACCGCAAGGGACAGATTGCCTTCCGACTTGGCGGCGGTCGATTTCCCGGCCTCTGTCTTGGAGTCCGATTGCCGCCCCTTGTGGCTGCTCATTTTTTTTGCTGCGCGAGACATTTGATGATCCTCACTGTTCTCGAAATGCGTATCCGATCTCGTCGAGTAGCGGCCCCAGAAGATAACCTGCCAGAGTTCGCGACTTCGCCGTGACCACCACTTCCGCCGGCATTCCCGGCTGCAATCTCACTGTCGAATTCTTCATATCCTCCGGATTGAGCTTTACCCGCACGGCAAAGTATTCAGCTCCGGACTGGGAATCGGTGAACTTGTCCGCCGATACGCTGATGATCTCGCCCCGCAACTGCGGACGGTCGTTCCTTGTGACACCCGTCAACCGCACGTCTGCCTCGATACCCGGCCTTACGTAGTTGATATCGGACAAGGGCAGTCTGGCGTCGACGACGATCGGGCTGTCCTCCGGCACGACATCCATCAATTGCGCACCGGCCTGGATGACCCCGCCCTCGGTAAAAACGGACAGGCCTACGATCGATCCGCTAACGGGGGCTCTGATCACGGTCCGGTTCATGACATCCCGGGCGGCATCGAGTTTCGGCAGAGCCTCCGCCAGCGAGGATTGTGTCTTTCGGATCTGGTCTGTGATGTCGCTTATCCGCTCACGGCCCAGCCTGGCGACTGCCAGCTCGGCTTCACTGATCTCCTGCTTCGCCTCGGCCATGTCCGCCAACCGCGAGCCTTTGTCGGCAAGCAGTCCCGCAGAGGTTCTTTCCAGCTGCAGTACGCGCGTTTTCGGTGTGTAGCCCGAGGCAAGCAGTTTCTGGGCGCCCTCGATCTCCCCTTGCAACGAGATGCTCTGCTTTGTGAGCCCCTCGATTTGGGCGGTTAGTCCCGCAATTCGCTCCTGGAGCTGTGCCACCTTCGAGGTGAGCATCCCCTTCTCGGCTTCGAATTGTTCTGCTCGCGCAAGCATGACCGCACGTTCATTCGCAACAGCCTCCGCCAGGCCAGGGCGCGAAAGGTTCTTCGCCGCAAAATCATCTAGGCACGTCGTCCCGGCATTGTCGCGCTCGCAGATCAGTCGAGCCTGCTGCGCCAGGAGAGACACGACTTCGGCATTGGCAATATCCAGCTTCGCGCGCACCTCCGCCACGTCAAGTTCCACCAGGGGCTGGCCGCGCTCAACGTGTTGCCCTTCCATGACTAGAAGCTTTGAGATTACGCCTCCGTAAGGATGCTGCACCGACTGCCTCTGCCCCTGCACTTGCAAGCTTCCCTCGGCAATCGCGGCACTCGAGAGCGGTGCCACATAGCCCCAGACTAGGAAAAGGACGGCAAATGCAAGAATCGCAGTCAGCCCTGCCAGAGCGGGCCGAAACGGATCATTATATGCGGTTCTTTTTATTCCCGGGAGCATGGTCATTGGTAAGCAGGTAGCTCCATTGTCGCCGACCCGAGTGTCTCTGGCGGACCGATCCTGTCGATCTTCCCCGACTTCAGGACAAGAACCCTGTCAACGACGCTGAGAACCGCCGGCTGGTGGGTGATCACGACGATAGCCGTCCCCTGCGCTTTCATGACGAACAAAACCTCACTGAGCGCGTTTTCCCCCGCCACATCCAGGTGAGCGTTAGGCTCATCCAGAACAAGAAGCCTCGGTCGGGCCAGCACTGCTCTCGCCAGGCCGATGCGCTGGCGCTGGCCTCCCGATAAGCCGAGTCCGCCCGGCCCGAGCATTGTGTCGTACTGTTTCGGCAGGCCAAGGATCATTTCATGGATTCCGGTGAGCTTCGCCGCTTCGATAACCTGCTCGACGGGCGTATCGCTGAAGCGTGAGATATTTTCCCTGACCGTACCCGCGAACAACCCGACATCCTGGGGCAGGTATCCCGTGATCCGGCCGAATTCGGCCGGGTCCCAATGGGCGTAGTTCAGGCCGCCGAACCATATCTCTCCACCGGATGGCTGGAGCGCGCCGATCAAGAGTTTGGCGAGTGTGCTTTTGCCAGAACCGCTCGGCCCGACGATCCCGAGCGCTTCGCCTTCACCGATCTTGAAGGACAGCGCGTCGAGCACCGGCGTGGATCGCCTGGCTACACGGTATGTAAGTTCTTTCACCTCCAGCGCGGTCTCGTTTATCGGGACGATGGTCTTGAGATCGGTGACCGGGTTCTCCTTTAGGATGTCTCTTACCCGCCTGTATCCGCTCCGCGCCGCGGCCGCCTGCTTCCACGCCGCCACGGACTGCTCGACGGGCACGAGGGCCCGGCCCATGATGATGCTGGCGGCGAAGATCGTTGCCGGCATGATCGTATGATCGATGGCAAGCCAGGCACCCGTGCCCAGCATCAACGCCTGAAGCAACAATCTTGCAAATCTGATGGTGGCCGAGATTAGCGCGTTCCGATCGCTCGCAAAGGCCTGCTGCAGGAGCATGCCGGCACGGCTGCCTTGCCAATGACGCTCCACTGCGGACTGCATTCCCATGGCTCGAATGACGTCGGCGTGCTGCATAATGTTTTCGGTGAAGGAGAATGAGCGCCGTGCAGCGTTTCGTGCATCCTCCATGGGCTTCTTGGTGACGGACTCGTTCACGAAGGCCAATCCCAGCAGGAGCACGGCACCCACGGTCGCGACCACGCCCAGGATTGGGTGAATGAGGTAGAGGAGCCCAAGATAAAGCGGGATCCACGGCAGGTCGAATGCGAAATAGATGCCCGGCCCTGTGACAAAGGTGCGAAAATCATCAAGTTCCCGCAGAGGCTGGGCACCCAGAGAAAAACCCTGCCTCGAAGACTTCTGAATGAGGGCGGAGAACAGGCGCCCCGCCAACTTCTGATCGAGCAGAATTCCCGACCGAACAAGCACCTGCGCGCGCGCCGCGTCCAATACGGCCATCACAACCAGTGCGATGACCAGCATCACGGTAAGCAATGCCAGAGTCGGCATGCTTTCGCTTACGAGGACTCGGTTGTAGACCTGCATGAGGTAAAGTGGCGAGCTCAGATAGAGCACGTTGATCATGCTCGAGAAGATGCCCACGATGACAAAATGCAGGCGAAGCGACCTCAGCGCCGCATCGATCTCGTTGCCTGCGTGCCCTTCGGCGAGCTTGGGTGCTGCGGTCGTATCAGCCAAGGACATCAGTTAGCCTAAACAGAATCATTCGATTGAAAACCAGCCGTTAAGAGCGCTTGACGACCAGGACGAAACGCAGGCCACCCCAGCGCAACGAGTGCGGGAATCCCGATGAACTGACCAAAAGAACTGCAATTCCCCCTGCCGCCACGATGGCCACTCCAAATATATCTGAAAGTGCAGCTTATGGTAGCAATAGATGAGATGGCATCAAGAAATTAACAGGCTGTGCTTACAACGTGCCTTCGATTCATTGAGTCTAATCGGTCCAGCCTTCACGAATGTGTCAACTCAAAAATAACCGTAAGCTCATGGAAAGGTAGAAGTTTCTGGAGTGTTCGCCTCCCGCTTACAGTGGCGGTGCAGGTGTATCCAGTGCGGTCTCCGGAAACCGGTCGCTACAACCGAAATGGCTGCCTGTGATTTTGAACTTGCCGTCTCAACTCGTCGCGCCGTGTAATGCTGCAATAAGTTTGTTTCCCACCACGCGAAGCAGATCGGCTCGCACCGCGCCTACATCGATCGCGGGCGGGTTCCAGTTGATCTGATCAAATTTATCGGGCGTGTAGATCGGCAACAGCTTTTCCACGAAGCTGAACCTTACGTCATTCCCAGCCCTGCAGATGATGGTTGGGATGCCGAATGCGATACAGGGCGCTGCGACGTGATGGAGTGGCGTCAGAACCAATGTCGCCTCCCGGCGATACCGGGCAAACAATGCTTCTTCATAAAGCTCGGCTTCCCGGCGCATCTCCAGATCGAAGGGAAATCTGCTGGCATGGAAGCGGTGGTAGATCAGCTCAGCCTTGCTGAGAATATTTTCCGGAATGCTTCGGAACACGATCGGCGGCAGCCGTCCCGCTCCGCTCCCGTAGACAATCAGGAGTTTTGGATTTTTGGGTTCCTGCTCGCGGCGAGGAAGAGCCAGGGTTAGGCAGCCTGTCGTAAAGGCCTCGATGCCGAGATTTCTCATTCGCACCGTCGTCCCTTCATCCCGACAGCCAATGGGCTGGTGCTTTCTGAGAAAGTCCTGCTGCTCTTTGATCACATGCTCGGGAGCATGAAAGCCTACGAAAACGGGCGTTATCGCTGAGGGCAAGGGAAACGCCGATTGGTAGAAGACCCCGTTCATTAGTAAAAGGGCGGGCTCTCCATCGTATTGCTGCAACGCGTCGCGATTGATGTCGATCATCTGATCATCGCGGACACCGAAATGCCGGTAGATATGGCGGATCGCAATAGATTGGGCGTTGTCGCCCAAATTCGTTTCATAGAAGCCGTGATTCGCAAGTTGATCGGCAAAGCTCGTGAAGCTGTCGTAGCCAAACGTAAGGACTCCAAATTTCATCTAATGCTTCGCCACTTTTGCTGAACTTGTTGCTCTTCGTTCCAATAGAATGTCCCGCCCTTCGCCAAAATCCGCTGCTTCACAGCCATCAGGACCTCATAGTCAAATTGAAGATCGTGACCGAACCACACCCCGTCCGGTGAGAAGTTGAACAAGTTGGTGCCGAATATCGCTATATCTTTTGCCCCACAGAGCTCAATCAGGAATATCATCCTTGTTCCGGTCAGCAGAAGATCGAAATGGGGGAGTCCCACGATGTTGTTTATCTGAGCCGATATGGAGAACAGCTTCCTGAGATCCTCCGCCTCCATATGCGAGCAGGCGATCTCGTAAATATTGGCGGGAGGAGGTACGACGAGGAGGCGATCAAGAAGGCCTCGATGGCTCAGCCACCAATAGGCGTCGAGGGAGATGTGGAATGGCGAAGACGCCCACAACCTGGCTCCATTTTCCAACAGTTCCGCGAACCTGTCGTTTGCTTCAAGCTCTCCCCTGTTGTTTCGGTGAACGACCAACCAGGGATGGCCTGACCACGTCGTCACGCGGGTTCCGTCGTGAACCGGACTCTTCTGCCAATTCCGCATCGTTGAGATACGAATGACCTCGTCACAGCTGTCGATAAGTCTACCGCAGTTCAGAACGGGCCCGTTCCCGACAACTGCCACTTTCTTTCCGGAGAGATCCCAACGCATTCCGTAGCGATGGTCGGACATGAGCACCCTGACACGGCTGTCGTAGTCAGCCTCCGCCAGAGAGGGCGCCTCCTCAACGAAACGGAGCCCGAACGACCGTTGGTAGCTGGCAAGGCCAACCGGCCCAAACCGAAAACCTTCTTCCCGGGCGTCTGACCTCGGCATATCGTTGACCGCGCCAGTACTGAGAGTTCCGACGTGTTTCTGTCCAGCATGTTTCATGGGAGATAAAGGTCTGGTCGGTCTGACTTTACCCCGAAGCAGAGAGAAAAGGTTCTTCATCGTCCTGCGTGATTGTGACCGGCTTGCAACCACGAGGAGCAATTGCGCGATCATTTAAGATTGTCTTTCCAATATCATTTCAACCTACTAGTGTCACTCCGAGTCGGGTTTAGTCGCCCGACTGTCAACACCATTCTTGGGCAGTGGGGGCATCCACGGTGTCTATTTGGGAACCGCAGCCGAATTGCGTCTACGACGTTGCGGGCTATTTTCTGCGTGCTACTGGACGGTCGACGATTGTCGATATCGGATGCGGAACCGGCAACCAGCTGTTGCAGGTGGACGCCGCAAGACGCATCGGGATCGACCACGCTGAGAACATCGAAAAATGCAGGCAAGAGCACAAAGGGAAAGCCGAATGGTATGAGTTGGGGGCCGCTCGGCAACAGTGCGTTGTCCTTCCCGACAGCGATTCCGTCGTCGTCTGTACAATTACCCAACGGACCGATCTGGCGGACCTGTTTACGCTCTTGTCCATATGCTGGACACGCGGCGCATTGATACTGACGAGCGCCCCCGATGGCACCACGTTTTCGCTCCCCAGCCAGACAGGTCCCAGTTTCCCCGATACAGGCTGGTCGCTCCAAAAGTATAGAGATGTTCTCGACGCCGTGAACCTGCCTCCGATCTATGTAGGTCGCGCGCCGAATCGAGGCGCCGATCAATCGCTCTCGAGGATAATTTCGCTCCACGACCCTTTGGTCCAGCAAGCCAAGGCGCAACTGACCGAAGGAGGGCGCCGCCCGCTGGCAGTCCTTTCGACGTACAATGAAAGCGATGTCATCGCCGAGGTCATGCAGGATCTGGTCGAGCAAGGTTGCGATCTGGCCGTCATCGACAACTGGTCCACCGATGGGACATGGGAGATCATCGAGCACGTCCGGCGAAGCCTCCCCGACCGGGTCGAGAGCGAACGCTTTCCATCCAGTGGATCTGCCGAGAACTATGAATGGCAAAAGATCCTCTACCGGAAGGAGGAGATCGCTGCCACATGTCCCGGTCGCTGGATTATCCACACCGATGCCGACGAGCTCCGCCGATCGCCTTTTCCGGGCACGACCCTTGCCCAAGGGCTAGAGATCGCATCGATAACCGGCGCCAGTCGTGTGAACTTCAACCTGATCAACTTTCGGCCGGTAGACGATAGGCCATTTTCGCCGGGCTCGCTCAGCACCAGCTTCACGCACTTCGAATTCGGAACACGACCAGGGCATTTTGCACAGGGCAAGGCATGGTTCCAAGGTGACGAGAAGGTCAGCCTCGCAGCCAGTGGGGGGCACATGGTCAAGTTCACGGGCGCCCGCGATTTTCCCTACCGGTTCCTGCTTCGGCACTATCCGATCCGTTCCAAGGACCATGGAGCGAGGAAGGTATTTGTGGATCGACGCTCCCGGTGGTCTCCGTACGAGAAGAATACGCTTGGGTGGCATAACCATTATGATGGCTTTTCCGAAGAGTCCGACTTCACCTGGCCAAAGACCGAGTTGATCCCCTTCAATGAAGATTTCTGGGAGAATCACGGGATCCATATAATCACTGACCTGTTGCAAAAGACGGTGTGAGTCGCCGGGCAATCCGCTCCGGAAGGCAGTCCCGATCAGGCGTCGACATATCGTTGGCGCCGCCCCTCGGTTGTGAGGCTCATGATACTGGCGTGTTCACTCGAAGCATTCAAGGCGGGTGCCCGATAGCGACATCCACAACTTACATTTCGCAATGATCTGAAAGTATAATCAAATTTTAAACGACGGAATTTTGCCGGCAATCTACTCCAATGCGCAGTGGTTCCGCCTCATTCCATGTTGGGCCTTCTTGATGGAACTTTAACCCTCCCCGGCAGGACGGAAGATTGAGCGTTGCACTTAAAAGTTGCCGAAGTATACTCTCTTGCAGCGCAACCTGGGATTGGGAGCGCTGAGGCAAATAACTTTAGGAGCAAAAAATGTTGGGTGGACTTTTAGGTGGCCTTGGTGGCCTTGGTGGTGGGCTCGGGACTGTCACGGGCACCGTGGACGACGTCCGTGAAGCTGTAGTCGAAACCGGCAACGGCCTTTCTTCCAATTTCGGTAGCGCCCTTTCGCTGACCGGTAACGTTGCCGGTGATAGCGGCATCGTCGATGATTTGATCGACAATCTCGGCGAAGGCGACCTGACCGGAGCCGTTGCGGATGTCTATAGCGACGTCCTCGGCGTCGGCGGTGTGGTTTACAATCTCGCCGATGGCCATGGGCTGGGTGTTGAGGGCCTGGTCGGTACCGCACTCGGCACGGTCGACGGCGTGACCGGTCCCGGTGGCGGGTTGCTCGACGGCCTCCTGGGCTAGTCGCAAGCATTTATCCAAGGGCGATCGATGTGTTCATCGGTCGCCCTTGCGATGTGTGAGAGTATCTTGTGCATGGGGTGCTCCAAGCATCAGACGGTGCACTCCCGTCCCCATCGGCCCAAGCTGGAGGGGATTTTTTGCATTCAGGCGCTCCGCACCGCATTGCGTCAGATCAGGGGCCCCCATGGCCTTGCGCAGCCTCTTGCCTTTATGTGATCTATCCGCGAAACAAGGAAGACATCCAGCTAAGCAGTGTCGCTCTGGGTGCTTTCACTTGATCAAATCCAACAGCATCGCCTTCCTCCATGGCTGAAAGGATAGCGACGGCTCGCGTGTCTGCGTTCGCTTGGCCGGAGACCGCTCGATCGTGCAGAGTGGAAATTGTTTTTAGTTCCCGAGCCTGATTGTTGTTGATTGTGTATCCGGCGAACGTAGCCGGCAGGCCATGATGCAGAAGAAACTGCTCATACTCATCTTTTGCCCATTCACGGATATGTGATTGATTTGGTGGGGGGCCGCGATGATCGTGACCGCGGACACGAATGCGGTCCGGTGTGCTAGTGAGGACGATGGCTCCGTTTCGGTAGCATTCCGCGAGCAAGGCTACGAGCGGCCTGGGATCGATGAGGTGCTCCACGACGTCGGCGCATACCACAACCGATTGATTGTCCGCATGGCTTGCCAGGCTGATGCATTCGGGCTTTGAGAGATCGGCCTCGATCCATTTCACTCCTGCGGGATATCTGTCTCGGCAAGACGCTATGTTGATACCAAAATCGATGCCGACTTTTCTATCAGCCCTGACGCCCTGCAGCTTCCGCCCGTTTCCGCACCCGATATCGATAATTGTGGACCTGCGCGCAAAGCGGCAGAAGTAATCTGCAGCATCATACACCTTAGGCTGATGGATAATGTCGCTATCGAAATATGGAGAGTCATCGAAATAATGCGCCTCACCGCGCGCGAGGTAGTCATCTGGCAAACAGAACTCGTCCAAAAGTGCCTCCCGTATCGAAACCCATCACGGCAGGGGAACGTAGCCCTTTTGACCCTGAGGCGCCAGAAAGGTCTCCCTGAAATCCCGAAAGAAAGGCCACGTTTGACGAATCGGCCGTTACGGTCGGGCGCAATACTGTGCGTACGGAAGTCTGAGCTCTATGCCTGGCTGGCCGCCACGGAGACGGAAAGTGGTGACCGGCATCTGCCACCGTGGACGATCCAAGGAGCCGATGATCTGTTTCGATGGGCACCATTTCAACCCGCCTCACCGGCGAAAGGCGTCAATCTATACAGCAATCGGGGCCGGCGCCCCCGGGAATCATCGGAGGCATTGCCTGAGATGCCGGCCCCTGCGGTTGCCCTTGACGGTCCGCCGCACGACCTTGGTGACGGATTCGCCCGCTGATCCCAATTCACGTTGCGTAACGACGCGTTACTAAATTTATCACATGAAGGGAAGAAACTACGGGCCGTGAGTATCAGCCGAGAACCGCGCCGATCTGTTTCTGTTTCATAGGCCAGCTTCCATATGGCTATGGGACTCGGACAATTCCGCATCGGCAAGCTGATAGAAATCGCGTCTGCAGCACCAGGCGCCCCTGGTGCTGCAGACGCAGCAGATGGGCACACGGGACGCCCGCCGCATCGAAATCGCGCACGCGCGATACCGCGCTCCCTGGCAATGGTGAGCGCGCTTTCATTCAGCGTTCCCTGGGTCCTTTCCTGCCATGTTTGCTCGGCAGCAACATTAAAGGCCGGCGGTGCCCTGCAACTGGAGCCGGACAGCTCGACTACGAGTGTGGCGCGCATGCTACCGTTCCCGCCTTCTGTTCCACACCAGCTGGGCCTTATCGGCTTCGTCAGAAAGGAACAGTGCAGCAGTAAGTGGGCCGGACAGGCTCGGGTCGTCGAGGCGGAGACGCAAATAGTACCTCGGATTGTCTCCAGATGTCCGTGCATCCCAAGCGTCGCCAATGCGGGCGTTGCCGACAAGCACATGGAAAGCCGGGGCGTTGTCGCTGTTGCGGTTGTCGTTGGGGACGAGGCGGACCTTGGCGTCGATGGTCAGGGTTCGGATGGCGCCGGTCCAGCCGCCATCCTTGGCGAGAGTGAAATACCCGATCTGCATGGCCCAGTCCTCCTGGTCTGATGATGCGGGGGAGGCAAAGTACGGTGCGGAAAGATCCATCCGCGTCGCTTGCCTCCGTCTCCGGCCCGCCTATTCTGGATATGCGGCTCCGGCGCGCGGGCCGTTCCGGCTCGCACTCCGGCATTGGCTCTACGCTTTCGCCCAGGGCGTTCGGCCCTCAAAGCATGTCACCGGCATTTTTTCCCTGCCCTGCGATCAGCCGGCCCTCGCTCTTCCGGGCCTTGGCGAAGCCGCGGTCGCTGTCGAGAAAGGCTTCCAGCATGAAGGGGATCAGATCGGCGACTTTTTCTGACGCGCCATAGGTGGCGGCATAAAGCCGCTGATAGTCGCAGAGCGCCTGGTTAAGTTCGGCGTTTACGGCGATGGTGATCCTGGTCGGCGTGCGGTCGGGGAGTTTGGCGAGTTTCAGGTTGACCATAGTGCTTCCTCCTCAGCCTCGATATGGCCGCAGTACGATGTCCTTTTGGACGACAATGCGCAGCGGCCAGCCAGGGCGGATGGTGATGGTGGGCTGGATGTTGAGGTTCTTCTCGGTGATGCGCTGGCCTGCCTGATCGACGTTCTGCTGTGTCGATTCACGGATGGCGCGGACGAGATCGCTCTCATTGCTGCCAAAGCTCAATTCGGTGCCCACGCCGAGCAGCGTTGCCATGGCAATGCCCTTCAAGAGCCGCCAGGTGTGGTAATCGACCTCATCTTCCAGTCCCGCATAGCCGGCGGTGTCGGTGGCGGGCAGATTGTCAATTTCGATGGACGAGCCGTCAGGCAGGATGATGCGCTGCCAGACCAGAAGCGCACGGGACTGGCCGAATGCGACGACGCTGTCATATTTGCCGATCAGCCGCGAGCCCTGCGGAATCAGCAGTGCCGAGCCGGTCACGGTGTCGTAGACGTTTTCCGTAACCTGCGCCGTGACAAGGCCCGGCAGGTCGGAATTGATACCGGTGATGAGGCTGGCGGCAATGACGCTGCCTGCCATCACCTGATATGGCGAGGCCGGGGTTTGCAGGGCAGGGGAGTTGTAGATGCCGCCCGTGTCGCGCTGGTCCAGAAAATCGAGCTTGCGCTGCTGATTGTTCTGGTCACGCTCGGGGTCGAGCGCCAGGCGGTCGGCGTCAGGAGAAGCGGTTGCCGCCGCCATCTGCATCGGTTGCGGCGTGGCTGCCGGCGCGTTCTGCTGCATCCGGTTTTTGATGCGGAAGAACACGCCGGATTCCTTGGCCTGAATGGCTTGGCTTGCCAGACGCTGTTCGGCGGCGGACAATTCCGTCCCTTCCGGCGCGATGCCAAGTTGGCGCTGGCGTTCAAGGATCGGCCGCCCAAGATCGCCGGGAAGAGGCGGCCCCAGTTCAGGTGTTGAGGGCTGGATCTGCGAATAGTCCCCCGGAAGCGCGGCAAGACCGTCAGGCGTCGGCTTTTTCCCGGTATTGTAGAGTTCCTCGGCAGGCTGGCCCACGCGCAGCGACGGACCTTGCAGCGCAAGCATGGTGACGCCGAGCAGTCCAGCCGACGCGATGGCGGTCCCGCCGATCACCACGCCCTTCCTGAACCGCACCAGCTTGCGCTTCGGCCCGGCACGAAGGTTAAGCTTTTCATCCTGTTTCGCTGTCATTTCCGCCTCTCCGTGCCACCAAAAAGACTGGTTCGCCGGGGCATGCCGTCCGTTCGCGTGATGCGCACGACCTGTTGAGGTTTGGTGCCAAGCCGAAGTTCAGCGGCGGCGAAAAGGCGGTCGACGATGTAGTAATTGCCGCGCATGCGGTAATTGACGAGTTCACTGCCCCCGTCGGCGCCGACCACGAAGAGCGGTGGGGCCTCGCCCTGATCGATGCGGCGTGGGAACTCGACATAGACCTTGTGCCCGTCATCGAAGGCGCGCACGGGCTTCCAGGGCGGATTGTCGCCGGTGATGGCATAGCGGAAGCGGATGTTTTCCAGCGCGAGGTTGGAAGCCACCGGCAATGCCGCATCGGCCGCAGCGCTCTGCCGGCGCAGGGCGAGAAGCTGATCGGATGGGTAGGTCCAGGAGATCGCCGCCATGGCGGTCTTCTCGGTGCTTTCCAGTTGCAGGTGATAGGCGCGGCGGTCGGTGGTGATGACGAGATTGGTCTTGAGCCCGGGCGCGAAGGGTTTGACCAGCACATGAATGCGCTCACTGTCGCCCGTACCGCTCACCGTGTCGCCGATCACCCAGCGCACCGTGTCGCCGGCGGAAACGGCGGTGAGCTTTTCGCCGGGCTGCAGAGCAATGTCACTCACCCGTTCCGGCGCCGCATAAAGCTGGTAAAGCGCGCCTTCGGCGTACGGATAGACCTGCACCGCATTGACGTAACCATGCTTTGTCGGCTCTTGGGTCGCCGCCTTGTTGGCGTCCTCAACCCGCTCGGTAGGAGGTCGTTTGTCTTCAGTCACTTTTCCGGGCTTCGGCTGAAGCTGGCCGGGCAGCGGCAGCACCTTTGGCACCTCGACGATCTGGACGGGCTTGGCCGGTTCCTTCTCAATGACGGCCGGTTTGAAATCGTCGGTGTCGTAAGAAATCGCCGGCGGCAATTGCCGGGTGGCGCAGGCCGACAAGGCGAGCGCGAAGACGGACAGGATGAGCAGATTTCTCATTGGGAGGGCTCCTGAGGCAATTCGGGAACGGGCGTTGGCACGGGCGCCGGTTGCGGCGCGCGGCTCGGCGCGGCCGCGTCGAGTTCGCGCGACCAGTCGATGGCGTTGACGAACAGGCCGAGAGGGTTCTTGGCTAGGGTGTCGGCGCTGCGCGGGACTTGCGTCACCACCGTCAAAATGGCCGTCCAGCGTTCCGTGCGGGCGAGGCTTCCGCGCTCATAGATCTGCTCGGTCCATTTTACCTGGAAGGATGTGTCGGAGGCCCGCACCACGCTCGTCACCTGCACCGAGACGCTGCGCGTGCCGATCTCGCCGAACGGATCGTTCGTCTTGGCGTACTCGTTCAAAAACAGCGCGGCGCGGTCCGTGACAAAGTCATAAGCCGACAGCCAGTTCTGGCGCACCAATACCGGGTCGGTGGAAACGCCGCGGACATGGGTGATGAAACGGGCCAGGTGCCAGGCGATCTGCGCGTCGGTCGGCCGATAGCTCTCCGTAACCGGAGCAACGGCGCGGGCCTCGCCGAACTTGTCCACTTCGACGACATAGGGCGTGACGCGGCTCTGCATCGACTGCCAGACGAGCGCACCGGACAGCGCCGCCGACAGGGAGAAACACCCGAACGCCATGAGCCGCCAATTGCGCGCCTGCACGCGGGATGCACCTATACGCTCGTCCCAAAGCTGCTCGGCCTTTTGATAGGGCGTGACGGGTTCAGGCGTCTGCCCATAACGCTGGATCGGTCGTCGGAAGAGCATGAATCAATCGTCCTTTTGATCGATGGTGGGATTGGCGCCCTGGCCAGGCCGGTCGCCGTCCTTGATGGCCTGTGTCACCGCATAGCGGCTGGCGCGGGTGGTCTGGTCGGAACGGATGCGTTTGGCCCAATCGGGTGCAGAATTGCCTGGCACGGAACTGGCTGCGGTGTTGGCTGATGCGGCGTTTGCCGTTCGCTCCTCACCCTCTTGCATCGCGGCGGTCGCCGTACCGCCGCTCGCGGTCCAGGCGGCGCGTGTTCCTTTGGTGGCGCTCTGCTTGAGGAAAGTGGCGGCGCGGCCTGAGGCGGAACGCGCGCCTTGCATGGCAGCGCCGCCTGCGGCGTGGGCAACGCCGCCCATGCCGGCCGCAACACCTGCCATGCCGGAAGCGCCGGAGGTGGCCCGGCCCATTTGGAAAGAGGTGGAAGCCGCCGATCCCATGGCGGTTCCTGCCCGAATGGCGGAAAGACCGCCGCCAGCGGCCATGCGCCCGCCCGCTATGGCTGCACCGCCCGTCAGCATCATGGCGCCTGCGGCAGCACCCGCTGTGCCAAGGGCTGCGCCCGCTCCGTGTTGCGGTGCGCCGGACACAAGCCCCGAGGCAATGCCGGGGCCGAAAATGCCGAGGCCCAGCAGTGCCAGTGCACCCAACACCTGTGACATGGCGGCGGCAAGGTCGGGTTCCTGCCCCTGAAGGCCGGTCGTGAAGGTGGCAAACAGCGTCGAACCGATGCCTGCGATAACCGCCAGCACCATCACCTTGATGCCCGAAGAGATGACATTGCCCAGTACGCGCTCGGCGAGAAACGCGGTCTTGTTCCACAGCGCAAAGGGCACGAGCACGAAACCCGCCAGCGTCGTCAGCTTGAATTCCAGCACGGTGATGAACAGCTGGATGCTGAGAATGAAGAAGGCAAGGATGACGAGGAACCAGGCGACCAAAAGCACGAAGACGGTGAGCGCGTTGCCGAAGATTTCCGGGAAACCGACGAGGTTGCTTACCTGTTCGAGCAGCGGATAGGCCGCCTCGTAGCCGGTGGCGGCGATCTTGCCGGGTTTCAAAAGATCGTCAGCGGTCATGCCGCCGGGCGCGGCCTGTATGCCAATGCCGGAGAACGAGCGATAGATAATGTCGGCAAGGTTTTGGAAGTTGTTGAGAATGAAGGCGAAGGCGCCGACATAGAGCACCTTCTTGAGCAATCGTCCGACGATATTGTCTTCGCCGCCGAGTGCCCAGAACAACCCGGCGAGCGTGATATCGATGCCGATCAGGATGGTGGTCAGGAAGGCGACGTCGCCTGACAGCAGCCCAAAGCCAGAATCGATATACTGGCTGAAGGTCTCCATGAACCGGTCGATAATGCCGAGATCGTTCATGCGCGTCGCCCCTGACGATCAGTTGCCGGAATAAGCGCTGCCGGAACCCAGAAACCGCCGCGTCGTTTCGCGGGCCGCTTCTTCAGCCTGCGCCTTGCGTGCGGCCTCGATGGCCTCGGCGCGGTAATGCGCAGCCGTCAGCGTCTGGATCTGCATTTGCTGCTTGGCGCTGAGCGCGATGAGCTGGTTGGCGGCCTGCTGGGCCTGCAACGCGCCGACGGCGCCCTGGCTCTGATTGACGAGATCGGTGAGCAGCCCTTCATCGGCGCGGACATTCTCGACGATCTGGGATTGCACGCGCATGGTCTGGCGGAAGGCATTCATGGCGCTCTGCCAGCGCTCGCGAGCGGCGGTCGCCATGTCGTTCACACCGATAGAAGCCTCAAAGCTATCGGGATATTGCTGCCGCCACTGGCCTTCGAGCTGCGTCAGGTCGAAGCTGAGGCCCTCGGCCTGCATCATCAGCCCGTCGATGCGGTTCAGCGCCCCCTGCAATGTCCCAAGCGATGAGAAATCCAGCCGCCGAAGGTTCTTCGCCATGTTCTGCAACATGGTCGCCTGGTTCTGGAGCTGCTGAATCTGGTTGTTGATCTGTTCCAGGGCGCGCGCAGCCTGAAGAACATTCTGGCCATAGTTCGTGGCATCGAAGACCGGCCAGGCGGCGTAACCTGCCTGCGGCATGGTGATGGCCAGGGGAACGGTAAGTGAAGCGGCGATCAGCGCCGCAAGAGATGTGCGTTTCATGATGATTCTCCATGCTGGGGGAAATGCGTGACCAGATCGGCAGCCCAGTCGAGGCCGCGCGCCTTGAGGAACCGGGCGGCGAAATCGCCCGGCCCATGTTCGGTAAGGATCGCGTCGATGAGGGTTTGCGCGGCGGCATCGGACGCACCACAAAGCGCCAGCGCGACGGGCCCGAGGCCCAGCTCGAACAGCCGGTTGCCGCGCCGCGATTGCAGGTAGTAATGGCGCTTGGGTGTTGCCTGCGCGATCAGTTCGATCTGCCGGTCGTTGAGACCGAAGCGTTCATAGGCGGCGCGCGCTTGCGGCTCGACCGCCCGGTCGTTGGGCAGGAAGATGCGCTGCGGGCAGCTCTCGATGATGGCCGGGGCAATGGAGCTGTCGGCCACGTCCGTAAGCGACTGGGTGGCGAAGATGACGGAGACATTCTTCTTGCGCAGCACCTTCAGCCATTCGCGGATGCGCGCGGCAAAGAGCGGATTGTCGAGAAAGACCCAGGCTTCATCGAGGATCAGCAGCGTTGGCCGCCCGTCGAACCGCTCTTCCAGCCGGCGGAAGAGATAGGTCAGCACCGGCAGGACCACGCCTGCCTGGTGCATCAGCTCTTCGGTCTCGAAGCACTGCACGTCCGAAATCGCCAGGCGGTCATCTGCGGCATCGAGCAACCGACCGAACGGGCCGTCGAGCGTATAGGGTTGCAGCGCCGCCTTGATCGGATTTGATTGCAATAGCACCGTGAGCCCGGTGAGCGTGCGCTCCACCGCCGGCGCGGTGGCGAGATTGTTGAGCGCAGACCAGACGGCTTCCTTCACCTCCGGGGTAACAACGACCTTCTCATGCGCCAGCAAGGAGCCGATCCATTCCGCCGCCCAGCTTCGTGTGGCCGGATCGTCGATATTGCGCAGCGGCTGAAAGGCAATGGAGCCGTCGCTGCCCAGCGCATGATGCTCGCCATTCATGGCAAGGGTGACCGCCCGCGCGGAATTGCCCTTGTCGAAGATATAAACTTGCGATCCGGCGTATCGGCGGAACTGCATGGCGATCAGTGACAGCAGCACCGATTTGCCGGCCCCGGTCGGGCCGACCATCAGCATATGACCGACATCGCCGACATGGGTGGAAAGCCGGAACGGCGTTGAGCCGGAGGTTTCCGCATGAAGAAGCGGCAGGCCACCCAAATGGGTATTGCGCACCGGCCCGGCCCAGACCGCCGAAAGCGGCATGAGATGAGCAAGGTTCAGTGTGTGAACCAGCGGCTGGCGGACGTTGGCATAGACATGGCCCGGCAGGCTGCCGAGCCAGGCCTCGACCGCATTGACGGTTTCGCGGATGCAGGTAAAGCCGAGGCCATTGATTATGCGTTCGATCGCCCGGGCCTTGTCTTCGGCGGCTTGGCCGTCTTCGTCGAACACGGTGATCGTCGTTGTGAGATAGCCGAAGCCGACATGATCCCCGCCAAGCGCCTGCAAGGCAGCATCGGCATCAAACGCTTTGTTGTCGGCGTCGCTATCGATCAAGGGTGCCGCCTCACTGGTCAGCACCTCGCGCAAAATGGCGGTGATCGACTTGCGCTTGGCGAACCATTGCCTGCGCAACCGCGTCAAAACCTTGGTGGCTGCCGTCTTGTCGAGCGGGATAAACCGCGTCACCCAGCGATAGGAAAAATCCTGATGATTGAGCGCATCAAGGACTCCGGGCCGGGTCGTGTTGGGGAAGCCAAGAATGGTCAGTGTACGGATATGCCGGTCACCCAGCATCGGCTCCAGACCGCCGGTCAGCGGCGTGTCCACCAGAACGCCGTCGAGATACATCGGCGTTTCCGGGACCGTGACGGTATGGCGCTTTGTGGAAACCGTCCCGTGCAGGAAGGTCAGGGTCTCAGTATCGTCGAGCGCGCGGATCTCGGGCAGGAAACCGGACAAAAGATCCAGCACCCGCTCGGTCTCGTGCCCAAACCGGGCCAGTTCCTGACGCCAGTTCCTCCTTGCCGGCCCTTCGTTTGCGCTCCGGGCGTTCGTCGCAGAAATCGATTCACCGGATCGACTGCTGGCCTTCGGCCACCGGTCCTCACTCTCCTCCCGGCCACGATCCAAAAGGAAATTCTCGGCGCGCGCCTCTGCGTCCGGCGGCGGCATATATAATAAGGTGAGGTGGTAGCAGCTTTCGAAGTGCTGGCCTTGTTTGGTCACCGGGAAATCGCTCCACTGGAGCGCTTCCTGATCCGGCCCACCTTCAAACGCGGCGCGGCGTTCCTCGTCCACCAGCCAAGAAGCGGCGTCCGGAAATTTCGATGAGGGATAATGTTGCGCCTCAAGGCGCTCGGCGTCAAAAAATAGCGCCCAGCCGGAGCCGAGGCGCTTCAGCGCATTATTGGCACGGGCGCACAGGCCGATCAGTTCAGCCTCCGTGGCGCTTTCCAGATCCGGGCCACGAAAGCGGAAACTGCGCTGGAAACTGCCGTCCTTGTTAAGCACGACGCCGGGCGCAATCAGCGCTGCCCAGGGCACAAGGTCGGCAAGCCGGTCGGCCTTATTGCGGTATTCAGCAGTGTTCAGCATCGCCACCACCCCCGTTGACGCAGGTGGCGGGCAAGCACGATCATGAAATCCGGGTCACGCCTGGCGGCGAACACGGCGAGCGTGTGCCCGGCAACGAAGATCACGACCCCGGCGATCCATTGCTGAAGGCCGAGGCCGATGCTTGCAGCCAGCGTTCCATTGATGATCGCAACGGTGCGCGGCGCACCGCCCAACAGGATCGGCTCGGTCAGCGCGCGATGGACGGGGATTTCAAATCCCTCGATATGCGAAGACGCCGCCATCACAGAAGCGCTCCGCCGCCGAAGGAGAAGAAGGAGAGGAAGAACGAGCTGGCGGCGAAAGCGATGGACAGGCCGAAGACGATCTGGATCAGGCGCCGAAAACCACCAGCGGTGTCGCCGAAGGCCAGCGTCAAGCCGGTGACGATGATGATGATCACCGCGACGATCTTGGCCACCGGCCCCTGAACCGATTCCAGGATGCGCTGGAGCGGTTCTTCCCATGGCATGCCGGAACCGGCCGCATAGGCGGGGGCCCAAAACGCAAACGCGAGGGCGGATGTGAGAAAAAAGCGAATCTTTTTGCGCATGGACAGGTCCTTTCAAAGTTGCTGAAGCTGAGGGAAAGAAAGGGTTTTGGCGGTGTAGTCGCCGTCCCGATCAAGGCCGGTCACCTCGGCGATGGTCTCGATACGGCGGGCCGATCCGCGTCCGGCGATGAAGACGACGAGATCGATCGCTTCTGCGATCAGACGGCGCGGGATGACGCTGACGCTCTCCTGCACCAGTTGCTCGATGCGATAGAGGGCCGAGCGCGCGGAATTGGCATGCACCGTGGCGATGCCGCCGGGATGGCCAGTGTTCCAGGCTTTGAGCATGTCGAGCGCTTCGCCGCCGCGTACTTCGCCGACAATGATGCGGTCGGGACGAAGCCTGAGTGTCGAGCGCACCAGGTCTGCCATGGTGACCGCGCCCGCGCGTGTTCTGAGTGCTACACAATCCTTGGCCGCGCATTGAAGTTCGCGGGTATCTTCGATCAGGACGACCCGCTCGTCGCAGTCGGCAATTTCGGCGAGCAGCGCGTTGGCAAGAGTGGTCTTGCCCGAAGACGTACCGCCTGCGACCAAAATGTTCTTCCGCTCCCGGACAGCCTTGCACAAGGCATCGGCCTGGATCGGGACCATGATCTGGCTACGAACATAATTGGCGAGGGTGAAGATCTTCGTTGCCGGTTTGCGAATGGCGAAGCACGGTCCAAGCGCCACCGGCGGCAACAATCCCTCGAACCGCTCGCCAGACGGCAATTCGGCACTGACGATGGGATTGTCTGCGTGAATCTCGGCGCGAACATGGGAAGCAACCAGGCGAATGATGCGTTCGGCTTCGGATGGGTGAACATGGACACCGGCGTCATTTCGCCCTTCGCCCAGTTTTTCGATCCACAACCTACCGTCGGGATTGACCATCACCTCGATGACGGCCGGATCGGACAGGGCCTCACTAATCACCGGCCCTATGGCCGTTTTCAGCATGGCGCGGCGGCGATCTTCGGATGTGTCGGTCATTGTTTCTCCTGCTGATTTTGGCCAAGCGAGCGCTTGCCGCCCGCGATCTGGCGGCCGACCTGCTCGATGAAATTCTGGAAGCGGTCGCGCGCGGCCGCCTGCGCCGCCTGGTCGGGCAGGGGGGTATGCGCGTTGAAGGTGAGATAGAGCTTGACGAAAAAGGCGAGGCTCTCGGTCAGTATGTCGAGATCACGCCGGACGAGGCCAAGATCGCGCGTCACCCGGTCGAGGCGGATTTTCAGCGCCTCGTCGATCTCATGCGCGCCGCGATGGCGGATGTAGTGACGGATGGCGTCGGAGACGATGGCGGATTTGGACGCGCCGGGTTTAGCTACCAGCACCTCCAGTTCGGCGCTGGTCTCCTCGTCGATGTAAATATTATGGCGCGGCTTCATGTGTCCTTGCCCTGACAAACGCAAAATCAGTCAGGACAAAATCGGCTAAGTCGCTGGAATCTCTTATACCCTTTATGTACGACGAAGCACGATCACTTGCGGAAAATCTACTCAGAACCCATCCAGCAGATCCCTGTCCGGCCCCATGGCTTCATTGACGCCATAGACGCGAGAAGGCGCAGAGGCGCGTTCCATTATTTTCTGATCAGTGGCGGTGCCGGGCTCGTCATCGAGAAGGTTCGGCAAATCGGGCTGTTCGGGCTGTGCTGGTTTGATCGTTTCCTCCCCCAGTCCCGGACCGCGTTGCTGCTGCATGCCGCCTTCGTCAATGAAGGTCGATTTTTCATCATCCTCGACGGCAAGGCGCATATCGGGCTTGCGCACATCCATGCCCCAATCATCAGGCCGCGCATCAGGCTTGTCCGCATAATCGCCTATCGCCATTTCCGGCGCGGGCAGCACCCGCCCGGTGAAGTTCTCGTCCTCGTAGTAGCGAAGCTTCTTCGCCCGGATCGGCGCGAGGCCGGAAATCAGAACCAGTTCATCGTCACCTGGAAGTTGCATCACCTCGCCGGGGGTGAGGAGCGGCCGGGCGGTCTCCTGGCGGCTGACCATGACATGGCTGAGCCAGGGTGCCAGCCGGTGGCCGGCATAATTGCGCATTACCCTGAGTTCGGTGGCGGTGCCGAGCGCGTCTGAAATGCGCTTTGCGGTGCGTTCATCGTTCGACGAAAACGCAATGCGCACATGACAATTGTCGAGAATGGAATTGTTCTCGCCATACGCCTTGGATATCTGGTTGAGGCTCTGTGCGATCAGATAGGCCCTGATGCCGTAACCGGCCATGAAGGCGAGCGCCGTCTCGAAGAAGTCGAGCCGCCCCAGCGCGGGAAATTCGTCGAGCATCATCAAAAGCTGATGCCTGCGGCTCTTTTTCGGGTCACCCTCCAGCCGCTCCGTCAGTCGGCGGCCGATCTGATTGAGAATCATACGCACCAGCGGCTTGGTACGTGAAATATCCGAAGGCGGCACGACGAGATAAAGCGACACGGGATGTTTGGCATCCATCAGATCAGCAATGCGCCAGTCGCAGGTCGCGGTCGTCGCCGCGACGGTGGGGTCACGATAAAGGCCGAGGAAGGACATGGCCGTGGACAAGACGCTGGAGCGTTCGTTCTCCGACTTGTTCAGGACCTCACGCGCCGCCGACGCGATGACGGGATGGACCTTCGGCTTCTCCGGCGTGCCCAGATGATTGGTCGCCATCATGCGCCGCAGCGTCGCGGCAAAAGAGCGTTTGGGATCGGACAGGAAGGTGGCGACGCGCGCCAGCGTCTTTTCCTCTTCGGCATAAAGCACATGGAGGATGGTGCCGACCAGAAGCGCATGGCTGGTCTTTTCCCAATGGTTCCGCCGCTCCAGCGCACCCTCCGGATCAACCAGGATATCGGCGATGTTCTGGACGTCGCGAACCTCGTCCGGCCCCTTGCGCACCTCCAGTAACGGGTTGTAGCGGGCCGAACGCGGATCCGTGGGATTGAACAGGAGGCAATGCGAAAACCTCGTGCGCCAACCGGCGGTCAGCTGCCAGTTCTCGCCCTTGATGTCGTGGATGACGGCCGAGCCGTTCCAGGACAGCAATGTTGGCACCACCAGTCCGACGCCCTTGCCAGAGCGCGTCGGCGCGAACGCCATGACATGCTCCGGCCCGTCATGGCGCAGGTATTTTCCCTGAAACTGACCAAGAAACACGCCTGCGGACCGAAACAGCCCGACCTTCTTCATCTCCCGGCTTGAGGCCCAACGCGCCGAGCCGTAGGTCGTCGCCAATCGGCTCTGCCGCGCTCGCCACAGCGAACCGATTACCGCCGCCGCGCAACCCATGAAGCCGGAAGCGCCTGCCAGAATCCCGGCCTTATCGAAGACCTCGGGCGCGTAGGCCTCGTAGAAATACCACCAGACGAACAGCTTCCACGGCTCGTAAACCGGCCAGCCGAAGAAGACGAACCAGGGTGGCCCGAGTTGTGCCTGATAACCCAGCATGTCCGCGCACCACTGCGTCGCCACCCAGACGCCCAGCATGACAATCGCGAAGACGACGCTGATTTGGCCAATCAGGAGCTTGGTGGGGGTCATGGCGAGGACTCCGTTCTTCGATAAGACAAACGGAGCCAGTGTCACCCGAAACCCTAAAACCGCTTATGGCCTTTATGTACGATGATCTACGCCGACTACTTATGGATGCTCGATGAGGAAGTGCGGCAACTTTCGGGGATGAGTATCTCCTCAAGCCCGTGTCTGTCGATGAGCGGGTCGTCGAAATTGACGATGATGCGGGTATGCCAAAAGGCGCGGCCGGCCGGAGATGTGCGTTCGGACACCGGTGCATTCGCCAACGGCAACATGGTCCGATGGCGTTCCGGCGGTCCCTCTACCTCCTCAAGCTTTTCCTCAATCGCGACGAAACCGGGGAGGGGATCACAAGCAACGGATGCCAGCTTCCCGCCACGGTGGGAGATCTGGAGCCGGGTCAATCCGCCCGGTGTCTCGAGCAGAACATCGCGTGGAGGCGGCGTAGTCTGAAACTGGTTGGCTATCTCGCGACAAGACCAGGGATTCTCAGCCCAGTTGGCCCATACATGGCCTCAAGGCGGTCACAGACGACGTGGCTGCCATATACTTCGATGCTGAGCTGCGCTTCCCGTACTGCTTCCTCGAATGCGGCTCTGTATGGATGATCCTCTAAATCCATCAGCTCCAAGCCCACATGCCCCATCGTAGTAGTCATAACTTCCTGGTTCACCTGCATCTGGCACTGTTCTTCGGCAATGGCCGCATTGGCCATATGCGCGATGCCATCTCGTTGGTCTGACAGCAGGGCCTGCGCCAGGGCGATCGTTGGATCCGCGATGAAGGCAGCAACGGTGGCAACTGCAAGAACCGCGCGATGCATTCCGTCCTCCATAGAAAGACGCGATCATCTTCGAGTTCAATCGCTTTACATCTGAATTCTGCCGCTGTGTATTTGTTCCGACCACATCTCAAGTGGCGACGGCTTGACAGAGAATGGCAAATCACTCGTGAAGTCGTCGCTGGTGCGCTATGCAGGCCGTATCGAGGAAGCGGTGAAAAAGGCGCGGGTCGCGCGGGGAAGCTGACCTACTTCCACACCCGGTCGCATGACATGAAGGTCGCCCACGGCCTGCTCGACCAGCTTACCGGCCACCCGAACGATGACTAGGTCGTGATGAATACCGCGATGGCCGCAAGCTTTGGCTTCGCACGCAATGGTCCAAGTTCAGCGACAACGACAGGCACGATTTACCGGCCAATACCGAAATATTCGGGCATCAGTTTCCGCGATGCTGTTGCGAGCCGCTGTACATCCTCCTGCGAGGCATAAGTATAGGGCCACAAAAGCCTGCTCGAAACGGGTCCCCAGCCGCCGGCGGCTGCCATGAGCTTGTCGAGCGCTGCATCGGAGAGGCCGTGGCTTGCCCGAAAGGGCAGCACGTGATCACGCAGGAAAAGATTGGCGCGGCGTTCCAGGTCACCGGCCGCGGCAGGGTCGCTCTCGATCATGCGCCAGTGCATGGCGGCGCCGAAGGGGCTAAGGCACGCCATGTTGGAATAGGAGCCGTCCGCACCCAGCGGCCGGGCGGTTGCCACCGTATGGCCGGGTACGAAGACCGAAAACTCGGGCAGGAGGCGGCGTCGTTCGGCATGCCATTGGGCATCGCCGCCGGGTAGCTTGGCGCCGATCAGGCCCGGCGCGAGCGCGCGCAGTCCGGCGATCTGCGCCAGTGTCAGGCGCTTTTTGGCATGCGGAGGATTGTAGAGGATGAGCGGCACGTCACCGGCCGCCGCATGCATTCCATCGATGAAGCGGGCGACCTCGGCGTCACCCGGCGGCCACCAGTCCGGCAGGATGATCTGGGCACCGGTGGGACGCAAGGGTCCGAGCCCCGAGAGGCGCGCGCGCGCGATCCGGGCATTGGTGTGGTTGACGCCGATCTGGAAGGGTTTGCCGGCCTTTCCCGCGATCTCAGCCATCAGCGCCGTCAGCCGCTCATATTCGGCCTCGGTCTGACTATGGAACTCGCCTGCCGTGCCGTTGGTGTAGAGCCCGTCAACCGGGCCCTCACAGAGGATGGAGATTTCCTCGGCGAGCGCGCCCCAGTCTATCTCGCCTTGTGCCGAGACAGGCAGCAGGACCGCCGCCCATATCCCCCGCGGAAGATCAGGCGAGCCACTCATCGATCGCCTCGGTTGCAAACCAACTTTCCAGCGCATCCACCTGATCGGCCGGTCCGAGGCTGAGTGGTGCGCGCGCCGGCCCGCAATCGACTCCCGCCAGTTGCAGTAGCCGCTTGGTGCCGGGGATGACGCCAACTGCGATTATTCTTTCCACCAGGTCCTGGGAGATGCGCTGCAGCGTGCGCATGCGCTCCAGATCGCCGCGCACAACAGCCTCGGCGATTGCCGTGTAAAGGCTTCCGACCACGTTGTAGGTGGTGCCGATGCCGCCATTGACGCCGAGCGCTGCGGCGGCGGCGAACATCTCGTCGACGCCGAAGAAGAAGAGCTTCTGCGGGAAGCGCTTCTGCAGGCGGGAGAGGAGATAAAGGTCGGGGCTCGTATATTTGAGCCCTGCTACGCCTTCGATCTGCAGAACTTCGTCCATGTGAGCAAGCGGTGTCGCCCGCCCGGTCCTGTGCGGGACCTCGTAGATGATGAGTGGCAAGCCCGACGCTTTGGCGATCTCGGCGTAGTAGCTCTTCACATCCTCCAGCCGATAGGCAAAGGCATGGGGTGGCAGTGCGGAGATCGCGTCATAGCCCAGTTCCGCTGCGCGCTCGGCCAGTCGTATCGAATCCTTGAGCGCCGGTTGGCCCACATGGGCAATCAATGTCCTCACCTTGCCGCGGGCGCGCTCCATTACCACCTCCTGCTGCTCGGACAGTTCGCCGGCCTGCATGATTGCGGCCTCACCGCTGCTTCCGCCGACATAGAGCCCGTCGACCTTCTGGCGCACGGCGTAATCGACGATACGGGCCTGGCGCTCGGCGCTGAACGCGCCGTCATCGGCAAAGCCGGTCAGCAACGCGACATGCACACCTTCAAGACTGGCCATCGACACTCTTCCTATTTTGTATTGCCATACTACAGGTTTGGTTGATCCAGGCCATAGCCTTCCTTAAATGGGCTGTCAAATTTCGACTGTCTATCGGCAAAGACGCCTGTTCGGCTACGCTTTCCACTTGGGTGGTGCAAAGTTCTTGCTTTTGGTATTACCATATGCTTTGCTTGTTGGACCAGATGCTGGGCGCGATAGAGAAAAGTGCGGATGCTTGAAGACATGACCACATTTGGGAGCCTGAACTCGGCGAACGTGCAGGGGAAAAGCCGTGCCGCTCACGCCGTTGCCAATGCGCTCGTATCCGAGATCAAGGCCGGCCGGATTGCTGTGGGCGAGGTGTTGCCGTCTGAACGTGATCTTTGCGAACGCTTCGATTCCTCCCGCCCTACGGTGCGCGAAGCGCTCGTGCTGATGCAGCAGCGCGGTTATGCCAATCTAAGCACGACGCGGCGGCCGCGGGCCGAAAAACCCTCGATCGAGAAGATTTTCCTCAATGCCGCCGGCCATATCCGCGACCTCGTGGGAGACGCCGAAAGCGGTGCCTATCTTGAGCAGATCCGGCAGTTCATCGAGGTGGGTGCGGTGCGATCGGTGGCGCAATCGGCATCCGCCATCAAGCTTGCGCAAATCCACGGCGCGCTTAATGCGTGCTACGAGGCCATCGGCGAACTTGAACGCTTCAAGGAGGCCGACCAGGCCTTCCACCGCTCAATCGTCTCGGTGGTCGAAAACCCCATCATCTTGACGCTGCACGACATGTTCGTGCGCACCATGCTGCAGCAGCGCGCCCCCATGGAGGACCAGCGCCGGCACGACATGATGGTCTATGAGGAGCACCGCCAGATCTACGAAGCGATCGTCAATGGCGACGCGGAACAGGCGGTCGCCATCATGGATGCGCATCTGGCCCGCTCCTACCGTGCGCGCGTGCCGCAGCCGAAGAAACTCGATCTCGGCCAGATGCCGGATTGAGCAACGAAAATGGTCCGCCTCGCATGACGGGCTGCCAATGCCGGCGATCGGTCGGCCAAAGTGGAGGAAACGTCAATGAAGGTTGTGAACAGCCTGCTCCTGTCGGGCACCCTTTCCCTGGCTCTGCTTACGGGCGGGACGGCCAGCGCGCAGGAGCTTACTTTCGGTATGCAGGATGTGGAAGGCGACAACGTCTACAAGGGCGTGGTCGCGATGCACGAGAAGTTGCAGGAGCTTTCCGGCAGCACGATGAGCCTGAAGCTGTTTCCCGGCTCCCAGCTCGGCGATTTCAAGGCCATGACCGCGCAGGTGCAGGAAGGCGAGCTCGACTTCACCATCAACGGCTATCCGGATATGAGCTACATCATCCCGGAGCTGTCCCTGATCGGCGAGCCCTATGTCATCTCCGACTACGACCACCTGCTGCGCGTGATCGAAGGTCCCTACGGGCAGGCAATGGACGAGAAATTCAACGAGCAGGGCGTACAGGTGCTCGACGTGTGGTATTTCGGTACGCGGCACACCACCGCCAATAAGGTTATCGACTCCATGGCGGACATGAAGGGGCTGCGCCTGCGTACGCCCAACGTGCCTTTCCTGATGGACTACGCCCAAGCGGTGGGCGCAACGCCGGCGCCCGTGGCCTTCGCCGAGGTTTACCTCGCGCTGCAGACGAGTCAGGTCGACGGCCAGGAGAACCCGCTGCCGACGATCAAGGCGATGAAGTTCTACGAAGTGCAGGAGAGCATCGCCCTTACCGGCCATTTCGTCGCGTCCAAGGCGGTGATCGTCTCCAACAAGACATGGGAGAAATTGTCGGAGGAGCAGCGCGGCTGGGTCATTGAAGCGGCACAGGCTGGCCGCGCCGTCACCAACGATCTCATGATGAAGGACGAGGCCAATCTCGTCACCTTCTTCGAGGAGGAGGGGCTGACGGTGACCAAGCCTGATCTGGCACCCTTCCGGGAGGCGATGCAGCCGTTCTACGACAAGCTGGAGGAACAGTTCGGCGAAGGCTCCATCACCGAGCTCATGAACCAGTAAAGCTTCTGCGCCGGGGCAGGTATGGGCCTGCCTCGGCTATGCACCTGCGGGAGGCCTATTCTTGTTCGACAGTGCCAAGACCCGCTACTCCTTCGAAGGGAGCGCAGCGGCTATCATCTTCATCGTGCTCCTCGGTGTGATGCTGCTGCAGGTCGTCGGGCGGACGGGCTATTTCAACCCGCCGATCTGGACGGAAGAACTCTCGCGCTGGCTCTGGGTCTGGATGGCCTTCATCGGCATCGCCGAAGTCGAGCGCACCGACACGCATTTGCGGATGGATATCATACCCGAGATGATGGCGCGGACAGCGCGGATTGCCACCTTCACCATCATCGACCTCCTCTATCTGGGCATCACCTGCCACCTCATCTGGATAGGCTATCGCGGCGTGCTGCGCAGTTGGAACAATGCGGCCGTATCGCTCCCTGTCAGCGATGCGCTGCTTTATGCGTCCTTCCCCATCGCCGGTATCTTCATCGTCTATCGCGTGGCCAACAGGGTAATCCGGCGGATCGGGCGCTCGCGAGGGCAGGGCTGATGATCCTTTCCCTAATCACGCTCGTCTGGTTGCTGCTCGTCTTCGTTGGCGTTCCCATTGGCGTGGCGATGATCTTCGTCTCGATGGGGTATTTCTACTATTCCGGCATCGGTCTATCCTTTGCGGTGCAGCGCATGGTGGACGGGCTCAACAGCTTTCCCCTGCTGGCGGTGCCGCTTTTCATCCTTGCTGCGGCCATCCTCAATAGCGGCGGCGTGACGAACCAGCTCTTCGGCTTTGCAAGATCGCTCGTCGGCCACCTCCGCGGCGGCCTTGGCCACGTCAATGTGCTTGCTAGCCTCTTCTTCTCCGGCATGTCGGGTTCTGCCATCGCCGACGCGGCGGGTCTCGGCAAGATGGAGATCAAGGCGATGCGTGATGCGGGCTATGATGACGATTTCTCCGGCTCGGTGACGGCTGCTTCGTCCATGATCGGGCCGCTGGTGCCGCCCAGCATCACCATGGTTCTTTACGGTGTGGCTTCGAACACAAGCATAGGCAGGCTGTTCCTGGGTGGTGTCGTCCCGGGATTTTTATGCGCTGCTACTCTCATGGTGATGGTCTATGTGTTGGCCCGCCGGCGCAACTATCCCGTCGAGCCCAGGGCAACACTGAAGGAACTGTTCGGCGGCTTCGTCCGGTCCTTTCCAGCTCTGCTGACACCCGTGGTGATCATTGGCGGGATCTTTTCAGGCATGTTTTCGCCGACCGAAGCGGCGGCAATGACCGTAGCCTACGCAATCCTCATCGACCTGGTCTTCTACCGACAGCTGACATGGCGCAGGCTCTGGGACTCGCTTTATGAGACCGCTTCCACCTCGGCCAGCATCGCCATCATCATCGCCGGCGTCTCGATGATCGGCGTCATCCTGGCGCGGGAGCAGGCGCCGCAACAGGTCGCCGCTCTCTTCCTCGATCTGGTGGAAAGCCCGGTCGCGTTCCTTCTTACCGTCAATCTGCTGATCTTTGTGCTCGGTGCCTTCATAGAGTCACTAGCGATCTTGCTCATCCTCGTGCCCATGTTGGTGCAGGTCGCCACAGGCTACGGCATCGACCCTATCCATTTCGGCATCATTGTGGTCTTCAACCTGATGATAAGCACGCTCACCCCGCCCATGGGCGTGGCGCTGTTCGTCGTCGCGAAGGTTGGCGACATACCCTATCACCGGCTGGCTGTGGCGATTCTACCCTGGCTCGTGCCGCCGCTCGTCGTGCTTGCCCTGGTCACCTTCATCCCGCAGCTTTCCACCGCTCTGCCAAGCCTGCTGGATTGAAGTCGGCGTTTGGCGAGATCAAAGGCGGAGTTGTGGGGGCTGTGACGGGCGTTTGCGCGCAGATGCGAGACGGGAACGTCGATGCCATATCACGGTCGACAGCACCACGCGGCCGCGGTCTCAGGCCTTCAGGTGAAGGGTCACCAGCACTGAGCAGGAGGCGCCGTCCTCGAAGCGGGTGGCGATCCGCAGCCAGTTGCCGTAATTGGTAAGGCGCGCCACGGCGATCTCGCCGCTGGCCGAGGGCATCTTGAACTGCGCGCCCTCCGGCACCCAATGCATCCCGTCCGGCGAGATTTCGACCTGGGCTACGGGAGCGGGGCCGACGGGCTCCTTCAGCGCGCGCACGAATATCACCGCCTCGCGTGCCCAGCCCACCTCGTAAGGCTCGGTGGCGGCCTGGCCGCTCCAGGTTTCGTTGCGGGCGACAATGGCGGTTATGTTTTCGGGCAGCATCAAAAGTCACCGGAAATGCAGACGGAATCGACATAGAGAAACGCCCGCTTCGCCACGTCTGTTTCGGCGAAAAGGCAGAAATTGAGCATGCACCACAAATTCTTCATGGCCGGCATGCGGATGGAATCGAAGCCCGACATGTCGAACACGCGGTCGTTGCACTGGAAGGAGAGGGCGCGCATTTCCGCCAGGTCGAAATCGAAGCGCAGATAGCTCCAGTTCACCTTGGTGGCGATCTCATTATAGCACAGCCTCTGCTCACCGCCCGGCAGGTCTTGCCAGCCTTCTGGCGCCAGGTGGTAGTGGCTGAGCGTCTTCTCGCCATCGCCGATCGGCCGGAAGGCAGTGGTCTCCGTCTTGAACTGCCACTTTTGAAGATGCCTGCCGCCCTCGGCATTGAGGAATCGCATATGCGGCATCACGCGCTCGGCGCCGGCATCCTTGTCGCCACCCTGGAGGTCTAGAAGGAAACCCATGGAGCGGACGTCGGTCTCGCCCAGTTGCAGCTCCGTCGCCTCCGGCTTGAAGGTGAAGTAGGTCTCGAACCGGATAGGGCCGCGGTGGCGGAACGTCAGCCGCTTGATTGCGACGTTCTGCGCGCCCGGGCGCGGCCGGGTGGCGATCTTGAGGGCATAGGAACTGTCCATCCCGCCATGCGAACCCGCGTCCCAATGGGAGAGCGTCGATAGCATGGCGCTTGTATGCTGGGCATAGCCGGGCAGCATGGTATCGAGCGACTCTTCATAATTGCCGACAAGCTGCGACCAGCCACAATGGCCGCGCGAGAAATCGTCCAGGCTGATGATCCGCGGCAGCGGCTCGAAACGGCTGAGCTTCGGGTCCGCCCGCAGCAGGGCGGTGCGCAGCGCCTCGGCCAGCTCGCTTCCTGAAGTGTTTTCGGTCAATGCCGTCTCTCCGCCATCACTTGCTTCTCAGGCGCGCCACCGCGTCCCAGTCCACCTCGATGCCGAGGCCTGGGCCCGTGGGCACCGGCAGGAGCCCGTTCTTCTGCCGGTCGGCCCCCGGCGCGGCGCCGGTGATCGCAGTCTTGAAGGGGCTTGTGTCGGTCTCGCACTCCATGGCGCGCAGATTGGGCATGGCGGCGGCCAGATGCACGCTTGCCATCTCGCAGACGATGCCCGACATGCCGATATGCGGCGCATAGAGCACGTCGTGGGCGGCGGCGAACTCCGCCATCCGACGCGTCTCCGTGATGCCGCCCGAGCGCGCGACGTCGGGCTGCAGGAAGGACAGCGTGCGGTTGGAGACCAGCCGCATTGCCTGGTCGAGCGTGTAGTTGCTCTCCCCGGCGGCGAGCGGCGTCGCGCAGCGCCGGTGAAGCTCCTCGTAACCTTGCTCGTCCTCGGGGCGCAGCGGCTCCTCGAACCAGAAATAGCCGTTGGCGGTAAGTGCCCGGCCCACCTCCACCGCCTCCTCCAGCGTATAGGCCCAGTTGGCGTCGACGCACAGTTCGATGTCGTTGCCTGCGCGTTTGCGCAGCCTCTCGATACGCCGGCAGGCATCCTTCACGGGCTTGGCGATTTTGATCTTGACGCGCGGAAAGCCCTTCTCCAGATAGCGGTCGAGCTCCTCGTCCATAAATTCGTCCGTGCCCCAGTTCACCGATGCGGCGTAACACGCCACCTCCGTGCGGCCAACGCCGCCCAGCAGGCGGTATATGGGCAGGTTCGCCGCCTTGCCGAGGATGTCCCACAGCGCGATGTCCACTCCAGCGATCGCCTCCACCAGCATGCCCCCGGCTCGCCCGGAGAGCGCCCGACGCATCGTCTGCCAGTGGGCGCCGATGTCGCGCGGATCCTTGCCGATGAGGCGCGGCTTCAGCGAGGTCTCGATCAGTTCCGCATAGGCCTTTGGGGAAAAGCGCGCCAGCGCCTCGCCCACCCCGGTGATGCCGGCATCCGTTCGCACTTCGACCAGGACAATCGACACTTCGGTGTACTTGCCCCAGGAGGTGACGGTGGGCTTCGGCAGCGTCTGCGTCAGCGGATGAGCGATGACGTCGGTAATGCGGATGCCGTCGGCGTCCGCATATGTCTCTTCCTGCTTCGAACTCACATCGTGCATCGTTCCGTCCTGCGCAAATGCTGAGCCGCCCCGCGGCACGTTCCCCATACCGGGTAGTCTCCCGGCGCTCATTCTCATAGACTACACATGGCTTCTTCGCAACTAACAAACTTAGTTGCTAGGTTGGTCCAGTCATGCTAAAGGACCCGGGAAATGAGGTGGCCATGAGCGCAGACCCGTCCGAGATGTCCTTCTTTTCCGCCCGCATCGCGGTGCCTTCGCGGCTTGCCGACGCCGTGACGGAGGCGATCGCCGCAGCGGTCTTCGACGGGCGGCTGGTGCCGGGCGATCCACTGCCCTCGGAAGGGGAGATTGCCCGCGAGTTCGGCGTCAGCAAACCGATCGCGCGGGAGGCACTGCGTCAATTGTCCGGCGCCGGTCTCGTTCACACCCAGCAGGGGAAGGTGGCGCGCGTGAAGGCGCTCAATGGCGAGCCGTTGGAAAGATTCTACGGGTTTGCCGTACGCTCCAGCCTGCGCCGCCTGCGCGAGGCCAACGAGATGCGCCTTGTTGTTGAAGCGGGCATAGCCCGGCTTGCGGCGCAGCGTCAGCACCCGGAAGGGCTGAAGGCGATGGATGACGCGGTGGCGGATATGCAGCGCTCCTTGGGCGACCCGGACGCCTTCACGGCAGCAGACATCGCCTTCCACCATGGCCTGGCGCTGGCAACCGGCAACATGATGATCCGTGTGCAGATGGAGGGTCTCCGCTCCGTCCAGCGCGAGGTTTCGGAGCTCTTTTCCAGCCGCAGCAACCGCACCAGCGCCGATTGGGCGGCGACGGTGGAGCGGCATCGTGCCATCTATTCCGCCATCGAAGCCGGAGACCAGGATCGTGCGGAGGCCATGATCGCCAGGCACTACGAGGCGGCCGATATCGCCTCGCTTGAGGTTGCCAGCGGGCCGGCGGAAAGGGGCGGGCAGTGACGGGCGGCGGGCGTTTTTCCCTTGCCGGCCGCAGGGCGCTCGTCACCGGCGCAAACAGCGGCATCGGGCGGGCAATCGCGCTGGGTCTCGCCGAAAGCGGCGCCGACCTGGTGGTGCACCATCTTGGCGATGATGAGGGCGCATTGGACACCTGTCGGCGGATCGAAGAGTTCGGCCGTTCAGCCCGGGCGGTGGAGGCCGATTTCACACTGAGCGGCGCGGCCGCCCGGCTCGCCGGTGCTGTGCTGGAGAAGCATGGCAATATCGATATCCTTATCGCCAATGCCGCCATCGAGCGCCGCTCGCAATGGAACGCGCTGAGCGAATCCGACATCGAGGCGCATGTCGCGGCGAACTTCACATCGCTCCTGTTTCTTACCCGCACGCTGCTGCCGCCGATGATCGAGCGCGGCTGGGGTCGAGTCGTGGCGATCGGCAGCGTGCTCGCGGCAAGGCCCCGAGCCGAGACGGTGGTCTACGCATCGCTGAAATCTGCCCAGCTCACCGCCATCCGCGCTCTGGCGCGCGACGTCGGCGCCAGGGGCGTCACCATGAACGTTGTTTCCCCGGGAGCGATCGAGACGGAGCGCAACAGTGAGCGCTACGCCGACCCCACATTCAGGCAGGCCGTGGAAGCAAAAATACCACTTGGCCGGGCGGGTCGCCCGGACGATTGCGTCGGCCCGGTGCTGCTTTTGTGCAGCGATGCAGGCGCCTACATCACCGGCGCGAATATTCCCGTCGATGGCGGCTGGTCCATCGGTGATGCTCCTGGCAATGTGGCGTTGACGGCATGAGCAGGCGTCAGAATATCGCCGTGCTTTACCACGCCCAAGACCTTGTCGGCGAAGGCCCACTTTGGGACGCGACGGGCGGTTGCCTCTGGTGGGTGGATATTCTCGGAAGGGCTATCCGCAGGCTACAGCCGTCCACCGGTGCCTTTACGAGTTTCGATTCCGCCGAGCCGCCAGCCGCACTCGCACTTTGTGACGATGGCTCGCTGATTGTCGCGGCGGGCACTGGCTGGTCACAGCTCAATCCCGCGTTGGGCGTGCAATCGCCAATCGCGCAGGCGCCGGTTACCACTGGCGGCTGGCGCATGAATGACGGTGTCGTCGATCCCGCCGGCCGGTTCTGGACGGGCTCCATCGACGAACCCAGGGGCAGCGGCGCAGGCGGCCAGCTCTTCGTGTTCGACGGGGATCGCGCCACCCAAATCCTGGACGGCCTTCTCATCCAGAACGGCATGGCGGTATCTCCGGACGGCGGCACGTTCTACTTGGCGGACAGCCATGTCTCGCGGCGCGTGATCTGGGCTTTCGATTTCGATGTCGAAAGCGGTGCGCTGTCCAATCGGCGCATCTTCCACCAGTGCGAGCACGGCCGGCCCGACGGGGCGGCAATCGACAGTGAGGGCTGCTACTGGTTCGCAGCAATAGACGCGGGCGAAATCGTGCGTCTCGATCCCGATGGCGTTCTGATGAGGTCCATCCCGCTTCCGGTCACCCGCCCGACAAAACCCGCATTCGGCGGTCCGGATCTGGCCACCCTCTATGTCACGACCATGCGCAATGGCCTCGACGAGAAGGAGCTTGCGCAGCAGCCGCTGGCGGGCGCCGTGCTGGCGTTGGATCCTGGCGTGCGCGGGTTGCCGCAGACCCTCGCCAGGGCGCCTGGGCGAAGCACATCCACATAACCTGAAACTGGGAGGAAATCCATGAAAACGCGACTTGGAATACTGGCCACTTCGACAGTCCTGTTCGGTCTCATGGCCGGCGGACCGGTCCTAGCGGAAGATCTTCGCTTCACCGTGTGGACCGGCAGCGAGGCGCATCTGAAGATGCTGGACGAGATCGCCGAGAGCTTCAAACAGTCGCATCCTGACGTGAATGTGCAGTTCGAGACGATCCCCGCCGCCGACTACACGCAGAAGCTCACCTTCCAGCTTGCCGGCGGCAATCCGCCCGATCTCGGCTGGATGATGGAAGATGCGGCACCCACCTTCGCGGCGGCCAACGTGCTGATGGATCTCGGCCCGACACTGCAAGCGGCGGAAGGCTACGACTATGCCGATTACTCCGAAGCCGCGATGGGCCTCTGGGTGTCCGGCGAGACGGTCCACGGCGTTCCCTTCTCCACCTCGCCTTTCATGATCTTCTACAACAAGACCCTGTTCGACGAGGCGGAAGTCGAGACGCCCCTGGAGCTTGCCCAAAAAGGCGAGTGGAACATGGAAAAGTTCCAGGAGGTGGCCGGCACCGTTAAGGAGAAGACGGGCAAGTGGGGCTTCGAGTTCAAGGACGGGCAGGGATATGATTCCCGCATCATGCACGCGTTGATGCCGCCCATTCGCGCCTATGGCGGCGATGCCTGGGCAAACGGCGAATGCGGCTTCGATGATCCCGAGGCGGTGGCGGCTGTGGAGCAACTCCACGAAATGGTCTTTGAGGACAAGTCCATTGTGCCGCCGGGCGAGCAGGGCGATTATTTCTCCGGCTCCTCGGCCATGACCATCAACCAGATCTCGCGCGCCTCCAAAATGTCGGAGGCGGGCTTCGACTGGGGCATCGCGCCGCTGCCTTCCGGCCCCGCCGGCGAGGCGCCGGTGATCGGCCAGGCCGCCATCGTGGTGTTCGAGCGCGGTGGCAAGAAAGACCTTGCGGCCGAGTTCGTTGCCCATATGACGAACAAGGAGAACGTCGCCAAGATGGCGCAGTTCTTCCCGCCCGCGCGCAAATCCGTCCTCGAAAGCGACGCCTTCACACAGGCCAACTCGATCATTCCGGCCGAGCAGATGGCGCATGTGAGCGACGCCATCGCCAATGGCAAGGTTCTGCCGAGCCATGAGCGCAGCCCGCAGATCCTCGCCGCCATGGCGCCGAAGGTCGACGCCCTATGGCGCGCCGATGCCGACGTGAAGCAGGCGCTGGAAGGCGTTTGCGCGGCGGTCGAGCCTCTCCTCTAGCGGCGAGCCGATGGCCGACACCCTCACCAATCATGTTTCGGCGCGCGGCCTGCGCGCGCCGAGATTTTCATTGCGGCAGCGCGAGGCCATCGAAGCTTGGCTGTTCGTCAGCCCCACCGTCGTGGGTTTCTTGCTCTTCTTCCTCGGCCCGCTGGTCGCGGTTGTCTATTTCAGCCTGACGGAATGGAACCTCCTGACCCAGCAATCCACCTTCGTCGGGATCGATAACTATGTCGACGCGCTCTCGCGCAATCCCGATTTCTGGCATGTGCTGCGCAACTCGTTTGTCTTCGCCCTCGGGCTCGTGCCGCTCAACATGTCGCTGGCCCTGATGCTGGCGCTTGCCCTGTCAAGGCCGTTCCGTGGGGTCGTGTTCTTCCGCACCATCTTCTTCGCCCCTGTGGTGACCTCCGCGGTGGCCTGGGCCATCGTTTGGAAGTTCCTGCTGCAGGGCGAGGCAGGGGCGGTAAACCAACTCCTGGCGGTGGTGGGCATAGACGGTCCCAACTGGCTGCGCGAGCCCGACTGGGCAATGGTCGCCGTCATAGTCACCCGCGTCATCAAGATGGTGGGGCTGAACATGATCCTTTATATCGCAGCGCTCCAGGCAATCCCCCGCGACTACGAGGCGGCGGCGCGGCTTGAAGGCGCTTCCAACTGGCAGATTTTCCGCATGGTGATCTGGCCGCTCCTGGCGCCCACCACGCTCGTCATATTCGTCATCACCATGATCGGCTCTTTCAAGGTGTTCGACCACATCTACCTGATGACCGGCGGCGGCCCGGAAAACGGCACCCTCGTGCTTGCCTTCTACATCTACGAGCAGGGCTTCAAGTTCTTCAATGTCGGTTATGCCTCGGCGCTCGCCATGATCATGTTCGTCATAGTCTTGGCACTCACGGTCGTGCAGATGATCCTGCGGCGGAGGGACATGCAGTGACCTTGACCACCCGCCAGACACGTCTCATCTCGCGCACCTGCCTGACATTGGCACTGCTCGTGGTCGCCGTGCCTTTCGTCTTTCCCTTCCTGTGGATGGTCTCGTCCGGCTTCAAGAGCGCGACCGAGATCTTTGGCCAGCCAAGCCTCATCCCGCGCGTGTGGCGCTGGCAGAACTACATCGAAGTGTTCGAGTACCAGCCCTTCGCGCGGCAATATTTCAATTCGCTCTACATCGCGGTCACCGTCACCGTGCTCACCCTGGTGATCTCGTCGCTTGCCGGCTATGCGCTTGCCAGAATGCGCTTTGCCGGGGCGGGACTACTGATGCTGTTCCTCCTCTCAGCGCTCATGGTGCCGGAAGAGGTGACCATCATCCCGAATTTCTTCCTCATCCGCTGGATGGGGCTCATGGACACGCACGCGCCGCTCATCCTCCTACCGGTCTTCGGCTCGCATGGTGTGATGGCCACTTTCCTGATGCGGCAATATTTTCTCGCCATCCCGAAGGAACTGGAGGAAGCGGGCAAGATGGACGGGCTTTCGCGCTTCGGCATCTGGTGGCGCGTGGCGCTGCCCATGTCGCGGCCGGCGCTCGCCGCCGTCTCCATCATCACCTTCCTCTTCTCCTGGAATCTCTTCCTCGAGCCGCTGGTGTTCATCAGTTCGCTCGAACGCTTCACCCTCCCGCTCGCACTCAGCAACTTCACCGATTCCTACGGCCTGCCGCTCTGGCACCTGCAACTGGCGGCTACCAGCCTCGCGGTGGTGCCGATTCTGATCGTCTATCTGATCGCGCAGCGCCAGATCATCGAAAGCTTCGCCCTTTCGGGCGTCAAGGGATAGCCGGGACGGCTAAGGACACAACTCATGACCAGTCTGCGACTTCAGAATCTCAAAAAGCGCTTCGGCTCTACGGAGGTGATCCGAGGCGTCGACCTTGCAATCGAGGATGGTGAATTCGTCGTCTTCGTCGGCCCATCGGGCTGCGGCAAATCCACCCTCCTTCGCATGATCTCAGGCCTGGAAGACATCACAGAGGGCGAGCTTTATATCGGGGACCGGCTGATCAACGACGTGCAGGCGGCCCAGCGGGGCGTAGCCATGGTCTTCCAGTCCTACGCGCTTTACCCGCATCTGACCGTCAAGCAGAACATGGGTTTTGGACTGAAGGTGCGCAAAGTGCCGGCTGAGGAGGCAGAACGGCGGGTGATGGAAGCCGCCGCTTCGCTCAAGCTGGAAGCGCTGCTCCACCGCTATCCAAGGGAGCTTTCGGGCGGACAGCGCCAGCGCGTCGCGATCGGCCGCGCCATTGTGGGCCACCCGCAGGTCTTCCTCTTCGACGAGCCGCTTTCAAATCTGGATGCCGAGCTGCGCGTGCATATGCGCGCCGAGATCGCCGCGCTCCACAAGAAGCTCGGCAACACCATGGTCTACGTCACGCACGACCAGATAGAGGCGATGACGCTGGCGGACAAGATCGTCGTCTTGCGCGACGGCGTGATCGAGCAGGTTGGCACCCCGCGCGAGCTCTACGAGCGCCCGGACAATCTGTTCGTCGCCCAATTCATCGGCAGCCCGCGCATGAACGTCCTGCTCGCCGCTTCAGTGGAACGGCAACTCGCAACGCGCGGGCTGAAGATCGGCTCCGCACACGGGATCGGCATGCGGCCCGAACATCTTTCTGTCGTCGATGCCGGCGCGGGAATTCTGCGCGGCACGGTGATGATCAGCGAATATACGGGCGCGGCAACCCTGCTCCATATCGAGCTCGAAAGCGGCGAGACCGTACTGGTAATCCACAACGGCCAGAACACGCCCAGGATCGACGATGCCATTGGCCTGGCAATCGATCCGGAGAATTTGCACTTCTTCGACGGAAAGGGCGAGGCGATCCGGCCGTTGCAACGCGCCGCCTAGCGCAGAATGAGTTTAGATTGAAGCCCTCGCCGACCACGAGCAAGACCAAGGCATGATTGGCTGGCACGGGGCCATTGTCACCCAGATTTACCTTATATTACGCACAGTATGATTTGGTTGAGCCAGCCAGCCACCAGGATCACTCTTGCGCATGCCGACACAGCATAAGAAGACGATCGCGCACTTCGGTGCCTCCATTTTGGGGATTCCGAAAGCGGCAAGCTGGACGTGGCGGATCGCCGCTGCGGCGCTGGTAGGCGTGCTCTCAATCGGTGCAGCCGCCGTTGTTTACGTCACAGGTGGCACCAGTTTCGCCTATAGCCATGTCGCCTATGTCGCAATCATCGCGGGGGCTGCGGCATTTGGACTGCCCGGTGGCGTGGTGACCGCCGTTGTGACTTCCCTGTTCCTGGGTCCGCTCATGCCCCTGGACGTTGCTGCAGGCATCGCCCAGGCCACGACAAACTGGCTGGTCAGAGGTGCATTTTTCGTCCTCATCGGGGGTCTCGCCGGCCTGGCTTTCTCTATCCGCGACCGGCAACTGCATATGATCCGACGGCAGAGCTACTACAATCCGCTGACGGGTCTTGCGAACCGGACGCGATGCCTTGAGCGTCTTGATCAATTGATCCGTTCCGGCATCCCGCAGCACTCGCCGCTTCTGCTCCTGAGCTTGCAGATTGGGCAACTGGAAACAATCTCATCGAGTCTTGGCCATGAACAGGGCGCCTCCCTGCAGAAGGCCGTCGCAGAGCGGCTGAAAAGGGTCCTGCCCGATGATGCCAAACTGTTCCACATCAGCAGCGGCGTGTTTGCGCTGGTCGTGACGGCTCCTCAGGAAGAGGCGGCAGCCGTGGGATCGGCGCTGGTCGAGGCGCTGAACGAACCGGTCATCATCGATGGCATACCGATTCGATCGGAGGCGCATGTTGGGCTGGCGCAATTTGGCGAGCACGCAAGCACTTCGCTCGCTCTGCTTCGAGCATCGCTGTCAGCGCTTCAGGATGCCACGGCAGCGAAGCAGGCCGTGCTGGTGTTTGACCACCGGAGGGACGACGCCCGCCGGGCGCGGCTGAGATTGCTGCCGGACCTACAGCGAGCCTTACGCAATTCTGAAGAGATTACGCTGCACTACCAGCCGAAAGTGGCGCTGGAGACAGGCGTGTGTGTTGGAGCCGAGGCGTTGGTGCGCTGGCACCACCCTGAATTTGGGCTGATCGCGCCCTCTGATTTCATACCCATTGCCGAGCAGACGGAGCTGATTAGACCATTGTCGGAAAGAGTGCTGAGCCTGGCGATCAGGCAAATGGCCGATTGGCACACCCAAGGATTGCCGCTTTCGCTCTCCGTGAACCTGGCTATCCGGAACCTTGAAGAAGCGAACCTGCCGGCAATGATCCTTGAACTTCTCGAGCGGCACGGGGTCGAGGCGCGACGGCTCGAAGTCGAAGTCACCGAAAGTGGTTTGATAAGATCGCTGGATGAAGTCTCCACCAATCTTGCCCTCCTGCAAGATCTCGGCATCTCGGTCGCCCTCGATGACTTCGGAACGGGGCAGAGTTCCATAGCCTACCTGCGGGATTTACCCGCAGATTCGCTGAAGCTCGATCGCACGTTCCTTCGCGATGATGCGATGGCGAACCCGCGTAGCCGCCTGCTCATCGAGACGACACTCGAGGCCTGTCACAAGCTCGGGTTCAGCGTCACCGCCGAGGGCATCGAGACAAAGGCGGTCTATGATTTGCTGCGCGATCTCTCATGTGATTTTGGCCAGGGATTTTTTATTGCAAAACCGCTTACTGAGGCGGAGTTCCGCGCCTGGCTGATTCGAGAATGCCGTCGAGGCCTATGCACGAGAAAATGAGACCGTCCGACTTTGAATTATGACTCGATCCGCACCGCTGCCGTCATTGGCTATCTCTATTTGTGGGCACGCGAAGAGCAGCGCGGCGAGACCGAGGGCCGTAAGGAGCGGGACTGACCATTGGTGCGATGCGTCCCCCGCGAATTAACGAGGCGCCGCCGAACAATGTCGGCCGGATCGTCAGGGTGAAGAACCGCCGCATGTTGTGTACGGGATCGATGCGGGAAGGTGGCGGGGCGGATATCTTCACTGGACATGGGACGTTTCTCGCAGAAGCAGTGTCCAACGACTCCTATGAATCGGTAGGGCGCTAGCGATTCATGGCGGTGATAGGCGGGCCACTATTCTGCGTCTTACCGAGCGTAATGCGGCCACTCGTGGCCTCAAGCCGAGTGAGGCCGAGGACCGACTTGTAGAAGGATGCCAGCACATCGAGATCACGCTATGCCAATTCGCATCGGCGCGGCACCCATATCGAAGAATTCATTTACGGTCGCCATTGCAGCACTTCTTTGGCGGGGTTCCGGCCGCGGGACCATGCCCGCGGCCGGCAGCAGAGGTCAGGCGCGTGCGCACTTCATCGCGTACAAGTGATGCAGAGACGGTGGCGACGCCGACGGGCGTCCGCTGAGGCTTGGCTCAGGCGGCTTCTTCAAAGTTGGCGGCGGCGGCCTTCCAGTTCCAGGCTTTCCAAGCAAAGGCCTGATCTCGCACGGAGGCCTGCCCTTGATTGTTCGACCAAAGTCTAAAATGGTCTGGACAGCCGACCGCACGCGGCGCATAATTTTTGTTGGGAGGACATCATCATGAACGGCACGGTGCACAGCCGCCTGCCAGCTGAAGTGCTGGAGGCGATCAAGATCCTTTTGCAAAAAAAGTCCGGAACCCAAGCGGTTTCGACTTTTGAGGCGATCCAGGAAGTGCGCAGGCAGTTTCCCGGATTGCACGTGTCGGACGATGACATCACGGACTGTGTTGCTGGCGCCGCTATTGTCCTCGACTTGGCCGTAGCGTTCGATGCCAAATTCCACAGCCCTGTATTCCAGCTGCCGCCCCAGCGGAACCAGCCCAGTTATGCTGAGAGACCAGCAGAGGAGCGCAGTTCCACCCGTGCGGCCGCGGCTCTCGGTGCTGCGGTTCGCTTCGTCGCCAAAGGCGGCGCTGGGCGCGAGCTGCGATAACTGGCATCCAAGCGCCGCCGCCGAGCGCGACTGGCGGCCTGGGACTCTTCCGTTAAAGAAGTCCAGGCCGCGCTTTCTTGCACGAAGGGGTGCTGCACTGTCGCAATGCAAGGCAGGGCATCAAGCATCCGGTCTCAATTGCTCAAGGGAACCTATCAGCCGCAGCCGGTCAAGCGGATCGCAATCCCCAAGCCGGACGACGACCGGGTCAGAAAACTTGGTATGCCTTGCGAACAAGCGGGCGTGTTGTTGTTACAGTCCTACCTGGCGAGCCTACCGAAATCCGAATTTGGGATAAGGATTCAATTCGCCTTGGCCTCACGAACGAAGCTGTAACGGGATGGTCGGCATGGCTGCGGCCTTAACGTGGCGAACTCTCAAGGCTACCCGCTTTGGAGGGTGGGTGCGCCTAGTCCAACCAGACTGGCGACCGTCGAAGATCGAAGAGGTTCGATCCGCGCTTACGGGCCGGCTTGAAAGCGAACGGATGGCAATCAAGACCCGCGCCGATCGGATCAGGCCGGAAGCGGCCCCGATCTCGGCTGGGAAAGAGAATAGCCTTTGGCGCGGATGCGCATGAACTGGACGGCACCGGCGGCACCGAAGATGACGAACAGCGTTGCAAATGTCGTGAAGGAAATCCCGCCACTGGCCGTGCAAACGTTCTGTGCGGACTGAAAGAGTTCCATTGGACCCTTCCCCCAAGCTTCGATGCCGAATTGAAGCACCATCTCGGCCCGGTGGCAAGATCATCCATGAGGAGTAAGTGCATGGCACGTTACGCAGTGGCTGACCGAACTCGCGATCGGACTGGTCGGACTGGGCTTGCTGCTGATCGACGAACTGCACAGATCGCTGCCTCCTGTTCATGCTGTTGACCTAACTCCGCGATCACTTTTGCAGCCAGGGCCGGAGAACATCTGGTTCCCGTATTCAGATGGATGCATAATGACATTGGGATATGGTGGGCGGTACCACGGTAGCGGCACAACTGCCCGGTCCCGTCTTTGCTACATCATCCGTCCACCATCCCGATGGGGCCTGGCCTGAATGGAGGCGACCATGCTGGTAAACGAGGCGATGACGGAAGATGTGCGGTGGTACTCCCCCGACACACCCATTCAAGAGGTGGCGCGTATCATGCGCGACGAGGGCATCGGTTGCGTGCCAATCGGCGAAAACGATCGGCTTGTGGGCATGATTACGGATCGAGATATCACCTGCCGCGCGGTGGCGACCGGCGAGCCCATTGACACGCTGACCTGCCGTTCCGTGATGTCGTCGGGAATTTTCTTCTGCTTCGACGACCAGACGCTGAGCGAAGCGCTCGACCAGATGCAGGAGCGGCAGGTCCACCACCTGCCGGTGCTCAACCGCCAGAAGCGGATGATCGGCATTCTCTCGTTGGGTGACATTGCGTTGAAGGGCGAAAGCTCGATATTTGCACCGCTCGCCAAGATCGCTGCGCGCGATGCGGAAAGACATCTGGGAGTCGCCTGAGCATCGGTTCAGGAGCCTGAAACGAGCCGGTGGTTTCCCGTGTGGGTCACCACCGGCGCGTGCCGGCCCTAAAGCGGTGACGCCGGCTTACGGCTGAAGGTGTTTTTGCCGCTCTTGATCGCGGTGCTCCAGTTCAGGCCGAAGCAGTTCGCCGCTTAAGAGGCCCGGATTATTCACTGTTGACTGATAATTCATGATCGCAGGTCCGCAGGTGTTGCGGACATTCCGGGGTTTTCAGGAAAATGCGTCGAGGCGTTCTCTCACCAGATTGCGCATCCGTTCCGCTGACTCAGCGATGGGCGATCCTGCCGGTGCGATATCGGGAAGCGCCAAAGCCTCCAACCCAGCGTCCAGGCGTGAGACAACATCATCGATCGCCGCGTCGGCATCCGCGGCCTTGATACCCGTGGTGGCGGCGACAGCGCGAAAGTCCGCCCGTCGCAGCCGGTCGTCCTTGCCGTTCAGTTTGAGAGCCATACGGTCGCTTTCCAGACCGGGAAATATCCGTGTTGTCACGGCATCGTAAAGCGGTGCCATACGTACAGAGGTGAATTGACGGCTGCCGGGTTCCGCGATCTTGAGAAGCGCCAAGTTCTTGAGGTGCATATCGCCGTCGGCAATCAGCCAGGCGAACACGGTCCGTTTTAACACCAGCAGCACATCCTCGTCCGGCATTGTAGAAAGGGGCCGCAGTGCGCGTGCCACGCGCTCGATCGTCCCGTCATACTTGGCTTCTGTGGGCACGCCCAAAACCGAGGCGAAATCCTCCATCGCCAGGAGACGTCGATCTTCTTGGCTGGTGCGAATGTCAAAGCGCTCGACAAGCAAAGCCGGCGGCATGCCGTCCGGCATGGCAACCAACGCCATTGAAGGCGCTACGAACCCGGCGACGGCGCCCAGCGTTAGCGACTGCCATTCGATAACAGGCAAGGCCTCAAAGCCGCTTGTCCCTGCCGGTTTGAGGATATGGGTGAAAGGCTTGGTAACGCTCGGTGTGAGTGTTCCGTCGCCGGCCAGGTACATCGGTGCCTTGATCTGCACGCCGGAAAGCCGGGGCGTCTCTGCGCGCGCATATATCTGAGCGAGATTGCGCTCGAAATTCTGCTCGATGTCGCTCCGCCCTGGCCCCTCGTAGCGGCCCGTGAACACGCCACCTTTGGAAAAGCCGGCAAGAGGCGTCAGCAGAATGTCGGCGGGCAGCATTGCCAGTTCGCTTTGATTTTCGACGATCGTTATATTGGACATGTAGCGCTTGCCGGAACGCAGCACTGCCCGTTCGTCCCGTTCCTGAAGGACTGATTCCAACCACCCTTCAGGCAGCAGCGAAAGGATAAAGGGCGGCAGCTTTCCGGGTGTTGTCTGCCGGATCAATGGCGGCCCATTCTCATCCGTCGGTCGCCAGCGCCATTCGAAGCCGTCATGTATGAGGCTGCCGATGGGCCGGCCATGCCATGCGACAATGAGATCGATGGCCGCTTCGTTGCGCGCCGGCGCGGCGGCAGGACGGCGCAGGAAATAGCGTTCGGCCAGTTCGCCTTCGCGGTACCATTGGTTCTCTCGCGCAAGCGCCCACACGGCGTCCGCCGCGCCTTTGGCATCGCCGTACTCTTCCATGAGCCTTTGGGCGATCGTCTCGCGCATAGAATCGTCGATGGATGCCGCGTGCTCGCTGCGCAGTCTGAAGGCTTCAAGGAAGCGCTGGCGCATAGATGAAACGTCCACGCGGAACTCACCCATGCCATCATCGATGACCGCCTGGGCGATCGAAGGGCTGTTGGGCGCTTCGTTCTGGATGATCTCCAGAGATCGTAGCCGCGTGCGCTGCTTCCGTCGCCCGCTGAGAAACAGCCGGCCATCGCGTGTCGGCCCCAACAGCACAGCGCTGGCGGCTGAGAGATAGGCACGGGGATAGAGATAGCGCGCGATGCGGACGGCGTGCCTGAGAACGACAGCCTCGATGTCGTCGTCGGCATCGAAATAAACGCCGCGCATCAGCTGCACGAGCTTGCCCGTTTCCGCCTGGTAATGACTGCGGGTTTTATCGATCGTTTCGCCGACAAGATGGAGAGGCATTTCTAACTTTCCCGTGCCTGATGAACGGGAAAGTTAGTATTTCGGAGGATGCTTGCCAAGAGGATTCTGACTTTTGCGTTCTTCAGGCACGGGAAAGTTAGAATTTTACGCCCTCGTTGCGCTGTGCGCCCTCTGCGCGACCTGCATTGTCAATGATCGTGGAAAGGGGGACCCCCTTTTCATCCAAAAGGTTCGCGGCTGACCCGAATGTACGCCCGGGCGCGGTAAGTTGGATAATAATGAACAAGGACCGGTTTGGCGACCACGTCGTCACCGCTGCTGGCTGACCGTCGCCTCCTGCCAATCAGCGGAAATCATGGCTGGCGCGACCAGGGCAACGCCCACCATCGTGGCGTAAAAAGCCATGCAACGGGCGCTCAGCGTCGGGCTGGACCGCATTCACGGCAATCTACCGCTGTTCCCGGACGTGCCTTGCCGTCCAACGCAATCTATATTCTGTTTAACACACATAGGAGGTCGACATGGGCCCCCAACCCAATTCTGCTGCAGGAATTGAAGCAAAGGTTGCGTTGACTCGTAACAAGCTCGTGCTTGAGCAAGCGAAGGCCGTTGGTCTCCTTGGCACGGCCAAAAATACGCGCTTGTCAGGGCGGGTGCACTCGGAACTGATCGAGGCGGCCAAAAAGCGTGCCCATGTCGCCTCTGACACAGAGCTGTTGGAATTGGCGCTTTCTCGACTGGCTCTCGAAGATGACTTTAGGGCCCGGCTGGTCGGCCGCAAGGGTAGCATCCCGGCGGATATTGATCTTGGGGTTTGATCTCTCCGGAACCCTCCGGTCGCTACCGGTCACTGAAGCCTCAGAAAGAACACTCCGGAACTCTCGAGTGCAGGGCCGACGAAGATCTCCCATGGGCTGCTGACGAACCCGCAATAGGTGGGCCGCTGTTTCCGGGCACCAGCGTCTATCTGGATGTGCTGCAGGGGCGCTCTGGAGCAGCTTGACCCCCACCTTTTTTCGCTCCCCGAAACGAGCCGCCTTTGGCACCTTTTCCGAGCGGGTCCAGGCAATCTGGTGTCCGCTGGCGATCTGAAAGTCAGAGCTTTTTCAATTCTCGTGTTCATGCTTTGTGCTTCGAAAGATGCATAAGTTGCTTGCAGTGTGGAACGTCAGTTTATTGATCGCTTCCTGCGAGCCGTCTGATCCCAGAGAAGTTACCGGTCTCGAATTCGGCATCCCCTGGCGATTGGCCGCCAGGGCCTCGGCAATGTGGCTCAGAGACCCAGTAGGCTCATACCCCGTTGAACAGTTAACCCGTCCTTCAGGGGCCTTGCATAGGCTTGCGTTGCGAAGAGGCATGGCAAGCGAGCTGACTGGTCTATGGTCCTTAACAAAGAAGCCACGCTGGAGGCCAGAATTCGTCAGGATCAGCTTGCTGACCTGAGGGCCGGCCTCTTCGTGTCGATGCCGATAAGCACTATCCTATCAGGCCTAATTTTGACGGTGCAGGCCCTTTCTGGCGGCGGCTTTGCCGCCGCAATCTGGTTCTTGGCTGTCAATGCGATAAATGCCGCCCGCCTCGGACTCGCCCGTTATCAGCTAAAGGAGACGGGGCGCCAGGACGATTTAACAGGGATTTCGCAGCGGCTTCGCTGGTTTGGCATCCTTGCTCTTCTGGCAGGGTTTGCCTGGTCCTTTCTTGCCGTCCTTACTGTTGGCTACACAACACCCCAAGCGCCGCTGCATCTGATTATTTTGGCGGGTATTTCAGCTGGTGCGGTTACATACGGCAGTTCATATGCCGCGGCAGCGACCAACTTCATCACACCGCCGCTCCTCATCACGGTGGGTTGCTTGTCGGCGAAAGGCAGCTTTGAAGATTATATTCTGGCTTTTGCCGTTCTGCTCTTCATGGGCGGCTTGGTTCGAAGCTCGTCAATTGGACAAGCGCGCTTCCGCGAAGCGAGCCGCCTGAGACATGAGGCGGAGCGGCTTGCAGCGGAGATGGAGCGCAATTCCAGGGAGGATCCCCTGACGGACCTTCTCAACAGACGGGGCCTCGCACACGCAATCGATCAGTTCGAGAACACAAACGGTCCCTTTGTCGCAATGCTGATTGATCTAGACGGCTTCAAATCTGTCAACGATACCTACGGTCACAGGACCGGTGACGAACTGCTCGCCATGATCGCCCGCCGGATAGAGGAGGAAGCGCCGGAAGGCTCGACGCTCGCCCGCATCGGTGGCGATGAGTTCGTGCTGTTTTATCGCTCACTGAGGGGTCCGCTTTCTCCCAGCAACCTCGCATCCAATATCATAGACAAAGTTGCCAGCCCTTATCCTAAGGTCCCGTCCGTTCGGATCGGTGCATCCATAGGAATATACCTGGCTGAAAGGCCGGGGCTGACGGAAATGTTACTGCGCGCGGATGTCGCCCTTTACACGGCTAAGCGTCGTGGCAGGAACGAATTTTGCCTGTTCGATGCCGAACTCGACAGGGAACTCCAACGGCGCCAGTCCATCGAACGCGACCTTCATTCGGCGATAGAGACAGGAAGCTTGGGCCCATGGTTCCAGTCCATTGTAAGACTCGATACCGAGGCCGTGGTCGGTTTTGAAGCCTTGCTAAGGTGGTCCCATCCGATTCATGGTGCCATCTCTCCACCCGAAATCATGACAGCCGCACGCGAAACCGGAATGCTTCAGCTGCTGACTCAAACGGTATTCGCCGACTGTTGCGCTCTTATCGAGGGATTGGTGAAAGCTGACTGTCGTGATGTTCGTGTGGCGATGAATGTTTCACCGCGCGAATTGGAAGCCGGCGATATCGACGACATGGTCCTGAATGGTCTGACGGCAAGGGGCCTCCCCGCAACGATGTTCGAAATCGAGATTACCGAAGAATCCCCAGTGGATCCGGACAGAGTGGATGAAAAGCTTGGACGCCTTTCACATGCCGGCATTTCCATCGCGCTCGATGACTTCGGCACCGGCTTTTCCACATTGGCATCGCTCAAGGACAGCAGGATAGGCAAGGTGAAAATAGACCAGGGCTTCATCCGCGGCTTGGCCAAGTCCCGCGAGGACCGGCTACTTGTCAAAGCGGTGATCGATCTCGGTAGGACGCTCGGGATCGAGGTCATGGCCGAGGGTGTCGAAACGGAGGCGGATCGGCAAGCGCTGCGCAAGCTTGGCTGCAGAACCGCTCAGGGCTTCCTATTCTCCAAGGCGGTGCCTCTGAGCCAAGCGCTTGAGTTGGCAGTAAAGGAGCATGCAAAGGAGTTGTGACCGGCACCCACCATAGCGGCCACATTCTTGAGCTTTCCTCGTCATCGAGCCGGCGTAGATCCGGGGAGAGGCCGATGAATGCAGGCAGACGATATTCGACGGTTCCGTTGCAAATTTTCGTCGCGGCACAGAGACTGCGGGGTGGCGAGAGCTTCACGCTGCAGCGATGATTTCAAACTGTTCAGCAACCGACGGATTCGGATTGTAAGATACCTCGCCTGCCGTTTGCGCATCATGTGCTTCATCTCGACGCCGGCCAGGGTTGCAGTCGCGCTTGCGAATGACTTGAAGCCGAGCATTGGCCAGACACGGCGCTTGATGCGCCGATGATCCTGCTCAAAGCAATCCGTGAGGTACTGGCTTTGGCGGATCCGGATCGGCTTCAACCGGTGCCGGGAGCGGTTCTGCAGGCGGTTGGTCGTGTCCCAGGAAACGATCGCCTCGCGATTGGTCTGGCTCCCGTCGATGACGACGCGGTCCGGTCGACCATGATGCTCCAGCGCCTTTCTGAAGAAGCGCTTGAAGGTTACCGCTACACCCGCGTCGGCAATTTCTTCGACCGAACGCCGGGCGCCCTGGAGGGTATCCCGTTTTGCCTCAACATCACGAGCGACACTACCGAGGCCTCTGGCCGCCATCAGGTCCGCTTCACGGCTCTGATGGCGGATGTCCGGGCTGACTGCTTGATGGTCGCGGCAATCTCGCGGAGGAAGGCAGTACTCACTGATCCGATGGGCTCGGTCGACACGAAGTCATAGTCCTTGTCCATTTCGACGCGATTGTACTCATCGAGAATGATCCAGCACGGCGCGGCAAGGCCGATGCGGCGACATTCTGTTTCCGGCACGCTCAGGGCGACCTGGCCGGCAATCGGTGGCTTGGACGTGAAGGGAAAGAGAAAATACGACGTCCGGGTTGCCCGGGGTCTTGATCACGATACAGACAGGGCGAGGCTTCCGACCGGATTCCTCGCCCTTTTGTGCTTCGCGGCGCCAGAGATAGTGGAACTCGGCGACGTCGCCCTGCTCAAACATCGGTCTTGGCAGGTTCAAGTATGGCGTCTATCCCTGTCATGAGCTCCTCATGGATGTTGTCCGGCGCATCATGGAGCGAATAGGACTCCGTCGGGCTCGGCTCGCCGCGCATCCGGTGATAATCCCGGGCTGAGAGGACATAGAGCTTTTCCTTGCCGTGCTTGGTGAGCACGACCGGCTCGATCATCGCCGTCTCAAGGATTTCGCCCGAGAATCGGTTCATATCGGAGAAGGTGTACTGTTTCATCTCTCGGCTCCAGTGTTTCACGTAAAATAGGTGTTTTACGTCATTCTGTCAATCCGAGCTGTCGGACCGAAATAGCGGGCGGAGCCGGAGCTCCGCCCGAGGTATCTAGCCAAGAGCGGCCATCTGCACCTCTGCAGCCTTGCGGTCGCCGGTCTGGCCGAGACCGGTAATTTCTCTGGGGTCAGGCGGCGCGCAGAAGAGGTGGTTTCGGCTTGAATATTGGCGGTACGCTCGGTTCAGGCTGTCGGAACGGTGCCCGTAATCGATCGCGAAGTTCGCCGTTGATCTATGCTGTCCGGACCTGCATAGGCATGTGCGCGCCGTGGAGCGACCACCGCATCTGCTGTTTCTTGACCATGCGCTTGCCGACGAGTGAATTCACTGCCGACTCGGCGAGGGTCGTGGCAACCCGAAGGCCGGACCGGTAGCGCTTTCCATAGTTGACGATCGCGCTGCGGTTCGAGCGGACATAGGTCAGGAGTTGCACGCCAAGGCTGTGCAGCCGTGCGATCGAGAACTCGCCTTCTTTCTGCACATCCTTCAGCCTCGCCAGGAGCCGCTCCAGGTCGCGGATCGCACGATCCACGCGGCCGTGCCACACCCGTCCCTCGTACGCAAGGCACCTGAAGCGATAGCCCGTGCCCAAAGGCACTCGTGCCGGCCGACCATCGTGGCCTCAGGTGAGACCTGAATGAAATGCGTCCAGTCCCACCTGGGCGCATTGCCGGTCTTGATCCGGCGTGCCCGAACTGATCCCGATGCCGCCGACCACTTTGTCCACCTCCGCCTTCTTGACCCATTCATTGAGAGTCTGCGCCGTGCAGCCGATCTTGGCCGCGATCGACGATATGGCTGCCCAACGCGACGGGTGCTCCCCCTCGTGATCCAAAACCATCCGAACCGCGCGGGCCCGGGCCTCAGATGAAAATCGATTTGTCGTATTGCTCATGATGGCTCCACCTTCTCAAGAGTAGGAGCCTCCGGCAATCCCGGGACATCATACGATGCCGGACGAAGGGGGCATCCATCGCATCAGTTCAGTTTGCTTGCTACGCCGTCGCTACAGTCGTTACAAAAGAGGCCCTTGCGCATCCCGCTGTGCGTGTCTTCCGGAGTTGGTGCGGGAGGCGGGCGAAGAGCAGGTCGCGCGCCACCCGCGCCAACAGAGGCAACTGAATTCAGGAAATGCCCAGCCCTCTTTGCCGTCCGATGGTCCAGGAAATGCTGTCGCCACGCATCATGCCGGAGACGTGTCGGCCGATATGACGGTCGAGGACGGGGCGCCAGGGGACGAGGGTCAACTCGCGGGATTTCTCGATGACAGCGTATTTGCCGCTAGCAAGCTCGATCGCGCGTCGTAGCGTGCCTTCGACAGCTTCGCCGTGGCGGGTCTCGACATAGCCGAGACCGAGTTGGTTAGAAAGCTCTCCTCCGACACGGGTGAGCTCGCGTCGCCGCAGGGAGTCCAGCATGTCGGCGCGATACTTTATGCCGTTTCTTTCTTCATGCGCCAGCCCTTCCGCGATCAACCATTGGCGGCGACGGGCTTGGGCCTCGCGCACTTCGCGGCCGAAACCGAAATCGCTGGTAGGTTCAGGAGTGTTTGTCATCAGTTCTCGGTCAAGCCAGGTTGCACCATCGGCGCCAATCTGCTGATCGAGCGTCAAGTGCGAGAGTTTGTCGACGATAACCGGTGCTGATTTGGCCTGCCCGCGTTCATATTCCCTCACGCGGTCGAGATGGTCGGGCGCAATGATCCAGGTTCCGTCGGGCTCGCGGTCGATAGCACCGGTGACGCGGCGGATGGCTTCAAGCCGCCTATTGTGGATCTCAGCGAAGCTTTCCGTCGCACGGGGATCGTGCTGGAGGTGGATGTCGATATTGTAGCGCTCGCCGTTGGCTGCCGCGATTTCGGCAACAGCTCGATCCACTTCCTTGGGCTCGATATTCTTCGGCCTCACGCGGACGATGTTGCCTTCCGGCGTCGGGTCGGTCGCATCGCCCTTGCCGATGTCGATATAATGAGCGCGCCCGTCTACGCCATCGACAATCAGGTAATGACGATCTTTGATCTCATCAGAGAGCCCGCGCGCCATCACACGCCCGACAACGGACTTCGTGTTCGCATCCGTGGTGTCGAAGATCGCGTAGTCAGTGGGACTGCGAACGATATTTTGCCTGGCCATTTCCCGGTGCAGGGTCTTGATGATGTCGCCGCGCTCGCCCATTCGACGCAGCGTATCCACCAACCCTTCTTCAAGCCACCACCCACCGGGGCGAAGTTCCTCGGCCAAGCCCAGCCGCCTCAGCTTCTGTAGGCGGCCAGCCCGCAGGCTCTGCTGGAAGGCGTCGCGATCTGTCGCAGCAACGACACCCATCTCGTCCATCTCGCGGACCAGGCGGCGGTCGATGCTGGTCAGCCGTTCCTGCTCGATCTCGCGACGCAGCCGGTTCTCGATCTCGGAATCTGAGCGCGGCCCGAAATCCAGGCTGACGATCTCGGCGGCCCGCTCGCGCATGCCGGTGGTGATGTAGTCGCGGGCGATGATGAGGTCCTTGCCCTTTTCGTCGCAACCGCGCACCAGGATATGCGTGTGCGGATGGCCGGTGTTGAAATGATCGACCGCCACCCAATCGAGGCGGGTCGCCAGATCTTCCTCCATGCGCGCCATCAGGCGGCGGGTGAGGGGCTTCAGGTCGACATATTCCGCGCCGTCCTCGGCCGAGACAATGAAGCGAAACTGGTGGCGGTCACCATCGGCACGGTCGAGGAAAGCCTTGTCGCGGGTATCGTTCTCCTGGGCATCGTAAAGCTGGCCCGGCTCCCCCTCGCGGGTGACGCCGTCGCGCTGGATATAGCGCAGATGCGCCCGCGCCCCGTCCATCCCCTTGTCGGCCAGTTTGACGATGCGGGATTTGATGATGACGCGGCGCTGGCGGAAGGCGGCGTAACGGTCGCGGCTGGCGAGCACGCGGCCCGCCCCAACACCGCGTCCGATGCGCGCGCCGGTGAAGAGCGGTTTACGCGCATCGCCGCCGCCTTTGGCAAGGTTCGATGCGGCGAGAACCTGATGCAGGAACTTGCGCCCGGCCTTAGATCCGTTAGCGCGGGGCCTGCCGAGCTTCGGCTTGAAATCATCGTCATCGGGCATAACGCTCCTCATCGAAAAAGGTGGCAGAGATATTGAGGAAAACCAGCCAGGTGCTGCAGGCATGACACCACAGGTACGGCCAATAGTGCCAAGGGCGAACAGAAAAACTGATGTGCAGACAAAGGCTCACCATTTGTGATCCAGCGAATGGTGCCAGAGCTTCTTCTTGCCTTACGCGGCTTCCCTCGACTCCGATGCGACCATCCACGATCACGTGTCCTGATAGGCAGACAACCCGGCAGCGGCGAAGCTATGCCGCCAAGCAGAAATTGAACGCGTTCCGTGATGAAATGCGGCATTCCCGCCCTCATTCTGCGTGCTGATTTCTTGTCCAGACGGGAACGAAAATCTCGCTTTCCGTCGCAGAATTTTGAGCGCTTTCAGCTTCGTTTTTTAGCGTCGAGAGGGTGAAAAACAGCCGTGTCCCGGAGGCGATTTTGGCGGAATTTCCGGCATTGGCTGGCGGCGAAATCACGCCGTCGAGGGCCAGTTCCGACGAACGGCCAAGTGCCTTTTCGATGCGCGCGACATAGCGCTGTGTTTCGCGCGGCAGTGGTCTGCCGGTGCGCAGATGCTCATCATAGCGCCCCGGCCCAGCGTTGTAGGCGGCAAACAAGCCGGGATAGCCGAAGCGGTCGTGCATCGCCTTGAGATAGGCTGTCCCGGCGAAAATGTTGACGCGTGGCTGATAAGGATCGGCGCTTAACCCGTGGCTGTCGCGCAGCTCTTCCCAGGTATTAGGCATGAGCTGCATCAGACCCATCGCGCCCTTGGGCGAGAGGGCTTGGCGGTCGCCGTTGCTCTCGGCCATGATCACCGCACGCACCCAGCTTTCGGGGATGCCGAAACGCTGTGATGCCTCGGTGATATGGGTCTGATATTGGTCGAGATTGGCGCCTTCTGCGGGGGCAGCGATGGCGGCAGCAACAAGAATGAAAGGGCTCAGTCGGTGCATAGCGGCGTGAGCCTCCCGATGATGTGCACGCTCGTTACCGGGCCGAAATAGCGGCTGTCGAAGGACTCGGGGACGGTCTTCATGAGCAGGAAAAGCTCGTCCTTGGTAAGGTCCCGGCAGCCCCGCCAGTGCGGAAGAGCACGGCCCGCGCGGTCGGCCTTGCGCTGGTAGGCGATAGCGGCGTCATTGACAAAAATCGTGCCGCGCAAAGCACAAACACGGTCGCCATCCATGGCCACAACGCGCTTGATGAGCGGCACGCCGGCGGGGAGATAGCCGCGTTTGGCGGCGAGCTTTGCGACGCCTTCCGGTGGGTAGACGAGCACGAGATCGCCGTGCCGCAGTGCGCCGGGAAGGACACGATACAGCCCGACAGGCGCGCTGGCCGAGGCGTTCCAGACGAACCAAGGCGTTGGCTCGGCAAATGCGGAAAAGCCGACGAGCGAGGCGCTCGCAAGGGCGGTGGCGAGAAGGAGAGGGGCGGGCTTTTTCATCACCGTTCTTCCTCATCGGAGGTGGAATTTTTCCGTCGCCCTTCTGACCAGGCGTCAAGTTCGGCGATGTGGTAGCGGACATAACGGCCATGCTTGCGAAAGCGCGGGCCATGACCGGTCAGGCGCATCTTCTCCAAGGTGCGGTAGGAGAGGCAGAGATAATGGGCGGCGTCTCTGGTAGTGAGGAACGGCGTGCCCTTGCGGGCCTCGGCCGCCCGTGTGTGTTCGTCATTCATCCTTTGGCTCCTGTCGGTGAAAGTCGACGTGCCGGAGCGCATCCAGCCGAAGTGGGAACTGGTTTGGCGTTCGGATGCGCGACCAAGCGCAGATGAGCAAAGGATGGGGGCGGGGAGCGCGCTTGCTCAGGATCGGAAAACGGGGGGTATCGAAAACGATCCCCCTTTGCGCGATGAGGCTTTCGTCGAAGAAAACGCGCCGAAAGAAGGGGCGCTATGCCCCTTCCGCTTCCTCCATCGCATCAAGCTGGGCCTGCAATTCGGCGATCTCGGCGCGGCTCCATGCGCTCTCATCCGCGGGCAGTCCCCTGCGCAATTCGATGTCCGAGAGTTCGATCCAGATGGCTATATCGATGCGTGACATGGTGAAAATCTCCGTGCGTTGGGAGTTAAGTTGAAGAAAGAAGTGCTTTGACTTTTGCGTTGTTACTGATGTCGCGGGGTGGAAGGCCCCGCACGCCATGTGACGCAACTTGCGACGATGAGCAGATGGGTGACGCCCGCGAACTTCAACTGCTTGTAGAGCGTGGCGACATCGGGCCTGATCGCGGTTGATGCGGTCCAGCGTCTCGGCCAGCAGGATCTTGAACCCCACATGTTGCGCGTCACGCATGAGCCGCTGGATGCCCGGCCGCAGGATCGTGCTCGCGCCAGAGATCGCGGCATCCTCATAGGAACCGACGATCTACCACCGCCCCGCCGCGCATGATCCCGGCACAGCCAGAACTGGTCTTTAATCGATGCCTCGCTCTGACTATCGGAGGACTAGGGTCAGGACCTATTAATATGACCACAATGGCGTTCGATAGACCAAGAGATGCAAGGAAAAGCCCGCAGAGCGGGGTCTTCCCCCCGGTCAAGGGCTTTGACGCGGCAGCTCGCCGGTCTATCGAGCGTCCTTCGGATCGGCCTGATTTGCACGGGCTACTTTGTCGCAAGACCTTGAAAGACGTAAAGTCTTCCTGCGGTCCTGCTCCGCGTATCCGCACAAATCAGGCCGACCATTGTGGCCATATTAATAGGTCCTGACCCTAGCGAGCATAAAGAGCGACGCGGGTCATAGACCGTCGTTCTCTCAATCCTGTCCAGGTTCTCCGTCCTGGTTACAGCCTCAGGCTCTCCTGCCGCCGGATCAGGGAGCCAGAGCCGGTTGAATGTCGGTGAGTGCAAAGTCATTGCCGACATAGAGCAACGGGACGGAATGCTGTTTCGCCAGTGCGTAGGCGAAGCAGTCGCCGAAGTTGAGACCGCCTCGGGTCCCGAAGCCCTGACCGTAATCAATCCTGGCCTTCATTGCTGCGCGCGCCAGCCGGTCATCGACAGGGGCAATGTCGATACGAAAATTGACCAGGAAAGCATCGAGATCGGCAATCGCCTCGCGCCGGTCTCCGCTTCTGATCCTGCCGGCCATGACGGTGCCGGCTTCGACGTAGTTCACGGCCGAGATGAGACGTGAACCGTCTTTCTGAAGCGCCGCCATACAGGCAGGCGCTTCCGCCTCATCGAACATGATCGCGATGATGACGGATGAATCCACAATGATCATCGGGAGAAGCCGAGTTCTTCGGGCGTGTCTCCGACAGCTTCATCCCACTCCCGTTTCGTGACCGGGCGACGATCATAACGGTCGGCGCGTTCGCGCACAAAAGCCTTCATGCGTGCGACATAGTCGCTGTTCGTGTCGTGCTCGGCCCGCAAACGCTCAAGCCGTTCGCGCATAGCTCTGGTGATGGCATCGGTCATGGTCTCGCCGGTGAGGCGGGACAACTCCCGCGCCAGCTTATCGGCTTCCTCGGTCTTGATGCTCAGCGCCATGATGGTTTCCGTTTCTATATAAAATATCTAGATAGCATGTAGGCGATCTTCCCTCAAGCACAAGGGCATTCCCCCCAACCTTCGCCTGAATTTCGCCGGCCCGGCAGGTGCGAAAGCATGAGAAAAGCCCCGCTTGCGGATCGACCGTAGCGGGGCTTTGGTGAGGCGGAATCAGCGGTCGCGCGGCTCCCAGAGGGCGACATGGGTGGTGCCGTCTTCGCCGGGCTGTTCCAGCTTGACCAGGCGGGCGCGCACCCAGTTGGGGCCAAATTCCGGAGCACCGATCTTGAGGTTGAGGTAGGTCTCGCCGCTCGATTTGGCGATCTGGCTCCACCCCGAGCCAACTTCGTAGCGGTTGCCGTTGCCGGCATAGACGCGATGATCGGGGGCGTTTGCACTCATCTTGTCCACGGGGACGATGACGAGGCTGGCGGTGACGTTGAGGGTATTAAGCGTGCCGGTAAAGTTGCCGTTTGCGGATTTGGTGAAGGCGCCAAGGGTGATAGCCATTTTGAAGTCTCCTATGCTGTTGATCGCGGGACCATCCCTGCGATGTCACCAGCGAAAAGACCGCAAAGGCGGGCGGTTCACCTGAAAGGGCGTAGCGACGCGGAGCACCCGCCGGGGCGCGGAAATTTGAAGCAAAGCGAGCGCGAGGAATGCGGAAAAGCCGCAGGGGAAATTTTCCGTCCGAAGGGTTGAACGGCCCGGCGCGGGATTTAAGCGTTAAGAAAGACAAGCAAGGGTTGGTCCCCGATGAATGGCAGCGCAGGGAGACGAATGGCCCAATCGGCCGTAGCTTTCACCGCCTGCCTGACGGGTTTTCTGATATGCGCACATGCCCGCCACCACCCCCCGCCGGATCGTCGTTCTTCAGTGCAGGGATGAGCGGAAAATGCCCCTTCATCATGCCAATATGCCGGCTGCGCGACACGAGATACGACGCCGGGCAGCCGCGCCAGAACGCGCAGCGAGCACCGCCGCAATCCTCATCCGCCGCACCATTTCGGGCCCAGATGCGGCACCCAAGCTATGCCCGCGAGACGGCCGCCATGCTGGCAACGGGATCCAACGTGCCGCCATTCCTCTCCCGGTCATGCCTAATCCCATGAGAAGTGCGGCCTTTTTATGCGGCAAGCGCCAACCACCAACGGCCCGCGAATGCGGGCAAAAGCGGCCCGAGGCTGATTGTACTCCAGCGCGGGCCTTTAGAGGCACAAGCCAGCCTCATGATGCGCATTCCACAAGCGTCTTTAGCCGGAAGAATGCCAGGGGAGGGCGGCTGTGGTGCGAGCGCCCGGGGGGCGCGATCATCCCATACCTACTTTCGCCGAGAAGCCTAACAGCTTCCAGTATGCCCCCTCATAAATATATTTGAGGGTGAAATGAACACGATCGGGGTTGGTCCGGTAATAGCCCCTGATCTCCATAATGCCTTCGTCGGAGAGCATTGCCGGGCCGTCGAACACCGGCGCCAGGGTCTTTATGACCTGTAGATTGGAACCGGACTTGTAGAAGGATTTGAACGCTTCATCGAACTCCGCGACACCGAATTGCAGGACCACGGCGACATCCGGTACGCGTGCGAAGGCTTCAAGGTCAATGCCGGCGTGAAAAGACTCTCAGTCGGCCTGTCATTTCTTCTTTGCGTGCATATGATGCAGCAAAGAAGGTCTCTGCCGGCGACGGCCGGCAGTGCTCGGCAAGCCGGCGGTGCTATTGCGAGGGGATCATTCACGAATGCAAGGCGAAGAGCGATTGGCAACCACTTTTCGCCAGGGCCTCGCAGGGCTCATAGGCTTCACTTTCATGGTAAATCTGCTGTTGCTCGTTCAGCCGGTTTACATGCTCCAGATCTATGACCGGGTGCTGCTATCGGCCTCCTTCGAGACATTGATCTACATTTCCGTTATTGCCGCCGGCACGCTTCTCCTGCTCGGTATCATCGACAGTGTACGAGCGATCATGGCCGGACGTCTCGCCAGTCGTCTCGATGTGGCGGTCGGTGCGGACGTGCTTCTGGCGTCAATGGCTTCACCCCGTGCGAGCCTGGGTGATGTCCAGCCGCTCCGCGATCTCCACGCCGTCCGTGGCTTCACCTCCGGGCGGGGGCTTTTCGCTTTCCTCGATCTACCCTTTGCTCCCTTCTTTATCGGGATTCTTTATCTGATCCACCCGAAGCTTTTCTGGCTGACATTGGTGGGAGCGGTTGTTCTCGTCGCCATCGCCGTCGCCAACCAATGGACGAGCGCCAGGGCGGCGGACGATGCCACCGCCCGCCAGATGAGCGCGACGCTGGCCGCTCAGGCCTTCGTCAGGAATGCCGAAAGCCTGACGGCGATGGGCATGAACCGCAACATCGTCCGTCACTGGGGCTCGGAGGAGGCTCTTTCTCTCGCCGCGCATGATCGGATGAACCGGGTCAACGCGCTTTTTGCAGGCTTGTCGCGCATCCTGCGCCTCGGTCTCCAGATCGCTACTCTCGGTTATGGCGGTTACCTTGTGCTTGCGGGCGAAATGACCGCGGGGATGATCTTTGCCGCCTCGCTCATCTCAGGGCGTGGTCTCCAGCCGATCGATCAGGTCATCGGCAATTGGAAGGGCTTCATCGAGGCACGCAAGGCTTGGAAGCGTCTGAGCGAGGCGCTTGCCGCCGCAAGGCCGGCCGAGACACACACCGATCTCCCCGCTCCGCGCGGCGAGGTGACTTTCGAAGCCGTTGTCGTTTTCCCACCGAATGGGGAGGCTGCGGGGCGTGGCAAAACCCAGGCGGGCGAGCCGTTGCTGAAGCGCATCAACGCTACGATCCCCGCCGGCGAGTGCGTGGCCGTGATCGGACCTTCCGGGGCGGGAAAAACGACCCTTATGCGCACGCTGATCGGAGCAATTGAACCACGATCGGGCGCGGTGCGAATCGACGGTGCGGACATTCGCAGTTGGGATCCCGACCGTCTTGGTCAATATATTGGCTATCTCGCTCAGGACGTTGAGCTTCTACCGGGAACGGTCGCTCAAAATGTCGCCCGTTTTAACGCTGACGCGTCCGGCGAAGCTATCATTTGTGCCGCCCGGAAGGCCGGGATGGACGATCTCGCACTGAAGCTGCCGAAGGCTTACGATACGATGATTGAACCTAGAGGCTTTCAGCTCTCGGGCGGACAGCGCCAGCGTGTGGGGCTCGCCCGAGCCTTCTTTGGCGAGCCGAGGGTCCTGGTCCTCGACGAGCCGAACGCCAATCTCGATGCCGAAGGCGAGAAGGCTCTGGAGCATGCGCTCACTACGGCAAAAGCGGAGGGGATTACAGTTCTGATCGTGACCCAACGACGCTCGGTCGTCGAGAAGGCGGACCGCATCATGGTTCTGCGAGATGGATATCTGGAAGAATACGGGCCGCGCGAGAAGGTGCTTCAGCGTCAGGTCGAAAAAGCACGGGCCGCTCGCGAGGCGCAGCAACGCAGTACCGACAGTGCGCCGCAGCCAGCCGTCCTGGGGGACTTCGCAAGCGTTGCCCCCGAGATCAGGCGCTGACCGGTGCAGGTCGAGCGGACGACGGATATGAACGACAACGCTGATTGGGCTAGGAATGTCAAAACCAGCACGCGCCTGGTCTCGACTGTCGGCCTCGCCTCGACACTTCTCTTCGTCTTCGGCTTCGGCGCCTGGGCATCGCTTGCTCCGCTTTCAGGGGCAGCTATCGCGCCAGGGGTCGTTGCGGCGGGCGGGCAGAATCAACGTGTGCAGCATCTGGAAGGCGGGATAATCGACAAGATCCTCGTCCACGAAGGTGACCGCGTCAAAGCCGGCCAGCCCCTCTTCGAGCTCGATGGGACCAGTGCTCGCGCCCAGTACAATCGCCTTCAGAAGCAACTCGTCGCCCTTATGGCGCGTGCTGAGCGCCTGGCGGCCGAGTGGGACGGCGCCGATAAGCTGATCTTTCCCGAAAGTCTTGAGGAAATGGCGAGCGCCGAAGGTGAAGGCGACGTTCTGAGCGAGCAGAAGACGGAGTTCGATACCCGTCTCGCGCGCCATCGTCAGGAGCTGTTCATTCTGAACCAGCGCATCGGCGCGCTGAAGGACCAGATCGAGGGGATGGCAGCCCAGCAGGTTGCGGTCGAACGGCAACTGGAAATTGTCCGGGACGAGGCCGAGCGGAAAAAGGGGCTGCTGGACAAGGGCCTGACGGACAGGTCGGAGTATACGGCTTTGCTGCGAAGCGAGGCCGATCTGCTAGGCCAGCTTGGCCAAACCAAGGCCTCCATCCTGACGTCACGCACGCGAATCGCCGAGGCCGAGGAACAAATCGCTCGGTTGAAGACTCAGCGCGTCGAGACGGCTGTCTCCGAGCTTAACGGCGTCCGTGTTGAAATTGCCGACGCGCAGGAGCAGCGACGTGCCGCGAAAGCCGTCCTCGATCGAATCGTGATCCGCGCGCCGAGCGACGGGATTATCGTGGAGATGGCCTATAACAGCCATGGCAGCGTCGTCCGACCAGGTGATTCTTTGCTCGAACTTCTGCCGACCGCGACCGATCTTGTGATCGAGGCGCGTATTTCCCCCCAGGATGTGGATGTCGTCAAAATCGGGCAGGGGGCGCGGCTGCGTTTCAGCGCGCTGAATGCTCGCATGACGCCGACCGTCGATGCGACAGTGTTCTATCTCTCGGCTGACCGGCTGGTCAATCAGGACAATGAACAGGCCTACTATACGGCGCGTCTGCGCATGACTGACGCGCTGCCTCCGGAGATCACGCTGGAACAGATTTATCCAGGCATGCCGGTCGAGACCTACATCAAGACCAGCGAGCGCACATTTTTCGAGTATCTGGCAAGGCCGGTGATCGACAGCTTCAACCGGGCGTTCCGGGAAGAATAGGTCGTCTCAAAGCAAGATCAGCAATCCAGCGCCCGATATCGGCTCGCTTGTAACGTTATGTCGCATAACGTTAGCGCCGGCCCGGTCGTCGTACACGATATTGGATGCTAGCCTAGCTGCTAGGCACCGAATTTCAGGTATATAGGGTTTTCGTGATGAGCACTATTCTAAACGCCCGAGGTGTCCCTCTCTCCTACAGCACCAAGTCCGTCAATCATTTTTCGGCAACGAACTCAGGGCCGGAGCTATACGGCACGGACAGCCACGACTCCTTGTGGGGCGATGGCAGCGTCGACGTCACCATGTATGGCGGCGCCGGCGACGACATCTACTATCTATACTCATCGACTAATTGGGCATCCGAAACGCCGGGCGAAGGCGTCGACACGATCGTCACCTGGATGGACTATACGCTGCCGGACAATTTCGAGAACCTGAGGGTTACCGGCGACGGGCGTTATGCCTACGGCAACGATGCCGACAACATCATCATGGGCAAGAACGGGACCCAGACCCTCGACGGCGGCAAGGGCGACGACGTGCTCGAGGGTGGCGCGGGGGCCGATAAATTCACTATCAAAGCCGGCAATGGAAGTGACCTGATACTCGATTTCACGACCGAGGACAGTGTGCGCATCGAAGGATACAAGATCACCTCATTTGCCGATCTGCAGGCGAGGATGTCCCAGTCGGACGCCGGCGTCCGGATCGACCTTGGCGAGGGCGAGATCCTGGTTTTTTCGAACACCACCATTGGCCAGCTCGATGAGAGCCAGTTCACGATTGACGAAGCACCGATGAACAGTGTGCTCAACGCCAAGGACGTTCCGCTTTTCTACAGCGGAGCTTCGGTAAACCATTATTCGGCGGCAGATGCCGGCGGTCCCGAGCTTCATGGCAGCGCCGATAACGATACGATGTGGGGCGATGCGAGCGTCGATGTAACTATGTATGGCGGCGCCGGAGACGACATCTATCATCTCTATTCCGCGATCAATCGCGCCGGTGAAAACCCCGGCGAGGGCGTTGACACAATTGTCACCTGGATGAGCTACGCCTTGCCGGACAATTTCGAGAACCTGAAAGTCACCGGCGACGGCCGTTATGCCTACGGCAACGATGCCGACAACATCATCATGGGCAAGAACGGCGCGCAAACGCTGGACGGCGGCCCTGGAGACGACGTTCTCGAAGGCGGCGCGGGGGCCGATACATTCAACATCAAAGTAGGGAACGGCAGCGACCTGATCGTCGACTTTGCGGCTGAGGACACGGTGCGCCTGGACGGCTATGGATTCACCTCGTTCGAAGAGGTCCAGGCAGGGATGACCCAGGTGGATGATGACGCGGTGCTTGACCTTGGCGGCGGCGAGACGCTGGTTTTCGCTGACACCGCCGTCGACCAGTTCGACGAAAGCCAGTTCCAGCTTCAGCTCGACAGATCCAGTTTCCGGCTGACTTTTTCGGATGAATTCGACACGCTCGATCTATGGAACGGAGAGTCCGGCACTTGGGATACAAACTTCTGGTGGGGTCGAAATAACGGAAGCACGCTCTACAAGAATGATGAGCTGCAATGGTACGTCCAGCCCGATTACGGGCCTACCAGTCCGGTCAATCCTTTCAGCGTGGACAATGGCGTTGTCACGATCACCGCCGAGCGCGCACCGGAGGATATCCGCCCCTATATCGAGGACTATGAGTATACCTCGGGCCTGCTGACGACCTACGAGTCCTTTGCCCAGAAATACGGCTATTTCGAAATGCGAGCCGACATGCCGGAGAATGACGGGGTCTGGCCGGCTTTCTGGCTTCTGCCGAAGGACCAGTCATGGCCGCCCGAACTCGATGTCGTGGAGATGGTCGGACAGGAGCCGAACAGGCTCGACCTGACCGCTCACACGAACCAGACGGGCAGCCACACTGAAGACCTCTCGTCGGTCAACGTCACGGACACCGAAGGCTTTCACAAATACGGTGTGCTGTGGACCGAGGATGATCTCGTTTGGTATTTCGACGATGTCGAGGTCGCGCGTACTTCCACGCCGGCCGATATGCACAAACAGATGTATCTGCTGGCCAACCTTGCGGTGGGCGGTATCGCCGGCGAGCCCGATGACGGCTTGGCTACGCCTGCCGAGATGCAGATTGACTATATCCACGCATATGCGCTGGACAATCTTCAGACCGGCGTTGCCGCCACTGCAGACAGCGACGGGATGCTCTGAATATACGACGGATAGGGCACGACTAGCGTGAGGTTCCTTGCGTCTCAAGCTCGACCGCACGGCCCAGGTATGGCATCCAGTCCCTAGATGACGCGCGTTAAATCGCGATTGTTCGGAAAATCGTCGTCTTAGACCCCAAGAATTCGGGTTCTGCGGGGACTTTCTTCGTTAATCCCTGAAAGCACGCCTTTTGCTGCCGCAGAGCGGCGCGACGGCATAGCCAGCCAGAGCTGCAGGCTGTGTCGGCGGATCATGCACCCTTCACGTCGCCGGCCGTCCCGTAGGACCGGTGCGCCAGCCTAAATCAGATCCTGCCCGAACCCTCACGCGTTCAGACTTGACTCAAGAAGTCCGAGCAATGGATAACTTCGAGCGCAAAGCGGTCCGTCGCTAACCTTTCGGGGACGAGGCGATCCTGCTTGTACGGATTTCAACGGGCTGACCATGCGGCGTCAGCCGGTACGCAGCTTCCCAGTCGGCACGACGACGCGCGCGATCGTCGCTTGATATCCCGGCGTGCGCCTCGCATAGGCGCTCCAGAGCAACGAGCACTGCGGAATAATAGGTCACAAGCGTGTCGGAAACGCCCTGCGCTTCAGCCTCTCTTAGCGCAATTCCAAGCGCATTGGCCCACTCGATTGCCGAGAAATAGCCCTCCTGCACCATCGTGTCCGCCAAGGCGAGTGCCTGTGCCTGCCAGGGTTCGTCGAAGACGCCTCCCGGCGGCGTGAGCGGTTCGTTAGGCGCGAACAAGGTAGCACTCCCACAGATCCAGCGCGACCGTGTCGCGCGGGTTCGCTTCCAGGCCCCATAGTTCCGCGGCCGTGAAGGAGACCGTATAAAGATGATCGCCCACGTGGCGGCCCCTCGCGCCCTCGTCCGGCAACAGATGGCAGCCGTGATGGGCAATGACGGTCCCGCCCGCGTCGCGGGCATAGCGCGGCAGGCGGGTGTGTCCACTCGGCACGTTGCGATGTGTCCGCACAGTCTCGCCGACAATGAAGGCCGGCTGGGTCAGCGCCTCAATCTCAAAGCTCCTGTTCGCCTTGCTGTTGAGCTTGAGGGCATCGTTCAACGTAATGGCGTTGGCCGGCGGACCGGGGTTCTCGACATGGCCGCGTTTGACCTCCTCCATCGTGATCGTGCCTTCGTCGATCATGAGCATGAAGTAGTCGGCACACCACTTGTTGAAGTAAGCGAAACTCAGGTAATCGGCCGGTACCATCCGCTCGATTCCGTGGCGGAACCAGTCGATCGTGATCGAGCTCGCAAGGCCGTTGCGAGCAAGCGCCCACATACGCTTTTCCCATTCTTCGATCTGGGAGAAGGATGCATCGCCGGACTTCACCGGCACTGGGCCAAAACCCTCCACGCCACCGAGGTCGTGAATGCCATCCATCAGGCCGGCTCCCTCGTAAGGTCGCGCTCGGTGCCGATCATCGAGTTGCGCGTTACGACAGTGGCAAGACGGTCTGCATCCCAACCATCGGTGCCGGCCGGACGCTGCGGGATCACTATATAACGAAGCTCGGCAGTGCTGTCCCACACGCGGACACCCACGTACTCAGGCAGAATGACGCCGAACTCCTCCAACACCTTACGCGGTTCACGCACGGCGCGAGCACGGTACTCGGCCGATTTGTACCAGGCCGGTGACATGCCGAGGATTGAGAACGGGTAACAAGAGCAAAGCGTGCAGACAACAAGATTATGCTGGTTATCGGTATTCTCGACCGCCTTCAGATGGCCCGTGGCACTGCCTTGGAAGTCGAAATCCTTGATCGCATCGGCAGCGTTGTCGAGCAACCGCTTGCGGAAATTCGGATCGGTCCAGGCATGTGCCACGACCTTCGCGCCACGCTTCGGCCCAATGTGCTCCGAATAGGCCTCGATCCAAGCGTCGATACTTTCCGGTGCGACGAGGCCCCGCTCGATGGCGAGGCTTTCCAACGTCTTGACGCGCATTGCCGGATCGGACGGCAGGTGCGTGTGCAGTTCACGGTGCAGGGCAGCAGCTTTCTCACCGTCGAATGTCGCCATCTGCCAATCCTTCCTTAAGTTCCAAGTCAAATCTATCGCTTGATTACTCTGTCCACAATAACCCCGGAAGCGCAGGCGTTGCCGATATTGCAGTCCGGACCTGTCGGTTTCGTCCACGAGGCGGCTGTTCCGCACGTTTTCGGTAGATTTCCTGCGTCCCCTTAAGCAGCCACCGAGGGCTTGCATCAGGAAACGGTGAACCCCCGCTGAACGGTCGGTTCAGCGAAGGTTCCGTTGGCCTCTGCCAGGGTCTGGTCGTTCTCAAGCGGAACTGAACCCACTAATTCTGGAGAAGCAAATGACTTCCAAGCTCTTCGTCACCAGCGCCGTCGCCGCGATCATCAGCTTCACCTCCATGCCCGCCATGGCCAACAGCATCTGGATCGAGCAGCACGGCTGGTCGAATTCGGTCGGCGGCTTCCAGGACGGCCGCCGCAACGAGTTCGGCGTGTACCAGAATGGTGCCCGCAACAACGCCATCGCCAAGCAACGCGGCCGCGGCAACGTCGCCGCCGTCGGCCAGGAAGGCTGGCGTAACCGCGGCCAGGCCGAACAGCGCGGCCGCAACAACGCCGCCGGCATCGGCCAGTTCGGCTCCGGCCACAACAGCATCATGGTCCAGGACGGCAACGGCAACATCGCGGCCGGCGTTCAGGTCGGCCATGGCTGCGACGCCGCAACGTCGCAGTCCGGCCGCGGTAACGTCGCGGCGATCGTTCAGACCTGCCGCTGAAAAGCAGCCTGGATCGCACGCCGGCTGGGATCTTCCAAAGCCCAGCCGGCCCAATGCTCATAGGAGATGGCATCATGTCGAAGCAAGTCACCCATACAGTCCTCAGCGTCATGCCACTTATCGCTGTGCTCAGCGTGAACGCCGCGCTTGCAGGCGAGGCCGCATCCACCGACGGCCTGCTCGCCTGTGAGTTCCGCACCGGCGCGGCGAACGGTATGACAACGATTGAGGGCGTCGTTCACGCGACCGACGCGGTCGAGGGAAGCTACCGACTTTTTGTCGACGGCGGCGGCGCCACGGGAAGCGCCCGCATCAACCAAGCCGGCGCCTTCTACGCAACGCCGAACGCGCCCGTCACGCTCGGCCACGTCATGCTGGACAGCGGCGGGACCTACGATGCCCGCCTCGAGGTCAGTAGCGCCGGCTCGACCGTCATCTGCGAGGAGCTGATCGGTGGCCCAATCGGTCCATCCAAGCTCTGACCTTCGAAAAGGCGCCCGGTTCGGGCGCTTTTTCGTTCCGTCTACTCTGCCGCTTTAGCCGGCCCTCGTTTCTAAATGAAATCTGAACACGCGGTTCTGGGCCGGTTCAGTCTGCCTCGTTCATGATCCGCTCCAACGGTCGGGCGAGACCGACTGTGCCCGACACACCAAGAAGGAGAATGCTGATGACCCGCAAGCCCATCAAGATACTTACCGCCGGTCTCGCTGCGGCGATTGTCGGACTGAGCGCGCTTTCTGCCCCCGCCGCTGCCGGCGGCTCGTTGAGCGTCCACATTGCGCCCGACAGTGCCGATTCCGAGCGCGCGCTGCGCACTGGGCTTCAACTCTACTCGTTCTACAGCGCCATCAAGGGCGGCGCGAGCATCCGTCAGCGTGGCCGCAACAATTCCGCCGGCGTCGGTCAGAACGGCCGCGGCAATTTCGGTGTTGTGCATCAGGAAGGCCGTGGCCACCACGGCACATTGCAGCAGAACGGCAATGGAAACGCCTATGGCCTGTTCCAGTTCGGCCGCAACACCGACGGCCATGTGGTGCAGAACGGCTATGGCGGTGCCGGCGCGGCCTTCCAGTTCGGCTGGTAGCGCGGGCGCGTTGCCAACTCCGTCATCCCCGCAGCAAACCGTTTGCTAGGTCTGAGTTGGATGCAGCCTCTACAATAGGTCCGCCCAAGCAACTTCGTTGTCCTGCGGACCTTTCCACGGTGAGAGAAGATGCGTCGCCATCACAAAGGTGTTAGCGACGCATCACCCAAGCCGCTCCAGATATGGCAGGCTTTCGGCGTGGAATTCGCGGCGGATGACGTCCACGCGTGCGAGCGCCCGGCCGGCGGAGACCTTCAGGTGATGCTCGAGCGCAGTCGCTGCGCCATGGATGTCACCAGCTTCCAGGTGTTGCAGAATTTTCATGTGCTCGGGCAGGAAGGGCTCAGTATTAAAGAGCCGTGGCGTCCAGCGATAGAGGAAGTGGTGCGCAATGAGCAGCGACTGCGGCAGCGTGATGGCCTGCATCAATGTGCGGTTGCCGCAATATTGAAGCAGGGTGACGTGCATCTCCTCCTCCAGTCTGTCGAGGGTCGGCCCCTCGATGGCCTCGGCTTGGGCGATGGCGTCCTCCAGATGCGCCCGCATGCCTGCAAGGAAGTCCGGCGGCAGGTTGGGCGCGGCCTTCGTCAGGGCGACCGGTTCCAGGATGCTGCGCAACTCGTAAAGCTCGCCCACATGCTCAGCCGTGAGCGCCGGCGCGTACCAGCGCGAGCGCTCATCCTTGCGCACGATGCCGCGCTGTTGCAGGCGAGCCACCACATCGCGCGCCACGGTGCGGCTGACATGGTAGTAGCGCGCCAGCTCCGCCTCGTTGACGCGCCAGCTCGCGAACGAGATGCGGCCGACGATCTCGTCCTCCACCTCCGCATAGATGCGCTCCCAGCTAGACCGTGAGATGAGCCGAATGTCTTCTTCCTTTGGGGCGGCGGCGCGGGCCGCACTTGCACCTTTCACGGGTGCGCGCACCGTATAGCCGCGGCCCGCCGACTTGACGACAAGGCCGATCCCTTCAAGCTCTGCCAGCGCACGACGGGCGGGCGCACGGCTGATGCCGAACTGCCCGGCGATCGCCGATTCTGTGAGCCGCGCACCGGGCTTGAGCATACCGTCCTCGATCTGGGCCGCGAGAATCTCGAAGGCGCGCTGGTAAAGCCGGGGCGCCCGCCCTGCGCCTTGCCCGCCGGGCGATCGCCCTCGCGTCCTGGTCGGTGACACGCTCACCTGCTTTCCCTCATGTCCCCTGCTTGTCCATGTCGCGCCATTGGCTGCCGCGCGGAAACGCGCTTGTCCAGAGCGCCTATTTCGTATAGTGTACACATTACACATTCTAGTGCGACAGTGCAAAATGCCGCCACGGGAGGAAGCCATTGGCGGGTCGACTCGCCGGCAAACGCGCATTCGTAACCGGTGCTGGGCAGGGTATCGGGCGCGCCATCGTTCTTGCCTTTGCCGAAGAGGGCGCCGAGGTGGTAGCGGCAAGCCGGACGGCGGAGAAGATGCGCGACCTGCGGGAGGCTTCATCCTCCATCATGCCTGTCGGCCTCGACGTCACCGACGGTTTGGCCACGGCCCGCGCCATTGCGGATGCCGGACGCATCGACATCCTGGTCAACTGCGCGGGATGGGTGCACAACGGGACTATCCTTGATTGTTCGGGAGAGGACTGGACGCGAAGTTTCGACCAGAACGTCACCTCCTGCTTTCACACGATCCGCGCCACCCTGCCTGGCATGATCGAGCGTGGCTCGGGCTCGATCGTCAATGTCGCCTCCGTGGCATCCTCAATTACCGGCGTGCCGAACCGTGCCGCCTATGGCGCCAGTAAGGCGGCCGTGATCGGGCTTACCAAGGCCGTGGCGCGCGACGTGGTCCGCACGGGCGTGCGCGTTAACGTGCTGTGCCCGGGCACCACGCACTCGCCGTCGCTCGAGACGCGCATCGCAGCGACCGCAGATCCCGCGGCGACGCGGCGCGCCTTCATCGAGCGCCAACCCATAGGGCGGCTCGGCAAGGTGGAGGAGATGGCTGCCGCAGTCCTTTATCTCGCCGGCGACGAATCCGCTTTCACCACTGGCTCCGTTATCGTGGTCGACGGAGGGCAGACGCTATGACGGCGCGTGCGGAAACGGCGACCGACAGCGCCCGATGCCGCGTAATGGCGGATGCGCTGGAGCGCTTCTGCCGCGCGGTGCTTTCGGCCGCAGGCGCGGATACGGCGACGACTGACGCCGCCACCCGCGCCATGATGCATGGCTCCCGCCTTGGCATCGACAGCCATGGTGCGCGCCTTCTGGACCACTACGTAAAGGCGCTGACCCACGGCCGGGTCAATCCGAAGCCGAAGCTCCGTCTCGTCCATAAAGGCGGCGCCGCTGCCACGCTGGACGCCGACGACGCCCATGGGGCGCTTGCCGCCTATTCGGCCATGGACGAGGCGGTTGGGCTGGCGCGAAGTTCGGGCATTGGCGCTGTCGCCATACGCAACAGCTCTCATTTCGGCGCGGCCGGCACCTATGCCCATGCTGCGGCACAGGCAGGCATGATCGGGATCGCCATGTGCAACTCCGACAGCTTCGTGCGGCTGCATGACGGCGCAGAGCGCTTCCACGGCACGAACCCCATCGCCTGCGCCGTGCCCGTGCCCGGTGAACGCCCCTGGCTGCTCGACATGGCGACAAGCGCCATCCCGTTTAACCGCATCCAGCTCTACGAGAGCCTCGGGCAGAAGCTGCCTCTAGGCACCGCCTCGCGGGCCGGCGGCGAGGACACGAACGATGCCGACGAGGCCGAGATGCTCGCCCCGCTCGGCGGCGAGTTTGGCTTCAAGGGCGCGGGCCTTGCCGGCATGGCCGAGATCTTCAGCGCTGTCCTTTCGGGCATGCGGCTTTCGTTCCAGATCGCGCCCATGTTCGGATCGGATGTTTCCACGCCGCGCGGCCTCGGTGCTTTCGTCATGGCGCTGAGGCCCGGCGCCTTCGTGGACGAAAAGATCTTCGCCGACGGTATGACGCGTTATCTGGCTGCGCTGCGCGGCTCGCGCGCGCGCGCCGGCGGCGAGGTCATGGCCCCCGGCGATCGCGAATGGGCAGAGTCGGACCGACGTGCGGCCGAAGGGATCCCTCTCGATCCCGTCACGCTCGAAGCGTTTCGGCATCTTGCCGACCGGTTCGCAGTAGAGATGCCGGAATGGGCCGATGCACGAGCGGCCGGCGGTGGAGGGGATCGCCGACCGGTGAAGTGAGGCACTCGCGTAAGGAGGAGAAGACATGTCTGGATTAATGAAACGGCTTTCCATCGCCTGCGTCACTGTGGCTCTTGCCGCGGGAATCCATAGCGCCGCCGGCGCGCAGGAAACTTTCACGCTGCGCTTCAACCATGTGCTGGGGCCTGGCGAGCCCTACCACCAGGGCTTTCTCAGCTGGGCCGAGCGCGTGAAGGAGCGCACCGATGGCGGGCTGACCATCGAGGTCTTCCACAGCGCCCAACTCGGCGTCGAGGAGGACATCATCGAGCAGATCCGCCAGGGCGCCAATATTGGTCAGAACACCGACTCCGCCCGTCTCGGCAACTATGTGCCCGGCATCGCGGTGGTCAACGGCCCCTATTTCGTGGAGTCTCTGGAAGAGGCCTTTGCGCTAGCCGACTCCCCCACCATGCAGGAATGGCAGCAGGAACTGGCCGAGCAGCACGGGCTGAAGGTGGTGTGCTTCGACTGGGTGCAGGGTTTCCGCAATTTCTTCACAAACAAGCCGATCCGCACGCCTGAGGACCTCGCCGGCCAGCGCATCCGCACGCCTCCGGCGCCCATCTGGCAGGAATCGGTCCGCGCACTGGGTGCTGAGCCCGTTGCTCTCAACTTCACCGACATCTATCCGGGCCTGCAGCAGCGTGCCGTGGATGGGGCGGAGTTGGTCTACCCCAACATCACCGCCGCCAGCCTCTACGAGGTCCTGAGCCACGGCAGCGAGACGAAGCACATTCTGCTCGTCAATTTCCAGGTGGTTAGCTCCCAATGGTTCAACAGCCTGCCGGAGGACTATCAGACGGCGCTGGTGGAGGAATGCAGGACCGCGGGCCAGGAAACGTCCGCCACCATCGAGCAGGCCGTGGCCGAGGCAAAGGCGGAGGTGATCGAGCAGGGCATGACGATCGTCGAGGACGTCGACCTCGAAGCCTTTCGTAAGGCCGGCGAGAAGGCCTATGAGGTGCTCGGTCTGATCGAAGCGAAGAACAAGGTGCAGGAGGAAATCGGGAAGTAACACGAACGGCTCCGGGGAGGAACGCTGATGGGTGCGATCTATGCTCTCCTGAAACGGCTCGAGGCGGTCCTTGCCGGGACGTTCCTGCTTCTCATGGTGGTTCTGATCTTCACTGGCGGGGTGGCGCGCATGATGGGCCATCCGCTCAACTGGACCATCGATCTTTCCACGGCCTTCTTCGCCTGGGGGGCGTTTTTGTGCGCCGACGTCGCCTGGCGCAACGACATGCTGATGTCGATTGACGTGTTGACGGCGCGGCTGCCGGAAAAGGCCGCGCGCCTTCTCGTCTATGTCAACTACGCCATCATCACCGCCTTCCTGATATACGTGATCTATGCGGGCACGTGGCTCTCCTGGGTGAGTCGGGCACGCGCCTTCCAGGGGATTCCGAATGTGAGCTTTTCCTGGGTGACGGCGAGCATCGTGGTGGGGGGGCTGCTGCTTCTACTCACCACGCTCATCAAGGTGCATGCAGCGCTCAGGGAGGACGGCTTTTTCCGCGCCTCTCCTCCCGCCCTGCGGTGAAGGCCCATGCTGATCGTCGCGATTGCCTTCGTCGTCCTGCTGCTGATGGGCATGCCCGTCGCTTTTGCCATCGCGATTTCGGGCTCGCTGTTCTTCATTCAGCACCCCGAACTGCCGTTCACGATCCCCGTTCAAGTGACCGTTTCGCAGACGCAGAACTTCGCGCTGCTTGCAGTGCCGCTTTTCATCATGGCCGGCAATTTCATGAACCGCTCGGGCATCACCGAGCGGCTCTTGGAACTGGCCTCGGTGCTTACGGGCAGGCTAACCGGCGGACTGGCGCAGGTCTCCATCGCCCTTTCGGCGCTGATGGGTGGGGTCTCCGGCTCAGCCATCGCCGACGCCGCCATGCAGTCGCGCATGCTGGGCAGTGAGATGGTGAAGCGCGGCTTTCCGCTCGGCTTCACGGCCGCTGTGCTTTCCTATGGTGCGGTGCTCACGCCGATCATCCCTCCGGGGATCGGCATGATCCTCTACGGCACGATCGGCCAAGTCTCGATCGGACGGCTGTTCGCCGCCGGCTTCCTGCCGGCCTTCTTGCTGTGGCTGGGTCTATCGACTGCCGTGTGGCTGACGGCAAAGCGGCGAGGCTACAAGCCCGAGCGCGCAAAGCGGCCCACCGCGCGCGAGACCGTTCGCGCCTTTACCGGCGGCATCTGGGCGATCCTGTTCCCCATCTTCCTGCTGCTCGGCCTGCGCATGGGCGTCTTCACGCCCTCCGAGATCGGCGCCTTCGCCGTCCTTTATGCCCTATTCATCGGCGTGCTGATCTACCGCAAGATGAAGGTTCAAAGCTTTCTGGAAGCGATGGAGGGTAGCCTCGGCGATGTCGGCTCGGTGATGTTCCTGATCGCGCTGTCGGCCATCTTCAGCTATGGCATCGTGCTCGACCGGGTTCCGGAAGTCGTCTCGGGCTGGATCCTTGGCGTCACCGGCAATCTTCAGGGCGCGATGATCCTGATAGCGCTCTTCGTGCTCGTGATCGGCTTCTTCATCGACGCGACGGTGCTCATCATCATGCTGACGCCGATCTTTCTACCGCTCGTCCGTCAGCTCGGCGGCGATCCCGTGCATTTCGGCATCGTCTTCATCCTGGCAGCCACGATCGGCAACTTCACGCCGCCCGTGGGCGCCGCCATGTATGCCGTATGCTCGATCCTGAAATGCCCTGTCGGCGCCTATACGCGCGAATCCATGCCGCTGTTTGCAGCTGTGGCGCTGGTCACGCTGTTTCTGATCTTCGTACCGGGCGCGGTGCTCCTCCTGCCCAATCTGATCTTCGGGTGAGCATTCCTTAGGAAAGGGCCTCTAGATCAGTGTCGCGGAGTTTGTCATCGGTGGCGAGAATCGGCACTCGGTAGTATTTCGCACATGCGTAGTGCAGGCAATCGCCGAGATTGAGCTTATGCTTTCCGGTTTTGTACCTGTCCGCGGCCGACAATGAGAGGGCTATTGCCTGCTTGGCGGGCGGCAGGTCACGGATTTCGACACCGCGTTCGTCCAGGAATTCCAACACGATGGGTCCGACCGCGTTGACGGGCATATTGAACTTGTCCGGCCGGGCGAGCCCGATACCTGCCTCGAGAATAGCGACAGGCGATGTCAGCCGCTTTTTGGATTTGACCAGGGCTGCAGATACGCGCTCGGCCTCGCGCTCCCTCTGACAGGACGGCGATGATTGCGCAGGCATCGACGAACATTAGCGCTCGTCCCACATTTCATCAAACGCTTCCCTGGGCAGCGGCTTGCGCGCGGTCTCGCTGTGCACAATTCCATGCTTCTCGCGGAGCCGTTTGGCCGTCTGCAAAGGCGTTTCGACATTGCGTCGTCGCTCGATCGCCTCTTTCATGGCGATGACGATGGCATCGGTGATGGACACACCGGTCATCTTCGCGAACTTGCGTGTCAGCTCGTCGGCCTGATGATTGTTGACGTTGATAGCCATGGTCGTTTTCCATGTAGATAAGTCCACATTTTAATGTAGATATTTCATTCTACATTGGCAAAGGTCACCATGGGAGGGTGGGGCTTGTGTTCTTCACCCAGCGGCGATTAGAGACGGCAGAGAAGGACGGGCGATAGGCCCCGTGCGCGCGCCGCGCGTACGGAAGCGCTTGAAACGGTCGGGAATGCATTCGTATCTGTTTGATATTGCATGAGGTATTTTCTCCAAAGTCGGAAGAAAAATTCAATAAAATCAAGGGTAGACCCACGGACTCTGTGTCCGTTCTAATGCGAGGCACGCTGACTATTTTGACGATCTCGTGCGGGAATTCGCGCCGGGAGCGCGTATCTTGCGCTTACGCTGGCGGGCCGGCCATAGCCATCGCTTCGTCGATGTCGGGCCGATCAACGGGCCACCTGTCGTGATGGTTCATCCCATGGTACGTCTTTATTCTAGGCTCATCGACTTCCACTGGCGACCCTTCCGATACGCTTAGGCTCCCGCTCGAAAGCGTCTATCGCTCAAATCTTGCAGATCTGACGATCATCGATGCCGAATACAAAGCGGGGAAATTCTTCACCTCATCAGTGCAATCGATCAGGCATGATTTCTATTTTCAGGCACCACCTGACTATAGTCCGGCTTTGTGCCGCCATCCTGTCGCTCCGCTTTCAGAGCGTGAAGGATTCATCCATCCCATCGCCGAGGTACGTCGTTTTGGTCCAGTCGCTGGGCGGCCTTCCGGTCGCGCCGCTGCCAATGCCGGGCAACTACTCTACCATGATCATTTGGAGCCAATTCTGCGCGCCTACCGAAATTTCCCTGATCATCGGCCGCTAGAACGGCTCGGCCCTTGCAAATGCACTCGTGGTGAAGAGTTCGCATGGCAACCGGAACGGCGCCGCCATATTCCTTCAAGCGGCGACGGTGAGCAGGTGGCATAATGGGTTCAATATATCTCGTCCTTGTCGAGCTTCTCTCGTTCGGTGCGCAATTGCTTGTTCTCCTGAACGACTTGATAGATGCGCTCGCACCACTCCTTGAAGCCCGGCCAATAGTGATCGAAAATGAGTTCGTGGCGAAACACCGACGGGTCCCACCAATCCTCGAACCAATGAGACGGCGAACCGGCCTGTATCGCCGTGCGCGGATAGATGCTTCCGTCAACCAGGCTGGTGAAGATTTGCTCATCGAGCAGGAGGCCGCTAACATTGAGGTCCTTCCTTTTCGATAAGCGGCAGCACGCGTTCGAAAAGGCGGCAAGGTCGCGTTCTCCACCTGCGCCGATATGATCGCTCGCATGCAGCATGGTCCGCCTAGTCGAGTATCTCACGTCGTCAATTTGCAAGACGATGGCAATATTTCCGACATCGTTGCGGCTGCGAACGACGAGCACGCGGTCCGGCTTTTCGTCCGCAATGCGGTCAACGAAGTCAATTCCGAGCCATCGTTCTGACGTTACCGGAAACGGGTGGTCGAGGCCATGCTTCAGCCAGCTGGGCCGGACGCCGAGAAACGCCGAAATTCTGTCCAACAACTCGAAGGTGGGAGCTTCCAAGCCCTCGAACACCTTCTCCATACGGGTGGCACTCTCTTCGCCTATCCGCTCCGCAATCACAGACGGCAGAATTGCGTGCAGTGGACGCGACTCGTTGATCTGCTTGAGCAGGGATTGAAGGCGATCGACTATGGTCGGCATGATCGTCTGCTCCAGGCGCGCGATGATCTCCGCGTTCATGGAACGGTTGTTCTGCTGCGCAGCACGTTCGATCGCTTCCTTCAGGTGAGGCGGAAAGCGCAGTTTGAATTGAGGGTCAGTCTGCTTCTGAATCATACCTCCTATATGGACCGAAATGGTTCACCATGGAACCCCTGTCACGCGGAATATTGACATGGATCATTTAGGTCCATAAATTCCGTGCAGAGGTAACGGAGGCATGAATGAGTGATGCGGCCAATCAGTTGAAGCTTCGGACTGAAACGGAGTTACGGGACTTCGTAGAGGCGGAAGCAAGGCGCTGCGCCTCATCCCTGAGCAGCGAAGACATGCGCTGCATCCAGCATCGCATGGAGGCCAGAGGCGCTGCAAAGGTTCCTGACGGGGCGCTCCTTTCCTGTGCTCAGGACGGCCGGGCAAGCGATGGCTAAAGTACCGTTCAAGCAGGTCGACATCCTGCGGGCAGTGAAGGGCGCGAAAGCCGCTGGGCTGACGATCGAGCAAGTTGAGATTGATCCTTGCTCGGGCCGAATTCTCATCAGGACGGTGCCTGAGAATTCCGAACCTCAACGGAACGATCTGGATAGGTGGCTGGAGCGACATGCGGATTCGTCTTAGAGGCATCAACAGCAAGAAAAAGATACTGGCCGACGGCACTCGTCGGACGTACTGGTATGCCTGGAAAAGCGGGCCGCGCCTGCCCGGAAAGCCAGGCGATCCAGAGTTCGCCGCGGCATACAATGCAGCAGTGACGCGCAAGATGGAGCCGCCAACGGGCACGTTGCTATCAATTTTGCAGGGTTTTCAGGTCAGCTCCGATTGGGACGACTTGGCCCCGCGCACAAAGCGCGACTACGTAAACCTGATCAAGATCATCGAGCAAAAGTTTGGCGACTTTCCGCTGTCTGCTTTATCGGATAGGCGCACGCGCGGCCTTTTCATGGAGTGGCGCGACGAGCGCGCCGAACGGTCTCGCCGGCAGGCCGACTACGGTTGGCAGGTGCTAGCCCGCATTCTCTCATGGGCGCATGATCGGGGGCTCGTCATCGCCAATCCCTGCGAGAAGGGCGGACGCCTTTATCGTGGCAGCCGCGCTGACAAGGTTTGGACCCAGGACGATGAGGCCGCTTTCCTGGCCAGTGCTCCGCGCCATCTTCATCTGCCCCTGCTCCTGGCCCTGTGGACGGGGCAGCGCCAAGGGGATCTGCTTCGGCTCGCATGGACACAATATGATGGAAGGGTCGTCCGGCTCCGACAAAGCAAGACCGGGACCCGCGTCGTAATCCCCGTTGGAGCGCCACTCAAAATTGCGCTGGACGCGATCGGCGGCAAGTTGGGGCCGATACTGCTCAACAGCGACGGAAACCCCTGGACGGCCGATGGCTTCCGTTCTTCATGGCGCAAGGCATGCGCTGCCGCCGGCGTTGTCGGTGTCACCTTCAACGATCTTCGCGGAACGGCCGTCACTCGCCTTGCCCTTGCTGGATGTACGGAGGCAGAGATCGTGACAATAACCGGACACAGCCTCCACGATGTCCGGTCCATCCTCGATGCGCATTATCTGCATCGCGATCCCGCACTCGGGGAATCGGCTATTAGGAAGCTCGAAACAGGATCAAAATTTTCCGACCGTGCACCCGGCTGACACGAGAGATTGCGGAAAACGAGCAACCACTAACGGAGATTAAGGGCAAAAGAAAAAGGCCCCCGAAACGGCATTCCGAAAGACCTACTCTTTAAGTTTGGCGACTGAGAGAATCCCATTTCCGCGAATCATAGCCAAGACCATTCAGGTCGGTTTGAGCGCCGATTCGGCGAGCAGATTTCTTTTGCCTAGCGATAGGTGAAGAAAAATGCCGACACATAACCGATCGGATGTAGTCGCCGCTGAGCCTGCAATGCCTATTGCGCAAGCGCCTTGGCCTCGCTATATGACTACTGTGGTCATTATTGGGAGGCCGACATGAGAGAGATTCAGCTGAAAGATGCGAAGGCGACGCTTTCCGCCGTTGTCGATCAGGCTGTTCGCGGCAATCCCGCGATCATCACGCGGCATGGCAAGAAGGAAGCCGTCGTGCTTTCGTTCGACGAGTATGAAAAGCTCTCGCATATCCCGAGCTTTGGCAGATTGCTGGCCGCCTTTCCGGGCGATGAGGGAGATATCCCGCCAAGGAGCAACAAGCCGACCCGCACTGTCGATCTCTGATGTTCCTGGTCGATACGAATGTTATATCCGCACTAGCTCCGTCCAAACGTCAAAAGAGCGATCGGCTCGTAGAGTGGCTCGACAAGGCCAGCCCAAGACTGTTCCTGTCTGTCATCTCGGCTGCTGAGGTCAAATCCGGAATTGCCAAGGCCGAGCGGGAAGGGGCAAGCACGAAAGCGCGCCGACTGACCGATTGGTGGGAGAGCGTGGAGTATCTGTATGCCGAAAAGCTTCTGCCATTCGACCTGAAATGTGCCCATCTGGCCGGTGAGATTATGGATTCTGCTCGTGCTCATCAGCCGGGCTTTGATGACATCGCCATCGCTGCCACCGCGCAAGCTCACGATCTGACCGTGCTGACACGCAACTTGCGACATTTCGAACCCCTCGGCGTTCGAGCAATCGATCCTTTCATTGCATTGCCGGAGGCGTCGTAGAGCAGGGGGGCTTCCTTACAACCCTGCGGCCTTGGTGAGTTTGACTCGGAATCTGTCCCGGCGCCGCTGGTACTTGCGGGTCATTTTGGCCGAGGTATGGCCGAGCTGTTTTTGCACATAGCGCTGGTCGACCTCGAGCGGCTCCGGTATCGCCAGCGTCTGGCGGATGCGGAGCGCAGGCTCGCCTCCTATCGCGCTTGCCACAGCGAAGCCTTCTCCCTTGCGGGAGAGCTTGAAGACAAACGCCGGCAACTGACCGAGATCGAAAAAGATCTGGCCGACGATGTCATCACCAACGCGCCAGGTGTCGATAAGGCGGCGTGACGCGCGTTGCACTCAGCCCAACCGACCCTCATCATCGATCAACTCCAGGCGGGACGGGACGCTCTTGCTCCATTTCCAGAGCACCAGATTCATGTCACCCGGACCGGCTCCCTTGGCGAAACTGCGAACGAGCAGGCCGTTATAGCCTTCCGCAATCAGGTTGCGCGCGAAACGCTGTGTGCGTGCTTCGCTTGTCTTCCTCATCTGATCGCGCCAGGTTGGATCTGCCAGCGAGGCTTCGTCTACACCTGCCGCGGCAAGGGCCGCGGTATCTGCAGCGTCGAAGACCATCTCGATCTCGGCGCGGTAACAGACCAACATTGTCGGCTGCAGATCGCCCACCTGGTTGGCTTCCCTCAGTGCGGTCAGCACGGATGTCGAGGTGTAAAGGGCCGGCACCCCCTTCGGATTGAACCGGCCGCCATAACGTTCCGCTCCGCGCCCCGACATTGGCTCACGCGCAAAGACCGGATTGAGGGCCCGGTAGAGCTTTCCGGAATAGGTGAGCGCCACGATCAGGCGTGAACGCCGGCGTCGACGGCATCGATGAAATCGAGAACCTCTTCGGCCCGACCGTCGCGAACAAGCTGCATGGCCGTCTGCCCGGAAAATCCCGGCAACGGCTCGGACCGATACCAGGCGTAGGCCATCAGCGCGGAGCCGAAACGCGGTTCGACCTTATTGACGATCTCCACCATTTCGCGCAGGCGGCGCTGTGTCTTGTGCGAGCGCACCCGATCCTTGCGCTGGATCGCGTCCTTGCCAAGCCCGACCGTGCGCGCAATCTCTTCGCTCGTCGTGCGAAAGACGGCTGCGATCTTGTTGGGCGCGAACAGCCCATGATCTGAGTATTGTGCGAGGCTCATTCTGTCACCGCATCCTGTGCCAGTGTTTATGACGCAATATAACGTCATCATGGGCGGCACTCAAGTGTCGTGCTTTGCCTATTGCGAGCTTGTGAGAGGCTGCAGGTCAACCGGCGATGAGGCCGCGAAGCGCCAGCCATAGTAGGTGGCGTTGATCCGCAGCGACGGGATGACAACAAAGTCGGAATACAGGAAGGCGATGATGCCCGCGAACAGGACGCCGTTCTCCCACAGTACGGCGGCGAGCGGGCCGTTCCCCATTGAGCCGATGATCGTCAGCAGCGCCAGCACCGGTCCGAAAAACGCATGGATGACAACGAGCAAGACAGGCGTCAGGACCTGCGGGAAGACGGCCTGGAACACCGTGTCCGGCACGAGCACGGCGACTGCGCCGGCGACGAGGAAACCAAACAGCAGGTCCTTCCAGACCATGTGCCACTCGCCAAAATAGGTCGCGCCGATGCGGCGCCATGTCTTTCGGCTGGTCAGTTTCTCCCGCCAGCGGCGGGGCAGGCCTTCCGCCGGGTCGCCGTGCCCAGCGTGACCAATCTTCGAGGCGTCCTGCCGCGCCCGCTCGACCATCTTCTTAGGATAGGTAAGGTGCACGGCCACCGCCATCACGAGGACATGCGCTATCGAGCCAACAACCACGGCCAGCGCGAACTGCCAGCCGAGAAAGATCCAGGCGAGAGCCGCGACCTGCGGCGACAGATTCGTCGCGCCGAAGAGGAACGCCATCATTGGCGTCAGCGCGGCTCCCTTGACGAACAGGGCACGCCCGGCCGAGAGCGCCGCAAAAGAGCAAGACGAAGATGCCGGCCCCAGCACCATCGCCAAAACGGTCTCCTTAACGCCGGAGCGCCCAAGATGCCTCGCGATTATCTCGCGCGGTACGAGCACCTGGATGAGCGAGGAAAACGCGTAACCGAACGCAAGCGCCCAAAAGGCCTTCCAGAAAAGGCCGGCGCTGACATAAAGTGACGTGCCGGTCTGCTCGATCATAGTGCTTCCTGTGAGGTAGCAGTCGCCGGGTTCCTCACCCAACGTCCGGGATGCTATGCCGTTCCCCGGACTTGTTTTCTACCGTAGCGCGTTTGCAAGGAGCCGCCGAGAGACGGGAGCAGTCGGCGGTCGTGCCCATCCGGAATTGGAACCATGTCGGAACGCGTCGGTTTAATTTAGAATTTGGCTGCGGAACCGTCGCGGCGAAGTAGAGATTTTCCGAGGTGGAGTCCAGGAATCTGGGCACAGATCAGCACCGGCATGCGGTTGGTGATCTGGAACGGCTGGAGATTAGATGAAGCGCGCAACCATGATGATGGAGTGCATGGGGATCGAGGGCGCGGGCTGGATCGTGGCCGGGGTAGGCGTGTTCTGGATTCTGCTCCTGGCGGTGATCGTTCTCGCGATGGTTGCGCTCGTGAAATTTGTGAGAAGCTGAGGCTTATTGTTTGCGCATTCGGAGGGAAAGGTGAATTCCGAGAAGGACGTGGTGGTCGTCACAGGAAGCAGCGGCTTTATCGGATCGGCACTGATAAAGAAGCTGGCAGCACACTTTACACCGGTCGGATTTGACCGCGACATGCCGCCGCATCCTCCGGCGGAGGCAGAGTGTATTTGTATCGACCTCACCTCCGACAGCAGCATTGAGGCCGCGTTAGAGCGGATGCGGCTCGGCTATGGCAACCGCATTGCCTCGGTCGTCCATCTCGCCGCCTATTTCGATCTGACGGGGGAACCCAATCCGCTATACGAACAGGTAACTGTGCGCGGGACGGAACGGCTGCTGCGCGGGCTTCAGCAATTCGAGGTGGAGCAGTTCATCTTCTCGAGCACAATGCTGGTTCATGCTCCGGGCAGGAAGGGGGAGCCGATCGATGAGGATTGGCCGCTCGATGCGAAGCTACCCTATCGCGAGTCCAAGATTCGCACGGAAAAGCTGATCCGCGAGCAGAGGGGAAAAATTCCGGTGGTCATGGTGCGCCCGGCCGGCGTCTACGACGATATCGGCCACGCAACCTTCCTCTCACACCAGATCGCACGCATCTACGAGCGTCAATATGTCAGCCATTTCTACCCAGGCGATCTTGATACGGGGCAACCGTTCCTCCATCTCGACGACCTCACCGCGGCCCTGATCACGATAATTGAGCGCCGGAAAGAGTTGCCGCCGGATGTGGCGCTGCTGCTGGGCGAAACGGATACGCCCACATTCGACGAATTGCAGCGCGAGATTGGCCGCTTGATCCATGACGAGGACTGGGAGACGCGGCACATTCTGAAAGGCCTCGCCCGGACGGGCGCCTGGGTGCAGGGCGAGGTGCTGAATCAGGACCCCTTCATCCGGCCCTGGATGGTCGACATCTCGGACGACCACTACGAACTCGACATCTCGCGCGCCAAGGAGCTACTCGGCTGGGAACCGGAACATTCTCTGCGCGAGACACTGCCTAAGATGATCGCCGCACTGAAGGCCGATCCAGTCGGATGGTACATGGCGAACAAGCTGAACTCGGCCGCGGTAGCGGCGGAGCAGGTCGAAAACGAACAGAACGAGGCAGAGCAGGAGCCCGAGCGGTTTCATGCCATGATGCAAAAGCACGTGCAGCACATGCGCATGATGCATTTCGATATGCTCTGGGCGCACTTCCTCAACATGCTGCTGGGCTTGTGGCTGGCAACGAGCCCGTTCGTCTTCGGTACGTTCGGCGCGGACACCTTCAGCGACGCCGTCATGCGCGTCACGGAAGAGCGTGGGCTCTGGGACCCGTCATTGCGCAATTCGCTCACCGCCTGGAGCGATCTCGCCAGCGGCCTGTTGATCATGGCATTTTCGGCGATTTCGCTCTCGCCGCGCTTTAGCTGGGCGCAATGGGCGAACACGGCGGTGGGCATTTGGCTTCTCTTCGCGCCGCTCGTCTTTTGGGCACCGAGTGCCGCCGTCTATGCCAACGACACCTTTGTCGGGGCGCTTGTCATCACCTTCGCCATCCTCGTGCCGATGATGCCCGGCATGAGCCACGAGGGCATGATGGACGACTCCGACAAGCCACCCGGCTGGAGCTATTGCCCCTCCACATATCTGCAGCGACTGCCGATTATCGCGCTCGGTGCTATTGGTTTCGTCATCGCCCGCGTTCTTGCTGCCTACCAGCTCGGCCACATCGACAGCGTTTGGGAGCCGTTCTTTGCGGGCGAGGGCGGCCGGAACGGCACCGAGTTCATCATCACCTCCGACGTTTCCAGGGCCTGGCCGATCGCCGACGGCGGGCTGGGCGCGACCAGCTACATGTTCGAGATCTTGATGGGGATCATGGGTGGGCGAGCGCGCTGGCGCACCATGCCCTGGATGGTGCTTCTGTTCGGCATCGTTGTGGTGCCGCTCGGCGTCATCTCCATCTACTTTATCATCATTCAGCCGATTATGATCGGCACCTACTGCACGCTTTGCCTTCTGGCGGCGCTGGCGATGCTGATCATGATCCCCTATGCGCTCGACGAACTGGTCGCGATGGGCCAGTTCCTGGTGCTCAACACGCGCCGCGGCCGCCCCTTCTGGCGATCCTTCTTCAGGGGCGATGCATTGCCGGGAAGCGGCAAGGACCTTCAAAGGCCCGGCTTTGATATGCCGCTTTGGGAACTGGTCCTTTCTGCGGCACGCGGCGTGACGGTGCCGTGGACGCTGGTCGCAAGCTCGCTGCTCGGCGCCTGGCTGATGTTCAGTCGCCTGGTTTTCGGTACTGAGCCGCCGATGGCCGACAGCGACCACCTGGTCGGCGCGCTGGTCATCACCGTCGCCGTCATGGCCATGGCCGAGGTGGCGCGCCCACTGCGCTTCATCAACGTCGCCTTCGGCCTCTGGCTTATCGCCGCGCCCTGGCTTCTGGCTGGCGGTGGCGCGCTGGCGGCGGCGCACAGCGTGATAGCGGGTCTTATCCTTATCACCCTCAGTCTGCCGCGCGGCACCCGCAGCAAGGAGCATTATGGCGGCTGGGACCGTTACATCCTGTGAGCCTATGAGCAAAGTCGATCGCGAGCATCCCCTACAGGGGCAAAACGCCCTGATCACCGGAGCAAGTTCCGGGATTGGCGAGGCCGTCGCCCGCCGATTTTCAACCGCAGGCGCGGCTGTCGGGGTTAACTATCACTCCCATTTCGAAGCGGCCACGAAGATCGTAGAGGGAATCAAGAGGAATGGCGGCAAGGCGGTCGCACTCCAGGCGGATGTCTCCGCCGAAGAAGAAGTGCATTCGCTGTTTGCCGCCTTCATCGAGGCGTTCGGCAGGATCGATATTCTCGTGGCCAACGCCGGAATCCAGATGGACGCGCCTGCAGCCGAAATGACGGAGAAGGAGTGGCGGCGTGTGCTCGACGTCAATCTTACGGGCCAGTTCCTCTGTGCCCGGGAAGCCATCCGCTGCTTCGACCAGCAGAGACCCAGCCCCCGTTCAAAAGCGGCAGGCAAAATCATCTGCATGAGCTCCGTCCACCAACTCGTTCCCTGGGCAGGTCACGTCAACTATGCGGCCTCCAAAGGCGGACTGATGTTGATGATGAAAACGCTGGCGCAGGAAACGGCGCAAAATCGCATTCGCGTGAACGGAATTGCTCCGGGCGCGATCAGGACCCCGATCAACCGCGCGGCCTGGAAGACACCTGAGGCGGAAGCAGATCTGCTGAAGCTCATCCCCTACGGGCGCATCGGCGAGCCCGAGGATGTCGCCGAAGCCGCACTTTGGCTTGCGTCAGACCTTTCGGATTATGTCACAGGCGCCACACTCTTTTTGGATGGCGGCATGGCGCTCTATCCGGAATTCCGTGACGCCGGGTGAGGACGGGGCGGTGACGGCGCGCATAGAAGATTATGCACTGATCGGCGACTGCCGGAGCGCCGCGCTGGTGAGCCGTGACGGGTCAGTCGACTGGCTTTGCTGGCCCCGTTTCGATTCCGACGCTTGCTTTGCCGCGCTTCTGGGAAGCCCCGAACACGGACGATGGCTTGTTCGGCCGGCGGCAGAGACCGCGCGCGTCACGCGCCGCTACCGCGACCTGACGCTTGTCCTGGAGACGCAATTCGAGACGGACGAGGGTGCAGCCACGCTCATCGACTTCTTGGCGATCGGTCGGGACCATCCCAGGCTGGTCCGAATTGTGAAGGGCAGCCGCGGGCGGGTCGCAATGTTGTCTGAACTTGTGATCCGCTTTGGCTACGGTGCCGTTGTGCCTTGGATAACGAACCTAAAAGATGGCAGGCTGCGTGCGATCGCAGGGCCCGATATGGTCACGGTCCAGGGCGGGCGCCCTTCCCTTCACGAGGACCAGAGGACCGCCTCTCGATTCACGATTACTGCCGGCGAGATCGTAGCCTTCGTCTTGAGCTACTCGCCGTCCCATCTGCCACCGCCGGCTCCGGTCGATGCCCAGGAACTGCTGGACGAGACTGAAGCCTTTTGGCGGAGCTGGGGAGGGCGCTGCCGCTACAAAGGACCTTGGGAAGACGCGGTCGTCCACTCGCACGTTGTCCTGAAGGCGCTGACTTATGGCCCCACTGGCGGGATTGTGGCTTCTCCGACGACGTCGCTTCCGGAACTGATCGGTGGCCAACGAAACTGGGACTACCGCTTCTGCTGGCTGCGCGACGCGACGTTCACGCTGCTCTCGCTGATGAATGCCGGCTACTACGATGAGGCGAAGGCATGGCGCGACTGGCTCCTGCGTGCGGCCGCCGGTACGCCTACGCACTTGCAGCCGATGCACGGCGTCGCCGGAGAACGTCGCCTCACCGAATGGGAACTGCCATGGCTGCCCGGATATGAAGAGTCCCGGCCGGTCCGGATCGGCAATGCGGCCCATGGCCAACTCCAGATTGATGTCTTCGGCGAGATCATGGACGCAATGCACCAGGCACGGCGCGGCGGCCTTGAGCCAAGTCACGAAGCATGGGAACTGCAGCGGGCGCTTATTGAGCATCTCGAGAGGATCTGGGCCAAGCCCGATGAAGGCATCTGGGAAATTCGCGCCAGGCGACGCCATTTTACCCATTCCAAGGTGATGGCCTGGGTGGCGCTCGACCGTGCGATCCGTAGTGCCGAGCAGTTCCAGCTCGAGGGACCGGTTGAGCGCTGGAGAGCATTGCGCGCGCGGGTCCATGAGGAGGTTTGCCGACGCGGATACAATCCCGACTTGGGCGCATTCGTGCAGTGCTACGGAGGCAAGGCCCTGGATGCCAGTCTTCTGCTACTGCCGATTGTCGGCTTTCTTCCGGCGGATGATGATCGTGTGCGGGGTACTGTGGAGGCTGTCCAGAATCGTCTCATGGTCGACGGATTGGTACTCAGGTATGATTCCGCGGTCACACAGGACGGACTGCCGCCAGGGGAAGGAGCGTTCCTCGCCTGCAGCTTTTGGCTTGCCGACAACCTCGTCCTGCTCGGCCGGCAGAAAGAAGCCAGCGAGCTTTTCGAGCGGCTGCTCGACTTGCGCAACGACGTCGGCTTGCTGGCGGAAGAATATGACCCGCGAGCACGCCGCCATCTCGGCAATTTTCCTCATGTCTTCAGTCATGTGGCATTGGCCGATACCGCCCTGAACCTGACCAAGGCGGGCCAGCCGGCACGACAGCGATCGCAAGAAGCCGCCGTGTAGGATAACTCAAAGTCGATTGTAGGCGCTGGGAATCATCTAGTCACCGCCTGATTTATCCCATATTCGTCGGCTTTCCAGCGGAGTTGGTCCTGCACAGACGAAAGACAACAAAGCTCCCATGTCCTCGGTTGCGCCAAATAACCAAGAAAGCACCCGATATACGCGGCTGCAGATCGCCATCCATTGGGCGGTTGTGCTTTTGGTCGTCGAGCAATGGTACACCTCTCAGGCTATACCTCGAACGCACAATCCGCTTCTGCCACCATCCAGTACGGACCTGCTTTTGCACGCAGTCCACAACTATGCTGGCCTGCTGATCGGCGCGTTGATGCTCGCGCGGATCGGGCTTCGATTGTTCCAACCTCGTCCTGCGTCATTGCACATTCAGGGCTGGCTGGAACGACTTTCGCAGGTCATCCATTGGGGGCTTTACATCTCACTGCTCGGACAGGTTGCGGCCGGGTTCGCGGCAGCCTATCTGTGGGCGCCCGCCGGGCGAATCCACATCCTGTTGTGGAACGTCACACTTGTGCTCGCCAGCCTTCATATAGCAGCGGCCGCGTACCACGCGGTTCGGTGCGACGGGGTCGTCAAGCGCATGGTCCCTTGGCCTCGCTGACAGAGCAGGACGGCCGCCGCGGAAAGCAGATGAGGCAGGCCGGTTCCACCGCAGCGGGCAGATGTCTGGTGTCATCCAAACGGACCGTGCTCAATGCCGTATCAGGATGAAGCATGTATGCCAATTCAATTGGAGTTCGCGGATCAAGTCGGCGCCATATATAGAAGGCGATCAGCGTATCGAGCGCCGCGCCGGATGAGCCGGAATGGACGGAGTCGCCCTTTCAGAGCCGGCGGTCGAAGAAGACGGTGGACCGTGGACGGGAAGACGGATCAGGCAAATATGGCGCAAGGCTTGCCCAATCACAAAGTTGATGATCCGCAACCGGTGGCAGAGGCTGAAGAAGTGCTGCTGGTCTACGATCGGGAATGTCCGGCCTGCGATGTTTACTGCCGCATGGTGCACATTCAGCCATCCGCAGGCACGCTGCGGATTGTCAATGCGCGTGACCCGAACCCGGTCATGGAGGAGATAACCGAGGCCGGGCTCGATATCGACCAGGGAATGGTCGTCAAGAAGGACGGACGGCTCTATTACGGCGGCGAGGCCATTCACGTTCTCGCCGGCCTCAGTAGTCGGACCGGCGTCTTCAACAGAATGAGCTACTACCTGTTTCGTTCCAGAACGGCGGCGCATTTGCTCTATCCGCCTCTCCGGGCATGCCGAAACCTTCTGCTGAAAGCCTTGGGCAAAACCAAGATCAACAATTTGCGGATCGAAGGCAACGACCGTTTCTAGAGCGCCCGCTACCTACAAGAGTGTGCCTTTAGGTGGTTGGAAATGGGATTCATGATCGACGTTCAAAAATCAGTTGGGTCGGAGGAAAATTGAAGGTGAGCGACAACGATCATTATGGGCCCAACTTGGCTGCGGGCGTACGAGCAAGCTAAGCTCCAGCGGCATTCCATCCCCTCGACCGTTCGCGAATCCCGCAACGCCAAAGTTGGACTCGTTGCTGCTGTGTCCAGACGGCGGGTCAGGAATGCGGATTAAATGGCCGTGGGCGCCAACGGTTCGTTCCCCGCCATTCGCCCGATCATCACATTTCGTTGCAGTGCAGCAACGCCCGGGTTTCATCGCTTGACATATGCCGCGAACAATCGTCAAAAGTCTCGCGATGAGAATCATGAGCCGAGCTACGATTGGACGCATTGTACCGCTGCGGGCGGTACTTGCGATCGTATTTCTCATCCTAATGTCTCTCCAGCCGGGGTTAATGACGACGGCGAGTGCCGCCGGGCTCCATGGCAAGATGGCGATGACTGTCGACGCAGAGTTGCCCATGTATCAGGCTGACGAGCATCGTCATGTCCTGTCCGACAGGGGTGGCACCGGCGGTCAGGAAGCGGGAGACCAGCACCATCACGGCAAGCAGACTGCCGACAAGGTCTGCGAGGTCCACTGCGCGCCGATGAGCACCATCCCTGTTGCATGCCCGGCGCTGCTGCAGCCGACCGCTCGCTTTCATGCGGCGGAACCCGGTTCGGTGCTTCAGCCCGGCGAATACGCGGATTTCATGAGGCCTCCGAGAGCCTGAACTGACACGCGCCCGCAACGCGGGCTGAGCGCCGCGATGGGCATGAGCCCGTCGTGGTCGGCATCCCATGTCAAGTTCAGGACCAGCAATGAAACTTCCAGCTGCTGCGGTGCTTGCATCGCTCTCCCTGGCCGGCTGCGCGGCAACGCCGCCAGACACTCTTCCGGCTTTCAATCCATCTGACCCGGCCCTGGGGATCAGGGACGTACATTACCACCCTGTCGTGGCCGACTACGAACACCGGGTTCCGGTCGAACCGCAGAATTGGAGGCAGCAGAACGAACGCCTCTCGCCGGCGAATCCTGGAGGTGGCTCGTGAGAAATCTGCCCATAAAGGCAATCGCGGCCACCATATTGCCGCTGCTGGCCGGCGCTTGCACGACGACGGCATCGTACGACAACATCTCCGATCCGAGCCTCGGCTTCACCACTGTCGCCGCACGGACCGCATCGGTGACGGGCAAGCAGGCGGTCTGGGTTCAGTCAAGCGCGGAATCCCAATCGCTCGCCGAGCGGGTCAGGGGGCTGGTCCAGAAGAAGACAGTCGGACCGGACGTCGCCGTGCAGGCGGCGCTTCTGAACAACAAGGGCCTGCAGGCGGCCTATGCCGATATCGGCCTTTCGGCCGCCGATCTCTGGCAGGAGACGTTGCTCGTCAATCCGCGTATATCAATCGGTGCGACGGGCATTGGCGGGGTCAGCCGTACGGTTGAGACGGCCGTCGTCAGCAACATCCTCGCGCTCATCACGCGACCGAAGCGCGTCGCTGTCGCGGATGCCCGGTTCCGGCAGGCGCAATTGCGCGCGGCGGAAGAGACATTGCGCCTTGCCGCGGACACGCGCCGCGCCTGGATCAATGCCGTTTCGGCCTGGGAACGGGTCGCCTATCTCAACCAGGCGCAAGCGGCTGCCGATGCGGCATCGGAACTCGCCAAGAAACTCGGCGAGACCGGCGCCTTCACCAAGAGCGGGCAGGCGCGCGAACATGTCTTCTATGCCGAGCTGGCGGGGCAGACAGCCGAGGCGCGCATGCAGGCAAGGATGGCGAAGGAGGAACTGACACGCCTGATGGGGCTGTGGGGCGACGACATCGACTATCAGGTGCCGAATGCTCTGCCGTCCTTGCCGAAGAGCGTCGTGGCCAAACGTGCCATCGAGGCGGAGGCGCTGCGCAACCGTGTCGACCTGGAAATCGCGCGCCTCGAGCTCGATGCACTGGCGCTTTCTTACGGACTGACGGATGCCACCCGCTACCTGACCGATCTCGAACTGCTGAGCGGGGTTGAGATCGAACGGGAGAAGGAGGACGGCGAAACCGAGACCAGTGTAGCCGGCAACCTTGAGGTCGAGTTCGTCATACCGATCTTCGATACGGGCAAGGCGCGCATGCGCAAGGCAGAACTCGCCTATATGCGCGCGGCAAATCTTCTGGCGGAGAAGGCTGTCAACATACGCTCGGAAGCGCGCGGCGCTTATGACGCTTATCGCTCGACCTACGACATTGCACGGCATTACCGGAACAGCGTCGTGCCGCTCAGGACCACGATCGAAGAGGAATCCGTCCTCACCTACAGCGGCATGATTACCAATACCTTTGAACTGCTCGCCGACACGCGCGCCAAGATCAATTCGATCATACTTTCCCTCAACGCCAAGCGCCAGTTCTGGCTCGCGGATGTGGACCTGGGGACGGCCGTGCATGGCGGGGGCGGATCGTCCCCGGCAGCCGAAGCGTCCGAGGTCAGCTCGGCGGGCGACGAGGGCGGCGGACATTGAACGCAAGGAGAAACGCGATGATTACAAGACGTCAAATCCTCGGCGGTGGCGCGCTCCTTGCAGGAGCGGCCGCGTGGACGAAAACCTCGGCGATGGGGCTTCCCGAGGCGCCGATCATGGAAACACCGGACATGCAACCGCCGTTATTCCCAACCAGCGGGCCCGACTATCAGCCGGTTGTCACCATCAACGGATGGACTTTACCGCACCGCATGAACAGCGGTGTAAAGGAGTTTCACCTCGTCGCCGAGCCGGTCGAGCGCGAACTGGCTCCGGGAACGACGGCCTATCTCTGGGGCTATAACGGCCAGTCGCCGGGCCCGACCATCGAGGCCGTTGAAGGCGACCGGGTGCGGATCTTCGTCACCAACAAGCTCCCCGAGCACACAACCATTCACTGGCATGGCCTGATCCTGCCCAACGGAATGGACGGCGTGACAGGTCTGACGCAGCCCGGCATCCCACCCGGCAAGACTTTCGTCTACGAATTCGACCTCGTGAAGAGCGGGACCTTCATGTACCACCCGCACGCCGACGAGATGGTGCAGATGGCAATGGGCATGATGGGCTTCTTCGTCATCCACCCGAAGGATCCGTCCTTCATGCCCGTCGACCGCGACTTCGTCTTTCTCCTCAACGCCTATGACATCGAGCCTGGCTCCTACGTTCCGCGCGTGATGGAGATGACCGACTTCAATCTGTGGTGCATGAACAGCCGGGTCTTCCCGGGGATCAGCCCTCTGGCCGTCTCGAAAAACGACCGGGTGCGCGTGCGCGTCGGCAATCTGACGATGACCAACCACCCGATCCACATGCATGGCTACGATTTCGAGGTCACCTGCACCGACGGCGGCTGGGTCAGGCCCGAAGCGCGCTGGCCGGAGGTGACGATCGACATCCCCGTCGGCGCCATGCGCGCGTACGAGTTCGATGCCAAATACGAGGGCGACTGGGCGTTTCACTGTCACAAGTCGCATCATACGATGAACGCGATGGGCCACGACGTGCCGACGTTCATCGGCGTCGACAAGACCGAAGTGACGAAGAAGATCCAGCGCGTACAGCCCGAATACATGCCTATGGGGAACCGCGGCATGGCGGACATGGGCGAGATGGAGATGCCGCTTCCCGACAACACCATCAAGATGATGGAGGGATGGGGGCAGTTCGGCGCCATCGAGATGGGCTCGATGTTCTCGGTCGTGAAGGTACGCGAGGGGCTTTCAGCGACCGACTATTCCGATCCGGGCTGGTACGAGCACCCGGAGGGAACCGTCGCCTATGAATGGACCGGGGACGTTCCCGCTCCGGTCAAGTCCGGCGACGCAAAAACGATGACTCCGGCAAGTCCCCGCGGTCACGGCAAGCAGGGATGAAACCACCCTCCCAATCAGCAAAACCAAGGAATGGAACGACATGAAACGACTGATCATGGCCGTCGCTTCGATGGCGACACTCACAAGCATCGCATATGCCGGCGGCAATCATGGCGGTGACCACGGTGAAGCCGAAATGATGGCGATCGGCAAGCCGGGCGATGCCGCCGCGGCGGGGCGGACGGTGGCCATCTCCATGAAGGAGAATGACGACGGCGAAATGGTCTTCGAACCCGCCTCACTGAAGATCGAGGAGGGCGAGACCATTCGTTTGACGTTCGTCAATGAGGGCGAACTGGAGCACGAGTTCGTCATGGACGTCCATGAGAGCATCTTGGAGCACAAGGCGCTGATGGAGAAGTTCCCCGAGATGGAACACGCCGACCCGAATGCCGTTCGCCTTGGTGCCGGCGCAAAGGGGGAAATCGTCTGGACCTTCGCCAAGGCCGGGGAGTTCGAGTTCGCCTGCCTTATTCCGGGGCACTACGAGTCCGGAATGAAGGGCGACATCAACGTCACCAACTAGCACCCATCTGAACAGGAGAAAAAAACCATGAAGCTCATTGCAAAGCTGATTGTAGCTCTTGCACTGTCGGGCACCCTCGCCGGGACAGCCCTCGCTGCCGAGTACACCAAGGGTGAAATCAAGAAGATCGATACGGCGCAAAAGAAGCTCACCATTAAACATGAAGAACTGAAGAACCTCGATATGCCGGCAATGACGATGGTGTTCGTCGTCGCCGACGATGCGATGCTCGACAAAGTCAAGGTGGGCCAACCAGTCGAGTTCGTTGCCGAGCGCGTCAACGGGCGCCTGACGGTCACCGAGATTCAACAGTAAACTGTGGTCGCTGCGGGCGGATCTCCAGCGCCGGCCCGCAGCGGCTTGTCCCGTTGTCACTCGTCCCACGGGAATCAACACGAAGTACCTGTTCCTCGTCTCGGTGCTCGCGAGTCTCCCGGCCGCTCAGCGGGCGGCAGTTCACTTCCATCGCTTCTATTGGGTGCGATAAGCCGCTTGGACAAGCGGATGTACAATTCCGTCAGGACACGGGCGCCCCGCAGACAGTCCGCCAGAGGTCTTCCTTCCAGCTGGATAAGTCCGGGGAGACCGAAGTTGCCCCGACAGCATAGTCGAGGCCTCCGACCAGGATCTTGGCCGGGGCGCTGCATCTTACGCGCGCGCCATGACTCACAGAATCCTCAAAGATAACGGCTCCCGCCGCATCCACCTCGGTCAATCTGATCATCACATCGAAGTCGTAGTTACCATCTGCCGATAGTGTTTTGTCGGCCACACTGAGGTTGACCGCCGTTGCATCCGGGAAATAGGCCGTATGAAATATCATAGGCTCCGCAGCTGCGGCGGCCGTTGTGATCAGTGCGCCTGCCAGAAGAGATTGCACATACATTGTCTCCTCCCTGGAACTGCAGGGGACACCATAGCACATATGGCCCCGAAAAACGCGGGTTTCGGACCAAGAGTGTGCACCCTTCCCACGGCGGAGGGGTCCAGCCAGAAGCATATGTGAGCAACTGGCGGGGAAGAAAGCGCTGCCGGTTGGCATCTTTCGATCAATGCCGAGGCTGCAGGCAGGCGTCCTACGACCGACGAGCAGGACGACGTGGGTCGCAACAAAGCTCAACCCCGGTCTGTCAGTCAGACCGGGGTTGAGCCATTCTATGTCATCTTACGTGTCGACGTCTGCTTCTGCTACGGTGATTGGTCCGTGCATGCCGGCTTCGTAATGGCCGGGAACATTGCAGGCAAATTCGAATTGCCCAGTCTTGGAGAAGGTCCAAATCAGTTCTCCCGTCTCACCTGGATTGAGGAACACGGCGTTGGCGTCGTCATGATCCATCATACCGGACGACGACGCCATCATTTCCGTCATTTGGGCGCGATGTTCTGCCTGCGTGGCCTTGTCGCCGATCGTGAAGTCATGGTTGAGCTCGCTGCCATTGTCGATCACGAAACGGATCGTCTCGCCAGCGCGTACTTGCAAGTTGTCGATCCCGTAGTTCATCCCGTCCGCGGTCAATTCGATGGTTCGGTCGACTTCAGCGGCACTGCCCGGCTTGCCGAAACTCACGGTGCCATGCCCGGCATCGGCCCGAGCGGCAGATGCATGGGCGAGAATCGAAGCACTGAGAGCGGCGAGAATGGGGAGGTTGTGGATGGAAATTTTCATCATGACAATCTTTATCCTGAGTTTGACGAGTGGATGTCGGTCAAAGCTGAGAGAACAGCTCTGACATGCGTTTCTTTGCCTTGGGAGGGAGTTTGTCTGCGGCGTCCGCGGCCGCGTCGAGATTGGCTGGATCGCCGACCACGATAAGAGCGACCATGCCCAGGCCGACATGCGGGGTGCATTTGATGCCGTAGACACCCGGCTCGGTCAGGGTGATCTCGCCATCCTTGTTGAACGGGACATTGATCGGCTCGGCCCCGGAGGGAAGCATGCCGTCTATCGAGACCGCATTGTGCCCTTTGTCGGTGGCGGCGATACTCAGAGTATCGCCGGGTTCGATCCGAACCAATGGCTCAGAATAGACAAACCGCTCATCGCCCTTTTTGTTCAGCATTTCGATAGTTGCGGTTTCCGCCGATGCCGAAGCAACACCAGCCACAGCTGTGGCGGCGGCGCACAACAAGGCTACTCGCATGCGTTTTGCGCGCATTCCATTCTCCATATTCTTTTGTTCGGTTGAATATCGACCGTTCGGCAACTGCGTTTTGGACGCACCGAACGGACGCTTCTAAAGGAATATGTGGATCAGTCTCGCGGCACCGGCGGGTCGATTCCTAGTAAGAATCGGCGTGGTTCGTGCTCAGCAAGCGAAAGAACAAACCCCCCCGCGTTAGTCGTCTGCGCGGAATCCGGAACTGGCTTTAGAGCCAGCAGCGCGTGCGTACAGGAAATTTTCGCCGGGCAATGACCAGTACTTTGCCCTCGCGGATGGCCATGGGCGTCTCCCTGTGTTTGCGCAATCGCGACTGCCCCACCCATATGCCCCTGTGCGATAGCGGACATCTGGGTTGCGATCAGTCCCAGGACAATCATGAACGTGAGGAGAATCTGCCGCATGCTTGAAGGAGCGCAATTCCTTGGTCATTTCATCATGGTTTGCCTCGCAACCAAACAGCATGAATGTGATAAGAATGTGTAAACTCGACGCTTATCGTTCCCCCGAGCTTGCGTCTTCTTGTGGCAGGGTTGAACGTCTTCTCAACGTGCTTCACGCCGCAGCAGGCCGCCTGCGCCTTCGGCGGCGCAAGTGCTTTCCGAGCCGATAGGCAAGGAGCACGGCGACGATGGCGAAATAGACGAGCGGCTCCATGGGCCAGGATTTCACTACCAGCAGATAGTGCACAGCGGCGGCCGCGGCGACCAGGTAGACCCACCGGTGAAGCTTTGCCCAAGCCCCTCGCAGGCGCCGCACCATCCGGTCGTTCGAGGTGATGGCAAGCGGCACCAGAATGGCGAAGGCCAGCATGCCGAAGGTGATGTAGGGGCGCTTGACGATGTCGGCTGCGATCGCCTGCAGGTCGAGCCGGTAGTCGATCAGCATGTATGTCGTAAAATGCAAAAGGGCATAGTAGAAGGTCAGGAGCCCGAGCGTGCGCCGGTAGCGGATGAGGCTGATGCCGGTGAGGTCGCGCAGCGGCGTCACCATCAGCGTGGTGATCAGGAAGCGCAGCGTCCAGATACCGAGTTCCTGTTCCAGCGTCCTGACAGGATTTGCGCCGAGCTGGTTCGTGAACCCCAGGTAGAAGACCCATACGGCAGGCGCGAACCCGACCCAGTAGAGCGTGGCGCGCAACAGGCGGAAGCGCAGCGCTTTGGACAATCTGGGCTCCCTCGCGACGTCGGTGATCTGAAGCATCAGTAGAACTTGGTGAGGTCCATGCCGGCGTAAAGCTGGGCTACCTGGTCGGCGTAACCGTTGAACAGCAGCGTCGGCTTGCGCTTGGCGAAAATCCCCTGGCCGATCGGCAGTTCCGTCGCCTGGCTCCAGCGCGGATGGTCCACCTCCGGATTGACGTTCGAGTAGAAGCCGTATTCGCGCGGGTTCTGCTTGCTCCACGAGGTCGGCGGCTGCTCCTCCGTGAGCGTGATCCTGACGATGGACTTGATGCTCTTGAAGCCGTATTTCCACGGCACGACGAGCCGGATCGGCGCGCCGTTCTGGTTGGGCAGGGTCTCCCCGTAGAGACCGACCGTAAGGATGGTGAGGGGATGCATCGCCTCGTCGAGCCGCAGCCCTTCCACATAGGGCCAGTCGAGCACGTTGAAGAAGGCACGCAGGCCCGGCATCTCGTCCGGCCGCATCACCGTCTCGAAGGCGACGAACTTGGCGCTGCCCAAGGGTTCCACCCGATTGAGCACCTCCGAGAGCGGGAAGCCGACCCATGGGATGACCATGGACCATCCCTCCACGCAACGCAGCCTGTAGATGCGCTCCTCCAGCGTCACCGGCTTCAAGAGGTCTTCGAGGTCGAATTCGGCCGGCCGCGAGACGAGGCCGTCCACCTTCACACTCCACGGCTTCGTGGTGAGGGTGTGGGCGTTTTTCGCCGGGTCTTCCTTGCCGGTGCCGAACTCATAGTAGTTGTTATAGTTCGTGATGTGTTCGAGCGCCGTCGGCTCCTCGTCGGTCGACAGCGGGCTGGGCGAGGCTTCAAGCTGCGCCGCCTCCGCGCCCCGTGGCGCCATGGCGGCGGAAAGCCCTGCAGCGGCTGCACCCAGCATCAGGCTGCGACGGTTGAGATAGACGTCCCGCGGCGTGATCTCCGACGGACGGATAAGTGGTGCATGCGAAATCAACATCGACGAATCCCTGAGATGGCGATCTCCATGGAAGCCTGGCCATATAGTAACATCGGGCCCGCTTCTGGAAATTCATATCTGCACACAATGTCGTGTCTGCGGCCGCTTCTCGTTGGTCCGGACCCGGGGCATCGCCAGTATTCAAAGTGCAGCCTGGGCCAGAGACACCATCGGCAGCTCTTCGGGGGAGAGATCCCTTCCTGCTTACCGGCTCGCACGCTCTCCTGGCGAAATCCCCGATCGACTCGGCTAGTTGCCGGCTTTGACAGCCTGCGCGCGATATGGTTGGGGAGGGCAGGGGGGTGATCGCCACTCTGACTTACAGCTTCCATACTCTTGGCCTTTCAGTTCGGCGACCTGGCCATGGCCGGTATCCAGCGCACATAGACGAGCTCACTCACCAGCTCGATCATCGTCTGGGTAACGACGACGGCCGGAACAAGCGGCACACCGCCCGGCACCGCGAAGGCGAGCGGAAGGATGACGAGCGAGTTGCGCGTGGCGGCGCTGAACGCCACGGCCCGCATAGCGCCAGGGGCAAGGCGGCCGCTGCGCGCGGCGATCCAGCCAAGCACCGGCGCCACGACGGCATAGGCCAGGTAGATCGGCGCCGCGGTCAGCGCCGCGCCCGCGGCCTCTCCGATCTGCGGCATGACGGCGGCCAGGACGAGGAAGAGCACGAGGGCCGTTGCCGGCACCGGCAGCAGGCCGAGGGCAGCTAATGCGCGCTCGCCGGTCGCTGTGCGGGCCGCCCAGAGCTGCAAGCCCGCCGCCAGCAGCAGCGGCACGGCGATCAGCCACAGGAAGGCGTGCAGGAAGGGCTCCGGACGGACGAGACCGGAGGCGTCGCTGCCGAGCAGAAGACGCAGATAGACCGGCAGCAGCGCCATTTGGACGAGCAGAAGCGCTGGCGTCGCCGCCAGCAGCAGCCTGGCGTCGCCACGCCCGAGATGCGTGAACGTCACCACATAGTCGACGCACGGTGTCAGAAGCACGAACAGCACCGCCAGCCGCAGCATCGGCTCGTCGGGCAGCAGCTGCACCAGGAGCGCCGTGACCGCCGGCATCAGGACGAAATTCGTTGCAAGCAGCACGCCGAGGAAGCGCGTGTTGCGCAGCGCCGCTCCGAGTTCCGCCAGCGGAACCTGGAGGAAGGTGACGAAGAGCATGAACGCAAGAGCCGGGTTGATCGCTGCCCCAAGCGCGCTGACCCGCGGGACGCCGAGGCCGGCAAGCGCCCCGATGGCGATCGCCGCCAGATAGATCGCCACCTGGTGCTCTTCGAGGACCGAGCGAACCTGCTCCACGCATGCCTCCCTTCTTTCGGCTTCGACTGCGGGCGCTTGATGCTACCGGCGGGCACGAAGTCGTCTTGCCGTCTGCCCGGCTTCGCTTAGGGTTCTCGCCTGACTGGACGGCGTGGCAAGGTCTCCCAGGATCGTGCAGTCAGGGCCGGGACCACCGGCGCAAGCGGTCTCACAGCTTGCGACAAAGCGCGCGAGGCTCTGTTCCAGCACTTTGAGCTCGTGCAGCTTGGCGCGCACGGCCATGAGATGCTCCCGGGCGAGGTCGCGTGCTTCCAGACAAGAACGGCCAGGTTCCTCAGCGAGCGCCACCAGCGACCGCACCTGTTCGATCGGGAAGCCGAACTCGCGGCAGCGGCGGATCAGGGTCAGGCGCTTGACGTCTTCGTCACCATAGCGGCGCTGCCCTCCGTCCTGGCGATCGGCGCGCGGTATGAGGCCGATCTCCTCGTAATAGCGGATCGTCGGCGCATTCGTGCCGGTGCGTGTGGCGAGGTCGCCGATCTTCATTCCGGGCATCGCTCGTTTCCTCACAATTTACATTCGCCTCTTGAACCTCAAGTTACTTGAAGACCTACCTTTACGCCAGTAATCGCCGCGACGCCTCCGACGCGTCGCGGCGGAACCAGTGGAGTGAAGAATGGACGGAACAATTTCTCAAGCAGAACCGATCGCCTGCACCCTTGGGGCCGGAGAGTTCGGAAAGCGCCTTGATTGGATTGCGGAGCTTAACCGGGCCGCATTGCTGGACGTGCAGCGGAAAGGAGTGCGGCTGATCCTGGCCTATCGTCAGGAGCATGCGAACCGCGTCCGCGAGATGGTCCGCCAGGAACAGAAATGTTGCGGTTTTCTCGGCTTCGACCTCAGGGAGGACGATGGCCGTGTGACGCTTGTCGTCAAAGCGCCGGTGAGCGCCGCCGATGCTCTGGACGCAATATTCGAGCCTTTCCTGACGGGTTCACCCCAAAGCGGAGGTTGCGCGTGCGCGGCGCCGTCCAGCCGGAAGGGAGAAGACAATGACTACTGCTGAACCCAACGCAAGGTCCTGGCCGCGAGCCGTCGGGATCGGCCTCCTGGTCTCCATCGTCACCGCGGCGGTGATGCTCGCGCTGACTGCCGCCGGCCTGTCACCATTCCCAAAGCCGCCATCGCTCGCTTTCGCGGAGACAATGCTCGGGCGCGCTCTGCCCCTGCCGGTCGGGCTGCTGTTTCATACCGCCTACGTGACTTTCTGGTCGGTGATCTTCGTCCGGTATTTTCCGCGCAGGGACCTGTGGACGGCGTTGGGGCTCGCCGGCGTCCTGTGGCTTGTGATCCTCGTGGTGTTCTTCCCTGTCGTGGGTTGGGGTTTTGCCGGCGTCTCCGTCAGCCCCAGGCTGATCCCGGCGTCATTCGTGCCCCATCTGCTGTTCGGACTTCTGCTATGGGGATTGGACGAGTACCTTCCAGCGTTCCGTTCGGCGCGCTCGTCCACGAACTGATCTGGCAATGGGGATGATCCGGCTCCGCGACCTGATTGCGCCAGACGCGGCCGTCAGATCTTCACCAGCATGGCGGTCGCGTACATGATCCCGAAACTGAAGGCGAGGCCAGCCGTGGTCGGCAGGGTAGTCCAGTTTGGACCGCCAAAGTGGGACTTGCGCCAGCGTTCGCAGTGAATGGACACCCCAAAACGTTGAGCATGGCGATGTAACGCAAACTTGAACGGCTTTCGTTCGGCACTCTGTCACGGCCTCCTTGATCGCGGCCTCAAATGATGCACCTTCCCTCTATGTTCATACTTGCGTCCAAAATCCTCGTTGCTGTTCTTGCCTCCCTTGTTGGGATGTACGTTCTGCTGTCGGTCGCGTGTTACCTTTCCGAACATAGCGGCTTGGTCATGCTGCATATGTATTCCACGCCGATTATCCTGTCCGGTGCGCTTGGAGTGATCCTGATCCTTACGTGCAACGAGCCGGCGAATCCACGAGGACAGTGAGCGGGAGATCGTTAATTGAATCGTGGCCCGACTTGGCCGCGTGGAAGCTCGGTGTCTTCTCCCGCCAAATCGTCCAGGATCGGACAATCCGGGCGTTCATCACCCTCACAATGGTCAACGAGGTGCTGTAGTGTACGCTTCATAGCCTTGAGTTTTGCCAGCTTCTCATCGAGAACGCTGATGTGGACCCGGGCGAGCGCCTTGACTTTCATGCTCGTTCGGCTGTCGTCCTGCCACAACTCCAAGAGCCGGCGGATGTCTTCCATTGAAAACCCCAGTTGTCGGGCACGATGGATGAAGCGCAGCGTGTTGACGTCCTTATGGGCGTAGACTCTATATCCTGCCTCGGTGCGTCCGGCGGCGGGAATGAGGCCGGTTTCCTCATAATAACGGATGGTCTTTGCCTGGACGCCGGAAGCTTGTGCGGCCTGTCCGATATTCATCACAACCTCCACTACGAAATTGCCTGCAACGGCTCTGTTGCGTTGCTTGATGCGGTGTCAGACCCTACCGCCACCGGAGGACGGAAGGTCTTGAGACGAAGGGCATTTGTGACCACGAAGACGCTCGAAAATGCCATCGCGGCGGCGGCAAGCATGGGCGACAGCAACAGACCAAAACCGGGGAACAACACGCCTGCAGCCACCGGAATCAGCGCCGTATTGTAAGCGAAGGCCCAGAACAGATTCTGCTTGATATTGCGCAACGTGGAACGGCTCAGCGCGATGGCGTTGGGGACGCCGGTCAGCTCGCCGGACATCAGCACCACATCCGCGCTTTCGATTGCAACGTCGGTCCCTGTGCCGATGGCGATGCCAACATCGGCCTCGGCGAGCGCCGGCGCATCGTTGATGCCGTCTCCCACAAACGCGATCCTGAGGCCCCCTTGCCGTAACCGGTGCAAGGCCTCCACTTTGCCGTCCGGCAGAACCTCGGCCACGACTTCGTCGATCCCGAGCATCTTTGCGATGGCGCCTGCCGTCCGCTCGTTGTCGCCGGTGATCATTGTGATCTTCAGCCCAAGTCGATGCAGCGCCTCGATAGCTTGGGGCGTCGACTGCTTGATCGGGTCGGCGACCGCGATGATCGCGGCAAGCTTTCCATTGACGGCGGCATAGAGCGGCGACTTGCCTTCATCACCAAAACGAATGGCGGTTTCAGCAACAGGTGCTGTGTCGATCCCCAGCTTCGTCATGAGGCGGTCCGCGCCGACTTCGACCGCCTGTCCTCCTACCTTCGCTCTCACGCCAAATCCGGGTATGGCTTCGAATCCCTCGGCCCTTGAGATCTCCAGTCCCGCGTGCCGCGCCGCTTCGACAATGGCCTCGGCGATCGGATGCTCTGAATGAGCCTCGACTGCGGCCACAAGGGCCAGGACCTCATCGCGCTCGAAACCCGCCATGGTGACGAAGTCGGTCAGTTCCGGCCGACCCTTGGTCAACGTGCCGGTTTTGTCGAGCGCGATCACCTGAGCATCGCGCAAGGTCTGTAGGGCCTCGCCGTTGCGGAACAGGACACCCATTTCCGCTCCGCGCCCGGTTCCGACCATGATCGAAGTCGGGGTCGCTAGTCCCATGGCGCAAGGGCAAGCGATGATCAAGACAGCGACGGCGTTGACAAGTGCAAAGGTGAGTGCCGGCTCCGGACCGAAGCCGAGCCACACGAGAAAGGTGGCGACGGCGATGCCCATGACGGCAGGTACGAACCAGGCCGTGACCTTGTCGACCAGAGCCTGGATCGGCAGTTTTGCCGCCTGTGCGCGCTCCACCATCTGAACGATCTGGGCAAGGACGGTATCCGAACCGATCTTTGTCGTGCGGAACGTGAACGATCCCGTCTTGTTAATCGTCCCGCCGACAATCGCATCGCCCGCAGCCTTTGGGACCGGCATGGGCTCGCCGGTGATCATGGATTCGTCGACAAAGGAGGAACCTTCGGTCAATTCGCCATCGACCGCCACCTTCTCCCCCGGCCGGACCAGGACCAGATCTCCGACCATCACCTCATCGAGCGGCACTTCCACCGCGCTCCCCTCGCGCAGAACGCGGGCAGTCTTGGGCTGCAAGCCCATCAGATGTTTGATCGCCTCGCTTGTGCGACCCTTGGCTCGCGCTTCCAGGTAGCGTCCGAGAAGGATCAGCGTGGTGATCACGGCCGCCGCCTCAAAATAGACGTTTCGGGTACCTTCCGGTAGAACGTCGGGCAAGAAGGTGGCCACGACCGAATAGAGCCAGGCAGCGCCGGTGCCGAGGGCGACCAGCGAATTCATATCCGGGGCGAGGCGCATGAGCGCCGGAAACCCTTTACGGAAGAAGCGCAGGCCCGGTCCGAACAATACGATCGTCGCGAGCGCAAACTGGATTTCCCAGCTTACCTGCATCCCGAGACGTTCGGTGACAATTGTCTCGATCGCGGGAACGAGAAAGGTGCCCATCTCGAGCAAGACCACCGGCAGCGTCAGGACCGAGGCAACGACCACGGCCCACCACAGTTTCTTTCTCTCACGCTCTCGCGTCTCCGCCTCCTGCTCCTGGGGAGCGTCGGCACCAATAGACCGGGCGGCATAGCCGGTCTCTTCGATCGCCGCAATGAGATCGAATGCACTGACCGCACCTGAAACAATCTCGACGGAAGCCCTGCCGGTCGCCAAATTCACGGCGGCATGGGTAACGCCGGGCACGGCCTTCAGCGCGGATTCGATACGACCAACGCAGGAGGCACAGTTCATGCCCTCGACGGCCAAATCAACCCTTTCGGGGGGAACGTCATACCCTATGCCCCTGACGGCTTCGACGAGAGCCGGAACATCATATTTGCCCGAGAACACTATCTCGGCGCGCTCGGTCGCCAGATTGACTGAGTTCGATTTCACGCCCGGAACTGCTTGGATGGCTTTCTCTACGCGGCCAACGCATGATGCGCAGCTCATGCCTTTGATCGACAAGCGAAGCTGCTGCGGCGGCTCCTGAGAGGCCTTGTCTTTTGGTGCGACCATGGAATTCATGCCGTCGCTCCTTCTGTTCCTGATCGCAAGGAAACATAAAGGTTCCAGCGGTGGTAAGGTCAAGGTTGGTGGGCGAGTTTTTTGAAACGGCGAATCCAAGGTGCACTCAATGAACGTTTTCAACGGTACGTCAGCTCCGGACGTGCCGACTTTGGCCTATGCCTGGACGAGCGATCGTCTTGCGGAAGATATGATCGTCGATAGCGCGCACACCCTAGATGCCGTAATGGGCCGGCGCTCCTCTGGTAGCCATGAAGGTGGCTGTCCCTCAGAGTGATGATGTTGAACGGGGTCCGATTGTGTCGGCCCCAAGCATCAAGCGAGGGACAACCATGGACTAT
>NZ_JAOANW010000013.1 GCF_026162365.1 Nitratireductor luteus | reverse complement strand
CGTAGGCCCGGTACTCGCCGAAATACTTCGTGATCGCAGCCGTCAGCGACGTCTTGCCATGGTCAACGTGACCAATCGTACCGATGTTCACATGCGGCTTGTTACGCTCGAATTTACCTTTGGCCATCTCAATTTCCCTTGGGCGGCATAGTTGGAATTGTCAGATGCGGGGGCGATTAGCGGCAAAGGTCGCAAAAAACAAGCCCCTCTTGTCGGCAATGGGTCGGCGCGGCCTCTCAATCCTCTTCATCCGGCCTTCCTGGCCGGTGCACCAGCGTCACCAGCACGAAGGAGATTATCATCAGAAGATACCACGCGCCGAGCTTCTGGATCGAAACCGGCGTCCAGCCTTCCACCTGTCCGGGGTACATCCAGGCGCGCGACCAGGTGCCGATATTCTCGGCAAGCCAGATGAACAGCGCAACGAGCAGAAAGCCCAAGAGCAGCGGCATTCGGTGCCAGAGGCGGAACACGCGATAATGCACCACCGTGCGAAAGAACAGCGCCGCCGTCACCCCAAGAAGCGCGTAGCGCAGGTCGGCGATGAAATGGTGCGCGAAAAAGTTGGTGTAAATGGCCGCAGCCAAGGCCACGGTCGTCCACAACGGCGGATAGTGGCCGTAGCGCATATCGAATATGCGTGAGATGCGTGCCAAATACGAGCCGACCGCCGCATACATGAAGCCGGAAAACAGCGGCACGCCGCCGAGGCGGAAGAGGTTTTCCTCCGGGTAGATCCACGAGCCGACATCGGTCTTGAAGATTTCCATCGCCGTACCAACCACATGGAAGATCAAGATCACCTTCGCCTCGGCCAGCGTCTCCAGCCGAAAAAGAAGCATCGCAAGCTGGATGGCGAGCGCGGCAAGAAAGAGAAAGTCATAGCGGGCGAGACCGAGGTAATGATCAGGAAGAGGATCGCACCGCCGAAGAGGCAGGCCCAAGCCTGCTTCAACCCGAAGACGAGAAACTCCACCAGTCCGCCCGAAAGGCCGTGCGCCGGCAGCCGATCGAGGATCTGGTGCGCGGCCGTATCGATGCGCGCTTCGACCGAGGTGAAGCGCCTTGGGTCGCCAGCTTCAGCGACAGCGTCCTTACCGTGTGAGGTTTGGCGTTTCGTAGATGAGGCGGGGCGAAGACGGGATAAAAAAGCCATAAGCAGCGCAGCCGATGTACCAAAGAATCTTATTCAAAAAAGAATTCGCGCATGACAATGGGACGAAAACGGCCACATGAAGGCTGTTTCCAGCAATGCTGGCGGAGATGCGAAGCCTATGAATGCGATATCGGCAAGTGTTCGCTGTAGTGCTGGAGCGGGTAGCGGGAATCGAACCCGCATATTCAGCTTGGAAGGCTGCTGCTCTACCATTGAGCTATACCCGCATTCACGATTACCTGGCCGACAGTGGTGGAGGGGGCTGGATTCGAACCAGCGTAGGCATAGCCAACGGATTTACAGTCCGTCTCCTTTAACCACTCGGACACCCCTCCGTGCTGTCGCCGGAACCGTGCAACGAGTTCAGTCGCGACTCTTCCGCCGCCCGCAGGCCGCGTCTTAAATCCGCGATGCGCCTTATGGCCACCGGGCTTGTTTCTGTCAACAGCGCCGGGGGCATCGGTGTCAGAAAAATGTCGCAGGCCGCATTCAGGCGGATGGCGGGCGGGCCGATCCTCGTCTATAGGGGCGCGATGAATAACGAAAACAACGGCAAAACGCCAAAAGACAGCCACTACGCACGCCTGCGCCGGGCCCATCGGGAGCGGCAGGGCGGCCCCGCGCAGCCGCCATCGGCTCCGCCGGAAGGTCTGGTGCGTCTTTACGGCCTGCACACCGTGCGTGCCGCGCTCGACAATCCCGACCGCAAGATCGCGCGCATGTTCATCACCCGCAACGCGGCGCAGCGGCTGGAGCTCGGGCCCCTCGACGCCCTGCCCTTTCCCGCCGAACTGGTCGAGCCGAGGGCGATCGACACGCTCACCGGCCCCGATGCCGTCCACCAGGGCGTGCTGATCGAGGCCCGACCGCGCAAGACACGCACCCTTGCCAGCCTTGGCGATGCGCGCCTGGTGCTCGTGCTCGACCAGGTGACGGATCCGCACAATGTCGGCGCCATCATGCGCTCGGCGGTAGCCTTCGGCGTCGATGCGCTAGTGACGACGGGGCGGCACAGTCCGGCCGAATCGGGCGTGCTGGCAAAATCGGCCTCGGGCGCGCTCGAACATCTCGACCATATCGAGGTGCGCAATCTCGCCGATGCGCTGACGGGACTGCATAGCGCCGGTTTCCAGACGGTGGGGCTTGACTCCGATGGCCCGCTTGTCCTCGAGGAGACGCTCAAAGGGAGCAAGGTCGCGCTGGTTCTAGGCGCCGAAGGCAAGGGTCTGCGCCACAAGACACGGGAAACCGTAACCAAGCTCGCCCGGCTCGACATGCCGGGCGCCATTCGTTCGCTCAATGTGTCCAACGCGGCAGCCGTCTCGCTCTACATCGCCAGACGGCATCTGGGCGGCCTTTAGCGGTTGGTGGTGATCTCCGTTTTTGCGCAGCGAAAATGGCAAGGCCGCCGGCGCACCGCAGGTGCGCCTTTTCACTCAATGCAGGGCGGCCGAGCCGCCCGCCCGTCAGCGCTCGTGCGCCGTAAGCCAAGGGCGCGGATGCGCCCGCCCGGCGCTTGAGGGTGGAAAAACGGAAGACGAGTTTTCATTTCCCTCGGCCCCCGATTATGGTATGCGCGGCGCCATGCCCTTGTAGCTCAGTTGGTAGAGCACCTGATTTGTAATCAGGGGGTCGCGGGTTCGAATCCTGCCGGGGGCACCATTCTCCAGATTATTCCAGCCGGAACACCTGCGCTTTGCAGCGGCATCCGCCCGTGCTAACCGGGATGGCCGTTTGCGCGCGGACATGTTTGGAAAACGATCGGAAGCCGCCATTCCCATGAAGTCCTCCGCCCTCTCCCTCGCCTTCGTGTCGACCGAATCCGAAGACGCGCGCGACGCCGCGGCCAGGCTGTCGGTCCTCTACGGCCAGGAAAAGCCGGAAAATGCCGAGGTGATCGTCGCGCTTGGCGGCGACGGCTTCATGCTGCAAACACTGCGCGACATGATGGGTCATGACAAGAAGATCTACGGCATGAACCGCGGCACCATCGGCTTCCTGATGAACGAATACCGGGAGGAAGGCCTGCGCGAGCGGATCGCGGCGGCCATCCCCGAAACCGTCCGCCCGCTGGAGATGACCGTCACCGAGGCTGACGGCGGTACCCGCACAGCGATGGCGATCAACGAGGTGTCGCTGCTGCGTCAATCCTATCAGGCGGCCAAGATACGCATCGCCATAGACGGCAAGGTGCGGCTGGAGGAATTGATCTGCGACGGCGTCATGGTGGCGACGCCCGCCGGCTCGACTGCCTACAATCTCTCGGCGCACGGCCCCATCCTGCCGCTCGACGCCCCGCTCCTGGCGCTGACGCCGGTCAGTCCGTTTCGGCCGCGGCGCTGGCGCGGCGCGCTGCTGCCCAACCAATCGACGGTCGACTTCACGATCCTCGAACACGAAAAGCGCCCGGTCAACGCCGTCGCGGACCATACGGAAATCAAGTCCGTGCGGCGCGTGCGGGTGCGCGAAGCGCATGACCGGACGGTGACGCTCCTGTTCGACGCGAGCCATTCGTGGGACGAGCGCGTCCTGTCGGAACAATTCCGCTACTGATTGCTTATTGCGAAAAGCGCTCCCGTTCCGCCGGAATCCGCCTTTCGGCAGGCCGGGAGGCAATCGCGCTGTTGACATTGCTTCCGCGTGCGTTCATTTGATCGCTGCGGGGCATATCGTGTTGATCGAACGCGCGGTTCCGCCCGTACGCGGAAGTTCTCCGGCGCCCCAGACGGCAGCCGACGCTGCGGCCCATCAGGATCGGGAGCGCCTGATCAGCTCAAAGACCCGACAACAGCCACAATTCTTGAGAAGCAAAGACAGCCATTACGTGTCAGACACCGAAGAAAACACACAGCAAGCTGTGACATTTGCAGAGCTCGGCCTTTCGCCGAAAGTGCTCTCCGCCGTCACCGACGCCGGATACACGATCCCCACCCCGATCCAGGCTGGCGCCATTCCCCATGCGCTGCAGGGCAAGGACGTGCTGGGAATCGCCCAGACCGGCACCGGCAAGACGGCGTCCTTCGTGCTGCCCATGCTGACGCGGCTGGAGCGCGGGCGCGCCAGGGCGCGCATGCCGCGAACGCTGATACTGGAGCCGACGCGCGAGCTGGCGGCCCAGGTCGAGGAAAATTTCGTCAAATACGGCAAGAACCACAGGCTCAACATCGCGCTTCTGATCGGCGGCGTCTCCTTCGACGAGCAGGAGAAGAAGCTGGAGCGCGGGGCCGACGTGCTGATCGCCACCCCCGGCCGCCTTCTCGACCACCACGAGCGCGGCAAGCTGCTTCTGACAGGCGTCGAAATTCTCGTCATCGACGAGGCGGACCGCATGCTCGACATGGGCTTCATCCCCGACATCGAGCGTATCTGCAAGCTGATCCCCTTCACCCGCCAGACGCTGTTCTTCTCGGCCACCATGCCGCCGGAGATCACCAAGCTCACCCAGCAGTTCCTGCAGGCTCCGGTTCGTATCGAGGTTTCCAGGCCGGCATCGACGGCGATCAACATCACCCAGCGCCTGGTCAAGACGGGATCGAAGCCCTGGGCCAAACGCCAGCGCCTGCGCGAGCTCATCACCGCCGAGGGCGACGCGCTGAAGAACGCCATCATCTTCTGCAACCGCAAGACCGAGGTCGCGACGCTGTTCCGTTCGCTCGTGCGCCACGAGTTCGATGCTGGCGCGCTTCATGGCGACATGGATCAGCGGGCGCGCATGGCGATGCTGGAGGGTTTCCGGGCCGGCAAGCTGAGGCTGCTGGTCGCTTCGGACGTCGCCGCACGCGGCCTCGATATTCCCGATGTAAGCCACATCTTCAATTTCGACGTGCCGACCCATGCGGAAGACTATGTGCATCGTATCGGCCGTACCGGCCGCGCGGGACGCTCGGGCAAGGCCTTCACGCTCACCTCGAAATCGGACGTGAAGTATCTCGATTCCATCGAGAAGCTGATCGGCCAGAAGATCGAGTGGTTCGATGGCGATCTCAGCACCGTCTCGGCCGAGGAAGAGGCCGACGAGAGGCCGCGCCGTGGCGGCCGTAGCGAACGCGGCGAGAAGCCATCGGGACGCGGCAGGAAGGACGGCGAGCGCAGCCGCCGCCGCGAGACAGCGCCCGAACCAGCCAAGGCGCCCGAGCCAGCCGAGGCTCCCGAACCGGCCGAGGCCGGCGAGCCGGCCAGGGCCAGCCGGCCGGCTCCGGAGAAGCAGGCCGACAAGCGGCGCCGCCGGGACGAGATCAAGTCCGCCAACGCAGGCTCGACCGAGCGCCAGCGCGCGCCGCGCCGCCGCGAAGACCGCGACGAGGGCGATGCGCCCATCGGCTTCGGCAACGATATCCCCGATTTCATGAAAGTGCCGGGCAAGGTCTGATCTTTGCCCGTCGCGCGCTGTTTTCGCGCGGGCGTGGACAGGTCGCGGATCTTCCCTCCCTGGATTGTCAGGAGACGGTCCCCGGCGGCTGACAGGGACGGCCAGGAAGTCTAGAGCATTTTGCAGTCAGGTGGAATCACCTGACGTCGCACAAATGCGAAAAAAACAAGTAGATTGAGCAGATCAGCGTTTCAGTGAAGCGATGATCTGCTCTAGACTTCCTCCTGTGCCCATCCCGTTGGAGGTTCATCCATGCCCATGATGCTGAAAGGCTCATGCCGCTGCGGCGCGGTCAGGTTCGCGGTCGAAAGCCACACGCCCGTCCCCTACCAGCTCTGCTACTGCACCATATGCCGCAAGCAGCAGGGCGGCGGCGGGTATGCGATCAATCTCGGAGCAAATGCCTCGACGCTGGTCGTCGAAGGCGGCGAGCATCTTGGCCTTTACCGGGCGGAGATCGAGGATGACGAGCGTCCCCGTTGCGAGATATCGACCGGCGAGCGCCGGTTCTGCCGCGAATGCGGCGCGGCGTTGTGGCTTTACGACCCGACCTGGCCGGACCTCGTCCATCCCTTCGCATCGGCCATCGACACCGAGCTGCCCGCGGCGCCCAGCCGGGTGCATCTCATGCTGAGATACAAGGCCAGCTGGGTCGAGCCGAACGTCCGCGATGCTGACGTGACCTTCGATCTTTACCCGGAAGAATCGATTGCCGCATGGCACCGGCGAAACGGCATGTGGGTCGATTAGCCGGCCGCACCCTCCGCGCGTGCTTCTGCCAGCGCCTTCAGATCGGCCGGCTTGAGCTCGACGGATTCGCCGCAGCCGCAGGCCGAGCTCTGGTTCGGGTTCTTGAAGGTGAAGCCGGTGCGCAGCTTCGTCGTCTCGAAGTCCATCTGGGTTCCCAGGAGGAACAGCGCGGCCTCCGGCGCCACATAGATGTGCGCCCCCTCATGCTCGATGTGGTCGTCCTTGGAGTCCGGCTCCGTGACAAGGTCGACCGTATATTCCATGCCCGCGCAGCCGCCCTTCTTTATGCCGACGCGCACGCCATGGGCGCTTTCCCGCGTATCGACGATCTCACGCACGCGGGCAGCCGCTGCGTCCGTGATGGATATTACCTGAAACCGGCCCATAAATTTCTCCATTCACTGCGAGCTCAAGACTCGCGGAAGGTCCTCAACGCCTAAGATGGTCAAGTCCGAAGCAGGTTGCAAGCACCCGCAGGCTCGCGATCGAGCGGGATCGAGGGCAACCGGCCATTGTGCCGGCTAGTACCATCCCACCGCGTATTGCGCTTCTTCCGACATGCGGTCGGGGGTCCAGGGCGGGTCGAAGACCATGTTGACCTCGACATTGCCCACGCCCTCCACCGCGCTCACCGCGTTTTCCACCCAGCCGGGCATTTCACCGGCAACCGGGCAGCCCGGCGCCGTCAGTGTCATGTCGATCTTGATCGAGCGGTCGTCCTCGATGTCGATCTTGTAGATCAGGCCGAGCTCGTAGATGTCGGCCGGGATCTCGGGATCATAGACCGTCTTCAGCGCCGAGACGATGTCGTCGGTCAGGCGCGCCAGTTCCTCCTCGGGCAACGCCGATGCCGTTTTCGGGGCATCCATGGCCTCGGTCGGCTTGTCTTCTGCGATCTCGCTCATTGCTTCACCCAAAAAAATTGCGCGCCTTGTCCAGCGCTTCGGCCAGGGCGTCCACCTCGGCCCGTGTATTATACATGGCGAATGAGGCACGGCATGTCGAGGTCACGCCGAACCGTTTCAGAAGCGGCTGGGCGCAGTGGGTGCCGGCGCGGACGGCCACGCCCGAGCGGTCGATCACCATCGAAACGTCGTGCGCGTGGATGCCCTTCAGCTCGAAGGACAGGATGGCGCCCTTGCCCGGCGCATTGCCGAAAATGCGCAGCGAATTGATCTGGCCAAGGCGCTCATGGGCATATTTTGCAAGGTCGGCTTCGTGAGCGGCGATGTTCTCACGGCCCAGCCCTTCGACATATTCCAGCGCCGCGCCAAGGCCGATCGCCTGCACGATGGGCGGTGTGCCCGCTTCGAAACGGTGCGGCGGTTCGTTATATGTGACGTTGTCCTCCGTCACATCCTCGATCATTTCGCCGCCGCCCTGGAACGGCCGCATCTCGGAGAGCATCTCCCTGCGGCCATAGAGGACGCCGATGCCCGAGGGGCCGTAGAGTTTGTGGCCGGTGCAGACATAGAAGTCGCAGCCCAGCGCCTGCACGTCGACCGGCATGTGCACTGCGCCCTGGCTGCCGTCGACCAGCACCGGAATGCCGCGCCCATGGGCAATGCGGACGATCTCTTCTATCGGCGTGACGGTGCCGAGCACATTGGACATCTGGGTGATGGCCACCAGCTTCGTGCGTTCGCTCAAGCAGGCTTCGAACTTCTCCAGCGAGAAGGAGCCGTCATCCTCGACCGGTGCCCAGACCAGCTTGGCGCCCTGCCTTTCGCGCAGAAAATGCCACGGCACGATGTTGGAGTGGTGCTCCATGATCGATAGCACCACCTCGTCGCCCTCGCCGATACGCGGCATGGCATAGCCATAGGCCACGGTATTGATGGCCTCGGTCGCCGATTTGGTGAAGACGATTTCTTCGGTGCTGGGCGCGTTCAGGTAGCGCCGCACGGTCTCGCGCGCCTTCTCGTAGGCGTCCGTCGCCGCGTTGGAAAGGAAATGCAGGCCGCGATGCACATTGGCGTATTCGTTCGAATAGGCATCAGTCACGGCATCGATCACTGCCTGTGGCTTCTGCGCGGAGGCGGCGTTGTCGAGATACACCAGCGGCTTGCCGTATACCTCGCGCGCCAGGATCGGAAAATCGCGGCGGACGGCCTCGACGTCATAGCTCTTGTTTTCGACCTTCTGGTCCACTGCCTCAACCTTCCTGTTTGCAACTTCCGGTCATCCCGGAAGCCCCAAGGGCTGTCCGGGATCCGTTGGCCGTGCATCGTAACGCACGGCCCCTCTGAGCTTGTCGAAGGGCCTCGCCTTGGCGCATGTCAGCGCCGACTGCCCCTTCTACGAAGATCGGCCCCGCGAACCCAACGGTCCCGGCTCTCCCTGCGGTCGGCCAGGAAGTGACGGGCGGCGCCTCACCCGTGCTCGGCGAACCACGCGCCGATCTTCGCTTCAAGCGCCTCGACGACGGCGTCGTCTTCCAGTTCCTCGATCACCTCGGCGACGAAGGCTTTCACCAGCAGTCCCCGGGCCACCTTCTCCTCGATGCCGCGTGCCATGAGATAGAACAAATGGTCGTGCTCGATCTCGGTCACCGTTGCTCCATGGCCGCAAGCCACGTCGTCGGCGAAGATTTCGAGTTCCGGCTTGGCGGAGAAGGAACCTTCATCCGAAAGCAGCAGCGTGTTGCAGGCCATCTTGGCATCGGTTTTCTGCGCATTTCGAGCAACGCGGATCTGCCCCTGGAACACGCCTTCCGCCTTGCCGGTGACGACGTTGCGGAAAGTCTCGGTCGAAACGGTATGCGGAGCCAGATGGTCCAGCACCATTGTCACGTCCGTGTGGCTGTCTCCCGACAGAAGATTGACGCCGCGCAGCTTGAACTGCGAACCCTCGCCTTCGGCCACGACGCGCACTTCCTGACGCACCAGCTTGCCGCCGGTGTTCATGACGAACAGCGTGAGCCTGGAGCCCTTGCCGATGCTGATATTGATCTGACCCAGATAGCTCACATCCTGCGGCTGTTCCTGAATGATCAGGTAGTTGATTTCGGCATCGTCGCCGACATCGAGGTGACTGATCGAGGAGACGAGCGCCGCGCCGCTGCCGGTCTGGCGCTCCACGATGGTGGCTTTCGCCCCTGCGCCCGTCGTGACGACAAAACGCGAATGGGCCTGGCCGCCACCATGAACATTCTGCAGTTCCACCGGCGCGGCCAGTTCCGCCCCAGCCGGGATGTCCAGCACGAAGCCGTCGGCGACAAGGGCGGAATTGATGGTGGAAACGGTATCGTCGTGGCCGGTGGCGCCCAAAAGGGCGGCGAATTCACCTGAGGCAAGCCCCTCGGCAAAGGTCGCGAGGCCCGCGCCATCTGGCGCTGCCGCCCGTCCGGCCACGCTGTTCAGCACCGGAAGCACCGAAGCACCGGCGAGGAGAGGTTCCACCGGCTCGGCATAGGCCTGAAGGTCGAACCCCGGCACCGACGCTAAGAGGCGGCGCAGATCCGTATAGTGCCACGCTTCCACCTTACGCGTGGGCAGGCCGGCCTTCAGCAGTTCTACCGCCTCGTCCCGCTTTACCGTCACCTTTGCATCGCCCGGCAGATCCGCCACGCGCACACCATAGCTGTCGATCAGCGCATCTTCGGCCGCTGTCCGCTTCATCTGCGTGATAACATTCATTTCACGCACCTCAGGCCGCTTCGTTGATGATGCCGGCGTAGCCGTTCTTTTCAAGCTCCTGCGCCAGTTCCTTCTGGCCCGACTTGACCACCTGCCCCTTGTAGAGCACGTGCACGGTGTCCGGCACGATATAGTCGAGCAAGCGCTGGTAGTGGGTAATGACAACGATCGCCCGATCGGGAGAACGCAGCGCGTTGACGCCGTCGGCCACGATCTTGAGCGCGTCGATATCGAGGCCCGAATCCGTCTCGTCCAGCACGCAAAGCTTCGGCTCCAGCAGCTTCATCTGGAGGATCTCGGCCCGCTTCTTTTCGCCGCCGGAGAAACCGACATTGAGCGGCCGTTTGAGCATCGCCATGTCCATGTCGAGCTCGTCGGCTGCCTGGCGAACCCGCTTCAGCATTTCTGGGATCTTCAATTCCGGCTCGCCGCGCGCTCTGCGCTGCGAATTCACCGCGACCTTCAGGAACTCCATGGTCGCCACACCCGGTATCTCCATCGGATACTGGAACGCGAGAAATAGACCGGCGGCGGCGCGCTCCGCCGGGTCCATCTCGAGGATGGACTCGCCATTGTAGAGAATGTCGCCCTCGGTCACCTCATAGTCCTCGCGCCCGGCCAGTACGTAGGAGAGCGTCGACTTGCCAGAACCGTTCGGTCCCATGATGGCGGCCATCTCGCCCGCTTTCACGGTCAGGTTCACGCCGCGCAGGATTTCGGTGCCGTCCTCGGCGATACGGGCGTGCAGGTTCTTGATCTCAAGCATCTTTTATATCTTCCCAAAAATTCAGTGCCGATCAGCCGACCGAGCCTTCAAGCGAAATACCGATGAGCTTCTGCGCCTCGACGGCGAACTCCATCGGCAACTCCTGGATGACTTCCTTGACGAAGCCGTTGACGATCAGCGCGATGGCTTCCTCCTCGGGAATGCCGCGCTGCATGACGTAGAAGAGCTGGTCTTCGGAGATCTTCGAGGTTGTCGCCTCGTGCTCGAACTGAGCCGTTGCGTTCTTGGCCTCGATATAGGGCACCGTGTGCGCGCCGCAGTCATTGCCGATCAGCAGACTGTCGCACTGGGTAAAGTTGCGCGCGTTGGTCGCTTTCCGGTGCGCGGAGACCTGGCCGCGATAGGTGTTGTTCGAGTGGCCGGCGGAAATGCCCTTGGAGATGATGCGGCTCGACGTGTTCTTGCCGAGATGGATCATCTTCGTGCCTGAATCGATCTGCTGGTGCCCGTTGGACACGGCGATCGAGTAGAATTCGCCGCGCGAATTGTCGCCGCGCAGCAGGCACGATGGGTATTTCCAGGTGATCGCCGAGCCGGTCTCGACCTGCGTCCAGGAGATCTTCGAATTGTTGCCCCGGCAATCGCCACGCTTGGTGACGAAATTGTAGATGCCGCCCTTGCCTTGGGCATCGCCGGGATACCAGTTCTGGACCGTCGAGTACTTGATCTCGGCATCGTCCAGCGCCACCAGTTCAACCACAGCTGCGTGAAGCTGGTTCTCGTCGCGCTGCGGCGCGGTGCAGCCCTCCAGATAGGAGACATAGGCGCCCTCTTCGGCGATGATCAGCGTGCGCTCGAACTGCCCGGTGTTCTTCTCGTTGATGCGGAAATAGGTCGAAAGCTCCATCGGGCAGCGAACGCCCTTCGGCACAAAGACGAAGGAGCCGTCGGTGAAGACCGCGGAATTGAGCGTGGCGTAGAAATTGTCGGAGATCGGCACGACCGAGCCCAGATATTTCCGCACCAGCTCGGGATGTTCGCGGATGGCTTCGGATATCGAACAGAAGATGACGCCCGCCTTGGCGAGCTCCTTCTTGAAGGTGGTGACCACCGAGACGGAATCGAACACGGCGTCCACGGCCACGCGGCCGGAATTGTAGACGTTATCGCCGGGCTCGTCTTCGCCATCGGCCTGGCTCATTTCACCCGGCTTGCGGACACCGGCAAGAATCTCCTGCTCTTTCAGCGGGATACCGAGCTTTTCGTAAGTACGCAGCAGCTCAGGATCGACCTCCTCGAGCGACGTCGGCCCCGGCGTGTTCTTCGGCGCGGCGTAGTAGTGCAGATCCTGAAAATCGATCTTGGGATAGGAAACGCGCGCCCATGAGGGCTCGTTCAGCGTCAGCCAGCGCCGGTAGGCGGAAAGACGCCATTCCGTCATCCAATCGGGCTCGCCCTTCTTGGCCGAAATGAAGCGTATGATGTCCTCATTCAGTCCCTTGGGGGCCAGGTCGCTCTCGATGAGCGTCTCGAAGCCGTATTTATACTGGTCCACGTCAATCTTGCGGACCTGATCGATGGTTTCCTGCACTGCAGGCATCAGCATTTCTCCTTCATGCCGAATTCAAGGTTCGGCAGCTTCCATGTCGGACGCCTTACGCCCTTATTTAGTAAGCCTTGGCGCGGACTTCATCGCCGCAAGCTAAAAATATGTGTCTTCTTCTCCACTTTATTGGTCCAGACAAGGTGAAGTTGGCGCCATAAGGAGCAAATTCATGCCGCCGCCTCGTTGTTTCGCCGTCTGGCGGCAATGCCACCAAGCGTCACCTTGAAAGCGTCGAGTTCTGCGCCCCCCGTCTGTGCGCCGATGGAAACGCGCAGCGCGCCCGTGTCCTCGCCCTTGCCCATCGCCTTGAGCACATGGCTCGGCCCGACCTTGCCCGACGAACAGGCCGAGCCTGCCGAAAGGGCGATGCCGGCCAGATCGAATGCGATCTGCGCCGTCTCCGCTTTCAGGCCGGGGATCGTGAAGAAAAGCGTGTTGGGCAGCCGGGGTGCGCCACGGCCGTGTATTTCTGCGTCAGGAACCAGTTCCATGACTGCCTCCTCGAACGCATCGCGCAGCGCTTCGACTTCACTGACCGTCGCGAGCCCCTCGCCCGCGATACGCGCCGCCGCGCCGAAGCCGGCAATCGCCGCGACGTTCTCGGTTCCCGCGCGATGGCCCTTTTCCTGTCCGCCGCCGCGAACCAGCGCACCGGGCATCATCAGGTCGGAACCGCCGACGATGGCGCCAGCGCCCTTCGGCCCGCCGATTTTGTGCGAGGAAAGAATCAAGAAATCGGCATAATCATTTGAAATGTCTATCTCCAGCCTTCCCGCAGCCTGAACCGCATCAACAACGAGCGTTGCCCCGGCTGCGCGCGCTATGGCGCCAATCGCGTCGACGGGCTGGATGACGCCCGTCTCGTTGTTGGCCGCATGGATGGCGACAAGGGGCAGCCCCTTCGACCGGTCATGCGCCTTCAGCGCATCGCTCAGCGCTTGCAAATCAAGCAAACCGCTTTCAAGGACCGGCAGGATCGTGATCGCATCTGGTGTGAACCGCCCTCCCGAGAGCAGGCAAGGATGTTCGACCGCGCTCACATAAAGCCGCGAGAAGGTCAAAGGTGCGCGTCCCATGGTCCAGCCGGGCGTCAGCAGGGTCGTCGCGGCCTCCGTTGCGCCGGAGGTGAAAACGACGTGCTCGGCCTTTGCATTGACCAGCGCTGCGACGGCGCGGCGCGCGTCTTCGACCAGACGCCGGGCCTGCCGGCCTTCACCGTGCACCGATGACGGATTGGCATCGATTTCCAAAGCGCTCAACATCGCCGTCCGCGCCGCTGCGGCGAGCGGCGCGCTGGCATTATGATCGAGATAGAAGCGCTTTGTGATCATATCCTTCGCGATACTTTGACGTCTGTTGCCACATTTGTAGCGGCGGCGGCGTTATTTCCTTGAATTTTCAAGGCCAGCCGTCCTATTTACGCGGCTTGCCACGCGAGGCTGCGCCAGTCAGTTTTGAACTGTTCTAAAGTAGCTTCTATGGAGGCATAAGCCCGGCGTCAAGGGTCCCGGTCGGCCAAGCCGACGGAAATACCGTGAACGCCCTGCCCAAGCGGAGTACGTATGCCAGAGGTCATTTTTACCGGTCCTGCCGGCCGTCTGGAAGGCCGTTATCAGCCGTCCAAGGAAAAAAACGCGCCGATTGCGCTCATCTTGCACCCGCACCCCCAGTTCGGCGGCACGATGAACAACAAGATCATCTACGATCTCTTCTACATGTTCCAGCAGCGCAATTTCACCACGCTGCGGTTCAACTTCCGCAGCATCGGGCGCAGCCAGGGCGTCTTCGACCATGGCACGGGCGAATTGTCGGACGCGGCCGCCGCTCTCGACTGGGTCCAGTCGCTGCATCCCGATTCGAAGAATTGTTGGGTCGCGGGCTACTCCTTCGGGGCGTGGATCGGCATGCAGCTCCTGATGCGCAGGCCGGAGATCGAGGGCTTCATGTCGATCTCGCCGCAGCCGAACATCTACGACTTCTCCTTCCTGGCCCCCTGCCCCTCGTCCGGCCTGATCATCCATGGCGGCGCGGACAAGGTGGCTCCGCCGGCCGATGTGCAGACCTTGGTCGACAAGCTGCAGTCCCAGAAGGGCATCACGATCACGCAGAAGACCATGCCCGAGGCAAATCACTTCTATACCAACTGCGCGGATGAACTGATTGCGGAATGCTCGGAATATCTCGACCGGCGCCTGGCCGGCGAATTGGCCGAGCCAAGACCGAAGCGTATCCGATAGGTCAGGAACCCCATGTACCAGCCACCGCAATTCAAGGAAACGCGCCTCGAAGTCCTTCACGGGCTCATTCGTGCACATCCTTTGGGGATGCTCGTCTGCAACGGCCCCGAGGGACCGATTGCAAACCCCATCCCGTTCCTTCTCGATGCGGTGGAGGGGCAACCGGGGGTGCTGCGTGCTCACTTGTCTAGGGCCAATCCGGCATGGCAGGCGATCGGCCAGCAGCCGGAGACGCCCGTTCTCGCCGTCTTCCAGGGTCCGCAAGCCTATGTGACGCCATCCTGGTACGAGACGAAGAAGCAGACCGGCAAGGTCGTGCCCACCTGGAATTACGCCATCGTGCAGGTGCGCGGCCGGGCCGAGATCATCGACGATCCCGTTTGGCTGCGCGATCAGATCGAGACGCTTACCGGCCAGCACGAATCCGGGCGCTCCGCGGCTTGGCAGGTCAGCGATGCGCCAGAACGGTTCATCGAGGCTCAGATGAAGGGCATTGTCGGTCTGCGCATCGAGATCGCCGGGATCGAAGGCAAATGGAAGGTCAGCCAGAACCGCCCGGTTGAAGACCGCGCGGGCGTGGCCAAGGGATATCGGGACGAGCGCAACGACGCCATGGCGGGGCTGGTCCGGGACTATGGCGGGATCGAGGAAGGCTGAGCCAGCCCCAAATGCTTGTGCGCCGGCCGACATGGGTGCTAAACGCACTCGCCTCCAATCCCCCACCCCTCCAGCGGGACATCAGAAATGCCGAAGTTCAAGTCCGATTTTCTGCGCACCCTGTCCGAGCGCGGCTTCATCCAGCAGACCTCCGACGATACGGGGCTGGATGAGCTGTTTTCGCGAGAGACGGTGACAGCCTATATCGGCTTTGACCCGACCGCGCCCAGCCTGCATGTGGGCGGGCTCATGCAGATCATGATGTTGCACTGGATGCAGAAGACCGGTCACAGGCCCATCGCCCTTATGGGCGGCGGCACGGGCATGGTGGGCGATCCGTCCTTCAAGGACGAGGCCCGCAAGCTGATGACGCCCGAAACGATCGGCGACAACATCGCCGGCATCAAGCAAGTATTCGCCAATTATCTCACCTTCGGCGAGGGCAACACCGACGCGCTTATGGCCAACAATGCGGACTGGCTGCTCGGCATCAATTACATCGAGTTCCTGCGCGATGTGGGCCGGCACTTTTCGGTCAACCGGATGCTGTCGTTCGATTCGGTGAGGACGCGGCTCGACCGGGAGCAGTCGCTCTCCTTCCTCGAATTCAACTACATGATCCTGCAGGCCTACGACTTCGTCGAGCTCAGCAAGCGCTATGGCTGCCGGCTCCAGATGGGCGGCTCCGACCAATGGGGCAACATCGTCAATGGCATCGACCTCGGCCACCGCATGGGCACACCGCAGCTCTACGCTCTGACATCGCCGCTTCTGACGACATCGTCGGGCGCCAAGATGGGCAAGAGCGTCGACGGCGCCGTCTGGCTCAATCCGGAATTGCTAGGTGCCTACGATTTCTGGCAGTTCTGGCGCAACACGGAAGACGCCGATGTCGGGCGCTTCCTGAAGCTTTATACGACCCTCCCGATGGACGAGATCGCCCGGCTGGAGGCGCTTGGCGGCGTCGAAATCAACGAGGCCAAAAAGACGCTCGCCACCGAGGTGACGGCTATGCTGCACGGGCGTGAAGCAGCGGAAGCGGCCGCCGAAACGGCCCGCAAGACCTTCGAGGAAGGAGCGCTCGCCGAATCCCTGCCGACGGTCACCATGCCGCGCGGCAAATTGGAGGCCGGCGTCGGCGTCCTTTCGCTGTTCGTCACGGCCGGCCTTGCCGCTTCCAACGGCGAAGCCCGGCGGCATGTGAAGGGCGGAGCGGTGCGCATCAACGACGAGCCCGTATCGGACGACCGCATGGTCGTCTCAGTGGACCACCTGACCAGCGAAGGCGTCGTGAAACTGTCCCTCGGCAAGAAGAAGCACATGCTGGTGCGGCCGCAATAGGCCGCCAACCTCATCGATACTCGAAAATCTGCCGGAAGATGCCGGGGGCGATGGCCGATATCGGGTTGATCTGCAGCGCGGGGTCATCGAGCTTGCCGCTGAGGCGGTAGGTGATGCCGATCAGCCCCCGGTCGCGGCCATTGCCCAGAATCTGGCCGAACAGCGGTATCTCACCAAAGATGCGGTTGATGCCGTAGAGCGGCATGAACGTGCCAGTGATGGCAATATTGTCGTCAGCGTCATAGAGCGTGCCCTGGAAGGTCGAGCCGATCAGCGGACCGCGTAGGACGCCGTCTTGCAGGCTCAGCGCACCGTCGCTCCGCGAGACGATCGCCGCGCCACGGTCGAAGCGCACGCGCGATACATCCACCTGCTCGCCGCCCCGGCCCGCTTCCTTGGTAGCGGCGACCAGCGAGCCGAGCCGCGGCTCGTTGACAACCCAGAAATCCAACAAGTTGACCTGGCCCGCCAGTTGCCGCGCGGTACCGCCGGTCATGTTGACGTCGATGCGGCCTCCCTCGACATGCGGATAGATGTCCAGGAAACGCAGAACCGCCCCGGCATTGTCCGACGACATGCGCAGGACATGGCCGTCACCGCCGCTTCCCTTCTCGAACGACACCGAGCCAAAGCTGCCGGTGGCGCCGCGAATGGAGGCCTGCGAAGCGCTCGAACTCTTGCCGCTGTAGCGCACGGTGACATTCGTAAGCGTTTCGCCGTTGAAACCGATAGCCGTATCCATGTCGGCCGCAAGTTCGATGGGAGTATTGTCGGCCGCTCCGCCGCTGGATGCCTTGTCCGACAAGCTTTCCTTGATCAGCGAGCGGGCATCGAAGGCAGCGCCCTCGACGTTTACGACATAGCCCTTTCCAGCGCTGGAGATGTTCACCTGATAGTCGTCGTTCCGTGTGAGCTGGACCCGGTCGAACCGGGCCTCGGCGAGCCTGCCGCCCTTCAGACGCACGACACCGGCGACGGAGAAACTTTCGCCCGTGAGCTGGAAATCCGACAACTCCGTTACGCCATCCTTCTCGCTCATGGTGAAGCTGGCTGTCGCTGCTATGCCGGCGCCCTTGCGCCAGCCGATCCACGGCACCGAAAGCCGGGCCGTATCGAGTGTTGCCGTGATCTGTTTCGCTGCATCGGCGCCCTTCTCTTCATACGTCACCTTGAACGGACCCGTTACGAACATCCCCAGTCCCGGAAACATCCTTTCGCGCGCCGCGTCGTCGATGCTGAGCTCAACCCGGCGTTTGCGCTCCACGTGCGAGCCGCCGAGCGGCTGGGCGATGCTAAGACGGGCGGGCACGTCGTTGAGTTCCGCTTCCGCCTCGATCTCGGCGCGGTCCGGGGCGATGAGCAGAGATCCCCTGGCCTTGGTCACTCTCTGCCCCTCGAAGAGCTGCGAGATCGCCAGATCTTCGTAGTCAAGCATGACCTTCCAGACCAGGTCTCGGGCCGCGATGCCGTCCTGCAGGGGGATATCGGCCGAGATGTGGCCCTTGACCCTGCCCGTCACCTCGTCGGGTTCGAGGTCATGGAACCTCGACGCATCGATCGGTTCGTAAGAGGCCAGCTCGACGACTGCCGGCGCGTCGCCGGCAACGTCGATCTCCAGCTTGCCGATGCGCGGCTTGATATGGGCGCTGTCGATCACGAGCCGGCCGTTGCTGGCATCGACCGTTCGCCCGCTGGGCATGAATATCGTTCCCGCCGACAATCCGACTTCCACATCCGTGCCACGAAATTCAACCCAGCCCTCGCCGTCGCGAACCGGCGGAATGGCCCCCGCCACGTCGAAACGCGTGCCCGACAGCGTGAACCGGCCGATCACTTCCTCGCGGCCGAGCGGGACGCCGTTGCCAAGTCGGCCAGGCGGTACGTTGAGCCGCAGATCGCTATCCTTGACGCGGCCCCCGAAGAGATTGGCCAGCGTCCAGCGCCGCGCACCTGAGGCGGCGAACCATGGCCAGAGCTGCTTGGCGTGGGCAGCCGGCAGGTCGGCCACATGAATGGCAAGGCGCAGGCCGGGCGACTGCCCCCTGGGCGCGGTCACGGATGCGCTCGCCGTCAGTTCTCCTCCCGAGGTGCGAACTTCGATAGTGTGCGCCGTCACGGTGGAGGCTGCAGGGTCGGCCTGCCCGGAAAGTCGTATCGCCAGGGGCAATGGCGGTTCGGTGGAATCCATCGGCGCCACCACGGTGTCCCGCGAGACGAGCGCGAAGTCATAAAGCGGTCCGCTGTTTCCGGTCCCGTCCGACGGGCCGAACGTGCCTTGGAAGTTCAGCGTCGTCCGCGCCATCCTCATATGCGCGCCGACCACCGAGAACGTCTTGTCTCCGTCGCCAAATCCCACGTTCAGCGCGGCCTCGTCGATGGACAGGCTCTCACCGTCGATGCGCATGAGAATGTCCCTAGCCTGCCCCACGGCGGACATCCAGCCCGGCTGGTCCGGACTGGTTTCCTGACCGGTGAGCCTGAAGTCCATTGCGCCAACGCCGGGGGCACCGGCGTCTTCCCGGCCATCTGCTTCAAGAGCCACCTGCAATTGCTGGATCACCCCCCCCGCCCCGCGATCGGCGGTGCCGCGATAGTCCAGCGGCCGCCCGCGATGGAGCGCTTCCCCGGAAAAACTGATGGAGGTGGCGCTGTCACGCAGAAGCTCCATGCGCTCCACGACCAGATCAGGCACCGCCTGACCGGTTGCAGTGCGCAGGTTTACATTGGAAAGCATGACGCGCCGGACGCCTGAATCTTCTGTCAGAGAGAAGGCACGGCGGATCGTGCCGAAGACGGCCTGCTGCACATCGGCCGGCGCTATCGCTGTGTCCCTGCCGGCGCCCATCCCCGCCAACTGAAGCAATGGCACTTCCGCCGGTGAGAGTTCCGCATCCGCCAGGGTGATGCCGGCAAGTTCGAGACGGCCGCCGAATAGCGGCATCACCTTGACGCCGATCCTCAGCGTGCCCGCCTCGGCGATTTCGGCACCGTCGGCGGACCTTGCGATGCGCGCATCGGCAATCTCGAGGGCCAGAAGGCTGAAGCGGCCCGGGCGCAAGCGCAGTTCGCCGAGGCGAACATCGACGTCGAAGCCGGCTACACGCTCGATCGCGGCTTCGGCCTGGGTGCGCAACCGTTCATTTCCGATCGCATCGATGCCGATCAGCGAAAAGCCCGCGACAGCCAGAACGATACACAAGGGAATGGCCACGAGCATGACCGCGCCCCAGCGCAGCAACCGCCACCGCAGTTTTGGCCGCAGGCAGCGTGCTATTCTTCGACTGGCCGATGGGTAGCTTTCCAGCGGCGCAATCTCACTGCGCTTGAAAAGAACCTCCTCGTGATCGTCCTCTTGGTGCTCCACAAACGTTTCCGTTACACAGTCCTGGCTCTTTGCCGTGCGAGAGATTTCCCGGCGGCAAGAGGTATGATTGGACGAATCCCCCTGGACCATTATATCTCTGCATCCCGCTCGACGGGACGCTCATGGCGATATCCATCGATTTTTAAACTGCGTAGTCACAAACGAGGGTAAGAAAATGGCCGGACTCGAAAAAGGAAACGAAGCTCCTGATTTCGAACTTCCAAAGGATGGCGGCGGCACCCTGCGGCTTTCTTCCCTGCGTGGCAACCCGGTGGTTCTCTATTTCTACCCGAAGGATGCCACCAGCGGCTGTACGGCCGAAGCCATCGACTTCACCGCCCGCAAGCCGGAATTCGATTCCTTGGATGTGACCATCGTGGGCATGTCGCCGGACAGCCAGAAAAGCCATGACAAATTCAAGGCCAAGCACGGGCTGACGATAGACCTCGTCTCCGACCCGGAAAAGGAAGCGCTGCAGGCCTATGGCGTCTGGGTGGAGAAGAGCATGTACGGCCGCAAATATATGGGCGTGGAGCGTTCCACGTTTCTGATCGACGGCGACGGCCGCATCGCCGAAATCTGGCGCAAGGTAAAGGTACCTGGGCATGTCGATGCCGTGCTGGCGGCGGCAAAGGCGCTCTGACCGCCCTATTTTAGCCGAATTCTGCACGCCGGGGCTGCATCAAAAAGCGTTTATTAACCCTAACGCTGTGTAATCGCCGCAATGAAAATCATTGCAACGGTTGTGCAGTCCCGTGATGCCAAATCAGCGTAAACCCGTTTTCGGACAACGCTCCGAGCCCCACACCGTCATCATCGCGCGCGGCGACAATATTCGCCATTTCACGGTGCGACCCTGGATGGCGGCTACCGTCGGTTCGATGATTGCTCTCCTGTCGGTCGGCTATCTGCTCGCCACCACCTATCTGGTACTGCGCGACGATCTCATAGGCGCGGGCATGGCGAGGCAGGCGCGCCAGCAGCAAGCCTATGAAGACCGCATCTCGGCCCTGCGCGCCCAGGTCGACCGCATCACCAGCCGCCAGTTGCTCGATCAGCAATTGATGCAGCGAAAGGTCGGAGAGCTGATAGAGCGTCAGGAAAAGCTCACCCAGCGGCACGGACGTCTGGGTCCCGTCCTGGAAAAGGCCACCAGGCTCGACGGCGCTCCCGAGCAGGTGCCGCTTCCCTCCCCACGACCGGAAATCCGCGCCGGCTTCGACGGTGGCGGCGCGGTGGACAATTTGGTTACCGCCAACGCTTATGCGAATGTGACGGCGGCAACCACGCCTTGGCCGCTGCGGACGGCGCAAGACCCTGCCCTTTCGGAAGCGGACCGCGCGGACCGGCTTTTCATAGCCATCAACAGGTCGCTGCGCAGCATCGAATCGGAGCAGATCGAACGCATCGAGATGCTCACCGGCGAAGCCTACGAGACGGCCGAAACCATCGCAGAGGCCCTAAAGGCGGCCGGAATCAAGGCGGACCTTGCCTATGGCGAGGAATCCGTGGGCGGGCCCCTGGTCGCGGCGGCCGACAATACCGGCTTCGCAATCAAGGTGCGCGAACTCGACGAGGCGCTCAGCACGCTGGAGCATCTGAAAAAGACGGCGCGCCGCATTCCGATCGCCAATCCGCTGCCGGGCGCGGCGGTGACCAGCACTTTCGGTGTCCGTCGCGATCCCATTCTACGCCGTCCGGCGCATCATTCTGGAATGGATTTCCGAGGCAGCACCGGGGGCCCCATCCGCGCCGCCGGCGCCGGCAAGATCGTCAAGGCTGGATGGAATGGCGGCTATGGCCGCATGGTCGAGATCGACCATGGCAACGGCCTGACCACGCGCTACGCTCACATGAGCAGGCTTCTCGTGCAGGAAGGCGCGCATGTCGAGGCCGGGGCCATCATCGGCAAGGTCGGCAGCAGCGGCCGCTCGACCGGGCCGCATCTGCACTATGAAGTGCGCAAGAATGGAACGGCGGTCAATCCGCTGAGCTTCCTCACCGCCGGAAAGCGCATCGTCAAATATCTCTGAGAGTCCTTACGCCTTGGGCGTGCCAAGCTGTGCCGCGACGCGATTGAGCGCCGCCACCTTCTCGTCGGCGCTGCCGTTCGAAAAAGCCTTCTCGAGCACATCGACATACGACTTGAACGCGCCAAGCTCCTCGTTGGCCGCATCGACGGTCAACGGCTGGTCGTCATAGGCATCGACAAAGCGCTGGGCCGCGACCGATATCAGAAAGAGCGCGGCCGCGTTCTCCGGCTCGTCGACGATCCGCGCGCGGGCCTTACGTGCACAGGCCTCGTAGGCGCGCACGCTGGCGCCCTGCTCGTTCAGGCTTTCAATGAGTGACTGAAACATTCTGTCCCTTTTTCCTTCATTCGCCAGCCATCATGGCCGATACCATATCCGCACGGATACACGCCGGAGCGCCTCGATAGACCGAATCCGCCTCCACGAAAACCCGAAAGCTCCGCGAGAGTTCATGATCAGCCCGCCAGATATTCATAGATGACGTCGCAGGCGGAAATGAAATCCTCAAGATCCATCGCTTCGTCGGGGTTATGCGAGCCATTCCGGTTGCGCACGAAAACCATGGCCGAGGGCACACCCGCGCCGGCAAAGACGGCCGCGTCATGGCCGCCGCCGCTGGCCATGACAAAGGGTTCCTGCCCTGCCCGCGCCATCGCGGCCTCCAATCCCTTGACCATGCCGGCGTCGCAGACTGCCGGCTCCACCCGCAATTCGTCGTCGAGTACGAAGCGCACGCCCCGATCGCGCTCGACCTGGCGCATCTCCTCGCGCAGCAGCGCCCGCATGTGATCGAGCGTCTCTGCGCCCTGGCTGCGGATATCGAGGCTGAAGCCGATTTCGTCGGGAATGCGCGTCATGGCATGCTTGGCCGGATCGGTGCCGACGACGCCGCTCGTCAGCACCAGATCGTCGCCCTTGTTGAGGATGGTCTGCCAGCTTTCGTCCAGCCGGACGAACAGATCGGCCATGGCAAGCACGGGATCGCGCCGGAAGGCGCGCGGCACGGCGCCCGAATGCCCGGCCTCACCGATGCAGCGCACCTCGCGGTGGCGGATATTGCCGCGGATTCCGGAAACTGCGGCCGCCGGTATGTTCTTTCCGATCAGAAGCGGACCCTGCTCGATGTGAAGCTCCAGATATTCGGTGATCGCCGAGGCGTCGGCAAGCGGCGACCCCGCCTTCACCTTATCCATCGGAAGGCCGGTATCGGCCATGTGCTCGGCGAGCGTGCGCCCGTCGCCCTTGTGGCGTGCGCCGAGTTCGGCCGCCCCTAGGACGCCAAGAAGGGCCTTCGATCCGATATAGCATGGGCCAAACCAGGCGCTTTCCTCACCGCGCAAGGCAAGAACGTGCACCGGTCGGCTGAAGGCCTCGCCGCGCCGCTTAGCGCGCACCAGCGCAATCAGCCCGGCCACGACGCCGGCCAGCCCATCATAGTTTCCGCCAAAGGGAACGCTGTCCACGTGGGAGCCGACGAGGCAGTATTTCTCCGCGTTCCGGTGTTCGGGCAACGAGAAATTGGCGTTGCAGCCGGCATCGTACCACACGTCCAGCCCGGCAGCCCGCGCGACGTCCTCCAGATAGCGCAAGGTGTTGGTCTCGACCTTGGAGAAGGCGGGCCGGCTCACGCCCTGCTTGTCTGGGGAAAGCGCGGCGACTTCGGTGAAGATGCGGTCGGCGAAGGCCAGATCGTCCTCGCGGTCGTCGCGGGGTTTTGACCGTGCCACGGTCATGGTGCGGCCTCCATGAAGACCACGCCCTCACGCTGCTCGCCATCCTCCACCGTGCCGATGATCTCGCGCACGCTGGAAAGGCCCTCAGCCTCCAGATAATGGCTCAGATCGTCGATTATCGTCACCATCGCGGTGGGGTTGATGAATGTCGCCGTGCCCACCTGGACGGCGCTGGCGCCGGCGATCAGGAATTCCACCGCATCCTCGACCGTGGAAATGCCGCCACAGCCGATCACGGGTATCTTCGTGGCGCGGGCGCATTGATAGGCCATGCGCAAGGCAATCGGCTTCAGCGACGGCCCGGAAAGGCCGCCCATGAGATTGCCGAGCTTGGGCTTGCGAGTGCGAATGTCGATGGCCATGGACAGGATAGTGTTGGCCACCACCAGCGCATCCGCGCCGGCCTCTTCGGCCGCACGCGCCACTTCGCTCGTCTCGCCGGTATTGGGCGTGAGCTTGGCCCATAGCGGCAGGGCGGTCGCCCGGCGCAGCTTGGTCATCACCTCGAAAGTCGAGGAAGGCCGGATCGCGAAGGCCTTGCCGTCTTCCTCGATATTGGGGCAGGAAATATTGACCTCGATCGCATCCACGCCCGGCACGCTGACCTCGGCGCAAAGCTGCGCGAACTCGTCCGCCGTATTGCCGGAGATGCTGACCACCAGCGGCGTCTCATACGCCTGGTAGAAGGGGACGACATTCTCCAGAAAGTAGCCCACGCCCTTGCTGGGAATGCCGATGGAGTTGAGCATCGAGCCGCCGACCTCGCACACGCGCGGCGTCGGGTTGCCGCCGCGAAAGCCGCGGGTGATCGTCTTGGTGACATGGGCGCCCAGCAGATCAAGGTCGAAGACGTCCGCCAGATCTTCCGAGAACGTACCGGAGGCCGGCATAATCGGGTTCTTCAGGCGCAGTCCGGCAATGTCCACATCAAGCCTTACCATGCCATCGCCTCCTGTATGTCGAAGACCGGCCCTTCCCTGCATACCCGCAGATTGACGATGCCCTCCTCCTTCTGGAAGGGGCGCACGCAGCAGTGGCACATGCCCAGCCCGCACGCCATCTGCTGTTCGAGCGCGATCTGGCCCGGTATGCCGTGGCGCGTGCCGAGCTTCTGCAAAAGCTTCAGCAGGCGATTGGAGCCGCAGGTGTAGAAAGCATCGATTCCCGGCCCGTCGATCAGCGCGATGAGCACGGCCTCCAGGTTCTCCACCGACGAGGAGCCGTCCTCGTCGGTCAGCGTGATCACGTCGGCGCCCATGTTGCGGAACAGGTCGACCGACATGAGAACGTCCTCGCTGCGGGCGCTGCAAATGGCGGTGAGCTGCTTGCCGAGGCGGCGTGCCTCCAGCGCCAGCGGCGCGAGCGTGGCCAGGCCGACACCGCGCGCGGCAAGCACCAGCCTGTCCCACTCGGGCTCGATGCTGAAAGGCTCTCCCAACGGCCCCAGAACGTTCAGGCCGTGCCCTGCGCGCAACATCGCCAAGGCCCGCGTTCCCTCGCCCGTGACCTTGTAGAGGAAATGCAATTCGCCGTGCTCGGGATAAACGCCATAGATGCTCATCGGACGGCGCAGATAGGGCGCCTGCCCGCCCATCTGTGGGCAAAGCAGGTGGAAAAACTGGCCGGCGCGGCATTTTTCCAGGAGCTCGGGCGGGGCACGGAGAACCAGAAGCCGGTATTCGCGGTTGACCGGCTCGTTGGACAGCACGTCAAGCTCCAGTTCGTAGGTCTTGGGAGCCGGTGCGATCTGGTGAATATGACTCATCGTCTGCATCCCGATCACCCGAACACCAGCCACGGCAGGAAAGTGGAAATGCCGGGCACATAAGTGATGATCAACAGCACCGCGATATTGGTGGCGATGAACGACCAGACGCCAGCGACGATGGAAAGCACCGGCTTGGACAGCGTCGAAGACGCCACGAAAAGATCGAGCCCGAAGGGCGGCGTGATCATGCCGATCGATATGTTCAGGGTAACGATCATACCGAAATGTACGGGGTCGATGCCGAGCGCCATCGCGACCGGGTAGAGCGGCGGCACCAGGATCAGCAGTGCCGAATTGGGGTCGATGAACATGCCCGCGATCAGGAAGGTCACATTGACGACCACGAGGAAGAAGATCGGTCCGGCGTTTACCGATTCCAGAAAACCTGTAATGAACGCGGGTACTTGCGCCAGCGTGATGAAGTATGACAGCAAGCCGCCCATGGCAAGCAGGATAAAAATGATCGACGTCGATATGGCCGCGCGTTCGGTCACGGCGAAGAGTTTCCGGAACGTCAGTTCCCGGAACACGAATGCTTCGACAAAGATGGCGTAGACGACGCTGACGGCTGCCGCCTCCGTCGGCGTGAAGTAGCCGCTATAGATGCCACCCAGAATGATGACGGGCATGCCCAGCGCCCAGCCGGCCTCACGCAGCGCGGCAAGGCGTGCGCCCCAGGAAAGCGCCGTTCCCCGCTCGATGCCGGACCTGCGTGCCTCGACCGCCACCATGATGGCGAATGCCAGACCGAGGGTCAGGCCGACGGCCAGGCCGCCGACAAACAGCTTGGCAACCGAAGTCCCGGTCATCCAGCCGTAGATGATGAAGGTGATGGAGGGCGGGATCAGAAGCGCGGTCTCCGCACTCGACACGATCAGCCCCAGTGAAAAGCGCTCGCGAAAACCCGCCGCTCGCATCTCCGGATAGACCATGCGGGCCATGGCCGCGACCGTGGCCGGAGCGGAGCCGGATACAGAGCCGAAGGCCATCGACCCGCCGATGGTCGTGTAGCCCATGCCGCCACGCGTGTGGCCGACCATGGCCTTGACGAAGCCCGTCAGCCGCCGTGCGATCTGGCCCTGGCCCATCAGTTCGGCGGCCAGTATGAAGAAGGGAATCGCCAGAAGCGTCGTGTGGTTGATGCCGCCCAATACCTTCTGCACGACCACGGGATCGGGCAGATTGCCGTAAAAGAACTCCTTCACCATCAGCGCAGGCACGCCGAGCACGAGGAACATCTCGAAGCCAAGAACGAGAAGAAGAGCGGCGGCGGCAATGACCAGGAACAGCAAAATCATATGTTTTCAGCCTCTTGGCGGGCGAAGCGGTCGATCTTTCCGGTCAGGCTGAGCAGGTAGCGCAGCGCCATGAGTACAAAGCCGACGGTCGGCGCCAGATAGATCCAGAAGACAGGCAGGTTGAGCGTGGGGCTGCGCTGGCCCATTCCATGGACGAAGATCGTCATCTGCAGGCCGAGCCAGGCGAGATAGATACAAAAGACAAGCCCGGTCGCGTCGATGAGTTTGCGCAGCGGCAGGCCCGTACTGGTTGCGATCCTGTCGCGCCATGTGTGGACGCCCACATGGCGCCCGTCGTCGAGCGCCAGCCCCACGGCGAAGAACACCAGGAACAGGCTCATCAGCCGTACCGCTTCCTCGACCCACGCAAAATCCGAGGCAAAGGTGCCGCCGAACTGCCGCGCTAGAACGTTCATGAAATAGAGCGCGACCATCAGAAGAAAGACGGTCACCACGGTGAACCGCTCCACCGCGCGCAAAAGGGACAGCGCCTTCATGCCAAGGCTCCTGTAACTGGAAGAAGAAAAAGTCGCCCGTCGGAAAGCGCCGGCGGGCGAATGGGCGCCGTCGTCATGCGACGGCGCCGCCCCGCCTTATTTAGCGGCGGTCTCGTATTCTTTTTCATAGATGGCGATGAGTTGCTCACCCTCCTCGCCGGCGCGTTCGATATAGGCTGCGCGCGCTGCCGGATACATCTTCTCGCGGAAGGCAGCCTTTTCCTCGTCGGAGAGTTCGCGAACGTCCATGCCCGCCCCCTTGATTTCCTCAAGGGCGGCATCCACGGCGGCGGCCTTGTGCTCGATAAGCTCAGGAATCACCTCGTTGAAAGCCTCGACGATGGTGGCACGATGCTCCTCCGGCAGGCTTTGCCAGAACGCGGGATTGAAGAGAACGACGTCTTCCATCGCACCGTGATTGGACAGGACCAGGTGCTTCTGGACCTCGTAAAACTTCATGCGCTGGATCGTATCGAGCGGGTTTTCCTGGCCGTCCACGACGCCCGTCTGGAGCGCTGTGTAAAGCTCGCCGAAGGGTAGCGCGATTGCCGACGCGCCGAGCGCATTGAACTGCTCGATGAGGATGTTGGAATCCATGACGCGGAACTTCTGCCCCGCGAAGTCGTCGAGATCGGCCAGCGGTGCATTGGAGCTGAAATTCTTGCGCCCGTTTGGCCACAGGGTGATGCATTCGACGCCACGCGTATCGAAGCTGTCGCACAGCGCCTCGCCAAAGGCCCCGCCACGGATCGCTTGGGCGGCCTCGTCGTCGGCCGGCAGCAGGTACGGAATGTCGAGGATGGAAACGGCCGGATTGAAACCGCCGAGGAAAGCGGCGGGCGCCACGGTGGCCTCGAGGGTGCCGAGCTGTACGCCTTCGGTCATCTCGCGCTGCTGGCCAAGCTGGCCCTGCGGGAAAATCTGGAATTCGACGGCGCCGCCGGTCCGTTCGGCAACGAGCTTGGCGACCTTCTCCAGATGCACATGGCGGGATTGCTGGTCGGATTCCAGATGGCCGATCTTAGCCACGAATTCAGCGGCTCCCGCGCCCGAGACGGCCGCTATTCCTATCACTGCTGCGATTGCCGTTGACGCCAACGCGCCGAGAATGCTTTTCATGGTTCCACCTCTCTGTTGCCTGACGGTACTTCTGAAAAACCTAGCCTAAGAACAGCCGCTATGGCTGTCAATGAAAAATCTCATTTTTGAGATTTTCTGCAGGGTCATGTCTTTATTGATTTTTGTCTCTGTGTATGAGCCTGCTGTTGACAAATTCGACGCCGCAATCCGATAACGACTTCGACAGCAACTGCAATGCGGATACAACGTGGCGGATAACAAGTCTCCCCTCAACGCACCTTTACGCTTTAGCGATATCGGGGCGCGGCTGCGGGCCTACCGTATCGGCCAGGGTATTGCGCCCGAGACGCTCGCCTTGAGGCTCGGCATCTCGCGGGCTGCACTCTACCGGGCCGAAAAGGGCCAGATCCGCAAGATCGAGATGCTTACCGCCATTGCGGACGAGTTGGGCGTTTCGCTGCCCAGCCTCATGGGGGTCGGCGTGGAATATGTAAGCTCGGCGACGGCGTTCTTCGAGCGCATGAGGCAGTTGGAGGCCGAGTGCCAGCAGATCATCGGCCTTTTCAGCCCCGTGTCCTACCTGCTGACGTCGGACAACTATGATTCAGAGCTGCAGGAAGTGCTTGCCGAATCGGTTCCCGATGGCGCATCGGCCAGCCACGAAGCTTCGCAAACGATCGAGGCGCTGCTCGACATCCTGAAGGCCCGCAAGACGGCCTTCAGGATGCGGCGCCCGCTGATCGTCAGCCTGATCGCCACGGCGGACCTTGAACGCTTCCTCCTGCATGGCCTCATCGGCCGCCACGACCTGCCGCAGAGCCTCGTAGACGAGCGCCGCCTCAAGGCTCGCCGCGAGGCGGAGCACATTATCAAGACGCTGCGCAACCAGCCGATCGGCGTGCAGATCGGCGTCGTACGCGAACCGGTGCCCGCCACCAGCTTCCAGATATTCCGGCAGGCCGACCGTTCGGTCCTGGCCATCAGTCCTTTCCGCCTGGGCGAGCAGCCGAATATCCGCGTAGGCGTGGCGCTCATCACATCGGCGCCGGAGGCCATGCAGCTGCACGAGGACATCGCTGCCCGTCTCTGGGACGAAGCACTCAAGGGCGCCGATGCGGCAGATTATCTGGAAGCGATGGTGCAGAAATACGGGATTTCCGTCTGATAACGTCCCGTTCTACCGCGTTTCCGCTGAAAATGGACGTCAACCGGCTGGAAATAACTTCAAGACGAGCCTTCCAGCCGCTTCGACCAGTCCTCCACCTGGCCCCGCTCCAGCCGGCGCTGCGCGAGCTTGCGCCAGCTTTCAGCGAGGAAGGCATTCTCGGCGAGTTCGGCCAGTGCCTCGTAATTCAGCATGTCGCGGTAAAGCAGTCCCGTGACGCGGGCCAGCGTCCAATCCGGCTGGGGACGCTCCATCAGCGCCAGGCGGTCGCCCGCGGCGACGGTCCCCTCTTTCAGCACGCGGAAATACCAGCCGGTGCGACCGGTTTCCTGGACGCGGGCAGCCATGGTCTTCTCGCCGAAGCGCTCGTTCAGCTTCCAGCAAGGCTGGCGCCCTTGCGAAAACTGCACCAGTGCGGTGCCCAGTTGCAGCGTGTCGCCGATGCAGATGTCGTCCTCGCCGATGCCCGAGACGGAGAGGTTCTCGCCGAAGGCCCCGGCGGTGAATGAGCCTGCCTTTTCCGGCAGTTCGCGGCGCCACGACCGGTAGTGCCGAGCAGGATAAAGGTGCAGCGCCTTCTCCGGCCCGCCATGAACGCGCGTGTCGCCCTGATGATCGCCAGCAAGGCCGGTCGTTCCCACAGCAACCGGGCCCGTCGCCTCCTGCTTGAATATGCCGCTCGGCACACCGCGCGGACCAAGCGGCCTCAGCGCGCCGACGAAGACCGCATCGACTGCCCATTCCGTCATTGCATCCTCCATAGCCGGCTTGCCTGTTTCTGAAGTTGTTTCACCATTTGTCAGAGACGGCGAAACGATCCGACTGTCTGATTTCGCACCATCGCAGGCGGCAAACCCGCTTTCACCTTTTCTGGAACTGCTCCCGCAGGCAGCCCCGTTCGCGAAGCACCACGCGGCACATGTCCTTGATCCAACAAAAAGCCCCGGAGAACCGGGGCTTTTTCAGATCGTGTCTCAGGCGGGTTTTTACTCAGCGTCGCCTTCGGCCTTGGCTGCCTTCTTTTTCGGAGCGGCCTTCTTCTTGGCCGGCTTCTTCTCGGCGGCGGGCTTGGCGTCCGCCTCGTCCTCGTCGTCGGCCAGCAGTTCTTCGCGGCCAACTTTCTTGTCGGTCACGTCGGCCTTGGCCAACAGGTGGTCGACAACCTTCTCCTCGAACAGGGGCGCGCGGACATTGGCCAGCGCCTGCGGGTTCTGACGGTAGAAGTCGTAGATTTCCTGCTGCTGATGCTGCGGGTAGCGGCGGATCGATTCGATCAGCGCGCGCTGCATCTCATCCTCGCCGACCTCGACGCCGGCTTCCTCGCCGATCTGCGCCAGAACAAGGCCGAGGCGCACGCGGCGCTCGGCCAGGCGCTGATACTCGGTGCGTGCCTCCTCCTCGGTCGTCTCCTCATCCGCGAAGGTGCGGCCGGCGCTTTCGAGATCGCGGGTCACCTGGTTCCAGATATTCTCGAACTCGGCTTCCACCAGCTTCGAGGGTGCCTCGAACTTGTAGGCTTCGTCGAGAGCGTCGAGAAGCTGGCGCTTGGCCTTCTGTCGCGTCACCTGGCCGAACTGATTCTCGAGCTGCCCGCGGACGATCTCGCGCAGCTTGTCGGCCGATTCCAGCCCAAGCGTCTTGGCCAATTCGTCGTCGATGACCAATTCGTCGGCCTCGGACACTTCCTTCACGGTGACGTCGAATTCGGCTTCCTTGCCGGCCAGGTGCTCCGCCGCGTACTCGTCGGGGAACTTGACCTTGATGGTCGTCTTGTCGCCCGCCTTCACGCCGACGAGCTGCTCTTCGAAGCCGGGAATGAACTGGTTATGGCCGATCACGACATCGGAATCCTCGGCAGCGCCGCCGTCGAACAACTCGCCGTCGATCTTGCCGGCGTAGTCGATGGTGACCTTGTCGCCCTCCTTGGCCTTGCCGGATTTGGCCTTATAGGTGCGGGCCGAATCGGCGATGCGCTTGACCTGCTCCTCGACCTCGTCCTCCGACACGTCATAGACGGGACGCGTCACCTTGATCTCGGAGAAATCCTTGATCTCGATCGGCGGGATGACTTCGTAGCTCATCGTAAACTCGAAATCGGCGCCGCCGGCCAAAACCTTCTCGGCTTCCTTCTCGTCCTCGGTCATATCGATTTCCGGCTGCATGGCCGGCTTTTCGCCGCGCTCGGAGATGATCGACTTGGAGGAATCGGACAGAATTTCATTGACCACTTCGGCCATCAAGGACTTGCCGTAGATATTGCGCAGATGCTGCAGCGGCACCTTGCCGGGGCGAAAGCCCTTCAGCCGCACCTTGGACTTTGCGTCCTCGAGACGCTCCATCAGCCTGGACTCGAGGTCCTTGGCCGGCACGGTGACTTTGATCTCGCGCTTAAGACCTGAGTTTAGAGTCTCGGTTACCTGCATTATTAAACCTTTGTGTTCACTCATCGCCGCTTGCGCGGCGTTTCACCGTTGAGCCTGCCGAAGAAATCCGTCTCGGGGGTGGCCTGTCTGGTGCGGGTGGAGGGACTTGAACCCCCACGGCTTGCGCCACCAGAACCTAAATCTGGCGTGTCTACCAGTTCCACCACACCCGCTTCGAAAGCAGAGCGCTCCCGAAAGCGCGGGGTTCTATATCACCTGCCCTTGGTCTATCAAAGGAAAATTGCCTGAAAAACAGGCTTTTTTCCGCGATGGAGCGCCGAGCGTCCTTTTAGATGCGCAAAGCACGCTCCGTCTTTTGGTTTTACCGCATTTCCGCAGCTGTCGATGAAGTCACCTGACTGCAGCATCCTGCAAGCGGAACAGTTTTCCAACAACGTCTGCCGGCCACCGGAAAAAGGCGCTCTTTTCCCTCCAATTGACGTGTGCGGCGAAAGGTGGGGCGCATTGCGGCGCGATAATGGTGCGTTGCACAATATGCATTGCTGCTATGCAACATTATCTCTTCCTCTGCATGGCGAACGCTCTTATCTGTTCATCGCAAGACGGACGAACAATTCTCCGATACGAAGTGAGCAGGAAAAATGAACATCATTCGCAATTACCGTAACTGGCGCCGCTACCGGCAGACGGTTACCGAGCTGAGCCGCCTTTCCACCCGGGAATTGAGCGACCTCGGTATCGCACGCGGCGACATTCCTTTCGTGGCGCGCAAGTCGCTCTAACGAAAGAAAATAGATTTCGGCGGGACTACCTCCTCCCAGTCCTGTCGAACGCGGCCGACTTTCACCTCCTCCCGATTGTCGGTCGATCAAAACGACACCCGCCGGACCTCCTCCCCCGGCGGGTGTTGTTTTTTGCGCGTTCGCTCCCCTGAAAAATTGCGCTGGCCAGGAGCCGACCCTATCGCGCGCCGCCAACACCGCGCTTGCGCCATTCGGCGAGCGGCATCATGTCGGGCGCACCGCCTGCCGGCTCGTACCAGCTGTCGACCGCCCATAATTCCCCGTTCTTTTCACTCAGCACCGCCGTCGAATGGGGATAGCGCCCATCGATGAAAGCGCCCCGCGACGCGGGCGGGCGGCTCTCGTGATGGCGCATCAGCCTCTCCCTCTGAAGATAGTCCAGCAGTGCGCCCGTATTGCTCGACTCGTCAATACAGTCCATCTGGCCGTAGACGCGGCTGCCGCTGATCTCGCCCTTCGGCCCGTCCTTCGTCCCGATCATGGCGGTCGCGACGCGCTCGAAATACTGGACTGCGCGCGAAACGGCCTTCCGCTCGGCATGTGCCGAAGCACCGCCGGAGGCCATGATGCCCGCCAGCTTGTTTCGGAAAGCCGGCGTCAGCGGCAATGCCGTCTTGTAGGCGCAACTGTAGCCGCTGCACAAATACAGCTTGCCTTTGTTGGCGAAGGCGGGCCAGGCGTTCGCCGCCTGCATGGCAAGCGTCAGAATCGTGATTGCGACGGCGCGTGCGTATCCAATCGTCATTGGCATAGGATAGGGTTCCCGGCTGTCCGCCGCAATTGCGTGATAGCCGCGCTCCCGGGCGGCCCGTATCGATTGCATTCGCGCTCCCATGGGCTTATCTCCGCGTCATGATAGACAAACCAATCCACATCATCGGCGGCGGACTGGCCGGCTCGGAAGCGGCCTGGCAGGCTGCGCAGGCCGGCGTACCCGTTATCCTCCACGAAATGCGGCCCGTGCGCGGCACCGAGGCGCACAGGACCGACGGTCTTGCCGAGCTCGTCTGCTCCAACTCCTTCCGTTCCGACGACGCGGAGACGAACGCGGTCGGCGTGCTCCATGCGGAAATGCGGCTGGCCAGGTCGCTGATCATGCGCGCGGGCGATGCCAACCAGGTTCCGGCCGGCGGGGCGCTTGCCGTCGACCGCGACGGCTTTTCCGATGCGGTGACCAAGGCGATCGAGGACCACCCGCTGATCACGATCGCCCGAGAGGAAGTCACCGGCCTGCCGCCGGAGGACTGGGACCAGGCCATCATCGCGACCGGTCCCCTCACCGCCCCTGCCCTGGCCGAGGCGATCGCCACCCAGACCGACGAGAAGGCGCTGGCCTTCTTCGACGCGATCGCGCCCATCGTCCATTTCGACTCTATCGACCTCGACACATGCTGGTTCCAGTCGCGCTACGATAAGGTTGGGCCTGGCGGCACCGGCAAGGACTATATCAACTGCCCTATGGACAAAGCGCAGTACGAGGCCTTCATCCAGGCGCTCATCCAGGGCGAGAAGACCGAGTTCAAGGAATGGGAAGGAACGCCCTATTTCGACGGTTGCCTGCCCATCGAGGTGATGGCCGAGCGGGGGCCGGAGACGTTGCGCCACGGACCGATGAAGCCGATGGGACTCACCAACGCGCACCAGCCGGACGAAAAGCCCTATGCCGTCGTCCAGCTCCGCCAGGACAATGCACTGGGAACGCTCTACAATATGGTCGGCTTTCAGACGAAGCTGAAATATGGCGAGCAGGCGCGCATATTCCGCATGATTCCAGGATTGGAGAACGCGGAGTTCGCCCGCTTGGGCGGCCTGCACCGCAACACCTACATCAATTCGCCGGCCCTGCTGGATCCGACGCTGCAGCTCAAGTCACGGCCGGGCCTGCGCTTTGCCGGACAGATCACCGGGTGCGAAGGCTATGTAGAGAGTGCTGCCATCGGTCTCCTGGCCGGCCGTTTCGCCGCTGCCGCGCGGCTCGGCCAGGCTGCTCCCCCGCCGCCGCTTACCACCGCGTTCGGCGCGCTTCTGGGCCATATCACCGGTGGTCATATCCTTTCCGACGATGAGCCCGGCAAGCGCTCCTTCCAGCCGATGAACATCAATTTCGGCCTGTTTCCGCCGGTCGAAGTGGAAAAGCCCGAGGGAAAGCGGTTCCGTGGCAAGGAAAAGTCCGTCGCCAGGAAGCGTGCCTTGAGCGCGCGGGCGCTCGCCGACTGCCGGCAGTGGCTCGGCGGCGAATTTTCAGCCGCCGCCGAATAAGGACAAGGGCGGGCGCCGCCCTTACCGCCAGTCGGCAGAGTTCAGCAGGATCGTCGTCTGCATCGACTGCAATCGCGGGTCGTCCGCATTGTCGGCGTAGAAATGCGTCGGGACGATCCTGATCGTGCGGCCGCCGGTGGTCAGATCGAGTTCGTTCTGGCCATCTCCACCCGTGTCGGCAAGCTTGCGCAACTGATCCGGCAGGATCGGGAAGCGAACGTTTTCGCCTGCACCGGATATCACGAGTGCGTCGCCGTCCAAGGCAAATGTCAGCGTGTCGCCGTCGGGCAACGTCGTCTCGAGAGGCGTTTTGCTGCCGGCGCTCAGCATCACATTGTGAACGACCACATCATAGCCGGCGATGCCGAACGCGACAGGCCCCTGCACGTCGCGCAACACATAGGCAGAGGAACTGCCCACGGGCCTGTCGGGGTCCAAGCCCCATGCCTTCGCGACAGCACGGTACCGGCTCTCACGCTCGTCGGGGGCCGCTTCGGCTTCGCTGCCGTCCGGCAGGGGCGGCAAGGCATCGTGGCGATCGAGGAACCGCAGCGCGCCCAGTGCTTCGTCTTGAGAGGCCATATCAGCCGCCTGCCCGGCGACAAGCGACTGAAAGCGCGCGGTTTGGCTGGTGATCGACGTCCCGACGGCACCTTGCGGGCCGAAGCTGCCCAGAACGAACGCCAGTGCAGGCAAGGTGGCCATAATCCTGATGTCGCCCCTTGAGCGGGGCAATAGCTGCAAGAGCAGGACCACCAGCGTCACCACGGCGAACAGCCCGAGGAAATAGCGTTCAGGCGTCAGCCCGAAACCGTTTACGCGGAGCGCCAGAGCATAAAAGAGCAGCACCAGCGGAAGCGGCAGGAGCGCCGGCCACCATCTCAGAAACAGGCGGCTGGGCGCGCGTGCGCGGTCGAAAAAGGGGCTGATGAGGAGAAGAACGAAGAAAACGCAGAAGCCGTAGCTGAGCACGAGCCAGCCGATCTGCCCGTCCGGCACCTCGCCCGTCACCACGATCTTCAGCGCGTAAAGATGCAGGATGACCGCGTAGACGATGAGCAGCGGCGCCGCCACGAAATCGCCAAGCGAGCGCATGCCGCGGTCCATGAAACCGGTCTGCGCGAGGGCCGGGCCCTCGTCGAAGCCTTCAGGCAGTTGCCCGAGGCCGAACAGCGGCGCGGCGAAGAGTCCTGTGAAAACCCATACGTGGTGGTAGAGCCGGTCGGGAACCTCCAGGCCGAACAGATGCGTGAGGCTGGCCAGGATCGCCGATATGCCACCAGCGAAAAGCACCAGCGCCAGGACCGCCAGCAGCGCCGCGAAAGCGGCCCTGGCGCCGAACATCCAGAACGACGCGCTGTCCCCGCGCCAAAGGAAGGGCGCGACAAGAGCGCTGCCGGCAACGCCGGCAATCAGGGCGGGCGGGCTGAGGGCGAATGCCTGCGACATCACGAAAGGCGCGGTGACGGCCAGCCCGATCAGGAGTGCGGCGCCCTGGCGACCCGCCAGCGGCACGGCGCGCCGCTCGAAGAAGAGCGTGACCGCCAGTGCCGCAACGGCGCCGGTGAGAAGGCCCAGTACCAGCCTGGAATCGTAGGCTTCCAAGGCACCGACAGATATTTCGGGATAGGCAATGAGGATATTGGCCCAGATGCATGCCGCAACAAGGAACAGGACGACAACCGGAAACCGGACGACGGCGGCCCTTATGCCACGTAGCATCTCGATCAGGACATCACGCCATTTCCCCCCGCTTTGATGGGAACTGCTTGAAACTGCTGTCATGATAAGGCTCCGGAAATAAATAAAAGAATGGAGAATGGGATAAACGCAGAAACCGCCGACAATGGGGCATTACTGGTGGACATGGCGGCGACCGGTCGCAACGCCACCGCGAATTTTGCTGTTCCGGCTAATCCTTGACGTGTGGCTCGCTTCTGTCGTTGCGTTTCACGCCGCGCCCTGCATTCCCTCTATGGGGCGGGAATGAATTCAGCCCCTTGCAGCGAGCATAAGCATGCGCCAATGACGTTTGATCGGGGAGATCCCCGCGACCTTCTCGAGCGCATCGGCGGGGTGTTGCGCGACGCGGTCCAGATAGTTCCGGCTCAAAAAAGCGGGGAGATAGGCCGGCTTCAGGCTGGCTGGCAGGCCATCCGCCGCCTCAAGAAACCTTGCATAGTGATCCCGCCCGAGAGCGACCATGGCCATCACGGCGCGCGCGGCAGCCTCCTCATCCTTGCCTTGCAGCAGGGTTTCGCGGTCGGCGCCCGCAGCCGTCAGAAGATCCTGCGGTATATAGCACTGGCCGCGCCGGCGGTGGATGGGCAGCGACCGGAGCAGTCCGGCCATTGCCTGCGCGCAACCGGCATGGCCAGCGGCGTCGGCGAATGCCGGTGCCCGCTCCGGGTCGAGAACGAGGCTCGCGAGCTGGATCAGCGCCGAAGCCGTCTCCCCGCAATAGCCTTCGAGGCTTGCCCGGTCCGGCATGGGATCGTCGTAGAGGTCGAAAATGCGCGCCTCGATCATGCGGTCGAAGGTATGCGCGGGAAGCCGGTATTGCCCGATTGTCTCGATCAGCGCCGCGGCCACCGGATGGCCGCCGCCCTCGCGGTTGCCCAGCGCGTCACGCCACCATTGCAGCCGCACTTCGCCCGGCAAGGCCTCGGCGATCTTGTCGCGCACGGAAGCGATCTCGATGTTGAAGGCGTACAGCGCGGTTAGCGCGTCACGATGCTCGGGCGGAGCATAAAGCGTCGACAGATACCGGTCTGGATCTCCCTCACGGACGGACTGCACCAGGATGTCGGTGGCGATTGCCATCTCACGCGACGGCAAGGAGGACAGCGGCGACGGCCCGTTCCTCGGCCAGCAACACGTTGAACGTTCGCACCGCCGCGCCCGTGGCCATCGTTTCGACACCCATGCTGGCCTCGCGCAGCCGGGCGCGCAGTTCGGTCGGGATCGGCCGCAAAGTCTTGCCCGTGCCTACCAGCAGGATTTCGATCTCGCCCGCCTCGGCCAGCACCGCAGCGAAATCATCCGGGCCCAGCGCGCCGGCATCCGCCGGCTCCCATCCATGGATGCCGGAAGGAAGGCACTGAATGGAGCCGCGGTGGGACATCTCGGCGAAGCGGAAGCCGCCATTGCCATAAGCGTCGATGGGCGCGCGGCTGGGGAAATGGGCCGCGCGCATTTCAATTCCCCCACTCATCCTTTCGCCGCAACGCCGGTTTTCGGGCCAGTCGTCGGCTGCTTGTCCACCTTTTCATCCGGCTCCTGCACGCCGCTAGCGCGCATGCGGAACAGGATGAGCAGTGGTGAAGCGATGAAGATCGAGGAATATGTGCCAATCACCACGCCGAAGATCATCGCAGCCGTGAAGGAGCGGATCACTTCTCCGCCGAACACATACAGCGCGATCAGCGCCAGAAGCGTGGTCACCGAGGTCATGACCGTTCGCGACAAGGTCTGGTTCATTGACAGGTCGAGCAGTTGCGGCAGCGGCATCTTCTTGTAGCGCCGCAAGTTCTCGCGCACGCGGTCATAGACGACCACCGTATCGTTCAACGAGTAACCGACAATCGTAAGGATGGCCGCGATACTCGTCAGGTTGAACTCGATGCCGGTGACGACGAAGAAGCCGATCGTCATGATCACGTCGTGGGTGGTCGCCAGTATGGCGCCGACTGCGAACTGCCACTCGAAGCGCAGCCAGATATAGACCAGGATCGCCAGGAGCGAGGCGAGAACCGCTATCGTTCCTGCCCGGGCCAGCTCGCCCGACACCGTCGGTCCGACGACTTCCACGCGGCGGAAATTGTAATCGGCCTCCAGTTCACCGCGCACCTTGTTTATGACGCTCTGCTCGGCGCTTTCGCCGCCGCCTTGGGCCTGAACGCGGATCAACACGTCGCGCGGGTCGCCGAACTCTTGAACCTGCACCTCGCCGAGATTGAGCCCGGAAAGACGTGAGCGGATGTCGGAAATGTCGGCCTCTCCCTCGATCGCCTGGACCTCGATCGACGAACCGCCCTTGAAGTCGATGCCGTAATTCATGTTGACGGTCATGAACAAGGCGAGCGCGGCGATGGAAGCCAATGCGGAGAGGGAGAAAGTAAAGCGGCGCAGCCGCATGAAGCGGACGGACGTTTCCGGCGGGATCACATGGAGCGGCGACGCAGGCAGTTCTTTCGGTCTACGGGTCTTGACCCAGACAGCCGTCATCCAGCGCGTCAGAGTATAGGCGGAGAACACCGTCGTCACGATGCCGATGGCCAGGGTGACAGCGAAGCCACGGACGGGGCCTGTCCCCAGATAGAACAGGATGACGGCCGCGATCAGCGTCGTGACATTGGCGTCGACGATGGTCGCGAGCGCTTTCGAGAAGCCCGAATCGATGGCCTGGATGACAGACCTGCCGCCCGCCCTTTCCTCGCGTATGCGCTCGAAGACAAGGACGTTGGAATCGACCGCCATGCCCATGGTGAGCACGATGCCGGCGATGCCCGGCAGGGTGAGCGTCGCCCCGAGGCCGGACAGGATGGCGATGATCATCGCGATGTTCGCGACGAGCGCGACCACGGCGAAGATGCCCAGCAGGCCGTAGACGGCGATCATGAAGGCGACCACCAGCACCGCGCCGATCATCGAAGCCACCTTGCCGGCGTCGATGGAATCCTGGCCGAGGCCGGGGCCGACCGTGCGTTCCTCGATGACCGTCAGCGTGGCCGGCAATGCGCCGGCGCGCAGGAGCACCGCCAGGTCGTTCGCCGACTGGACGGTGAAATTACCCGATATCTGGCCGCTTCCGCCCAGGATGGGCTCACGGATCTGCGGAGCGGAAATGACCTGGCCGTCGAGGATGATGGCGAAAAGGCGCCCCACATTCTCCTGCGTGGCCTGGCCGAACCGGGTCGCACCCTTGGTATCGAAGCGGAACGAGACCACCGGCTCGTTGGTCCGCTGGTCGAAGGTCGCCTGAGCGTCGACGAGGTTCTCGCCCGACACGATCACACGATCCTCGATGACATAGGGAACCGGCGGATCGTCCATGGAATACATGACGGACGTTCCGGGCGGCGGCCGGCTTTCGATCGCTTCCTGAACCGGCACCGACTGATCGACCATCTGGAAGGTCATCTTGGCCGTCTGGCCGAGAATGTCCTTCAGGCGCTGCGGGTCCTGGAGGCCGGGCACCTGCACGAGTATGCGGTCATCGCCCTGGCGCTGAATGACCGGTTCGGTGGTGCCCAGTTCGTTGACACGGCGGCTGACCACCTCAATCGACTGCGAAAGAGCCGCACTGAGCCGGTAGGTGATGCCCTCCTCGGTCAGCGTAAAGCGCAGGAGGCCGGGTTGAGGCTCGCTCATCTCCATCTCGGCGACCGAGCCGGAGCCGAACAGGCCCGAGGCCACGGGCGCGGTCAATTCGGAAAGCGCCTCGCGCGCCGCCTGCACCTGGCTGTCGTCGCGGACGCGCACCTGCACCGCATTGCCCGAAACCGAGAGGCCGGTATAGCCGATGCGCGCGTCGCGCAGCAGCCGGCGCACATCGTCGCGGGCGCTCTTCAAGCGTTCCTCGACCAGTTCCTGGCGGTCGATCTGCAGCAGGATATGAGAGCCGCCCTGGAGGTCGAGACCAAGGGTCATTGGACGCGACGGCGCCCAGGAAGGCAGCGACGAGAAATAGGAAGCGGGAATAATATTCGGAGCAGCGTAGGCAATGCCGAGCGCCACGGCCAACCAGATCAGGATCGTCTGCCAGCGCGGAAAATGTAACATTGTGTCTCTTCTTGTTCGGTCCCGGCCTCGAGGCCGGGCCTGCAGCCTGCCCCGGTTACTCCCGTATTAAGGCGGCTATTTGTTTGCGGCCGTCTTCTCCACCGGCTCGCCCTTCACGCGCACATCGGCCAGCATGGCGCGCATGACCGTCACCTTCGTGCCGCCGCCAAGATCGACTTCGAGCTCGGTGTCGTTGACCACCTTGGTGACCTTGCCGACAAGCCCGCCTCCGGTAACGACGGTGTCACCGCGGCGCACCGCGGCCAGCATCTCCTGGCGCTTCTTCGCCTGGGTGCGCTGCGGCCGGATGATGAGGAAATACATGATGACGAAGATCAGCACGAAAGGCAAAATGCTGACCAGCATGTCCGGTGCGCCTGCGCCCGCCTGGGCATATGCCGGTGTGACTAACATGAATATACTCCTGAAATGCGTGAAAGGACGATGCCGCCCGTCGAAGCTCGCGCGGAATATAGATGTTCACACCCTGTTTGCAACTGTCGGGAGCCCGTGTTCCGGGGCTTTGGCGTGCATGGGTAATCCATTGCGGGCCATTGCGGCTTGAAAATCGCCTCCGACCGTGAAAGAACCGTACCGTACGGTACGTTCCTGCTGCGCAAACGGTGTTTCCATGACCGACAAGACACTCGAATCACTCAACGAAAAGCTGGAAAGGCTCATCGAAACCGTGGCGCGGCTGACGCCCCCGCCCACCCCGGCGCCGGACTTCGATGCGGCGGACTGTTTCGTCTGGCAGGCTGAGGGGCCGCGGCTCCAGCCCGTCGAGCGGGTCAACCGCGTCGATTTGGCGCTGATCAAGGGCGTCGACCGCGTGCGTGATATCCTGCTCGACAATACGAGACGTTTTGCCTCGGGCCTGCCGGCCAACAATGCGCTTTTGTGGGGCGCGCGTGGCATGGGCAAGTCGTCGCTGGTCAAGGCCGTGCACGCCGAGGTCAACTGTGCAAGGCCGGACGATGCCCCTGCCCTCAAGCTGATCGAGATCCACCGCGAGGACATCGAGGGCCTGCCGAAGCTGATGGCGCTGGTGAAGGCCGCGCCCTACCGCTTCATCCTGTTCTGCGACGACCTCTCCTTCGACCAGGACGACACGTCATACAAATCGCTGAAGGCGGCGCTGGAAGGCGGTGTCGAAGGCAGGCCCGCCAATGTCATCCTCTACGCAACGTCGAACAGACGGCATCTGCTGCCGCGCGACATGATCGAGAATGAGCGTTCCACCGCCATCAACCCGTCGGAGGCGGTCGAGGAGAAGGTATCGCTATCCGACCGTTTCGGCCTCTGGCTCGGTTTCCACAAATGCTCGCAGGATGAATATCTGTCGATGATCCAGTCCTACGCCAGCTATCACGACCTGCCGGTCGATGCAGAAACCCTGCGTACAGAAGCGCTGGAATGGGCGACCACGCGCGGCAGCCGTTCCGGGCGGGTGGCCTGGCAGTTCATCCAGGAACTGGCGGGCCGGTTCGGGAAGCAGTTGAAGGAATAAGGAATAGAGCAATTCCGGGAAAGCGGCTGCCGGTTTCCCGTCCGGAATTGCATAGAATCAAAACAGCCGGCACTGGCACGCGCCCCTGCGCGCAGAAAAAAAATGAAGCGGGCGTGCCGATTGGGTCAGCAGACCGCCCGCTTCAAGCACGGCCGGGCGGAAAGGTTCCGGCGCGCGATGGTGGTGAATTAGCCCAGCCGGGCTATTCGAGATATTCGGTGGGATCCACCGGGCTCGTGCCCTTGCGGACCTCGAAATGGAGCTTGGGCCGGTCGGCATCGCCGCTCATGCCCGACAGCGCCACTTCCTGTCCGCGCGTAACCTTGTCGCCACGCTTCACCTTGATGTCGGAAGCGTGGCCATAGACCGTGACCAGCCCATCCTCATGGCGCACGAGAACCGTATTGCCGAAGCCTTTCAGGCCGTCGCCGGCATAGATGACGACGCCGTTTTCGGCGGCGCGAACAGAAGTGCCTTCCGGAACCGCGATGTCGATACCGTCGCTGTTGCGGCCGCCGGCATTGGCGCCGAAGCCGGTGACCACGCGTCCGCGCACGGGCCAGCGCAACCGGTCCACGCCGGTCGCGTCGGGCGTGATGGCGGCGACTTTCTCTTCCGACACGGCTTTGTCCGCGACATCGTCGCTGTCCTTGGGCGGTGTATAGGTGGAAACTTGGCGCGGTTCTTCTTCTTTGGGCGTACTGTGTGAAGTGGGCGCGGATACGGACTTGATCTGATCGGCATCCGAGCCGGTGCCCGATGGAATTTTCAGTGTCTGGCCGATCCTGATCGTGCCGTCGGAAAGGCCGTTTTCCTGCTTGAGCCTGTCTACGCTGATGCCCGTCTTCCGGGAAATGCCATAGAGCGTGTCGCCCGAAACCACCGTATAGGCGCCGTTGCTGGCGGCAGGCTGGGCGCCGGCCCGATCCTTGTCTTCGGCCTTCGGCTTGGGCGCCTGGGGAACCGCGGCGGCCTGCACCTGCCGGGGCTGCGTGGGCTGTGGCGCAGGTTCTGCCGGCGCCGCGGCGTCCTGCCGGCGGGGGGCAACCGTATCCATGAAGGTATTTTCCGGTTGCTGCCTTGGTGCCGATGCTGAACTCTGCTGCGGAGCCGGCAAGGGCTGCGACACGATTTCGGAGCGGGCGGCGGAAGGAGGCGTGTAGACCGGGGCCGAAGCCGGCGCGGCCGGAGCGGGCAGGTTCGATACATTATTGGCCGGGCCGGCCCCACCGCCGACGTCCACGCGCGGCCGAATCACCTTTAGCCCGCCATCGGCGGTTCGCCGCGCGGTCGGCGCGCCGACGTCGCCCGGATAGGCCTGGTAGGCTGGCGCGGAGCTTTGGACCGTGGAAGTCGAATTCGTCACGAGGCCATCGGTCAGCTGCGCAGCGCCGCCGCCACTGCAGCCTGCCGCTACTCCACCCATCACGAGGACAGCAGCGCCTCGTGCCAGCGAGCGTTTGAATTGTCCTGTGATGCCGAAACGCATGACGCTACCTGCACGTTACTCTCAACTGACAGGATTAAAGCGCGTTAATGTTACCGGGCGGTTAAGCTGCGGAATCTTCGGCAATAATTATCATAAATTGCCTTCCATTCGGCGCGCGGCGCCCCCTGCCTGCGCTCAAAGCGCCTCCGCCACCCCCTTGGCCAGCGGCTGCAGGCGAACCGGGCCGAGGTCGGTGCGTTCGAAGCGGCTGCCTATCTTGACGAACTTTGCCATGGCCTGCACGCCGTCGCCCGGCCCCAGCGGGGCGACCATCACCCCGCCGCTCGTCAGGCAGTCGACGAAGCGGCGCGGCATCTCCTCGAAGGCGGCCCAAACGATGACGCGATCGAACGGGCCATCGGCGGCCCCGTCGGAGCCGTCGGCCTGGCGCGTGACGATGTTGCCCAACCCCAGATGCTCGTGGCGAAGAGCCGCCTGCTCCAGAAGGATCTTGTACCGGTCGAGCGTCAGCACTTTGTCGCAGAGCCGGGCCATGACGGCGGCCGTATAGCCGGAGCCGGTGCCGATCTCCAGCACGCGCGCCCCCGGCTGCAGGTCGAGCGCGTGGATCGCCATGGCCTGGAAGTCACAGGCCTCCAGCATCTCGCCGCATTCGATGGGCACCGTCCGGTTCGTCCAAACGGCCCTGCGCCAGTCGGCAGGCACAAAGGCCGTGCGCGGCGTCGCCTCCATCGCGGCGAAAAGCTCCTTCGTGCCGATGCCTGCCGCGCGCATGCGCAGCATGAAGGCGGCAAAACCTTCCTGTTCCTCCTCGATCATGGTCAGCCGATCGCCTTTGCCAGCCTGTCGCGCACCTCATGCGCGGTCAGGTCGAGATGCAGCGGTGTGACCGAGACGTAGCCGTCGCGGACGGCGGCCTGGTCGCTGCCCTTGCGGATTTCGGACTCCTTGCGCCCAAAGCGCAGCCAGTAATACGGGAAGCCGCGCCCGTCCTTGCGCTCGTCGATCCACAGGCCATGCACCAGCTTGCCCTGGGCCGTGACCTGGGTTCCCTTCACCTTTTCGGGCGGGCAATTGGGAAAATTCACGTTGAGGAACACGCCCTGCGGCAGTTCCGTCTCAACCAGCTTCCTGAGCAAATCGGGACCGAGCGTTTCCACCACGTCCCAAGGCACATAGCGTGCGTCGTCGGTGAAGTCGTAGGCCTGGCTGAGCGCTATCGAGCGGATGCCCAGCAGCGTGCCTTCCATTGCGCCGGCCACCGTGCCCGAATAGGTCACGTCATCGGCGATATTGGTGCCGTTGTTGACGCCGGAAAGGATAAGTTCGGGCGGCGCATCCATGACCTTGTTGACGGCCATGATGACGCAATCGGTGGGCGTGCCGCGCAGCGCGAAATGCCGGTCGTCGATCTTGCGCATGCGCAGCGGCTCGGACAGCGACAGCGAATGCGCAAAGCCCGACTGGTCCGTCTCGGGCGCCACGACCCACACATCGTCGGAAAGCGTACGCGCCATCCGCTCCAGCACCGCCAGCCCCTCAGCGTGGATGCCGTCGTCATTGGTCAGAAGTATGCGCACGCTGCTTTTCCTTCTCTGCCGCTTTCGTTCCGTGGACGCCGGGCACCTACCCGCCGATCTTCTCCACGCCCCCCATATAGGGCCGCAAAACCTCCGGCACGGTAATCGAGCCGTCCTCGTTCTGGTAATTCTCCATCACCGCAATCAGCGCGCGGCCGACGGCGACGCCGGAGCCGTTCAGCGTATGGACGAAATGGGTTTGACGCCCTGAGCCTGTCGAAGGGTCGCCGGCCTTGCGATAGCGGGCATTCATGCGCCGCGCTTGGAAATCGCCGCAGACCGAGCAGGACGAGATTTCGCGATAGGCCTTCTGGCCCGGCAGCCATGCCTCGATGTCGTAAGTCTTGCGGGCGCCGAAACCCATATCGCCGCTGCACAGAACCACCGTGCGGAAGGGAATTTCGAGCTTCTTCAGCACCGTCTCGGCGCATTCCGTCATGCGCTCATGCTCGGCGAGCGAGGAATCGGCATCGGTGATCGAGACGAGCTCGACCTTGTAGAACTGGTGCTGACGCAGCATGCCCCGCGTATCCCGCCCCGCCGAACCCGCCTCCGAGCGGAAGCAGGGCGTGAGCGCGGTGAAGCGCAGGGGGAGTTTCTCGGTGTCGAGGATTTCCTCGCGGACGAGATTGGTGAGCGGAACTTCGGCAGTGGGGATGAGCCAATGATGCTCGCCGGCATTGAAAAGGTCCTCCGCGAACTTCGGCAACTGTCCGGTTCCAAACAGTGCCTCATCGCGAACCAATAACGGCGGCTGCACTTCGGTATAGCCGTGCTCGGTCGTGTGCAGGTCGAGCATGAACTGGCCCAGCGCCCGCTCCAGCCGCGCGAGTTGCCCGGAAAGCACCGTGAAGCGCGCGCCCGAGAGTTTCGCAGCGCGCTCGAAATCCATCATTCCGAGCGCCTCGCCCAACTCGAAATGCTCCTTCGCCCAGTTCGGGCGGCGGGCTTCACCGACCTTGCGGATTTCGACATTGTCGCTCTCGTCCGCGCCTTCCGGAACGTCGTCGAGCGGCACGTTGGGAATGCCGGCCAGAAGGTCGCGCAGGCGCTCGTCGAGCTTGCGTTCCTCGGCCTCGCCCTCCTGCACGAAGGTCTTCAGCGCGCCCACTTCAGCCTTGAGTTTGTCGGCCAGCGCCTGGTCGCCCTTGCCCATCGCCTGGCCGATCTCCTTGGAGATGGCCTTCTGCCGGGCCTGCTTTTCCTGGAGCTCGGTCAGATGCTGGCGGCGCGCCTCGTCGGCGGCAAGCATCGCTTCGACGGAGGATTGCGCGTCCGCCTTGTCCTGACCGCGCTTTTCCAGCGCGGCGGCAAGGGCTTGCGGGTTTTCGCGTATCCATTTGATGTCGAGCATGCGACCTGTTCCACCATGCGTTTATATTGCGCCTGGCGGAACAGCGCACCCGAAGTATCAGGCCGCGGGCTCGTCCTGGCTCTCCGCTGCGGCTTCCGCCGCTTCGGCTGCTTCAGCTTCCCGCTTGCGCTTGCGCTCCACCATACGGGCGCTCCAGATCGCCACCTCGTAGAGAAGGATGGTGGGAATCGCAAGGCCGATCTGGCTGACCGGATCGGGCGGCGTCAGGACCGCCGCGGCGACGAAGGCAGCGACAATCGCGTATTTGCGCTTGTCGACAAGTCCCTGCGACGTGAGCAGCCCGACCCGCGCCATCAGCGTGGTGACGACAGGCAACTGGAACACCAGCCCGAAGGACAGGATCAGCGTCATGATCAGGCCCAGATATTCCGAAACCTTCGGCAACAGCGAAATCTGGATTTCCTCACCCGGCCCCACCTGCTGCATGGACAGGAAGAACCACATGACCATGGGCGTGAAGAAGAAATAGACGAGCGCACCGCCGATCAGAAACAGGATGGGCGAAGCGACGAGGAAGGGCAGGAAAGCGCGGCGCTCGTTGCGGTAAAGGCCGGGCGCCACGAATTTATAGACCTGCAGGGCGATGACCGGAAAGGCCAGGACCAGGCCGCCGAACATGGCCAGCTTGATCTGCGTGAAGAAGAATTCCTGCGGCGCGGTGTAGATGAGGTCGACCTTGTCGCCCTCGAGCCCGGCCCATTCGGTCGCCCATTGGAACGGAATGACCAGCAGGTTGAATATCTGCTTGGCGAAGAAGAAGCACGCCAGGAACGCGATGAAGAAGCCGACGATCGCCCAGATCAGGCGTGAACGCAGCTCGATCAGATGCTCCATCAGCGGTGCGGATGACTGGTCGATATCCTCGTTTTCTTGTTTTCCGGCACTCACGAGGCGGTTCCCGTCTTGGTGGTCTTCCTGGCCGCCGGCTTGCGCGCGGCAGGCTTTGCGGCGGTTTTACCGGACGCCGGCTTCGCCTTGGGTGCGGGCTTCGTCTTCGGAGCAGCCGTGCTTGTCGATTTCCCCGACGAAGCAGCCTTGGAAGCCGGCTTCTTGGCCACTTCCGGTTTCGTGGCCGGGCTGTTCGCCGGGGCCTTCTTGGCGGGCTCGACAGCGCGCGCTTCGGTGGAAGCCGTTTCAGCGGGCTTTGCCGGCTTCGGCTTCATAGCATCGTCGAGACCGGCGCGAACGTCGCGGCCGGCCTTTTCGAGCGGGCTGAGATGCTTCTTGATCTCGTTTCGCGGATCGAGTTTGCGCGCGTCGTCCACCAGGTTCTTGACGTCGTCAAGCTCGGCTTCCTTCATCGCATCGTCGAACTGCTTGCGGAAATCGCCCGCCATCTCGCGCATCTTTGTGGTCGTGCGCCCGAAGCCGCGCAGAAGGCGCGGCAAATCCTTCGGTCCCACCACCACGATCAACACGATCGCGATGACGAGGATTTCAGGCCAGCCAAGGTCAAACATCGGTCGGTTTCCGGTGGAGCTTCACGAAGCGCACGACGCTCAGGATTTGCTCGCCTTCTCCTTGGCCTTGGCGTTCTTGATCTCTTCGTCCGTGCGGTGCTCCACCGTCTTGGCGGTGTCGTCGTCCGCCGCATCGTCCTCGGACATGCCCTTCTTGAAGCTCTTGATGCCTTTGGCCATGTCACCCATCAGCTCTGGAATCTTGCCGCGCCCGAAGAGAAGCAGCACCACTACGAGCACGATGAGCCAGTGCCAGATTGAAAAGGAACCCATAATCCAGTCTCTTTCGCCTGTTGCCTGGAGGGGTCTCGTATTCTTCGAATACCGATTCCGCCCCAATAATGATTTGCTGCGATTTCGGACGGAAAACCGGTTTTCCCTTTTCCTGAAATCGCTCCCCGTTTGATTTATGCGCTTTCGCGCTGTCTTTCAAATACTAGAACGTCTGCGGGTCGAACATCCAGAAAGATATCGCGTATGGAGGGCGGCAGCATGCCGCACCTGACCCGCGCCCGCACATGCTCCTCAATGCCGGGCACAGCCAATTCCAAGAGTTCGACAACGCCCAGGAACCGCCGTGAAACGATGCGCGCCTGGACCGCACCCGCCTTGGCATTGACCTCGAAACCCGACAGCCTGACGGCAACCGTCACCCATTGCCCGTCGCTGAATCCCGCCGCCGGCACCGGCCCGACCGGCGTATGGGCGAAGCCTGTTCTCACCGGCCCCTCGAATATATTCAATTCCGAGAAGAAGCCAGCGACGAAAAGGTCCGCCGGCTTGAGATAGAGTTCTTCCGCCGTTCCGATCTGCACCAGCCGCCCCTCCCTCAGAAGCGCGATACGGTCGCCCATGCGCATGGCCTCCTCCGCATCGTGGGTCACGACGATGGCCGTTGCCCGACTTTGCTGGAGGATGGCCAGCGTTTCGGCGCGCACGCTGTCCTTCAGGCGCGAATCGAGCCCGGAGAATGGTTCGTCCATCAAAAGTACGGCCGGCCGCGGCGCCAGGGCGCGGGCCAGCGCCACGCGCTGCTGCTCACCGCCCGAAAGCACATGCGGATAAGCCGCAGCATAGCCTTCCAGCCCGACGCGCGACAGCGCGATCATGGCTTCGCGCCTTGCTTCCTCCCCCGACAGAGCGGTCAGGCCGAAGCGCACATTGTCGAGGATGGTCAGATGCGGGAACAGCGCGAAATCCTGGAACACCAGACCGATGGACCGCCCCTCGGGCGGCACATACACATCCGGTCCCGAAATCTCGCGCCCGTTGACCAGGATGCGCCCGGAATTCTGCACTTCGATCCCGGCGGCGATCCGCAGCAGCGTGGTCTTGCCAGAGCCCGATGGCCCCAGCAGACACAATACCTCTCCCGGCTCGGCGGTCAGCGACACATCGTCCAGCGTCGGTTCGCCGGGAGCAAAGCGGTGGCTGATATTCTCGAACGCGAGCCGGGCAGCGAAGGTAACGCCGGCAGTAACGCGGGTCCGCTTTTCGTCCAGATCGCTCATCGGCGCGCGGGAGCAATCAGCGTTGGCATGGCTAGGATCGCACGGGCCATTGGTTTCCGATCAGCGGCGTGGACACGGGTCAGGCCGGATCAATCATCGTCGACCCGTGGTGTCAACAGGCCCAGCTCCTCAAGATCGATATCGGTCAGCGGGTCCTCGTCGTCCGTCAGCATGTCGGGGTCCGCCGTCGGCTGCGGCACCGAGAAGTTGGAAGGCATGCGGGACGAAAGCAGGCCGGCGCCTTTCAGCTCGTCCATTCCCGGCAGATCGCGCAATTCCTCGAGGCCGAAATGGTCGAGAAAATCGATTGTCGTGCCATAGGTCACCGGGCGCCCGGGCGTGCGGCGACGGCCGCGCATTCTGACCCAGCCGGTCTCCAGCAGCGTGTCGAGCGTGCCTTTGGAGGTTTCCACTCCTCGGATTTCCTCGATCTCGGCGCGGGTTACGGGTTGGTGGTAGGCGATCACCGCCAGCATCTCGGTGGCCGCGCGCGACAGCTTCTTCTGCTGCGTTGCATTGCGGCTCATCAGGAAGGCCAGATCTCCGGCGGTGCGGAAAGCCCAGCATTCCTCGGCCCGCACCAGGTTCACGCCGCGGCGGGAATAATCGGCCTGCAGGGCTTCCATGACCGCCTTCACTTGCACCCCGTCGGGCAGCCGATCGGCGAGCGCTTTCTCTGAAACCGGTTCTGCGGACGCGAACACCAGCGCTTCGGCCATGCGCTTGGCCTCGGCAAAGGCGATGCCGCCGGGACCGGCGTCGCCGTCCTCCGCCGCTCCTCCGTCACCGAAAAAGGAAACCACGTTGGTCGCTTCGGTCATGACGCTTCTTCTCTTGCGTATTCTCCGGTGCTCTTGCGCATGTATAGGGGCGCGAACGGCTCCTGCTGCCGGATTTCCAGCGCGCCCTCGCGCACCATCTCCAGTGTCGCGGCGAAGGAGCTGGCCAGCGCCGTCGCCCGCTCCCGCGGGTCGGTCAGATAGCGGATCAGGAACTGGTCGAGTGCCGTCCAGTCGGCGAAATCACCCACCATGCGCGCCAATATCTCGCGCGCCTGCTTCAGCGACCAGACCCCGCGCTGGGCGATGCGCACATTGGTGATGGCGCGGCGCTGCCGCTGCCCGGCATAGGCGGTGAGCAGGTCGTAGAGGGTTGCCGAATAGGCGCTCTTCTTCTCCACCAGCACCGGCTCCGGCATGCCGCGCGCAAAGACCTCGCGGCCGAGCCTGTTGCGGTTGACGAGCCGCGAGGCGGCGTCGCGCATGGCTTCCAGCCGCTTCAGGCGGAACTGGAGGATCGCGGCCATCTCCTCGCCGCTGGGCTCCTCGTCGTCCGCCTTCCTGGGGATGAGAAGCCGCGACTTGAGATAGGCAAGCCACGCCGCCATCACCAGATAATCGGCAGCAAGCTCCAGCCGCATGCTGCGGACGCGCTCGACGAAGGCGATATATTGCTCGGCCAGCGCCAGCACGGAGATGCGCGCCATGTCGACCTTCTGGTTGCGCGCCAGATGCAGGAGAAGGTCGAGCGGCCCCTCGAAGCCGGCGACATCGACGGTCAGCGCCGGTTCGCTGACCCCGCGCGCCTCCGTCTCGTCCGACCACAGCTTGTCCATCGGAATGGGCTTGCCCGTTCCCGTTTCGCCGCTGTTATCGCGCTTTGGCTCTGCCACTTCGTTCCGATCCTTGCTGGAGCGTGGTGCGGGCGGTCTGCCCGAGCTCCTGCTTGTCCACTCTCAGGCGGGAGGCGCGTCAGGCGATGGCGAACATGCTCCCGAACTCCGCGCGCGCCTGTGCTTCCCGCGTTTCGTCGCCGGCGGAAAGCGCGGCGAGCGCCTTGTCTGCACGCGTCCTGGCCTTGCCTGTCAATTCCGGCACTCTTGCGGCGACCGCCCGCATCTCGTCCATCAGGCCGTTGCAATGAAGGACGAGATCGCAGCCCGCTTCAAGGATTGCCCGCGTGCGCTCGCCGTAATCCCCAGAAAGTGCGTTCATCGACACGTCGTCGCTCATCAAAAGCCCGTCGAAGCCGATCTCCCGGCGGATGATCGTCTCGATGATCCTGACCGACGTCGTGGCCGGGTTGTCCGGGTCGAGCGCCTCATAGACGATATGGGCCGTCATCGCCATCGGCAGGTCCCTGAGCGCCTTGAACGGCACGAAGTCGCGCGCTCGCAATTCCTCGATGCCCGCGCGCACCCGCGGCAGCGCCTTGTGGCTGTCGGCTTCGGCGCGGCCATGGCCGGGTACGTGCTTCATCACCGGCAGGATGCCGCCGGACATCAGGCCGTCGGCGGCCGCCCTGCCCAAGGCGGCGACGGCTTCCGGCTCATGGGCATAGGCACGGTTGCCGATGACGTCGTGGGAGCCTTCTACCGGCACATCGAGCACCGGCAGGCAGTCCGCCGTCAGTCCGTAGCGCGCCAGGTCGAAGGCGTGCAGCCGCGACATGAGCCAGGCTGCGCGCAAGCCGGCCTCGGGCTCGCGCGCATAGACTTCACCGATTGCCGCCGCGTTCGGATAGTTCGGTGCGAGCGGCGGGCGCAGGCGCTGCACGCGCCCGCCCTCCTGATCGATGAACACGGGAGCGTCAGGCCTGCCGGCGCTTTCACGCATCTCCGCGGTCAGGTCGCGGATCTGGCCTTCCGCCTCGATATTGCGGGCGAAGAGGATGAAACCCCACGGCCGCTCGTCGCGGTAGAAGGATTTCTCGTCCTCGGTGAGCCGGGTGCCAGCGGCACCCAGTATCATTGATTTTGATTCGCTCATGGCAAAAGGATAGCCGCGATCGCTGCCATGAGCACGAGCAAAAACCGCCGCGATTCGCGGCGGTTTTTACAGTACCGGTTCACAAGGCCTACTTGGAGACGAAGCAGCTCCCGCCCGCCGATTTGAGCTGGGAGCAAAGCTGGATCGCCTCATCCTTCGAGGAGGAAGGGATGCGTACCCTGAAATACGTACCCTTGCCGGCGATATCCGCCTTCACGATGTTCACGCCCTTGCCTTGCAGGATGGAGCCATAGCGCTGGGCCATGTCCTGATAGGATTGCTGGGCCGCCTCCGCCGAGGGCTGCGAGGAAATCTGAACGGACCAGGGCGCACTCGTGGTAGCCGCAGGGCCGGCGGGTGCGGCAGCCTGCGTTGGCTGCGGGGCCTGCTGGGCCGGCGCGGCCTGTTGTTGCTGGGCCGCCGGCTGTTGCGCAGGCGCCCGGTTTGCCGGTTTGGCGGGCGGTATAGGTGCGGTTCTGGGCACCGCCGCTGCGGCAACCTGTGTCTCGCCTGCCGCCCCACCGATGGCGGACGCGGCAGCCTCGGCCGTCTGCCGGGCGGCAGTGCCAAGCGCAGCGCTATCCTGTGCGGCCGAACGGATGGTTTCGGCGGCGCTCGTCAATTCATCGGCTGCCGTGCCGCTCACGCCCGCGGTTTCCGAAGGTTCGGGCATTTCACGGGGCGCCATGGTCCCATCGGGCCGGACGACCAGCGAACGCACACGGCGCGGCGTGAGAGACACAGTCTCAAAGGCCCCCGATGCGGGGTCCGCGCCAGTCTCGTCATTGACGAGCCGGTCGTCTACCTTGGCGGATGCGTCGGTTGTCTCCCGCCCTTCGGCGGCCTTCGATGCTATGTTGATCGGCTCTTCCGTGGTCGTGACCAAAGCCGTCTGGGCAGGTTCGATATCGCTGCTCTCGCCGGAGACGCGCTTATAGACCTCATTGTCCTGATTGGGGATGGTCGTGCCGCCCGGATTTTCCGGCTTCACCTTGATGGGTGAATTGTCGGCCTTGATCAGGACCGGTTCCACGGAACCGGCACCTCCTCCGCCAAAAGCGTAGACGCCGACACCGCCCGCAAGCACCACGCCGCCCAGAAGAGCCGCAACGAGGATGGCACGCGAGCCAAACCGGCCTTGGCCGGATGCCGGAGGAGGCTCCGCGCCCGGCGTCGGGGCCAGCGAAGGTGCCGCGCGCTCGTCGGTCCAATAAGCCGGCTCGGGCTGGTCGGCGGCTGCCGTCGAGTATCCATGTTCCGAAGAATGCGTTTCGTCGTAAGCCAGATCGTCGAAATTAAAGTCGATATGCGCGTCGTCGCCGGCAGGTTCGTCCACATGGTACGCAGCAGCGGCAGTCCCGCTATCCCTGCTGTTCCATTGCTCGGGCGCAGCGGCGACAGGAGCGGCGGCGGTCACTTCGGGCTCCGCCAGTTCATCGATGGCGCCAAAGGCGCCCGACAGCATTTCGTCGATTTCATCGAACTCTGCTGACGATTTTACCGGCTCGCGATAAGGAACCTCCGGTACGTCGAGCGCGTCGGCGACAGCGACGGCCTCGCCCGGGACGTCGACCGTATCGATCTCCGGCGCTCCATCGTATGCATCGAAAGCGGGCTCGCCTGCAGCCGGCTCCTCGTGACCTTCAAACGGCGACCAGTCTTGCTGCGCGGCACTGCTGGAAACGAAAACCTTGTCCGGGGACCAGTCATCGGCGCCGTCCGGTTCATCGTCCGGCTGCTGCCAGGACACATCCTGTTCGGGCAGCGCGACATTTTCGTTCAAAGATTCACCGGCTTCAGAGCTATCCTGTGTTGACGCGTCCTGAGCGGGCTCATCGTCCGAAATGCCGTAGAGGAAATCGGGCCGCTCACTTGCCGCGCGGGCATAATCGAATTCGAAAACACTGTCGGCCCCGCCGTCATCGGCGTCTGCATCGGATGATGGCGTGGTCTCGGGCGTTTCCGGGAGGGCGAAATCGGAATCGAGCGCAGCCAGATCCTCATCCCGGATATCGAACACGGCATCATCATCCTGTGCACCGCCAGCATGAGAGCCGACATTCATGTCGGACTCACGCATTTCAAATGGGGCGATTTCAGATGGCTGCGCTTCGAATGAAGGCGTTTCAGACGGAATCATTTCGGGCGCCGATGCGGCGAATTCCGCTTCGTCCGCGCCATACGCCTCGACCGGCACGCTGTCGTCCATGACCGGCTCGCCGACAATCTCCCGGGTCGGGTGGGGTACATCCTCCTGGGTCGGGTGAGGCGCATCGTCGGCGATGGCGCTCTCGAACTCGGCCTCGAACAGGTCGATAAAGGGATCGTCCTGTCCGGCAGAAGATGAATCGGGAGAGTTGTCGACGCCCTCCTCCGCGAAGGCTTGCGCGGCAGCCGCGCCCATGTCAGGTGTGTCCGCGTCGGTTGCGAATGGCGACCGTTGAACACTGGCCTGCACGGCCTCGTCCGAGGCGATATCCGCCAGAGGGTCCATTTCGCCAAGAAGCTCGTTCTCAAGCTCCAGCGCGAGGTCGTCCACCACTTCGTCCTGCGGCTGCGTCTGGCGGGGATCGTGCCCCATTATCCTCGTCAATTCGGCAAAGGGATCGTCCTCCGCCATCAGAACGGGTTCATCGCTATTGGCAAAATTGCGGTCAGCCATGCCTTTTCCCACACTTGGTCGGACGCCGGCGACGTCTCATTTATGTTGGCCCCTACCAGCGCATTGTGGGCAAAAGGTGACAGGTTTCCCCAGGGAAATCAGCGCATTTCCGACGGTGCTTCCGCTCCGATCAGCGCCATTCCGGACGTCACGACATCCAGTACCGCCTGCACCAGACCCAGCCTGGCATAGGTCAACTCTGGCGCGTTAACCTTAACAAACCGTAAGCTATCTGTCTCGCTGCCGCGATTCCACTGCGCGTGAAGCTGGCTGGCAAGGTCGTAGAGGTAGAAAGCCAGCCGGTGCGGCTCCAGAGACTGGGCGGCGCTCTCGATCAGGCGCGGATACTCGGCCAGCTTGCGGATGAGCGCCAGTTCCCCCTCGTCGGTCAACAGATGCAGCGAACGGCGCAGCGTGTCGCGGTCGATGCTTTCCACGCCCAATTGCTCGCGGGCCTGCCGGAACACCGAGTGGCAGCGGGCAGACGCGTATTGCACATAGAAAACCGGATTGTCCTTGGACTGCTCGGTCACCTTGGCAAAATCGAAGTCCAGCGGCGCATCGCTCTTGCGGTAGAGCATCATGAAGCGGACGGGATCGCGCCCTACCTCGTCGATGACCTCGCGCAGGGTGACGAACTCGCCCGACCTTTTGGACATGCGGACAGGCTCGCCGTTGCGGTAGAGCTTCACGAGTTGGCAAAGCAGCGCCGTCAGTTCCAGCTTTCCGTCGGATATGGCACGCGCCAGCGCCTCCAGGCGCTTGACATAGCCGCCATGGTCGGCGCCCAGCACGTAGATCAGGTGCTCGAAGCCGCGTGCGTATTTGTCCTTCATATAGGCCACGTCCGCAGCGAAATAGGTAAACTGCCCGTCCGACTTGATCAGCGGGCGGTCGATGTCGTCGCCCACCTCGGTGGAGCGGAAGAGCGTCTGCTCGCGGTCCTCCCAATCCTCGGGCAACTGGCCCTTGGGCGGCGGCAGCTTGCCCTTGTAGACGTGGCCCTTGAGCGTCAGGTCGTTGATCGCCGAACGGATGGCGCCGCCATTGCCGGCATGCAGCGTGCGCTCGGAAAAGAACACGTCATGGCGCACATTGAGCGCGGCCAGATCCTCCCGGATCATCGCCATCATTGCGTCGATGGCCCTGTCCTTGACGATGTCGAGCGCATCAGGCTCTGGCATTTCCAGAAGCTTCGTGCCGAACTCCTCGGCCAGCCCCTTACCCATCGGGACAAGATAGTCGCCGGGGTAGAGACCGTCCGGGATGGCGCCGATCGCATCGCCGAGTGCCTCGCGATAGCGCAACATCACCGAGCGGGCCAGAACGTCGATCTGCACGCCGGCGTCGTTGATGTAGTATTCCTTGGTGACATCGTATCCGGCGAAGGCGAGGATATTGGCAAGCGCATCGCCTACCACCGCACCCCGGCAATGGCCGACATGCATCGGCCCGGTGGGATTGGCCGAAACATATTCGACATTGACCTTGCGGCCGGCGCCGGTGTCGGAGCGGCCGTAGTCGGCGCTCAGGTCAAGCATCTCGGCGAGCCGTGCCTGCCAAAAACCGTCGCTCAGCCGCAGATTGACGAAGCCGGGCCCGGCAACGCTCACTTCGGCCACGTCCGCGTCCTCGGCCATCGCTGCGGCCAGCCTTTCGCCAAGCGCGCGCGGGTTCTCGCCGACCGCCTTGGAGAGCACCATCGCGGCATTGGTCGCAAGGTCGCCATGGCTCGGGTCGCGCGGCGGTTCCATCGTCACCCGCGCAAGGTCGAGCGCACCGCCATCCTTTGTCTGGAGCCCCAGCCTTTCAACGGCCTCGACGACCCGATTGGAGAAATCGGCGAAAATATTCATAGGAGTGATCCGGATCCGAGAAATCAGCGCATTGGGCCGCACGGCGGTCGGTGCGGCGGTCCGCGAGCCCCTAGCGCATATCGGGCAGACGGTCAAACAGACGGGAGCCGAACAGGCGCCTGTGTTCCTTGATGGCATAGGTGTCGGTCATGCCGGCCAGGAAGTCGGCCACGTCGCGCGCCCTGACGTCTTCGGTCCGGCCCGCCCCCTCGCCCCACCCCTCGGGCATCTCGCGCGGATCGGCGAAATAGGCGTCGAACAGTTCGCGCACCGTCCTGTCGGCCGCCTTTCGCGCCTCCAACACATCGGGATGGCGGTAGAGATTGGCGTAGAGAAAGCGCTTCAGCTCTTTCTCCTGCACCGCCATATCGTCCGAAAACGCGACCACCGCGCGTCCGGCATCACGGATATCATCGACCGACCGGGGCGCGAGCGCATCCAGCCTTTCGCGGGAAGTCACGATCACATCCTCGACCATCAGGGTGATCTGCCGGCGCATCAGCTCGTGGCCGGTCCGCACGGGATCGAGGCCGGGATACCGCTTGTTGACGGCGTCCAGAATGCGGCCTGGCAGGCCGACATCGGCGAGCATCGGCAGTGTCAGCAGGCCGGACCGCAATCCGTCGTCCAGGTCGTGGGCGTCATAGGCGATGTCGTCGGCAATGGCCGCGCATTGCGCCTCAAGACCGGCATAGCGGTGAAGCTCCAGATCATGGCGCGCGCAATAGTCCGAAATCGGGCGCGGCACCGGGCCCGACAGACCCTTGCCGGCCGCATCGGTCAGGGGGCCATTATGCTTGACCAGCCCTTCGAGGGTTTCCCAGGAAAGGTTCAGCCCGTCGAACTCCGCGTAGCGGCGCTCCATGAGCGTGACCACGCGCAGCGACTGGGCATTGTGGTCGAAGCCGCCCCACGGCGCCATCTTCTCGTCGAGCGCCTCTTCGCCCGTGTGGCCGAAGGGCGTGTGGCCGAAATCGTGCACCAGCGCCACCGCCTCGGCCAGATCCTCGTCGCCGCGCAGGGCGCGGGCAAGCGCGCGGGCGATCTGGGCAACCTCGATGGAATGGGTCAGCCGGGTCCGATAGTGGTCGCCCTCATGAGCGATGAAAACCTGCGTCTTGTGCTTCAGCCGGCGGAAGGCGGTGGAGTGGATGATGCGGTCGCGATCGCGCTGAAAAGGTGTCCGGGTCGGGCTTTCGGGCTCATCATGATAGCGCCCGCGCGATTGCGCCGGGTCGCACGCATAAGCCGCGCGCGGCCTGTAGCCGAAGCCGATACCATCAAGATCTGTCGGGGCCGCCATTTTCGCCCTTATTGACTCGCCGCACGCCCGTTCATACCTATTGTGCATCAGCGAAAGCAAGGTGACGATCATGGGCGTGGACGCAAAGACCGATATGAAGGGCGTGGACATGACCGATGCCGCCGCAAAGCGCATCGCCAAGATCCTTGCCGACGATCCGGGCAAGATTGCGTTGCGCGTCTCGGTGGAAGGCGGCGGCTGTTCCGGCTTTTCCTACAAGTTCGATCTGGTCGATGCTCGCGAGGATGACGACCACGTCATCGAGCGGGACGGCGCGACCATCCTCATAGACGATCTTTCGCTGGTATATATGGGCGGTTCGGTGGTCGATTTTGTCGACGACCTGATCGGCCAGTCCTTCCAGATCAGGAACCCGAATGCCGTAGCTTCCTGCGGTTGCGGCACCAGTTTCTCCATCTGAGCGTTCGCCGCAAGCCGGCAAGAACGGCGAATCCGCATCCCGCATAATCGTCCATCCTCGCGCGCTTGTTGACGCCGTGTATACCTCTGCCCGTTAAGAACGGGACAAATCAACCGGGATGGCCTTCGCGTGCGATGATAACAGGGACGACCGTCAGGCGCTTCGTGCGGCATGCGCTCATACGCACGGGGCTGGAGGGCATCTCGCTCACGCGGGCCGGCCATCTGTGGCGCGGCGCGGCGGGACGCGGGGTCATCTTCACGCTGCATCACGTGCGCCCGGCGACTTCGACTCTCACTCGCCCGAACGCGCTGCTTTCGATCACTCCGACCTTTCTGGAAGAGGCGATCCAGGCTTGCCTGGAGCGGGGCATGACGCCACTGCCGCTGGAAGACCTGCCCGAGCGCCTCGCCGATTCACGCGACAAGCGTGCCTATTTCTGCTTCACGCTGGATGACGGCTACCGCGACAACGCGCAGTTCGCGACCCCCGTTTTCCGCAAGTACGACGTGCCCTACACCATTTTCCTGACCTCCGGCTTCGTGGAGCGGACGCGTTCGATCTGGTGGGAGACCCTGGAGGCCATCCTGGCGGGAAATTCCGAAATCGTCTTTGATTTCGGCACTGGCGACAAGCATCTTTCCCTCGGCTCGGATATCCGAAAGACCTTTGTCTACGACAGGTTCGTGGATTATCTTATATCGATAGATGAGGACGATGCGGTCGATGCAATCGACCGGCTTGCGCGCAGCGTCGGCATCGACCCGCTGGCACTGACCGACCGGCTTATCCTGCGTAGCGACGAAATCGCCCGGCTTGTCGAGGACCCGCTTTGCCGGTTTGGCGGGCATTCCCTCACGCATGTGAACTTACGGCGGGTGGATGCAGACCGGTTGAAACGCGAAGTTCACGGGTCCCTCGACACGGTGGAGCGCTATACGGGCTATCGTCCCGCGACCTTTGCCTACCCCTATGGCTATTCCTCCGCCGTCGGCCCCAGGGAGATACAGACTGCCCGACAAGCCGGCTTCAAGGTCGCCGTGACCAATCTGCCGGGCGTGCTGTACCCCGAAAGCACCCAGGACCCGACCGCCTTCCGGCGCATTTCGCTCAACGGAAACTACCAGAAGCGGCGTTACGTGGGCGCTTTGCTCTCCGGTGTCCCGTTCAAGCTGCCGGACACGCGAAAAGCCTGATGCCGACAGGCTTCGGTTTCTGTGCAATGTCAGCATTCTGCTCCCGATACCCTGTCTGACCGGTGGACGGCAGCGCGCGCCAAGGGCACATTGGGTCAACCGCAACAGTCGCTACTGAGAAATACATGCCGATGAAAATCGCCACCTGGAACATCAACGGCGTCAAGGCGCGCATCGACAACCTCCTCCATTGGCTGGAAGAGGCGCAGCCCGATATCGCCTGCCTGCAGGAGATCAAGTCGGTCGACGGCCTTTTCCCGCGCGGTCCCATCGAAGCGCTCGGCTATTACGTCGAAACCCATGGCCAGAAGGGCTTCAATGGCGTCGCCATCCTTTCGAAGCTGCGCTTCGACGAGGTCAACCGGGGGCTGTCAGGCGATGACGAGGATGCCCAGGCGCGTTTCATCGAGGGTGTCTTTTCGACCGACAAGGGCGCGCTGCGCGTGGTTTCTCTCTATCTGCCCAACGGCAACCCGGTCGACACGGAGAAGTTTCCCTACAAACTTTCCTGGATGGAGCGGCTGGAGCGATGGGCGCAGGACAGGCTCGCCCTGGAAGAACCGCTGGTGCTTGCCGGCGACTACAATGTGATCCCCGAGCCGGAAGATGCCAAGAACCCCGAGGCATGGGTTGGCGATGCCCTCTTCCGGCCCGAAAGCCGCGCTGCCTTCCGCAAGTTTTCCCATCTCGGCTTCACCGATGCCCTGCGCGCCACGACGCAAGAGGACGGCATATACACGTTCTGGGACTACCAGGCAGGCGCCTGGCAGAAGAACAACGGCATCCGCATCGACCACTTGATGCTATCGCCCGAGGCGGCCGACCGATTGTCGGCGACCAGCGTGGCCAAGCATACCCGCGCCTGGGAGAAACCTTCCGACCACGTACCGGTGATCGCCGAGCTTTCGCTTGGAGCGGCTTGATGCCGAACCACCGTGAACCGATGCGTCGGGCTTTTGGAAAATCGATTCCGATTTTCAGGCCAATGCGGTAAGATGGCCCATTATGAGGCAGTTGGCGTTGATGCTCTTGTCCAGCCTGATCCTGGCGCAGCCAGCGACAGCGGAGTGTCGATGTGTGGCGAACGGGGCTCGCTACGCTGAGGGCGAGCAGGCATGTCTCAAAATGCCGGACGGCCCGCAACTCGCGCGCTGTGAAAAGGTGCTGAACAACAGTTCCTGGAAACTGCTCGATCAGGATTGCAGCGCGATTTCCCTGCAGGACGACACGTCGCTGCCAGTGCTGGCGGCGCGATGAGCTATTCCAGACCGTTGACGAGATAACCTTCAGCCAGTGCGATGGCCGTGCGGCGATCGGATTCGCCGGCCAGGGCGAACGCCTGCTCGTGCATGTCACGTATCCATCCGATGTCCGATGGTTTGGCGCGGTCCAGCGCCGTCGTCATCAGAGCAAGCCCGCGCACGACCTTGCCGCTCTGGAACAGCAGATTTCCCAGCGTCGCCTGCGCGGCGGCATGTTGCTTTTCAGCGGCGAGTTGGAGCCAGCGGGCCGCCTGCTGGATGCTTCGCGTGCCGCCTTCCCCGGTGAGGAACATCCGGCCAAGCTCGTATTGCGCGTCGGCATTGCGGTAAGTCGCCGCCGCGCGCAGGAAATAGTCATGGGCCGCGGCCGGATTGGCCTGCACCGGCGAGCCCGGGATACCGGTGCGCAAATAGTTGCCGACCGCAACGAGAGCGTCGGAAACATAGGCTTCGTCGCCGCTCCCCGGCCGTATCTCCTGCTGGACCACCGCCGAGAAGAACTTGAACGCCTCGTAATCGTCGCGTGGCACCCCGTCGCCTTCGGCATACATGCGGGCAAGTTTCCAGCTCGCACCCACCTGCCCCTTGTCGGCGGCATAGCGATAGGCTTCCACCGCTTCCTGCTTCTGGCCGCGCTTATAGGCCGAGAAGCCGAAACGGAACATCGCCCACGGGCTGGAACTCTCGGGCTTCTTGACGACCGTATCCTGATCGAGCGCTTCGGCAGAACCGAAGCCCCCGATGACAAGCATGAGGCCGGCGGCGAGCCGAACCGGTATGGACCTAGATGTCCGCATAGCAGTGCGTTTCTTTCTCGGCTCCCGGATGTGTCACGGCGCCGTTTACCGCCGGTCCCACCGTCTGCGCATATTTCCAGATCGCGCCCGACTGATAATCGGTCTCGCGCGGTGCCCAGTCCTTGAGGCGCTCTGCGAGTTCTTCCTCGCTAAGGGCCACGTCGATGGTTCCCTTCACCGCGTCGATGGTGATGACGTCGCCATCCTTCAAAAGGCCGATGGGACCGCCGACAGCCGCCTCCGGCCCGACATGGCCGATGCAGAAGCCGCGCGTGGCGCCCGAAAAGCGCCCATCGGTGATGAGCGCGACCTTGTCGCCCATGCCCTGACCATACAGAGCAGCGGTGGTGGCCAGCATCTCGCGCATGCCGGGTCCGCCTTTGGGGCCCTCATAGCGGATGACCAGAACCTCGCCTTCCTCGTATTTGCGTTCGTTTACGGCGGCGAAGCACTCTTCTTCCGAATCGAAACAGCGCGCAGGACCCGAGAAGGTGAGATTTTTCATGCCCGCCACCTTAACGATGGCACCTTCGGGCGCGAGGTTGCCGCGCAGGCCAACCACGCCGCCGGTCTTCGTGATCGGGTTGTTGGCAGGGCGCACGACATCCTGCTGGTCGTTCCATGGAACGTGCTCCATGTTTTCCGCAAGCGTGCGGCCGGTCACCGTCATGCAATCGCCATGCAGGAAGCCGTGGTCCAGAAGCGTTTTCATGAGCAGCGGAATGCCGCCGGCCTCGAACATGTCCTTGGCGACATATTTGCCGCCCGGCTTGAGGTCGGCGATATAGGGCGTCTTCTTGAAGATCTCGGCGACGTCGAACAGATCGAACTTGATGCCGGCCTCATGGGCGATGGCCGGCAGATGCAGCGCCCCGTTTGTCGAGCCGCCCGAAGCGGCGACCACGGCGGCCGCGTTCTGCAGGGACTTCAGCGTAACGATGTCGCGCGGACGGATCTGCTTGGCGATCAGTTCCATCACCTTCTCGCCGGAAGCATAGTTGAAGCGGTCGCGCATCTCATAAGGCGCCGGCGCGCCGCAGGAATAAGGCAGCGCCAGGCCGATCGCCTCGGCGACAGTCGCCATCGTGTTGGCGGTGAACTGCGCGCCGCAGGAACCGGCTGACGGACATGCCGCCTGCTCGATTTCCATCAGGTCATCATCGGAAATGGAGCCGACCGAATGCTGGCCCACAGCCTCGAACACGTCCTGAACAGTGATCTGGCGGCCACGATAGGCGCCGGGCAGGATGGACCCGCCATAGATGAAGACGGCAGGCACGTTGAGGCGGACCATCGCCATCATCATGCCGGGCAGCGACTTGTCGCATCCGGCAAGGCCGACGATCGCGTCGTAGCAATGGCCGCGCATGGTCAATTCCACCGAATCGGCGATGACATCGCGCGAAACCAGCGAGGCCTTCATGCCCTGGTGCCCCATGGCGATGCCGTCGGTAACGGTGATGGTGGTGAATTCGCGCGGCGTGCCGTGGGCCGCGGCCACGCCCTTCTTGACCACCTGCGCCTGGCGCATCAGCGAGATATTGCAGGGAGCGGCTTCGTTCCAGCAGGTGGCGACGCCGACGAGCGGCTGATCGATTTCGGCCGGCGACAGGCCCATGGCGTAAAGATAGGAGCGGTGCGGCGCGCGCGCCGGACCGACCGTCACGTGGCGGCTGGGAAGTTTTGCTTTCGAAATCGCTCGAGCGTCCATGATCACCTATACCGCTTTACGCGGCTTTCTCTCTCTGACACGCAGTATTCTGGGCGGTGCGTCCGAGAAGCTATCTCGGTGCGCCTGTTTTATGGCGGGAAATTGGCGTATTGCCCCCATGCCTTCATAGCGCAACGCATCTTATTAAAGTGTTGCGGATCGGTCACAGATAGCCATCCTCTCGCACCAGCGGCGAGGAGGCGGCGTCCAGCGATGAAGAGCCCTCCCATTTTCTGGGGAGGAAGTGGGGTGGGAAGGCTGCGCTGCAGCATTTTGCGGCAGGTGGAATTACCCGAGATCCGCATAAATGCAGAAAAACAAGGAATTAAAACGCCGCGCGACCAAGAGGACGCGCGGCGTTCTAACGCTCGGTCTCGGAGGCGTCCCGCCTGTTGTGCACCATCGAGGCCACGACGGAACCGCCGATGATAAGCGCCGTCACCGCCAGCGCGATCACGGACGGTATGTGGATGTACTGGCCGAACAGCATCTTGAACCCGATGAAGATCAGCACCAGCGAGAGGCCGGTCTGCAGATAGCGGAACGTGCGCATCATTCCCGACAGAACGAAGAACAGCGCGCGCAGGCCAAGAATGGCAAAGACATTGGAGGAAAAGACGATGAAGGCGTCGTTGGAAACCGCCAGGACGGCCGGGATGGAATCGATCGCGAAGATCAGATCGGTGATCTCGACCGTCACCAGGACGACGAAGAGCGGCGTCATGAAAAGAATGCCGTTGCGGCGCGTCAGGAAGCGCGCGCCTTCATATTTCGACGTCACGCGGCCGCTGCGCATCAGGAGCTTGACGACGCGGCTGTCCCCGGGGTCGACCATGCCGTCTCCGGCGAACATCATCTTGAAGCCGGAAAAGATCAGAAGTGCGCCAAGCGCCATGGCGACGATATGGAACTGCTCGACCAGTTTCACGCCCGGCACGATGAGCGAGAGACGCATCACGATGGCGCCGATGATGCCGTAGAACAGCACCCGGTACTGCGCCTCCGCCGGCACCTTGAAATAGGCGAAGATGAGGGCGATGACGAAGATATTGTCGAGCGAAAGTGCCTGCTCGATCAGATAGCCCGTGAGAAACTCAGCTCCCCGGTCCGGGCCGGCGAAATAGAAGACGCCAGCGGCGAACAACATCGCCATGGAAACATACCCGCCGACCGTCCGGCACGCCTCGCGCGTGGTGATGACGTGGTCGCGTCGATGGAGAACGAAAAGATCGACGAACAGGATGATGGCGACAAACGCCAGGAAGCCGGGCCACAGCCAATCGTGCAATGTCATGAAGCGTTTGCATTCAATGCGCCGCGTCAGCGCGTTGTCCTTCAGTCCGACATCACAGGCAACGCCTTGCCTGCCAGAGGGGCCCGGGCTGGGTGACGCGCCTTATCTGAGGCAGTTGCACCGGGGTTTCAAGGCCTTGCACGCAAATACGCACAGTTTTCGGCTTCAAGATGCTGTATCGGACGAAAAAAGGCCCGGCATGGGAGCCGGGCCTGTCAAATAACAGATCGGAAGATCTGCCGCGGTATCACCATTTGACCTTATAGGAGGCCGAGAGAATGCCGGCCTCGACACAATTTTGAACTACCATTTCACCTTCAGCGATCCGTTCAGCGCTCCCACGACGTCCGTCCCGAAATCGTAGTTCACCCCGTCCCCGACGAGGCTGCCATCGGATTCTCCCGACGTGAGCAGGCCGATCGCGCCGCCGAGCCTGACTTCCACATTAGAGTTAGGCGTGTAGCCGACGCCCGCGCCGAGCGTCCAGGAATCGGCCTGGTGCCCATATCCGTGGGAGGTGCCCCGGTCCCAGGTCAGGCTCGCCGCGCCACTCCATTGGTCGTTGAACTTATGGCCTACGCCCCCCGAAACGGTCCAGCCATCGCGATAGAGGAGGTCGATTTTTGTCGCTTGGGTCGGGCCGCCCGCCACGCAAGCCACACCGCGCGTCGATTCGGGGCAAAAGGCTATCGATTGCAGGATGCTCCAATTGACCCACTTGACCGAACCGAATGCCAGCCAGTTCGGCGCAATGCCCGACTGGAGCTTCAATTCCACACTTTCGGGCATCGCGGCCGAACCGAAGACCGGCGTGCTAGCGCCCGTCAGCGGATTGCCGCCAAATCCCGCGGGGAGATTGGTGAGATCAAGGGTGCCGGTGACATCGTTCAGTTCGACACGGGAGTTGTACATAAGGCTGGCGCGGAACGCGATCTCAGGGATCTCGTAGGCAGCGCCAACTCGCCAGCCCCAGCCGTCACCCTCAAGGTCAAGGCGTCCAATGCCACTGTAAAGAGCCGATGCGGGCGTGCCCGTGAAATCGAAGACCAGCCGCTCCTTGAAAGCATCCAGCTTCTGGTAGAACCCGCCGCCGATAACGCGAAACTGTCCCTTCCCGGCCTGGAACTTGTAGGAGCATGTCCCGGCGAAATTGTCGCTGTTGAACTTGGTCTCGATATTGCTGTTCGCGCCGGCCCAATTCAGTCCCGGGTTGGTATGCACCCCCCAGGGCTGACTGTAGTCGACCATGCAGTCGATGCTATCGGTCAGCCCCGCCTTGAATCCGATCCGCGGAACGAAATAGCTCTCGGTGTCGCGGACACCCTGGCTGCTGCCGCTTGGGGTGCCATTGAGGGGGTTCGAATCCACCACATTGTTCAACTTGCGGCCCGGCATCACGTAGGTGCCGGAGGCCTCGCCCACAAACCTCTCGGGGCTGTACAGCAAATCAACGCTGTAGCCGCCGCGTTCCAAGCCGCCCGCATGAGCACTGCCGGCAAGAAGCACAAACCCCAGCGCAGAAACCCCAAAACCACCAAACCGCATGCGACGACCTCCCTGAACTCACGATATTCGCTGATGAAGGATAGCGAGCGTTTCAAACCGCGCAATCGCAATGCCGGCAGCATGGGCGGCGTCTCCCTTTTCTTACCTTAACGTAAACCCCGCAATTTGAGTCGACTTGATCCCCGGCTTGCAAACAAGCGGCAGGGAATGTGCCGATTTTCGCGGGTTTTGGCCGTTTTTCAGCCGCATTCGTGGCTTTCCACGGCGAGTGTTGCGGAAATGCGACATTGGGCAGAAAAGCTGTATCTACACCCTTGAAAGCCTTGGGAGAAGCTCCCGGAAAAGGCGTTCGGGGCGGCCGGTTCAGCGGCTGACGCCCCGAATCAAAGGCGGCAATCACTCAGTCGGCTTCCCTCATCCGGTCGAGCGCCACCTGCAACTTTGCCCTCGCCTCGGCGAACTCGGCGCGCTTTTCACGCTCGGCGGCGACAATATCCCCAGGTGCATTGGCGACGAATTTCTCGTTGGACAGCTTCTTGTCCAGACGGGAAATCTCCGCATCAATCTTGCCTATCTCCTTTTCCAGGCGGATGGTCTCGGCGCCGATGTCGATGAGATCGCCCAGCGGCAGGCAGAAGGTCGCCTCGCCCAGCACGAATTGCGCGCTGCCCTTGGGCGCCTCGGCGGCAAAGCCTAGTTCCTCCACGCGCGCCAGACGGCGGATGGCCGGATCATGCCGCGCAATGCGCGCGCGCGTCGTCTCGTCGGCGCCGACGGCTACCAGCGGCGCCATGGCAGCGGCGGGCACGTTTACCTCGGCGCGCACGGAGCGAATGCCGCTGACCAGGTCGATGAGCCAGTTGATGTCGGCTGCCGCCTCCGCGTCCTCGAAATCCGGCGAAGGCCAGCGCGTCAGCGCCAGCATCCCGTCGCGCTCGACACCGCCGCCCATATGCGCCCACAACTCCTCGGTCATATAGGGCATCATCGGGTGCAGCAGCTTGTAGATCTCGTCCAGCACATAGGCCGCGCAGGCGCGGGCCTCCGCCCTGGCGTCTTCGTCGTCGCCGGCGAAGACCGGCTTCAAGAGCTCCAGATACCAGTCGCAGAACTGGCTCCACACGAAGCGATAAGCCGCGCCCGCCGCCTCGTTGAACCTGTACGACGTGATGCCGCCGGTGATGGCCTCGGCCGCGCGCGTGAGTTCGGTCAGTATCCAGCGGTTGATGGCGAGCCGCGCGTCTTCCGGCCGGAATTCGGGATCGCGCTTCACGCCGTTCATCTCGGCGAAGCGGGTCGCGTTCCAAAGCTTGGTGCCGAAATTGCGATAGCCGGCCACGCGCGACGGATCGAGCTTCACGTCGCGCCCCTGCGCGGCCATGATCGCCAGGGTGAAGCGCAGCGCGTCGGCGCCGTATTCGTCGATCAGTTCCAGCGGGTCGATGACGTTGCCCTTGGACTTCGACATCTTGGCGCCGTTCTTGTCGCGCACCAGCGCGTGCACATAGACGGTGTGGAAGGGCTCCTCCTCCATGAAGTGCAGGCTAATCATCATCATGCGGGCGACCCAGAAGAAGATGATGTCGAAGCCGGTGACGAGCACCGAAGTCGGGTAATAGCGATCCAGCTCGGTGGTCTTGTCCGGCCAGCCCAGCGTGGAAAACGGCCACAGGGCGGAGGAGAACCAGGTGTCGAGCACGTCTTCGTCGCGCGTGAGGACCTTGCCGGGCTCGTAATTTTCGAGTTGGTCTTCCACCCAGGATTTCCAAGGCCCCTCGAGCGCCAGATAATATTCGACCGCGTCGTCCAGCGCTTCCTTCTCGGTGCGGGCGACGAAGACGTGGCCGTCCGGCCCGTACCACGCGGGGATCTGATGGCCCCACCAGAGCTGGCGGGAGATACACCAGGGCTGGATGTTCTCCATCCATTCGAAATAGGTCTTTTCCCAGTTCTTCGGCACGAATTTCGTGCGTCCCTCGCGCACGGAGGCGATGGCGGGCTTTGCCAGCGTCTTGGCGTCGACATACCACTGGTCGGTGAGGAAGGGCTCGATCGGCACGCCGCCACGGTCGCCATGGGGAATGGTGTGGCGATGCGGCTCGACCTTCTCCAGAAGCCCCGCATCTTCCATCATGGCGACGAGCGCCTTGCGCGCCTCGAAGCGGTCCAGACCGTCGAGCCGCGCGATGGTGGTGGTGAGCCGGGCATCCCGCTCGAGGCCTTCCAAGAAATCCTCATTGTCCTTCAGCGTGATGGCCGCTTCCACCGTCATCACGTTGATCTGGGGCAGGCGATGCCGCTTGCCGACTTCGAAATCGTTGAAATCGTGGGCGGGTGTCATCTTCACCGCGCCGGTGCCGGCCTCGGGATCGGGATATTCATCGGCAATGATCGGAATGCGCCGACCGACCAGCGGCAACACCACATGCTTGCCGACGAGGCTCTTGTAGCGTGGATCGTCGGGATGCACCGCAACGCCGGTATCGCCCAGCATCGTCTCCGGCCGCGTCGTGGCAACGACCAGATAGTCGCGCGTCTCATGACCGTCGGGCTCACCGTCGGAAGGTCGCCAGTCGACGCGGTTGCCTTCGCCGTCGAGCTTGTAGGGATGTTCATAAGTAACGCCAGGCTCCAGCGGGTAGCGGAAATGCCAGAGATTGCCGTTCACCTCGATCTGCTCGACCTCCAGATCGGAGATCGCGGTCAATAGCTTCGGGTCCCAATTGACCAGTCGCTTGTCCTTGTAGATCAGGCCCTGCTTATAGAGGGAGACGAACACTTCGATGACGGCCCTGGACAGCCCCTCGTCCATGGTGAAGCGCTCGCGCGACCAGTCGCAGGAAGCGCCCAGCCGCTTCAACTGGTTGATGATCGCGCCGCCCGATTCGTCTTTCCACTGCCAGACCTTCTCGATGAATTTCTCGCGGCCCAGGTCGCGGCGGTGCTGCTGGCGCTCCATCAACTGGCGCTCGACCACCATCTGCGTGGCGATGCCGGCATGGTCCATGCCGGGCTGCCACAGCACGTCTTTGCCGCGCATGCGCTCGAAGCGCACCATGATGTCCTGCAGCGTGTTGTTGAGCGCGTGCCCCATGTGCAGCGAACCGGTCACATTAGGCGGGGGGATGACGATGGTGAAAGTCTCGGCGCCAGGTTCGGCGCCCGCGCCGGCGCGGAATGCCCTTTCCCGCTCCCAATTTTCAGCGATCTTGGGCTCAACGCTTGCCGCGTCGTAGTTCTTATCGAGCATGGAACATCCGCCTGGCAGTAGGAAATGGAAGCCGGTGTAAAGCGGAAGGGTCCGGGCGAGTCAACTGCGGCGTGGTGCGCGGGGCGCTCGGGTTCAGCCGCCGCGCGCCACGCGCTCGATTTCCTCGCGGACGAGGCGTTCCACGAGCGTAGGCAAATTATTGTCCAGCCATTCCTGAAGCATCGGCCGCAGCATTTCCTCGGCAACCTGATCGAGCCCCTTGGCCCGTTTGGCCTCGAAAACCTCGTTGAGTTCCTCGAAGGCGGCGGCCACCTTGCGGCCGCTGTCTGCCGACAGCATGGAGGGGCGCGCCGCGGTGCCGATCTCACGATCGGACGATCTGCCCCCCGAAATATGCGACACTGACCGTCGTTCTGCGGCAGCCGGCTGGCGGCCGTCGTCTTTCTCTTCACCGAAATGCGTGTCGCCTGCCGCCGGCATCCTAGCGACATCCCGCTGTCCCGCATCCGAGCCGGCGGTCGCTTCATCGGCCGGTTCCGCATATGTGGAGCCCTGCTCGTCGGCGTCTTCGTCCTCGTCCGCTCTCATCTGATCGCCAGCGCCGGTGTCGTTCTGCGGCCAGGTAAAGGGGGCGGGCTCCGCATCCTGCCGCGCCTTCGCGACTGGCTCCCGGTCTTCGCCGGCCTTGAGGCCAGATTCGCGACCGGATGCAGGACCGGACACAGGCTTGAGCTCGGCACGGAAGGTTTCCACCTCAACCGCCGGCGCACCGGCTGCCACTGCCGGATCGGCGTTCGGGCCCATCTTGTGGACGGTTTCACTGTCCTCGATTATGCGCCGGATCGATGCGAGGATCTCCTCCATCGACGGTTCACGCTGTGCGCTGCTTGCCTGTGCCATGTCTGTTTCCGCCGCCGTTTGTGCTCACATGCGGGTGTCCTGCGGCCGACCGCCGACCGGCAACCCGCGCCCCCGAATCACCAATAGCCTATCGGACCCGCCGCCGCGTGAGAATCCCCCGTCTCAGGATTGACCGGCTTGCACACAAGATTACGCTGGAATCGAAAAGCCCCCCACCAAATATGGTAGAGGGCTGGAGCTTTCCCCGCGATCCATCGTGCTTTCGGGCTTTACGCTATTCCGGATGGAAAACGGGTTTCCGCTTCTCCTAGAGCCGCGTTAGCGGCCATCCGGCGTACGCAGGCCGTACCACTTGTCCTTGACGGCGTTGTAATGTTCTTCCGGCTGGTACACTGCCACATCGAGACCCAGGCGCGGAGCGGTTAGACGCCCCATCGCCGCGGCGATGCTGTAGCTGGCTGCCACCACATCGCGCTCGGCGGTGACCAGATTGATCCTCGCGTCGATCACATCGGCCTGCGCATTGAGGACGTCGAGTGTCGTGCGCTGCCCAACGTCCCGCTCTTCGATGACGCCGCTCAGGGCAAGCTGGGCTGCGTTCACCAGTTCGCGGTTGGCCGCAACGCTTTCGCGCGCCGCCTGATAGCCGGTCCAAGCCTGCGTCACCGCTTGACGGACCTGATCCCGCGTCACGTCGACCAGGATGCGGGATTGCCCCAACTGCTCCTTGGCCTGCCGCACGCGCGCCGAGTTGGCGCCGCCCTGATAGATGGGAACGGTAAGGTTGAGCCCGATGGAGGCGGCATTGTTCGTGCCATCATTCTGCTGACCGGGGCTGGAATTGGTATAGCCGGTGGAAACGCCGGCCTGCGCATTCAGTTGAGGCAGCAAGGCCCCTTCGGCAGATTTCACCTGAAAGGATGTCTGATCGACAGCATGCAGGCGCGCCACGATGGCCGGGTGTTCCGAAAGGGCGATGGCTACGGCGCCATCCAGGCTGCCAGGCAGAAGCTTGGTCAACGGGCCCGGCATCTTCAGCTCGCCCGGCTGGTTGCCGACGATCTGCTGGTAAAGCGCCGCGCTGGCCGCGATATTGGCCCGAGCCTGGCTAAGCTGTGCCAGCGCCGCCTGCCTGCTGGCCTCGGCCTGGGCGAGATCCGTGCGCGTCCCCTCGCCCACATCCAGCCGCGACTGCGCCGAACGCACCTGCTCCTGGAGAAACTCAAGGTTCTGTGCGCGCAGGGCGGCGATCTGCCGGTCCCGGATGACATCAACATAAGCGCTCGCTGCATTGAGCAGCGTGTTCACTTCCTGGTTCTGCAGGGAGGACACCGCTGCGCGCACGCCCGATTCGGCCGCCTGCACGTTGTTCCGGGTCTGAAACCCATCGAATATGGGCTGCTGCAGGGAAATTCCCAGTTCGCCGGTGCGCTGCTCGACGCCGCCGCGGCTGCCAAGCGTGGCCGACGCCGAACCGCTTATGCGCGGGCGCATGCCCGACTTGGCTATAGCGACGCCCTCGTCAGTGACGCGAACCCCCGCACGCTCGGAATTCAAAGAGGAATTGTTGCTGTAGGCTTTGGCAAGCGCCCCGAAGATTGTTTCCGCATTGGCCTCGATCGGGCAGATAATCGCCGCTGAAATTGTCAGGGCAGCCATAAAACGGCTTCGCATTACTGACACGTCCGACCTCACAAAGCTGTATGCGGGCGCAACGATTGCCCCGGCATTTCCAAGTTTCACGACCGCAGGGCCGCAAGATACAGTCCCGAACTCAGCAGCATTGCCCACACAAAGCGCCCGGCGCTCTCCGAGTCAGAGACGACGTTACAACATTGACGCGATCAAAACCGTTGCCCGAGAGCAACAGCATGACACTCAAAAAACAAAACCCGCCTCCCGGGAAAACCCGGGCAGCGGGCGGACGGCTGTATTGAAGGCTCGGCGCGAGGAAACGACACCGTCCTCCTTCACGAAAAGCTCGGCACGCGCCGAATTGCCATGGCCGACAACGGCGACCAGCCTCCCGCCCTCGCCCAATTGGGAAATCAGTTCATCGGGAACGAGGTCAACCGCCCCGCCGATGAAAATGAGGTCGTAAGGCGCTTCGTCGGGATGCCCTTTCTCGAGCGGTCCGGTTACCACCGTCACATTGACGCAATCGAGATCGGCCAGCCTGGCGCTTGCCGATTCAGCCAATTGCGGATCGCACTCCAGGGCCACGACGAAACTTGCCACCTTCGAAAGCACGGCCGACGAATAGCCGGTGGCGCATCCCACATCGAGCACCAGGTCGGAGGGCTTGACGCCGGCGAGTTGCACCAGCTTGGCAAAAGGCGCCGGCTCCATGAGGAACCGCGCCGGGGCACCTTCGCCGGCGGGAGAGATCTCCAGATCTTCGTCGATATAGGCAAGGGCCTTGCGACGGCCCGGCACAAACGCTTCACGGGGGATCTCCCGCATCGCCTCCAGCAGAGGAACATGCGTGACGTCCTGTGTGCGCAACTGGCCTTCAACCATCTTGGCGCGCTGCTGGGAGAAATCGGCGCTCATCACCCTCGTTCCCGTTTCTTGCGCGCCTGGCGCGCTATCTCTGGTCCTCGCGCGTCGGCCCGCCGGAGAAGCGGGCCGCGAGATACTACCCGGAAACTTGGAGGCCTCGCCCGGAAGCCGCTCATCGTTCCAGTTCAATCGGTTGCGCTGCGGTGTGGCAAAAAAACTCGTTACCGTCAATCAATCACTTACGCGACGTGCTGCCACACCTTTCGGAGGATACTACTATTAATAGATTCAGTTCTGGGAAGGAGAGATCCGGTGGCGGATCTCGCGGCCCAGCACAAGAGCCACAGACGCTTAGTGGGCGTGGAAATTGATCAATGCCTTTGATGCAGAAACAGGGCGTGATCGACAACCTTATTGGCTTGCTGTGGCGGAAGATGAAAGCGCTTCGACAGCTTCCCTGCAAGGGTTTCCGTGTCTGCTCCCCACCGATCGAAGAAGTGCATGACGGTGACCCCAACCAACTGCCCCGCATCATCGTATCGCCAAACGATGCCGCTCCGATCAATGCGAGCGTCGGTGCCGTCCTGTGGCCGCGTGCTTATATAGAGCACATCGGTTCTCCGGTCATACGAAACGTTGAAAGAGACAGTATCGGGTGCCCGGTTGCGATCGATATTGCTACTCATCGTCATCGTCCTGCACAGTACCAAAGAAAAAAGTTGTCATGTAACCTGACGTTGTTCCGGAGATCTTCTGCACGTAAACCCTTAACGGATGACCCTTGCGATTGATCGTGTTGTCATTGATATATTCAACGGAATTGTTGTAGCTATCACTCGTCCGGGTTGGCTCCTTGAGGGTGCCACTTACCGCGTTGATCATTGACGGCAATTCCACTGGGAACTGGGCGGAGTGCTCTGCCTTCACGTGGTCGATCGTCTCCTCATACATTCTGACCTCCGACACATCGTCACGAGCCCTTGTCTGGACAAGTGCGTACCGCTCACTTTGGTTTACGTCTGTGGATGCAAACGTAACCACCAGCGACGGCTCCGGATCAATCTCAGTATCCGGAACCTTCCCTGTGTCGGCCGCTTCTGGTTTAACGCGTGCCAATCAGTTTGTTTCCGTTTTGCGTCGAGCTTTTTTTGGAGCCTCCGCCTGAGTTCTGCGTCTCGTGAAGGCGGTTTCGATCTGGCCCCACTCCCTCTCATGCTGGTCTATTTGATCGATCAGAAGAAGTGCTAGGTCCTTCGCGGTTTGCGGACTCATATGTAGCGTCACAGCTGGCCTTGATGTGCCAGCATTTTGGCTTCTAACAAGAACGGGCACCTGTCGAGAGAGAAATACCGTGAAGCTTGTGCTATCGGTAATCAGTGCAACTTTGTCGCCGAAGAACTCGGGCACATCAAGAAGCGATACTTCGTTCTGATCGACTTTGGCTTCAGTCTGGCCACCCGGCGCAGGACTCTCTTTCTCGGGAATGTCCCCCATTTTGCGACGCGCCATTGTTTCCCCCTCTCGTTGCGAGAGCACCAGTTAAGCACGAACAGTCGCAGTTTGGAAAGCAGAACGAAGCTGGACGGTTTCCCGGGAGTTGTAGTGGAAGCCAGGTACGGTGGAGATGCAACCGCTCCTGACCGCACCAATTGATATCAAAGGAGAAAATGGCCGCTTGCGTGCGCGACCGCTGTCAATGGATAGATCTACCCATGGGCCTCAACCGCGGATCTAGCCACTCTCCCTCTGGAACCACAAAGGAGACGCGGCCTTGGTAGTTGAGATTCGGAAACTTGCTGAAGATGAAACCGGCGCATGGGTGGTGGTTTCCGCTGACGACGATCCCAGCATCTATCTTGGGTTTGCACCGTCATCGGTAGCCCATGCAGCTGCGTGGCTGCTGCGCCCCGAATGCTTGATCATTGGGCCGCCAGCAGATGATTTGCAGCGACAGGCGCAGCAATACTTCTTGGAAATGTTGCCCGGCCTGATTGAAAGACAGAAAGCACCGTAGTGAGCGCCGTCGCCTCTGTCGGATGCCACGATAATTTGCCTTTTTGGGCATAGCGTTGCCCTTAAGGCAGCCTTGTCGACCTATATAGCCGGTGACCAATCATTCATGCGCAGGGCGAGCGGGCGAGCGCTATTGCGTCTTTCAGGAGCGGCAAAGTTCGACCCCGAGTTCGCCGTTCAACGTGCATTAAATAACTATACCAAGTAGGCCCGCCAGTGCTGCCAGGGCAGCAAGAGCGAGTGCTCCGATGACTGCACCTGCTGCTTGTTCGGAAATCCATAGGAGCGTGCTTTTGGCAACTTGCCAAATATGAGCAGGCCGCATCCATTGTAGCTCTTTTTCTGAGGCGATCTGCAAAATTTCAGACCTGGCAATCTCCACCTCTTCGGAAGACATGTCACCCAAATCGTTGGAAGTTCGAACGCTTTCTTCCAGTTCTTGGAGGGCGGCTTTAAATTCTTTGAACGCTGCGGAATTGTGGTCCAGACTGACGATACGATCAGCCGCCGGAACAGGAGCATTTTCAAGCCTGCGCTTGAGATCTTCTATCTCGCTAGGCCCTGTTGACAAAAGACGGGAGCCAGATCCTCACGGCGGCTAGGCATAGGAAGCCGAGGAAAGATTTAGCGGTCTTGTCGTAACGGGTTGCGATGCGCCGGAACTGCTTGATGCGGTTGAACATGCGCTCGATCCGGTTTCTGTCCTTGTAGGCGCGATAATCGCAGTTGGTGGGAGCCCTCCGATTGGACCTGGGCGGAATGACCGGCAGGATACCCTGAAGAAGCAACGCTTCGCGGATGGCGTCGCCGTCATAGCCCCTGTCGGCGAGCATCAGGCGCGGTCGGCCAACTGGCATATTTAGCAAGGGCTCGAAGGCGTTGTAGTCGGAGGCTTCGCCGCCGGTCACGACAAAGCCGAGAGGGCGTCCCTGGCCGTCTGCGCGCGCGTGGATTTTGCTCGTGAAGCCGCCGCGGCTTCGACCAAAACCCTCCTTATGAGTCCCCCTTTTGCGCCGGCTGCCTGGCTATGGCCCCGGACGGATGTGCTGTCGACAATGTGTTGCCAATCGTCGGTCAAACCCAGTTCGACAAGCGTTTCCAGAAGCGCATCCCAAACGTCTTGCTCGGCCCATCTGCGGAATCGGACATAGACCGAGTTCCACCTGCCATAGCGCTCGTGCATGTCCCGCCATGGGCAGCCCACCCGCAGCACATGCAGCATACCGTTGAGATAACGCCGGTTGTCCTGGGCTGGCCGCGCCCAACGCCCCCGTTCAGGCGGTAGAAGCGGTTCGATGATGGCCCATTCCTCGTCTGTCAGATCCCCACGCGCCAAGAATGCCTCCCGCAAAAAGCATTCTTGAATCAGACGATGACTGATTTGTCATCGTTGAATTACTATCGACCCCGAACTCGTCGGGAGAGCAGGTCATGAAGTTTGACAGAGAGCTGATTTCAAATGGAAATCCAATGGAGGCGATTGTCGGATTTAGCCGTGCGGTCAGGGTTGGCCCGTTCATCTCAATCGGCGGAACCGCACCAGTCGGACCAGACGGCAAGACCATAGGCGTGGATGATGTTGCGGCCCAAACCCGTCAATGTATTGAGATTATCAAGGCCGCCCTCGAACAAGCCGGCTCCGGCCTTCATGATGTCGTACGAACACGAGTGATACTCACGGACATCGACAACTGGAAAGCCGCCATCGATGTCCGGAGGGAATACTTCAGGGATGTTCGGCCGGTGGATACAATCATGGCCATAGATCGATTTGTGAACCCTGAATGGCTTGTCGAGCTTGAGGCCGATGCCGTAATCTCAGGCTGGGGTGAATAGTCGTGTATGCTGGGGCCAACTTTTGTCAACAGGGCCTAGTCAAATCCTCGACAGGCGCGCTCGGAACATTACTCTTGAGACTATCGATTAGATTTTGAGCTGAGACCTTGCTTGAATATCCTTCAGAAGCCCACATGACCTCAGAATTGTATTTGAACCTCACACGGAATTCGCCTGCTTTATCTCTGTATATTTCGTACCTGTGAGCCACACATTTTCTCCATCGATCTTGAAAGCTCGTTGATTCCAGGCGGATTTATTGGACGTAAAATGAACACTAAAGTGTGTGTCTATTGCTGACAATCGACCGGTCGTGAACGTCAGCTTTCTCATTTTCGTGTCCGCTTCTCGACCTACGTCACCGCAATCTGGCAGGCCTCTACGGCAAAAAGAGTAAAATAACTGCTAGCGCCAGCATCCGACCCTTTATTTTCAATGCGTTATGATGAGCCCAGGGCAAAAAAGCGTGTCACTTTACAGCCTCTACCAATCTTTGCGCGCCCTGATATTGTCGCCAACTTTGCGGGGGAAGACGAATGGCCGACAGTATAGACGCATCCGCCCAACTCATATTCGAAGTCGAGACCGGCAAGGACTGGTCCACGGCCGACGAGGACGAGCGCCGCGTCTGGCGGGCGAAAGCGCGCGACCTTCAGGACGGCATCTAGGGACCGTGGCCCACGCACCTTATGCCCCACACGCCTCAATAACGCCGTCTGTGAAACCAGAACATAAATAGAACAAACGCTGGACTCGTTCGCCGGATTTTGCATAGGATAAGCTTCCTAACGGAGGCTTCCAATGACGATCCGCGCTGACCATCCCCTTGCCACCGCCCACGACATGAGCCAGTGCGCCGACGATCCCAATCAGGTGGCGGCCGACGAGATCATCCAGGCCTGCGGCGGCGATGCGCGCGAGGCGGTCAAGGCGCTGCTGGGCGCCAATGAATATCTGGAAGGACGGGTGCAGGCGCTGGAGGCCGCGGTCAGTTTCGGCTATGTGCGGGCCGGGATCGGCAGGAAGTAGATGGCCCGGTCTGTCTCCTACACCACATTGGACGAGCTGATAGTCAGCCACTTTTCGCTGACCGCGCATTGTTGCAATTCCAAGTGCCAGCATTCGAACGACCTGGATCTGATGGATCTTGCCTGGAAGCTCGGCCCCTATCACAGCTGCGGGGCTGATGGTCTCGAGCCGAAACTGCGGTGTACGAAATGCGGCGGCCGGCAGGTCAGCATCAAGGTCAATCCGCAGTTTCTGGAGAATCGCCAGCGCGGCATCTACTAGCCGAGATGCCGGCTCCGCGTTAATCTGCCGCCATGTGCAATCTCTATAACCTCACCTCGGCCCAGAGAGAGATCATTGCTTTCACGCGCGCCCTGCGCGACCTGGCGGGCAATCTGGAGCCGTCGATACAGGTCTATCCCGATCAGCCGGCGCCAATCCTCCGAAATGCGTTGGACGGCGAGCGCGAGCTTGTCCGCGCCCGTTGGGGCCTGCCATCTTCCAAGCAGGCCATATTCAACGCAGCGAAGAAGCGGGCCGACAAGCTCCGGGCGAAGGGCAAGGAAGTCGATTTCGACGACCTGCTCAAGATGGAGCCAGATCGCGGCACGACCAATGTCCGCAAGACGGACAGCAGGCATTGGAAGCGATGGTTGGGCGTGGAAAACCGTTGCGTCGTCCCGTTCACCAGCTTCGCCGAGCCCGATCATGCAAGCGCGAATGGCGGCCCGGTTCCCAATGCCTGGTTCGCCCTGGGCGAGGATCGGCCGCTCGCCTTCTTCGCCGGTCTGTGGCTGCCGGAATGGTCGGGCGTGCGCAAGATCAAAGAAGGGTGGATCACGGCGGACCTGTATGCCTTCCTCACCTGTGAGCCTAACGGCATCGTCGCGCCGATCCACGGGGCGATGCCGGTGATCCTGGCCACCCAGGAGGAAGTGGAAACATGGCTAACCGCACCATGGGATGAGGCAAAGGAGCTGCAACGCCCCATCCCCGACGATCAGCTCGTCATCGTCGACAAGCCGGAGATGCCGGAAGAGGCTCAGGGGAGCTTGCTATGAGCCATAAACCGCGACTAACGCCCGAACAGGACGCAGCGATCTACGAAGAGCTACGGCCAGAGCTACCGAAGATCAGGAAGGTAGTGGACAAGGCCGGCCGCCAGATCGAGATGCTATCCGATATCGGCCAGGTAGCGGCCATTGTGGAACTCACTATGGAAGTCATCCTGCGGCACGTGCCCGATGAGGACGCGGCGCTTGCACTGTCCGATCACTTGCGGTCGCAGGTGGATGTTGGCATCAAGATGGTGTTCACCCACCACGAAGCCCCACCGCATCAGCAGTAGGCCCAAAACGTAAAAAGCCCCGCCAGCCGTAAAGGCCAGCGGGGCAGAGCATTGTGTCGTCAATACCGGAATCTGGTGATGGCACTCATTGAAACCTCGCGCCAACATCGTCCATGAAAAAGGAGGATGTTGCCGATGCCAATCAAGATGAGAACTCTTGCGGAAGACGCTACCGGCGCGTGGAAGGTCGCATTCGACCTCGACGAGCTGCATCTCTACATCGCCTTCGCGCCGCCAGGCTGCGTGCCCGATCCTGTTGATGGCATGACCATTGAGGATTTCCTCATCACGATCCCAACCAATGCACTGCAACAGTCCGCACACGGTGCCTTTCTGCAGCTGTTGAGCAACGGGATCGGCGAAGAAAACTAGAACGACAAAAAACCCCGCCAGCCATGAAGGGCCAGCGGGGCAGCTATCCAATGTTCAATGTGGAATCGGCTCGATTCAATCAGGCATGTTTGCAACCACTGGCTCTTTCCTGTCCATGACGATTACCTCCCTTACGTCGCTGCCTTTGCCGCCGGACACCGTATAGGTGACCGGAACCGAGACAATTTTGAATGCGCCAAATATTTCCCTCACCTCTGGTCGATCGTTAAGCGACAAAACAAATCGGCCCGATATGGAGGCGAGGTGCGCCGCAATCGACAAGAAGTCTTCACGTTTGAACGCGTCCTTTCCGTAGTCGCACTCATTCCCGAAATATGGTGGGTCGAGGTAGAACAACGTCTCCGGGCGGTCGTATCGAACAATGAAGTCCAGCCAGTCGAGATTCTCGATCACTACGCCGGCCAACCGTTCATGCACCGCATCGAGGATGGAACTCAGACGTGTCAGGTTGAACCTTCCGCCGCCTGTTACGTCGACGCCGAACGACCGCCCCCTCACCTTCCCCCCGAATGCCAGTCGCTGGAGATAGAGAAATCTCGCCGCACGCTCCAGATCCGTGAGCGTCGTCGGATCGCAGGCAGCGAGCCGTTCGAATTCCCGGCGAGACGTAATCTGAAACTTTAGTGTCTCCATAAACTGCGGATAGTGGCGTTGAAGGATGCGAAACAGCGTCGCCACATCCCCTGATCGGTCATTGACGACTTCTGATCGTGGCGCCAAACGCCGGCGGAAAAAGACACCGCCCATGCCAACGAATGGTTCGGCATAGACCGAATGCGGAATTTGTTCCAACAACGATGAAATACGGCCGGCAAGTTGTTTCTTTCCTCCAAGGTAACTGGCCGGTGGCGACACCGGCTCCACCGACTGAAAGCAAAAATTCTCCTGCATAAGGATTCCTTCAGAATCATCGCCGCATCTTCACCCGGCCCGCGAGGGCCACGGGTGCGGCATCTGTTCTGTCGGCATGCTGGGCGGGTTTGGTGTACAGCTATTCCCGCCGATCTGGAGTGGCCGCTCCAGATCCTCCCGTGGGTCACACCATCGCATTCAAGGCGGCGGCCGGCCGGTCAGATAGGTGTAGGCGCCGACGATCCAGCCGGCGACCGTGATCACGCCGATGCCGATCCTCCACACCCACCGGCCCAGCGTGCCGGCGCCGCGCACCTGCTCGCGCATCTTGAGATATTCGTCGCTGGTCGGCCGGATGGCCGTCACTTCCTTTTCCAGCGTCTCGAGGCGATGGCTGATCAGCAGAATGTCCTTGGCTGTTGCCTCGTGAGATTCGTGAAAAGCCTTGCGGCTGTCCCGCGCCGATTTCAGCTCCAGCCGGATTTCGGTGGTGAAGCTCGAAAGCATCTTCTCCAGCGAGTTAAAGCGCTCGTCGAGCCGCGCGACCTGTGCTTCTGTGCTGCCTGACATTCACCGTGCCCCTATCGCGCTCTAAGTTCCGCGCGCCGCTCCGCGCTTGCCTTCGTGTGCCGCTCGCATTCGAGCGAGGTGTAGACGCCGGTGGCGCAGCCGCCGGCGACGGTGTCGTCGATGCGGTCCTGGTCGGAGAGCCCGAGGCCCTTCGCCCCCGGCAGGCTGTTACCGATCGCCAGCCGCAGGCCCGGCGCACTTGCCGGCGCGGAAATCCCACACCCCGCCAGCATCGACACAATCACGGCGAGACAGGCGAGCCTCCCCACCTTTGAGACCTGCTTCATTGTTCTGCCTTTCGATTTCGCTGCGCACCTCGTCGGCGCCCTGGTGTTTGATGAACTCATAGACGCCCCAGATCACGCCGGCCGCGAGCATGACCGCGCCGATCCAGACGAAAGCCCGGTTGATGCCAAGCGCATTGGCGATGAAGGCAAGCATCACCAGCACCCCCTGATCAGCCACGCGATGGCGCCGAGACCAAGCAGCGTCACCGGCCAGAAGCGAAGCGCGATGCGCCAGGCGAGGCCGATACCAATGCGAACTATGAGCGCGCTCCAGAAGGCCGTATCGTTGCCGCCGGCCATCAGGCGGCCCTCCCCGCCGCGATGTCGCCCTCATCCGTCTGGCGGCTCTTCCACCAGCCATAGAGGCCGTAGACGGCGAGCCCGGTGCCGATCACGCCTGAGACCGTAAGCAGGCCGTTGGCGACCATCTGCGCCGTCTCGAATTCAAGCCCGAACAGATTGTAGCCAAGGTCGGCCACCTGATCGCGCACGGCCATGACGATGGCAAGGGGCCCGAGCCCCTTGGCCGCATCCTTGACCTCCGTCACATCGGTCACCCGCTCCTGCCCCGGCCGCTCCTCCGGCGCCAAGCGATAGGTGCTCAGCGCTCGCATGGTCTCCGGCCCGGCCACACCGTCCACATCGAGGCCGTTCGCCTTCTGAAAGGCCCGCACGGCGTCCCTGGTGGCGGTGCCATAGTCGCCGTCCACCTTCACCGAATGACCGGCGCGGACAAGCAGCGCCTGCAGCTCGCGCACCCGCGCGCCCTTCGAGCCCATGCGCAGCATGCCGGTCGCGGCCGAGACGGGAACATTGCCGGAGATCCGTCGATAAGCCGCCGCCATCTTCGTTTGATAGCCGTAGCGCGCGAAAGCCGGACCGTTGTAGCCGCGAGCGAAGGCACTGAAATCCTTGCGCTGCAGCTCGTCGACCAGGCCGAACTTGACGATGTATTTCACCATCAGTTCGATCTGCCCGAGCGCCGAGCTGCGAGCCTCCGCCACCAGGCCGGAAACGTTGCCGTAGCCGAGCTTCTGCCAATGGGCACCCATCACCTGGCCGACGCCATAGGATGCACTTTCGAACGCCGCCTGCGCATCGATCCTGGCGGCACGTTTGAGCAACTCCCAGCGAACGGCCTGGCTCCTCGGGTTTTTCACCGCACCGGCCTTCGGGTGCGCCAGCCCTGCCGCCCGCGCCTGGTCACGCTTCCGGCCCGTCAGCCGGCGATCGAAGTAGTGACCCTCAAAGCGGATCAATGGCTCATGCCGGCCGCCGACCTCGGCGAAAACCTTACCGGCGCTCTCGACCTCAACCACGGCCAGCAGCACGGCCGGCTCTACATTCAGGCGCACAGCAATGCGCTCGACCGCGCGAACGGTCGCTTCATCGAACATGGGGATGTCCTTTCAGATTTCGGTGTGATTGCACTCAGAAGTAGCTTGCTGCTACTGTCGAAGGGCTGGGGGAACCTTTGACAATCCTATCGACCGATCCTCGACCGCGACTCGATTGGCTGCAGGCTCTGCGCGGCATAGCCGCTCTTGCAGTTGTATTAACTCACACACGCCGGATCTTTATCGGCTCGCCTATGTCGATAGAGGCCAACGACATATTCTTGCCGTTCGCGAGTGGTGTCGACCTGTTCTTCGTGATCAGCGGCTTCATTATGGTCTACACGACCTACGGGCAGAACGGTCCACAATCTGCGGCAGCCTTTGCGCGCAATAGGTTCCTGCGCATCTGGCCGGCCTATTTCGCCGTGAGTCTGATAGCGATGATGATTGCCGGCGGTTTCGCATTCTGGCTTGACGGTCAGATGCTTCGGCAATTCCTTTTGTCCATAGCCTTTGTTCCGGTGAATTCAGAAGGAATTTTCAGCGGCCAGGCTCTGAGCGTCGGATGGACGTTGAATTACGAGGTTTACTTCTACCTCGTGTTTGGGCTGGCATTGCTGGCCGGGCGCCATCGATGGACAGTCATGGCAGCTTGGTTCATCACCACGCTTATATTGATACCTTTGCTCTTTCAGGCACCGTCCCTTTGGAACCCGCGAGCCAATTTTGGCGAGGTTTCCTATCCCTTCGACTATATGCTCCTGGCAACGAACCCGATCATTTGGGAATTCGTCGGCGGAATGATTGCCGGCATCATCTTCTTTTCGCCTTTACGGATGCCCAGCAGGATGACGGCCTACGCGCTCGCTGTAATTGCGATCTGTCTTGCCGTCGCAAACGCCTGGTTCTTCTACCTCTATCTCTCTCTCGCGATCGGTTTTGGCTTTGTCTTGCTCATTGCCGCACTCGCGATCGCGAGCAAAACAGTTGAACTGGCTGTACCGCGATGGATGAGGTGGCTCGGGGACATCTCCTACACGCTCTATATCGAACACTTGATTGTCATCGAGTTGATCAGGCAGGTTCTGGCCCCACCCACCAGTCTAGCGATAGGAGCCGCGGCGTTTGCCGTGACGGTCGGCACTTGTGTTTTGATTGCAGGCCTGACGTCGCCGCTTCTTGAGCGACGGCTGCCAGAGGTCTTCAAGTCGGCGTTTCCGTACCTCCGCGCTCAGGCAGGCAGGGATCGATCCAGAGTGGCGAAATCCCCTTCCTGACCCTATTCAAATGCTGATAGCTCCACACGGCTGATCTCGATGTCCTCCTTGTTGCGGGAGTAGATCACCCAGAGATAGCCGTCCCTCTCCAGGAACTGCGGATACTGATAACCCTCGCGGTGGAGAGGCGGGTCGGGTGGCTCCCACCCCCACTTCGGGTGCGTCTCCTCGCCGCGTAGGATGTACATTCTGTTGTACGTGAGCCCGTCGTCTGAAACAGAGAGCATGAGCTTGCGGCGACCCCAGGGAACGCTGGCGTTTGAGGACAGGATGTACCGGCCGTCCGACAGCCTCATCACCGCCCGCCGACCTGCCGCATCCCGAAAGTTGGTAGGCAGAGGTGGACTGATAGTGCCACCATCGTTGGTCGAGAACGATCGAAGCAGCACACGAGGATTCATGTCCATCTCATTGCGATACTCATAGCTGAGGATGCTGCCGTCGCCGATCGGCAGGATGGTTGCCTCGTTGAGAAGAACTCCCTCCGGCGACGGCACAATGATGCGTGTCCAGTCTCCGATGTCCCCGAGGATCATCTGCGTCCTGAAGTGCTTGTCTCGACCCGTTGCGTACCACTTACCTGTCCGCAGCTTTATCGGCTGCAGGTCCAGATGGCAGTTGTCACATATGACCTGATACTGGTCCCAGCCCGAGCCATTCCAGCGGTTCCCCCGGAGAGCGAGACTTGGTCCGTAGTAGGTGGGGCCCTCCGGCCTCGTACCAACCTCTGCGTGACGGTAGAGCGCCCAGAGCTCTCCCTCGCGCTCCCAGAGACCGGCCGAGCCCTCGGTCCATCCTGTCTCAGCGACAGGCGTGACGTCCTGAACTGGAGCCCACGTGATGCCGTCTGGGCTCGTGGAGCATACGATGTGGTTTCCAGAGTTACCCTCGTTGGTCCCCTGCGTCCAGATCGCGATGAACTGGTTGTCGAAGAACGTGATGAACTGGTTCATGTTGAAACGAAGCGCGATATCCGGCGCGCTGTAGATCATGTACGTGTCGACTGGAATGACCGGAAGCAGATCGATGTTCAGAGGACTCTGAATGTTGCTCATCATCGGTCTGAAGCCGGCATATACTGTCTCTGCCAGGTTCATGCGGGCACCGTCATGTAGGAATATCCGCCGATGATGGTGGACGTGTTTGTGAAGTGGGTATCGTTCAGAGTGGCTGCCTGACCGGCGCCAAAGCTGCGAAGATACACGCCCGTACCGCTACTGAAGAACCCGGAGATGCCAGTCCCTGGAAGAGCCATACCCGAGTAGAAGCCTATGCTCAGTACCCCTCCAACTCCCATGAAGTCCGTGTGAATTGGGAACGGAAGTCCCTCCAGGGCCGCATCTCCCACCGAAGTTCCCTTGTTTGTGAGCTTAACGCGAAATCCTCCAACCACCATGTCGCCGATTCGCACAGCACCGCCAGTTTGCCCCCCAACATCATAGGTGATGCCATCCGAGGCACCTCCGAACGAAATGGACGGGATCATCGGTTCAGCCGTGTATCCGGCGTTGTCGACCCACTCGCGTGAGCCACCCTCACCAACAGCAAGGATCTGCCCTAGCGTGCCGCCCGCCACCAGCGCCTCCGGTGCGAGAGGATGACCGCCCGCCGTCACGCCGTCGTGAACAACGGGAACATTCTTGTCGGTATCGATGGTGATCTCGCCGAGCGCGCCGGTGAAGGTCGCGTGCTGCGCTGTCGTGCCTCGGCGGCGCTGGATCTGGGTGCTCATGCGATTGTCCCGTAATCTCGAGTTTCTGTGGCGGCTTCGGTGATGAGGCCGTAGTCGCGGGGAATGTTGAAGGAGCCCGGAAACAGCGACCATTCGGTAGCGCTGTCCCTTGGTTTCGCATTCGTGCTGGGTGCTATGGCGATCCAGACGGCAGTGTCGTCCAGTGCGTCGGGATCGGTGACGAGGTCGCCGACAGCGTAGGTGGCGCCAGGATCCCATGCTCCCTTCCAGCCGACGCCGACCGGACCCTGCGGCCCCTCGGCGCCCTTAACGTTGATCGCCTCGGCGGCCGTGAGGACATAGCCGCCCGGCCCGATGTACATCCCTATGCCTGGCGGCTTGGTCCCTTCGCCGCCGATGAAGTCGGCGATCCGCACCACGGTGCGCGCGGCCCCGTCCGCGACAAGCTCTGTCTCAGCCGCCCAGCCAGCATCGCCTTTCGCGCCCTGCGGAATCTCGAACTCCAGAACGGCAGCGGCATTCGTTCCGGAGTTCGTGACATTGGCTGGCTGGCCAGGAGCAAGCGTCGTGGTGGAGCCGACAGTGACAGTAGCGGCATCGCCCTTCGGTCCAGTGTCGCCTGTCGGCCCCTGCCCGTAAGCGTTCGGGCCCGCCCAGTCTCCGGAGGTGTTGGACGCCTTGACCCAGAGCTCGAAGGGATCGACGTCAATCTGCAGGAACTTGAAGCCCAGCGGCTCGCCGTCGTAAGTGACCCGCTCGGCGAGGGAGCCGACCGCGTCGAAGTCGACATAGCTCAGCGCCTCCAGGCGCTTGACGATCTGCGCCAGTCTGTCGTTCGCCTCAATGGCGCTCGCGGCCGCTGCGGACTGGCGGTCGATCGCATAGATCCGGCCGGTGTCCGTCGTGCCGGGCCAGTTGTATCCCAGCACCAGCTCGGTGTCGGAGTTCACCTGGAGGATGGGGATCGAGATGCCCTGCGACGAGAACAGCCCTCCCGTGATCAGAAACAGATCCCATGCGGTGCCGTCGCCGGTGACAATGGCGGAGCCCGCCGTCACTGAAACCGTGCCGGTTGCGTAGATGGTCATGGATGATTTACCTCAATAGAAGACGCGGCGCGACGGTTCAGCGGCGCTGGGCGTAGACGTGCAATCGCCTCTGGGACACATCGAAACCTTGTCCAGGCGCGGCACCCGAGGCCAGCATCTTGACCTCGAATGTATGGTTGCCACCGGAAGGCGAAAGCCACACAGCCTCAGAGTAGAACGGGGAATACCGGACCTCTGTCGCCGTCAGCAGCAATCCGTCGACGTAATAATTGATCCGGGGAATGTGGTTTAGATTGCTCGTCACTGCGCTGAACAGCATCCTCACCACCAGGGCGTCATCAGGAACATTCAGCGTCACGCTCGCCATGGTCACGAAGCTGATGTCGGTATGAAGCGGCGCGCCATCATAAAACGAGTTGCTGACGTTGATGGCGGAGCCGGCCAGCTTGATCGTGTCGACGGAGAGGTCGCCAATGTTCGCACTTGTGGCCACGAAGTTGTTGACCACTGCCGTCCCTATATCAGCCCAGCCTATGATAACATTAACGATGTCGGCCCACTCTGCCTTGATACCGTTCAGAGTGGCGACACCGTCTTCGAATACGATAATGCCGACCTTCTGGTTTGCATTAGCGGGATTCGCAAAGAAGACCTTGTCAGCCTCGAACGTCCAGAATGCCTCCGTTGGCGTAACATCCAGATATGCCCCGCCAGTGCGATAGGTGTCGCCCGCCGTCGCCTTACCTTGGATGGTGAACCGCGTAGTCACTCCGGTCGGCCCGGCACCGGCAAGCCACCGCATCAACCCCTGCGCCGTTCCTGCGTCGGCTATGGCCTGAACTGCCGTGATGTCTGAAGCGAGGGCGTCGTCGGCCGTTACTCTGGCCTGTTGCTCCTGAACAATGGACGCGGCATTGTCATCCACGTTCGCCTGGACGGTCAGTATCTCTTGCGCCAGAGCCTCATCGCCGTCCACACGAAGCACGCTCTCCCGCGTGATCGAAGCCGCGTTGCGTCCAATCGCCTTCTCGTGACGCTTGCGGTCGACGATGTCGTCCACATTCGCAGACCCGACATTGGCCGCCAGCGTCTCCATACGCTCGAAGATTTCGTCAGCCTCGGCCCACCTGTCCTTGAGGTAGTCTCGAACCTCCTGCTGTAGGCTGGCCAGATAGACCGAGATGTCATCCGCGCCAAGCCGCACGTCAGGCGTGGTGACGGGGAGCCACGCCGAAGGTAACGTGATGCGACCGGAGTAGGGAATGTACTGCCCAGTCACCTCATATAGCGTGTCCGGAAGGAACACGCCGTTTAGAATGATTGAACGAATCTGATCGTCCGGCCCCGGCTCCCCGTATGGCTCATCCGTCGAATAGACGATGGCTTGCGTTTCGGCCAGGCGCACCACCACGCGCACGAACTGAACATCGTCCAGATCGCCGGCGAAGAAGGCCTCTATCGATGGACGCCGCGCCTTGCCGGCGGCATCGAAGAAGGTTGCCGGCGCCACCTGAAATCCGGTCGCCAGCTGCGCCGGCGTGTGGATCGGGCCCAGAAAGCCGGTCGAGGTGGGCTGCTGGTCCGTCGCCGGGTTCCAGCCGTAGTCGGATGGATTGATCTCCTTCAACAGCACGAGCTGGTTCATGCCCGGCTCGCCCTCGATGCGCACGACGAGGAACTTCTTGTTCGTGTAGCCGTTGCTGGCCGATGTCCACGACACGACATCGTTGGGCTCCAGCAGCCACGCCTCGGGCGGCAGGAAGAAAGAGTGGATCCGGAACCGCCGCTCCTCCTCGATCATCGCCTTCATCAGGCGCTGCACCTGGATCGCGAAGGGCGATGCCGCGAAATTCACCCCCGTGGCAAGACGCCGGTTGCCGTCCTCGGCCTCCAGCACGGACGAAAAGCGCGCCGGCGCATCCTTTGTGCGCCACATCTCGGCCGGTTCGGGATAGGTCGCCTCTATCCCGTTGTACGTCTCGCCCAGCGAAGGGAAGGGCCTGAGGCTCTGACCCTTTGTGATGACGGTATCGGCATCGGAGAAGGAGTAGACCGCCGCGCCCGGCGCGCCCACGAGAACCTTGAAGATGCCGCCCACCTCGGCCAGGCGTGCGGAAGCCCCTTTGAGCAGCTCCTGTGCGACCGCCAGCGGCTCCATGTCTCCACGGATCTCATAGCCGCATCGAAACTGGTTTTCCTGTCCGCCGCCTTCGAGCGGGATCTGCGCATCGCACTCATTGGCCGCAGCCATCCAGCTTGACGCAGGCAGGCGGAAGGCCGCCAGGTCTTGGCCGCCATAGAACCACTCGCGATAGCCGGCGCCATTGTCGTAATAGATGCCGCGAATGATATTGTAGGCGACGACGGCGTTGTTGTTCGTCGGCTCCCACGTGCTCTGATCGTGCCAACGATGGGCGCCGGAGCCGCCATTGGTCGAATCCTTGCGCAGGTCGTAGAAATGCAGCAAGGGTGGCTCGATCAGCCACTCCATCTGGCCGCGGAAAATGTCGCGGTTGACCAGCGCCGTGACGATGACATGCGGGCAGCCGCGCCCGATCATCGTTTCCTTCCATGGGCGGTCCGGATGGTTGCCGAATTTCGCGCGCAGGTAGGGGTCGGCTACGGTCTGGGTGCCGTCCTTGTACCAAACCCACAGATGGTCCTTGCCGTTCTGGCGGAATTCCTCGACGGGATAGCCCTGCTCGGTTGGCGGCTCGCCCCAAAGGATGGTGCAAAGCTCGCCATTGACCCAGATGCCGGGCTGGCCAGGCGCAGGCAGGTTCCCGATCTCGATGACGTCGGTCAGATACGCATTTGGCGTCTTTCCGTCGCGGCCCCACGAGCCGGCATATTTGCGCGTGCCCGCGGTGGCGAAGCTGCCAACGACCGTGCCGACAGGCGCATCGTCTCCGATCTCCACATCAATCTGTACGCCGGTCGGCAGTTGCTCCTGATCCTTTTGCAGCGCGCGTTGGATCAGGCTGTAGCCCACCTGAAGGGCCAGCGTGAGCGCGCCCTTGACGAGCGCGCCGAGGAAGCCGCCGGCGGCGATGACTTTGCCGATGCCGGCGGCGATCGCTCCGATGGCGGCAACGACGGGGCCCGCATCGGCATGCGCCGTCGCCGCCAGCAGGAGCGCCAGCGCTGTGATGAGGATGCGAAGGATCATCTATCCTACCCGGAAGGCCCGTGTTGCCTGAAGAAGGTCCATCGTGCCCATGGCGGTTTCGGTGAGCACGAAGACGCGCTCGCCATTGACGATGCCGAGGGAAAAGCCCAGCGCCGTATCGTCGGGGAATGCCGCGATATCGCCGATCCGCGCCAGGCCCGGATGGATTTCCGGAAGCATCGAGGCGATCAGATCGGCGATATTGCCGAAGCCCTCATTGCGCATCACGCGCACCGCGCCGCGATAGGACCGGTATCGGCCGCGCCAGGGCGCCGCAGCATCCTCGCCCGTCATGGCCAGCACCATGTTGCCGATGAGCCCGATGCCGCATTCATGGTCTTCCCACGAAAACGGACGGAGCTTTATGGCATCGATCTCCGCCTCGAAGCGGGAGCGCCAGTCCGGCAGGCGTGTCAGCACCGTCATGTCTTGCGCATCCCACTGAAAAACTTTTCGTCAAACTTGCTCCGACTGGAAGCCGGCGGGGTGCCCTGGGCTTCTTCGCCCCAGGGCACGCGCCATGTGCCAACGGAATTGGCATAGAGGCCCCATTCATCGCCCTGGCGGCGCTTCTGGGCCTCATAGCTGCGCTTCTTCGGATTGGTCCGCGTCAGCATCAGGATGCCATCGGAACGCACGGCGAAGGGAATGCGGCTCTCGCCGCCGACGGCGGCCGTCTCGATGGGCGCCTCGTCGATCTGCCCGAGAAACTCGACTTCTGCCGGCGATACCGGCAGCCTTGTATCGGGATCGAGAACGCCGGTGTGGATTTCGACGGGCGCCAGGCGCGCATCGTAGCCGCGCACCATCAGCTGCACGGTGCTGTCGATCGCGGACACGGAGACATCGATGGTCTGGATCGTCATATCGGAGACGCGCGGGATGTTGCCTACCTGAAGGTCGACGCCTCCGACATAGGTACGGGTGACCGGTAACCCCGTCTGCCCGCTGATCACATCCACGGTGATGGTGTCGTCGCCGCTCCAGAGACCTACTTCCTCCTCGCTGCCGTCGACACGGTCGCGGACGGTCACCCAGAAGAACTTGCGCGGCAGGATGCCCCGGTCGCGCGCGCCGGTAAGCGCAGCGGCAAATGCCGGATTTGGGTTTCGCATGGTTAGCCTGCCCTGATCGACTGCAAAGCGGTGAAGGTGATGGAGGTGGTGCCGTAATCGTCGCTGACGGGAGGCTGATAGCTCCCTGGTACGATGATCATCTTGGCCGCCGGCTTGATGAGATTCACGGGCAAGCCCGTCTCAACCCCCGGACGGAAGTGCGGGCGCACTTCGAATTCTGGCGTCAGGCCCGTGCCATCGGCAATCACGGTCTCGCCAATCCGGTGAAGCGCCCGGCGTGCCGGGTCGGCATAGTCGAACGCCAGCATGTCGCCCCGTGACAGCACGTATCCGGCCGGCAGGCCCGTCACCGCCATCGCCCTATTGTTGGCGTTAAGGCCGGCGATCGTCGGGGTCGCCGCACCCAGGATCGACCCGTCAGGGTCGGCGCGCGGGTGAGACGTGCGCGGATCGTAGAGGTAGAAGGTCTTGAGCACCCCATCGAGGCTTTCGATCATAGCCTGGATGTCGACAGCATCGTCACTGAAGGCGGGGAATAGCCGAACATCGGTCGTCCACAAGGGCTCGGCTAGGTCGGCACCGATGATCTGCCCGGAGCCCAGACCCGACAGCTCCTGGTTATCGCGCAGGCGAAGCGGCGCGGCGGCGACATTGATGATGTCCTGAAAAACATCAGTCGCCAGAGGAAAGACCGGAGCCATCAGCGCATCCTCGGGTTTCTGCTGATCTGCTGGAACCGGTCAGGCAGCGCCTGATTGAAGTCGCTGACGGCTTTACCGCTCACCTGGACGGCAACATCCTCGCTTTCGGCGCGGATCGTCGGGCGGAACATAGGTCCTTCCTCGCCGATCACATGCAGGGTGATGCTGCCATTGATACCGCCAGAACGGCCCGCATCACTCATTGTCTGTTGCGCGGAATAGAGCCCGATGTCTCGCCCGGCATTGATCGCCTCAAGCATCGGCCGGAACTGCCGCGCCGGTCCCGCCTTCACCACGAATTCTTCCTGATGCACGGCGCCGGCGATCTTTCGCGGATCGCCATTGCCGGTCCATCCGCCGGTATTGAACAGACCAATGGCACCAGCCGCGATCTTGGCGGCCGACGATCCGCCACCGCCACCACCCAGCAACCCAGCTAGCGGGCCGGTGCCGAGCAACGCCGCCTGCGCTGCCGCAAGCGCCAGTTGGAGCGCCAGGCGCTTGACCGCATCTTCGGCCTTCAACGAGTTGTCGACCATGGCCGTGAGCGCGTCGCCGCCCATCTGAAACAGATTGTCGATCGACTCCAGCCGGTCTTCCTGCGCCTTCTTCAGAGATTCCTCTGCCGCCTTCTGCGCTTCGATCTGGGTGACCAGATCGGCGATCCGCTCGCCCTCGCGCGAGGCCGCGTCGGCGCCGGCATTACGCAGTTCGTTGGCAATGCGCTTTTCGACCTCTGTCTTGCCCAGCAGAGAGAGCTCGTGCTCCAGCGCATCGATGACGCGGGCAAGCGCCTCGGCTTCCTTGTCGCTCGTCTTGGTCGACGACTTCGAAGCGGTCTCGGCCTCCTTGCGGGCCACCGCCTCTTCGGCCAGCGCGCGGGCCTGCTCCTGCGTCAGGGTCGCGCCCTCTGACGAGGCATCGTTGAGGATGCGCTGCGTCTCGGCCGCTATGGAGCGCTCGCGATTGGACAGCGCCAGTTCCTCGCGAAACTGGCGCATGAAATCGGCGGGGGTACTGTTGCCTTTGGCGCCCGGCTTATCGGGAATGATCGTCCCTGCGGCAGCTTCACCGGTGGCTGCGCCGTAACGCTTGCGAAGGGCCGCGACCAGTTTCTCGTCGGCGGACTCAATGGTGCCGGCGAATGCATCGCGGATACGCGCATCGCCGTCCTTGCCCATCAGGAAGCTCGTCGCGCCGTCGCCGACCAGCGCCCGGGACAGGTTGCGGAACGAAGGATCGTTCATCAGATCCTGCATTGCGCCGGCTGCGGCATTCATTTCGGCGGTGAAGCCGCGCGCGCCTTCCGCAAGGGAGACCAACGCCCTTTTTCCGAGGGTCTCGAATTGGGTCCATGTGGCGGACCACTTCTTGTCCAGTTCGTCCGCCCTGGCGATGATGTCCCTGTCCAGCACGACGCCCAGCTTTTGGGCCTGCTCGCGGTTCTTCTCCAGGCCGTCCGCGCCGTCTTTGAGCGTGTTCACAAGCGCAGCACCTTCGGAATCGAAGGCGACGAAAGCCAGGCGCAGCTTGTCCTGCTCATTGCGGGCGTTCTTGATCAGGTCGGCGTAGTCGGCGAGAACGTCCTCCTGCCTCCGCAGGTTACCTTCCTGGTCGCGCAGCTGGACGTTGTTGGCTTTCAGGATCGCTGCAAGATCGTTGTTCGCCCCGGCCGCCACCTCAGCGATGCGCCGTGCGAAACGCTGCATGGCCATATCGACGGTGCCGATCGTTACACCGGTCTGCTCTCCCTTGAAGCGCAGTTCCTGCAACGCGTCCGTGGTGAGACCGACTTTGTCAGCCACATCGCCGATATCGGCGATGTCGGTGATCATCTGCCTGACCTGCGACAGCCCGACACCCACCCCTAGAGCGCCGAGCGCGCCCTGCACTGACCGTAACGGCGCCAGCAGCGACGTCGCTTCGGTGCGCACGCGACCCAGGGAAGCGCCGATGCTGTTGGCGGTCGTCCTGGCATCGCGCTTGATCTTGGCCCATGCGGCATCGATACCACCGGTGTCGCCACCAATGCGGTATCGGAGATCGTCTGCCATCGATTACCCCTTCATCGCACGCTTTCGGTCGCGCTCGGCGAGCGCGGCCTTGGCCGCCTCATATTCGTCCCGCGACGGCGGCTTTGTTTTCACCTTCTTCGCGCCACTGGAGATTGCCCAGCCTTCCCAGGCCGCGCGGAAATATGCGAAGCCGGTCGACCAGAACTCATCTTCCGTCCAGTGCAGCACGCCGCCGGCGAAGCTCATCCACTGTCCGAAGGGGAGACGCTCGATCGGCCGATCGCGCTCGCCAGCAGGCCCAACGCCAGCGCCTCCCTGCCTCTTTCGCGATCGGCCTCGGCTTTTTTTGCCTCGTCTTCCTCCTCCGGCGTGAGGCCGGACACTGCACCGGAGACGGCGGCAAAGACGGCCGTCAGGCCCGACATGCCGTTAACGCGCGGCCATATCGCCTTGACCTGGTCCTCGCCCTTGAGGATGAGGAGTGCGGCCTTCAGGGTTTCCGGCTTGCGGGCGAAGAGTGCATCCTGCAACGCTTCCAGCGTCTCTGTGCCAGTCTCCGACATGAGCCGGGCGATCTGGTCGAGCGTGGCTTCGACCTTCACCGGCTTCCCGCCTGGGAGCTTCAATAGGCGCTCCCCGCGCCATGGGTTCGCGGCCGTCATCACAGTGCCGTATAGGTGATATCGCCGGCCGCCTGGACTTCCGTCGAAAAGTTCATGTCGTTGTCCAGGTCGCCGGAGAAATCGAAGTTGGGCAGCACCCAATCGCCTGTGAAATCGCCGTAGCCCGGAACGAAGACACGATAACCGGTGAGCACGGTCTGATTGACGGCGGCGTCAGCGAGGAGCTTTCCGGCCGTATCATCCTCGAAGATACCTGAGCCGGTGAATTGCACATCCTTGCCGCCATATTTGCGCTTGCGGATGGGCGGCAGCGAGCGGTCGGCGCACTGCGATGTCTTCGATTCGATGATGTCATTGAGGATGCGGAAGTTCGTCGTGTTGATGCCGCACACATTCTCCCAGTCGTCCGGCGCGGGCTGGCCGGTCGGGCGCTGGATGATGAGAAGGCGGCCGAGAACGGTTGCCATGGCTAGTTGCTCCTTCGCAAAGGCGGGATCAGGAAACCCGCAGGTTGTAGGTCAGCGTCATTTCCCACACGGGCGTCTCGCCGCCGGTGTAGGGGGTGATATCAGTGCGCGCATGGGTGGCGTCCTGTGCGGTGCCGCCGAGCGTCGGGTCGGCGTCGAGGGTCGCCTCGATCCATTCGGCCGCATCGTCACAAGCCGTATCGCCGTCATCGGCGACGGCAATGTAGGCAGCGACGGTCAGCAGCGGCTCGCGCACCTTGCGCTGGGCCCCGCGCGAGGTCGGCTCGCTCGGAATTGCCATGATCACGCACGGGCAATCGTCGATGGCGATCTCGCGCCCCCTGCCCTTCTTGACGGTCCATCCCGGCGGCGCGGCCGCCTCGAGCATGGCCAAGACGGAATTGCGAATAGCGGTGCGCGGATGCATCTCAGGCCTTCTCCAGCTCGCAGCGCACCATGCCGCGCCCATCCGGCTCGGGCTGGCATATCTTCCAGGTCACACCCTTGAACACCATGGTGTCACCGTCTTTCAGGCCGGGAACATCGGTCTCGGCAAAGGAGGCCTTCGGCCTCATGCCGGACACGCCGGATTCGCCATATCCCGAATCCGGCGCCACGCTGCCGAAGGGCCCGCGCGCGATGACGCGAATGGGACCCGGCAGCGGGACACCGCCGATGGTCAACTCGCATTCCTCGCCGAGCGTGGAGAGGAATGCGTTCGGCATGGCGCCGAAGACGGGATGGGGCGGAATGGTCATCGAATGCGCCCGTCAGTCTGCTTTCGGTGCGGCGACCGGGGATGCAGCCTTCGGCGCATCATCCGGCAAGCGACCGAAACGGCGGTCGAATTCCGTGGCCTTTTCCTTGGTCACGGTGGCGGGTTCGCCTGGCGCGACACGCTTGCGGTCCGCGCCATAGACGGCAACCGGCCAGCGGCCGGTCACAGTTTCAGAGGCCTTTGCCATCACTTCGACGCTCCGCCGGGCTTCTCGAGCTCGCCAACGCGAGCTGCGAGGTCGGTGTTGTCATCCCGCGCCTGCGTCAGAGATGCCTCCAGATTCGCAACTCGTGTGGCAAGGACCTCATTGTCTTCCTCTAGTTGCCGCAGCGAGGCCTCCTGATCACGCTTTTCGGACGTTAGTGCCGTGTTCTTCTCGGCGAACTCCTTGGCGCGCGCAGCGAGGATCTCTTTATCCTTCTCAAGCTGGGCGACGGTCGCCTGCAGCTCTTTGTTCTCTGCAGTCGACCGAGCCAGCTTCTCATCGTCGGAGGCAGACTTGCCCTGCCATTTGCCGAACTGCTTCTCCAGCCGTTCTACCTCGTCCTTCGGCAAGCCCGTCTTGCCTCCAATCGGAACGGCATCGCCGGGAGCGTAAGACGTGCTGCCCAGGTTTACGGTCGCATTGAAACGGTGCTTGTCTGCCATTGGTTTTCTCCTTGATCCGAGATGCATCGCTGTGTCTCCCGCAACTCTCCGCCCGCACATGCTGGCGGAGAGCTGAAGGCGGCACAGGGCTCAGCGCACAAGTGCGAAGAGGGAAGCGTTGGGCTCCGGCATGATGGGCAGCGGAGCCGCCTGCGTCTGGACAACCGTGCGGCTGGGGTTCTTCTCCGTCCACATGTCGGGGAAGCGCTCCAACGAAAGCAGCGCCTCGTTGTCCAGGATGGCGCCATAGGCAAAATGGCCCATGAAGCCGTAGGGATCGAAGATGCCGACACCATAGCTCGGCCAGAAATTCTCCTTGACCCCGGCGATGGTATAGGGCTGCGAGTACTGCACGAACGTCAGCTGACCGATGGTACCGAGCACGGTGTAGTAGCGGCCCTCTGCGCCGGTCGAGACCGGCCCCAGCTGGAACACACCACCGTCCTGGCGTCGGTTGTCGAGCGCTTCCAGGAACCGCAGCGACTTCTTGAGCAATCCGGCCGCGCCAGGCCCGAGAATGACGGTCCTGGCGGTGAAGCCGTCCGTATCTGCAAGCAGCTGCACCCATGCCTCGACGTCGTCAAAGGGATCGATGCCGACTTCGCCCCAGCGGGCCGCGCCGGCCAGCGCGATGGTCAGCGCCGGGTCCCTGCCGTAATCGACCGTCTGCGTCGGATAGTCGTCGCCTTCGACGATCACCATGCCGGTGCGCAGCGCCTGACTGCACATCGATTCCTCGCGCCGGGTGATCCGAAGATCCTGATCATCGACGATAGTCGCGAGGTTGTAGGCGTAGCGCGCCGCCGGCGACATGTCTCCGGCGATGCGCTCACCGGGAATGCGGATCATGTTCTGGCGAGGACGCAGGGTGTTCTGCGGCTTAACGTATGCCGGCGTGAAGCTGGTGGCCTGAAAACCGCGATTGGCGGAATCCTTTCCCGGTACATCAGGGTGAACGAAGGGAGCGAGTTCGCGATCCGGCAGGATCTTGTCGAAGACGATCTCTTCCATGTCGGAAAGCACCACGGTGGTGAACATGGTGCTGCGCAGGAATGCTTCGGGCCGATCGCGCGGGGGAAGAACGGCGATCAGCTCCGCAGTGTTGAGTAGGATATTGCCCATTGTCATGACCTTTCTGGTTCGGCCGTTTTCTGGCCCACGCGGACAGCGCCCGCAGGACAGCGTTCGAGATGTTGGGGTTAGGCGAGCGTGCGCACGTAGAGGGGCACGCCGGCAGTGCGAAATGCAGCTTCCACGCTCGCGGCATCGTGTCCGGTGCCGTAAACAAGCTTTGTGGAATCGAACGCACCGGAGGCGTAGGCGGCGACCGTGATGTCGCCTGCGGTCGCATCGGCGTCATATGCGAGGACGAGCGCCGGCGTTTCGGAGCCGTCGGCAGAGGCAGACGCCGACAACGTATATTTGTCGTCTGCCGTGATCCTGCCGAGCACGGCGCCGCGCTCCAGGACCTGGCCCGATACGAGTGTGATGTTGCGCGTGACGACTTCGACATCCGAAACGAGAAGATCGTTTGGCGCAAAGGTTGCGGTTTCCATGGCTGTGTTCCTTCATCAATGACCCAAGCGGGGTCGGTTATTGAGCGGAAGGGCCGGCCGACATTGGCCGGCCCTGTTCACTTCGAAGCGGGCTTGCGACCGTGCAGGGCCTGGATGGTCTGCCTGACATTGGAAACGAGCGTCTGGCGCTCCGTCGCCGGGGATCCGTGAGGTTCGGAGCCGATCCGGGGGCTCTTGCCCTTCATGCGACCGGCAAGTCGGCCGACCGATCCGCCCGAATGATCGAGCAACGCACCCGCTGCCTTTGCCGAATAGAAGCGCTTTCCGAACGCAAGTTCGGAAGCGAGACCGGGATTTGCATCGGCCTTCGGATGCGTGAGGATGGACCGGATACGGGACTGTTCGGCGCGACGCACCTTGGCGCTGCCGGCCTGCTTGCCCTCTTCCTCTTCCTCGGCGTCAGGATCCTTCTCCTCATCGTCGAGGTCGGCCTCGTCTTTCTCTTCCTCGTCCTCGGCGTCGGGATCGCGATCCTCTTCCTCGACGTCGGGGTCTTTCTCTTCCTCCTCAGCCTCCTTTTCCTCTTCCTCCATTTCTTCCGGGATCGTCCGGTCGTCCTCGAGGCGCGAGCCTTTCCTGCGACCACGCACGGCGGCGAGGACGCTTTGAGTGAGCGTCGACATAAGCTTCTCCTTTGCTCCAGTTTTCAGCCGGCCGTCCGGCCGATCTCTTCCTCGAAGGCGGCGAGCACCTGGCTCGGCCGCGCCACGACATCGGCAATGCCGACATCGACTGCCGCCTGGCCGCGATAGACGCCGGCTTCCGTCGCCAGGGCGGCATCCTTCGGTAGACGGTCACCGCGAAAGCGGGCGACGGTCCCGGCGAACTCACCGCGAATGGCCTCAAGGTCGGTAAGCTCGCGCTCGAGCACCTCTTCGGGCAACGCCTCGTAGGGGTTCATGTCCGCCTTGTGCTGCCCTGCCTTGAGGATGGTGACGGCCAACCCCTCCCGGGCGAGCCACTTGCTCATGTCGACATGCAGCGAGATGACGCCGATGGACCCGGCAATGCCGTTCTGCGGTATGACGATCTGGCGGGCGGCAGCGGCGAGCAAGTATCCGGCCGAGCACGCGTGGTCGGTCAGCACGGCCATGGTCGGCTTGGCCTGAGACAGTTCGAACAGCCGTTCCGCGCAGTCGAATGCGCCGGTCACCTCTCCGCCGAAGGAATCGACTTCCAGAATAATGCCGCGCACCGACGCATCGTCGATCACGGAATTGACCTGGGATATGATGCCCTCGTAGGTCGTCTGCCCCGACGACTTGCCGATCCACTTTCCCTTGTTGATCAGCGAGCCTTCGATCTCGATGACGGCGATGTCGCCATGTCGGCGAGGCTGATAGTAGCGGTCGCCGGACTCTCCCCACTGACCCATTTCGTCGCCGACGAGGCCGAGCTGCTCGCCACCACGGACATCTATATCGGGCATCCCGAGCACGCGCGGCCCGAAAGCGCGAGCGATGATGTCGCCTTTGGCCTCGTGCAGCATCAGGGGCGTGTTGAAGAGCCGCGACGCGATCTCGGGATAGTGTGACTGTCCGCTCATACCGGGCTCCTACGGATGGACGGGATACCGACAGGGTGGCGGCGGGCGGACTCCCGTTCGTCGCCGTTCACCTCCTCTTCGATCTCGTCGTCGGGGTCTTTGGTCTGGGTCACCGATTGCGACTGGATGCGCGCTTCCGTGCGGCCGGAATCCGGGTCGAGACCGAGCTTGATATAGAAGTCGCGCTCACGCTTCTTCTGCATGGCGTCCATCTTCCAGTCGCGACCCTGCTCCGCCGATTCGGCCTGGAGGGTCGAAAGGTTCGTCGAGATGCGCATGCCGGCAGCTTCCGCCTCGCGCATCGGATCGATCCAGCCGCGTGCCGGGCCGATCCACTCGGCATGGCACCAGGCTGCGGGGTTGTCCTCGAAGGGCACCGCGCCCGCTGGCAGCTTGACCAGCCCCTTGTCGAACACTTCTTCGAGGAAGGCGCGATAGATCGGGCCCATGAACTGTGCGGCGATGTTCGATTTCTTGCCCGTCAGGCCGCGCCAGATTTCCAGAAGGGCGGCACGGGCCGACGAGTAATTGACCTTCGACCAGTCCATCGAAAGCTGCTCGTAGGTCAGACCCACGGCGCTGGCGATCTTGCGCAGCGCGGCGTTCACGAACACGTCGAAGTTCGCGTTGGGATGTTCCGGCCGGGTGAACTTTGCCGTCTCGCCCGGCTGGAGTGTATTGACGCGTACGCCCGGCATGTCGATGGGCGCGGCCCCGTAATAGGCCTTCTGCGCCTCGGAGATTGCGCCGTACATGTTGCCGACCGCCGACTGGCCGTCGACGCCAAGAGAATCCATCAGCTCGTCAGGATCGAAAGGCGTTTCGATGAAGGCCGCCATGACCGCGTTCAAAAGCGCCGCCTGACATTCGAAATCCTCGTAGTCGGTATACTGCTTGATGGAGCGTATGACGGGCGCCCAGTCGGACACACCGCGCGTCATGCCCGCGCGCTTCTGTTCGAATGCGTGGACCACCATGGGGCGCCCCCACTCGGTTTGGCGCTCAACGCGATCCCATATCCACTGATTGGGCATGCCTGTGAAGACGTCGCCAGGATGCGCGCGCCGGAAATAGTATGCGGTGGCAGCGCCGTAGCTGTCGATCTCGACACCATCGCGCATGAATTCGCTGTCCATGCGCCCCATCGGATTTGAGCATCGGCCGGGATCGACAACCTGCACTGCCGTCTGGAAGCCCGGCGCATCATCGCGCCACACGACCAGGGCGAAGGCCTCGCCGTCCGGGCCGAAGCGATGGCGCGCGGCAAGACCAAGAATGCCGGACATGGTCTTCGAGCGCTCGGCATCGCACCATTTGTCGACATCGAGCGTGTAGTCGCGCCACAGCGCCTCGATCTGGTCGGCGACCTCCTCCGCATCCTCGTAGCTCATGTTGAGCGAGGTGAAGTTCGGCTTCGCCGACAGGGTCCAGCCGGACCCGACGATGTTGTCGACCAGGCGTGAGACGCCGGCGGCGGACCAACCGTCATTGCGGGCGGCATCGTTCAGCCGGTCGACCAGCTCGGGCCGCTCCCAGCGCAACGCGGCCTGTCCCGAGAAACTGCCCGGACGCCACTTGGCCAGCGACGGGTTGTCGTATCCCGCGCCTTGATAGGCGGTCGACGCCATCATGCGGTTGCGCGACATCTGCATGCGCGCCGCGTTGCGCACGCCTGCCGGCAGCGGGTTGCTGTCCGGCCCGAGCAGGACGGGCGCGGAGCTGGTCACGGTCGGACTCATCAAAAGATCACTCCACGGCTACGCGCCCGGCTGCTGGTGCGCAGGCCGAGCTGTGCCTCAAGGTCACGGATGTACTGGCGCAGCGATGCGCGGCTGGCGGCCGAATACGTCACCTGCTCGCCCTCGTAGGAAACGCTGGCGGTCATGGCGCCCAACTCGAGCCGGTGCAGAGCCGCGCGCGCTTCGCCAAGCTGCGCTTCGAGCGCAGCCCGCTGTTCCGGTGTCAGTGCCATGATGTTCCTATCGCTTGCGCTTGCGGGCCCGCTCGGCGCGTGCCAGGGCGGCGGTGACGAGGGCGTCGGCGGTATTGCTATCGGTAGACTTTCGCGCCTCGTTCTCGGGCACGGGCGTCAGCAGGTCCTCGAGGTCGGCCTGTGCCGGCTTCTCAGCCTTGGCCAGGCGCTCGGCCAGCATGTCCCATTCCTCGTCCGTCCAGTAGGTGACGCCGAGGCGGATCGCACCGGCATGGGCCTGGTTCATCATGTCCAGCGCCTCGTTGCGCGTGCCGGCCGGAAGCTTCCACACGTAGCGCGCATGGCCTGTGCGCGTGCGTTCGGCGACGCGGATCTCGGACGTGACCTGCTGGTAGAAGTCATCGCCGAGGCCAATGGCAAAACGGATGTATCCGGTCTGCTCCGGATCGTCCTTTTTGAGATCGCGGTAGAGGCCGATCTTCATGATTGAGGCGTTGAAGTTGAAAAAGCGCGCCGCCCATTTCTGCTTCTTCGGCTTGCCCTTGCGGTCGAACTCGCGCACCTGGCTGAGCATGCGGGCCGTGTCGCGATTGTCGCCGCGCACCATGATGACACGCGATTTCGGATGCTTGCGGACCCAGCCCCAGACATCCTCGGTGTAGGCGTTGCCGTCGATGGCCGTCATGTCGGCGCAGCGGCGGTTGCCCCATTCGTCCACCCACGTCTTCGCCACAAGGCGGTCGAGGGCGGCGCGAACCTCGGGTTCGGCGATGTGGCCGGAATGGACCTTGTAGCCGGGCAGATGGCTGCCGGCGCGGTGGTCAATGATGCCGCGATCGACGACACAGCGGAAGCGGTTGCGGCCGTATCCGACCAGTTGCCACTCGACACGGTCACCCTGCACATCGATGCCGAGGATGATGGCAAGCGCCTCGGCCGGGATCACGCCGCGCGCGAAGCCGCTCTCCTCGCCCCGGTCCCGCAGATCCTCCCAGGCCACCGCCTTGTTGTCGGCCTCGTAGGGCAGCCCCAGCCAGTCGTTGTAGAAGGTCTGCTCGGCGCCCGCGCCCTTTTCCTTGTCGTCGGGGCCGCCGCGCTGCACCCGCAACCAGGCGTGCGCCAGGGCTTCCCACGATTCGAACGGCGAATAGGCGACCCAGATGTGAAAGGAACGATGCCGCCGGGCACGCTCGGGATGCCTGGCGATCCACCTGGCGCCGTTCGACGGGTCGACCATCCATGCGCGATGGTGCTCATGGAGTTCGCACCCGCAATGGATGCAGACGAAATGGGCATTCTCCGGGTGCTCGGGGTCGATGTGATCCCGCATGTTCTCCCATTCCAGCGCCTGCAACTCGTGGCAGTGCGGACATGGGACGTGATACTTTTCCTGTGTCCCGGCATGATAGTTCGTCGTGATACGGCATCCCGGCGAGATAAGCGGCGTCGAAACCTTCAGGACCTTGCGATTGAAGAAGGCCTTCGAACGGCTGTCGGCCTGCGCTTCGGGGTCGCCTGCCTCGTTCATGTTCCACTTGGCCAGGTCGTCCTGGACCTGCTTGCGCGGCGAGATCATGGACAGGCTGGCCGGCGAGTTCGCGCCCGACGCCTGGATGGCGCCGCGCCCGTCGATGCGCTCCTTGTAGTGGATCGAGTTGCCGCCCTCGCGGCTCGACTCGGAGAAGATGCGCTTGATCGCGGTGGTCTCGCGGATAAGCGGCATCAGTTTCGATTTCGACCAACGCGCGGCATTGTCGTCGGTCGGATGCGTGTACAGGAAGTCGCAAGGGTCCATATCCATGGTCCCGAGCGTGAATATGTTGGCGAGGATCGTGCCGCCCACCTGGGCTGACTTGCCCAGCGTCACCGTGTTGCACGGATCGTCCGGCGACAGGGCGGCGAGGATCTCGTTGAAGAACGGCACGAGGCCGGGATTGTATCGCCCGGAGTGATCCGTGATGCGCTCGGAAAAGACGATGTTGTCGATCGCCCACTGCAAGTAGTCGACCGGCGGCGGCGGTTCCGCCGCTTCGGCCAGGACCTCGCACGCCATACGGCGCGGATTGAACATCATGGTCATGACGCGGCCTGCAAGTCGTCGGGCTGGTCGGCGACCAGCGCCGGCGAGGCAGCGGCCTCGGCACGAAAGCCGGACGCCGCCTGGGCGCGGACGTCGCGGAAGGCCTTGATCATTACCTGGTGCGCCTCGCGCTGATTGACGCCGAGCTCGGCGGCAAGCGCCGTCGACATCTCGCGCATGCCCTGATCCATGATCTTGAAGGCCTCACCCACCGCGCGGCCCATTTCGCGGCGGGCGTCCTCCGCCAGCATGTAGCGACCCGCCTCCAAGGCTTCCGCGCGTTCGAGCTGCGCCGTCTTCATGCGCTGTTGCTTCAGCCGCTCGGCCGCCAGTTCGTCATGGACGGGCTCAGCGGTCGGCTTCGTCAGCGCTGGGGGCTCGGACTGCTCGGCTGCCGCCGCGACACTGCGCAGCGCCGCCCCGTTGCCGCCCAGCCGCTGCGTCGGCTCCAGCGTCTTCACCAGCTGCGCCCGGGCCACGTCCGGAACGATCTTCGCACCGCGCCCCTCGCCCGCCAGCGCATCGCCGAAGATCTTGCCCTCGGCGATGTACTGCGACACGCGGCCAGGCGACACGCCGATCAGGCGCGCGAAGTCGCCCTTCGTCATCGTCTCGACTTTAGCGGATGCGGTCATCTTTAGGCTTCGACTTTAGGCTTTCAATTTCCGCTCAGACTACCGCAACATCGCGGATCGAATTACTCGCTGGGCGGGGTTGGCTGGGAAGGACCCGTGAGGATGGAGGGGCGTGGGTGGGCCCGGTTTCGCGGTCGTCGGGACGCTTCAGCGGTTCGGACGCTGCAAGATCATCGCTGCGGAGCGATGAAAGTTGATCGGCAAGCGCGCCCTGACCGTCTGCTCCGCCCACATCTTCCAGTGGAAGATGTCCGGATAGTCCGGCGCACGGCTCACGAAGACGAACACCGGGGATATCTTTCCCCTTGTGTCGCGCTGCCATATCCCCCTGGGCAGGCTCGAAGGTCGAACGCTTCCGATGCGAGGCGCGTCCTTTCCGTAGGAGACGAAATAGCGTGCGGCCCCCCGCCTACGCTTGCCCGCCTTGGTCGTTTTGCTCTCGTTGCCGATTCCGCTCGCGCCGAGCTGCAATTGCGCGATGATCTTCGCATAGGTGCCACGTGGCACATTGCCATGACGGTCGAGCTTCAAGCCCTTGCCGGGCATCGCATACTCGTTCGCCTTCATCACGCCGGCATGGATCAATCGCTTTTCCCAGCGGGTGTGCGGCCTGCGCCCGCCCTTGATCTGGGTCAGCAGATACTTGCCTGCCGGCGTTCCCTTCGGTGCGAAGTCCTTGAAGTAGACCTCGGCAGTGAGGGTGCGCTTGTTGGCCGGCTTCACGAAAGCGGCGTTCAGCGTCCATCGTGTTGGCCGGTCGAAGACGCGCCCCATCCCCTTCCGGGAGTTCTTCTGCACATCCTTGGCGGTCCAGGTCAGAGCCCGCGCCACAGCGAAAGGAAGATCGCGACCGAGATCACGCGCAAGACGCTTCTCGAAGTCGCGCATATCTGCGCCGACCGTGATCTTCATGAGGATGTCTCGACAATAGGTTCCCATCGCGATGAAGCTGAGACGTCTGTTCCGTCCGCTTCACCTGGGCCTGATGGCGCTGCCTCACCTGGAGTGCGACTCTGTCAGGTCTCCTGAGGACGAGTCTGCTAATACGATTTCGCCAATTGCGCAAGATCGAGCTCGACTGGCACCGCACGGCCAAAGATCATCACCTCGACGCGCGCCCGTCCCGCATGAGGACCATCCTGCGCTATGCTCTCCACAGTCGCAGGGAACGATGCGAACGGCCCGTCGACCACCTTCACCTTCTCACCTTCGACATACATCGTCTCTGGCCCGTCGACCGTCTTCAACGTCGCCAGTTCGGCCTTGATTTTCAACATCATGGCGTCGTCGATGAAGAAGGGACGTTCATCAACGCCGAGCACTGATTTCGTGTGCTTGACACTCGCGACGCCAGCCCAAGCCGCTGCCGTAGACGCCACCTTTACGAAGATATATCCGGGCCAAGCCAGCACCCAAATGGCGCTCCCCTTGCGCCCTGCCCTGCCGCCATGGGACGCCTGATCAGCCTTTTTCAGCGGCAGCCAATGCTCGATCATCGCCCTGGCGAGCAGGTTATCCACATCATTTTCCCGGTTGGGCGCAACCTTGATGATCGCCCAACGCCGATTCGGCCCATCCATTCCAGCTGCCGCAAGCAATGCCTGTTGGCGTCGAGAGACGTCCATCTGCCTGTCGCTCTTCGCGTAGCAGCGATCCAGATTGATCCGTTCCGCATCATTCAGCCGCTTCACGTCCGCCACGATCATCCGCCTTTTCCTCGCTTTGCCCGTCATCGCTCCGAAGAGCCGCCTCGAGTTCCCCCAGCCCGGCAGGTCCGCCGCGCGGGAAGTAGACCACCCGCATGCCGCCAGGATCGGGTATCCACGGCCAGCCATGCCGCTCATGGTGGCGGCGCCAGGCCTCGAAGACATCGGAGCCGACAGGCACCGCCTCCATCAGATCGGCGAGAGGCTGCAGCGCCGGCGATACCGAAATGCCCTGCCGGTGCGCGGCCTTGTCGTGAATGGCGTTGACCACCGGAAACCCGGTCTTTGCCTGGCTCTCCAGCCGCAGCTGCGCCTCGTCCCATTCGCCCTTTTCGACCATGTGGCGCTGGAATGCGGTCAGGGCGGTTTGCGGCACCGTGGGGCCGAGCAGAAGCTGCTTCACCCGCACGGCCTGCCACAGCGGTCCGAAGGGCTTGGCTTCCAGCGCAACCGGCTTTTCCTCCTCCGGCTCCGGCACGTCCCGCCACAGCCGTTCGCCGAAATAGGTCGAAGGCGCCGGCGTGTGGGATTTGCGCTGTGCCTTGAGCAGTGCCAGCCAGGCATCGCGTTTCGCCGCCGCGTCGGCGCGGTCTTCCGGCGAAAGCGCCATCCACGCCCGCTTGGCCGGCTCTTTCGGCATCCCGGCAAAGCCCGGCCAATCCTTCACAACCTGCCAGAAGGCCCTCTCCACCGCTTTCGGGTCTTCCGGCTGGCCCGCTTCCCGCCCGCTCGCGCGCGCCTCTCTCTCAACGGAGGGATCAAGGGAGGGGTCTGGAGGGGTTGTATGACATTCATTGTCACCCTTAGCCGTCTCCCGTGTCACCCTATCGGTGCCCCCCGTGTCACCCTTGGAGCCGGTTTCTAAGGGTGACACCGTGTCACCCTTAGCCATGCGGTCGGCATAGACGTCCCATCCGTCCTTCGAGATCGCGCCCAGCACGTCGAGGTCCATGGCGTATTCGTTCGTCGAACGCCGCCCCTTGCCGCCCTCGCGCACCAGCGTCAGCAGCCCGATCTCGACAAACGCCTTGATCTCGCGCTGCACCTGGCGGTCGCTGCACTGCGCCGCGCGCGCCACGGTGGCGATGGCCGGGAAGATGCGGGTGCCGTCGTCCTCGCAGGCGTCGATCAGCTTGAGCAGCACCAGCTTGCGGATGCAGGTGCCCATGTCGGCGCGAAAGCCGGTGCCAAGCAGATAGGCACTCATGCTGCCATCACCCGCTGGGCCGCGGCCAACGACGATAGTTCCGACACTTCTATGGGTATCTTGCCCGCATTTGCGAGATGGTTACAGCAGGGGTATAGCCGGCTCATACACTCGGCCGCATGACCACCGATGCTGGAACTTGATGGCGCTCGACGTTCGTGCTCAAACCATCCCCACAGAGTGGGAGGCGCAGCATGGAAGGGTTGTCTGGATTTTTCGGCCCGATACTGAGCAATGGCCTGAGGTACGCAATTCAGAAGGCCATTAAGAAAGACATTCGCTTCGGTCCGGAAATTTCCGCCTATGATTTGCGTACACACAACTTTCGGAATCGAAGGGTATATCGCGTCTATGTTCGAGTGCTTCTGAAAGGTGACTACAATATAAAGCTCATTGAGGCTGTCGACGGCAGCGGAGACGGAATTGTCTTCTTTCCGCCCAAGACGTTTACCTACGATCCACCCATTGTTGGATGGTATTCTGGACCCGATATAGCGGATCCCCGCGACGGTTCGATTTCGTTTAATGAGATCGATTCCGACAATTCCAGCTTCACGATCTTTCTCGCCACGACGCGACAGATTGACACCGCATGGGTCGATATTCGATATACGATTCTCAACGAACGGCAGTCGAACAAACGTGCGCTGCTCCGGATTCCCCTGGAGGAAAACACTGCCGGATTCTAAAATATTCATCCCGCCGTCCTCCATGCATTGAATTCTTCCCGCAGCCGCTTCCAGCGCGACGCCGCGGCGTCGTCGGTGTTCAGCGTCTTGCGCGTGGCGATGCCCAGAAGGCTGCGCAGCTTTTGCGCCACGCGGTCGTCGGTCAGCGGGCGTTCCAGCCCGTGCCGCGCCTCGAGGAATGCCTTGAAGGCCGGCTCCTGGCATTTCATGGCGGCTTCGGCCGCGTAGTTCCTCGGCGTATCCTGCGCCGTGGCCGATGGCTCGCCCGCGCCCTGTCGTCCGGATTGGCCGCTCCGCTCGCGCATCGCGGCAATGGCCCTGTCGAAGATGGCGAGAAGGAAGGCCATGTTGCGCGGGGCATCGGCCATGAATTCGATTTCTTCGGAGCTCACCCCCGGCTGCGCCCGCACGAGTGCCACCGGCGCTCCATCCTTGTCGCTGGCCTCGACAAACAGGCCGAGATCATCCGCCGCCAGGCTCCATTCGGCCGGGGCGATGGCGGCGAGCTTGTCGCGGATGCGGCGCAGGTGGGCGGCTTCGCTCATTCCGCCGCCTCCAGCACCATGACCTCGGGCTTGTGGCTCCGCCGCTTCCGGGGCTTCCTCCGGCCGTTCGCCATCTCACGCCGTATGGCGTTCTGCTTGCAGGTAACAATCTCAAGATGATCGTCGCGCACGCAGCGCCGCTGCCGGCATTTGTGGTCGAGTTGCTTCTTGCCGGGGATGTATCCGTGCTCGTTGGTGAAACTCACGCGATGGACGGCCACCGTCTGCCCATTGAGCTTCATTCGGGGATAACCGCCGCCGCGACCGTCCCCGGAAAGCTGGCCAGTCCAAAGATGGCAGGGAGTCTCGTAGCCGGTGTCGACAATCTCGACGCACGACATGATGCGTTCGCGAATGTCATCGCGCCGGCTCATCCCTCGCCTCCATCCACGTCGGCGCCGGAAAGGGCGGCGTAGATCGTTTTGCCGGCCGGCGTCAGCGCATAGGCCTGCGGCGTAAGGCGCGAGCTGGTGCCGCGCCGGCGGATCAGGCCGAGCGTGGCAAGTCGCGCAAGCGCGTTCTGGATACCGCCAATCGAAGCGCCCTCCATGCGCGCCTGGTAGCCGGAGAGGGAAAGCCGCGCGGCACCGTCCCGTCCCGCATGCAGGCCGATCAGGTAGACAAGGCCGGACTGGATCAGCGTGAGCCCGTTGAGCGCGTCACGGGCATGGCCGCCGGCGAGCCGCCGCGCGTCTTCGCCGTCGATCACCGCGTCCAGCAGGTTGCCTTCGAGCACGCCGCGCATGGCGGCGGCAACCAGCACCTGCGGCCGCAGCTGCCGCAGCTTCGCCTCGCGGAAGATGGCCTCGCGAACATCCTTGACGAATGAGACCTGGAGAGGAGCGGTCATGGCTTCGCGCCCCCTTCCGTTCCGGCCATAGTGGCAAAGCGCTGGCGCGCATCCTCGAACAGAGGATTGCGTTGCCGCCCGTCCGGCCCGCGCACCGCATGCCAGGCGGCGCGGCGGACATTGATGTATTCGAGCCCGCAATCGAACTGGGCATGCCGGCATGCCGCCTCGAACACGTGCCGGTATTTCATCAGCACGGCATCGGAGACCATCAGCAGCACCCGTGCCCGCTCTTCGTCGCTGCCCGCGTCATGCATCTCGCGGATGATGGGGATCATGCTGTGGGTCACGCCCTCGCCCTCCCCGCACCCGTGTAGGTTTCACGTTTGACTACTGGTGTAACGGACTGTTCCGAAAGCCTTTTCGCGATGTCGCGCAGACGCACGCGGCGCTGCTTGTCATGAATCAGGTAGGCGAAGGGATCGAGACCCATGACCTTGCAGACGAGCAGGAAATTCGCCGCCGAAAGCGGCTTCTCGCTGCAGGCGCGCGAAAGCATGGCCTTGTCCAGTTCGGGCCAGGTCTCGACGGCCTTTCCGAAAGAAAGCCCGGCGCGGTCGAGCACCCGCATGATGGCCTCGGCAAAGGCAGCGCGGTCGATATCAGCCATCGTCTTGCCCTCCATGGGTAAGCGTCACGCCATGGTCGGCTGGGAAGTGCCCGAGCACGGCCCACAGCCGCGCCCGTGGTTCGGGCGTGTTCAGCCGCCCCATCCAGGCGAGGTCCATCTGGGTGACGGTCACGCCGGCGGACTTGCGCAGCCGCGTCTTGAAGTCCTTGACGATCCGGTAGGACTGCCCCGGCCGGCCGCTGTCGGCGACGGCCTGCTTTGCGCGGGCGCGCAGGAAGAAGCGCAGCATGGTGGGCGAGAAGTCGGGGCGCGGGGCAAGCATTGCGGTTCGCCTCACACGCGCATCGGCATCTGGACGATCAGCAGCGGATCGTCCTCGGCGCTGATGATGGTTGGAGAGTTGGCGATGTCATCGACAGAGGCGAAGGCCACGGTTTCGCCGTTGAGCGCAGCAAGCGCATCGACGAGGTAGTCGGCGTTATACCCGCACTCGAATGGCTTTTCCGGTGGCGACACGAAACTCATGCGCTCGGACGCCCGCCGGCCGTCAGCGCTCGTGCTCAGGGTCAGCCCGTCCGGTGTTCCTGTGAGCTTTACGGAGCGCAAGATCCCGTGAGATCGCGAGAACGCGCACAGGCGCCTCAGCGTGCGCATCAATGCCGCGCGATCGACCGAGAACAAGCGGACGGCATCCTGCGGGATGACGCGATTGACGTCGGGAAAGGTCCCGTCGATCAGCTTTGCCGAAACCGTCATTCCCGGAAGGTCGAAACGGGAGCGCCGTCGCTCCTGGTCGAACACCACGGTGGACGGCTCGCCCTTCTGCCGGGCGAGGAAGTTCACCGTGTGTCGCGGGACTATCGAGCCGATCGAACCATCAGGCGCAGCAGGCAACGGCATCAGGGCAAGCCGGTGGCCATTGGTGGCGCAGAGCATCGGCGCTTCGTTGCGGTCGAGCAAGAACGCGACACCGTTGAGATAGTAACGTGTCTCTTCCGTCGACATGGCAAAGCGCACACGGCGCAGGGCATGGATCAGGCCGGCATTGTCGGAGCGGGTGGCCTCGCCCTCGACGGCACCGAAATCCGGAAAATCGGATACCGGATAGGACGGCATCTGATATTCGCTGCCATTGAAGGAAGCCGTGGCAAGCCCACTATCTTCCGCCAGCGCGATCCGCTCGTCATGGGCGGTATGCTTGGCAAGGGCGGACAGGGCGAAGTAGTCGACCGTTGCGGTGCCCTCCACCTTCCCGATGGTCGGCAAGGTGACCGATGCCGCCATGTCGAGATTGGTGGCGGTCAGACGCCCGTCCTCGATCTTGATGGAAGTAAGCACGGGACTGACGGCGACACGCTCGACCAGGCCCGACACCATCTTGAGCGCCGAATGCAATTGCCCTGCTGTGGTTTCCAGTTTCATGATGTGGTCTCCTCTGCCTCATAGCCCCACGCGTCCCACCCCGGCCGGGGCGTGCGGCAGAACAGTTCCAGTCGCGGCATGTCGGGGTAGAGCCGCTCGATTGTCTCGGCGAAATAGTCGGGCTTGGCGGAGTGCCTGCCCTTGAGCTCGCGGTAGACGGTCTCCGGCTGCGAGCCCGGCAGCGGGGCGGCAACATCGCCGCGGCGGCCGATCAGCAGAAGCTCGTGCCGGTCCCGGCCCCAATAGCCGGTGCCGGCCACTTCCTTGTCCCAGATCCAGTGATGCACATAGGTGAAGCCGCAGGCTTCCATCACGCGCAGCCCATCCGGCAGCATCGGGTTCGTCGCCCAGCAGAAGAACACCGCCGGCGACGTTCCGCCGATCAGGCCGGTCATCAACGCGACGATCTCCTCGGTCGTCATCGTCGGATAGTGGTTCTCGGCGCTCTTCTCGCGCCCCGTCACCTCCGAGCGCACGCCGTATTTCCACGGGCAGTCGGCATAGTAGACGGGATAAGCCCGGTCGAGCTTGCCCGGCGCGCTGGCCGCGCCTTTGTCCGCGATCATCGCCATATGGGCGAGCCGCACCGAATGCCGGGTCTTCTGGTCCTGGGCCCGGAGATCCTTGGCGACCTTCATCAGCTCGCGACGGTTTTCCGTGTCGGGCAGGAAGGATGTCCTGATGGTCTTGCGCGCCGGCTGCTTCACGCCGTCGCGGCCTTCCACCTCGTTGTGGTGGGGAATTTCCCCACCATCGACAAGGCGCGTGCGCACGGAAGAAACCGTCTTATGATCCACGCCCAGCATGGCCGCGATGGCGCGCGAGGAGATCGAGGGCGTGTCGCGCAGCTGGTCGGCAATCACCGCCTGTTTCTGCGCGCTCGAAAGGTGCCGGCGCGACACATTCAGCTCGCGCGCCAGCTTTCGCTTGTCCGCTTCCGACAGCCCCTTGCGCACGAAGCGCGGCCAGTCGACCAGGCCGAGGTTTTGGCAGATGGCGACGCGGTGATGCCCGTCGATAATCTCGCCGTCCTCGTCATACTCGACGGGAACCAGCACGCCATGTGCCACGATGGACGCCTCGAGCGCGGCATATTCCTCGGCGGAAAGCGCGGGGAGCAGCTGATACTTCATCGCTAATCCATCCCCAGCGCGTTCTTGTAGAGATCGATCAGCGCCTCGGCTTCCTGCCGTTCGGCCTGGTCCATCTTGCGAAGCTTGACGATGGTGCGCACGGCCTTCGTATCGAAGCCCGTGGCCTTCAATTCGGCGTAGATCTCCTTGCGGTCGTCCGACAGCGCGTCGATATCTTCCTGCACCCGTTCGATGCGCTCGATGAAGGAGCGGAGCTGCCCGGCGGCGATAGTCTGCGGGCCGCTCGCCTCGCCGTCCTCGCCACCGGCCTTGAGCTTGGCGCCGGCGCGTTCCCGCGCTGGACCGCGCGCATTGTATGGGTCGTATTCCATGGCGGTCCCTCAACTTGAGCGGTGAGCAGCGGGGCAAAGCCCCGGATTGTCACTGGCGAAACGGCGCACCGTGTCGGCGTCGGAGCCGAGCGCGGCGCCGATGGAAACCGGGCTGGCCCCGCCCTTCCACATGCGCGAGATCAGCCTGCGCTCGTCGGCGCTGAACGGCGTGGGCTCGATCATCGGCTGCTCGGCCCCCTGCTCGTCCGCTTCGCCGCCGGTCAGGAGCACTCCCACCACTTCGTCGACATCGATCTCGCGCCACCATTTGAGCGTCCGCGCCATGATCACCCGGCCTTGTGCGCCACCCGGCGCATGGTGGCCGCAGCAGCGGCCGAGGAATGGCCAGCCCGCTTGCGGAAACGCCTCCTTGAGTGCGGCAATGGCAACGAACCGCGCGCGGGAGCGCGCGCCCTTGGCGATTGCGACCGGGTCTTCGCGGCGAAGGCGCGCCGCCGTCACCAGCGCCAGCGCGATCTGGTCGGCCGTTGGCAACGCGGTGCCGATGTCCTCAATCGCCGCCATCAGAAAGCCCTCGGCGGAACGAAAAGACAGATGGTCCGGCTCGTCTCCAGGCCAGCCACGGTGCAGATGTGGAAGAGCCCGTCCGGCGAGTGGCGCACGCGGCGATCCTGGTAGGAGATCACCTCGCCGGTGGCCTGGATGACATAGCCCTCCGGCCTCTCGCGCACGGCTGCGCCGGCCACCTCGCGGCAGTCCTTGTCGGAGCAACAGGCATAGGGATAGGTCCAGCCGTCCTGAGCCATTGCCGAAGGGGGCGCATCATGCGGATGGGCGCGCGTCACGCCGAGCTTGGCAGCAGCGCCCACTGCCATCGCGACCACGAGCGCGCCGACCGCGACCGAGCCCGAAAGCGAATGCATCGGGCGGCGGCTCATGGCAAAAGCTCCGCCAGTGCGCCGCGTACGCCGGAAAAGCTAAGCCGGCGCAGGGCCGCTTGCGGCCCCGGTTCATGCCCTTCCACCGCAACCTGCGCCAGCCTGTCGGCATCGCCGGCCGGGCCGCGCGGCATGCGGGCGAAATTCGGGTTCGGCGCATCGGCGTCCCGCACCAGCGGGAAGCGCGTGCGGGGTGCGCTGTTCCGGTCGCGGTGCCGCATCAGGGCGCCCCTCCCGAGCCTGCCGAGCCTGCCGAGGGGGCAACCACGAAAAAGCCCCCTGCCCCGCGCACCTCCGCTGCCTGCTTGCGGCAGTCGGCGACCAGGTCGGAAAGTTCGGAGAGCCGCCGGTCATAGGCCATCGCCTCGGCCGGCGTGATCCGGCCATCGGTCAAGGCGGCGGCCATGGTCGCCATCATCTCGCTGGCCTTGCGGCACACCTCGGCGTGGCCGCGGATGATGTCGGCCGCGGCGTCCGTCTCCGATTCGGTGGCCGTCAGCCTGCGCCCGCCAAGCTCGGCCAGCGCCGAGGTCACAAGCGGGGCATTCGCCTCCAGCTCCAGGGTCCACACCGCGTCGAGCGGCATCAGGTCGGGATTATCGCCATTGTTCCAGCGACCGACCGTCGACTTGCCGTAGCCGACGATGCCCGCGACACGCTCGATGCCGCCGGCGGCGGCGACCAGGTCGCGCTGTGCGGCCTTGATGCGGTACAGGCGGGCATTGGCATTCGGAACCATGTCATCCTCCGAACAATAGTTTTCCCGCGCCGGGAAAACCCGACGCCGTTTCCCGTGGCGGGAAACACTTCCGTGATTCATTCTCCGGGCATCACTCGATCACGGGGGCCCGCATGAAAAACGCAGCACGATCATGGTTCCGGCCTCTCCGGCAGAAGCCCGGCAAGGCCGATCTCTTCGGCCCGGGCGACCGCCGCGCGGGCCACGAATTCATGGAAGGTGACCCGGTCGTGCGCAGCCACGACGGCCAGCAGCGCCGCCACGTCGCCGGGCAATTCCAGGGTCAGGAAAGAAAGGCCCGCGCCTTCCGCCAGGGTGCGGCTGGCGGAAGGCGCGGCAGGTGCCGTGCCCGGGAGGAGGTAGGCGCGGTCAGGGGCGGATTGCTTGGCCGAGGCGCTCATTCAGCGGCCTCGTGTAATGGCTCGGGGCGTGCAACGTCTTGGGGCCAAGGAGCGTGCAATGGCCAATGATCCGAAAGCCATTGCATGGCCTTCTCATACGTGCCGGTCGCCATGTCACGCCGCCCCTGCTCAAGATCGTCGAAGTGTCCGCCGCGTCCGAAGACCGTCTTCGCAACGGTGGCTTTGGACTGGCCACTGGCCACGCAGAAGCGATCGGCCGTGCGAATGAGGTTGGATATGAGCAAGCTCTTGGGTTCGGACACTTCGTCAATCCCGCATCGTGGAAGATTGACGGACGGTAGGGGACGTTTATCCTCTATGTCAACTGATTTTTGTCCCTCTTCCGGACAAGCTATAAGGGACGATAATCCCCTCATGGCCGTTCAACACCACAATCCGCCGCAAAAATCGTCCCCGCTGCCGGAGAATGTCGAGCGGATACACCGCAAGATTCGCGCGCGGGCGGGCAAGTTGGGCATGTCGCTAGAGGCCGTCAGCCGCAAGGCCGGCCTCGACAAGACCTATCTGCGGAAGACTTTCGATAGAGGCGGCGCGCCTCGGAGCAACACCCTGCACGCGCTAGCGCAAGCGCTGGAGGTTCCTGAGTCGTGGTTCTTCAGTGACGATGACGTGGAGCCGACAGCGTCTCCGCTACCAGGCAATGATGTGGCACCTGCCAACGTGGACATTCCAGCAAGGCAGTCCATGCCCGCCGATGTGGAAGTTCTGGGGACCGCCGCAGGATCTCATGCGGGCGGAGCATTCCAGCTGGAGCCGGGCGTTGTGGTCGATCGTGTACGCCGGCCGCCGGCGCTCGCCGCTTCTCCGAATGTCTATGCGCTCTACATCGAGGGCGACTCGATGGTGCCTGAACACAATCCCGGCGACCTGCGGTTTATCCATCCTGACCGGCCGCCGCGCATCGGTGATTCGGTTGTCGTGCAAATGCAGAACGGACCGCATGAATCCGTCGCCGCAACGATCGGCCACCTGCACCGTCGGACTGCGACGCAAATCGTGATTGGCAAGCTCAATCCCGAACGCGAGATCTACATCGAGCGCAACCTCGTCATATCTGTGCACAAAGTGCTGACGATGAACGAACTGTTTGGCGTCTAGGCAAATCATCCGACGAATCAATTTCTGCCCCCGGCGCGCAAGCCCGTGCCGGACGTTAGAGGATTTCTGTCCTCAATGTGCTTGACAGGGGATATTTGTCCCCCTTAATGTCCCCTCCGTACCGAGACGGAGGCGGCCTTGCACGATCCATTCGAAATCAACAGCGGAATCAGCCTCGACAACGATGCTTCGATGATGGCGGTTGCCGCGCGTGCATTCGCTGATGGACAGGCCGAAGGCGCCTTCCCGGCTGATCGTGACGGACCGACCGGAACCGAATGCTACTGCTCTGCGGTCTCCGTTGACGGCCAGATCCTCGGTTTCGCTACGTGGTATCCGCTGAACCATGGCCGTGCATGGCTCGATCTTCTCTATGTCGAAACCTTTGCCCGCCGTCGGGGCATTGCCCGAGCTCTTGTTGAGCACGTGTTCGACGATGCTCGGGCTGCCGGGTGCGACAACGTTCAGTGCGGTGTCCTCGACAGCGCAAGCCACTCCCTCTCCCTAATGAACGCCATGGGGGCGATGTCCATCGCCCAAATCTTCCAGTTCCGCCTCGAGCAGGCGGCATCAACCTCACTGTAGGAGAACGTGATGATCACCTTCCAGAAGCCCACCACCCCCAGCCCTTCCCACCTTGAAACCGACCCCGTCCGCCGCATGGCCGTTGCCATGCGCGAACTAGCCTTCTCCGGCCGCGTGGTCGACCGCGAGGCGCTGTCCTTGCGCGGCTTCACCAGCGCCGAGATAGACCAGCACGGCATCGAAGCCCGCGACATGGCCTACGCCATGGGCCGCGAGGCGGCGTGAGATGGCCCCGGTCTTCGAACTCTACGATCTGGCGCATGAAGAGCGCGGCGACGGCGACACGCTGACCGATGTCATCGCCGGCATCGCCGTCATGACGTTCATCATCGGCGCCGCCCTCTTTCTCGGAGGGCTCGTCTGATGCTGAATCAAAATTCCGGCGGGCCCTCCGAATCCGGCGTACCCGACAACCGCATAGCCTCCTGCCCCAACTTCCCCGAATGCGAATGCATGCATGATTGCTCCGGCGACATGACGCGCGACCGCCTCCGCCTGCCCGAATGGATACTGCTGGGCGCCCTCGGCGCCGGTACGCTGCTGGGCGCATGCCTCGTCCTGGCGCAGGGAGGCGGCAATGGTTGATCGTTTCGCGACTCGGTTCGACGGAGTCGAGGCATGGGCCTCCCTCACCGCCGAACAGCGGAATGAGATCGGCGCGATCGCGCTGGAGGTTGTCGTCAACTGGAACGGCATGGACGCCTACGAGAGCGCAGCGGAGACGCGGCCTTTCGGTGCGGCCGACTCCCTGCTCCTGGATGCCCTGCATGCGTCCGTCAATGAAGCGATCCCCGATGTGATTGCGGCCGAGCCGCTGCCAGTCCCGTCCATTTTGGGACAGGTGTGCCGGCGCTGCGGCTGCAGCGACGAAGACGCCTGCGACGATGGCTGCGGCTGGCACGTGCCGGATCTCTGCACGGCATGCGCCCAGGATGACGCCGACCATGGCTGACAAATCCCCCATCGAATGGACTGACGCCACATGGAACCCCGTCGTCGGCTGCGACATCGTCAGCCCCGGCTGCACGAACTGCTACGCCATGAAGATGGCCGCGCGCATCGAGGCGATGTCGGCCGGAACCGGCAAGCCCACCCACTACGCCGGCACCACTTGCAAGGTGAAGGGAAAGGCCGTGTGGACCGGCAAGCTGGCGCTCGCCCCCGATCACATCCTGACCCAGCCCCTGCGCTGGAATCGCCCGCGCATGGTGTTCGTCAACTCCATGGGCGATCTGTTCCACGAAAGTGTGCCCGACGAGTGGATAGACCGCGTCTTTGCCGTCATGGCGCTAGCACCGCAGCACACGTTCCAGGTGCTGACGAAGCGGGCGAAGAGGATGCTTGAGTACATCGCTCCGCGCGACACGCTCCTGCGGATCGACGAGGGGGTATCGCGGCACACCAAAGGCATACGACCGAACCCTGCGCCTACATGGCCGCTGCCCAACGTCTGGCTCGGCGTATCGGCCGAGCGCCAGCAGGAGGCTGACGAGCGCGTGCCCGAGTTGCTCAACACGCCGGCGGCGATCCGCTTCGTCTCTGCCGAACCGCTGCTGAGCTCGATTGACTTCACCAGCATTTGCACCGGTCACTATTTCATCGACGCCTTGCGTGGCATGAAATATCACGACGCACCGGAAGGCCAGCACAGCGCGACAGAGCCTTGCGCGCATCTCGACCAGATCATCGTCGGCGGCGAGAGCGGGCCCAGTGCTCGCCCGATGCATCCCGATGGCCCCCGCTCCATCCGCGACCAGTGCGAAGAGGCCGACGTCCCGTTCTTCTTCAAGCAGTGGGGCGAGTATTTTCCTGTCGGCCAAGTTCTGCCCGGCTACGGCAAGGTCCATGGCGCGACGGCGGTCAAGCCGGGTCGGATGAAACTGCACTATGGCGGCACACCAAATCAGGCGCCTCAGCACGCCTTTGCCGAGCGCGGCGTCGAGTTCGCTTCGACGGCTGATGGCCGCCTGACATTCCGCCTCGGCAAGAAGGTCGCCGGCCGCCTGCTCGACGGCCGCGAGCACAACGGCATGCCCCAACCGCGAGAGGTTCCCGCGCTATGAGCAAACGCATCTACGTCGCCTCGTCATGGCGCAACGCCTACCAGCCCGAGATCGTCGCCCTACTCCGCTCTGAGGGGCATGAGGTCTATGACTTCCGCAATCCGTTCTTCGGCCTGAAGAATGGCTTCGCCTGGTCGCAGATCGATGAAGGCTGGCAGGACTGGTCTCCGCAGGGCTACCGCGACTGCCTGCTGAACAGCCCGACTGCCGCACTCGGCTTCCAGAGCGACTTCCGCGCGATGCAATGGGCGGATACCTGCGTCCTGGTGATGCCGTGCGGCCGCTCCGCCCACCTTGAGCTCGGCTGGAGCACCGGCGCGGGCAAGCACACGATCGTGCACATCCCCGAGGCCTGCGAACCGGAACTCATGAACCTGCTGGCCAATGAGATCACGACGACAACGTCCGAACTGATCGCAGCGCTGAAAGGGAGGCCGCAGGGATGACCATCGCCCGCCATGACGGCAAGAGCCAGGTATGCTGCGACACCTGCCCCGCCAGCTACCCAAACACCTACGCCGACGAGGATTTCCGGGTGATGATCACCGATGCCAAGACGGCCGGCTGGAGCATCCGCAAGGCGCAGCCGCCGGTGAACGATGAAGGCACCGCCAGCCTGTTCGGCGACAAGCCGCGCCTGGCCCGCAAGGAAGGCGAAACGCCTCAGCCCTACGTGCACACATGCCCCGATTGCGCTGCGGATGAACGGCAAAGGCTGCTGTGATGGCCAAGCCCGTCCGCCTCCGGCTCTCCCGCCGAAAGGGCTTCGACCTCCAGACGCATTCCCGTTCGGTGAACGGTCTGCCGGCCATCAACGTCGCGCGCCCGTCGAAGTGGGGCAATCCCTATCAGGCCGGAAAGGACGGTCAGGGTGATCGCGCCTATCTCGTCGATCTGTTTCGCGCCTACCTCAACCGCCCGGAGCAGACCAGCCTCGTGGATGCGATCCGTCACGAGCTGCGCGGCAAGAACCTCGCGTGCTGGTGTCCCTGCGACGGGAAGCCCTGTCACGCCGACGTGCTGCTGGCACTGGCGAACGATCCCGAAAGGGAGGAGAACCGCCAGTGAACGCGCGCGCCGTCATTGAACGCCAGGTGCCGCGCATCGGCATGCGGATCACTGACGTCGCGCTGTCGCTTGGCGTGAGCCCGAACACAGTGCTCAAGCTCGTCGACGAAGGTCGCCTTCCCCGCCCGCGTGTATGGAACCGCACCAAGCTCTGGCGCGTGGCCGAGATTGACGCCGCGCTTGCCGAATGGCCTACTGACCTTCCGGACGAAGAGGATGGAACCGAGGACCTCGATGAATGGAGGGCCGAGGCGTGACCGTCTCGCAGATCCTGGACGAGGAATTGGCGAACATCGATCTTCCCTATATCGAGACGAACAGGTCGCGCCACGGGCGCATGCGGTATTATTTCCGCTTTGAGGGAAAACGCTACGGCCGGCTGCCCGATGATCCGGACACCGAGGAATTCTCTTCCGCCTACTGGAAGCTTCGCAACGCAGTAGAACAAGGCGAGAAGCCGGGCCACAGCGCGGCGGACGATCTTTCCGGCCGTCCGCAGCCTGGAACCTTCCGCTGGCTCTGTACGGCCTATCTGGCGTCGGACGCGTTCCGCCAGCTCGACAAGACGACACAGGCCAAACGCCGGTCCATCATCGATTCGATGCTTCTGGAGCCGCTGAAGCCCGGCGGCAAGCGGTTGTTTGCCAATATGCCGCTGCCCGCGCTCGACGTGAACAACGTCGAAGTGCTCCGAGATCGCAAGGCGGCAACACCCTTCGCAGCCGACGAGCGGCTGAAGGTGCTGCGCCAGATCTTCGAGACCACGCGCCCCGGCCGCGGCGGCAGGCCGGAAAAAATCGTCAAGGTGAATGTCGCCCGGATGGTGACGGCCTTCCGCCGCAAGACCGAAGGCCACCACACAATCACCAACGACGAGGTTGCGACCTACATTCGCCATCACGGCATCCGCTCGAAGGCAGTGCTGGCGCTAGTCATCATGATGTACACCGGCATGCGCGTTTCCGATCTTTGCGCGATTGGCCCGCAACACCGCCGCGGCAACGTTCTCAAGTTCCGTGTCTTCAAGGGCCGCAACCGCAACCCGATCACGCTGGAGATCGAGATCCATCCGATCCTCGACACGGTGCTGTCATGGCATCCGGTCAAAGGCATGAACTATCTTCAGACCGAATACGGCAAAGCATTCTCGATAAAGGGCCTGTCGCAGCGCGTATCCGGGTGGTTTACCCAGGCCGCCCTTCCGCACTGCACCGCTCACTCAGTCCGCAAAGGCCTCGCCACCACGCTCGCAGAGGGCGAAGCAACCGATTCGATGCTGGACGGAATGTTCGGCTGGCGGGACGGCAAGACATCCAAGATCTATACCGCCCGAAAGAACCAGGCGAAGCTCGCCAGGCAGGCCGTCAGCCGCATCGATTGGGGTGAAATCGGGAACATATTGCCACACCCTAACGAAGGGGTGGCGTTCCAAGCCGATCAGCCAACAAAAAAGGCGTTGTAGAACAACGCCTTATTGTGCCCCGGTGTGGCAATTGGAGGCCTCGCCCGGAATCGAACCGGGGTGCAAGGATTTGCAGTCCTCTGCGTAACCACTCCGCCACGAGGCCATGATGCCGGGAGCATCGACGCGTTTCAATAGGTTGGGACCAATGGTGCGTCAAGCCGGTAAGCGCCGTTCCAGATGTTTTCCTCGGTGGAATGGCCGCCCCTGCTCCTCAAGCCCATGGTGCCCAGACCTCACGCCTTCTTCTGCCGGCGGCGTGTCCACCAGAGTTCCAGCTTGCGCCGCATGCGGCGCACGGCCGGCACGTCGTAGGAAAGGATGAGCAGTCCGAAGGGCACCATCCAGAAGCCCAGAATGGGCAAAAAGCCGAATATGCCCAGAAAGGTCAATATGCCCCCGCTGGCAAGCCTTGCAGCGCGCGAGCGGGGAATCGGCAGCTTTCTCCCGGCGATGGAGACATAAGGCCGCGCCGCACGCGGCTTCGGTCCGGTACCGCCGTCACCTGCCTTGCTGTCCTGCTGCGTCGGTTCGCCCATTCCCATCCTCGCTTGCCTGACGGCGCCTGAACGTCGCCAACGGCGATCCATATGAGAAAGGAAAGTGTCGATTGCGAGCCCACGAAGCCGATTGCTGACAAAAAAAACCGAATGGCGCTTTGCAAACGCGATTTCTCTTTGCTATAGGCACGCTCACTCACATGAGCAAAGGCATTCCCCGGTAGCTCAGCGGTAGAGCAACCGGCTGTTAACCGGTTGGTCGCTGGTTCGAATCCGGCCCGGGGAGCCACTCCTTTCTTTCGCACCAGCCGGCATAACAATGATCAGGTACGGTCGAGACACGTGATCGGCCCTCCCCGCCATCCGAAACGTCGAAGCGCACTGAAAGCAAACGCCCCGCCAGCCGTGGGGCCGGCGGGGCGTTGGCGCGGCGAAAGCCGTGGCTTCGTTACATGGCTGGTACTTCAGCCGCAATTGGCCCATCGGGGCCCATGGCAGGTGTATCCACATCCGTCGCACCTGGACCGAAGTCATAGGTGTGATTGTCGTTCGTCTCGTAATGCAGCATCAAGACGATGCCGCTGGCGGGATCGAGCACTCCGGCAACATCAATGGACAGATCCTCCGTTTCGCCCGGCTCGACACGCAGATGCCCAAGCGAGGCGGGTGGAGCCCCTGCTGCATTGTCGTGAATGACGACATAACCGGGGCGATTCGTCGTAACGGAAACACCTGTAATCTTGTCGCCCTCGATTTTGGCGTTCTCCGTTTCAATAGCCGGCACCTCGGCCATATCCGTTTCGCCCGGATCGGCCTCGGTCTGAGCGAACGCGGAGCCGGTCAGTAGCATGGCTGCCGATGCTGTGAGGATGACATTTCTCATAACAACTCCTTTTGCTTTGTTGCGACCAAATCATCGCGACTCCCCCGGTAATTTCCAAAAAGGCACGATGTTCCAGGAAACGGGTCACATAATTTTTACTGTTGGCTGCTGCCGGCCTTCCTTTCGGCACCCGCGACGACGCATGCTCAAAAACGCAGAACTCAGGTTGAAGGGGCGTGGTCGGGAGGGAGGCTGCGACATGAACCGCATCGATACTACCTCTGACGCTCGGCACACCTCCTCAATTGGTATCTGACCATCCCTAGTTCGGGCAGTCGTGTAAAACGTTCTTGACGCCGCAAACGCTTCCACTCCCATATTGGGCGGTCAGACGATCTGCGGGCGATAACGAGCCGCAGCTGACGGGAGGAACCAATGAAAACGTTCACAGCGAGCGCAGCCGCCGCAATCGCAGCGGCGGCTCTGACGCTTATGATGGTACCGGCGCAGTCCGGATCCGACGCGGATCTGGGCGCGGCCATAGATGCGGTGAAAAGTGCAAGCGAGCGGTTTCGTGACGTCAAGGTAGCGCTTGCCGAGGGATATGTTGCCGATCCCGGCAACCATTGCGTGACTGCAGCGGCGGAAGGGCTCCCCGCCGAGCTCGGCGGCATGGGCATACACTATCTGCATCCCGAGCTGCTGCAGCTGACGGCGACGGAACCGCGCGTTGACGGCAATGGAACGCATACGGATTTCGAGAAGCCGGCAATCTTGATCTATGAACCGGCGGCCGACGGCTCGCTCGTTCTGGTCGGCGTGGAAAACCTGGTCTTCAAGAATGCCTGGGAAACTGCCGGTAACACGGAGCCGCCGGTCTTTGCCGGTCGCAAATGGGATCTAATGGAAGACAATCCCGATACGGCCAGCGATGAAGCGCATGGCTTCGCGCCGCATTACGACCAGCACGTCTACCTCATGGACGACGACTTGACGGCCGCGGTTCAGCCTTTTCACCGCTCCGTCACATGCGAGCACCACAAGGACCACTGAACAAGCCTTGGCTTGGCAGCGCCGTCATCGTTGCCTGTAGCCGGCTCTGGCAGCTCGCGTACCCGCGGCAAGCGCGCGCCGCAACGTGAGCGGTCAGCGGTGGGTGCTTCCCCGGCGCCAGGCAGAACTGAAAGCGAGCCACCCCAGCGGCGGCCCGCTTTCGTTGCCCGAGCGCGGCACGCACCCATTGGAGATGGCGCGGTTGCCGAGTGGTCATTCGGCGGGACGTGCGGTAGGTTTGAAGGTGGAGCTAGAGGGAAACCCTGATGCGGAAGCTTCAATCGCAGGGCGTTCATCATATCACGCTGGTCGGGGCCGACCGGCAGACCTCGATCGATTTCTGGGAAGGGGTGCTGGGAATGCCTTTCATCTTCGAGCAGCCCAATCTCGACCGCGCCTCCGAAAGCCACCTCTATTTCGATCCAGGCGACGGACGGCTGATCACGGTTTTCACCAATGACGACCGCAAGCCCGATCCGGCGCGGACTTCGACCGATGTCGGCTGCGTCCACCATATCGCATTCTCGGTTTCGCGCGTCTCCTTCCTGCAGGCCGTGGAACGGCTCGACGAGCGCAAGATCAAGCACAGCGGGATCAAGGACCGCGGCTTCATGGATTCCATTTACTTCCAGGATCCGCTCGGCCTTCTGGTCGAGCTCGCCTCCTACCGTTTCGAGCCGCCGCATGGTTTCACCCACGCCGACGTGCTGATGGAAGCACACAAGATCAGGGTGCAGCGGAACGAATACGCCATTGCCGAAATCCATCTCGCCGACGCGATAGAGGCGTTGACGGCAAGCTCCCGGCCGACCCTGTCGCCGGACCGCGGGGCGAAGAACCCGTATTGAACCGTCAAGGGAGGAGCTGAAATGTCCGATATCAAGCTCAACGTGATCAAGCCCAGCGTCAACAATCTGGCGGTCCGGGTTTTCCTTCGTGCCGCAGGGGTTCCGTTCATCGAGCACGATGTCTACGGCCAGACGCGGCAAGCGGAGTTCCTGGCGCGAAACCCGGCGCATCTGACGCCGATGATCGAGGAGACAGCTCTGCCCAAGGGCGCACTATGGGAGAGCTGCGCGATCATGCAATATCTCTGTAACAAGCACGATCTGGAGGACTTCTATCCATCGGATCCGGCCCGCCGCGCCATGATCGACAGCGCGATGTTCTATCTGATCGGCACTTTCTATCCCTATCTTGCCCGGTCCACTTATCCGCTCCTCGGGTTCCCGCAATATCCGGGTGAAGTCGGCCATAGCGACGCGGACGCGGCAACCAAGGAGGCCGCCCGCGCCGCCGCTGTCGAGGCGCTTGCCGAACCGCTTGGCGTCTTTCAAAGCTTCTACATTGGAGACGCGCCCTTCATTGGCGGCGAAAAGCCGTCCATCGCCGATATCCGGCTTGCCGCGACACTCGAGTTCCTGGCCGTCATCGACTATCCGCTGCCGGAATGGGCAAAGAAATATGTGGCTGCGATCGAAGAAGCGCTCGGTAGCGCCTATACCGAACCTGCCGCCGACGTGCGCGGATATATCTCCTATGTGAGATCGAAGGCGGCATAGCAGCGAGCCTGTAGAGACTGCGGAGGGGCGGTCGCGCGGTCGATGGTGACGGATTCGATCTCTGTTCCGCCCCGGTGTCGGCGGAACGGGTCACCTTGCCCCGCCGCGACCTCTCTTCACGTGAACAGATTTTCGAACCGTCACTGAAAACTCAGGCAATTGGGAGGTGCCATGATGGCGCCTTGAAACCGTCATCCGAGCCCGGCTGCTTGTACGATCAGCAACAATCCTGCCGCGACAGCGATTGCGCCGATGGCTCGCGCGGCGCGCTCACCGGCCGGCGCCAGACGTTCGATGGCGATGGCCGCCGTCACCACAGCCATCACGCGAAGGTCCATGACTCCGACGGCCAGGAGAATTGCCATCGGACCGGTACAGCAATAGGCGCAATGGAGGCCGAGGCGCACGCCATGTCGCCAGGCCGTGCCCGCCCCCGCCGGCAGCGCAGGGCCGTGATCCATTGTCCCCCGGCAGCAGGCAAGATAATATTGCTTCCACGCGGTGAACTGGAGCGCACCGGCGGCGAGCACGACCATACCGACGGCCATCGGTACGACGCGCACCAGCGCCGGATGCTGCATTCCGGCCGCCGCCAACACGGCGCCCAGCGGAAAGGCGGCCATTCCGAACACGGTCCACACGAAGAAGTAGCCGCCGCCCACGAGCGCGGTCAGCCGTCCGAGTCGCGTCTCGCCCGTCCCTGCGACGATCCGGCGGTAGCGCCGCAGCATCGGGACCAGGGACGGCAGCATCATCGCCATCATCATGACAATCCACATGCCGAGGAACGACGCCGCGGCGCTGGGCCAGCTCTGTCCCGGCATTCGCATCCATACCGCCGACACCGTCCAGCCACCAGGCATCGGTATTCCGCCCATCGCCGACATGGACATGCCCCCGATGATCGTCGCCGCCGCGCTGGCAGCGAAGAGCAGCGCCGAAACGGCCAGGAAGGTTCGCTCGGAAGCCGTCATCGTGTGTTCTCCCCTTCCCGGTCGCGCTTCGGCGCCACGCTGGCATTCAGCCTTCGTCATACTCGTCGTGGCGGCGCCACCAGATGCCCGCTTCGTTGCGTCCCTTGGGCGCGCGGTCGAGCCACTGGTACATGCCCCACAGGCCATCAAGCCCGCGCGCATAGGTGGAATAGGTGTGATAGACAGCGCCATCATCGAGCACGAACGCGCTCATGCCCGGCCTCTCGCGCGTGAAGGCGAGCGCGTCGGTTCCGCATGAGGCCGCGATCTGGGCCACGGGCTCGGGGACCTGTGTCGCGTCCAGGGCGTGGCGGCTGCGCTCATAATTGTATTCGACGCCCCCCTTTCGCTGCTCTTCCTTGGTGATCGAGACGTTGAAATCAAAGTTGAAGCCGCCGCCGAGCGATGACGCCCACGGGAAGGTCCACCCCATCCGCCGCTTGTAGGCCTGCAGTTTTTCAAGCGGCACTAGCGACACCGCCCAAAGCATGACATCGTGGTTCGCCAGATGGGCGGCGATGCCGTCGAACCCGTCCGCGATCGCCGAGCAGGACGGACAGCCGGCCTTGTAATCAGGACCGAACATGAAGTGGTAGACGAGAAGTTGCGAGCGCCCTTTGAAGAGGTCGGTCAGCGAGGCGCTGCCCTCGTCGGTCTCGAACCGGTACTCCTTGTCGACCCTGACCCACGGCAGTTCCTGCCGCCGCCGCGCCAGCTCGTCGCTGCGCCGCGTCAGTTCCTTCTCGGCCTGGAGCAGGTCCAGCCGCGCTGCGAGCCACTCTTCACGTGTGCCGGTCATATGTGTTGTCATCGTTCTTCTCCCCTTGGGTTTCCTTTGCTTCGTGCCTTTCCCGACGCGAGGCTGGTTGATGAACGTGAGTTAGGTTAGGACCGGGATGTCGAATGGTGGGAGTGACAAGTGTGGCGGGATTTGAATGGACTCGCTGATCACGGCCGCAGCACACGCGCTGGCGGTCGGTGATCCCCTCGGCGCACTGAAGCGGGTCGCCCTGCGCGAGGATGCGCCCGCGCTCGCGCTCAGGGGCATCGCAATGGCGCAACTCGGCGATCTCGTACGAGCGAAGGCTCTGTTGAAGCGCGCGGCGCGCGCCTTCGGTCCGAAAGAGGCGGTGGCCCGCGCGCGGTGCATCGTCGCCGAGGCCGAAATCGCGCTCGTCTCGCGCGACCTCGCCTGGCCTCCAAAGGCGCTCGCTACCGCACGAGAAACACTCGAAACACACGGCGATCCCATCAATGCCGCGCATGCGCGCAACATCGAGGGCCGCCGCCTGCTCTTGATCGGCCGCCTCGACGAGGCCGAGCAAACGCTCGCCGGGCGCAACCTCACGCAGCTTCCACCGACGTTGAGGGTCGCCCACGAAATGGTGATCGCGGGAATTGCACTGCGGCGCCTTGAGACGAAGGCAGCGCGCGCGGCGCTCACCCGGGCCGCACAGGCCGCACGCGAGGCGGACATTCCCGCGCTGACGGCGGAGGTCGACAGCGCATCCCTCGTGCTCGACACGCCCGCCGCACGCCTGGTCGCGCGCGGCGAAGAACGCCCCCTCCTGCTTGACGAGGTCGAAGCGCTGATTGCGTCGGGGGCGCTCGTCGTGGATGCCTGCCGAAACGTTGTGCGGGAGGCCGGCACGGTAGTCCCGCTCGCCACGCGCCCGGTATTGTTTGCATTGGCACGCGCGCTGGGCGAAGCATGGCCCGCGGACGTGTCGAGGAGCACGCTGCTGGCCCGCGCCTTCCGGGCCAAGCACGCCGATGAATCGCATCGTGCGCGGTTGCGGGTCGAGATCGGGCGGCTTCGCGCCGAGCTTCGGACGCTGGCGGACCTCAGAGCGACTGGGCGGGGCTTCGCTCTGGTGCCGCTCCGCGCAAGCGAGGTCGTCGTGCTGGCGCCGCCCGTCGATGAGAAGCATGCAACCGTTCGCGCCCTCCTCGCCGATGGCGAATCGTGGTCGAGCACGGCGCTGGCGGTTGCGCTCGGCGCCAGCCAACGCACCGTGCAGCGGGCGCTCGAGCAGCTTGCGACGGAAGGCAAGGTGCAGTCGTTCGGCCGCGGGCGGGCACGCCGCTGGATGGCCCCGCCCGTGCCGGGCTTCCCGACGACTTTGTTACTCCCCACTCCACCGCCGAGCGGCTAGGTTGAACGCATGAATTGCGGAACAATCGGGGTAGAACCATGAACAGATCAGCAGCCGAAATCATCCAGGAGTACGGCCCCTTTCCGGGTATAGAGGACGTGCATGGCGTCACCTTTGATGGACAGCACATCTGGTTCGCGTCCGGAGACAAGGTGAGCGCCCTCGATCCGGCGAGCGGGAAGACCGTCCGCTCGCTCGACGTCGCCGGGCACGCCGGCACCGCCTTCGATGGCCGGCACCTGTTTCAGCTCGCCGAGGAACGCATCCAGAAGATCGATCCCGAGACCGGCCGCGTGCTCGCCACGATCCCGGCGCCCGGTGGTGGCGGAGATTCAGGGCTCGCATGGGCGGAAGGCACGCTTTGGGTGGGGCAATACAGGGACCGGAAGATCCTTCAAATCGATCCCGAAACGGGGGCGATTTTGCGCACCATCAGCTCCGACCGCTTCGTCACCGGGGTCACCTGGGTCGACGGAGAACTGTGGCATGGCATCTGGGAAAATGACGAGAGCGAGTTGAGGCGGATCGATCCTCGTACCGGCGAGACGCTGGACGTAATCGAGATGCCATCTGGAGCGGGTGTGTCGGGGCTTGAGTCCGATGGCGGCGATCGGTTCTTCTGCGGAGGCGGAAACAGCGGCAAGCTGCGTGCCGTCCGCCGCCCCAGGCAAGGTTCCGCGGCCAAGTGACCGAAACCGCCTTCCGGCGCGATGTTCCAGAGGTCAGGACCTGGAGCGCCGTGCGTCCGTTCGGACCCATAAAGGACGCTCTAACACTTTGAATATACACATCGTGCTTCCCGTGAATCGATTCCGATTTTTCGGGCCGATGCTGCAGGGTGATAACTGCTCGTCATCAGAGTTGTAGTGCCCGGTCATCATCATCGGGGGATGGCCGGGGCGTCCCCTTGAAAAGGTCGGCTCTCTCTGATCCTTTCGTGCCGTCGAGCCGGCCAAATGATTCACCGTCGGCTCTCCAGGAAGGGGCCAGGCCTAGTGACGGACAGCAAGAAGTCGGAAATTTCGGAGATGCGGCCGAAGATCACCATCATCGGTGTCGGCGGCGGCGGCGGCAACGCCATCAACAACATGATCGCGCAAAACCTTCAGGGTGTCGATTTCGTCGTCGCCAACACGGATGCGCAGGCGCTGAGCATGTCGAAGGCCGAGCGGCTGATCCAGCTCGGCGCCAACTCGACCGAGGGCCTTGGCGCCGGGTCGGCGCCGGAGATCGGTCAGGCGGCCGCCGAAGAAACGATCGACGAGATCATGGATCACCTGTCGGGAACGCATATGTGCTTCGTCACGGCCGGCATGGGTGGCGGCACGGGCACGGGGGCCGCGCCCGTGATCGCGGCCGCTGTGCGCAAAGCCGGCATCCTCACGGTCGCTGTCGTCACAAAGCCATTCACCTTCGAGGGCAACCGCCGCATGGCAATCGCCGAGCGCGGCATCCAGCTTCTGCGTGAAAGCGCCGATACCGTTATCGTCATCCCGAACCAGAACCTGTTCCGCGTCGCCGACGCCAAGACCACCTTTGCCGACGCCTTCGCTCTGGCCGACCGGGTTCTTTACTCCGGTGTCGGCTGCATCACCGACCTGATCGTCAAGGAGGGCCTCATCAATCTGGACTTCGCAGATGTGCGCTCGGTCATGCGTGACATGGGCCGCGCCATGATGGGCACCGGAGAGGCCTCGGGCGACGGCCGGGCGATGAAGGCCGCCGAGGCGGCGATTGCCAATCCGCTGCTCGACGAAGCCAGCATGAAGGGCGCCAGAGGCGTGCTCGTGTCGATCTCGGGCGGGCGCGACATGACACTTTTCGAGGTGGACGAAGCCGCAACCCGCATCCGCGAGGAAGTTGGGAACGAGGCCGAGATCATCGTCGGCGCGATTTTCGACAACAGCCTTGAAGGAATTTTCCGCGTGTCGGTCGTGGCAGCCGGCCTTGCGAGCGAGAATGCCGAAGAGGGCCGCGACCCCAACGGCCTCGACGTCCAGACGGTTCACTGACCGGACTGCAGCTGACGTGCAGGGTCTGACGACACGGCTTTCTCAACCCGCGCAAGCCCGTGGGCACGGCGATTGGCGAGTCTGTCGGCGTACATGGTCTTGCCAGCGCTGAGGAGGCGCAGGACAAGGTCGCCGAGTTGGTCGCCTGACGCCCGAGCACGCCTTGCATTCCCCGCATGAGTTGTCAGCGCGCAAAGCCTGCCCGTCCGCATCACCCGCGGCATGGCGCCGGAGCGGTATATGATCTCCCTCGGGACTCCATCATTTTGTGATGGAGCATTAAGGCCCGTCGACCGTTGTGAATGTGGTGCTGACTTGGTCAAACGAGGCAGCGCCGCACCTATGACGGTCCACAGGTCTCGAACCGAGGGAGGACTCATCATGCGACTGCTTATCCTGCTTTCAACGCTGATCCTGGTCGGCTGCACGTCCACGCCACCGCCCGGCGGGCCCCCCGCTGCTCCCCCTGCCGCATATCCGTCGAGCGGAAACAGCAATGGCGCGTATTGAGATGGCCACCCCCGCCTGGCTAAGGCTTGCAAGGCGCGCCAGTCTCTGTCAGGCGGCTGAAGCTTGTGATATCATGGTTACATGAACGACGAGAACCAAACAGAACGTCGGAAACGAGGGCCGAAGCCGACCGGCAAGGGCACGCCGGTGCTGGTGCGGCTTCAGCCGGAGCTGCTGCGCTCGCTCGATATGTTCATCGCCCGCAGCCGGGTCAGGATGTCGCGCCCCGAAGCATTGCGCATGGCTTTCCGGGAATGGTCGGAGGCAATCGGCTATCTTCCCCACGAGTTGCATCCCGAGGAAGGGATGCGCCCCGAAGAGCTCAACGCCTCGAACGACGATTGAACATTGGAGCAATTCCAGGAAACGTGGGAACCGGTTCTCCGTCCGGCATTTGCGTAAAATCAGACCTTCTTCGATACGAAATCGGCGGCGACGCGCATCTCGCGCAGCGGGCGCACCAGCGTGATGCACTCGGCATAGATCGGGTGCGCCTTGTAGGCGGCAAGCGCTTCCTCGTCGCGGAACTCGCCATAGACGACCACGTCGACCTCGCCGCCAAGCTGGTCGACCTTGCGGTTAAGGCCGATCTCGAAAAACTCGCTGTGCGGTATGTTGCCCAGCATAGACAAGGCGTCCGCGATGCGCCCTACATCCTCGGGCTTGGTTGCGCTGAAGAACACGATATGGCGAATCATCACAGGCTCCTGCTTCGGCCCCCGAAGGAGCCAAATCGGGACGCTTGGTGTCAAGCGCCACGGCGGTTCGGAACCGAAAGCTAAAGCGTGATCCGGTAAAGCGCGAAGCCGTCCTGGCCGTCGCCGGCAGGATCGATGGCGACGCCCTTCACGTCATCGGCGAATTCCGCGCCCTTCGGTCCCGTCTCGAACAGAACGGAGGCACCATCGAGCGGCTTGAAGCGCCAATTGGCGTCGGCGGACGGGTTGATGGTGCCCTCTTCGACGATATAGCGCACGATCACGTCGCGATTGGTATCCGGGGCCTGGAAGATCACCTTGTCGGGACCGATCCCGGGAAAACTGCCGCCGCCGCCCGCGCGGTAGTTGTTCGTTGCGACGACGAATTTCTGTTCCGGATCAATGGGCTTTCCTTTGAACTTCAAATCCTGAATCCGGTTGGAACCGGCATTGATCAACTCGCCCTTCGGATCGTATTTCGGCGGCTGGCCGAGGTCGATCGCATAGGTAACGCCGTCGATCACGTCGAAATTGTAGGAGGGGAACGTGTCGTTGAGCAGCTTCTGGTCGGCTTTGCCTGGCTCGACCTCATTGAAGATGCCCGCCGACATCTCCAGCCACTCTTTCACATCCTTGCCCGTGACCAGGACGGCCTGGACCGTGTTCGGGTAAAGATAGAGGTCGGCCACGTGCTTGATGGCGATGTCGCCGGCAGGCACGTGGGTATAGTAGCCGGCGCCGCCGCGACCGCCCGCCTTGAAGGGGGCCGCCGCCGAGAGCACGGGAATGTCCTTGTATTCTGTCTCCTTCAGCATGTCCTTGATGTACCAGACCTGCGCCTGGGCGACGATCTGCACGGACGGGTCGTCGGCGACCAGCGAGAAATAAGAGTGAAGCGGCGCGGAGGTCTTGCCGACGGCGGTCCGCACATATTTCAACGTCGCCTCGTGGTCCTCGCGCGCGGCCTCCTCCACCTCCGCCTTGCTGTCCACGAGCGGCTTGGTCTCGCGCTCGACGCGCTCGAAGATGGGCCGCGCCTCGCTGGTGGAGCCCGCCACGCGCCAGGCATTGCCGTCGCGCTCCAGCATCAGGTCGATCAGGCCCAGATGCGAGCCCCAGAAGCCGCCCATGACGGCGGGCTTGCCGTTAAGCAGCCCCTTGGCGTTGTCGGCGCCTTCCACGCCCTCGAATTTCGGCCCCGGGAAATCCAGGTGGCTGTGGCCGGTCACGATAGCGTCGATGCCGTCGACGCCCGCCAGAAGGGCGGAAGCGTTTTCCAGGTTCTCTTCATATTGCAGGGGGCCGAAGCCGGAATGCGACAGGGCGACCACGATGTCGGCGCCCTCCTCCCGCATCTGCGGCACCCAGGCTTCGGCGGCGCGCACGATGTCGCGCGTCATCGCCTTGCCGGCCAGGTGTTTGGCGTCCCAGTTCATGATCTGCGGCGGCACGAAGCCGATGAGCCCCACCCTGACGGCGTGCTCCTTGCCCGCGCCGTCCTTCACCTTCTTGTCGAGGATAACATAGGGCTTCAGGAAAAGGTCGTCCTGGCGTCCGTTCGCGGCGAGCCCACCCCGGGTCAGATTGGCGCAGACAAAGGGGAAGTTAGCGCCCGAAAGCACCTTGAACATGAAATCCAGGCCGTAGTTGAACTCGTGATTGCCCAGGGTCGAGCATTCATAGCCGAGCGTGTTCATGGCCTTGATGATCGGATGGACATCGCCTTCGCGCATGCCGCGTTCATAGGCGATGTAGTCGCCCATCGGGTTGCCCTGCAGGAAATCGCCATTGTCGACCAGCATGGAATTGGTCGCCTCGGCGCGGATCGCGTCGATGATCGAGGCCGTGCGCGCCAGCCCCATCGTGTCGTTCGGTTTGTCGCCGTAATAATCATAGGGGAAGACATGCACGTGCAGGTCGGTCGTCTCCATGATGCGCAAATGCGCCTGGTTGGCCGCCGCCCGCACGGAGAAGGGGTGCAGCATCACAAGCGAGCCCGCGGCGGCCGTGCCGGCAAGGAAGGAACGGCGTGAAATGGTTCTGTCGAGCTTGCTCATGGTCTGTCTCCTTAGAGCAATTCCAGGAAAAGTGGGAACCGGTTTTCCGTTCGGAATTGCGTAAAATCAAATGGTTGGATCATTTCACCGTTTCCGTTAAACGGTGAAATGATCCAACCGGCAAGGTTATGCATGCGAATGGCGATGATTGCGCCACCGGGGCGAGACTTCCAGCAGAATCTGATGACGCACGGATGACAGGGGGCCTGGCACCCCAGTCGTGTTTCACCGCCGCGCCCGGGATTACCCCGGTGGGGTAGCGAAGGGGCGCGACGATCAAATCACGCCATGTCCGGCCGTATTCCCGTCGCCGTGCGGTCGATCACCTCGCGCAGCGCGAAGGCCGAATTGATCTTTATGACATGGGGCATGCCGGTGAGCCATTCCTTGTGGATCCGCTCATAGTCGGCCAGGTCGCGCGCGGCGATGCGCAGGATATAGTCGTATTCGCCGGACATGAGATGGCAGGAGAGCACGTTCGGGCAGCGCTTGACCGCCGCCTCGAACTCGCTCAGCGTCTTCTCGAACTGCCCGGTCAGCGATATGTGCACAATGGCCGTCATGCGGTGGCCCAGCGCCGCATTGGAAAGCTCGGCGTGATAGCCCTTGATGACGCCCGATTTTTCGAGATTGTCGAGCCTGCGCGAGCAGGCCGATTGCGACAGCCCGACCCGCTCCGCCAGCGCCGCGTTGGATATGCGTCCGTCCTGCTGAAGAGCATCGAGAATGGCGACATCAATCCTGTCGAGTACGGCTGTTCGCAAAATATTCTCCATTCCCGCCCTTTGGCGCAAGAAATAGCGAACCGGCCTCAGGATGGCAAACCTATTCGCAAGGACGTGCCGGGCGTTTTATGGTTGAATCAGGAAAGTTCACCGCAAATCCCCGGGAGGTTCTGGAATGCGCGTCGGCTGCCCCAAGGAAATCAAGAATCACGAATACCGCGTTGGCCTGACGTCCGGCTCCGTGCGCGAATATGTGGCCCATGGCCATGAGGTGCTGGTGGAAGCCGGCGCCGGCGCCGGCATCGGCGCCGATGACAACGCCTACCGCTCTGCCGGCGCGACAATCGCGAAGACGGCTGGCGACGTGTTCGCCAAGTCGGACATGATCGTGAAGGTCAAGGAGCCGCAGCCGGGCGAGTGGGTGCAGCTTCGCGAAGGCCAGCTTCTCTACACCTATCTCCATCTGGCGCCCGATCCGGACCAGACCAGGGGCCTGGTCGATTCCGGTGTCACGGCCATCGCCTATGAGACGGTGACGGACGAGCGCGGCGGTCTGCCGCTGCTTGCCCCCATGTCGGAAGTGGCCGGACGCCTTGCCATCCAGGCCGGCGCGACGGCGCTGCAAAGGGCCAACGGCGGGCGCGGCGTGCTGCTCGGCGGCGTGCCGGGCGTGCTGCCCGGCAGGGTTGCCATTATCGGCGGCGGTGTGGTCGGCCTGAACGCGGCCAAGATGGCGGTCGGACTCGGCGCGGACGTTACGATCCTCGACCGCTCGATCCCGCGGCTGCGCCAGCTCGACGACATCTTCAACGGCCGGGTCCATACCCGCTACTCCACCGTCGAAGCGCTCGAGGAAGAATGCTTCGCCGCCGATGTGGTGGTCGGCGCGGTGCTTATCCCCGGCGCTGCGGCACCCAAGCTCGTCACACGCGAAATGCTGTCGGGCATGAAAAAGGGATCGGTGCTCGTTGACGTCGCCATCGACCAGGGCGGCTGCTTCGAAACCTCGCACCCCACCACCCATTCCGACCCCACCTACGAAGTCGACGGGATCATCCATTACTGCGTGGCGAACATGCCGGGCGCGGTGCCCGTCACCTCTGCCCATGCACTCAACAACGCCACGCTGCACTATGGCCTGCAACTGGCCGACAAGGGCCTCAAGGCGCTTGCCGACGACCAGAACCTGCGCAACGGCCTCAATGTCCATCGCGGGCGCATCACCAACCGGGCAGTCGCCGAAGCGCTCGGCTACGAGTTGACGGAGCCCCGTGCGGCTGTAGCCGCATAGAGACGGCTTCCCCTCCTCAAAGCCCGCCCTCACCGGCGGGCTTTTTTTGAGTTGCTTCAATATGGAGGATGACGAAGATTGAGGCGCCGTTGTGAATCACCAAGGTTGGCGGTTAGCGCTATCCTACCATACGGTTCGTCATCCTCGGGCCCCGACCCGAGGATCCATGCCTGAACGGTCAACGATTACGCGGCCATCTTCTCTCCGTGCTGACGCTTAATCTTCCTATAAGGCCGTCAGTGACTGCACCCTGCTGCAAAAGGCTAGGCGCGATCTGGACGCTCAGGCCCGTTCTATGCGCACCTGATAGCAATTGTTGCGCGAGGACCGCATGTGCACATAGGCGATGTCGTCGCGCTGCAGAAGCTGGTGCGCATAGGTGCAGATGTCCTTCTTCGGCGTCACAGCCCCGGTGCCGTAGACGATGCGGTCGTCATGCCCGTAGCCGCGCAGGATATAGTCGGGCGTAGCGCGGAACAGCATCGGCATGACATCGCCCTCCTCGGCCCGCTCGCATGCATCGGCGCACAGGAACACCGGACCGGTTTCGGCATAAGGCTGCAAGGCCGGAAACGGCCGATACGACAGGGTGAGATAGTTGCGGCCGGCCTCCACGTTTCTCAGACAGTGCCGGCACGGTACACCGGTGCCGGGCGAGACCCTTGTCTCCGGCGTATTGCCATAGGCATCCGGCGCTCCGTTCTGGAAGGCGCGAGCTTCTTCAGTCGGCATGGCAACAAATTTGATCAGGCCCATTTCGGCTCTCCCGTTCTTCCAGGAGAAGGATCGCGCACCAGGCCGAGCCTATCCACCCGATTCCTGCTGGCCAGGAAACTGGATAGCTGCATCGATCGGGAAAGCCAGCGTCAAAGCCTGTTCCCGCTCGCGGGCAAGCCAGAGCCTCAGCAAAAGCCAGCTCTTGAGCCCGGTAGGGGTGACGACATGAAAGCCTTCCTCGTCGCGCGCCATCGTGGCAATCCAGCGCCGGGTTTCGGGACGCCAGCCGTGCCCGTCCATCACCAGCACGAATTCATGGTCCGGCCGGTTATGTCGCGCATTGAGCAGAACGAACGCCAGCTTCTCGTCCACCGACCCCGAGACCCGCATGCTCTTTTGCCTCGACCAGATAACGCGTGCCGCCCAGGACTAATAGGAAATCAATGCGGGCACCATGGCCGAAGACGGATCGATAGGGCGCGTTGCGCACGACGAAGGGATGCTGTGCGGCGGTACCGGAATCAGCTGCCTGGACAACGGAAATAGCTGGAATGCCGGCGGAGCGGAACGTCTCACCGACTACCGTTTCAAGGCGCTGTCCTGATCGTGCTGCATTGATGCCCGCCGAAACCGGTTTCGCGACCCCCTCCCCGCCTTGCCGGATGCGAAACTGTTCAACCGGAGACCACGGCAAACAGTTGCGTGGCGCCGGGAACAGATTTGCCTGCCCTGCCGGTCGGGAAAGTTATGTTACGGTCCAACAAAATCCTAAGTTGAATCGTGCAAACAACGGTTGCAACCTGGATAAGGGCGACGTTTCGTTCGATACGGTAACTGGAATACTAGCCCGCCCGCATGACCGATACTGGGACATCAGCGGGCGGATTCGTGCAACTTCGATTACTCTGGGATTTGCGTTCGGTTCCCGCTCCCGGCAATCGAACTATCGGATGAAATCATCGATCCGTCGCAGCGTCACGCGCCTGTTGCGCCAGTCTTCGTAGGGCGTCTGAACGAGCAGATATTCCTCGCCATAGCCCACCGTCTCCAGCGCATAGGCAGGGAGACCGAACCGGCGCACGAGGACACGCCGCAGCGAACGGGCCCGCCTTTCGGAAAGCTGCTGGTTGTAGCCATAGGATCCGACGGCGTCGGTATGGCCTTCCAGCAATATGCGCGTGCCCGGGCGCCGCCGCAGGATACCGTGCAGGGCGCGCGCGATCTGTTCCACCTCGCGGTACTCGGAGGGCGGTATCTCGGCCGAATCGAAGCCGAAATTGATCGCCTGAATATCGATGGAGGGTGCCGCACGACGCAAATCGGGGCGGCGCTTGAACTGCTCTACGGTGACGCGATTGTTCGGCTGGATGCGCATTCTCGGAGCAGCCTCCAGGCTGCGCTGGATCTGCGCCCCCGAGGGCATCTTCGCCTGGGCGGGCGCTTGCGCGGGAAATGCGGCCACGGCCAGCGCCGAAAGTAAAAGAATTCGTCTATTCAACATCTTGCCTCTCCGAAATGAGAAAATGATTCAAATCTGCGGAAGCCATAATGCATATTGGACCTGAAGCCACGATGAACGGTTCCCTGCGCCATTGAGAGCGCCCCCTCACCCCAAGCATCGGACCGTCGGTTCCATTCCGGCCCCCGTTTCCGCGCCTCAGCGATAAAGGGCGTTCTTCCGGTCGGCGGGCGAAAGCTTCCGGACGCTGTCTTCGCGCCGCAGGACCGGCTCGAAGCCCATTTTCTGGTAGAGGCCGAGTGCTGCGGGATGGTCCAGCGTGCATGTCTCGACGGAGAGTTTTTGCGGTCCCGTTTCCCAGCCGGCGCGTATCGCCTCTCCCAAAAACCAGCGCGACAGCCCCCGGCCGATAGCATGCTCCATCAGCCCGAAATGGACCAGCGCCGTCTCTTCCGGCCGCAAGCGGCAGATCTCGAAATAGCCGGCCGGCGCGCCGTCGAGATACAGCACCCGGATGTCGGTCTTCTCATCCTTCAGTTGCGCCTCGAGTTCTGCGTCCGAAAGATGAAACGCGCCGGTCCAGTGCCATTTGCGCCCGACCCGGTCGTAGAGGTAGCGATAATAGTGCAGCGGCATGGACCGGCAGCGCATCACCGCCAGCGGCTCCCCCATCGGCGCGGGGGGATAGGCCGAAGGCGGGTGCGTCATTTCGAGCCGCGTTACGGTAGCCTGCAGCGTTCCGGCCGTCTCCCCCTTCTGGCCGATCATGATTTTCCCGTCGCCACGGGCGTGTCATCGCGGCTGCCCCATTCGCTCCACGAGCCGTCGTAGAGGCGGTTGTCCTTGTGGCCGAGGCTCTCCAGCGCCAGCGTTATGACGGCCGCGGTCACGCCGGATCCGCATGAGGTCACGACCGGCTTGGTCAGGTCCAGCCCCGCCGCTTCGAGCTTTTCGCGCAGGGCCTCGGGCGGCAGCAAATGCCCGTCTTTCGACAGTGAGGATGCCGGCACGTTGACGGCGCCCGGCATGTGGCCGGAGCGCATCCCTTCCCGTGGTTCGGGCTCCTCGCCGGTGAACCGGCCGGGTGAGCGGGCGTCGGCGATCTGGATGCCGCCCTTCTCGACGAAACGCCGCATGTCGTCCAGCCCGGCCAGCCTTTTCTCATCGAACTTCGGATCGAACACGCTTGCCGCGATCTTGGTCGGTTCGTCCGTCAGCGGACGGCCCTCGGCGCGCCAGCCGTCCAGGCCGCCGTCGAGTACGTAGACCTTCGCCGCGCCCATGACCCGGAACAGCCACCAGGTGCGCGGGGCGGAGAAGAAGCCGGGACCGTCATAGACGACGATCGTATCGTCCTCCGAAATGCCCATCGAACTTGCATACTGCTCGAAGGTCAAAGGGTCCGGCATGGCGTGCGGCAGTTTCGAATCCGGATCCACCACGGCGTCGTGGTCAAAGAAAACCGCGCCCGGAATGTGGCCGGCCTCGTATTCGGCGCGCGCGTCGCGGCGCTGGGCAGGCAGGTACCAGGAGCCGTCTACGATGGAGAGGCCGGGCTGGTGCAGCCGCTCCTCCAGCCAGTCGGCCGATACTATGAATGGGCTTTGTTCACTCATGATTTGATCCCGAACCGGGTGAGAAATCTCACCTCAAAAGACAAAAATGCCGCCGAAACGAGCTGAAAACGAGGCGATTCAAGCTGAAAACGCGCCGAAACGAAGCCGGAATCGACGGTTTTCGCGCCCCTTTTTCTCGATTTTTCCGATGTGGATGGTGCCGATCTCGCCTGTCCTCAGCACATGGGTGCCCCCGCAGGGCTGGCTGTCGACGACAGCGTCCTTGCCGATGCAGACGAGCCTGATCCGCCCGACGCCCGAAGGCGGGCGCACATTCTTCGACTTCACCAGAGACGGGTTGGCGGCAAGGTCCTCCTGGCTGATCCAGCGCGTGAAGACGGGATGATCTGCCTCCACGAGTTCCGTCAGTTTCTCGGTCACTTCCACTTTGGTGAAGCCGGCGTCCGGAAGATCGAAATCGATGCGCGAATCCTCTTCGCTCACCGAGGCGCCTGTGATGGGATAGGGGCAGACCACGCTGAGAAGATGGCAGGCCGTGTGCATGCGCATCAGCTTGTAGCGCCGCTCCCAATCGAGGGCGAGCGTCAGATTCTCGCCGGTTTCCGGCCGCTCCGCGCCTTCGGCGGGCACATGGATGATGTCGTCCTTGGTCTCGCCGCACACCGTCGCCGCAATGGGGATCACACGCCCGTCGGCGCGGGTCAGCGTTCCCGTATCGCCCGGCTGCCCGCCCGAGGTACCGTAGAAGACAGTGCGGTCGAGGATGATGCCGCCGCGCTCGTTGATGCCGATCACACTGGCCTCGACGCTTCGCATATATGCGTCGTCGCGGAACAGGGTTTCGGTGGCCATCAGGCGACCTCCTCGAACGGCACGGCGATGTCAGGCGCGCGTTCCATCCATGCGGGTACCGGCAGATCCTTCTCGCGCAGGAAGGCGGGGTTGAACAGCTTGGACTGATAGCGGTTTCCGTAGTCGCACAGGATGGTGACGATGGTGTGCCCCGGCCCCATTTCGCGCGCCAGCCGCTTGGCGCCGGCGATGTTGATGCCGGTGGAGCCGCCGAGGCAGAGCCCCTCTTCCTGGATCAGGTCGAAGATGATGGGCAGCGCTTCGCTGTCGGGCACCTGGTATGAGAAATCCGGCTCGAACCCGTCCAGATTAGCGGTAATGCGCCCCTGGCCGATGCCCTCGGTGATCGAGCTTCCCTCCGATTTCAGCTCGCCGGTGGTGTAATAGCTGTAAAGGGCGGCGCCCAGCGGGTCGGCCAGCGCGACCTTGACCGACGCTTTGTGCCGCCTCAGCCCCTCGCCGACGCCGGCCAGCGTACCGCCTGTGCCGACAGCGGAGACAAAGCCGTCGACCTTGCCGCCGGTCTGCTCCCATATCTCCTCGGCAGTGGTTTCCATGTGCCCATCGCGGTTGGCCACATTATCAAACTGGTTTGCCCAGATCGCGCCGTTCGCGTCGTTCGCAGCCAACTGCTCGGCCAGCCTTCCGGATACTTTCACATAATTGTTGGGGTTCTTGTAGGGAACGGCCGGAACTTCGATGAGTTCGGCGCCGAGGATACGCAGCGCATCCTTCTTTTCCTGGCTCTGGGTCTCCGGGATCACGATGACCGTGCGGTAGCCGAGCGCCTTGGCGACCACGGTCAGGCCGATGCCCGTGTTGCCGGCGGTTCCCTCGACGATCACCCCGCCCGGCCGCAACAGTCCCTTCTTCTCCGCGTCGCGGATGATGAAAAGGCCGGCGCGATCCTTCACCGACTGGCCCGGATTCATGAATTCCGCCTTGCCGTAGATTTCGCAGCCCGTTTCCTCGGAGGCGCGGCGGAGGCGGATGAGCGGCGTGTTGCCGATGGTTTCGATCACCGAAGGCTGCATGATGTTCCTCGTCTGGGTCGCGCCGAGCGCAAATTGCAGAAGGTGCAACGTAAAAACCGGCGCATCGCCATGCAAGGCGTGTTTTTGCGCCAGCGGTGGTGAAGGCGACAAATGGTTCAGTTGACGCACGTTAAGCGGGAAAACGGTTCTTCCCGCATAAGCCCGGTTTGGGCTTACACCCGAATCCAACCTTCGGCGATTGCCATTTCGGGGGAACGAGCATGCTTTACAGAGCCGGACCAGATGACGGAATCGCCTGGATCACGGGAGCCGGCAGCGGCATCGGGCGTGAACTGGCGTTGGACCTTGCCGGGCGCGGATACCACGTTGCCGCCACCGCGCGCTCCAACGACGCGCTCGAAAGGCTGGCGGAGGAAGCACGCCCCCTGCCCGGCCGGATCACAGCCGTCGCCTGCGACGTGACCGACGTGACCGCCATGGAGCGCATGGTGGACCATATCGAAACGGCGCTGGGACCTATCGCGCTGGCGGTCTTCAACGCAGGCCAGTATCTGCCGACGCGGGGCGAATATCTGGACTCCGGTAAAATTCGCGAAGTACTCGAGACCAATCTGTTGGGCGTTGCCAACGGGATCGTGCCGGTTTCCCACCGGATGCGGTCGCGCGGATTCGGCCACATCGCGATCATGGGATCGCTGACGACCCATATCGGCCTGCCCTCAGCCGCGGCCTACGGCGCGTCGAAAGCCGCGCTCAACAATCTCTCCGAATGCCTGCGCTTCGATTTCGAGCGGCTGAACATCCGCATCCAGATCGTCAATCCGGGCTTCGTCGACACGCCGCTGACGGCCCGACACCCGTTTCCGCGGCCGGCGCTGATCGATGCCCACAGGGCCGCCGCCCGCTTTTCATCCGCGCTCAGGACGGGAGGTTTTGCTACCGCCTTCCCGCGGCGTCTGGCCTGGAGCGTGGCGGCACTCAATCTCCTGCCGCAGGAATGGCGTTTCGCGATCCTGATGCGGCTGACCGGCTGGCGGCAGCGCAAACGCCCCTCTCCACATATCCGGGCGAACCGTCTGGCTACTCCTGCCGGAGGGGTCGTACCGCTGGCTGAGATTCGGCCGGACGCGCATCGCGCGCAAACAGATAGATGAGCAGGCTGGCAGCCAGCATACCGGCATAGAAGATGAACAGGTTGCGATAGGCGGCCACGGGCTCCCCCTCCACGGTGCCGACGGTGACCACCGCGCCGGTTGCGAACTGCATCAGGCCGGCTCCCCCGATGGAGAAGAAATTCAACAGCGTCACGCCGCGCCCGGTAAGATGAGCCGGCACGAATGCCCGCCCATGCGCCATCAGCAAGCCATAGCTGCCCCCGCATATGCCGACGACAACGAACAGCACCGTTGTCTGGGAAATGCTCGTCATGGGAAAGAATGCCAGCCACGACAACGCCGACAGGCTGAGCGTATTGCCTGTTACGGCGACCCATTTGCGCGTGCCGAATATCTGGTCCATCGGACCGTAGACGAAGGAGCCGGCGACCATGGCCAGCGCCATGAACAGCGTGACCTGACCGATCAGCAACGCCTCGGCACCATAGACATCGGCAAGATAGGGACCTGCCCACAGGCCGCGAATGCCGGCGGCGGCGGCATAGTTGAGGGCGATCAGCGGCAGCAGGGGCCACAGTAATCTCAGCTTGAAAAGCTCCAGATAGCCGGCGAATCCGGTATTTGCGGCCGTTTCCTCGACGGAAGTCTCCGGATCGCGCACAAGGGTGTAGATGGCCAGCGCAACGGCGAGGGTGATGGCCGCAAGACCCATCATGACCTCGCGCCAGCCAAAGGCTTCGGCCGCCGCCGCGAGCGGAGCCGCGCCCACGACATTGCCCAGCGTTCCGAAGCCGACGAGCCAGGACGTCAGGATGGCCAGCCGCGCCGAGGAATAGGTTTTGGCAAAAATGAAGACGGAAGCCATCAGTACGGGCGCACAGCCAAGCCCGATCAAGGCCATGGCGGCGATGATCATCCACGGCACTGTCGAGAGGGCGAAAAGCACGGCGCCTCCGCCACCGCAGGCGCCGAGCAGGACGGCAGCCGTCCGGCGCGGGCCGTAACGGTCGAGCGATATGCCGACGGCGAATTGCGCAAGGGCGAAGACGGCGAACCAGATGCCGGAGGCCGCCGAAAGCTCGGCCTTCGTCGCCCCGAGCTCCACGGTGAGTGCCGGGGTCAGCACGGCCAGAAACGAACGATAGAACTGGGAAAGAATGTAGGCGGCCGCCAGCGCCGCTATGCCTGCCATCAATCGTCCTCCCATGCTCATGCCGGCAGATTGCCGACGGACGGCGCAAACCCTCTATCGCATGGCTACCCGGCGGGCAATTGAGCCACATGGCAGAGGCCGGACGGCCAGCCTGGTATTGGGGACAGAGGGGCGGCGGTAAAACGCGACTGTAGTGTTAACCCCTCCCCTTTTGCGGGGAGGGATTTGCAGGCGTCGGAAACCTCGCGGTCCTAAGCGGCCCGGCCGCGCTGGCCCTGGGAAGATCCGCGGCGGCGGTACTTGCCGTTCTGCGGCTTGCCGCCATCGCCCTGGGGCCGTCCCCTGTTCGGCGCCCTGCCGCGATTGGGCCTTGCGGCCTCATCATTTGCCGGCTGACGGTCGTCGCTCCGGGTGCCCTGATTGGCGGGGCGGGCCGGATCGGGCTGCGCGGTGATGTCGGCGGCGACCGGCAGGCGCATGCGGATGATGCGCTCGACCTGACGCAGCTTCGAAGCTTCGGTCGGATCGCACAGAGTTATCGCCTCGCCATCCGCACCATTGCGGCCCGTGCGGCCGATGCGGTGCACATAGCTTTCGGCTTCGTCTGGAAGGTCGAAATTCACGACATGGGTGATGCCGGGAACGTCGATGCCGCGCGCGGCGATGTCGGTCGCCACGAGAATGCGCACCGAACCGTCACGGAAGCCGTTCAGCGCGCGCTGACGGGCGTTCTGGGACTTGTTGCCGTGGATAACGGCGGCGTTGAAGCCGTCGCGCTCCAGATCGCGCGTCACACGGTCGGCGCCGTGCTTGGTACGGGCGAACACGATCACCTGCCGCATGGCGTCGTTTGCCAGGATATCGGACAGGTATTTGCGCTTCTGCTTGGTGCGGGCGAGGATCACGCTCTGGCGGATTTCGGCCGCCGTGGTGCCCTGGCGGGCGACCTCGACGCGGACCGGCTCACGCAGCAGGCTGGCTGCCAGCTTGGCGATCTCGTCGGGCATGGTGGCGGAGAAAAGCGCGGTCTGACGTGCCGGGTGCGTGGCCTTGGCAATGCGGCGCACATCGTTGATGAAGCCCATGTCCAGCATGCGATCGGCCTCGTCGAGCACGAGCCAGGTCGTGTCCGACAGGAGGACGTCGCCCTCACGCACCAGGTCGGTCAACCGGCCCGGAGTGGCGATCAGTATGTCGACGCCCGGCGCGATCTTCTTGACCTGGCTGTGGCGCGAAACGCCGCCCAGCACCAGCGCGGTCGAAATATGCGAGGTCTTGGCAAGCCCGCGGATCACGGTCTCGATCTGCACCGCCAGTTCGCGGGTGGGCGCCAGAATCAGCGCGCGTGCCGTGCGTGGACGGCGCTTGTTGCCGAGGCCGGCGATGCGCGACAGAATCGGCAGCGCGAAGGCCGCCGTCTTGCCCGAGCCGGTCTGGGCCACGCCCAATATATCCTTGCCTGCCAGGAATGGCGGGATGGCCTGCTCCTGGATCGGCTTCGGAATGTCCATGCCGGCCGCATTGGCAGCGCTCAGGAGGACGCCGGTAATGCCCAGATCGGTGAAACTCAGCTGCTTCGTATCGTTATCGTTGTTCAAATCGTTCTTCTTTCTCATGCGGCCGCCGACTCTACTAAGTCAGCAAGGGTCCGCAGCAATTCGCGGCAGGGCGCAACCTGCCATGACCATATCTATCTTGAACGACAAGGCGGCGGGCCGTGGGGCCTCGCGCGGCTGCGCTGTCGCGCCCTTCGGACATTGCCCGAAAGGCTTGTCCCGCCTCCGGTGAATTCCGGTTTCAGGCGAGGCAGACGCAACCAAATCTCTGTGAAAAGTCTCAACTATCGAGAGAGCCGGGTAACCGGCCCATGCGCCTTACGCCCCTCATATGGAGAAGCGCGCGGAAAATAGCAACAGAATTGTGCAGCGCGGTAGGACGTCCGCTCAGGCGATCGCCGCCGCCAGATCCCGGAGCGCCAGCATGGTGCGCCAGTTGCGCACCGTCATGGCGATCTTCAGCGTGGTCTCGATCTTCGGCGCGAAACGCGAGTTGCCCATGCCGTCCGGTGTGTGGAGATAGAGCGTCCTGCCCCGAACGGCGAACCGCTCGGTTCCCGTCGCCTTCTCCCGAAGAGCCTCCATCCGGTCCGCCTCCGGCTCCTGTTCGAGCGTGAAGACGTGGAGCTTCGTCGGCTCGTCCACCGCTTCGGGAAACGGGTTCTGCGCGATCATGGCATCCCATTCGGCAAGGCTGCGCACCAACACGCTTTTATCAAAGCCCATCTGTGCGCGGACCAGCCCGGCCACGCGCAACGCCAGTGCACTCTCGCCGAGAGCCGAGGCCAGGACGGCATTGCCGCTGTTGATGTAGGTCTTCACGCCGCGGAACCCATCCGCCTCCAGCACGGCGCGCAGCCTGGCCACGGGCAGCTGCGTCTTGCCGCCGACGCCGCGGAACAGGACGATATATCGGGTGGCTTCGCTCATATCAGCAGGCTCGCGATGATGTCGTTCTCGGTGATGTCCTGATAGGCCCAGCCGGCTTCGTCGAAGCGGCGCATGAGCTTAGGAAAGTTCTTGCTGTCCTTGGTTTCAAGGCCGATCAGCACCGAACCGAAATTGCGGGCGGATTTCTTGAGATATTCGAAGCGCGTGATGTCGTCGTCGGGACCCAGGAGATCGAGAAAGTCGCGCAGCGCGCCCGGCCGCTGTGGAAACCGGAAGATGAAATATTTCTTCAGCCCCTCGAAGCGCAGCGCGCGCTCCTTCACATCGGGCAGGCGCTCGAAATCGAAATTGCCGCCGGAAACGACGGCGATCACCGTACGCCCCTTCAATTCCTTGCGGGAAAAGTCCTTCAGCGTGTCGATGGCGAGGGCTCCGGCAGGCTCCAGCACCACGCCCTCGATGTTCAGCATCTCCACCATCGTGGCACAGAGGCGGTTTTCGGGCACGAGGTGCACCTTATCGGCCGAAAAGCCCTTGAGACGGCGGAAGGGTTCGCGGCCGATTTCGGCGACTGCCGCCCCATCCACGAAATTGTCGACCGCTTCGAGCTTTGCCCGTTTGCCGGTCTCCAGGCTCCTGTGCAGGCTGGGCGCGCCGGCCGGTTCGGCGAAGATGAAGTCGCAGCCCGCCCCGATGGTGCCGAGATAGCCGGTGACGCCCGCCGCGAGCCCACCGCCGCCGACCGGCAGGACAACCAGCGCCCGCTCAAGGTCGCTGCCGATCTGGTCCGCGATTTCCCGGGCGACCGTGGCCTGGCCCTCGATGATGTCGGCGTGGTCGAAGGGCGGCACCATCAGCGTGCCCTCGGCCTCGGCATGGGCGGCGGCGGCACGGTAGCATTCGTCGAAAAAATCGCCGATCAGCCGCACCTCGATGAACGGGCCGCCGAACAGGCGCGTCTTGTCGATCTTCTGCTGCGGCGTCGTTACCGGCATGAAGACGACACCCTTCTTGGAGAAGTGCCGGCAGACGAAGGCGAAACCCTGGGCGTGATTTCCGGCCGACGCGCAGACGAAGCTCGGCAGGTCAGGCTTGGCGGCCAGCGCCTTGCGCATGAAGTTGAAGGCGCCGCGCAGCTTGTAGGAGCGCACCGGCGTCAGGTCCTCGCGTTTGAGGAAGACGCGGGCGCCCGTCTTCTTCGACAGGTAGTCGTTTTCCTGCAGCGGCGTCTCGGGGAAAAGAGCGCGCAACGCGCTTTCGGCCCTGGCCACCTGCTCGACGAACTGCTTCATATCACCTTCCTTCCGCCGGGCCGGCTCGTCTTTCCATTTTGCATCGGCTATTGCATATCGTAAGCGGCAACGCCAATCTCGCGCAGCATCGCGGGCGGAAACGTCAAGCGCCGACGCCAAAACCATCGTCGACGGAGACCAATTCGTGCAATATCTGGCAATCCGCGCCGCCATCCATATCGCTTCGGCCTTCGCGCTGTATCTTTCGGTCGCCATGCTCGTCCCGGCGGCGGCGGATCTTTATTACGGCAACGACGACTGGCGCGTTTTCGCTTTCTCGGCCTTTTTCACGGGCGGGTTCGCGCTCGCCGTATCCATGGCGACCCGGGGACGGCAGCCGCCCATCTCGTCGCGTTTCGGTTTTCTCGTGGTCAATCTGCTGTGGCTCACCGCTTGCCTCGCCGGTGCAGTGCCGCTGATCGCCTCGTCGGTGGAGATGCGGTTGGCGGACGCCATGTTCGAATCGGTCTCGGGCATCACCGCCACGGGCGCTACCGTGATCGTCGGGCTCGACGGCCTGCCGCCGGGCCTGCTTCTATGGCGTTCGATCCTGCAATGGATCGGCGGGCTGGGCGTGATCGCGCTCGGCCTGTTCATCCTGCCGTTCCTGAATGTCGGCGGCGTTTCCTATTTCAAGATCGAATCGTCAGACATCGACGATCGCCCCTTCGATCGTTTCTCCACCTTCGCCTACAGCCTGGTCGGCATCTATGCGGCGCTGACACTGGCCTGCACGATCGCCTATGCGGCCGCCGGAATGCCCACCTTCGACGCGCTCAACCACGCGCTGACGACAGTGGCCACCGCCGGTTTTTCCACCCATGACGCCTCCATGGGCTTTTACGCCGACAATGCCGCGATCCTGTGGGTGGGAACCCTGTTCATGTTTCTCGGCGCCCTGCCCTTCTCGATCCTCATCCTGTTCGCCCTGCGCGGCCGGCTCGACGCGCTGCGCGATCCCCAGATCAGGGTCTTCGCCGGCTATGTAGTCGTGTTCGTGATCGTCGTGGCGATCTATCTGCGCGTGGTGGACGAAAGGCCGTTCTTCGATGCGCTCACCCACTCGGCGTTCAATTTCGTCTCCATCATCACGACCACCGGCTATGCCAGCGAGGACTATGGCGCGTGGGGGCCGTTCGCGCTGGCGGCGGCGTTCGTGGCAATGTTCCTGGGCGGGTGCTCGGGCTCCACGACCGGCGGCATCAAGGCCTACCGGTTCCTTATCCTGTTCGAACTTATGGCAAATGGCCTGCGGCGCTTCGTCTACCCCAACACCGTGCTGACCGTCCGCTATGGCGACCGCCCCGTGGACGACGATCTGCAGCGCGCGGTGGTGCTTTTCATGTCGGCCTTTCTCGTCATCTGGGCGGTCATCATTCTCATGCTGGCGGCCACCGGGCTCGATCTCGTGACGGCCGTTTCGGCGGCGCTTTCCGGCCTGACGAATGTCGGCCCGGGCCTTGGGCCGATTGTCGGCCCGGTCGGCAATTTCGCATCGCTCTCGGACACCGCCAAATGGATCATGGCGCTCGCCATGCTCCTGGGCCGGCTCGAAATTCTCACCGTGCTCGTCATCTTTACGCCGGTATTCTGGGGTCGGTAGCACCTCTTCAAATGGACTCGCCACGACATGAACGCTATTACGGCGTTGCGGGGTGCCGTCTTCAGGATTGGGAATAGCCATCATGATACTGGGCCGCTTGCGCCTGTTCAGCCCGGCCGCAGTCGGCTTGGCCATATTTGTCGGCGGCTGCGCAAACGAAAGCCAGCACCGCATCCTTGCGCAGACGATCGCCCCAGCGCGCGCCAGCCAGATTGCCAAAACCCACGAGCTGTTCATCGCAACATCGCGCGCACGAGATGAAGCACCAGGTGTCGTCTTCGCGGGAAACCGGTCGCCCGACCCGATGTTCGGGCGTGTCGAAATCAGCGTGCCGGCCGTTCACGAACCGGGTCGCATCGAATATAGCCCGACGAACAAGGTGGCCGACCCCGCACGCTATTTCGCCGCCCGTCGCATCGGCCTCTACCGCAGCGAAGCGGGGTTTGCGGAGGATCTGCGCGAAGACCTCGCCGAAGGCAGCGGCCGGGCGCTGGTGTTCGTCCATGGCTACAATACGGGGTTCGACGAAGCCATCTACCGGATGACGCAGATCGTGCACGATTCGGGCTTCACCGGCACACCGGTGCTGTTCACATGGGCTTCGGCAGCGCGCACGATCGACTATATCTACGACAGCAACAGCGCCGCGGCGGCGCGCGACGCGCTGGAGGAAACGCTGCTGACGGTTGCGCGGTCCGGCGCCACGCGAATCGACATCATCGCCCATTCGATGGGAAGCTGGGTCACGATGGAAACGCTGCGCCAGCTTGCCATTGCGGGCAACAAGGACCTGAATGGGAAGCTGGGCGACGTCGTCCTGGCTTCGCCCGACATCGATGCCGACCTATTCAAATTGCAGATGCGTCGCTATGGCGCGCCCGTGGGCGGCTTCTATGCGCTGACATCGCGAGACGACCGGGCGCTATCCCTGTCGCAACTCATCGCCGGCAACCAGCCGCGCGTCGGCGCAACCATCGATGCCGAGGAGCTGTCGCTCATAGGCGTGACGGTTATCGACGTCACCGGCGTGGCCTCGACCGATAGGCTCAACCATACCAAGTTTGCGGAGAATCCGCTGCTCATCCGACTGCTTGGCGACACGCTTGTCGCCGATGCCCAGCCGACCAGCGAACAAGAAATAACGGAGCGGCTGGACAGGCTGGCAAGCGGAATAGGACAGACGATAGGCTCGGCGGCCGAACTCATCATCACGACCCCGTTCCAGGTTTTCGATGTCGAAGTGGGGCAGCGATAACCGGCCGCTGCCTGCGTCTCGCCCGGTACACGGCACGAGCTTCGGCACTGCCCTTCATCCGCCCGCCGACGCCCTCTTCGCCCCACTGAGGAGCTGGAGCGGGATGAGGAAAAGCGGGAAACGGTTTTACGCCCGCATCCCGCTTCAAAATATTGGAATCGATCACGTTTGTGACTTTGGATCGATTCGATCCAAAACCATCGTGATCCAGGGGCAGCGTCGGCGTTGTGTCGCGCGGTGTGCGCCTCACACGAACAGGTCGACCTTGGAGAAGGTCGTCACATCGATCAGTCCGGTGTCCGATATACGCAGTTCCGGGATGACGACGAGCGCCAGCAGCGAATGCTGCATGTAGGCGTTGTTGAGAGAGCAGCCCATGTCGCGCATGACTGAGGCGAGCTTGGCCGCTTTCGCGGCGACGACTTCGGCGCGTTCGTCTGACATCAGCCCGGCGATCGGCAACTCCACCATGGCCAGTTCCTTGCCTTTCGAGAACATCACGACGCCGCCGCCCACCGCACCAAGCCGGTTGGCGGCGGCGGCCATGTCTTCTTTGTTGGTGCCAACGACGATCATGTGGTGAGAATCGTGTGCCACGGTCGAAGCCATGGCGCAGTCCTGCGTGTAGCCGAAGCCCGAAACGAAACCATTGGTCACCGCACCCGTGGCCCGGTGCCGCTCGACCAGCGCGATCTGGCAGATGTCGTTGCGACGGTCCATGGAGACCGTGCCCTTGGCCACGCCGAGGTCGGCGGTCAAAGCGCGTGTCGGCGCCTGGTTCTCGATCACGCCGATCACCCGGGCACGCACGCTGCGGACACCGTCGGGCGCCGGTATGTCAAAGTCACGCGCGGTCAGGCGCTTACCTAGCTTGACGGTCTTCTTCACCTTGGCCGGATAGTCGTATGCGGGAATATCGGCTTCCAGCTTGCGGCCTTTCGCGAGCCGCACACCGCGGCCGTAGACTTCGTCGATCACGAGTCCGGCCAAGTTCGAGACGATCAGGAAGTCGGCGAGGCGCCCCGGCGCTATCGACCCCAGTTCGCGCTCCATCCTGAAATGCTGAGCCGTATTGAGGGTCGCCATCTGGATCGCCGTTACCGGCGGCAGGCCCTGCGCGATGGCGTGGCGCACCACCCTGTCCATATGCCCCTCCTGGACCAGCGTTCCCGAATGGCTGTCATCGGTGCACAGGATGAAGTTGCGCGGGTCGATGCCGGCCTCGGTCACGGCCTTGATCTGGCTGGCGACGTCATACCAGGCCGAGCCAAGGCGGAGCATGGCCTTCATCCCCTGCCGCACGCGGGCGATGGCATCCTCCATGCGGGTGCCTTCATGATCGTCCTCCGGCCCGCCGGCCACATAGCCATGAAAGGCGCGGCCAAGATTTGGCGAGGCAAAGTGTCCGCCGACCGTCTTGCCGGACCGCACGGTGGCGGCGATCTCGCTGGTCATGACCGGATCGTTTGCCGCCACACCGGGGAAGTTCATTACCTCGCCGAGACCGACGATATTCTCCCAACCCATCGCCTCGGCCACATCGTCGGCATCGAGCGTGGCGCCGGCATTTTCGAGCCCCGGCGCCGACGGCACGCAGGAGGGCATCTGCACGAACACGTTTATCGCTTGCGCCAGCGCCTCGTCATGCATCAGCCGGACGCCCGGCAGCCCCAGCACATTGGCGATCTCGTGCGGGTCGATGAACATCGACGTGGTGCCGTGCGGGATGACGGCGCGGCAGAACTCGGTCACCGTCACCATGCCGCTTTCCACATGCATATGCGCGTCGCACAGGCCGGGCACGAGATAGCGGCCGGTGGCGTCGACGACCTTTGTCTTCTCGCCGATGGCGTGGCTGGCGTCCGGGCCGCAATAGGCGAACCGCCCGGCCGCAATGGCGACGTCGGTGCCCGGCAGGACTTCACCGGAGTGCACATTCACCCAGCGGCCGTTGCGGACCACCATATCCGCGGGCCGCCGGCCCATCGCCACATCCACAAGCTGCGGCGCAACCTCCGTCCATGGCTGCGGCTTCTTGAACATGGCTGACTTCGGCATCGAGCTTCTCCTTTATGGAAAAGCACTCTGCCAGTCCGCCGCAGGCAAATCCAGAACCTATGTCGAGCGAAGGGGGCGCGAAGGGGCGCGGCAGCAAATCATAACTGTAGAGCTAGGATCGTCCTGTCTCATCAGGCCGGCCGTTGTCCACGATGCCTGGCATGACGACATGGTCCCAGGCGGCCATCGCGCCGTCGACGATTTCCAGCAGGCTCCGCTCGCCGGCGCCGTCGCGGGCGTGCACCGACATGCCTGCCTGGATGGCGGCGTAGAAGGCAGCAGCCCTTGCCGCATCTGCCTGCGCCGGCACGTCGCCCTCGGCGACGCCGCGCTCGATGCGTTTGCGATAGGCCGCCTCGGCCTCGCTCCTGTTGCCGGACAGGAAGCAGCGCACCGCGTCGTGATCGGGATCGGTGGCCAGCGCCGAGACGACGATCATGCAGCCGCCGGGCTTCTGCGGATCGGCGAAGAGACGGGCGTTGACGCGCAGCGCCTCGCCCACCGCCTCGCGCGCGGTCGGGCCGGCCTGCAGCGCCTCGAGGAACTTGCCGCCCTCTTCCCGCTCGTAGAGCGCAACGGCGTCGTAGAACAGCTTCTCCTTGCACTGAAACGCCGCGTAGAGGCTGGGCTTGTTGATTCCCATCGCCTCGGCCAGATCGCTCACGGACGTTCCGTCATAGCCCCTCGTCCAGAAAAGCCGCATCGCGCGATGCAGCGCTTCATTGCGGTCGAAGGCCCGCGGCCTGCCTCTTTCCACCATTTCCACATCCTTTTGTACCGAAGAGTAAATAAAGCTCTTGACCCGGTTCGGCAAGCGGAATAGCAATTTGTACCGAACGGTACACAAAAGGAGAAAACCATGCAGGATCTTGTTGGAAAAGCAGCGCTCGTCACGGGCGGCAGCAGGGGAATAGGCGCGGCAATCGCCCGCACGCTGGCCGCGCGCGGCGCCGATGTCGCCATCACCTATACCGCCAATGCGCAGAAGGCCGCGGAAGTGGTCGGCGAGATCGAGGCCCTTGGCCGCAAAGCCACAGCGATCCAGGCCGACAGCGCCGACGCGGAGGCCGTGAGAGGCGCCGTGGACATGGCCGCCGAGCGGCTCGGGCGGCTCGACATCCTCGTCAACAATGCGGGCATCTTTCCCAATGGACCGATGGAAGAGGTGACGGTGGAACAGATCGACCGCACGCTCGGCATACATGTGCGCGGCGTCTTCGTCGCCTCGCAGGCGGCTCTGCGCCACATGAGCGAGGGCGGGCGGATCATCTCGATCGGCTCGAGCCTGGCCCAGCGGCCCCAGTTCCCCGGCATGACGCTCTATGCAGCGAGCAAATCCGCCCTGATCGGCTTCACCAAGGGGCTGGCGCTGGACGTGGGCGGGCGCGGCATAACGGTCAACGTCGTCGATCCCGGCTCCACGGACACCGACATGAACCCCGCCAATGGCGAGATGGCGGATTATCAGCGCAGCCGCACCCCGCTCGGGCGTTTCGGCCGTCCGGAGGACATCGCCGCCACGGTCGCGCATCTGGCCGGCGACGGCGGCCGCTTCATCAGCGGCGCCATGCTGGCCGTGGACGGCGGGGCAAACGCCTGAACCTTGCTGCCGATGCGCTGCATAGGCGGCGCGAAGCTGTTATGACGGGGCATCTTCGATTCTCCCCGTCAGGCTTCGCATGTATTCCAGTCCCACCGAAATTCTCAGATCCATCTATGGCTATGACGGTTTCCGCGGACGGCAGGGCGAGATCGTTGAGCATATGGTGGCCGGCGGCAACGCCTTCGTGCTGATGCCGACGGGCGGCGGAAAATCGCTCTGCTACCAGATACCGGCGCTCTGCCGGCCCGGCATGGGGCTTGTGATCTCGCCGCTGATCGCGCTGATGGCGGACCAGGTGACGGCGCTGGTTCAGGCCGGCGTCAGGGCGGCAGCGCTCAACTCAGATCTGGCGCCCGCCGCGCGCGACAAGCTCTGGCAGGCCATGCGCGCCGGCGAGCTGGACCTTCTTTATGTCGCGCCGGAAACGCTGCTGCGGCCGGATACGCTGGCGGGCCTGAAGCAGATCCCGCTGTCGCTGATCGCCATCGACGAGGCGCACTGCATGTCCCAATGGGGGCACGATTTCCGCCCCTCGTACCGCCAGCTCGACGTTCTTCCCGATCATTTTCCCGATGCGCCGCGCATGGCGCTGACGGCCACGGCCGACGCGCCGACGCGCCAGGAGATCGTCGAGCTCCTGCGGATCGGCGAGGCGGACTGCTTCATCGCCGGTTTCGACCGACCCAATATCCGCTATGCCATCGAGGAGAAGGACAGCCCGCGCCGGCAGCTCCTCGGCTTCCTCGAACGGCACAAGGGGGAAAGCGGCATCGTCTACTGCCTGTCCAAGCGCAAGACGGAGGAGACCGCTTCGTGGCTGGAAGGCCAGGGCTTCCGCGCCCTCGCCTATCATGGCGGGATGGACAAGGCCGCCCGCGAGCAGAACCAGCGCCGCTTCCAGCGCGAGGAAGCGGTGGTCATGGTCGCCACCATCGCCTTCGGCATGGGCATCGACAAGCCGGATGTGCGCTTCGTCGCTCATCTGGACCTGCCCGGCAGCATCGAGGCCTATTATCAGGAAACCGGCAGGGCCGGCCGCGACGGGCTGCCCGCTGATACGCTGATGCTGTACGGAGCCGACGACATCGCGCTGCGCCGCCGATTCATCGACGAGTCGGACGCGCCGGAGCAGCGCCAGCGTATGGAGCGGCAGAAGCTCGACGCGCTGCTCGGGCTTTGCGAGACCGCCCAGTGCCGGCGCCAGGTGCTGCTCGGCTATTTCGGCGACGGGTGCGAGCCGTGCGGCAATTGCGATACCTGCGCCGCCCCGCCGGAACTGTTCGACGGGTTGGTCGCCGCGCAGAAGGCGCTTTCATGCATCTACCGGACCGGCGAGCGCTTCGGCCAGGCCTATGTCGTCGAGGTGCTTCTGGGCCGCGAGGACGAGCGCATCGCCCGTTTCGGCCATGACCGGATTTCCACCTTTGGCATCGGCACGGAGCACGATCAGGCGACATGGCGGGCCATCCTGCGCCAGCTCATCGCCCACGGGCTGGTCAATGTCGACCTGGCCGGCCATGGCGGCCTGTCGATCTCGGACGACGGCAGGGCCTTCCTGCGGGACAAGCCGGCCCTGATGCTGCGCGCGCCCCGCCCGGCCCGCAAGGAACGGGGCCGCAAGGCCGCGCGCCAGGAGGCGGCCGCGGCGATGCCGGCGGAGCACCGCGGCCTGTTCGAGGCGCTGCGCGAAAAGCGCATCGAGCTCGCCCGAGCCCAGAACGTGCCGCCCTATGTCATCTTCCACGACAAGACGCTGGCCGAGATGGCCGCCACCCGCCCCCGCTCGCGCGCGGCGATGGCCAGCATAACGGGCATAGGCGACGCCAAGCTGGAACGCTACGGCACGGCCTTTCTGGAAGTCATTGCGGGATATGCGCCGCAGGCGGGAGCCAACTAAAAAGAACGGCCCCGAACCGGGGTTCGGGGCCGTTGCTTGGAGCAGGGAATGCTTTAGCCGTCGTTCTTGACCTGGCGGTTGCGGAGCTCGAGGCGGCCGTCGTCACCAACCACGTACATCTCCTGATACCGGTTTCCCCCGGAGTTGAACTCGTGGAGGTAAACCGAGCCGACCGGCGTCTTCTCGAGGCGCGACTGGCTCGGGCCGTCATAGGTGATGCTGCCCGGGATGGGCTCGATCGCGAGAGCCGGAGTGACCAGAACAGCAGCGAGAGCGGCGGCGGAAATCAAGGTCTTCATGTCAAGTCTCCATAGGATCGTTAAATTATCCTTCACACGCGGTTTCGAAGAGCCGCCCGTGAGGCACGCTTCCGGCGGGAACCGGCCCGGCGCAACAGTGTCAACAGTCGTTTGCCAACATCTGTTTGCCACCAGTTGTTGGCATTTAGGAGCGCCCTCCCCATATGTCAACAAGTGTTGGCAACCAATTGTTGGCTTTTTTTGCTTGCCCGTAGTAACGTTCCTGTGAGGGACTGAAAGGAGACGTGAGATGGTAGTGGCGCGCAGGCGCTCGGAAGATACGAAGGAGCGCATATTGCAGGCGGCGCAAAAGCTCTTCGCCGAGGCAGGCTATGAGTGCACCACAATCCGCGCCGTCGCGGCGGAGGCGAGCATCGATCCGTGCATGGTAATGCGCTACTTCGAAAGCAAGGAAGGGCTTTTCGCGGCAGCGGCCAGTTTCGATCCCGAGCTTCCGGATTTCGGCCAGATGCCCAGAAAGGATGTCGGCCGCTATCTGGTCCAGCACTTCCTGGAGCGGTGGGACGAGGACGCCGAGGACGGTTTCAACGCCATATTGCGGGCCGCCACGTCAAATGCCGAGGCCCGGGTGCGCATGCGTAACGTCATCCAGAAGCAGTTGCAGCCGCGGATCGCGCGGATCATCGACAGGGAGGAAGAAGCGCCGCTGCGCACCGAACTCGTCGCCAGCCAGCTTCTGGGGCTCGCCTTCTGCCGCTTCGTGCTGGAGCTTCCCCATCTGAGCGGCAAGGACCAGGCGCCGATCGTCGAACGCCTCGGGCCCATCGTGCAAATGCACCTCTTCGACGAAACCTGATTTCACGGGATGGCGTGGTGCGGACGGCGGGGATCGAACCCGCACGATCGAGGATCGAGGGATTTTAAGTCCCTTGCGTCTACCAGTTCCGCCACGTCCGCACTGGCGTTTGCCTAGCCGCACTTGCCCGCGCAATCAAGCGGATTGGCAAAGCGAACGGTTGGCGGATCGGTCGGGAAGCCAAATGAAAGACGGGCGGCCTTTCGGCCGCCCGTCCGTTGTCAGCGCCGTGAGCGAGGGACCTATACCAGCTCGCGTTCCAACACCTTGCGGCCAGCGACAAGATTCGCGGTAATCTCGGCAAGTCGCCTGCCCTGGTATTTCGCACCTGCCAGTTCCTGCGCCGAAGGCATGCGTGATCCGTCGCTATTGGTCGTGGTGGTCATGCCGTAGGGCGATCCGCCGCGCACCGTATCGTTGCCCGACTGGCCCTCATAGCCGTATGAAAGCGGCACGATGATCATGCCGTGATGCTGGAGCGGGACCTGCGTGGTCACGATGGTCATCTCCGCGCCGCCGTGCTGGGTGGCGGTTGACGACATCACCGTCGCCGTCTTGTTGATCAGCTTGCCCTCGGCCCACAGCGATCCCGTCTGGTCGAGGAAGTTCTTCATCTGCGACGACATCAGGCCGTAGCGCGTCGGCACGCCGAAGACGAATCCGTCATAATCGGGCAGTTCCATGGGGTCGGCGATCTCGGCTTCCTGGTCGAGCTTGTAATGCGCGCTTTTGGCTACTTCCTCGGGGACCAGTTCGGGCACCCGCTTGACGGTGACGTCGGCACCGGCGGCGCGTGCGCCCTCGGCGGCGGCTTTCGCCATCGCTTCCATGTGGCCCCAGCTCGAATAGTAAAGTACGAGAATTTTCGCCATGCTTTCCAACTCCTTTGAAGACATCGGCCGGGCTCCCCGGCACTATCGGTCCGAATCTAGGTTGTTTCGCGGGACAAAGAATACGCCTGGTTGCAGACACACCGTTCACCGCAAGGCCACCATTGCCGCCGGCAGTGGCGCGAGTTATTGGACGGTGGCCAACAGGGACAACGCGGAATGAACGCAATCGTTACAGCGGGAATGGTCGTGATCGGCGACGAGATCCTCTCGGGTCGCACGAAAGATCGCAATATCGGCCATCTGGCGGACATGTTGACCGCCGTCGGGATCGATCTCAAGGAGGTGCGGATCGTGGCCGACGACGAGGAGGCTATCGTCGAGGCGGTAAATGCGCTTCGCGGCCGTTTCGACTACGTTTTCACCACCGGCGGCATCGGTCCCACCCATGACGACATAACGGCGGAGGCGATATCGCACGCTTTCGGGCTGCCGTGCGAACATGATGCGGAGGCGGATCGCCTGCTCGGCGAGCATTTCGCCAAGCGCGGCATCGTCTATACCGACGCAAGGCGGCGCATGGCGCGCATGCCGCGCGGCGCCACCCATATCGTCAATCCCATCTCCGTAGCGCCCGGTTTCAAGATCGGAAACGTGTATGTGATGGCCGGCGTGCCCTCCATTTTCCAGGCGATGCTGGACAATGCTGTGCCGACGCTCAGGACCGGCGTGAAACTGCTGTCCGTGGCCATCCCCTCGCCCCACCCGGAGGGAACGATAGGCGGCCCGCTGGGTGAAATCCAGAAAGCCCACCCCGAAACCATCATCGGCTCCTACCCGAAATATCTCGACGGCAAGTTCTGGACCGAGGTGGTCGTGCGTGCCCGCTCGGAGAAAGCGCTTCGCAAAGCGGCGGACGCGGTCAACGGCATGCTGGAAGGTCTTTGAAAACCGATCGGGCTCCCATACGTTTGATATAGGGCAAGGCGAACCGCCCGCAGAAGCGGCATAATCCGGCCCATTGGCCCGCCCGTTGGCCCGCGCACCGGCTCGCGCGCTGGCCCGCGCAACAGCCTGCCCATTGGCTCTGACTGGAGGCTTTCATGTCCTATAAAACGATCGTCGCTATTCTTCAAAGCGAGGCCGACCTGCCACGCGTTCTCGACTTCACATTGCCCTTCGCGGCGCGAAACCAGGCCCATCTCATAGGGCTGCATGCGGAATCGCTGCCGATCGCGATGGCCACGCCCATGGGCGGACCGGCGGTCGACTATTCGATGGAGATAAGCGCCGAGGCAGAACGGCGTAACGCTGAACTCAAGGCCGCCTTCGAGCGCAAATGCGCTGCCGAAGGGGTCTCTCACGAATGGCGCGGCTATGAAAATATCTCCGGCGATTCCGCTATCTCCGGTATCGAGAGCGCCCGCACGGCCGATATCACCATTGCCCAGCAGAACGACCCGGATTCGGCGTCCAACATGGCTGCCGACGTCGAGGCGCTGGTCTTCGAGGCGGGCCGCCCCACCCTGCTGGTGCCCTACACGTTCCGGGGCCGGCTTGATACGCCGTTCAAAAAACCGCTCGTGGCCTGGAACGGCAGCAAGGAGGCCGCGCGCGCCACGTTCGATGCGCTGTCGCTGCTCAAGGAGGCCGGCGCCGTCGAGGTGCTGACCATCGATGCCGAGGACACGGCGAGCCAGGATGGAAGCGTGGCGGGCGCGGCTATTGCCGAGGCGCTTGCAAGGCACGGCGTCGAGGTAACGCTGCGCGCCGAGCATTCGGGCAGTCTTTCCCACTGCGACGCCATTTCCAACCGGATTGCCGACACCGGCAGCGACTTGCTGGTCATGGGTGCTTATGGGCGTTCGCGCATTTCCGAGTTCGTATTCGGCGGCGTGACGCGCGCCATGCTGCAGACGATGACTGTTCCCACGCTCATGTCGCGGTAAGGCCCGCTGGCCATTTGCCGGGCAGGACTTCATTTGCCGGGCAGGACTTGCGCTCGCCGCCCCTTTCCGGCTAATTCCCCGCGCATTCCGAGCGCCATTCCCGGGCGCGCCGCCTTGGAGTGTGCGACATGGATCATCCAGACAAAGCCTTTCCGGTCTCGTGGGACCAATTCCACCGCGATGCAAGGGCGCTTGCCTGGCGCCTGGCCGGCGTGAACGGCAGATGGAAAGCCATCGTCTGCATCACCCGGGGCGGGCTGGTTCCGGCGGCGGTCATCGCCAGGGAACTGGGTGTGCGGCTGATCGAAACGGTCTGCGTGGCCTCCTATCACGACTATACCGAGCAGGGCGAATTGAAGGTCATCAAGGAAGTGGCGCCGTCGCTCCTTGAAGACGACGGCAAGGATATCCTGATCATCGACGACCTGACGGACACGGGCAAGACCGCCGCAATCGTGCGCGCGATGATGCCCAAAGCCCATTTCGCCACGATCTATGCCAAGCCGAAGGGCCGTCCGCTGGTCGACACATTCGTCACGGAAGTCTCGCAGGATACCTGGATCTACTTCCCTTGGGACATGGGCTTCTCCTACCAGAAGCCGATCGCGGAAAATGAGGTCGGCTAGGACCTGACGACCAGCTCGTCGCGTTCGTTTATTTGCCTATTTCCGCAGGCGACATATCTTCGAATCAATACCCGTCCAGTCTGATTCTGGACGAATAGAGCCATGTCGGCGATCCCAGAGCGCCGTTTGTCCATCTGGATGCAGAGGGATGCTCTACCACTTTGTTTCGCCGCATTTGTGCGGGCGTCAGGCGATTCCACCTGACTGCAAAACGCTAAGGAAAGGCTTTGCGGATGCTGTTCAGCCATATCAGACGCATAGGCATTGCCGAGAGCCTGCGCCGCATTTTCGGCGGCAACCCGCCGCGGGTGCAGGCCGCTGCCCTTCCCTGGCGTCATGGTTCGGACGGTATCGAGGTCATGCTTATCACCAGCCGTGATACCGGCCGCTGGGTCTTGCCCAAGGGATGGCCCGAAGCCGGCGAGACGCTCGCCGAATCCGCCCTGCGCGAAGCGGGCGAGGAAGCGGGCATCGAGGGAAATGTGGATGCCGACGCGTTCGGCCACTACTTTTACAGCAAGGTGCTGAGCAGCGGGATGCAATGGCACTGTCAGGTCGAGGTCTATCCGGTCAGGGTCTCCAAAGAACTCAAGAAATGGCCGGAAATGAAGGAGCGGGAACGCCGCTGGGTGTCACCGCGAAAGGCAGCGGAAATGGTGCAGGAGCCCGATCTGGCGGAACTTATCGCCGGCTTTACGAGTAATCCACGAGAAATCGTAGCTTGAATGGCTGATTCGGTGCAGAGCGCTTGTGCGCCGGCTCGCCATTCCCTAGGCCGTCCTGGTTTCCACGAAATGAGCGCCAGGCGATGAACGAGACCACAACAACTCCCAGGAAGCGTACGCTCGACAAGGATCTCGACAAGCTGGTCCATGTCGAAGAGGCCACGAGCCTCGTCGCGCGTGGTCTTGTCGGCCCCGGCCTCGGCCTCTTGTTTCTTGCGCTCGCCGGCATTTTCGCCTCGATCTATGTCGGGGGTGAGCCGAGCGCCTTTATCATCGTCGCCGCGGCCGCCATCGGCGCCTATATGGCGCTCAATATCGGGGCCAACGACGTCGCCAACAATGTCGGCCCGGCGGTCGGCGCGCGCGCGCTCAGCCTCACGGGCGCATTGCTTATCGCAGCCATATTCGAAAGCGCCGGCGCGCTGATAGCCGGCGGCGATGTGGTCGACACCGTGTCCAAGGGCATCATCTCGCCGGAAGCCGTCAGCACGCCCGGCATCTTCATCAGCGCCATGATGGCCGCGCTGATATCGTCGGCCCTGTGGATCAACCTGGCGACATGGGTCGGCGCACCCGTGTCCACGACCCATTCGGTGGTCGGCGGCGTCATGGGCGCGGGCGTCGCGGCGGCCGGGCTTTCGGCGGTCAACTGGCCGATGATGGCGCAGATCGCAGCCAGCTGGGTCGTCTCGCCGATCATGGGCGGCCTCGTGGCGGCCCTGTTCCTCGCCTTCATCAAGACCGCCATCATCTACCAGGACGACAAGATCGGCGCGGCGCGGCGCTGGGTGCCCCTGCTGATCGCCATCATGGCCGGAACGTTCAGCGCCTATCTGGCGACGAAGGGCCTCAAGAAGCTGATCCACCTGGATGCGGCGATGATCGCCGTGATCGGGGTTGCCGCCTTCATCCTGGTCTGGATCGTCTCGCACTTCCATGTGCGCCGGCAGTCGAAGGGCATGGAGAACAGAAACCAGTCGCTGCGCAAACTTTTCAATCTGCCGCTCGTCATTTCGGCCGCGCTCCTGTCCTTCGCCCACGGCGCCAACGACGTGGCCAACGCCGTGGGACCGCTGGCAGCGATCGTGTTCACCGCGCAGGCCGGCTCGGTCACGTCGCAGGTCGCCATTCCGCTGTGGGTCATGGTCATCGGTGCGGTGGGTATATCGCTGGGCCTCGTCCTGTTCGGGCCGAAGCTTATCCGCATGGTGGGCGAGCAGATCACCAAGCTCAACCCGATGCGCGCTTTCTGCGTGGCGCTGTCGGCGGCGATCACCGTAATCATCGCATCCGGCCTCGGCCTGCCGATCAGTTCCACGCATACGGCGGTCGGCGCGGTCTTCGGCGTCGGCTTCTTCCGCGAGTGGTACACGGCCCGCTCGAAGCGCCGGCGTGCCTATCTGGAGCGCAAGGGCGTCAAGATCCGCGAAGAGCGTGCGGCCAACGGCGACGGCGGCCTGTTGTCCACGACCTTCTTCAGCGACGACGAAACCGAGGACGAGGCCAGCGATGTGTCCCGCGAGGAGGTTGCCCGCCGCAAGCTGGTGCGCCGGGCGCATGTTACCACCATCGTCGCCGCCTGGGTGACCACCGTGCCGGCCGCCGCAGCGCTCGCCGCCGTCATCTTCCTGCTACTCAATGCGTTTATCTGAGCGAAACTCCGTTTCTTTCGCCGGTTCTCGGACAGTCTTCGAGGCCGTCTCCCCTTTTCGGCGCGACTCAAGGGCTGCTTTGGACGATCCCCGTTATCCACATATGTGACACACAAGATGTTGGGGTCACAAATCTGATGTGAAACGATCCCTTGACGGGGGAAACCGAGTCGCTTTTTATGGTCAGTGGCCGCTCTGTTCGGGTGGCGCGACCGAAACGGTTTAGAGATCGGTCAATTTCCGAATTGGTTTGAGTAGAAAGTTCCCGCCCGACGCCGTCGTGGGCGGAACGGGCTTTTTTGCCTGGATTTTCGACGGCGGGGGCGCGGGTATTTGGGGTTACATAAAGAGGTTGTTAATACTATATTTAGTGTTTGCAGCCATGCTTAACACCAAATAGTGTGACAACTCTCCTCAAGGAGAGGCACCACAGGAAGCGTCAAGACATGGACCAGCCCGGCCAGCGGGCGGCGGTGATCTCATGGCCTGAAAGCCATGGAACGGCGCGCATGGCCAGGTGTTGGAGAGTCGTTTCCCGAGCGGGAAGCGGCAGTCGGCGGACTGGCGTTCGCCTGCGCGGAAAGTGATGAGGCATTTGCCGCGCGGGACGCTATATTTAGAGATTGAAAAGGGACGAAGATGCGCATCGAAAGGCGATTCACCAAGGAAGGCCAGTCTCCCTACACGGAGGTGCCGTTCCGCAAGGCGGTGAGCGAGATCAAGAATCCGGATGGCTCGGTCGTCTTCCGGCTCGACAATATCGATGTGCCGGCCCAGTTCAGCCAGGTCGCGAGCGATATCCTGGCGCAGAAATATTTCCGCAAGGCGGGCGTGCCCGCGCGCCTGAAAAAGGTGGAAGAGAACGCCGTCCCCTCTTTCCTGTGGCGTTCCGTCGCCGACGAGGAGGCGCTGGCGGCGCTGCCCAAGGACGAACGCTACGGCCCCGAGACGAGCGCGGCGCAGGTCTTCAACCGGCTGGCCGGCACCTGGACCTATTGGGGCTGGAAGGGCGGCTATTTCGATTCTGAGGAAGATGCCCAGGCCTTCATGGACGAGCTTTGCTACATGCTCGCCACCCAGCGCGTCGCGCCGAACTCCCCGCAATGGTTCAACACCGGCCTGCACTGGGCCTATGGCATCGATGGCCCCGGCCAGGGCCATTATTACGTCGACCCCTTCACCGGCAAGCTGACGAGGTCCAAATCCTCCTACGAGCACCCGCAGCCGCATGCCTGCTTCATCCAGTCCGTGGGCGACGATCTCGTCAATGAGGGCGGCATCATGGATCTGTGGGTGCGCGAGGCGCGCCTGTTCAAGTACGGCTCCGGCACCGGCTCAAACTTTTCCATGCTGCGCGGCGAAGGCGAAACGCTTTCGGGCGGCGGCAGGTCCTCCGGCCTCATGTCGTTCCTCAAGATCGGCGACCGCGCGGCGGGCGCCATCAAGTCCGGCGGCACGACGCGCCGGGCGGCCAAGATGGTGGTGGTCGACATCGACCATCCCGACATCGAGGCCTATATCGACTGGAAGGTGAAGGAGGAGCAGAAGGTCGCCGCCCTCGTCACCGGCTCCAAGATCGTCAAGAAGCACCTCGAAGCGATCATGAAGGCCTGCGTCAACTGCGAGGCCGGCTCCGAATCGACGCGCGACGACTGCTTCGACCCGACCAAGAACCCCGCGCTGAAGCGCGAGGTGAAGGCGGCCAAGCGCAATGCGGTGCCCGAGAACTACGTCAAGCGCGTCATCCAGTTCGCCCGCCAGGGCTACACGGATATCGAGTTCAAGACCTACGACACGGACTGGGATTCGGAAGCCTATCTCACCGTCTCGGGCCAGAACTCCAACAATTCCGTCTCGCTGAAGGACGATTTCCTGCGCGCGGTCGAGACCGACGGCGACTGGACCCTCATCCGCCGTACCGACGGCAAGCCCGCCAAGACGCTGAAGGCGCGCGATCTGTGGGACAAGATCGGCTATGCCGCCTGGGCTTCGGCCGATCCGGGCCTGCACTTCAACACCACCATGAACGACTGGCACACCTCGCCGGCGGCCGGCCCCATCCGCGCCTCCAACCCGTGCTCGGAATACATGTTCCTGGACGACACGGCCTGTAACCTGGCCTCGATGAACCTCCTGCAATACCGCAACAAGGACGGCTCCATCGACATCGCGGCCTATGAGCACACGGTGCGCCTGTGGACCATGGTGCTGGAAATCTCCGTGATGATGGCGCAGTTCCCGTCGAAGGAGATCGCCCGGCTTTCCTACGAATACCGCACGCTCGGCCTCGGCTACGCGAATATCGGCGGCCTGCTCATGACCTCCGGCATTCCCTACGATTCGCCGGAAGGCCGCGCCATCTGCGGCACGCTGACGGCCATCATGACGGGCGTCGCCTATGCCACTTCGGCCGAGATGGCCGGCGAGCTCGGCCCCTTCCCCGACTATGAGCGCAACGCCGACAGCATGCTGCGCGTCATGCGCAACCATCGCCGCGCCGCCTATGGCGAGGCGGAAGGCTATGAGAAGCTCGCGGTCAACCCCGTGCCGATCAAGGCCGAGGACTGCCCCTATGCCGATCTGGTCGAGCATGCCAAGGCGGCCTGGGACAAGGCGCTGGAGCTTGGCCAGAAGCACGGCTACCGCAACGCGCAGGCCACCGTCATCGCGCCCACCGGCACGATCGGCCTGGTCATGGACTGCGACACGACCGGCATCGAGCCCGATTTCGCGCTGGTGAAGTTCAAGAAGCTCGCCGGCGGCGGCTATTTCAAGATCATCAACCGCGCCGTGCCCGAAGCGCTGCGCACCCTCGGCTACACCGAGGCGCAGATCGCCGAGATCGAGGCCTATGCGGTCGGCCATGGCAATCTGAACCAGGCGCCGGGCGTCAATCCGGGCACGCTCAAGGCCAAGGGCTTCACCGACGAGAAGATCGAGGCGCTCAACGGCGCGCTGAAGGCTGCCTTCGACATCAAGTTCGTCTTCAACCAGTGGACGCTCGGCGCCGACTGGCTGAAGGAGACCTTCGGCTTCACCGACGAGCAGCTCAACGACTTCTCCTTCGAGCTCCTGCCCGCGCTGGGCTTCTCCCGGAAGGAGATCGAGGCCGCGAACATCCACATCTGCGGCGCCATGACGCTGGAAGGCGCGCCGCATCTGAAGGACGAGCACCTGCCCGTCTTCGACTGCGCCAATCCGTGCGGCAAGGTCGGCAAGCGCTATCTCTCGGTGGAAAGCCATATCCGCATGATGGCGGCGGCGCAGCCCTTCATCTCGGGTGCCATCTCCAAGACCATCAACATGGCCAACGACGCCACGGTGGAGGACTGCAAGAACGCCTACATGCTGTCCTGGAAGCTGGCGCTGAAGGCCAACGCGCTCTACCGCGACGGCTCCAAGCTCTCGCAGCCGCTCAACGCCTCGCTGCTTTCGGACGACGAGGAAGAGGCGGACGATCTGGTGGAAGAGCTGGTCGCCGCCCCCACCGCGGCGCAGGCCGCCCAGGTTTCGGAACGGATCGTCGAGCGCATCGTCGAGAAGGTGGTGCGCGACCGCGAGAAGCTGCCGAACCGCCGCAAGGGCTACACCCAGAAGGCCGTGGTCGGCGGGCACAAGGTCTATCTGCGCACCGGCGAGTTCGACGACGGCCGCATCGGCGAGATCTTCATCGACATGCACAAGGAAGGCGCCGCCTTCCGCGCGATGATGAACAATTTCGCCATCGCCATCTCGATCGGCCTGCAATATGGCGTGCCGCTGGAGGAATATGTCGACGCCTTCACCTTCACCAAGTTCGAGCCGGCCGGCATGGTGCAGGGCAACGACGCCATCAAGAACGCCACGTCGATCCTCGACTATGTGTTCCGCGAGCTCGCCGTCTCCTATCTCGGCCGCACCGACCTTGCCCATGTCGACACGTCCGACTTTTCCAACACCACGCTCGGCCGCGGCATCAACGAGGGCAAGGCAACGCCCTTCTCTCGCGGGCTGACGCGCGGCGCCACGCCGTTCAAGCTGGTGTCGGGCAAGTCGTCCGATCCCAAGGGCCAGGCCGCCAACAGCGACCACGCCCCTTCCCGCACCGCCCCCGGCTCCAACGTGCGCGCCATCGGCGCCACCGCGCTCAAGCCGATGGCCGCCGGCCTGCAGGAAGAAGCCACCGCCTTCCGCAGGGATTACGAGGAGCGCGCCAAGGAACAGGCCGAACGCGAAGACGCCAACGCGCTGTTCACCGACGAGGCGGAAGCGGAAGCGGCCGAAGCCAAGAAGGTGGAGAGCCACCGCCGCCAACAGGCCATCGCGCAGGGGTATACCGGCAACATGTGCTCGGAGTGCCAGAACTTCACGATGGTGCGGAACGGGACGTGCGAGAAGTGCGATACTTGCGGGGCTACGAGCGGGTGTAGTTGAGGATAGGCAGCAATAGACATCGAAGCCGGCCGTTTGAACGGCCGGCTTTTTTGCTCCCGCACCGCCCAGAGTGGGTGCCGACGTCTCAACAGTAAAAGCCGGCCCCCGCTCCCTTCGTTGCCCTAGGGCGAAGGGGCGCTGATGGCTCCTGCTGGGGGTACTGGTGGCTCCTGCCGGTGGACGCTGAGTGCTGGCAGCTTCCGTCATGAAAGCAGCCTCCCCATCCCCCTCGTCATCCCAGGGCGAAGCCGAAGGCGAAGACCTGGGATCCATGCCGTTCCCTCTCCCCTCACGCCCGACGCTTCCGGCACCGGGCGCCCCATGCCGGAAACGCCGCACGCTTCATCGCCGGCACGGCATGGATCCTTGGGTCAAGCCCAAGGATGACGAAGTGGAGGGGGATGACGCGGATCATCAACGTGGTCGCAACGTCGACGATTACACCGCCCCACCATCCCCTTCGTCATCCTAGGGCGAAGCCGAAGGCGGAGACCCTGGGATCCATGCCGTTCCCTCTCCACCCGCGCCCGACGCTTCCGGCACCCGGCGCCCGATGCCGGGAACCTCGCACGCTTCATCGCCGGCACGGCATGGATCCTTGGGTCAAGCCCAAGGATGACGAAGTGGAGGGGATGCGCGAACGCTTGCACCGTCGAGGGTGGAGGCTGCCGCTGGTGGGGGTGACCAAGTGGAGAGGATGGCGCCGACGCCAGCGCCGTCGAGGGTGGGCGCTGGGGCTCCTGGTGGCGCTGGTGCCTCCTACTGGTGGCACTGGCGGTTCCTGGTGGGCGCCGAGCACTGGCGGTCCCATCATGTAAGCAGCCTCCCTTCCCCTTCGTCATCCTAGGGCGAAGCCGAAGGCGGAGACCCTAGGATCCATGCCGTTCCTTCTGCGACCGCGCCCGACGCTTCCGGCATCCGGCACCCCATGCCGGAAACGCCGCACGCTTCACCGCCGGCACGGCATGGATCCTTGGGTCAAGCCCAAGGATGACGAAGCGGAGGGGATGGCGCCCACTTCACGACACGGAGAGGCGGCGCACACGTGACGACGCGAGGGACACACCGACGTCACGCGGAGGGCTAGGCGCGAGCAAGCCAAAGCGGAGGGCGGTCACGAGCGAGGCAATCAAGCCGCCGCAACGTCGCTTGAAGTTACCCATAAGTCCTTAGGTTGCAGTTTTCACTTGATCACGTGGAATCGGCCATGATTCCTTATCTGGCACCTTCAACAAACGGGGTGCGGACATGGGGAAGAGTTGGGTGGGCGAAGAA
>NZ_JAOANW010000012.1 GCF_026162365.1 Nitratireductor luteus | reverse complement strand
AGCCGGAGGAATATCAGGGCGGCACCACGGCGGTGTCGAACCTCGGCATGTTCGGCATCAAGGACTTCTCCGCCGTCATCAACCCGCCGCACGCCACCATCCTGGCGGTCGGCGCGGGCGGTGAGCGGGCGGTGGTGAAGAACGGCGAACTGGCGGTGGCCAAGTGTCGAACCTCGGCATGTTCGGCATCAAGGACTTCTCCGCCGTCATCAACCCGCCGCACGCCACCATCCTGGCGGTCGGCGCGGGCGGTGAGCGGGCGGTGGTGAAGAACGGCGAACTGGCGGTGGCCAATGTGATGTCGGTGACGCTGTCGACCGACCACCGCGCCGTCGACGGGGCGCTCGGCGCCGAACTGCTGGCCGCCTTCAGGAAGCTCGTCGAAAACCCCATGGCGATGCTGGTTTAGCGCGGCGAGGGCGGATGAAAACCATCCTGTGCTACGGCGATTCGCTGACCTGGGGTTACGACCCCAGGGGGCCCGGGCGTCATGCGTACGAAGATCGCTGGCCAAGCGTTTTGGCCGGCGAACTCGGCGACCGTGTGCGGATCGCGGTCGAAGGGCTCAATGGCCGCACCACCGGCTTCGACGATCATCTGGGCGGAACGGACCGCAATGGGCTGCGCGTTCTGCCGACGCTTTTGACGACCCACGCTCCATTAGACCTCATCATCGTCATGTTGGGCACGAACGACCTCAAGCCGTTCATCTGCGGGCGCGCAGTCGGCGCACGCGCCGGCATGCAGCGGATCATCGAGATCGTTCGCCGCCACGAATATCCACTGGGCGCCGCGGCACCCGAAATGGTCGTGGTGGCGCCGCCCACGCCGCGCCAAGCCGCCGATCCGATCTTCCGGGAGCAGTTCGCAGGAGCTGCCGAGGAAGGAGCCAAGCTGGCGGCCTTTTATCGCGAGCTTGCCGCGCTTTATGGCTACGCCTTTTTTGACGCCGGTGAGGCGGCCGTGACCAGTCCCATCGACGGCATTCATCTCGATGCCGAAAATACCCGCGCAATCGGAGCGGCGCTTGCGCCGGTCGTCCGCAAGGCGCTCGGAATCTGAACGGAGGAAATTCGTGGCTGAAAATTACGACGTCATCATCATCGGTTCCGGCCCCGGCGGCTACGTCACCGCGGTCCGTTCGGCCCAGCTCGGCCTCAAGACGGCCATCGTCGAGCGTGAACACCTGGGCGGCATCTGCCTCAATTGGGGCTGCATCCCGACCAAGGCCCTCCTGCGCTCCGCCGAAATCCTGCATGCGGCGGAAAACGCCAAGGATTATGGCTTGAAGCTCGACGGCACGATCTCCGCCGATGCCGCCGCCGTCGTCGACCGCTCGCGCAAGGTCTCGCTGCGGCTCAATGGCGGCGTCGGCTTCCTGATGAAGAAGAACAAGGTCGACATCATCTGGGGCGAGGCGAAGATCAAGAAGGGGCAGGGCGGTACCGAGGTCGTGGTGTCGAAGCCCCAGAAGAAGGCGATGGAGCCACAGCCGCCGCAGCCCAAGAACACGCTGGGCGAGGGCGCCTACAAGGCCAAGCACGTGATCGTGGCGACGGGTGCCCGCCCGCGCGTCCTGCCCGGCATCGAACCGGACGGCAAGCTGATCTGGACCTATTTCGAGGCCATGGTGCCCACGGAAATCCCGGAAAAGCTGATCGTCATGGGTTCTGGCGCCATCGGCATCGAGTTCGCCAGTTTCTACAACGCCATGGGTTCGGATGTGACTGTCGTCGAACTGATGCCCCAGGTCATGCCGGTGGAAGACGCGGAAATTTCCAAATTCGCCAAGCGGCAGCTCGAGAAGCAGGGCCTCAAGTTCCATCTGGAGGCCAAGGTTACGAAGGTCGAAAAAGGCAAGGATAGCGTCACCGCCCATGTCGAGATGAAGGACGGCAAGGTGGAGAAGATTACCGCCGACCGGCTGATTTCCGCCGTGGGCGTGCAGGGCAACAGCGAGAATCTGGGCCTTGAGGATCTCGGCGTGAAAATCGAGCGCGGCTGCATCGCCGTCGACGGCTACGGGCGCACCAATGTCGAAGGCATCTACGCCATCGGCGATGTTGCCGGCCCCCCTATGCTGGCCCACAAGGCCGAGCACGAGGGTGTCATCTGCGTCGAGAAGATCGCGGGCGTGAAGGGCGTCCATGCACTCGACAAGAACAAGGTCCCCGGCTGCACCTACTGCCAACCCCAGGTGGCCTCGGTCGGCCTCACCGAGGAAGCGGCGAAAAAGGCCGGCCGCGACATCCGCGTCGGGCGCTTCCAGTTCGCCGCAAACGGCAAGGCCATCGCTCTCGGCGAGGATCAGGGCCTGATCAAGACCATTCTGGACAAGAAGACCGGCGAATTGCTCGGCGCCCACATGGTGGGGGCTGAAGTGACCGAACTCATCCAGGGGTTCGTCATCGCCATGAATCTGGAAACGACCGAGGAAGAGCTGATGCATACGGTCTTCCCGCATCCCACGCTTTCCGAAATGATGAAGGAGAGCGTCCTCGACGCCTATGGAAGGACGCTGAACGCCTGATGCGGCAAGTGGCTGGAACCCCTTGGAAGGACGGGCCGTTCTACCGTATGATTGAAACGGTAAGGAATGGAGTGTGTTTTCATGGAAGGTTTGGGCTGGATACTCACCATAATCATAGGCGGTCTGGCGGGCTGGATCGCCGAGAAGGTCATGAAGGCCGAGCATGGGCTTTTGACGAATATCGTGCTGGGCATTCTCGGGGCGGTCGTACTGAATGCGATACTCTTTGCGGTGGTCGACACGACCCTTGGCGGCGTCATCGGACAGTTGATTGTCGCTGTGGTCGGGGCAAGCCTGCTGATCTGGGCTTATCGGCTGGTCCGCGGCCGCGTCTGAGCAAGCCGATCGCTCACGCAATGTTTTATGAAAAGGCCCGTCCCTGCTCATGGGGACGGGTTTTTCTCGTGGCCGTAAATCGCTATATGAGCGGGCCCAGGCCACATCCAGCTTCAGCGCAGGCGGAACAGCAAGGAACGTCGCAATGGTAACCGTTCTCGATAACGTCACCACAAGGCCGCGCGTACGACATCCTGAAAAGGCGCACCGGCCCGATCAGGAGGTCATGCGAAAGCCGGACTGGATCCGGGTCAAGGCGCCGACCTCGAAAGGGTACCTGGAAACCCGGGAAATCGTGAAGTCGAACAAGCTGGTGACGGTCTGCGAGGAGGCCGGCTGCCCCAATATCGGCGAGTGCTGGGACAAGAAGCACGCGACCTTCATGGTTATGGGCGAAATCTGCACCCGCGCCTGCGCCTTCTGCAACGTGGCGACCGGCATTCCGATGCCGCTCGATCCGGGCGAGCCGGCGAGCGTGGCCAAGGCCGTTGGCGAGATGGGGCTGAAGCACGTCGTGATCACCTCGGTCGATCGCGACGATCTGAAGGATGGCGGTGCGGAGCACTTCGCCCAAGTCATCCGCGCCATCCGTCAGGCAACGCCCGACACCACCATCGAAATCCTCACGCCGGACTTCCTGCGCAAGAACGGGGCGCTGGAAGTCGTCGTGGAGGCCAAGCCCGACGTGTTCAACCACAATCTGGAGACGGTGCCGTCGAATTATCTGACCGTTCGTCCCGGCGCCCGCTATTTCCACTCGCTCCGCCTGCTGCAGCGCGTGAAGGAACTGGACCCGACCATCTTCACCAAGTCCGGCATCATGGTGGGGCTTGGCGAGGAGCGGAACGAGGTGCTGCAGCTCATGGACGATCTGCGCTCGGCCGATGTGGATTTCATCACCATCGGGCAGTATCTGCAGCCCACACGCAAGCACCACCCGATCAAGAAGTTCGTCACGCCGGACGAGTTCAAATCCTACGAGACGGTCGCCTATACGAAGGGCTTCCTGATGGTTTCGTCCAGTCCGCTCACCCGTTCGTCTCACCATGCCGGAGACGATTTCGCCCGTCTGCGAGCCGCGCGCGAAGCCAAGCTGGCGGCCGCCGTGGCAAGGGCCTAGCAGCGCCTTATGCCGAAGCATGAGACAGTCCGCCAGGTGAACCATTCGCCGGAGGAGATGTTCGCGCTGGTGGCGGACATCGAGTCCTATCCCGAATTCGTGCCCATGTGCGAGGCCCTGACCGTTCGCTCGACCAAGGAGCGCGAGGGCGTGCGCATCGTGGTCGCCGACATGACGGTGGGCTACAAGGCCATCCGGGAGACCTTCACCAGCCAGGTGATCCTCAAGCCTGACGAGAACATTATCGACGTGCGCTATATCGACGGCCCGTTCCGCTTCCTGACCAACCGGTGGAGCTTCGAGCCGCGGGGCGAGCACGGCTGCGACGTCCACTTCTTCATCGAGTATGAATTCAAGAGCCGCATGCTCGGCATGGTGATGGGCGCCATGTTCGACCGTGCCTTCAGGATGTTCTCGGAAGCCTTCGAGAAGCGCGCCGACAGGATTTATGGAACGCCGGCCTGATCGGCGATGGTTTCCGCCGCCTCCAATACGAGACCGAGCGCCGTCGCCACGCTGTCGCGGCGCACGGCTGCGCGGCCGAGGCCGGCGAATTGCTTGCGGACCGTGCGCGGCTCGCCATCCCTGACGGCGATCCCGAACCATACGAGCCCGACGGGTTTTTCCGCCGTTCCTCCGCCCGGACCGGCGATGCCGGTGACCGATACCGCGATGTCCGCTCTCGAATGCAACAGGGCGCCGGCGGCCATCTCGGCTGCTGTCTGCGAGGAAACGGCGCCGTGGTCGCGCAGCGTCTGCTCACGGACCGCCAGCATCTCCATCTTTGCCTCGTTCGAATAGGTGATGAAGCCGCGGTCGAGCACGTTGGAGGCGCCGTTGAGATCGGTGATGGCGGCGGCGATCAGGCCGCCGGTGCACGATTCGGCGGTCGCCAGCATCAGGCTTGCCTGCTGGAGCCGGGTCAGTACCTTGGTCGCCAGTATTGCGGTGTCACTCATTGGCGCGCTGACTTCCTATTCCGGCAGGGTTCCCGGATAGACCACCGAGACCGTGGCGATGGCTGCGATGCCTTCCGACCGTCCAATGAACCCTAACTTTTCGTTTGTCGTAGCCTTGATCGAAATGCGGTCGACTGAAATGCCCAGCGTGTCATGAAGTTCCGCAACCATCGCTTCGCGGTGTGGACCGATCTTCGGAGCCTCACAAATCAGCGTGATGTCGGCATTTGCGATACGCCCGCCGCGCTCGTGCACGATCCCGACCGCATGCTCCACGAAGAGACGCGAGCGCGCGCCTTTCCATTGCTGGTCGCTTGGTGGAAAGTGGGTGCCGATGTCGCCCGCCCCACAGGTGGCCAATAGCGCATCGGTGAGCGCGTGCAGTCCCACATCGGCGTCGGAGTGGCCGGACAGCTTCCTGTCATGGGGAATATCGACACCGCAAAGCGTGACATGGTCGCCTTCCTCAAAGGCATGGACATCATAGCCGTTGCCGGTGCGCACATCGGGTAGTCCGCGCATTGCATTTGCTCCAAGCCGCTGATCCGCCAGCACGATGTCGCGCCCCCAGGTCAGTTTCACATTGTCGGGCGAGCCTTCCACCAGCCGCACCCGCATCCCTGCCCATTCGGCGATCGACGCATCGTCCGTGAAATCGCCACGCCCCGAGCGGCGGGCATTCTCATGTGCATCGAGAATGGGCTGAAAGGGGAAGCCTTGCGGCGTTTGCGCGGCATAGAGGCCGGCGCGGGAGACGGTTCCCTCTACATACATGTCGTCGCCGCGCTTCTTCAGCGTATCGGAAACCGCGACGACAGGCAGCGCGCCGGCATCGTCGGCAATCCCGTCTATCACCCGGTCGACAAGCGCAGCGTCAATGAACGGGCGGACGCCGTCGTGGATGAGCACGATCTCAGGTGCGTGGCCGGCCAGCGCAACGAGCGCGAGGCGTGTGGATTCCTGCCGGGAAGCGCCTCCATGGACCGATATCATGTCTCGACCGAGCCCATTGGTGGCTGCCTCGAACAGCGCCGTGTCGTCCGGATGAATGGCGACGGCAATCGCATCCACGCGCGCATGGCCGGCGAAGGCTTCCAGCGTGTGCCGTATCACCGGCTTTCCGCCGATCATCCGGTATTGCTTGGGGCCTTCATCTACCTGACCGGCGCGCTCGCCGCGCCCGGCCGCGACGATCACCACGGCAACCCGGACGCGATTGGCCCGCTTATGTTCATGAAGCGCGTTCATTGGCGGAGGGATAATCAAGCCGGCCGCCGATTGCCAACGGAATTCTGCATGAAGACCGCCATTCCTTGCATTTCGCTGCGAATATTGATTGAGCATCCCGGCCTGCCCCCGGGATTGCAATACGCCCATTGCATCTACGCCGTGGCTTGGTTAAATAATGAGCACAAGAAAAGGATGCCCCATTTTTGAGCACGATTCCTTTCAGTCATCTGGCCAGTCCGCTTGAGATCGGCGACGTGTCGGTGCGCAATCGTGTGTTCCTGGCACCGATGTCCGGGGTGACGGACCTTCCCTTCCGTCTGCGTGCCCACGCCCACGGCGCTGGCCTCGTCGTTTCCGAAATGGTGGCGAGCGGTGAACTGGCCAAGGGGCGCGATGAGAGCATCCGGCGCATAAGACGCAGGCCGGAGATCGACGTCCACATGGTGCAAATTGCCGGGCGTGACCGGGTCTGGATAGCGGAGGCCGCGCGCATAGCCGCCGATGCCGGCGCCGATATCATCGACATCAATATGGGCTGCCCCGCCAAGAAGGTCACGGGCGGCTATTCCGGATCGGCCCTGATGCGCGAGCCCGATCACGCACTTTCCCTCATCGAGGCGGTGGTCCGGGCGGTGCAAGTGCCGGTAACGGTCAAGATGCGGCTCGGCTGGGACGAGGACTGCCTCAACGCTCCCCAGATCGCGCGGCGCGCCGAGGAGGCCGGCATAGCGATGGTGACGGTGCATGGGCGAACCCGCTGCCAGTTCTACAAGGGCAGGGCGGACTGGCGCGCGATTGCCCGTGTCAAACAGGCGGTCTCCATTCCCGTTGTCGCCAATGGCGACGGCGCGGGCAGGCGGGAAGCCGAAGCGATGCTGCAAGAATCGGGCGCCGACGCCATCATGATCGGCCGCGCTCACTATGGTGCCCCCTGGGCCGCAGGCGCGCTCGTCCAAGAAGCAGCCGGAACCAGGGATGCCGGGGTGCCACAGGGCGGCGCGGAGCGCGCGGCCTACATCGTGAGTCATTATCGCGACATGCTATCGCATTACGGCGAGGCACAGGGCGTGCGCCATGCCCGCAAACATCTGGGCTGGTATTTCGACCGGTTTGCCGGAGAGGGTTTGGCCCCGTTGCGGGCGCGGATGATGACTGAAATCGACCCCGCTGCGGTCGAGCGGCTGCTGCTCGGGATCTACCAAGAGCGGCCTGTACCAGGAAGGCTCGTTGCATGAGAACGGAAAGCGGCATGCTCGATGCGTCGCAGCTTGCAGTGAACGCATTGAGCCACCCCGTCATCATGGTCGACGGGGAGGGGATGATCATATTCGCTAACGCGGAGGCGGAAGATTTCTTTCGTTCGAGCGCCGCGATGCTGGCACGCCATCGGCTGTCGGACTTCGTGCCTTTCGGCAGTCCGCTGCTCACGCTCGTCGATCAGGTGCGCGAGCGCAGCGCCCCCTTCAACGAATATCGCGTGGACATCTCCTCGCCGCGCCTGGGGCAGGACCGCATCGTGGACATATACGTAGCGCCGGTCGCCGAAGCGCCGGACAGCGCCGTTATCATGTTCCTGGAACGCTCGATGGCCGAGAAGATCGACCGCCAGATGACGCATCGCGGCGCGGCGCGCTCCGTCACCGGGCTGGCGGCGATGCTTGCCCACGAGATCAAGAACCCGCTATCCGGCATTCGGGGCGCGGCCCAGCTGCTGGAAAATGTCGTCTCCGACGAAGACCGCGGCCTCGCCCGCCTGATCACGGAAGAGACGGACCGCATCGTCGCGCTCGTGGACCGCATGGAAGTTTTCTCCGACGAGCGGCCCGTGGACAGCATGCCCGTCAATATCCACGTCGTGCTCGACCACGTGAAAGCCATCGCGCAGAACGGCTTTGCCAGGGACATCAGTTTTACCGAAGAATACGACCCGTCGCTGCCGCCGATCCTCGCTAACCGGGATCAGCTCGTTCAAGTCTTCATAAACTTGATAAAGAATGCAGCAGAAGCTATTGGAAATACAGTGGGCGGTGAAATTCGCCTCTCGACCGCGTTTCGCCCCGGCATCCGTTTTTCGGTGCCAGGAACACGCGAGCGAGTATCGCTGCCGATGGAGTTCTGCGTCCACGACAATGGCCCCGGCGTCTCGGAAGACATACGGTCCATGATCTTCGACCCCTTCATCACAACCAAGCAGAACGGCTCGGGCCTGGGACTTGCACTGGTGGCAAAGATCGTCGGCGCGCATGGCGGCGTCATCGAATGCGATTCGACGGCGCGTGGAACCACCTTCCGCATCCTGATGCCGGCCTGGCGCGAGCAGGAAGCCAACGGCGCCAAACGCAACAAGGCAGCATCGACAGCATGACCCCGAATGGCAGCATCCTGGTGGCCGACGACGACGCCGCCATCCGCACTGTTCTCAATCAGGCGCTCTCCCGCGTGGGCCACCAGGTGCGCGTCACGTCCAACGCCGCGACGCTGTGGCGCTGGGTGGCGGCGGGCGAGGGCGACCTGATCATCACCGATGTCGTCATGCCCGATGAGAATGCCTTCGACCTCCTGCCGCGCATCCGCAAGTCACGCCCGGATCTGCCCATAATCGTCATGAGTGCCCAGAACACGTTCATGACGGCCATCCGGGCTTCGGAAGCCGGTGCCTACGAGTACCTGCCGAAACCATTTGACCTGACGGAGCTTCTGGGCATCGTCGGGCGCGCCCTGTCCGAGCCGAAGAAAGCGCCTGGCGACCAGCGCGCCGCCGACGCGCCCGAATCCATGCCTCTGATTGGCCGCTCGCCGGCCATGCAGGATATCTACCGCATGCTGGCCCGCATGATGCAGACCGACCTGACGGTCATGATCAGCGGCGAATCGGGAACGGGCAAGGAACTCGTGGCCCGCGCGCTGCACGAGTTCGGCCGCCGCCGCAACGGTCCCTTCGTCGCGATCAACATGGCAGCAATCCCCCGGGACCTCATCGAATCGGAATTGTTCGGCCACGAAAAAGGCGCCTTTACGGGCGCGCAGCAGCGTTCCTACGGCCGTTTCGAGCAGGCCGAGGGCGGCACGCTTTTCCTTGACGAAATAGGCGACATGCCGATGGAGGCCCAGACCCGGCTTCTGCGTGTCCTCCAGCAGGGAGAATACACCACCGTCGGCGGACGCACGCCCATCAAGACGGATGTGCGCATCGTCGCGGCGACCAACAAGGATTTGCGGGTCCTGATCAATCAGGGCCTGTTCCGCGAGGACCTGTTCTATCGCCTGAATGTCGTGCCGCTGCGTTTGCCGCCGCTACGCGAGCGGGCGGAGGACATTCCCGATCTCGTCCGCCACTTTTTCAGTCAGGCCGAGCAGGAGGGGCTGCACGCCAAGCGCATCTCGCGGGGCGGGCTGGAAGCCATGATGCGTTATGCCTGGCCCGGAAACGTGCGCGAGCTCGAGAATCTGGTGCGCCGCCTGGCCGCTCTCTACCCCCAGGATGAGATCTCCGAGGAGGTCATCATCAATGAACTGCGCGACACGCGTACTCTCGAGATGGCGCCTTCGGCCGAAAGTCTTCCGGAAGAGCTACCGCTCGGGCAGGCGGTGGAACAGTATCTCCAGCGCCATTTCAAGTCGTTCGGCACCGGGCTGCCGCCCGCCGGGCTCTACCACAGGATATTATCCGAGGTGGAATATCCGTTGATACTGGCGGCGCTTGCCGCGACCCAGGGGAATCAGATCAGGGCGGCGGAACTTCTGGGCCTCAACCGCAACACGCTCCGCAAGAAGATTCGGGAACTCGGCGTAGATGTCTATCGCGCCTCCAAGCCGGGTGCTTGAGAGCCCGTTTTTTGCTGTAACCGCCTATTGCCATTCACTTATGCACGCCGAAGGAGTTCCTTGCGGCAGCAAAATGTTATAGGCGTTGCATTGTCGCCACATTGTGTTGCCCATCTGCCACGCGGGCTGTTCGGCTTGACGAATGCACTGCCCCGAGCCGAATCTGAACCCTGTCCGGATTGAGAATGAGTACCCAGGCATCCGCAATGGCCTCTGAAGCCGCGCCAACCCCGCTTAACAATGGGCGTCGTCTTATGGCTCTGCCAGGCATTCTGGCTGCCGTCGGGGCGCTGGTCACGGCGGCGGTGTCGTTCGTCCTGTTGCTCGGGCTCACGGCAATCGAGCCCTATAGCGAACTGACGCTGACCCTGATCGCCGTCAATTCGCTCTTCGTCCTCATCCTTCTCACACTGATCGGCCTCGAGGCGCGGCGCATCTACACGGCCCGCAAGGGGGGCAGGGCGGCGGCGCGGCTGCATGTACGCATCGTCACGATGTTTTCGCTGGTGGCGGCCATCCCGGCCATTCTGGTTGCCATAATCGCCTCCATAACGCTCGATATCGGGCTCGACCGCTGGTTCGACATACGCACGCGGGTGATCGTCAACTCGTCCTTGTCGATCGCCCAGGCCTATGTGCGCGAGAATGCGCAAACCCTTTCCGGCACGACCCTTTCGATGGCCTTCACGCTCGACCAGTCGCGCGGCCTTTACCAGCTCGATCGCCGAGGCTTTCGCCAGGTGCTGACGCAGCAGACCCGTGGGCGCGGCCTGCATGCCGGCGTGCTTCTGCGCGAGGACAAATCCTTGATCATCGGCGCCGACATGCCCGGCGAAGATTCGATCCCAATGCCTCCCGACGAGGCCATGAAGGAGGCCGCCGACGGAGCCACATATTTCTTCGAGGTGCCTCCGGGCAACTTCATCGGCGCGGTGATAAAGCTCCGAGCCATTCCCGACGCATTCCTCTATACGCTGCGCGAACTCGATCCCCAGGTTATCCGCGCAAAACGCATCGTTGCTTCGAATTCCGACGAATACCGCTCGCTGGAGGACAATCGAAGCAACACGCAAGTCGCCTTCGCGCTGGTCTATCTCGTGGTGACGCTGGCGATCGTGCTGGCCGCCATATGGACCGGCATCGCCGTGGCGGACCGGCTCGTGCGCCCCATACGCCAGCTCATCGGCGCTGCGAGTGCCGTCTCGGCCGGTAATCTCGACGTGGCGGTGCCGGTGCGCGCCTCGGACGGCGACGTTGCCTCGCTGGGCAATACATTCAACAAAATGACGCTGCAGCTGAAGACCCAGCGAAACCAGCTGATCTCGGCGCGCGATGTCATCGACGAACGCCGCCGCTTCACCGAAGCCGTTCTGTCCGGAGTGACCGCCGGCGTCATCGGTGTCGACGCGCGCGGCTTCGTGACCATCGTCAACCGGTCGGCCGAGACAATGCTCTCGATCTCGGCATCGCAGACCCTCGGCAAGCAGATGACCGACGTCCTGCCGCAGATCGGCAAGGTATTCGAGCAGGGAAAGAATTCAGGCCGCCAAGTTTATCGGCAGCAAGTGACATTCTATCGGGCCGGCGCCGAACGAACCTTCAACATCCAGCTCACGACAGAGGAAAGCGTGGGGCCGGACGATGAACGCTCCTACGTCGTGACAGTGGACGACATCACCGATCTCGTCCAGGCGCAACGGTCGTCTGCCTGGGCCGATGTGGCCCGTCGCATCGCGCACGAAATCAAGAACCCGTTGACGCCCATCCAGCTTTCCGCCGAGAGAATCCGCCGGCGGTTCGGCAAGGTGATCACCCAGGATCGCGAGATATTCGACCAGTGCACGGATACAATCATCCGCCAGGTCGGCGACATAGGCCGGATGGTAGACGAATTCTCGGCATTCGCCCGCATGCCCAAGCCCGACATCCAGGAGCTTGACCTGCGTGAGCCGCTTCGCGAGGCTTCGTTCCTGGTCGAGGTGAGCCGGCCCAACATCAAGATCGACCGCGACCTCGGCACCGAGCCGTTGATGGGCCGCTTCGACACACGCCTCATGAGCCAGGCCTTCGGCAACGTGATCAAGAATGCCGCCGAGGCGATCGACGCGGCCGAACGCGATGGCGCTCAGGCGGGCGCGATCCTCATAAGGGCGCGCCGGGAAGGAACGGTCATCGAGATCGACGTGATAGACAACGGCAAGGGCCTGCCGATAGAAAACCGCCAGCGCCTGCTGGAGCCCTACATGACGACGCGGGAAAAGGGGACCGGCCTCGGGCTGGCGATCGTCAAGAAGATCATCGAAGATCATGGAGGAAGACTGGAGCTTCACGACGCGCCGCCCGATTTCCATGGCGGCGTGGGAGCGATGATCCGCATGTTCCTGCCCGCCATTGCCACCCAGGCCGGCGGACGGAACGGCGGAACCCAAGAAAGCACGGAAAAGGTCAATCATGGCGTCTGACATTCTGGTCGTCGACGACGAAGACGACATCCGGGAACTCGTTGCCGGAATCCTGAGCGACGAAGGACACGAAACGCGTACCGCCGGCCACAGCGACGCGGCCCTGGCGGCGATAGGCGAGCGCGTGCCGCGGCTCGTCCTCCTGGACATATGGCTGCAGGGCTCCACGCTCGACGGCCTGGCGCTGCTCGACAAGATCAAGCTGATGCATCCCGAACTGCCGGTGGTGATGATCTCCGGGCACGGCACCGTCGAGACGGCTGTCTCCGCCATCAAGCGCGGCGCCTACGATTTCATCGAAAAACCGTTCAAGGCGGACCGGCTCATCCTCATCTGCGAGCGCGCGCTGGAGACATCCAGCCTTAAGCGTGAAGTGTCGGACCTGAAGAAGCGCAGCGGCGAGACTTTCGATCTGATCGGCAACTCGCAAGCCATCAACCATCTGCGCCAGACCATCGAGCGGGTGGCGCCGAACAACAGCCGTGTCATGCTTATCGGACCGTCGGGGTCCGGCAAGGAGTTGGTGGCGCGTGCCATCCACGCTGAATCGAACCGCGCCGCCGGGCCCTTCGTCACCATCAACGCGGCATCTATCACGCCGGAGCGAATGGAGATTGAGCTTTTCGGCACCGAATCGAACGGCAGCGAGCGCAAGGTCGGAGCGTTGGAGGAAGCGCACCGGGGCACGCTCTACCTCGACGAGGTCGCCGACATGCCGCGCGAGACGCAGGCAAAGATCCTGCGCGTTCTGGTCGATCAGCAGTTCGAGCGTGTCGGCGGCACGAAGCGCGTGAAAGTGGATGTGCGAATTATTTCATCCACCGCGCGCGACCTTGAGGCTATGATCGAAGAGGGGCGTTTCCGCGAGGATCTGTTCCACCGCCTGGCGGTCGTTCCCGTCTCGATACCGCCGCTTTCGGACCGGCGGGAAGACATACCAATCCTGGTCGATCATTTCATGAATCAGATCGTCAACCAGGTAGGCATCAAGCCCCGGCGCCTGGGCGATGATGCATTGGCCGTGCTGCAGGCCCATAACTGGCCCGGCAATATCCGCCAGCTTCGCAATAATATCGAACGCCTCGTCATCCTGACGCGCGGCGACGATACGGATGCGCCGATAACGGCCGATCTGCTGCCGGCCGAAATCGGCGACGTCATGCCTCGTGTGCCCACCCAGTCCGACCAGCACATCATGGCCCTGCCGCTGCGGGAAGCGCGTGAATTGTTCGAAAAGGAATATCTGTTGGCCCAGATCAACAGATTTGGCGGCAACATCTCGCGCACTGCCGAATTCATCGGTATGGAGAGGTCGGCACTTCACCGGAAGCTGAAGTCGCTCGGGGTCTAAACAACGAAGGCGCTTCGGCGCCTGCGGAGCGGGTCATGAAAGTCATTATTTGCGGCGCAGGGCAAGTCGGTTATGGCATTGCAGAACGGCTGGCCGCCGAGCAGAACGACGTATCCGTCATCGATACCTCGGCCGACCTCATTCGCGCCGTGCGCGACACGCTCGACGTGCGGGGCTTCGTGGGCCACGGATCGCATCCCGACATGCTGGCCGCAGCAGGCGCGCAGCAGGCCGATATGATCATCGCCGTGACCCTTTTTGACGAAGTGAACATGACCGCGTGCCAAGTGGCCCACTCGCTGTTCAACGTGCCAACCAAGATCGCCCGCATCAGGTCGCAATCCTACCTGCAGTCGCACTACATGGACCTGTTTTCGCGCGATCATCTGCCGATCGACGTGATCATCTCGCCTGAAATAGAGGTCGGCGAAATGGTGCTACGCCGCATCGCACTCCCCGGCGCGACGGACGTTGTGCGTTTTGCTGACGGCCATATCGCCATGGTGGCGATCGAGTGTCTGGAGGAATGCCCGGTCATCAACACGCCGCTCGCCCAACTCACCGAGCTTTTCCCAGACCTGCCATCGACGGTCGTGGGCGTTTCGCGCGGCGGCAGGCTGTTCGTGCCGCATTCGGACGATCAGCTTATGGCCGGCGACATGGCCTATGTTATCACCACCAAGGACCAGGTGCGCCGCACGCTCGGCCTCTTCGGCCATGAAGAGCGCGAAGCGACCCGTATCGTCATCGCTGGCGGCGGCAATATCGGCCTGTATGTGGCGCATGCGCTGGAACGCAAGCAGAGCCGCACCAAGGTCAAGATCATCGAGAGCAACCGCAATCGGGCCGTGGCCATCGCAGACGAACTGCGCCGCACCGTCGTGCTTCACGGCAGCGCGCTGGAGCAGAAGTTGCTGCTTGAAGCCGACATCGACCACGCCGATCTCATAGTGGCGCTGACCAACGACGATCAGGTGAATATCCTTTCGAGCGTCATTGCCAAACGCCTGGGTTGCAAGTCCAACCTAGTCCTCATCAACAATCCGACCTATCACGATTTCGCCAAGACCCTGGGCATCGACGCGCAGATGAATCCGCGCGCGGTCACTATCTCCAAGGTGCTGCAGCAGGTGCGGCGCGGTCGGATTCGCGCTGTCCATAACGTACAGCGCGGTGCGGCCGAAATCATCGAAGCCGAAGCGCTCGAGACGTCGCCGCTGGTCGGCCCTCCGTTGAGCGAGCAGGAACTGCCGGATGGCATGCGCATCGGTGCGGTCTATCGCGATGGCGCGGTCATCAAGCCCAGCGGATCGCTGCGCATCAAGCCGAAGGACCGTGTCGTCATATTCGCGCTTGAAGGCGCTGTCCGGCAGGTCGAGCAGCTCTTTCGCGTCAGCCTTGAATTCTTCTGATCGACCTCGGCGCAGGCCCACATTTCCAAGACAGGGGGTAAGTATAGATGCCGCGTATTGCCTATGTGAATGGCCGTTACGTTCGCCATGCCGATGCCGCCGTGCATGTCGAGGATCGCGGATACCAGTTCGCCGACGGTGTCTACGAGGTCTGCGAGGTGGCCCGCGGTTTCATCATGGACATGACGCGGCACCTCGATCGCCTCGGCCGCTCGCTCGGCGAGCTCGAAATCGGCTGGCCGATGAGCCGCAAGGCGCTTGAACTCGTAATGAGGGAAGTGGTCCGCCGCAACGGTGTACGTGACGGCCTGGTTTATCTTCAGGTGACACGTGGTGTCGCCCCCCGCGACCATTTCTTTCCGACAGGAGACGTCGCCCCCGCGATCGTCGTAACCGCGAAGCGGTCCAGCCGGGCAGCGGCCGAAAAACGCGCTGAAACCGGCATCAAGGTCATATCCGTTCCGGAAAATCGCTGGGAGCGGGTGGATATCAAGACGGTGGGCCTGCTGCCGAACGTGCTTGCCCGTCAGAAGGCACGCAGATCGGGCGCCGCCGAAGCCTGGTTCATCGACCATGACGGCTCGGTCAAGGAAGGGGCTGCGACCAATGCCTGGATTGTCACCCAGGACGGAACGCTTGTGACGAGGCCGGCCGATTTCGGTATTCTGCGCGGGGTGACCCGCGCTACGGTGATGGACATTGCCGCGAAGATGGACCTGGCGGTCGAGGAACGCGCCTTCACGGTGCAGGAAGCACAGGAAGCGAGAGAGGCGTTTATCACGGCCGCGACGACGGTTGTCATGCCGGTGGTCGAGATCGACGGGAGAACGGTGGCCAATGGCCACCCCGGCTCTCTCACCTTATCGTTGCGGAATGCATTTTTTGACATTGCGGAAAAAAGTCGTGCCTGTTAACCACCGTAAGGAGTGTTTATCAATTTGATGAACATACGGAGCGATAGGATAGCTTGTGGAAGTTCTATCCGAGAGCTTCTATTTGTAGAAAACAACGGGTCGCCGCAGAACACGGCACGGTTTGGCGACCTGCGCGCCGGGCCTGATAGCCGAGGGAGCCATGCTTGACAGCGGAGGTCAAGTTTGCGCTACTGACGGCCTGCCGCACGGGATGGTAAGAAGAACAATGGCGGAAAGATCGCAAAACTTGCAGGACCTATTCCTGAATACCGTACGCAAGAGCAAGAACCCGTTGACGATCTTTCTCATCAACGGCGTAAAGCTTACCGGCGTCGTAACCTCATTCGACAATTTCTGCGTCCTTCTGCGCCGCGATGGCCATTCGCAGCTCGTTTACAAGCACGCGATCTCGACTATCATGCCGAGCCAGCCCGTGCAGCTATTCGAGGCGGAAGAAGCCAGTCGGGAAGGCTGATTGTCCGACATTTTCGGGGCTGACAGGGGCAATATCGAGGGACCCGGCATGCCGGGGGCCGAGGCGAAAGCTATTGTCGTAGCGCCCATCCTCACGCAGGCGCGGTTCCAGGCCCAGGATGGGACAGGGCGCCCACGGCTTACGCTGACACCGGATGCGAGGCTGGCCGAAGCCATGGGGCTGGCCGAGGCTATCGATCTCGACATCGTTCACAGCGAGATCGTCGTCCTGTCCGCCCCGCGCCCGGCAACGCTGATCGGCACTGGCAAGGTGAACGAACTGGCGACGATTGCGGAGGAAGCCGGCGCCGAGCTCGTGGTGGTCGACCATCAACTCACCCCGGTACAGCAACGAAATCTCGAACGACAACTCAAGACCAAGGTGCTGGACCGCACCGGTCTCATCCTCGAGATATTCGGCCGTCGTGCCCGCACCAAGGAAGGTCGCCTGCAGGTTGATCTGGCGCATCTGGAATATCAGCGTGGCAGGCTGGTCAGGAGCTGGACCCACCTTGAGCGCCAGCGTGGCGGCGGCGGCTTCATGGGCGGTCCTGGCGAGACACAAATCGAGGCCGACCGGCGGCTGCTTCAGGAACGCATCATCCGAATCAAGCGCGAACTGGAAACCGTTCGCCGCACCCGCGACCTGCACCGCGCCAAGCGCAAGAAGGTCCCATTCCCCGTGGTCGCGATCGTCGGCTATACGAACGCGGGAAAGTCGACGCTTTTCAATCACCTGACCGGAGCCGCCGTGGTTGCGGAAGACATGCTTTTCGCAACACTGGATCCGACCCTGCGCCGTATCAGGCTTCCGCACGGCACGATCATCATCCTGTCGGACACGGTGGGCTTCATCTCCGACCTGCCTACCCATCTGGTCGCCGCGTTCCGCGCGACGCTGGAGGAGGTCGTCGAGGCGGACCTGGTGATCCACCTGCGCGACATATCGGACCCCGATACCATGGCCCACGCCGAGGACGTGCATCAGGTCCTGGATAGCCTTGGCGTGGATGCAGGCGACGAGCGGCATGTCCTGGAGGTCTGGAACAAGATCGACCGGCTCGACGCCGCCAATCGCGAGCGCGTTCTTGCGTCGAGTTCCGGCGGGAAGCCGACTATGGCGGTTTCGGCCGTCACCGGCGAAGGGATCGACGACTTGCTGGCGTTGATCGAAAACCGCGTTTCAGGCGCGCTCAGCGAGATGACGGTGACCTTGAACGCCGGACAGATGGCGCTCATTGACTGGATCCACCGAAATGGCGACGTGCTGGAGCGAAAACATCACGACGACGGCTCGCTGACCCTGCGCCTTCGCGCCACGGGAGCCGCACGAGAGGAAATCCGCCGCCGGATAGAGGAAACACGGGGGTAGGGGAGTCCGCCGTACTTCGGCGGATCAAGCCTTACGATCTTCGTCTTTTTTCGCATCCTGCCAAAGCGCCTCCATCTCCGACAGTGGGGCTTCGCCGAGCGCTTTGCCATTGCGCTTCACGCCGTCTTCCACGGCACGGAAACGACGCCGGAACTTGGCGTTCGTAGCGCTCAACGCGGCCTCGGCATCGACCCCCAGATGGCGACCGAGATTGACCAGGGCAAAGACCATGTCGCCGAACTCCTCCGACACCGCCTTACCGTTCCCGGCCGCGATCTCGGCTCGCAACTCGCCGATCTCCTCTTCGATCTTGTCCAGCACCGGCCCGGCGTCACCCCAGTCGAACCCGACCCGCGCCGCTTTCTGCTGAAGCTTGAGCGCGTGGGTCAGCGCGGGCAGGGCGAGCGGTACGTCGTCGAGGAAACCCGGTTCCACGCCATGTCCGGCCGCTTCGCGTCGGGCCTTCCGGGCAGTCTTTTCCTCAGCCTTGATCCGGTCCCACATGCCTTTTGCCATGCCTGCCGAGCGGCTTTGTGCGTCGCCGAAGACGTGGGGATGCCGGCGAATCATCTTGGCGGTGATCGCCTCGACCACGTCGCCGAAATCGAATGCCTCCTCCTCCTCCGCCATGCGCGCGTGAAAGACGACCTGCAGCAGCAAATCGCCCAACTCATCGCATAGATCCTTGAGATCGCCCCTCTGGATCGCGTCCGCCACCTCATAAGCCTCTTCCAGCGTATAGGGCGCAATGGAAGCGAAATCCTGCTCCACATCCCAGGGGCAGCCTGTCTCGGGATCACGCAATCGCTGCATGATTTCCAGGAGGCGGGATATGTCGCGGGAAGGTTCCATAAGGGCGATCGTAGCCGAAGGATTCCATTATTGCGAAGTCGGAAATGCGCTACCCCCGCTTGTCCACAACGGCTGTTGGCTGCCCTGTTCCGTTTGGGGATGAGACGGGAGTATACGACTAAAGTCTAGTAGCGTGTTGTAGGACTTCGCATTCGCAGCATTCCTTGCGGTTTTTATGTTGCGCCCGCGTTGTGGCGCAATCTCAAGCGCTTGCATCTTTGGTGCGCTCGTGCATTGCTTGGGCGAGCGCGAGTGCAAGGGAGAACGTCGCGAGGGGAGGCCAGGGAGGAGGGCCGCCCACCGCAATAGAAGACGCCCCCACAGCCGCATGGAGGAGGAACTGACCGCATGAGCGACGGGGTGATACTTGCCGCCCAAGACCTGACCAAGGAATTCCGGGGCTTTTTCGCGGTCAACGGCGTGGATCTCTCCGTTCAGCGGGGATCTGTCCATGCGCTGATTGGCCCCAATGGCGCCGGCAAGACGACATGCTTCAACCTTCTGACGAAGTTCCTGTCGCCGACGCGCGGGCGGATCACATATAACGGCCAGGACATCACGTCGTTGCCGCCGGCGGGCATCGCGCGTCTGGGCATGGTGCGATCCTTTCAGATCTCGGCGGTGTTTCCGCATATGACGGCGGTCGAGAACGTTCGCATTGCGCTGCAGCGCGAGCGGGGGGACAGCTACGACTTCTGGCGGTCGGCAAGGGTTCTTTCCGTGTTCGACGATCGGGCCGCCGCCCTGCTCGAGGAGGTCGGGCTGACGGAGTTTTCCGACACGCTGGCGGAAGAACTGCCCTATGGCCGCAAACGGGCGCTCGAAATCGCCACGACATTGGCACTCAATCCGGAAATGCTGCTGCTTGACGAGCCGATGGCCGGCATGACGCAGGAGGACATCGACCGCATCTCGGCGCTCATCAAGCGGGTGGCGAAGAGCCGTACGGTGCTGATGGTCGAGCACAATCTGTCGGTCGTGGCCGATCTTTCCGACCGCATCACGGTGCTGGCACGTGGCCAGGTTTTGGCCGAGGGCGACTATGCATCCATTTCAAAGGATGAGCGCGTAATCGAGGCCTATATCGGAGGTGGCCATGAGTGAGGCGGCTATCGCCGGAACGGAACCCAAAGCCGCCGAAATGAGCGGTGAAGCGCTTTTGTCCGTCTCCGATCTGCACGGCTGGTATGGCGAGAGCCATGTGCTGCATGGTATGGCTTTCGACGTTCAGGAGGGCGAGGTCGTGACCTTGCTCGGTCGCAACGGCGCCGGCAAGACGACGACCCTCAAGGCCATCATGGGCATCCTGACCAAGCGCACGGGTTCGGTGCGGTTCGGTGGCACTGAACTGATCCGTGAGCCAGCGCGAAAGATCGCCCGCCAGGGCATTGCGCTGTGCCCGGAAGAGCGCGGCATCTTCGCCAGTCTCTCCGTCGAGGAAAATCTGCTTCTGCCGCCCCAGGTGAAGCCTGGCGGCCTGAGTCTCGACCGCATTTTCGAGTTGTTCCCTAATCTCAAGGAGCGGCTTTCCAGCCAGGGCACCAAGCTTTCGGGCGGGGAGCAGCAGATGCTGGCCATCGGCCGCATTCTGCGCACCGGCGCCAAGCTGCTGTTGCTCGACGAACCCACGGAGGGGTTGGCGCCGGTCATCGTGCAGCAGATCGGCGCGACGATTGCGCGGCTCAAGCGCGAGGGTTTCACCATCGTGCTGGTCGAGCAGAATTTCCACTTCGCCGCTTCCCTTGCCGACCGTCACTATGTGGTCGAGCAGGGCAGGGTGATCGACATCATCCCGAAGGCCGAACTGGAGGCCAACATGGACAAGCTGCACGCCTATCTGGGCGTGTGAGCCGACGGGCAAAACCCGGCCCTGAAAAAGTTTAAACGGGTCGAAACGCAGGAGGAGAAGACGCATGAAACTTGCAAAGGCACTGCTTGCAACGGCCGCCATTGCCGCAATGGCCGTTCCGGCTCTCGCCGAAACGGACGTGAAAATCGGGGTCCTCAACGACCGCTCGGGCCTTTACGCCGACCTTGCGGGCGAAGGCTCGGTCGTTGCCGCGCGCATGGCCGTCGAGGATTTCGATGCCGCCAGCAAAGACATAGCGGTCGAGATCCTTTCGGCCGATCATCAGAACAAGCCGGATGTGGGCTCAAACATCGCCCGCCAGTGGATAGATACCGATGAGGTCGACGTCATCGTCGATGTGCCGACGTCTTCGGTGGCGCTCGCCGTCAACGAGGTGGTCCGCGAGAAGGACAAGGTCTTCCTCGCCTCGGGCCCTGCAACGTCGGATCTTACCGGCAAGGCCTGCTCGCCCAATACCATCCACTGGACCTACGACACCTATTCGCTGGCTAACGGCACCGGCAAAGCCATGGTGGAGCAGGGTGGCGACACCTGGTTCTTCCTGACCGCCGACTATGCTTTCGGTCATGCGCTTGAGCGTGATACGGCGGCCGTGGTCGAGGCATCGGGCGGCAAGGTTCTTGGAAATGTCCGCCACCCGCTGAGCTCGAGCGACTTCTCGTCCTTTCTGCTTCAGGCCCAGTCTTCGGGCGCCAAGGTCATCGGCCTGGCCAATGCCGGCGGCGACACGGTCAACTCCATCAAGCAGGCGGCCGAGTTCGGCATCGTCCAGGCCGGTCAGAGCCTAGCTGGTCTGCTGATCTTCTCCACCGATGTTGCCGCACTCGGGCTTGAAACGGCTCAGGGCCTGGTCCTGACCAATGCCTTCCTCGCCGACCGCAACGAAGACACGGCAGCGTTCTCCGCTCGCTTCAAGGAGAAGCACGGCAAGAATCCGACGATGGTTCAGGCCGGCGTCTATTCCGCCGTCCTGCACTATCTGAAGGGCGTTGAAGCGGTCGGCAGCGACGATGCCGACGCAGTTCTGGAATGGATGAAGGCCAACCCGTCGAACGATCCCATCTTTGGCGAGGCGACCATCCGCAAGGATGGCCGGCACATGCATGACATGTATCTTCTCCAAGTGAAGTCGCCGGACGAATCGGCAGGCGAGGAAGACTATTTCAAGCTCCTGGCCACCATTCCGGCGGAAGAGGCTTTCCGTTCCATCGAAGACGGCGAGTGCGAGATGGCCAAACAGTAATAGTAGCGGCCTTCATGCGGGCGCGCTCCGCCGCGCCCGCATAGTCTGACGGGGACGGGACCAAACGCATGTTCGAACTCATCGGAATTCCACCGCAGGCGCTCTTCGGCCAGTTGCTCCTTGGCCTTATCAACGGTTCATTCTATGCCGTACTGAGCCTTGGCCTGGCGGTCATCTTCGGACTGCTCAACATCATCAACTTCACGCACGGCGCGCAATACATGCTGGGGGCCTTCGTCGCGTGGATGCTGCTCAACTATCTCGGGATCGGTTACTGGTGGGCGCTGCTTCTGGCCCCGGTGATCGTGGGTCTCCTGGGCGTGATCATGGAAAGGTTGTTCATCCGCCGACTCTACCATCTCGATCATCTCTACGGCCTGCTTCTGACCTTCGGACTCGCACTCATCATCACCGGCATCTTCAAGCAGCAATTCGGCGTTTCCGGGCTGCCATACAGCGCGCCGGCACTTTTGTCTGGCGGTTATAATCTTGGCTTCATGTACCTGCCGGTCTCGCGCGCCTGGGTCATCCTCGCATCGGCAATCGTCTGCTTCGGCACCTGGTTCGTCATCGAAAAGACCAGGCTCGGCGCCTATTTGCGCGCGGCGACGGAGAACCCGACGCTGGTCGGCGCGTTCGGTATCAATGTGCCGCTCCTGATCACGGCCACCTACGGCTTCGGTGTGGCTCTGGCGGCCTTTGCCGGCGTTTTGGCAGCGCCGATTTATTCCGTGAACCCGATCATGGGCGAAAACCTCATCATCGTCGTCTTCGCCGTCGTCGTCATCGGCGGCATGGGGTCGATCCTCGGCTCCATCATCACCGGCTTCGGTTTAGGTCTGGTCGAGGGACTGACGCGCGTTTTCTATCCGGAAGGTTCCGCAGTGGTGGTGTTCGTGATCATGGCCATCGTGCTCCTTGTGAAGCCGGCCGGACTGTTCGGGAGGGAAATCTGATGGCGGGAGAAAGCGACGTGGTGGCGGCTGCTGCGATGCCCACTGTGCGCGAGCCTGCCTGGATGCCGCGCCACCACCTGGTGCTGTTCGCACTGCTTCTGGCGGGCCTGCTGGTCGCGCCATTCATGCTGTATCCGATCTTCCTGATGAAGGTCCTTTGCTTTGCGCTTTTCGCCTCTGCCTTCAATCTCCTGTTGGGCTATGGCGGCCTGCTTTCCTTCGGCCACGCGGCATATTTCGGCATGGCGAGCTATGTCAGCGCGCACGCGGCCAAGGTCTGGGGCCTGACGCCGGAACTCGCAATTCTGTCCGGTACGCTGATAGCGGCCGTGCTGGGCCTGGTTTTCGGCGCGTTGGCGATCCGCCGCCAGGGGATCTATTTCGCCATGGTCACCCTGGCATTCGCCCAGATGGTCTATTTCTTTTCGCTGCAGGCGCCGTTCACCGGCGGTGAGGACGGCATACAGGCGGTACCGCGCGGCCATCTCTTCGGGCTCTTCGATCTCAGCCGGCCCGAACCTCTGTACTTCTTCGTTCTGGCGATTTTCTTCGGCGGTATCCTTCTTATCTATCGGATCATCCATTCGCCATTCGGACAGGTGTTGAAGGCTATCCGCCAGAACGAAGCGCGCGCGATCTCGCTCGGCTACCAAGTCAATCGCTACAAGCTGGCCGTCTTCGTGCTGTCAGCGGCCTTGTCGGGCCTAGCCGGCGCGACCAAGGCCATCGTGTTCCAGCTGGCTTCTCTTACCGACGTCTATTGGGCGATGTCGGGCGAGGTTGTGCTGATGACGCTGCTGGGCGGCATGGGAACGGTCTTCGGTCCGCTGGTCGGTGCCGCAGTGATCGTGACCATGCAGAACTATCTCGCGTCGTTTGGCGATTGGGTGACGATCATCCAAGGGGCCATCTTCGTCATCGCCGTGCTCCTTTTCCGCGAAGGCATTGTCGGTGTCATTGCAAAGTGGACGAAGAAACCTTTGTAACCAATGGCCCTGACATGGGTTTCTTGATCCAAAGCCGTGATCGTCCGCATGCGCATATGTTCCATAATCTATCTTATGCGATTTGATGGTGTAACGGCTATTTGGTAATGCGATACTTGGGCAAGTTAGAGATGCGACACACGCCGCGCTCGGCCCTCTGGTCGAACCTACGAGGAAAGGAAGGTTGGCGTTTTCACAATCACGGTCGCCAGACCGGGCCATTGCGGAGTCGCCATGCCTTGTCTTGTCACTTTGTCGCAAAGAGAATTGCATCGTCTCGAAGCCATCCAGAAGATCCGCGACTGCCGGCTGAGCGTCGTCCAGGCGGCCGAGCTGCTGCATCTCAGCCGAAGCCAGGTTCATAGGCTGCTGCAGGCCTATGACCGCGACGGCGCCGCCGGCCTCGTATCGAAGAAGCGCGGCTGGCCGAGCAACCGCCGGCACACCGATGCGTTCCGCAATCATGTGCTCGACCTGGTGCGCGCGCATTATGCCGATTTCGGTCCGACGCTTGCCCGCGAGAAGCTGACAAACCACTTGCTCGGCATTCCAGACGGCAGCGTGAGCAATGGCTCTCAGAAGCGTGGCCGCAAGCCTGGGCGCCGGACGGATTTCGTGAACGATCCGGCCGTCAACGCGCGGCGCGAGGAAGCCCTTGCAAGACTGAGGGCTACCGAGTGATTGTTGCGCCGCGCCGCGAACTGGCTACCATCTCGCTCACGGCAATGTCCGTGCTGGGCGAAGAGTGCCATTCGGCACAGCTGAATGGCTCAGTCGCGGACTTTCACGACGTTCGGATTGACAATCGGTACGGACGTGTTCGACCCGTTGCCGTCGCTGACAACGGGTGTGATGAACGACGGGATTGACCCCTTCCTTGACTTTCTCGCTCGTAACGGAGCCAAATACACAGGCCGACGGTGCTAAGGGGGAGAATGGTGGCTTACGACGAGTTTCGGGAGAGCGAGCGCTCCGGCTGGGACGCACGGGCCGGCAGCTACTCTGACGCTACCGCCCGGGCCACGCTGCAATCGATCCCCGCGCTACTGGCTCGTGCAAACCTGTTCCCGGGGGCCAAGGTGCTCGACGCGGGGTGTGGCCCAGGATACGTCGCGGCCTGTGCGGACATACTGGGTGCGTCTTCCACTGGTATAGATTTCTCAAACAACATGATCACCGAAGCGCGCAGGCGCTTTCCCGGCACCAAGTTTGAGGTCGGAGACATGGAGCAGATGCCGCTTGGCGATCAGAGCATGGATGCCGTTCTCAGCAATATTGGCCTGTTCCATGTGACTGATCCAGACCGGGTAATGCGAGAAGCCTTCCGAGTCCTGTCTCCGGGCGGGAAATTTGTGTTCAGCCAGTGGCTTGGCCCAGCAGAATCGGAGTGCTACCGGATGCTGTTCGATGTTTTGCGGAACCACGCGGACATGACGCTCGCCGACCCGGCTCCTGATGCCTATGTGCTCTCCGACCGGAACCTCGTGTCCGAAAAAATGGAGAGCGCTGGCTTCGCCGGCATATCGTTCGAGGAAGTTCCCAACGTGCTGCATACGCCCGGCCCAAGCTTCTTCGACTTCTTCATGACCTTTGGTGTCCGCGTGCCGCTAATTGTTGAAAAACAGGCTCCCGAGACCCGGAAACGGATCCGTGACGAGATCGATGAGCGCGCTGGCGGATTTCTCGCGGATGGTCTGTACAGAATTCCGATGCCAAGCTTGGTCGTCGCGGCACAACGTCCCTCCGTTTGACGCTCCTGACCAGCACGTTGTCCAGTATCTTGTCAAAGGCTATTCAACTGAATGGCAGTTATGTCGCGCAAGCGGTCGCCCCAAGGGTTCGCATGGAGCGTCGGCTCCCCACCCACCTTTGCCGCTGATGAAGGTACGGGGAAGGACCGGTTCGGGCTCAATCACGGCTTTCCAGCAGAAGCATCAAAGGGCAGCAAAGCCTCGGTCCCTGCCCTTTCCCACCGTGTCGCGATCAGGCTGTCAAAGCTAAAGCCGGGGGAGCCAGGCTGGATCGCCCCCGACCAGCGCCGCCCGATCGGGGGCTCGCGTCGAAGCGGGCCGAGAGATCTGTGTCGCATTTCTATTTTGCTGAACGCGACGCAGTTCTATTAGCTTTGACAGATGGCGGGATGGGTTTTATTCCGAAGCACGACATGGGTGCACCTGTCGGCACGCAGGTTCGAATGAAAAGACCGCATTCTTCCGCTGCCCAACCCGACTGATGTCTCCGAAATCAGGACCCGGGTATTCGGCGAGCAGTTGCAGCCGCGTGCGAGGCAGAAAGGCGCGCCATGGATCGCCGATCAGGATACTGATGTTTGCTTCAAGGCACTGATTGAGAAAGCTGGTGACGCGTTCGGCAAGATCGTGATCGTAGAAAAGGTCACCAACCAACACAAGGTCAACCGTCGGTGGCGGCACGACCGTCAGGTCTCCCCGAATAGGTACAATTGGAATGCCGTTGACTGCGGCATTTAGGTCTATCGCCGCCATGGCACAGGGGTCGGTGTCGGCGGCGACTACTTCCCTTGCGCCCGCCTTCATCGCAGCAATGCCGACGATCCCGGAACCGGCGCCCAGATCGAGTACTCGTCGGCCGACGACAATTTCCGGATTGTCCAAAATATGGCGAGCAAGTGCGAGACCGCCACCCCAATCGTATGCCCAGTAAGGTGCGCCGAAATCCTCAACCCTTTCGGCAAGTCGCGACAATCCACTCCATGGACCTGCACGGTGCAAAAGAATTTCAGGCACCGATGGAACCGGACTGATCGGCAAGTTTTCCTGGATGAACCGTTCAACCCAAGCGGAAACTGACGCGTCGATGGCCGCTTCTCCGAATTGATGAGTCGCCTCTTTGCCGTTGTTCTTGGCTTTTGGCAATGACCGCAAGGATCGCCCTGCCCTTCGCCATCCTTTCCGACTTCTGGCCGGCAACGGAACGCTGCGCGAATGATGTGCACAAAAGCGTATCACCCTGCACTACAGAACCTTTGAACGGCGCCGTCACGCCATGCAGCGGGCGAGACGCCCACGGTCTTCTTGAACGCCCGGCTGAAGGCCGCCTCGGATTCATAGCCGATCTCATGACCTACCGCGGCTACTTTCATGGAACTGTCCGCAAGGAGGCGCGCGGCAATCTGCATGCGCCAGAGCGTCAGATACTGCATCGGAGCGTGACCCACGACGTGGGAGAAGCGTGCGGCAAGCGCGGTACGCGACATGCTGGCCCGGCTCGCCAGCTCGTTCAGCGTCCACGGATGTGCGGGCTGCTCATGGAGCATGACCAATACCTTGCCGATTGCAGGGTCGCGCAGGCCTGAAAGCCAGCCCGTCTCACGGGCCGGCAGGGTCTCCAGATATTGGCGCATCACCTCGACAAAAACCAGTTCGCTCAGTCTCAGCCGAATGGACTCGCCGCCAACCCTCTGCTGGCGCGCCTCGGCAAGAGTGAGGTCGATGAGATGGCTCAAGAGGTCTTCGCGCCCATCGCGGGACCGCTTGATCCGCAAAAGACGCGGCAGGGTGGAGAGCACGGGATTGAACGGCTGCATATCGCAACCGAGAAAGCCGCAGACGAATTCGCTGCGCGGCTCGCCGCCGCCGCCTTCCTTGCTGACGAATGGCAGTTTGCCGGCTGCCATGTCCCGGAACCAATCGATGGTCGCTTCGGCATCGAATTCCGGCGGCTGGTTGGGCTCGCACAGCATCGAGTATGGGTCGCCATGCGGGAACACCAGGACCTCGCCAGCCTCGAACCAGGTCGAGGTAACGCCGGGTATGTTCACCCAGCCCCTACCCTTCAGCATGATGTGGTAGGAGACGACATGCTGGGCGCCTGGCAGGACGATGGAGGAAAACGCACCTGCGTGCGGCACCTCCACGCCCCAGGGGAAGGACGCATCGACCAGGAAAAACAACGCGCCCGACAGTTTGACCGTACGTAGGACGTCCGAAAGCGGATCGGTGCCGTGCATCCTGTATTGGGCAGACGACCCGACCGCTACTGATGCGCCGTCCGACCGCACCGCACCGAGTGCCGTGGACGATGTGGCAAGCAATGAAGACATCTGGTCATGGGCCTGGACCATCCACGAAGCATACTCTGTATGTGCCGGCATATCCACCAGGTGGCCGGTTTGACAACGATAGGGTGGAGGAGAGACCATGACCACGCTTGACCAATTGCGCAGCCCCGCTGAAATTTACGACATCCACTTCGTGCCCGCGTTGTTTGCCCAATGGGGCCCGATCATCGCTGTGGAGGCGGGGGTGCAGAAGGGCGACCGTGTACTCGATGTAGCCTGCGGCACCGGCGCTCTGGCGCTTGCCGCAGCCGAGATCGCCGGCCCTTCGGGCTCGGTTGTAGGGCTTGACGCCAATCCGGAAATGCTGGCGGTTGCGCGCAGCAAGCCCGCGCAGATCGAATGGCTGGAAGGAACGGCCGAGGCGATTCCTTTGCCGGACCATCGCTTCGATGCCGTTGTGAGTCAGTTCGGGTTCATGTTTTTTGAGGACAAGCCGAAGGCGCTCGCCGAGATGATGCGGGTCCTGAAGCCGGGCGGACGGTTGGCGGTCGCCGTGTGCGATGCAGTCGAGAACTCGCCAGGATACTGCGCCTTCGCGCTGTCGCTCGACCACCTGTTCGGAAAGGAGGTGGGGAATGCATTCCGCACGCCGTTCAGTCTTGGCGATGCCGGACGGCTGTATGAAATCTGCAATGAAGCAGGCATTGAGGACGCGGAGGTTGTGCAGCGCAATGGAAAAGTCCGCTTCAAGTCAATCGATGCGCTTGTGTCGACCGAACGCGCCTGTGTGTGGACGCTCGGCGGCGTGCTGACAGACGAACAGTTCGAACGGCTTCTCAAGGAGTCGGAGACGGTGCTCAGGCCCTTCGTGATCGACGGCGGCACGATCGAATTCGATATGCCGTCGCTCGTCATAAAAGCGCGGAAGTCCTAGAGATCAGCGACGGATTTGGCGGCCATGCTGCTCCAGAACAGACGAGCGATATCCCAGCCCTCTACCCGGCCTATACGATGTCGGCGCTTTCGGCCTTGGCCGCCGCCAGCAAGGCCGCCGGTTCTGCAGAGAATACGGCATCATGCGCGCCGGCAGCGGCCCAGACGGTGTCGAACGCCAACAGGCTCCTGTCGGCGTAGCGGCGCACGGTGTCTGGTTGGGCAAGTGGAGAAACGCCGCCGATCGCGAAGCCGGTTTCTTCTCGGATGCGCCTGGGGTCGGCACGTTTCAGCGGCTCGCCGACCAGTGCCGATGCCTTGGCCAGATTGAGTTGCCTCGAACCGGAGACCAGGAAGAGATACAGTCGCCCGGTTTCGCCACCTTCAAAGATCAGAGATTTCACGATCTGCGCCACGGCACAATCGCATTGCTGCGCAGCTTCCTCCGTCGTGCGCGTGGATTCACCCATACGCCTGATCTCGATCTTCAACCCATGTTCCTCAGCGGAACGTCGAACGCGGTCGATGCTTTTTGACATCATATTGTCCTTGAATGTCAGTCCCTTGAAGCTGGGATCTCAATTGCCATGCCATCATATGCGGGAGCGACATGATCCGGCGTCTGCCGTTCCACCACGGCATAGTCCAGAGGTGTATGCATGTGGGTCAAAACGGCTCGGCGCGGCGCCAACCGCTCTATCCATTCGAGCGCCTCATCAAGCGAAAAATGGCTGGGATGCGACCGATACTGCAGCGCATCGATCACCAGCAGGTCGAGATTTTGCAGACGTTCCATCGCCTGGGGCGGAAATGCGCTGACATCCGAGCAATAGGCCATGTTCCCCACGCGGAAACCGAGTGAAAGCATATCGCCATGGATTTGCGGTATCGGCGTGAAAGTGAGCGGCCCACCGGCTCCTTCGATTGCAAATGCATCGTCATGGCCGATGATATAAGGCGCAACAATAGGCGGGTAGTTGCTGCCGGCAGGCGTTTCGAAACAATAGCCGAAGGCCTCCCTGAGCCGTTCCATGGTCGGGCGGTCGGCGTAGATATCCATCAGCTTTTTTTGTGCAAGCACATAGCCGCGCAGATCGTCTATGCCATGGATATGGTCGGCATGAGGGTGGGTGTAGACGACCGCGTCGAGTGTCCTGACGTCGGCATCGATCATCTGCGCGCGAAAATCCGGACCGGTATCGATGGCGACGCGCGTCGTCATTCCATTCCCCGCCACCCGCTCTACCATGGCCGCCGCCCTTGTGCGGCGGTTGCGTGGATTGGCGGGATCGCAGGCGCCCCAGTCGCCGATGATGCGCGGAACGCCGGGCGAGGAGCCGCAACCCAATATGGTCAGCCGCAGCCGGTCTCCCATTCTCAGATGCCCTGCCCGGCTTCCGGCAGCACCTTATTGAAGACGCGCAGGAAATTGGCTGTGGTAAGATCGGCCGTCTCTTCGGCGCTGAGCCCGATCGTGTCGGCAAGCACGGCCGAGGTATGGGCCACGAAGGATGGCTCGTTGCGCTTTCCGCGATGCGGAACGGGGGCAAGATAGGGCGCATCCGTTTCCACGAGCAGCCGGTCACGCGGTACCCTGCGTGCGATCTCGCGGATCTCCTCGGATTTCTTGAAGGTCAGGATGCCCGAAAAGGAAATGTAGCCGCCAAGCTCCACGCCCTTGCGCGCCAGTTCGGGACTGGACGAGAAACAGTGCAGGATGAAGGGGAAGGTCCCCTTCCCCGTTTCCTCCTCCAGGATGGCCGCGATGTCCGCATCGGCATTCCGTGCGTGGATGACGAGCGGCAGGCCGGTCTCACGCGCGGCCGCTATGTGCGTGCGGAACCCGCTCGCCTGGAGGTCGCGCGGCGCCTTGTCGTAGTGATAGTCGAGCCCTGCCTCGCCGATGCCCACCACCTTCGGATGCCCGGCCAGCCGGATCAGCTCCTGCGTGGACACATCCGCTTCCTCGCCGGCATTGTGCGGGTGCGTGCCCACCGTGCAGAACACGTTCTTGTAAGATTCTGCTATTGCCAGGATTTCCGGGAAGCGGCGCACGCGCGTGGAAATCGTGACCATGAGCCCGACCCCGGCCTCACCCGCACGCTCGATGACTGCATCACGTTCATCAGCAAAATCCGGGAAGTCGAGATGGCAGTGGCTGTCGACAAGCATTCAGACCTCCGCCGCTCCATTCTCCGCAACGTAGCGGGGGAAAACCGGCTGTGGCGGCGGCAGCGGCGTGCCCGACTCCAATGCCCCGTCCATGCCGACATCCGCGAACTCCCGCTTCTCGGCAGGAACTGCCAAAAGGTCGAGCAGCTTGGCAGCCGAAGCAGGGATGAACGGCTGGCACAGGATCGCAATCCGGCGGATCGTTTCGGCAGTGGTGTAGAGCACTGTCTCCATGCGGGCCGGGTCGGTTTTCTTGAGGGCCCACGGCTCCTGCCCTGCGAAATAGCGATTGCTCTCGGCAACCACCTCGAAAATCGCCGCCAGCGCCGTATGAATGGCCTGCCGGGTCATGGCATCACGCGCCGTCTCCAGCGCATCGAGCGCTTGCCCCAGTATTTTCTCGTCCGCCTCCGCAAGTGCTCCCCTCGCCGGAACCTGACCGCCGCAATTCTTGGCGATCATCGACAGCGAGCGCTGCGCGAGATTGCCCAGATCGTTGGCGAGGTCCGCGTTGGTGCGGTTCACGATGGCATCGTGGCTGTAGCTGCCGTCCTGGCCGAAGGGCACTTCGCGCAACAGGAAGTAGCGCACCTGGTCGAGCCCGTAATGCTCCACCAGAGCAAAGGGGTCGATCACATTGCCGACCGACTTCGACATCTTCTCCCCGCGGTTGAACAGGAAGCCATGACCAAAAATGCGCTTCGGCAGGTCGATGCCGGCCGACATCAGGAAGGCCGGCCAATAGATCGAGTGAAAGCGGGTAATATCCTTGCCGATAATGTGCGCGTCCGCAGGCCAGTACCGCCATTGCTCAGCGTTTTCATTAGGATATCCGGCTGCAGTAATGTAGTTCGTTAGCGCGTCGACCCACACATACATGACGTGTTTCTCGTCCCCCGGCACCGGCACGCCCCAGTCGAACGTGGTGCGGGAGATGGACAGGTCGCGCAATCCCCGCCTGACAAAACTGGCGATCTCGTTGCGCCGCTCGGTCGGGCCTATGAACTCGGGGTTGGTTTCATAGAGTTCCAGCAGCTTGTCCTGATAGGCCGAAAGCTTGAAGAAATAGCTTTCCTCCTCGACCCATTCGACAGGTGTTCCCTGCGGCCCGTAGCGCACCCCGTCCTCGCCTACAATGGTCTCTTCCTCGCCGTAATAGGCTTCGTCGCGAACGGAATACCAGCCGGAATAGCTGCCCAGATAGATGTCGCCCCTGTCCGCCATGGCCTTCCAAATCGCCTGGGAAGCGATGCGGTGGCGATCCTCGGTGGTGCGGATGAAATCGTCGTTGGACGCGTTCAGGGCTTCCGCCATGCGCTGGAATTTCGGGGTGTTGCGGTCGGCGAGTTCCCGGGCGGATATCCCTTCCTTGCGCGCCGTCTGCAGCATCTTGATGCCGTGCTCGTCGGTGCCGGTGAGAAAGAGGACGTCCTTGCCGTCGCAACGCTGGAAACGAGCCAGCGCGTCCGTGGCAATCAGCTCATAGGCATGGCCGATATGCGGGCTGCCGTTCGGATAGGAAATCGCTGTCGTAATATAGAACTTTTCGCGCGCCATTGAGCAGAGTATCCGGATCGTCTTGGGATGGTTTTTCGAGTCACAGCCAGATAGCGCATCGCGCGGCCGATTGCCATGCGTTCATGCGTTCAGGGCCCGGTGCAGCCGCGCCAGCATGCCGAGGACATGCTGCTTGCGGTCGAGGTTGTACGTCTCGGCCTCTCCTATCGCCCGTGCCAGCCCATCCCATTCGGCGGCCAGCCTTTCAGCGATCCGTATATCGCCGGCGCTAGCGGCGTCGGCGGCCGTATCGGACAGGAGATCGAGGCAGGCGCGGTTGAGAATATCGAACTGCACCTGTCGGTCGCGTCCAGCCGCCGCCTCCGCCAGTTGATGGGCTTCGGCGATGTCAAAACTACGACCGCCCATGAGGCGGTCCAGCACCTGCGTCAGTTCCAGCCCGCCGAACTGAGTCAGAAGGACCGCGCTGCGGGCGCTTCCCCGCGACCGCTCGATGAGCAATTGGCGCTGACCCGCTTCGTCGGGCATGTCGGCGCCTAGCCTGCCGAGGAGGTCTTCCAACTCGGGACTTTGAAGCGGTTGAAGCTTGACCACCTGGCAGCGCGAGCGGATCGTCGGGAGCAGGCGTCCCAGCGAGTGCGCGATCAGGATGAAAAGCGTCCTTGCCGGCGGCTCCTCGAGGTTCTTCAGCAATGCGTTGGCTGCGCTGATATTCATATCATCGGCCGGGTCGACGAGCACCACGCGATACCCGCCATCGGGCGGCGTCAGCGAGAGGAACCGGCTGACGCGTCTGATCTCGTCAACGGTGATGACCGTCTTGAACTTCTTGTCACGCTCGACATAGGGGCGCGTGAGATGCAGGAGCCCGGCGTGAGCCCCCTGTGCCGCCTGGCGAAACCCTTGCGAGACAGGATCCGGCAACGCAAGTTCTCCGGGAGCCCTTTTCTGATCGGGATTGGCAAAGATATGCTGGGCGAAGTGAAAGGCGAGCGTGGCCTTGCCAATGCCGGGCGGCCCCGCGAAAAGCAGGGCATGGTGAAGCTTGCCTGAACGGTAGGCCGCAGCGAGCGCCTCCCTGGCTTCCTTATGTCCGGCCAAAAACGGATTCTCGCCGGGTTCGGGAATATCCGGCAGCGTGTCGTGCTGTTCGGGCGCCATCCGCTCAAACATGTTTGGCGTCCTTTTCCCGGCGGCTGTTCATCGCGCGCCGTGCGATCTCCAGGACCTGCGCCGCGATCTCCTCCGGTGGCAGGGACGCGTCAATGACGACGCAGCGTTCAGGCTCCCGGCGCGCTATATCAAGGAAGGCCTCGCGCCGGCGGCGGTGCATGTCCACGGTTTCCTTTTCGAAACGGTCGGCGCTTTCCTCTCCTCTGCGAGCGACGGCGCGGCGCAGCCCTTCCTGCGGGTCAATATCGAGGATGATCGTCAGATCGGGCATTGCGCCGTTGATGGTGACCCGCTCGAGGGCAGCCATGAAGTTGCTGTCGAGCTCGCCCGTCACGCCCTGATAGACCCGCGAGGAATCGAAGAAGCGGTCGCACAGCACGACGGCGCCCCGGCCCAGCGCCGGGCGGATGACCTGCTCAACATGGTCCGAGCGCGCGGCGGCAAACAGGATGGCCTCCATAGTGGGGCCGAGCGGTTCGGCGGCGCCCGAGAGAAGCACATGACGCACCGCCTCGGCGCCGGGCGAGCCGCCGGGCTCCCGCGTTACCACCACCTCGCTACCTTCGGCTGCGAGCGCTTCGGCCAAGAGGCGTATCTGGGTCGACTTGCCGGCACCCTCGCCGCCTTCGAACGTTATGAAAAATCCACGCGTCAATCCGCTGGCCCATCCCTGGAGCGTCGCGCGTCCATGTGGACGCACGAAGGACACTCAATCTTCCCGTTTTCGCATTTCTGCCGATGTCAGGTGGTCCCGCCTGAATGCAAAATGCCGTGTGCTCATGCCACCCTACTTAGTAGCCCAGCCTTCACAGGTCCATTCCTTCAACGCACAGCATCCGGTTCATGCGCCCGGAAAAAAGCAGACTATACGGGGGAACAACGGAGATCAGATCAGCGCATCCAGCCAACCAGCAATTCGCCGACCGCATCCAGCGCGCGTTCATGCAGCTTGCCCTGGCCAACGGTTTCGGCAGCATAAAGGGGCGTCTCCTGGCTGAGCGTTTCATCGAACCATATCTGCAGCTTGGCGATTTCCGCGCCTTTTTCGACCGGCGCCTTGACCGGCCCCTGATAGACGATGCGCGCGATCATGCGTTCAGGCTCGGTAGTCGGCACGAATATGGAAAGTGCTCCTTTCGCGCGGAGCTTTACCGCGCCTCTGGCCCCCCCATAGACGCTCGCCTCGCCGACGATGTCGCCGTCAGCGAACACCTCACGCCTCTCGAAGCCGCGCATACCCCAATCAAGCATCTTGCGCGCCTCCTCGGCCCGCTCCGTCTCGCTTTCCATGCCTCCCAGCGTTGCGAAAAGCCGGCGCCCGTCCCGCTCCACCGAGGCGACGATGGCGTAACCTGACTCTTCCGTGAACCCCGTCTTCAGTCCATCGGCGCCGATATTCATGGGTAAAAGAGGATTGCGGTTACGCTGGCGAATACCGTTCCATTCGAAATCCGGCTGCGCGAAATAGCCGTAGTACCGGGGATATTCGCGCCAGATATGCAAGGCCAGTTGGGTCATCTCGCGTGCGGTGACCGCCTGCCCGGCGGCTGGCAGACCCGTCGAGTTGACGAAAGTCGAGGTATCGAGGCCGAGTGTCCTGGCCCGCTCCGTCATCATGCGCGCGAAGTTTTCCTCGGAGCCCGCCATGCCTTCGGCGATGACGATGCAGCCATCATTGGCCGAGTGCACGATGACACCCTGGACGAGCGCTTCCAGCGGAACCGAGGACTTGACCTCCGCGAACATGGTCGACGTGCCCGACACCGCGCCGCCCGTTCGCCAGGCATTCTCGCTCACATAAAACGCTTCCTCCGGCGACAGCCTGCTGGATTTGAGCGCGTTGAAAACCACTTCCACGGTCATCAGCTTGGCCAGCGAGGCGGGAGGGAACGGCTCGTCGGGGCTATTCGAAAAGAGTATCGTGCCGGTCTCGGCATCGACCATGAAAGCTCGTTTGGCCTTGGTCTCGAACATCTGTGCGTGAACCTGCCCGACAAGCATCAGGATCACGAACGGCAGGCAGATCGATATCGAGAACGCCCCGCGCAGCACGCCAAGTTCCTCTTCGGCTTTAGCAGTCAGGTAGAACTACCTAAGACCGCAATAAACGCGGATACACCAGGAGATGGAGCGCTCGTTATGTATTCCGGTCGAAATACAAGCCTCTAGAACCGGTTTCCGCTTGGGAGGAGGTTATATTGGCCGACGGTCCACCTGCAACCGTCTTGCCTGGCCTGCGAGCATATCAGTTGCGCACGGCAAAGGCGTCCGGCGCACCGGCCTGCCAGGCCGCACGCAGCATCGCGTCCAGATCGCTCGCATCCGAGGGAATCAGCGCCAGCGAATAGGCGGCATCGCCCTCCCCGCCGGTCTTGCTGACATGGATCGTCCCGAGGTCCGACAAGCGTTCCTCAAGGCGCGCCACATCGGCCTTGGTGGTCCACACGCCGAGATTGATATAGGGCCCGGACGGCTCCGCGATACCGGGCCGCTTGACGACGTCATCGAACATGCCGGCGGCAGTGCTCACCCTCTGGTCCGCATAGGAAAGGAGGGCGATATCGGTGCCCTGTAGCGGCCCGGCGATCGGGCGGTCGGGAACCAGCGGCCCCACTTGCGGCAGGAGATTGCCACCTTCGGTGGTCGCCCCCGTGGCCATTGCCGGCTGGCTTGCAAAGGCGTTCGCTGCCACGTTCATCTGCTGGGTCGGTGTCGGCCCGTTCATGGCGATCATGACGCCAGGCGGCAGCCCGTCCGAAAGCGGATCGGCTCCGTCCCCGCCGGGACGATATGAGGCCACTAAAAACTGGTCGTCCCTGCCCTCGATCGGCGCCGGACCGACATATTCGACCTTGACCTTGGCGATGCCCGAAGAGGTGTAGTCGAGTAACTCCGCCGCACGCTTGGAAAGGTCGATGATGCGATTGCCGTGGAACGGCCCGCGGTCGTTGACCCGGACGATCAGCGAGCTGTCATTGTCTAGATTGGTGACCCGCGCATAGCTGGGCAGCGGCATGGTGGGATGCGCGGCCGTCAAATTGGTCATGTCATAGATTTCGCCATTGGCGGTGAGGCGGCCGTGAAAGGCGTCGCCGTACCAGGAAGCGGCGCCCACTTTCGCGTAATCGGGGTCTTCCTTGGGATAATACCATTTTCCACGGATCTGGTAGGGCTTCCCGACCTGATAGCGCCCTCCACCGCGCGGCAGATTCGACGCAACGGCCGTGATGCGCGGGCTGGCCTTCACCCCGTATTTCGATTCGGCGAAATATTCCCTGCTGGCTGACTTGCCGACCTTGGACTTGGGTTCGGGGGTGGCGCAGCCAGAAACGATGAAGGAAACCGCGAGAACGGCAGGCAAGGCAAGCCGAAAGCTGGCACCGTTCAACCTTTTCATCGTCCCCATCTTGTGCAGTTCCCCGATAATCAGCGTGTCCTAAAGCATTGGCCTGAGAATCGAAACCGATCCTCAGAAAGCACCGCGCATGATTCCATGTAGTTACAGCATTCCATGGCATTCAAAAAGACGCATGGCGCTGCTTAGGTGGTGCCGGCCCCGAAACCGAACCGGAGAGCGCGGCACTTGCCCCTCGGCCACGCCCCTACCCCATCAATGTGCATGAAAACATTAGCACGAGGTGAATCTTAATGTCGGACAAGTGGGGCGAAAATGTGCAAGACGGCACCTTTCGCCACAATTCCGGCTTCGCCGACGCGCCCAGCTTGAAAAAAATGGCGCCGCGCGCATAGAGGAAAGCGCAGGAGGGATGGCCGAGCGGTTTAAGGCACCGTCTTGAAATTCGGTTATGCCCGTCACTTCCCGTGCCCGTCTGTTGTGGTGTATCCTGCCTTATCATCTACTTACGCCAAAAACTTACTGCACTGTCCTAATTTGTATCCGCTCGTGCTACCGAATTCGGTAGCAAAATGGTAGCAAGATGTTCGCTGGCTGTTCACGGTGCTCGCCCTTCCCTCCCTGGGTCGATGGAACCGTAAATAATTCAAAATATTCCCTGGAGCCAAACCTGAAACCCGTCTAAACAGCTTCTTCGCCTCTTCCCTCTGGTCTGCGATAGCTTTAGCCATACCGGCTGCGTTCCGGAGAGCGAGAGTTTTGACGTGGAAAGGCGCCATTGAGCGCAATCCCTAAAATCACCATCACCACAATCGGAGAATGAATGCGCGCCAACAAATCCCCGGACTTTAAACAGCGGCAGAGCGATGCATCAGCAGCGAAACAGGCAATGATGCAGAGGGCATTAGCGGCAGCCAGCGACCCCGCTATTGCTGAACGGAAAGCAGCACGGGATGAAATGGCCAAAGCGAGGGCCGCACGAATAGCCGCGCAAAGGGAGGCCAAGAAGGCTCGTGAAGCGGAACTGGCGGCAGAGGCTGCTCGTATCGTGGAAGCCGAACGACTTGCAGAATTGGAAGAAGCCAACGCCGCTGCGGCTCTTGCGGCTGAAGAGGCAGAACGCCAGGCCCTATTGTTGAACGAGCAGAAAGCCGCTCGTGACGCTCGGTATGCGGCGCGGAAAGCAGCCAAGAAAGAGCGGCGGAAGGGCTGAGATTGCCCTTCAACGCATGCGCCCGAATGCGCATATACGCCTCGTCCTGCTCAGCAACACCTGAAGAAGATGACGCCCGGCCACCGGAGCAGCCGGAACGCGATGCTGTGCACTGAAAGCGGGAGGTCGGGTTGAGTACCTACGTGCCGCTGAGAGTGCCGCAGCCGGCGGCAGCGGGGGAACGGCACCCTCATGAGGCAAAGCTAGGAGCATTCTAGCGGAGCGGCCCCAACGGCTCGCATCTTCTTGTCGAGTCGTATCAGGCCGTTGCACTTCCCCAATCACAGAGGGCCATATTCCAGTCTCAGCGGCCCTTTGCACCCGGCGTGCAAGCGCGCATATTGCTCGCTTACGTGCCCTGCGCGCAATTCAGCCAATGAGGCTACCGGCCTCCACAATTCGAGCTAGGGAAATCGACGCGTACGCTCGCAGTGTCGTCGACCGACGACTTCGCCAGCGCAACCACGCCCTAGACGATGTTGCCGGCAGATACACGTTGTCCGGCCCGCCTTGTTGACTAGGGGCCTTCGCCTTTCGGCGGGCGCGCTCGGCAACCACGTAAAAAGCCGGGATATCCGAGGCCTCCCAACGGCCAAGAAAATGGGCGGCCACGTCTCCGCGGCCGGCCGTAAAAATAAGCGGCCCCATTAGGCCTCAGCAGCAGCCGTCTTTTAGGGATCGGGTCTTATGATCACTGTATCGGCTATTTTCTCGATCTCATCGCCGGGCATCCCTACCCGGTTTGCATGCTCCCGAAGAGACTCCATGTCCTTCGCTTCATAGATGCAGATCGTGCCCAAGCGCCCGTCCGACTCAGACACGACGTAGGATCGGATCCACCGCACCCGGTCCGACATTTCTTCATCGCCAATGCGGGCAGACTTGGCCGCGGTCGCTTCTAGTTCCGATGCATCGGCCCAAGCGCTGCGGCGCCGTATCGAAAACAACTCCATCACCATTCCTCCACAAAGCTCCTGCGTCAGGAGTAATGGAAGGGTACCATCTTTCCGCAGCGCAAGCACCGCCGTAGACTGGCCTCGCCGCAGCCCGCCAAATCAGAGCATAAAAGAACACACGCAACTCCTCCATTTAGATCTGGATAGGATAAGCTTCCTGTGGAGGCTTCAATGACTGTACGCGCAGACCATCCCCTGAGCACGGATTGGTCAGCGCTGCTGTCTTGACGTCTCTCTCTTTGGGAAGACCCGCCGGTGAAGTCCTGCTGAGGGAAGCTATGCTGCCGTGTGGCTGCCGGGACGGGAAATTTTATGGTGCAGTTGACCATCTATCGAAATAGGCGAAGATCAAGAACGGTCTGGTGCCGATTGCCTGAAGTTCCAATGAAGCGTCAGATTAGGATGTCGCCGTATGAACCCCGCCAACCTCGCGCTCATTGGCGCCTCCACTGTGGCCTTTCTGGCTGCCGCCAGTTCCGCAAAGGCCTGGGCATTGTCACAAAATAGTTGGTTTTGGCTTGGGCTCACCTTGGCCCTCTACACGCTCGGAAACCTGATCATGCTTCGGCTGATTCGAGAGGTCGGAATGGGAGTCGCGCTGAGCCTCTCGGCCGTGATCCAACTGGTCGCGGTCAACATCATCGCTCTTGTGATCTTCGACGAACGCTTGTCACCAATCCAGACCGCTGGAATCGTGTTGGCGATTGTCGCCATCGGCATGATTACGCTCAGCGCAAGGGCCTAGGCTCAGGACTCATTGATCAAAGCCAGAAGATGACGGCAGCGGCGATGCAGATTGCCGAGAAGAAGGTGTGGGCGCATCGGTCGTAGCGGGTGGCAACGCGTCGCCAGTCCTTGAGCTTGCCGAACATGTTCTCAATTCTGTGGCGCTGTCGGTAGAGCCCCTTGTCGTAGTCGATCGGTTGCTTGCGGCTCTTGGTCGGCGGGATGCAGGGCTCGATGCCTCTGTCGGCAAGCGCGTTTCGGAACCAATTGCTGTCGTAGCCTTTGTCGCCGATCAGGCTGTCGGCGGGCGGCAGCACGTCGAGCAAGAGCCTGGCGCCCTTGTGGTCGCTCATCTGCCCTTCGCTCAGAAGCAGCACCAGCGGCCGGCCCTCGGCGTCGCAAACGGCATGCAGCTTGGAGTTCAGCCCGCCTTTCGTTCGCCCGATACGACGGGGAACATCCCCTTTTTAAGCAGGCTCGCCGCGGTGCGGTGGGCCTTCAGATGGGTGGCGTCGATCATGATGCGCTCGGGCTCTGGCGCTTCGCCGGCGAGCGCAGCGAAGATGCGGTCGAACACTCCGAGCCGGCTCCAGCGGATGAAGCGGTTGTAGAGCGTCTTGTGCGGGCCATACCCGCTCGGTGCGTCCTTCCACTGCAGCCCGTTCCTGATCACATAGACGATGCCACTCACCACCCGCCGGTCGTCAACCCGCGGAACGCCATGCGACAGCGGAAAATGCGGCGATATCCGCGCCATCTGGCGCTCGCTCAGCAGAAACAAATCACTCATCAGGGCCTCCTTCAATGAAGACTGTGAATCAGACCGAAAACCGATCCGCAAGAAAATTAATAGGTCCTTCTCTATTCGGCGTGTGGAAGTCAAGCGCACTCGAACTGCACCAAATTCACCGCGTCAATGTCTTTTGCGGGGTCTTGCTTCTCTTCGGGATGGGCCCGCGAGCCCTCCCTTGATGGGGTCGGAAGGATGAGGCGGAACAATCTGAGCCGCGTCCTGATCCTGGTATGTGGACCGGTACCGGACCTATTGCGAACTCACCTCACCCATCGTCCCGCGAAGGACATCTTTCCACTGGTCGGCGGAACTTTGTTTTTCCGTGTTTGCAGACTGGTCAGATGGCTGCTGGGATGCGTTCCCTTGTCCAGCAGAATTCAGTGCCGTCACTCCACATACGATGCATGATGACGGCGAGTCGGCGAGCGAGTGCCACAATGGCCTTTTGGGCGCCACGCCGTTTGGCGACGTTCATCGCCCAGGCTTTCAACCAGGACCACTTTGCGACCCGGGTGAGAAGTACCTGCGCTGCTTCATAGAGCAACGTTCGCATCATGCCGTCCCCACACAGTGAGATGCGACCAACGCGGTGGCTTTCGCCGGACTGGTTGAGTACAGGCGTCAACCCCAGGATCGGACCTACCGCCTTTGAGTTTCTGAACCGCTGTGGAATGTCGATGGTGGCGGTATAGGCTACCGCCACGACGGGACCAACACCGGGGATCGTCATCAAGCGCCGACAAACCTCATCGTTTTTGGCGATCAATAGAAGTTTGCGATGCAGAACTGCAAAATGTTCCCGCAGCTTCCGGCGCGCATCAAGCAGCGGCTCGATAATTTCAGCCAGTTCTAAATATCCTTCGACGAGTTCGCGGATGCGCGCGTCGAATTTCACCGCTCCGACCACGCCGACCTTAAGGCCGAAATTACGCAACAAGCCGCGGATGTCGTTCTCGATGGCCAGGGCCTTTTCCTGCAGCAGCTTTCGCGCCGTTAGCAATGCCCGGCGCTTCTGACTGGTCAGCGTCTTTACATGCACCGGACGATACAGGTTCACGCGCATCATCTGGGCAATGCCGCGGGCGTCGTTGCGGTCGCTCTTGTTCGGCTGCGCCTTGAGAAACGCCTTAGTGTGGCGGGTTTCGATGCAGATCACCGGCAAGCCGGCCCTGGCCAGACCTTCGAACAGCCATTGCGACAAAGGTCCGGCCTCAAGCCCGATCCGCTCGATCTGCAACCCAGAAGTCTTCAGAACCGCAATGAGATCGTCGGGATGGCTGACAGCCTTCACCTCACGGCAAATCTTGCCCGTCTCATCAACGATGCAAACCGACGTCTCTTTCACCGACACGTCGAGCCCGGCATAATGCTTCATGCTGCGTTCCTTTCCTGATGCTTGTAGCTGTTGCGTGCAGACCACGTTTTACCATCAGCCAGGAGCGCAGCGCCGCCTTCATACCAAGCTCAATGACAGGGTCCAGGCACCAGGCCGAATACCCCATCTGAGCCTAGATTTCGGGTCGTTCAGCATGTGCAACCTTTACAACCTCACCTCGGCGCAGAGGGAGATCATCGCTTTCACGCGCGCCTTGCGCGACTTGTCCGACAACCTCGAGCCGTCGATATAAGTCTATCTGGATCAGCCGGCGCCGATCGTCCGCAATGCGCCGGACGGCGAGCGTGAGCTTGTCCGGGTCCGTTGGGGCCTGCCATCTTCCAAGCAGGCCGTGTTCAACGCGGCGAAGAAGCGGGCCGATAAGCTCTGCGCGAAGGGCAAAGAAATCGATTTCCACGAACTGCTCAAGATGGAGCCCGATCGCGGCACGAGGAATGTCCGCAGACGGACAGCAGGCATCGGGCGTGCGGACGGACCGTTGACCGACCTCGATGATGACGAGGCCTCGGAAGCCGTGCAACTGCTCGAGGCCGGCGAGATCGAGCCTGCACGGAAGCAATAAAAACCCCGCCAGCCGTGGGGCCAGCGGGATAGATTGCGCGCTCTACGGATGCGCTTAGCTCAGAAGACCGTCAAGCAAACCGCCACCGGGACCGGTCACGCCATCTACCGTGCCGAGAGCAGTGCCAAGCAGGCCCTCGAGTCCGAGGCCATAGCCATCACCCAGGTTGTTGATGATGCCTCCTGGAGCAAACACGTCGTCATACACGTCCATGCCCGCGGAACTGATGCTGCCCTCTCCGAGGCCGGAAAGAAGATCCTCCACGGCACCACTTGTGCCGGAAATGTTGCCCGTCGTCGCGCCCCAGTGAGTGAACCCCGGAGAAAGCTGGTCTCCGATTCCCCCTGCAGTATCGGCCACGCCTTGAACCGTGTCGGTAACGGGCTTCAGCCCGACGCCGACCCCACTAACAGGCGAGAGAATCCCGCCCAACAGACCACTGAACATAGTATGTCACCTCCGAATATTGTTGCTTGGCAGAAACCAGATTCCGGCCATGCTCACAAATATTAATAGATTCTGGCTATCTAGACTATAAGAGTTTTCTTAAAATGCGACAAACAGCGTCCTCCGATCACCTTCGATTGCAAGTAAAAACATCGCCAGCAGTCGGGCCAGCACGGAAATTTGTGCGTCAAGGCGGCAACGCGCTACATGCGCTCAACAGCTGTATGAACTCATCCCGGAACTGACAATCGACGGTTGACGAAACTGGAACAGGCAATGGGAAGGAGAAGTACGGAAGGCCATCCACAGGTTTCAAGTCCAGTTCGAAATTGCACGCTTCCGCTGTAGTCGTCGCGCTGCTACCTTTCCTGTCGATGAGCAATGGCAAACTTTCAGACCAGGAAGCTTACGAAGCCCTCCACGCGGCTCTTATGATCTTGCGGAAGAAGGAGGGGACAACCACTCAGGCAGAAACCGCGTTGAAGACTGCCCGTCGGGCGCTTGTTCTACTTCAATTAGGACTCCTAAAAGCGACGGAAGAGAGCGGCGACAAAATTTCAGCAACTAGAGACCAAGACGGGTCCTGAGTCGCGCCTTCTTCACGACGAGGCGCTGAGCCACGAACCGTCCCTGGCTGTCACTGCTTCTAGGACCGTCACAAGGACTTCCGCTGCTGCAAAAATTGGTCCCGTCTCGTCCATACGCGGACATCCATTCTCTGCTATCTGACGAATCTAAATGCCGCGCAAGGCGCGTATGAACTCGTCCCAGTAATAGACGATGGTCCCGGACAGCGAGGCGCCGGTAGCGCCTACGACGAATAGCGCGCCGATGTGTCATAGCATCTGCGCAGTTCATGGGCGCTGCGCCTTCAACGTCGCGATATCTTCGCGGGGTCAGCGTATTGAGAATTTGCCGCTGCACCGCCGCGTCGTCGCTTTGTCGCCCCTCGATCTACCCGACGCGCAAGATGGAACCATAAGCTCGGCCCCCCGTTTGCAAGCTCAGAGGGGCACTTTGCCAAGACACCATGAATCTGAAAAAGCCGCCGGTCATGAGAATCCATTTCCTGCAGATCTTCCTGATCGCAGTCATACTGATCATCGCTGTCTCAGGATTCATGGTATACTACGCCCCGTAACGGACGTTGGTGTTTCGAACGTGCAATGAGGGCGGTCGGATGAGTGTAACCATCCGGCGTAGGCCGTGGGGCGTCAGGTTTTCTTCTCGTTGGCCATGATGCGTTCGATGAGATCGGGTTCGCATTGCTGGTCGATCAGGAACTGGCGGATTCCGCCGGTCCAGGTTCGGACGTCGGCCAGGAACTCCTGCAAGTTCTCGATACCGCGATCCGTGAAGGTGGTGAGGCCCTCCTCGGTTCCGTCGCACACGTGGATCATCTCGCCATAGTCGATGTTATCGGCGTTGCAGCTCACCACCTCGATCAGTTCGAGGCTCTCGCCGATCGTCTTTGCGACGTAGTCGATGCTGTAGACGTGGGTAACGCGCGCCATCAGGCTGCTTTCTGCTGCGCAGCGTTCTGCCGCCAGTTCCATGGGAGCAGGTCGGGCAGGCGCGACAGGGGCGTGTTGGGCAAGTGGGCCAGGACATCGGCCAGCCAGGCCTGTGGATCGATGGCGTTGAGTTTTGCCGTCATAATCATGGTGTACATGAAAGCAGCGCGGTGCCCGCCGCGTTCAGAACCAGCGAAGAGCCACGCCTTGCGGCCGAGGGCGATACCTCTGAGGGCTCTTTCCGCGGCATTGTTGCTGAGGCAAATCCGGCCATCCTCAAGGAAGGCGGTGAAGGCCGCCCAGCGGTCCTTCTCAAACATGTAATTGATCGCCTTGGCGACAGGATTGTGCTTCGACATTTGCGCGTGCTCGGCCTTGAGCCAGTCGCCGAGCTTGCCGACCAGCGGAGCGGAAAGCTGCCGGCGCGCCTGAAGACGGGCCGCGGCCTCCATGCCATTGATCCCGCGCTCGATGTCGAAGATCGCGTCGATCCGCTTCACGGCCTCCAGCGCGACCGGTGAGATCTGATGGGCCGGTTTGCCCTTGCGGACATTGCCGGCAATGTCGGCGAGCACGAAGAACTTCCTGCGCGCGTGACTCCAGCACAGCGCGCTGGTGATCGGTCCCGGTTCGCGCCCGTCCCGGTAGAGGTCGTTATATCCGCCATAGGCATCGGCCTGCAGGATGCCCTGCCAGCCGGTCAAATGCCGGTTCGGGTGTACCTTCTCGCGGTCTGACGAGAAGTGGAACAGGGCCGCCGGTGGGGCTCCGCCGGCAAAGGGCCGGTCGTCGCGCACATAGGTCCACAATCGCGCAGTCTTCGTCCCGCCCCGAGCCAGCAGCGGCACCGTGGTGTCGTCGCCATGCAGTCGCTCGGCGGCAAGAACATGAGCCTTGATCAACGCATGGATCGGCTCCAGCGCCGCGGCGCATGCCCCGACCTGGTCGGCCAGGGTCGAAAGGCTGAGGTCGACACCCTCTCGGGCATAGCGCTCGGCCTGCCGGTTCAGGGGCTGATGCTGACCGAACTTCTCGAACAGAATGGTGGCCAAAAGGTTCGGGCCTGCCCATCCTCGCGGCGTGGCGTGATACGGAGCCGGCGGCTGCGAGATCTTCTCGCAATCCCGACACGTGAACTTCTCGCGCACCGTCTGGATGACCTTCCATTGGCGCGGGATCACTTCCAGCGTCTCGGTGATATCCTCGCCCATCTTCACGATGCGCGATGAACCGCAGCACGAACAAGCCGCAGGTGCCTCAACAACCACCCGCTCGCGCGGCAGATGCTCGGGGAATGGTTTGCGCGCCGGGCGGCGACGCGTGAAGGTGCGGACGGTCGTAATCCCGGAGCTCGCCTTAGCTGCCGCGATCTCATCCTCGGTTGCGGCGGCTTCAAACTCCTCCAGCTGTAATTCCAACTGGTCGATCAACCGGGAATGCCGTTCGGAGGATTTGCCATAGTGTTCGCGCCGCAGCTTGGCGATCTCAAGCTTGAGCTCCTTGATCATCGCTTCCGAGCAGGACACGGTCGCGTGCGCCTGCGCCAATGCGTTCTCGGCCGCTTCGGCACGGGCCTGCGAGGCGGCAAGTTCAGTTCGCAATCTGTCGATCTCGGAAGCGCCGTCTGACATGGCGTCTGCCTACCATGCCAGAGCTTAAAAGCCCAGTAAAAACAGTACTATGAAAGAGGTTTATCCGGCCTTTGCGGGACGCTGTGTCCAACGTGGGTTGCGCCAGTCAATGCCCTCAAGAAGATAAGAAAGCTGCGCCGCTGAGATCGACACCGCATCGCCTGGACGGCTCACCGGCCAGATGAACTTCCCCGCCTCGAGCCGCTTGCTGTACAGCGATATGCCCACCCCATCATGCCATAGAAGCTTCACCAGATCGCCGCGCCGACCGCGAAAGCAGAAGATCTCCCCTGCATGCGGATCGCGCCCCAATCCCTCCTGTACCTGCAGCGCCAGCGTGTTCATCCCGCGGCGCATGTCGGTCGCCCCGCCGGCGATCCACACCTTCACTCCTGCGGGAAAGGCAATCACCCTTTCCTCTCCAGGCCCCTGACCAGACGGACAACGGCATCGATATCGAAACCGGAGGGAACCCGGATGCTCGGGCCTTCCTTCATATCGATGACCAGCGCCGGCTGCTCCGACGCGCTCGAGGGCAATGAACCCGCATCACAGGACAAGTGAGCCTGGCCCTCGTCCGCCGCGACCGGGATCAATGGCGAAAAGATCGGAGCATCACCAAGCAGACCATGGCGATATCTGTGCCGCCATTCGTAAAGCTGAGAACGGGAGATCTCATGCCGCCGTGCAATCTCGCTGGCTGAAACATCCGGCCGAAAGCTCTCCTCGACAATCCGCACCTTCTCAGCAGTCGCCCAGCGTCGCCGACGGCCTCTGTCCGAGACCGTCAAAACCTCAATCCGCGCTCTGTCCTTATGGTCGTCCATAAGGACAGCTCACTAAGCCAAAGACCAAGAGCCCGAAAGACGGCCTACGCCGAAGGCGTACGGATGAGTTCACTGCGGGACGTTAAAAACAATCAAGACAGCGCTAATGCGAGATACCGAATGGCGGCATGGGTCGGCGCTATGGTCCTCGTCATCGCCGTTGCCCTGGTGGCACTTCTCTGGACATGGTTTGCTGCCTTGGGAACTGGTCAGTAAGGCTCAAAAGCCTCACTGATGCCCGTTTAAGGCGGCGGCCGGCCGGTCAGATAGGTGTAGGCGCCGACGATCCAGCCGGCGACCGTGACCACGCCGATGCCGATCCTCCAGGCCCACCGGCCGAGCGTGCCGGCGCCGCGTACCTGCTCGTGCCGCTGCGTCCGCACCGGTAGTGGTCGGTGGAGGCGAAGACACGGCTGGTCGAGGCGTCGCTATAGCGTAAGATCGGGTCCAACCGCATTTGCTGCGCGTTCATGTCATCACGAGAACCAGCGAGCCAGCGTACAGAACCAGCACGATGGTGCTTTCGAAGCCAATGCCAGCGAAGCCGCTGCGCTCGCGCCTGAGTAGGCCCAGTAATATGACGCCCGTCATAAGTATCGCGATCAGGGCGGTCGTGAAATCGTCTGGAGTGAACTCGGCGTAGATGGATCCTTCGTAGACCATGTCGGAAAAGCCAAGGAATAGGACCTCGAAAGCGTTGCCACCAATAACGTCCCCGACGGCGAGGCTGACGGCACCGATTCTTACGGCGGCAATGGCCGTCACCAGCTCCGGAAGCGAAGTCGCAATCGCCGTGAAGACGGTACCTATCACTGTCGACGAAATGCCGGTCTTCGCAACGATGGCGATACCGGCCTCCGCAACGGTGAAGCCGGCCACTGCGGTCAAGACGGCATAGACAGCGAAGCCGCGCCAAAGGGAGATCGTTGACTCGGCTCTACCCTCCGGCTTGTCGTCAGAAATCTCCTCTTTCGTTTGTGCCGTCCAGACCGGCCGCCACATCGGCTCATCGCGAATCCGGCCGAGCAGCCTGATACCGAACGCATAAACCAGGAAGGTGAGGAGCGAGGCGGGATGAATGCCCCACATAATGATCGGCGGCTCGGAAGCCGCAATCAGAGGAATAGTGAGGAGTGTCACCAGTAGGACTCCCTGGACCAGACCAGTTACACTCGCTGCCGCGTGCTCCAGATTTGCCCGTCGATAGGCGAGATCCGCGACCGCTAGAAAGGCAGTCTGCGCGGTGAGACCGCCCAATGCGTTGCCAATGGCCAGACCCGGGTGGTTTTGGGCGGCCGCGGTGATCGAGGCGATTGCTCCCGGAAGCGACGTGCTGGCGCCGACGAATAGTGCTCCGGCGACAATCTCCCCAAGGCCGGTACGGTCGGCCAATTGATCCGCTATCCGGGCTACGTGGGTGCCGGCGAACACGATTACCACGGTTGCCCCAAAGAAAACGGTGGCGATAATCGGCAGAGGCAAGGCTTCGACAGCAGGCATGTTTTGTAAACGAATTGGAACCCGGCAGGTTCAGTTCGTGCTCTCACCGGGGAAGACCATGGAACACTGTAGGGGCTTCCGCTGCAGCAACAATTTGTTCCGTCTCGTCCATACGCGGACATCCAGTCTCTGCTGTCTACGAATCTAGATGCCGCGCAAGGCGCGTATGAATACGTCCCAGAAATAGACAATGGTCCCGGACAGGGAGGCGCTGGCAACCTCGTCGGCGCCCCGGTGTTTGATGAACGCATAGGCGCCCCAGACCGCCCCGGCGAGCACGGCCGCGCCGATCCAGACGAAAGCCCGGTTGATGCCAAGCGCATTGGCGATGATTGTGAACATCAGATGCACCTCCAGACGAGCCAGCCGATAACGCCGAGGCCAATGCGGGGGACGAGTGGCCCCAGAAGCGAGGGTCGTTGCCGCCGGCCATCACACACCGGCCTCCGTGATCGTCGACACGATGTCCCGCTGCGCATCGCGATACTTTCGCCGCTCGCCGATGATCCAGACCACGCCGGCGAACCGTCATCCTCGTCAGCGGCTTGGGAAGGCGGTCCTGCTTGTGCGCGTAGATCACGTCATAGCATTCCGGCGGCGTCTTGCTCGTTTCGGTTACATAGATAAACTCAAGCAAAAGCGCCGCGCCGGGGGGCACGGCGCGGTCCATTGTGATTTCCTTCTGATTAGGATTTTGTCTGGTAGGATCGTCTTGGGCTTGGGCTGATCAGCCAGCACGCAGACGCAAAGCGGTGCGGTGGGGCTGGATCAGGAGGGAGACAGTAGAAATGGGTGGATTCATCCCGCAGCTCTGGCGGTCGCTTGTGACGGGCCGATTGATACCGTTTCCAATCATCTGTGCTGGCATGGTCTTCGCCGCGTTCTTCGTGCTCGTTATCAGCACTTCAGGCAGATGAGTTAGCAGCGGCCAGCCAAGCGGCGGATTCGGTTTTCGTGCGCGCAGCAAAGTGCTCGACCGCGCGAACGGTCGGTTCGTCGAACACGGGGGTGTCCTTTCAGTTTCGGGGATTGGCCTACTTCAGGCGGGCGGCTATGGTGCCACCGTTTTTAATGACAGTTACGGACCGCAGATGCTCATAATCGATGAACCGCCAGTGATTTTCTTCCACATTAGGAAGACTGCCGGAAACAGCGTCGTGAACGCGCCTTAAGACAGGCTCCAGGCACCAGCATCCGCTGAGCCATCCGGAAGGCCGCTTCCATGAGACCGTATCTGAGTTTGTCTCTCGCGTAGGCGAAGAGACCTTTCGAAGGTACCGCTCGTTCTGCTTTGTCCGACATCCGCTGGACCGTTTCATTTCGCAATACCGCTTCATGCAGGGGAGAAAAGAGAATATCCCCTACATGCAGAACATCAACAGCGTGCCGGACTTCATCACCGCAATAGAGGCCGATGTTCAGTTGGAAACAATTTTGCCAAGCGGAGGAGTGAAAATCGAGGGTATGGCACCGCACGCCAGACCGCAGCATGAATATGTCAATCTGGGCGACGAGCCTGTCGCCGTGTCCCATGTCTTCCGCTTTGAGACGATTGGCCAGGAATAGCCCGAGATCTGTGGCACCCTTGGGCTGGCAGCAAAGCCCCTTCCCAAGCTCAATCCGTCACACCCGTTCAACGTCGGTGATTTGGAGCGAGCTAGGAATTTTGTCGAAGAATACTATCAGCGAGACTTCGAACTGTTCGGCTACCAGCCAGCCGCGCTCCCGGTTATGTGAATGCAGACAGCGCAACTCGGCTGATACGGCTAGGGTGTGTGACTCTCGACAGATTGGCCGAAAGCTACCGGCTAAACAATTGGCGGAGGTAGCGCACTGGCCTCGTAAGTCGCCAACTCGTTGATGCCTTCATTGCTTCGACAGTGGCGTTGGCGTTGGCGAGATCTGCTTTAAGTTTGCCGATCTGCTCGCGCGCCTCGGCGATTTCCTTATCCTGCTTTTTCAGCGATGGCGTTATCGAAGCCATTTGATCAGGGACCGGCAGCATCTTGCTGTTTTGGTTCGACTGGAGAGGCTTTCGATCTCGTCCATTCCCCTTTTGCTCACCAGTTGGCCAAACGTCACAGTGGCTTGAGATCGCGTAGTAGATCCATTGCCGCTCACCCGCGATAGATTTGATCGGCAATGGTCCGTGGAAGCCATCGTTCCCATTCAGGAACAGCACGGCCTTGTTACCTTCAGCAGGGAATGTCTTTTCAACCTTCGGCTCATGGCACCGACGATCATCGGCAAATTTCAGGTCGCGGAAAAGAGCAAACTCGCCGCCTTCCATACCCTGTTCAGTGGCACTGGAAAAGAAGAGGACGCCACCAACGACGCGCCGTGACAGATCGCAGTGCACGTTTTTGGCGTACGTGTCTCTTCCCGCCTGGAAATCGAAGCGGACGAAAAGCGCGTTGGGATCGTCACAATCGGTTAACTTCGACGCTTTGCTTAGTTCATTGTTTTCGACGAAACCATCGAGATAAGCCCGTTCAGGGTCGACCAGACAGCCGCGGGCACGCAAATCCGGCGCAAAGCGCTTGAGAACGTCGAGCACGAACTCTTCGCCGAGAAACTGCTGCTTGAGTTCCGACCAGCCCGGCTGGGCCATGACATCGTCCCAGAGCGTCTCACCAATCGCGATCATGCGCCCCGTGCGTACTCCAGGAACGACGGGCACGTCGGGGAAGCGCACCTTCTCGAAGACCGGCTTCGGAAGCATCGCATCTGCCACTAGATGAGGCAGCGGATCGCTGTAGTATTCGAAGTTGGACGTTGGCCGGGCACGGTCATTCATCAGGTAGTGCTCCTTGTCAGATGACGCTAAGGGGCCCACTCCCTGCTGTTCAATCCGACCCCGGCTGCTTCCTAGCATCGAAGCTTCGAAAGTCGCAAGATGCGAGTTCCCGTACTGGTTGGCTACGGAGCAGCATCCTGCTACTGCCCGTTGCCTTCGATGGCGAAGCGCTGACACCACCATCGGCATCACACTGGATCTGTACAGCCACGTTATGCCGGGAATGCAGGCAGATGCCGCGGAACAGGTTGACGCTGCGATCCGGAGCGCGGTAAAGCCGAAGCCGTAAAAGGCATTCGGTAGCAAAATGGTAGAAGCGGCCAAATTCAGCGCCGCCATCAACCAGAAGAGCTAACGAAATAAATGCCGGAGGGATGGCCGAGCGGTTTAAGGCACCGGTCTTGAAAACCGGCGTGGGTGCAAGCCCACCGTGGGTTCGAATCCCACTCCCTCCGCCAACAGGACTCCTAACCTCCTGCTATAAAACAATATTTTGTTAGGAAGGCAGTGCCGTCCTACAATTCATCCTACTTTGAGTCTGGAAATGCAGCAATCGGCAATGCACCTCCGCGCTCACACAATGCTATGAGCCTAGGGGCGATTCATGAATGATATAGCGGAAAAGTGGGACGATCCCTACATGATGGATCGCCGGAGTCAGCAGCAGTTGTCTATCAGGACCTGAAACAGAACCAGCGAGCCGGGTTAATTGCGAATCCGTGCATCTGGTTCGTCCATTCCATGAAGTGCAGCTATGGGCTGGGCCGGTGAACCATTATCCCGAGAATGACCAGCGCAATGCCAAACAGATCCCGCAGCGTCGGTATTTGCGCCAGGACGAGCGCGGCGATCACCGTGGCAGTGGCCGGAAGCAGCGCGAGCAGCAACGCGAATGAGGCGCGCGGCAGGCGTGACATGGCGAACTGGTCACACACATAGGGAATGACCGAGGAGCAAATGCCGACGCCGATTCCCGCGGCCACAAGGGTAACGGATCCGAAGGCCCGCACCGCCTCGACAAATCCGATGGGCATGAGGATCACGAACGCAATCGCCATAGCTGCGCCCAGCCGTTCCACTCCACCACTGGCCCCGCGCTTGGCCGCCCTGTGGCCGAGAACGATATAGCCGACGAAGAACGCGGCGTTCAGCGCGGCCCAGAAGAGGCCGAGCGGGTCGGTCGTCCATTTCACGTCTATCAGAATGAAGACGCCGACGACGGCCAGAACCAGGGCGAAAGCATTTCTGGCCGTCCGCAAGCCGTAGGCCGCCACGCCGATCGTGCCGACGAACTCCATTGCCGCAACAAGGCTCATCGGCAGCTTGTCGAGCGCGAGATAGAAGGACGTGTTCATTACCGCAAGGCACGCGCCCAGCCCGATCAGGAGCAGCCGCCCTCGCCTGTCCGCTTTGCGGATTGTGTGCCAGGGCTTCGTTAAGGGCGCGAAGACGAGCGCCGCGGACGCAACACGGAACCACGCCACCCCGAGCACACCGACCGCCGGAAACAGGAGGACAGCGAATGACGGTCCAAGATAATGAAAGACTGCGCTGACAGCGAACCATGCGTGCGGTGGCACGGCCCCGGCAGCGCGGTTTAAGCCGGTGACATTGGCGATATCAGTCGGCATGCCGCTTCCCCTTCTTGCTCGCAATATGAAGGGCTGACAGCGCAAAACATATGATACAATCACGACAGATTCGGCATTATTCCTGCTTTTCCGTAGGTTATACGCATGAAACGTCTTAATTATAAAAATGGAGACGTCGATAGCGTCGATGCGACCCTACTGGAGATGCTGGTCGCCAACGCACGGGTCACGACAGCCGAACTGGCCCGTGCCGTTGGCCTTTCCGCCCCGACTGTCGCCGAGCGCATCAAACGGCTGGAGGAAGCGAACGTCATCACTGGTTACAGTGCAATCGTCTCGCCAGCCGCGATGGGATTTCCTATCTCGGTTTATGTCCGGATCCGTCCGGTTCCCGGAGAACTGGAGCGGGTGGCCGCGATCCTTCGGGACATCCCGGAGATAACGGAATGCGACCGGGTGACGGGTGAGGATTGTTTTCTGGCGCGCGCCAACCTCGCCTCGGTTGCCGACATGGAAAGGGTGATCGACCTGATCATCCCCTACGCAATGACCAACACCTCGATCGTCCAGTCGTCCCCCGTTGCCAGGCGGCTTCCTCCACTTCCGCGGCGCGGCGGTCCAGCCTAAAATGCGCCGCCTTATCGTGGCAGTGATGTGCCCCTTAATCGTCGGAGGCTTATCCATGTGTTACCGATCGCTGCTCGCTCTCGGGTTTTTCGTGTTCGTCACGGGTTGCGCGACCATGACACCGGAGGAGCGACGGGCGATGGATGAACAGGAATGCCGCGATTTCGGCTTCAAACCAGGAACGGATGCCTTTGCCGGATGCCTGCAACGCATTGAACTCGACCGCCGGGCAGCGCGCCGGGCGCAGATGGCGGAGATGGATCATTGGGGTCAGCCCATGGTGATCTATCGTCCGATTATCGTGAAGGACCGCTGAGGCGGCTGAGATAACATTCGCTGTTAAACCGGTCAGGGCTGACCTCGAAACGAATCTTGGCTATGTCTGTTGTGTTGAATCGGCGGACAAGGGGAAAGGCGCGCATCCGGACCCCACCTGCCGCGTTATAGTTGCCTGCGATGCCAAAGAGGCTCCCCGCGCGAAAGGACCAGCAATGAACGAAAAATACGACGCCTATGCTGCGGCCATCATCGTCACTTTCGGCGCGATCATCATCGGAGGTCTGATGGCTGCCGGGATAGCGTTCGACAAGCGTGACGCCTTCCTGTTCGCGCTTGGCGCTGCGACGGCGGCGTGGCTCGCGGGATACGCGATGTTCTTCGATCGGGCCCGCACTTTCGTTACTCTTACCGGCCTTTCCATAGCTTCATCGGTGGCCGCTTTCATCATACTGATCAAGTAGGCCCACGCGCCGGCCTTCGCGGCATGGGTGCGTTCGTGCCGGCGGACAAGCCACCGGCACGGTATTCCTCGTTCAGCCTTTCGGGCGGATCGGCGGCTTCTTGTTGCCGTTGATATAATCGCGCCACTTCTCGGTGCTGTCGTCCGGTTTCGGCGCCGGGTTGCCATGGGTGTTCGCGCCGCTCGGCGCGGCGAGGGTTGTGGCGCCAAACTGCATCGGGCCGGTTTTCGGCCCGTGTGGGGTCTTGCCCTTCGGGCACGACTCCGAATCGGCGACCACCGTGCCGTCGGGACACTTCCGCAAGGTCACGGCACCGGCGGATGTGGGAGCGAACGCACTGAGCGAGACGGCAGTGGCGAGCGTGGCGAGTATCAATCGGTTGAACTTCATTTTGCTTATCCTCTTTGGATGTTGCCCGCCTTTCCGGCGGCCTTACAAAGCTGTGTCGCGCCGGTTGGGCGTTAGGTTCACGAAAATCTGCCGGCATGCGAAAAATGCGTGGGTTGCGTCATCGGCCCTCATGCCTATATTCGGTTCGCTCCTGAATGTTTCAGGTCACATCTGCTGGTTGGAGGGGACGCCATGGTGCACGACGCCCTTTTCCAATTGGGGATGGATTCAGTTGAACTGAACCCCGCCCAAACGGAAGAAAGCGACAAGACGCACGCCGCCGAGGCCTGCGCCGACAAGGATCACTTCATCGAGAAGGACGGCGTCTTGTGCGCCGGCTCGCATCTGATCGTCGATCTGTTTGACGCGGAACGTCTCGACGATCTGCCCTATATCGAGAAGACGTTGATCGACTGCGTGGAAACGGCCGGCGCGACGCTGCTGCATATCCATTTGCACCCGTTCGAGCCCAATGGCGGCGTGAGCGGCGTTGCCGTGCTGGCGGAAAGCCACATCTCGATCCATTCCTGGCCTGAACGTGCCTATGCCGCGCTCGACATATTCATGTGTGGCGACGCCCGGCCGGAGCGCTGTATCAACGTGCTCCAGGAGGCATTCAGGCCGGGCCGGATCGACGTCAAGGAATTGCTCAGGGGCAAGGAAGCGTGAGTGGCGAAAAGCCGACCGTTTCGGAGACGCTGCATGAAGGCGTGCGGCTGAGCTTCACCGCCGACGAGGTGCTGCACGACGAGGCGACGGGCCACCACCGCCTGGTGCTGATCCGCAATCGTCTCTTCGGCAAGGTGCTGGTGCTCGACGGCGCGGTCCAGGTGACCAGCGCGGACGAGTTCATGTATCACGAGATGATGGCGCATGTTCCCCTCGCCGCCCATCCGGACCCGCGCGACGTGCTGATCATCGGCGGGGGCGACTGCGGCCTTGCCGAAGAAGCGCTCAAACATGAGCGCGTCGGCTCGCTGACGCAGATCGAGATCGACCAGTCGGTGGTGGAGTTCTCGCGCCGGCATTTTGCGGAATTCAACGCACCGGTCTTCGATGATCCGCGCTTCACGGTCGAGATCGCCGATGGCGCGGCGTTTGCCGCCGGCACATCGCGGAAATTCGACGTCGTCCTCGTGGATTCGACCGACCCGACCGGCCCGGGCGCGGCACTCTTCACGCGCGGCTTTTACGGCGATCTGCGCCGTATCCTGAAGCCCGGTGGTATCGCCGTCACCCAGAACGGGGTTCCCTTCCTGCAGCGCCGCGAATTCGTTGCCGGCTTCGGCAGCCTCGCCTCGGTGTTTCCGGTCGCCACCTGCTTCCTCGTCAGCGTGCCCACCTATTTCGGCGGCCACATGACGCTGGGCTGGGCTGCCGACGAGGACGATCTCCTGAAGGTGGACAAGGATCGACTGCAAGCAAGGATGGCGGGCATCGAAACGCGCTACTACACACCCGCCCACCATTTGGCCGCTTTCGCCCTGCCCCGCTTCATCGAGGATATGGTGGCCGAAGCCCGGGCATGACGCCCTGTGCCGTCAAGTGCCTTTGACCTGGGCCATCATCCGCTGAAGAGCCGGTATCTCGGCCGCCATCGCCGCGTCTTTCTCCTGCACGCGATGATAAGCGGGCCGGTCGGTCGTCCGCTCCAGATAATCGCGAAACATCTTCCTGTCCGGCAGGCCCTTCAAAATATTCATCGTGTAGCCGATGCCTGCAGCGAGCAGGATGTCGGCCGCGGTGAAACGGTCTCCGGCGGCAAAGGGCTGTTCCGAAAGCCGGCGTTCCAGATAGGCGATGAGGTCGTCATAAAGGCCGAACGGATAGTCATTGCTCACATATTCGAGCCCGTGAACCTTGGCGCAGATCGCCGGATCGAATACCGCGTCGTGATGCACCAGCGCCGTCAGATACGGTCCGCGGGCCGGGTCGCCGATCATCGGGGCAAGGCCTGCCTCGGGGAAGGTGTCGGCAAGATAAATGGCAATGGCCGCCCGCTCGGTGACCACGACCCCATCATGATCGATGGCTGGCACCTTCTTGTTGGGCTGGATCGCCCGGTAATCCTCCGGAACGCCGCCTTCGGCGCGGATGTCGACCAGTTCCATCCGATAATCCACTCCCAGTTCCTCCATCAACCAGAAAATCGCCGATGAGCGCGACCAGGGTGCATGGTAGAAAGTCAGCATTGCCGTCTCCATCTCGTCGAACGGCCCTGATGTAGCAGAGCGCTACTGACAGCAGTATGTCAGGATGATGTCAGCATGATACCGCAGTCAGCAAAAAGGGCGGCCAGAGGCCGCCCTTCTTCAACACCGGATGCGCCTCGGGTCAGTTCGGCAGTTGATCGTCCACACCCTCGACATAGAAGTTCATGCCGAGCAGCGTGGCGTCGTCGGCAACCTCGCCTTCGGCCAGCCAATCGGAACCGTCCTGCTTCTTGATGGGGCCGGTGAAGGGATGGAACTCGCCGGAACGAATCTTCTCTTCCGTCTCCTTGGCCAGGGCTGCCACGTCGTCCGGCATGTTCTTATACGGCGCCATCACGACATGGCCTTCCTTGAGGCCGGCCCAAACGTCCACCTGCTCCCAGGTGCCTTCATGGACGGCCTTCACCCGCTCGATGTAGTACGGCCCCCAATCGTCGACGATCGAGGTGAGCTGGGTTTCGGGGCCGAACTCGATCATGTCCGAAGCCTGGCCGAAAGCCTTGATGCCGCGGTCCGCCGCCACCTGCATCGGCGCGGTGGAATCGGTATGCTGGGTGATGATGTCGACGCCCTGGTCGATCAGCGCCTTGGCCGCATCGGCTTCCTTGCCCGGGTCGAACCAGGTATTGGCCCAGACCACCTTCACCTTGAACTCGGGGTTGATGGACTGAGCGCCGAGCACGAATGCGTTGATGCCCATCACGACCTCGGGGATCGGGAAGGAGGCGATATAGCCGGCCACGCCGGCTTCCGACATCTTGGCAGCGATGACGCCCTGGATGTAGCGGCCCTCGTAGAAGCGCGAATTATAGGTCGAGACATTGGGGTGCTCGCGCTTATAGCCGGTGGCGTGCTCGAACTTCACGTCAGGGAACCTGCCCGCGACCTTGTTGGTCGGGTCCATGTAGCCGAAGGAGGTGGTGAAGATGATGTCGCAGCCCGACCGCGCGAAGCGCTCGATGGCCCGTTCGGCATCCGCGCCTTCCGGCACGCTCTCCAGATAGGCGGTCTCGACCGCGTCGCCCATCGCCTCCTCGACGTCCAGCAGGCCCTGGTGATGCTGATAGGACCAGCCGAAATCGCCGATCGGCCCGACATAGATGAAGCAGGCCTTGGTCTTGTCCTGCGCCAGCGCCTGGCCGTTGGCGGCAAACGCCATCACGGCGGCTGCGGCAATTGCCTTGAGTGTGTGTTTCATTCCGGGTTCCTCTGTTGTTGCCTGGGGACGCCATCCCGTCTGTTATCTGTCCGGCACAAATGGGCGTCCCAGCGATGCCGGGGTATTCATCATGGTCAGCCGGCGGTTTCGCGAGATTATGACGAGAACCGCAATCGTTGCCAGATAGGGAAGCGAAGAAAGTAGCTGCGAAGGGATCGCCAGCGCCTGGGCCTGGGCATGGAGCTGGCCGATGGTGACGCCGCCGAACAGATAGGCCCCGGCCACAACGCGCCAAGGGCGCCAGGATGCGAACACAACCAGCGCCAGCGCGATCCAGCCGCGCCCGGCGGTCATGTTCTCCACCCATTGCGGCGTATAGACGAGCGACAGATAGGCGCCTGCCAGCCCTGCGCACGCGCCACCGAACATGACGGCCAGATAGCGGATGCGTACGACCTTGATGCCCTGGGCATGGGCGGAGACGTGATTGTCGCCGACCGCGCGCAGCATCAGGCCGGCACGCGTGGAGAACAGGAAATAGGCCACAGCCGCCGTCAGCATGATCGAAATGTAGAACAGCGGATCCTGGCCGAAGATCAGCCGCCCCACCAGCGGGAGATCGCCCAGAACGGGAATGTCGAGGGTGCCGAGCCTGATACCGGGCCTTCCGACGAAACTCTCGCCGATCATGCCGGAGAGGCCGAGGCCGAACAGCGTGAGCGCCAGTCCGGTCGCGACCTGGTTGGTCACCAGGGTCAGCGTGAGGAATCCGAACAGCAGCGAGACCAGGGCGCCGACGATGATCGCAGCGAAGATACCGAGCCAGGGCGAGCCGGTCGTGAGCGCGACGGCGAAGCCGGTGATCGCCCCCATGATCATCATGCCCTCGACGCCAAGGTTGAGCACGCCAGACCGCTCCACGACCAGTTCGCCGATCGCCGCTATCAGCAGCGGCGTGGCGGCAGTGGCAACGGTGATGAGGATCGATTCAAGCATGTTTTTCGACCCTTTCGTTGGCCGGCGCTGCGGCAAGAGCCGGCGCCGGCTTCACAAGGCGGATGCGGTAATGGATGAGCGTGTCGCAGGCCAGCACGAAGAACAGGAGCATGCCTTGGAAGGCCCGCGCCACCTTGTCGGTAACGCCGATGGATATCTGCGCGGCCTCGCCCCCGAGATAGGAAAGCGCTAGAACGAGCCCCGCTGCGATGATGCCCAGCGGGTTGAGACGCCCGAGGAACGCAACGATGATGGCCGTGAACCCGTAGCCCGGCGAGATGGACGGCCGCAATTGCCCGATCGCGCCGGAGACTTCGCTGATGCCGGCAAGGCCGGCCAACCCGCCCGAGACCAGGAAAGCGAATATGATCATGCGTGTCCGCGAGAAGCCCGCGAAGCGCCCTGCCCGCGGGCTTTGCCCGATGACCTTGACCTCGAAGCCCTTCAGCGTCCGCGCCAGCATGAACCACAACAGGATGGCCGCGATGATGGCGAAGGCGAAGCCCCAATGGGCCCGGCCGGAGGCTGGCAACATCTCGGGCAGGATCGCGTAGGAGTGGAAGTTGCGCGTCTCCGGAAAGTTGAAGCCTTCGGGATTGCGCCAGGGTCCGCGCACCAGCCAGTCGAGGAAAAGCTGCGCCACATAGACCAGCATCAGGCTGGTCAATATCTCGTTCGTGCCGAAGCGCGCTTTCAAGACAGCCGGAACGGCGCCGTAGGCCGCCCCGCCGGCGATGCCCATGAGCAGCATAAGCGGCAGCACGATCCAGGACTGGAAGGCGGGGAACAGGATAGGCAGGATCGAGCCCGCGATCGCTCCGACGATGAACTGGCCCTCGGCCCCGATATTCCAGTTGTTGGACAGATAGCAGATGGAAAGCCCGACGCCGATGAGGATCAGCGGCGCGGCCTTCACCGCCAGCTCGTGCAGAGACCACACTTCAAGCAGCGGATCGATGAAGAAGAAGTAGAGCGCCGAAAACGGGTTCTTGCCGAGCGCCAGGAACATGATCGCGCCCGCGATCAGCGTAAGGCCCAGCGCCAGGAAGGGCGACAGCGCGGAGAAGAGCGGCGATTGCTGCGGCCGCTTGATGAGTTCCAGCCGCATCAGGCCATCTCCTCCGTCCGCGCCTGCGGGTCGCCCGCATGGGCGCCGCCCATCAGCAGCCCGACCTTCTCATAGGTGGCCTCGGCTATCGGCAGCGGCGCCGACAATCTGCCCTTGTGCATGACGGCGATGGCGTCGCAGATTTCGAAGAGTTCGTCGAGATCCTGGCTGATCACGAGCACCGCCGCTCCCTCTTTGGCAAGATCGATCAGCGCCTGGCGGATGCGCGCGGCGGCCCCCGCGTCCACGCCCCAGGTCGGCTGATCAACCACCATCAACCCCGGCCGGCGATCGAGCTCGCGGCCGATGACGAATTTCTGCAGATTGCCGCCCGAAAGCGCGGTGGCCTCCGGATCCTCGGTGCTTTTGCGGACGTCCATCGCATCGACGATGCGCTTGGCGGCCCTGGCTATCGCGCCATACCGGATGAAGCCCAGCGGCGCGAGGAAAGCGGCCGCGTCGGTGCTGTAGCGTGACAGGAGGAGGTTCTGCGACAATGGCAGCAGCGGTGCAGCGGCATGGCCAAGCCGCTCTTCCGGCACGAAGCCGGCGCCCAGAAGCCGCCGGCCTGTGATGTCGAGGCGACCGGCCGACTGGCCGCGGATACGGACGACATCGGCATCCTCCTGAAGCACCTCGCCGGAAATCGCCTCGAAGAATTCGCCCTGGCCATTGCCGGCGACGCCCGCAATGCCGAGGATTTCGCCGGCACGAACCGAAAGGGTTATGTCGGAGAGTTCAACGGCGAAGGGATGTGCGGCGCGGCTGCTGAGCCGGCGTACTTCCAGAAGCGCATTGCCCTTGTCGCCTCCCCTGGCCCCACGCTCGACGCCCTTGACCTCGTCGCCCACCATCATGCGCGCCAGGGACGAGGCGGTTTCCTGCCGTGGATCGCACTGGGCGACGACACGGCCGTGCCTCAGGACGGTGGCCCGGTCGCACATCCGCTTCACTTCCTCGAGCCGGTGCGAGATGTAGAGGATCGACCGCCCCTCCGAACGCAGCGTTTCCAGCGTTTCGAACAGCTTGTCCGCCTCTTGCGGCGTGAGAACCGAGGTGGGCTCGTCCAGGATGATGAGTTCCGGGTTCTGCAGCAGGCAGCGCACGATCTCGATGCGCTGCCGTTCGCCCACCGACAGGTCGCCGACATGGGCATAGGGGTCGAGCGGTAGCCCGTAGGCTTCGGACACCTTGCGCGCCCGCTCGGCAACAGTGTTGATCTGCGCTCCGTCCTCCAACGACAGCATGATGTTCTCGGCTGCCGTCAGTGCATCGAAGAGCGAAAAATGCTGGAAAACCATGCCGATGCCCAGCCGGCGCGCTTCGCCGGGGCTCGATATGGCGACAGGATTGCCCTTCCAGAGTATCGTGCCTGCGGCCGGCTCCAACGCGCCGAAGAGCATTTTCACGAAGGTCGATTTGCCGGCGCCGTTCTCTCCCAACAAAGCATGAATCTCGCCTCGGCCGATCGTCAGATCTACGGCATCGCAGGCCTTCAGCGAGCCGAACACCTTTGTCAGGCCCCGAACATCCAGCAGAAGACCGGAATCGTCTGTCAGTGTTGTCTTCACAACACCTCCCATTTGCGAGTACGCGGCGTTTTCGCCGCCCTTATCATTCGTTCCCATGACCATCGTAGGCGCGCAAGAACGCCATGCAATAGACTCTGTTCGCTTGAAAGTGCTTCAACATTTCCAGCGATGCCAGCAGTTCCGCTCCGGTACAGCGCCAACGCTAGGGAATGAGTACACTCGCTCCCGTTGTTCTGCGCCCTTCGAGATCGGCATGGGCGACGGCGACCTCCGTCAGCTTGTAGCTCTGGTTGACGACCACCTCGACCGCACCCGATGCGACGACGTCGAACAACTCGCGCGCCGCGGTTTCGAGTTCACCCCGGTCGGCGATGTAGGTGAAAAGCGTTGGCCGGGTCGCGAACAGTGAACCCTTCTGGGACAGTATGTTGATACTGAAAGGCGGGATCGGCCCTGAAGACTGCCCGAAGCTCACGAAGAGGCCGAGTGGACGGATGCAGTCGAGCGAAGCCGGAAATGTGTCGTTACCCACCGAATCGTAGACGACGTCGCACATCTTGTTCTTGGTGTATTCGCGCACTTCCGCCACGAAATCCGCACTCTTGTAGTCGATGACGTGATCGTAGCCGTGCCTCCTGGCGAGAGCCACCTTGTCCGGCCCGCCTGCCGTGCCGATGACCGTCGCGCCAAGGTGCTTGGCCCATTGCCCGAGAAGCAGACCGACACCACCCGCCGCAGCGTGATAGAGGATGGTGTCGCCCTTCTTGACAGGAAAGGTACGGCGCAGCAGGTACCAGGCCGTCATGCCCTTAAGCATGATCGCCGCCGCCTGCTCGAAGGATACCTCATCCGGCATCCGCACCAACCGATCCGCCGGCAGGACGCGCTGCTCGGCATAGGCACCATTGCCGGCGCAATAGGCCACACGGTCGCCGGGCGCAAAACCACTGCCCTCGCCCGCCTCCAGCACGATGCCGCTGCCCTCGCCGCCGGGCGTGAAGGGATGTTTGGCCGGATAGAGGCCGGTGCGGAAATAGACGTCGATGAAATTCAGCCCGATCGCCTTGTGCTGGATGAGAACTTCGCCCTTTCCGGGCTTGGCCACGGACACGTCTTCGAGCCGCATTACTTCCGGCCCGCCCGTCTCGTGCACTCGGATTGCTTTCGGCAACGTCAACTCTCCCTTTTTCCGAGGCTGGGTATCCACTGCATGATCCCGCCGATAACATAGAGATAGGCGCCGGTGACGCCGATGCCCACCGCGACGATGGGGCTCACCTGCATATCCTGCAACAGCGCCACGGCGCCAAAGGCGCACCACAGCAAAAAGACCGAAAGGTTCAGCGGCCTCAGCCGCATGACGCGCACGGGGTGCAGGAAGTGTATCGGCGCGAAGGTCAGCAGCGCCGAGACGACGACGACGGCAAATGAGGCATATTCGCCCGGTCCAATGACGAAAAGCGTGAAAACCACCATGTTCCAGACGACGGGGAACCCCTTGAAGAAGTTCTCTTTCGTCTTGATGCCCGTATCCGCATAATAGATCGCGCTCGAAACCACGATGATGGCAGCCGACAGGAATGACAGCCCCTCCCCCATGAACCCGCTCTGATAGAGGGCGAAGGCTGGAATCAGCACATAGGTTACGTAGTCGATGATGTTGTCCAGCATGTCGCCGGACCAGGTGGGCAGCACATCCTTGACCTGCAGCTTGCGGGCGATCGGCCCGTCAATGCCGTCAACGAGCAGTGCCAGCCCCAGCCACCAGAACATCGCCGTCCAGCGCTCTTCGCTGGCCGCGACCAGCGACAGGAAGGCCAGAAACGAGCCGGACGCGGTCAGCAGATGAACCGAGAATGCCTTGGCCTGCGGCGCTGTGACCTTCTTTGCCTTCATGTGAGAAATCCGCCCGTTCCGGTTCGGGAAAAACAGGCCGCCGCCAAGTTTCCACCCTTCCACACTCCCTGCGGCTGCTCCACGATGCGCAGGTTCAATAACTTACAGCGTCCTTTATGCATCGGAAAGGACACATAAGGGACGCAGTAGTTAGCATGCGCTAATGCGATGGCGCAGCATCCTTTTCTTTAAAGCATGTGGAAAATCGACAGCCGTCGTCATCGTTTCTGGCTTGGCGGGACAAGCTGTCCGATTGTCCGCCGTCCTGACGATGCTATACCAACCGAAGACTTCAATCAGGGATGTGCGAGACGATGCGGTGCGGGCAAGACAAATCCATAATCGTGGCCGGCACGGGGCCTGTCGGCCTCACCGCAGCCCTCGCCCTGGCGGAGATCGGACGCCGCGTGGTGCTGGTCGGCCCCTCCCCCCGCACGGATGACCGCCGCACGACCGCTCTCATGCGTCCAGCCCTGCAATATCTGGAAAGCCTTGGCGTGTTGGAGGCGCTGGAAGCGTTTTCGGCCCCCTTGGCGGTCATGCGCGTCGTCGATGGCACGAAGCGTCTGGTGCGCAGCGGCACCGTAACGTTTCGCGCAGTCGAGATCGACGCTCCCTATTTCGGGCTGAACATACCCAATTCTCACCTGAATGAGGCGCTGGCGGACCGAGTATGGGGCCATTCCCTGGTGGAATGGCGTGAAACCACGGTCGAACGCTGGCAAACACACGCTGACGGCATCACCGCCGAACTGGCCGATCGAAGCAAGTTTTCCGGGCCTCTGGCTGTCGCCGCCGATGGCCGCAATTCGCTGGCACGACAAGCCGCCGGCATAGCCGCCCGGACAAAAAAACTGCCTCAGTCGGCCCTAGTGCTCAATTTCGGGCATTCGCGCCGTCACGCGGATACATCGACCGAATTTCACACGGAGAACGGCCCATGCACGCAGGTGCCGCTGCCAGGGGGGCTTCGTTCGAGCCTGGTATGGGTGACAAGCCCCGCACAGGCGGAGACACTGGCGGCACTCGACGACGCATCCCTGTCGGTGAAGTTGGAAGAGCGCCTCCAATCGATGCTGGGGAAGGTCACCGTCGAGCCCGGTCATCAGATATATCCTTTGGCCGCCCTGACACCGGCGCGGTTTGCCGCGCGCCGCGTGATGCTCGTGGGCGAAGCAGCGCATGTCTTTCCGCCTATCACTGCACAGGGGCTGAATCTCGGCATGCGGGACATCGTCGATCTGGTGGCCGTGGTGGGCGAACACGGATCCGACCCCGGTTCCACAATGGCGCTCGTGCAATATGATGCGCGCCGCAGGCCGGATACCGTGGCGCGCAGCGCAGCGGTCAACATGCTCAATGCTTCGCTTCTGTCTTCGCTCCTGCCGGCGCAGCTTGCCCGCAGCGGCACGCTCGGCGCGCTACGCAGCTTCGCACCCCTGCGCGGCTTCTTCATGCGCGAGGGCATGAGCCCCGGCAGCGGCTTCCGCGCCCTTCTGCCCGGGGCGCTTCGCCGGCCGTGAAACGATGGCCGCTCATCCGGCGGCGAAACGGTGCCCCTCGATCATGGGAATAGATCCGGCGGCACATAGTCGTTGACGATTGCATAGAGCAGCGCGGTGACCGTGACGACCGACAGCGCCGTGGTCACGAGCACGCTGGCCGATGCACGCTGCACCCACACATCGTATTGCTGGGCGATCACGAAGACATTGGTGGCCGTCGGCAAGGCGGCCATGAGCACGGCCGTATAGACCCATACATCCGGAAAATTGCCGACGAGGCTCAGCACCACGAAGCAGAGCGCCGGGTGAAAACATAGCTTCAGTATGGCGATCAGCCCGAGTTCGCTCGGCATTCGCCGCATGGGCCGCAGTGCCAGCGTCACGCCCATGGCAAACAGCGCGCACGGCGCGGCCGCCCCCGACAGATACTCCAGCAGCTTGCTTACCGCCTCCGGCGGCTCGAACTGCAGGAAGGCAGCCAGCACGCCCGCCGCCGTCGCCAGGATGAAGGGATGAAGGACGATCTTCCGCACGACCTCGAAGATGAGACGGCCAGCCTCGCCCCTGCGGCCTTCGGCGATCGCCATCATCATCGGTGCGACCGCGAAATGAGCGACGTTCTCGAACGAGAATATCAGCGCGACCGGCACCGCTGCCTCGGGGCCGAACGCCAGCAGCACCAGGCCCGGCCCCATATAGCCAATATTTCCGTAGGAGGCGGCCAGGCTCCTGATCGTGCTCTCGGCGACCTTGCCGCGCGACATCGCCATCGAAACGGCAAACATGAGGCAGAACACGAGGTATGTGGAAAAGACGACACCGGCGACATACCGCCACTCCGTCAACCGCTCCACCGGGGTTCTGGCAACGAGCTGGAAAAACAGCGCCGGCAACGCCACATAGATGACGAACGTATTCATCCAGCCCAGCGCTTCGGCTGGCTGCCATGTAATTCTGGCTGCTACGAACCCGATAAAGATCAGTCCGAAGAATGGCAGCACCAGGCCGACGACATCGCCCAATTCTGTTTCGCCCCTTCTGCTGGTGTTATCGCGCCGTGCTACGGAACGGCCCTGCGTGGGACATATCGCCTTTGGATGCGGGTCCGGAGCCGGCTTTTGGGATTGAATTGGCGGTGAAGCTGCGCCACATAGGCAATGAGGTTTCAAACATGCAGAACATAAAGACCGCAAAATTCTCGATAGGCCAAGTGGTTCGCCACCGGATGTTTCCCTTCCGTGGCGTTATTTTCGATGTCGACCCGGAATTCGACAACACCGAGGAATGGTACGAAGCCATTCCCGCCGAAGTGCGGCCACGCAAGGACCAGCCCTTCTATCATCTGCTCGCCGAAAACGAGGAGACGGAGTACGTCGCCTACGTTTCCGAGCAAAATCTGCTGGAGGACGATTCCGGCGTGCCGGTTCGCCATCCTCAACTGTTCGAGCTGTTCGTCGAGACCTCCGACGGACGCTACCAGCCGCGCATCCGCCACAATCATTAGAGCACCTCCTTGTGCATCCATTCGGACGCACAGGGTACCGAAAATGAAACAGGGCCCGCTTGGGGCCCTGCTTTGATACCTACGCGCGGATATTACTCCGCCTGCTTGGCTTTTTCCTGAGCCTGCTTGAGCTTCTCGGTGAACTCCTCGTTGTTCTTCGAGACGAATTCCTCAAGCTTCTTCTGCCGATCGTCCAGCGCTGTCGGCTGGAGCGGCTCGCCATCATAGGCCTGCGTGAAGCCCTGTAGCGTAACCTTGATCGGGTTGGGCTGGTTCTGGAAGTTGACGGATGTCAGTGTCAGTTCGGATCCGCGCTTGAGCGAACTTACGATCTCGTCGGTCAACTGTGCCTCGGCCACGCAGCGATCGGGAATGCAGATCGCATAGTCGATCTTCTGTGTGTTGCCGCTGTCTATCTGGAAGCCCACGCCGGGGGGGATCAGGCGCGCGCTTGGAACAGCGATCTGCAGCACCCGGCGATTGACCTTGCCCTTGACCTCGATCAGGTTCACTGCCGTCAGCATTTGGCCGTTATCCGCCCGCAACAGGTATTGAACGTTGCAGACGTCGACATCTTCCTGCTTGGTGCAGGCTTTGAACCAGCCGTCCGGCGCGTTTTCCTGCGCATTTGCCGCACCGGCATAGCCGATCATGGCCACGCCCAGCGCGCCGCAGAAAAGGGTTGCCGTGCGGAACGCTTTCGCTTTGAGGCTCATCATTATTTCCCGTTCCTCTTGAAACTCTTGGCAGCAGGCTGCCTCTTTCCACCCGCTTCCTGTTGGCGGAATGCGGCGACAGCAAGGCTTGAGCGCGTGTTACAACGCCTGTCCGCCGGAATCCAGTGCCCAAATCGGCAAATATGTTGCCAGTCCCAGCGAGGATCTCGGCAAGGCTTGTCCGCCTGCCTGCCATATGAAACCATAATGGAGCCTTGATCCTGCGGACCATCGGCGCCAGCCTGAGAGCGATTCGCCTGGAGAGTGAAGGGATCACCATGCTTCGTCCGTTACTATTGTCGGCCGTGTTGTTCGCATTTCCCATGTTGGCGGCGTCGCCAACCGTGGCCCAGACGCCGGCCCATGGCGTTGCGATGAACGGCGAACCGGCGCTCCCCGCCGATTTCCAGACCTTTCCTTATGCCAATCCTGATGCGCCGAAGGGCAGCGAGATCACCTATTGCGTGGTCGGGACCTTCGACAATCTCAACCCCTTCATCCTGAAGAGCATGCGCACGACGGCGCGCGGCGTGATCGACACGATCTTCGGCAATCTCGTGTTCGAGCCGTTGATGCGGCGCAACGCATCCGAGCCCTTCTCGCTGTATGGCCTGCTGGCCGAGAAGGTGGAGATGGATGAGGACCGGACCTATGCCGAGTTCACCCTCGCGGCGGATGCGAGATGGTCCGACGGGCAACCGGTCACGCCGGAAGACGTCATCTTCACCTACGAGACCTTCGAGGAGAAGGGTCGTCCGCCCTATTCCAGCCGCATGGCCAAGATCGGGAGCATCGAGAAGACCGGCGACCGCAAGGTAAAATTCACCTTCAACGAAAACGCCGACCGGGAATTCCCGCTGATCGTCGCCCTGACCCCCGTTATTCCCGCCCACGCTTTCGACCGCGAAACCTTCGACCGTTCGACCCTAAATCCGGTGACGGGCAGCGGCGCCTATACGATCGAGAAGGTCGAGCCCGGACAGCGGATCGTCTTCAAACGCAATCCCGACTACTGGGGCGCCGACGTGCCCTCCATGCGCGGCTTCCACAATTACGACCGCATCACGATAGAATATTTCCTCAACTCCAACGCCCAGTTCGAGGCATTCAAGAAGGGCATCTGCTCGGTCTATGGAGGACCGGTATATACCGGTATTGAACCCAACAAGATCAAACGCGACTTCGACTTTCCCGCTGCAGCCAAAGGCGATGTCGTCGTTGAGTCCATCGAGTTGGGGATTCCACCCGTGGTTCTCGGTTTTGTCTTCAATACGCGCCGCGAAAAGTTTGCAGACCCGCGAGTGCGCCGCGCTCTCTCAATGCTCTACGATTTCGGCTGGATCAATGCGAATATGTTCGACGGCGAATATCGGCGCACACTCAGCTATTGGCAAGGTTCAGAACTATCCGCGCTTGGTACACCGGCCAATGAAATCGAAAGAAAACTGCTCGCGCCCTATGCCGACAAGGTTGCAGCCGACGTCATGGATGGCACATACGGCAAGAAGCTCCTTGAGGGGGGCGAGATCGACCGCGACCGGCTACGGGAGGCAGTCGGCCTGTTGAGCGAGGCTGGCTACAATATCAAGAACGGTGTGCTCGAGGACGAACAGGGAAACAGTCTTTCCTTCGAAGTTCTTTTCGTGCCGGGTGAGCAGGAACGGTTTGCAACTGCCTTTCAACGGACCCTTTCAAGGATCGGCGTCGACGTGACTTTGCGCAGTTTGGACGATGCGCAAATGCAACAACGCAAACAGGCCTTTGAGTTCGATATGATTATCGCTCCAGTCGGCTTTTCCGGCTCGCTCTCCCCCGGCATCGAGCAACTCGGCCGGTGGGGCTCCGAGGCCGCCAAGGCCGAAGGCTCCTTCAACCTCGCCGGCGTCGCCGATCCGGCCGTGGACGCCATGATCGACGCCATGCTCAACGCCCGCGACAAGGAGACCTATGTCGCCGCCGTGCGCGCGCTCGACCGGCTGCTCATCTCCGGTGCCTACATGGTGCCCATGCAGCACAACACGAAAAGGTGGATCGCCTACTGGAATTATCTGGAGCACCCCGAACAGCCCTCGCTGAACGGCTACGAGCTCGACGCCTGGTGGCGAAAACCGGAATAGGCGGAACGATGAAACAGGAAGCCCCGATCAGTATCGATGTCGTCTCGGATGTCGTTTGTCCCTGGTGCTATGTCGGGAAACGCAATCTGGAGCGGGCGCTGATCAGCATCGACGGCGCGGATGTGACGGTACGCTGGCGGCCTTTCCAGCTCGACCCCACCATCCCGCCGGAAGGCAAGCCCAGGCACGACTACCTGGTCGAGAAATTCGGCAGCATGGAGCGCTCCGACGCTCTTCACGAACGGTTGCGGGAAATGGGCCAGGAAGCAGGTATCCCGTTCGACTTCGCCGCCATTAAGGTCTCGCCCAACACACTTGATGCGCACCGCGTGATCCGCTGGGCCGCTGCCGATGCGGGAGCCGCCACGCAGGGCGCCTTGGTCGACCGGCTGTTTCGGCTCTACTTCGAGGAAGGCCGGAACATAGGCGATCACCAGGTGCTGATTGAGGCGGCGGGCGCCGCCGGCATGGATCCGAGACTCGTCGAAACGCTGCTGGCCACGCCGGCCGATCGGCCGGAAGTCGAAGAAGAGATCGCCACTGCCCAGCAGATGGGCGTCACCGGCGTTCCCTGCTTCCTGCTGGAAGGCCGTTACGCGCTCATGGGCGCCCAGCCGCCGGACGCGCTGGCCGACGCCATCGTCAAGGTCTCCCAGGCCAAGGCTCAGGGCGCGCTGGACGAAACACCTTCCCAATAATTCCAGAAGCCTTCTACGCCGCTTCCTTTTCGGCAAGCTTGGCAAGTTGGGTCATGATGACGGCTGCGCCGGCCAGGCGCTTTTCCGAGGTCGGCAGGTCGCGGATGAAGACGACGCTGTGGTCGGGCCGTATCCTGGCTGCCGGACCCTGTGCGGCAATGTAGCCGACCAGGCCTGCCGGATCGGGAAACTGCTTCTCGCGAAAATGCAGGACGACGCCCTTCGGCCCCGCGTCGAGCTTCTCCACATTGGCGCGCCGGCACAGCGCCTTGATGTAGACGATCTTGAGCAGGTGCTGCACCTCATCGGGCAGCGGCCCGAAACGGTCGATGAGTTCGGCTCCGAAAGCATCGATCTCGCCAGGTGTTTCCAGGTCACCAAGCCGGCGGTAAAGCCCCAGCCGCAATTGCAGGTCGGGCACATAGTGCTCGGGGATCATGACCGCCGTGCCGACAGTGATCTGGGGCGACCAGCCCGTATCCACCACCTCGCCCGATCCCCTGAGCTCGGCCACCGCCTCTTCCAGCATCTGCTGATACAGTTCGTAGCCGACTTCCTTGATGTGGCCCGACTGGGCGTCGCCGAGCAGGTTTCCCGCGCCGCGAATGTCGAGATCGTGGCTGGCGAGCTGGAAGCCGGCGCCTAGCGTGTCGAGGGATTGCAGCACTTTCAGCCGCCGCTCCGCCGTTGCCGTCAACGTGCGGTTGGCCGGCAGGGTGAAGAGCGCATAGGCGCGCACCTTCGACCGCCCCACCCGTCCGCGTATCTGGTAAAGCTGGGCCAGGCCGAACATGTCGGCCCGGTGCACGATCAGCGTGTTGGCGGTGGGAATATCGAGGCCCGATTCCACGATCGTCGTCGACAAAAGCACGTCGTACTGTCCGTCATAGAATGCGTTCATGATGTCGTCGAGCTCGCCCGGTGGCAACTGCCCATGCGCCGTGGCCACCTTCAGCTCCGGCACCTGCTCGGCCAGGAAGTCTTTTACTTCGCCAAGGTCCGAGATACGCGGAACGACGTAGAAGCTCTGGCCGCCGCGGTAGCGCTCGCGCAGAAGCGTCTCGCGAATGACGAGCGGGTCGAAGGGCGAGATGAAGGTACGCACCGCCATCCGATCCACCGGCGGCGTGGCGATCAGCGACAATTCGCGCACGCCGGTCAGCGCCAGCTGCAGCGTGCGGGGGATGGGCGTGGCCGACAACGTGAGCACATGCACGTCCGATTTCAGCTCCTTCAGCCGTTCCTTGTGCTTGACGCCGAAATGCTGCTCCTCATCGATGACGAGAAGACCGAGATTCTTGAAGCTGACCGAGCTCCCCAGAAGCGCATGGGTGCCGATCACGATGTCCACCGTGCCGTCGGCAATGCCCTTCTTCGTCTCAACGAGTTCCTTCGCGCCTACGAGCCGCGATGCCTGGCGCACCTTCAGCGGCAAGCCCGCAAAACGCTCGCGGAAGGTCTTGAAATGCTGGCGCGCCAGCAATGTTGTCGGCACCACGACGGCCACCTGCAGGCCCTCCATGGCCGCGATGAAGGCTGCGCGTAGCGCAACCTCTGTCTTGCCGAAGCCGACATCGCCGCATATCAGGCGGTCCATCGGTCGGCCCGACGAAAGATCGTCCAGCACCGAGTCGATGGCGTTCTGCTGGTCGTCCGTCTCGTCATAGGGAAAGCGCGCCGCGAACTCGCCGTAGAGGCCGTCCGGCGGCGACAGCTTGGCGCCCGGCCGCATGGCGCGCTCGGCGGCGAGATGGATAAGCTGCCCGGCCATCTCTAGCAGACGCTTCTTGAGCTTCGCCTTGCGCGATTGCCAGGCAACGCCGCCCAGCTTGTCGAGAACCGCCTCGGCCGAATCCGACCCATAGCGCGACAGGAGTTCTATATTCTCGACCGGCAGGAACAGCCGGTCGTCGCCCGCATAGCGCAACTCTAGGCACTCATGAGGCGCCCCCGCAGCCTCGATCGTCTTCAGCCCGATGAAACGGCCAATGCCGTGGTCGGAGTGAACGACGATGTCACCGGCCGACAGCGCGTTGACTTCAGCAATGAAATCAGAGGCTTTCTTGCGTTTCCTGGAGCGCCGGACGAGGCGGTCGCCCAACATGTCCTGCTCGCCGATGACGGCAAGTTGCGCGGTCTCGAAACCCGTTTCCAGCGGCAGGATTCCGAGCCCTGCCTTGCCTAGGTCGAGGCGCGCCAGATCGTCGAGTGATGCAACCTGTTCGACATTGTCAAGCTGATGTTCGGCGAGGATCTGGCCCAGCCGGTCGGCTGAACCTTCGCTCCAGCCGGCGATGAGCACCTTCTTGCCCGCGGCCCTCAGCGCACCGATATGCCGCACCACATGGTCGAACACATTGGCGTTCGGGTCCGCGCGCTCGCCGGCAAAGCTGCGTCCGGCCTCGACTCCGGCATGGCGCACGGCGGCACCGCTGCCGTCGGGCGCGGCGAACGGCGTCATGCGGATGACGGTCTTGTGGCGTTCGGCTGCGTCCACTTCCTCTCTGTCGAGATAGAGCGTTTCGGGCGGCACCGGCTTGTAGGGAACGGCGTTCTGCACGCCGTCGCCGGCCATCTGCCGCCTGCGGGCCTCGTAATGGTCGACGATCAGCGCATGGCGCTCCCCGACCGCTTCTTCGGCCAAATGATCGAAGACGAAAGGCGCGTCGGGCAGATAGTCGAAAACCGTTTCCAGCCGCTCGAAGAACAGCGGCAGCCAGTGTTCCATGCCGGCAAACCGACGTCCTTCGCTAATGGCGGAATAGAGCGCGTCGCTGGGCGAAGGCGCACCGAATGTCTCGATGTAGTTGCGGCGGAACCGGCTGATCGCCTCCGGCGTCAGCATTACCTCACTCATCGCCTGCAGCGAGAATTCCGTGCGCTGGCCGATGGTGCGCTGGCTGGCGACATCGAAGGCACGAATGGATTCGAGCGTGTCGCCGAAGAAATCGAGGCGCAGCGCTTCTTCCGAACCCGGCGCATGCAGATCCAGAATGCCGCCGCGCACCGCATACTGTCCGACATCGCGCACCGTAGGCACGCGCTCGAAGCCCGCCCGCTCCAGCGTCGCTACCAGTTGCTCCATGTCGACCTGGTTGCCGGGCCTTGCCTTGAGCCCTTGCGTCCTGATCTGTTCGGCCGGCGGCATGCGCTGCAGAAGCGCGTTGGCGCTCAACAGGATTATGGCGCGGTGCGGCTTGTCCTTTAGCGCCACCATGGCCGACAGCGCGGCCAGCCGCCTCGCGGCGGCATCGGCACCCGGCGAAACCCGGTCATAGGGAAGGCAATCCCAGGCGGGCAGTTCGAGAACGGGGATACCAGGCGCGACGAACCGCAGCGCCTCGGCAATCAACGGCAGGCGTTGCCCGTCGCGGACCACGAAGACGAGCGGCCTGTCGGCGGCGATTTCCTTCGAAATCTGCGCGAGCGCAAACGGCTCGTAGCCGTCCGCCACGCCGTCAAGAACCGTGAGGCCGGCGGTGGTGGCCTTCAGGCCTATCGTATCGATAAGCTTTGTCATCCCCGGACGAGCTTCCCGTCACGTGCCATGGCAACCACCTTGCGGAAGATGTCCGTATCATGTTCGGCAGGCAGCGGCCTCTCGCCTGTGACCCACGGCATCAGCTCGGTATCGGAAACGCCGAGAAGGGCTTCGAACGCTTCGAAGTCGGCATCGTCCATCGTGCCGATATTGAGGTCGGCGAAGCCGCCCAGCACCAGGTCCATCTCGCGCGTGCCTCTGCGCCACGCCCGTACGAGGGCGCGACGGCGGCGGGGATCGAGATCGGCGCTCGTGCGCGTGGTTCCGGTCATGTCAGGGCCTTTCGCGGTGCGAAGCGCATATAGCGTGTGACAAGGAGGATGTCAGCCTTGCGCTGCGATTTCTGGTACATAAGCTGTGGCCGACTTCCGGTTAAAGGCCTCAGCGATGCGCCCTTCCCTGCTTGATCCCCTGTTTGCACCGGCGACCACGCTCGACGGCATCGGCGAGAAGGTTGCGGCGTTGATCGGCAATGTTGCCCCGGCGGACACGACGTCGCGGCCCCTGCGGGTCGGCGATCTCCTGTTCATCCTGCCCCACAGCCTGATCGACAGGACCAATCGACCGGGCATCGCCCTTGCGCCGGAAGGTGCTATCGTCACACTGTCGCTGACTGTAGACCGCCACCAGCCGCCGCCGCGCGGCAAGCCCAATGTGCCTTACCGCGTGTTCGCCTTCGACGATACCGGCGAGATCGCGCTGACATTCTTCCACGCCAAGGGACCGTGGCTGGAGCGGCAGATGCCCGTTGGTGCGCGGATACTGGTTTCTGGCCGTATGGAGTGGTTCAACGGACGTCCCTCCATGGTCCACCCGGACCACATCGTGCCCGCCGACGAGGCCGACAACCTGCCGCTGGTGGAGCCGGTCTATCCGCTGACGGCGGGACTCTCCGCCAAGATCTTGCGCCGGTCCATCAGTCAGGCGCTGGAGCGCCTGCCGGAGCTGCCGGAATGGCTCGATGCGAGCGTTCAGTCAAGGCTTTCGCTCCCCAGCTTCGGCGATGCGCTGAGGACGCTCCACGCGCCCGCTTCCATCGACGACATCTCGCCGGAGAACGCGCCGTGGCGTCGTCTGGCCTATGACGAACTCCTGGCCGGACAGCTTTCGCTGGCCCTGGTGCGCCTGCGTACCAAGCGCCTGGCCGGACGGCCGCTTGCCGGCGACGGCCGCCTGGTTGCCGCCCTTCTTAAGGCCCTACCCTATTCCCTCACCTCCTCGCAGGAGGCGGCGGTCGCCGAGATCCAGCTCGATCTGGCCAGGCCGGAGCGCCTGCTGCGCCTGCTGCAGGGCGATGTCGGCGCGGGCAAGACCGTGGTGGCCCTTTTGGCCATGGCCAATGCGACGGAGGCCGGCGGCCAGTCGGCCCTGATGGCGCCGACGGAGATCCTGGCTCGCCAGCATCACGCCACCATAAGCAGCCTGGCCGAAAAGGTGGGGATGCGGACGGTGCTTCTGACAGGGCGGGAGAAAGGCCGGGAGCGGCAGGCGGCGCTCGACCTGATTGGGCGCGGTGAGGCCGACATCGTCGTCGGCACGCACGCCCTTTTCCAGGAGAGCGTGGCGTTCCACAATCTGGTGCTCGCCGTCATCGACGAGCAGCACCGCTTCGGCGTCCATCAGCGCCTTGCCATGACGGCCAAGGGCGACGCGCCGGACATGCTGGTCATGACGGCAACGCCGATCCCCCGCACGCTGGTGCTGACGGCCTTCGGCGACATGGACGTATCGCGCCTGACCGAGAAGCCGGCCGGCCGTCGCCCCATCAAGACGGTGACGATGCCGGTCGAGCGCGCCGCCGAGCTGGTCGCGCGCCTGCAGGATGCGATCGAAGGCGGGCAGAAGGTCTACTGGATCTGTCCGCTGGTGGAGGAATCGGAGGCCGTGGAACTCATGTCGGCCGAGGATCGGGCGGCTTCTCTGAAGCGGGTCTTCGGGGAAAAGGTGGGCCTCGTTCACGGCCGCATGGCGAGCCGCGACAAGGACGCGGCGATGCTGGCGTTCAAGACAGGCCAAGCCCGCATCCTCGTCGGCACGACCGTCGTCGAGGTCGGCGTCGACGTGCCCGATGCCACCATCATCGTCATCGAACACGCCGAACGCTTCGGCCTGGCCCAGCTTCATCAATTGCGCGGGCGCGTCGGGCGCAGCGATCTCCCCTCGTCCTGCGTGCTGCTCTACAAGGGCCCCATCGGAGAAACGGCCAAGCGACGGCTGCAGATCCTGCGTGACACGGAAGATGGCTTTCTCATCGCCGAGGAGGATTTGCGCCTGCGCGGCGAAGGAGACCTTCTCGGCACGCGCCAATCGGGTTCGCCCGGCTTTCAGGTCGCAAGGATCGAGTTTCACGCGGACCTTTTGCCTACAGCCCGGGACGATGCAAGGCTGACACTTTCCCGCGACCCTGAGCTCCTGTCCGACCGGGGGAAAGCGCTGCGGATGCTGCTCTATCTGTTCGGCAAGGACGAGGCGATCCGGCTGCTGCGGGCCGGTTGAGAAGGCGTTACGCCTTCTTGCGCAGGGCCTGTTCCGCGAGCACCTTGGTCTTTTCATGATAGTCAGGGCTGACGAGGCCGGCCGAAATGACCAGCTTGGCGCCATCCTCCACGCTCATATCGAGTTCGATGATCTCGCTTTTCGGCAAATAGAGGAGGTAGCCGGAGGTTGGGTTGGGCGTTGTCGGCAAAAACACCGCCACGGTCTGGCCGGTATCTGTGCCGAGGCTCGCCTGCACCTCTCCACGCGCGTCGGTGGCAACGAAAACGAGCGCCCACAATCCCTTGCGCGGATACTGGATCAGCGCAACCTTCTTGAAGGTGTCCGTACGCTCTGAAAGTACGGTCTCCAATATCTGCTTCACCCCACGATAGACGCTGCGCACCAGCGGCATCCGCCCCAGGAAATACTCGCCATAGGAAACGATGGTTCGACCGATGATGTTGGCGGTCAGGAAGCCGATCAGCGTAATCAGGATCAGGGCCACGATCAGGCCGAAGCCCGGCACCGCGAACGGCAGATAGGTGTCCGGGTTGTAGCGCATCGGAATGAGCGGCTTGACCCACGAATCCACCCAGCCGACGAAGGACCACGCCAGATAGGCTGTAATGGCGAGCGGCGCCGTGACGACGAATCCCGTCAGAAAATAATTGCGCAGGCGGGTCATCACCGGGCACGGCCTCAAGTGTTTTCATGGGAGGGCACATAAGCTACCGAGGCAAGACTATCCGCCCGCCCGCCCGGCGTCCAGTGCTTCCATGAAACGGTGCCGGGCAATCGGGCGAACCCGATGCCCCCCGTGAAACCGCATCGACGACTTATTCCACCGTTACCGACTTGGCCAGGTTGCGCGGCTGGTCGACATCCGTCCCCATCACAACGGCCGTGTGGTAGGCCAGCATCTGCACGGGAATGGCATAGATGATCGGTGCGATGATCTCGGGAACGGCGGGCATGATGATCGTTTCGATCCCATCGAGCGACGCGCGCGCAGCCCCTTCCTCGTCCGTGATAAGGATAATCCGCCCGCCGCGCGCGGCGACTTCCTGCATATTGGACACGGTTTTGTCGAAGATGCGGTCGTAGGGCGCGATCACGATGACCGGCATGTGCTTGTCGATGAGCGCGATGGGCCCGTGCTTCAATTCGCCTGCCGCATAGCCCTCTGCATGGATGTAGGAAATCTCCTTGAGCTTGAGCGCGCCTTCCATCGCCAGCGGATAGTTCGTGTCGCGGCCGAGATAGAGCACGTGGTGCACCTGGGCGAGTTCGCGCGCGATCTTCTCGATGCGTTCTTCTGTCTTGAGCGCGAGCGAGGCGAAACGCGGCGCTTCCGAAAGGGCGCGCACCAGCCGCGCGGCTTCTTCGGTTGAAATCGCCTTGCGCTCTACCGCGGCGCGTACGGCAAGCGCGGCGAAGATGGAGAGTTGGCATGTGAAGGCCTTGGTCGACGCCACGCCGATCTCCGGGCCTGCCAGCGTCGGGAAAATGCCGTCGCTTTCCCGCGCAATGGTCGAATCGCGCACATTGACGATGGAGCCGATCGGCACGCCGGCGCTCTTGCAATAGCGGAGCGATGCGAGCGTATCGGCCGTCTCGCCGGATTGCGAAACGAAAAGCGCAGCGCTCATTGGCGACAGCGGCATCTCGCGGTAGCGGAATTCCGATGCAATATCGATGTCCACCGGCAAGCGGGCATAGCGCTCGAACCAGTATTTACCGATCAGGCCCGCCAGATAAGCAGTGCCGCAGGCCGAAATGGACAAGCGGTCGATCGCTGCAAAATCGAACGGCACCTCGAGTTCCCGGAAGCCGCCTTGGGCGAAGTCGAGATAATGGGCCAGCGTATGGGAGATCACCTCCGGCTGCTCATGGATTTCCTTTTCCATGAAATGGCGGTGGTTACCCTTGTCGACGAGCAGGCTCGTGCCGATGCTCTGCTGGCGCTTGCGTTCGACACGGGCGCCCGTCATATCAAAGATCTCGACGCCGGAGCGCCGCACCACTACCCAATCGCCATCCTCGAGATAGGTGATGGCATCGGTAAAGGGCGCGAGCGCGATGGCGTCGGAGCCAAGGAACATTTCCCCCTCGCCATGGCCGACCGCGAGCGGCGGTCCGCTGCGTGCCCCGATAATCAAGTCCTCATCGCCGGAAAACATGATCGCCAGCGCAAACGCGCCCTGAAGGCGCCTCAGCGCTGCGAAGGCGGCCTCCTCCGGTCTCGCGCCCCGCTTCAGTTCGCGCGAAATCAGATGGGCTACCACCTCGGTGTCGGTCTGCGAGGCGAATTCGTAACCGTCGGCCCTCAACTCGTCGCGAAGCTCGGAGAAGTTCTCGATAATCCCGTTGTGAACGATGGCGACATTGTCGGAAAAATGCGGATGGGCGTTGGTCTCGTTGGGAACGCCATGGGTCGCCCATCGCGTATGACCGATACCAATCAGCCCGTCGAGCGGCTCGCGCTGGAGACGCCTTTCAAGATTGACGAGCTTGCCCTCGGCGCGCCTGCGGCCCAGCACACCGCCGGCGATCGTCGCCACGCCGGCCGAATCGTAGCCGCGGTATTCCAGCCGTTTCAGCGCATCCACGATAAGCGGCGCGACCGGCGAATGTCCTACGATGCCGACGATTCCACACATGGACCAAGATCCCCCTTTGGAGCATTGCCGACGCTACGTTCGCGTATCGAGCGTCCGGGTACATCCCCAGATTTGCCTATACCGCTCTAGAACGGACCGCGCACGAACCAAATACAAATATGGTTTCAGCCCTGACACAGCCCGCGCCGATGCTGCATCAATCTATATCGGCAACGGCCTCGCCGGCGCCCCCGCTGACGCGTTGCGACAGGGAAGCCTGCATGAAGGCATCCAGATTGCCGTCGAGCACATCCTGCGGGTTGGTGCTCTCCGTCCCGGTGCGCAAGTCCTTCACCAACTGATAAGGCTGCAGCACATAGGAGCGGATCTGGTGACCCCAGCCGATCTCCGTCTTCGAGGCTTCGGTGGCGCTGGCCGCTTCCTCGCGCTTCTTGAGCTCTTCCTCGTAGAGGCGGGCGCGAAGCATGTCCCATGCGGTCGCCCGATTCTTGTGCTGCGAGCGCTCCTTCTGGCACTGCACGACGATGCCGCTCGGCATATGCGTGATGCGCACGGCTGAATCGGTCGTGTTGATGTGCTGGCCGCCGGCACCGGATGCACGGTAGGTGTCGATACGGACTTCGGATTCGGGAATGTCTATTTCGATGGTCTCATCGATGACAGGATAGACCCAGACGCTGGCGAAGGAAGTATGACGCCGGGCATTGCTGTCGAAGGGCGAGATGCGGACCAGCCGGTGGACGCCCGATTCGGTCTTCAGCCAGCCATAGGCGTTGTGTCCCTTGATCTGGATCGTGGCGGACTTGATGCCGGCTTCCTCGCCGTCGTGCACTTCCAGCACCTCGACCTTCATGCCGCGCCGTTCGCCCCATCGGATATACATGCGCAGGAGCATGGAGGCCCAGTCCTGGCTTTCGGTGCCGCCCGCTCCCGCGTGTACCTCGAGATAAGTATCGTTGGCGTCGGCCTCGCCGGACAGAAGCGTGTCGATCTGCCGGGCCGCAATCTCGCCTTTCAGCGAGCGGATGGCAGCCTCGGCTTCCTCGACGACGGCGTTATCTCCCTCGTCCTCGCCCATGGCGATCAGTTCGACATTATCTTCAAGGGCCTGCGAAAGGCCATTAATCGCATTGATATTGTCTTCTAGCGTCTGCCGCTCGCGCATCAGCTTCTGCGCTTCCTGGGGATCGTCCCACAACGCGCCGTCCTCGGCGCGCATGTTCAGATATTCCAGTCGCTTTATGGCCTCGTCCCAGTCAAAGATACCTCCTCAGCAGGTCGATCGCCTGCTTGATTTCGTCAACGAGGTTTGCCGTTTCGGCGCGCATGTGGATTGCCTTGTGTTCTGGAGTGATGATCTTGCACGAGTCGGCGCGGAACTTATGGCCGGCCGCCCCGCCTGTAAAGCCGCGGACAATACGGACCGGCGGAACATGCCCGCCACCGGCCCTGCCATTGCTTCACGAGGTCAGAACAGGCCGCCGGCCCCGGTGCTGATGGCGCGGTCCGCGCTCGGGGATATCGCCTTGCTGCGCTCGCTCGTCTGGAAGGAGTCCGAGCCGATGACCCAATAGGTATCGGCAGGCCCCGTCCCAGGCTTGAACGCTTCCATGATCACGCCTGGCTCGCCCGCCTCTGCGCGCATGCCCGACTTGCGATCGATCGGTATCAGCTTCATGCCTTCGGGCACGCGGAAGTCGGAAGGTGGCGTATCCTTGAGGGCCGCGGCCATGAACTCTTTGAAGATTGGCGCTGCAAGCCCGCCGCCGGTGGAGCCCCGGCCCATCGGGCGCGGCTGGTCATAGCCCATGAAGACGCCGACCACGAGGTCGGGTGTGTAGCCTATGAACCACGCATCCTTTTCGTCATTGGTGGTGCCGGTCTTGCCTGCGATAGGCCTGCCAAGCTCGGATACGGTCACTGCCGTCCCGCGCGTGACCACGCCCTCCATCATGGATGTGATCTGGTAGGCTGTCATCGGGTCAAGAACCTGTTCGCGCTGGTCGATCAGTTCGGGCTCGGCCTGACCATTCCACTCTTCCGCATTGCAGTTCCGGCACTCCCGCTCTTCGTGCTTATAGACCGTCTTGCCGTAGCGGTCCTGGATGCGGTCGATGAGCGACGGCTTGATCTGCTTACCGCCATTGGCCATCACGGCATAGGCCGAGACCATACGCATCACCGTCGTATCCCCCGATCCGAGCGCCATGGCCAGCACCGGAAGCATCTTGTCGTAGATGCCGAAGCGCTCGGCATATTCGGCAACCAGGTTCATGCCCATATCGTCGGCCAGGCGAACTGTCATCAGGTTGCGCGAGCGTTCGATGCCTTCGCGCAACGTGGATGGGCCGGCAAAGCCTCCGCCATAGTTCTTGGGCTCCCAAACCGTGTTGCCCACCTGTTTGCTGAAGGGAGCGTCGAGCACGACGGAGGCCGGCGTATAGCCATTGTCGAGCGCAGCCGCGTAGACGATCGGCTTGAACGAGGAGCCCGGCTGGCGGTAGGCCTGCGTAGCCCGGTTGAACTCCGAATCGGCATAGGAGAATCCGCCCACCATGGCGAGCACGCGGCCCGTATGCGGGTCCATGGCCACCATCCCACCCTCGATTTCAGGCACCTGGCGCAGCTTCCAGGATGAGGCGCCTTCCTCGAGCCGCTCGACATAGACGACATCCCCGACCTTCAGAACATCCGCCAGGGACGAAGCCTTGAGCAGCTTGCCGTCGACCACATGGCGCAGCGCCCATTCCATGTCTTTCCTTGCGATCGTGCCCGTCTTACGTTCGTCGGAAAGCTTGCCGGAAACTTCGTTGTCAGGCTTGAGGCCGATCTTCACCTCGTCTTCCGAGGTCTCCAGAACGATCGCCAGCTTCCATTCCGGTACATCGCTCAGACCCTGCACCTCGCCCAGGGGCGGGCCCCAATCCCCATCGACATCGACATGGGTCACCGGACCGCGGAAGCCACGCAGCGTATCGTAGCGCATGAGGCCGTTTTGCAGCGCCTTGCGCGCATGGAGCTGGAGTTCCGGATCGAGGGTCGTGCGCACCGAAAGCCCGCCCTCGTAAAGGGCGTCCTCACCATAGCGGGATATGATTTCACGGCGCACTTCCTCGGTGAAATACTCGGCGGCGAACAGATAGCTACCGCGCTGACGCGGGTTCACGCCGAGATCGGTCGCCTTGGCCTTTGCCGCCTCTTCCGCCGATACATAACCATTGGCCGCCATCTGGTCGATCACCCAGTTGCGGCGCTCGATTGCCCGCTCCGTGTTGCGGAACGGATGATAGTTAGATGGACCTTTGGGCAAGGCCGCCAGATAAGCCGCTTCGGCCACCGTGAGTTCGTTGACCGACTTGTCGAAATAGGTCAGCGCCGCGCCTGCTATGCCGTAGGATCCAAGGCCGAAGAAAATCTCGTTCAGGTAGAGTTCCAGGATACGGTCCTTCGAATAGGCCTGCTCGATCCTGAAGGCGAGGATCATCTCGCGAATCTTGCGCTGCACGGTCTGGTCGGACGACAGGAGGAAGTTCTTCGCCACCTGCTGGGTGATCGTGGAGGCGCCCACGGGACGCCGCCCGCTGCCAAGGTTCTGGATATTGGTGATGACCGCGCGGGCAAGTCCGGTCACGTCTATGCCGGGGTGGTTGTAGAAATTCTTGTCCTCGGCAGACAGGAAGGCCGCCTTGACGCGGTCCGGCACGGCCTGGATGGGCAGGAACAGCCGGCGCTCCCGCGCGAACTCGGACATCAGCGCGCCGTCCGACGAATGAACCCTCGTCGTTACCGGCGGCTCATACCGCGCCAGCACCTCATAGTCGGGCAGGTCCTTCGTGAGGTCGCTGATATAGATCGCAACGCCCGCAGCTGCGATAAGCGCGAGAACGATGCCGATTCCGAAGAAATATCCGATTAGCCTTACCATACCCGCTCCAAAAACCGCCGCCGTCGGTCCGAATAACAATCCTTGCGAAGATAGCACCATCATCGCCGCAAGGAAAAACATTGCCGAGCTTCAAGCTCGTCTACACTTCTGCCGCCGCCTTGTGCGCAAAATGGGGCAACCAAATCAGAAAGTGGACAGGGCTGAAACTACGATCCCCACCGTTGCCGCAATGCAACGCTTGCATCTGGCAGTCGAGTGCCTATCCGGTTGTTTTTCCGCTTTTATGTCGATGCAACGTGATTTCACCAACTGCAAGATGCTTTAGCCGCCCGCCCCCGTCTTCGCCGCTACAAACGCCTCTATCGCGCGGACGATATTTTCCGCCGCCCGCCCGCGCCATTCGGCATCCCGCATCAGCGCTTCGTCCTTAGGGTTGGAAAGATAGCCCAGCTCCAACAGGATCGACGGGACGTCCGGCGCCCTCAAGACCTTGAATCCGGCTGAACGTAAAGGGTTATTTACGACATCCACCGCATTTGTCAGCTCGCCCAGCAATGTGCGCGCGAAGCGTATCGAGAATGCATGGGTCTCGCGGCGAATCAGGTCGACGAGGATATCCGCCACCTCGTCGCTCTCCGCCTCCACCGTCATCCCAGCCAGTTGATCCGACAGGTTCTCACGCGCCGCCGTGGCCGCGGCTTCCGCGTCGGAAGCACGCTCCGACAGCGTGTAGATCGTGGCGCCCCGGAAGTTGCGCACACTGATCGCGTCGGCGTGAATGGATATGAGGAGATCGGCATCATTCTGCCGCGCGATGCGCACGCGCTCGTCCAATCGGAGGAAAACATCCCGGTTTCGCGTCAAAACGACGTGATATGCGCCCGTTTCATCCAGTTTGTTCTTCAATTCCAGCGCGAAAGCGAGCGTTATCTGCTTTTCCGAAGTCCCGTTGACGCCCCTCGTACCGCCGTCGATGCCGCCATGCCCGGGATCGATCACTAGCGTAAACTTATTGCCTTCATTGCTCCCCTCGTGCGGTCGCACGGGGGGCGTGTCCGGACGTTTCTCATCGGGCGCTTCACCGATACGCGCTTTCATGGCCGCCTCGAACGTCTCTTCCGAGCCGGCGACGATGTCGACGATCAGCCGGTAGCCGGGTGAATTTTCGTTTTCGAGGACGGAAAGATCCTCCACCATAATTGGCCCGTCCGTCGTCAGAATCATCCGCGAGTGGTCATCGTCCATGTCGCCGTAGCGAACCTTGCCGATCAGCCCCCGCGCCTCGACCGCCTCCGTTCCGATTGCGAAATCAGATCGTGGGAGATCGATCACGATGCGGTGCGGAGACCGCAGCAGGAACCATTTCGGCTCGACCTTGCGGTCCATGTCGAACACGATGCGGGTGCGCGTCTCATCCCCGGCCATTCTGAATTCCGAGATCCGGAGGGGCTCGCCAGGCTCTTGCGCCAAGGCTGATTCGTTCCCGACAGATGACAACGCAATGGCGAAGAACAAGCCAAGCATGCGCAAAAGCGGCTCGTCGGCATTGTTTTCGTTAAAGAGTCTCGGATTGAAAAATCGCATGCGCGTCGACTGCCTTAGTCCCCGAGGCGACATTTATGCCGCAGCTTTTGCCAATATTTGGGCGGGTAGACAAATAACAAGTGCAAAGCAAGCGATCCGGCGCGCCCCGCTTCCGCGCAAATCAGGGTTGCCATGAGGATTGGCAAATCATAAAAGCGGCATTGGACCATCGCAATGCCCGCTGCCGGTATTCCATCCGTGCGGTCGAAATGCGGGCGCAAGGGCGGACAGACAAAGCCGACGCGAGGCGGGCGAAACCGGTGGTCCAGAGAGATTTCTTCAAGGTGTTTACGGCGACGCCGGGACCCTTAGCGTGAGGAAAACGGCCGGGATACATCCTGCGCCGGCTCAATAGTGAGCAAAATAGCGGGTCCGGTTGGCCGGACCCAGGTTGAAACGGTAATGCCAGGCGGTGCGATGGATTTGAGCGCAGTCAGGAAAATGCCCCCGATCTGCCGCAGTGACAATGCGGCCGTGGGGCATCCTGTTGCGCCGACACCCTTGCCGGCAGAACTCAGATTATCCGGCACGAGAGTCCCAATACGGACGGCGGGGCGCGAAAATGCGCTTGCCCACCCCCCGGGACCTGCCGGGGAGACACATCTTTATGCCCAACAAAATGCTGATCGACGCCTCCCATCCGGAGGAAACACGCGTCGTTGTCGTTCGCGGTAGCCGTATCGAAGAATTCGATTTCGAATCACAGGATAAGAAACAGCTACGGGGAAACATCTATCTGGCGCGCGTCACCCGCGTCGAACCCTCACTTCAAGCGGCTTTCGTAGAGTATGGCGGCAATCGCCACGGCTTTCTCGCCTTCAGTGAAATCCACCCCGACTACTACCAGATCCCCGTCGCCGACCGTCAGGCGCTTCTGAAGGCCGAGGCCGAAGAAGCGAAGGCAGCAGACGATGAAGCCGACGAAAAGGAAACCCAGAGTTCAGGGCGCGGCAAGAAGCGCCGCCGTGCAAGCCGGAGCGACAAGAAGGCCCAGACCGAAGCAGCCGCCGAGGGATCGGCGGACGGCGCCCAGGCGCTTGAAGCCCACGCCGACGTGGTTGCCGAAGACGTTGACGCTTCGGGCAACAGCGGCTCTGACAATAATGGCGAGGACGAAGTAGACACGGTGGGCGCGGAAGACGCGCTCGACGAAGCGCAGAACCGCCGGCGTTCGAGCCGCCGCAACTACAAGATCCAGGAAGTCATCAAGCGCCGTCAGATTCTTCTGGTCCAGGTTGTCAAGGAAGAGCGCGGCAACAAGGGTGCAGCGCTGACGACTTATCTGTCGCTTGCCGGACGTTATTCAGTCCTGATGCCGAACACGGCGCGCGGCGGCGGCATATCGCGCAAGATCACCAGCCTGCAGGACCGCAAGCGCCTCAAGGACGTGGTGAAGGACCTTTCCGTGCCGGACGGCATGGGCGTGATCCTTCGCACTGCCGGCGCGAACCGCACCAAGGCCGAGGTGAAGCGCGACTATGAATATCTCATGCGCATGTGGGAACGGGTTCGCAGCCTGACCTTGGAATCGACGGCTCCCGCCCTCGTCTACGAGGAAGGCAGCCTCATCAAGCGGTCCGTGCGTGATCTCTACAACAAGGATATCGATGAAATCCTGGTGGCGGGCGACGAGGGCTATCGCGAAGCCAAGGATTTCATGCGTATGCTCATGCCGAGCCATGCCAAGGCGGTCCAGCCCTATCGCGACAGTGTGCCGATTTTCGCCCGCAACGGGATCGAGGGCCAGCTCGACAAGATGTTGCAGCCGCAGGTGACGCTGAAGTCCGGCGGCTACATCATCATCAACCAGACGGAAGCGCTCGTCGCCATCGACGTCAACTCAGGCCGTTCCACCAAGGAACACTCCATCGAGGATACGGCTCTCCAGACCAATCTGGAGGCGGCTGAGGAAGTGGCGCGGCAGTTGCGGCTGCGCGATCTTGCCGGGCTGATCGTCATCGACTTCATCGATATGGAGGAGAACCGGAACAACCGTTCAGTCGAAAAGCGCCTCAAGGATTGCCTGAAGAACGATCGTGCACGCATTCAAGTGGGTCGCATCTCCCATTTCGGTCTTCTGGAAATGTCGCGCCAGCGCATCCGCGCCAGCGTGCTGGAAAGCACGATGCAGCCCTGCCCCCATTGCGGCGGCACCGGCCATGTGCGCTCCGAATCCTCGGTCGCACTGCTCGTCGTTCGTTCCATCGAGGAATATCTTCTCAAGGATGCCCGCAACGATATCCGAGTGCGCACGCCTTCCTCGACCGCGCTCTACCTGCTTAATCACAAGCGCGCCAATCTCGTCGATCTGGAGAACCGTTTCGGCGTGACGATCACTGTGGAGACAGACGACGAACTGGGCGGTCAGCACTATGCGATCGTCAAGGGGCCGCCCTCCACCCGGGATGTCACCATCGAGATTCCTGCCATCGGGCCGGAAATGCTCGAGCCGGAAGTCGAGGACGAGCCTGAACCAGTCGAGGAAGAAGCCGTCGCAAACGGTCAGGACAGCCAAGAGAGTGCCGGCGAGGACGGCCAGGGACAGGGCCGCAAGCGTCGGCGCAAGCGCCGGCGTCGCGGCGGCCGCGACCGCAACAACCAGGAAGGCGCAGCTGCCGACGGCAGTGGCGCGGACCGACAGTCCCAGGAAGACGGCGACGAAGAACAGCAGCGCGAAGCCGCCTCGACGGACGAGCCGGCGGATGAAGATGGCGCGGGCAGCGAGCGCAAGAAGCGCCACCGGGGCAAGCGCGGCGGTCGGAGAAACCGCCGCGACGAACAGGCCGAGCAGGAGACCGTTTCAGCGGAGGCACGCCCCTCCGGCGACGTCGTTGCTGAGCCCGTCGAGGAAGGTGCATCGCCGCCGGCAAGCAGCGAGGAAGCTCCGGCCATCGAACATGCCGCCGCCGAACCGGCGGAGGCTGCAACGGCCCTCGCCGACGATGAGCTGAGGGTCGAAGACAAGCCCGCCGAGGCCCCTGAAAAGCCGGTAAGGAAGCCAAGGAAGCGGACCTCCCGCGCCAAGGCCGCACCGGCGGAAGCAACTCCCGAGGCAAAACCCACCGAAGCCGAAAGCGGCGACGCCGAACCTGCTCCAGCGGAAAAAAAGAAGCGTACTGCGCCCCGGCGCAAAGTCGCAGCCGCTGAAAATGCGGCAAAAAAGGAGAACCAGAAAATGGAGCCGGTTCTTTCCTCTACCGGCGAGCCGGAAGAGAAAGCGCCGCGCAAATCCGGTTGGTGGCAACGCAAGAGCTTCTTCTGAAAGGCGTTGCGGCGTCGATGAATACGGCAGCCGGGGTTGATGCCCCGGCTGTTTTGTTTTGCTATGGTGGTGACGACCGCCCTCGACGATTTGCTCGCATTTCGCGAGGAAAAGGCGGCAAGGTGCCTTTTCCTCGCCACGAAGCGACCCTACCACCATCCGAAACAAGGATAGCTACGTCAACCGATGCGCATTCTGGCCTTCCTGCTTGCATTCATCCACGCGTTGACCGCCATGCCTGCGGCATACGCCCAGCAAAACGTGCCCATCGTCCGCGATGCGGAGATCGAAGCGCTTGTCCAGGAATATGCGCAGCCAATCCTCAAGGCGGCGGGCCTCAGCCGCTCGGGTATCGAGATCATTCTCGTCAACGATCCCAATTTCAACGCCTTCGTCGCCGGCCGCCGCATCTTCATTCATGCGGGCGCGCTGCTTCTGTCGGAAACGCCGAATGAAATCATTGGCGTGATCGCGCATGAGGCAGGACATATCGCCGGCGGCCACCAGGAGCGGCTGCGCCAGCAATTGGCGCGCGCCAAGACCATGGCCGTGGTCGCGCTTCTCGCCGGCATCGGCGCGGGCGTAGCCGGCGCGGCGTCCGATGCGGGCGGGCTTGCTGGAGCCGGCGTCGGCATTGCAGCCGGCGGCTCCGAGGCGGCCCGGCGCAGCGTGCTTGGCTATCAGCGCACGGAAGAAGCGACCGCCGACCGTTCGGCGATCGAGTATCTGGAACGGACCGGCCAGTCGCCGCGCGGCATGCTGAAAACCTTTGAGCGCATGTCGCGGGACATGGTTCTGGCCGGTGTCAACGTCGACCCCTACCAGCTCAGCCATCCGGTGCCGCGCGAACGTATCTCCAATCTGCAGTCGCTGGTCGAGGCAAGCCGCTTCGCCGACAGGAAGGATCCGCCAGCGCTGCAATTGCGTCACGATTTAATGCGGGCGAAGATCGCCGCCTATACCGCCGGCCGCAATGCAGCCGCCCGCCTTTTCCGCGATCCCAGCAGCCTTCCCCGCGCCTATGCCGACGCCATCACCGCCTATCTCTATGGCAATCCGCGCGATGCGCTGGCGCGCGTCGACCGGCTCATCGCCGTTCAGCCGCGCAACCCCTTTTTCCACGAGCTACGCGCCGAAATCCTGGTGAAAACCAACAATCCGGCCGAAGCCGCCAATGCCTATGCGAAGGCCATAAGCCTTGCACCCGGTTCGTCGGGCCTTCTCCAGGTCGGCTATGGCCAGGCATTGCTTGCGACCGGCGCGCCGGATCTCATGAGGAAGGCCGCGTCCGAACTCAAGGCCGGCCTTACGCGCGAGCCTGAGTATGCCAATGGCTATCGCTTCCTGGCGCAAGCCTATGGGCAGCTCGGCGACATAGGCGCAGCGGAACTGGCGACCGCGGAGGGGCACTTCCATTCCGGCCAGTACCGCGACGCGAAAATATTCGCCGCCCGGGCCCAGATGAAGATGAAGAAGGGCTCACCCGAGTGGCTTCGCGCCCAGGATATCATCGATTACCGGCCGCCGGGTAAGGGGTGAGCACTGTGAACCTTTGCCGAGCTTGCCACACAAAGAATTGCGTTCAACGAATTACAATGAAATGGAAACGATCATGAGAAAATTGCTTATTGCCGCCGGTGCATCTTCGCTCCTGGCCCTTTCTGCGGCGCAGGCGTTCAGCGCGGACAACGCCGTTACCCGTGATGACGTTGGGCAGATCGTGCGCGAATATCTTCTCGACAACCCCGAAATACTGATCGAGATGCAGACGATCCTGGAAGACAGGCAAAAACAGGAACAGCGTATCGCCCAGGAACAGATCATCGCCCAGTCGTCGCAGACGTTGTTCAACAGCGCCTATGACGGCATTGTCGGCAACCCCGACGGCGACGTGACCGTGGTCGAGTTTTTCGACTACAATTGCGGCTATTGCAAACGCGCCTTGTCGGACATGGAAGCCCTTATCGAGGAGAACCCGAACCTGCGCTTCGTTATGAAGGAATTTCCGATCCTCGGCCCTGATTCCCAGAAGGCGCATGTCGTTTCCATGGCGTTCCGGAAACTGATGCCGGAGAAATACGCAGAGTTTCACACCCAGCTTCTGGGCGGCACCGGACGTGCCGATGAGGACAGCGCCATTCAGGTCGCCCTCGGCCTCGGCGCCGATGAAACCGCGCTGCGCGAGGCGATGAGGGACGATGCGATCGTCGCGGCGATCAATGAAACCTACGAACTGGCGAACAAGCTGCAGATCACCGGAACGCCGTCCTATGTCGTCGGCAAGGAGCTCGTGTTCGGCGCGTTAGGCAAGGACACGCTGAGCGAAAAGATCAAGACAGCGACCCAATAGAAGGCGCGGCCTGTGGACAGGAAGAGAAGTTCCTTGCGCTCTTTCCGGCAGTCACTAAGCCATTTATAGAGAACCGGCGGCAGAGCTGCCGCTGGCGGGGAACTTGAGGGCAATGGACGACGTCATAGTCATTTCCAATGTGGCTTTCGCCCCGCATTGCGTGATATGCGCGCGGCAGGATTGTTGATGCGCAAGTGCATTTTCCGCAACAGGTCAGGCCAAAGAGCATCGCCAGGTATGACGAAAGAGATCGTGAAATGAAAAAGACCGGTGTAGACCAGCAATTGATCCGTGACCTTGCAGGCATCCTCGACGAAACCCGGCTGACGGAGATCGAGGTCGAGGACGGCGATATGCGCATTCGCGTATCAAGACAGTCTCCCTCGGTCCAGGCATCACTTCCCGCTGCACCGGCTGCCGCTCCGGCCCCTGCCCAGGCCGCCGTTACGAGCGCCCCGACGGAAAAAGAACCGGCCGCCGCCGACAGCAAGAACGCGGTACCCTCGCCCATGGTCGGCACCGCCTACCGTTCGTCCACACCTGGCGCGGCCCCCTTCATCGAAATCGGCCAGGCGGTCAAGGAAGGGCAGACATTGCTCATCATCGAGGCAATGAAAACGATGAACCAAATCCCCTCGCCCCGTTCCGGCACGGTAACCGCGATCCTATTCGAGGACGCGCAGCCGGTGGAATATGGCGAACCGCTCGTCGTCATCGAATAGAGCGGAGCAGCCCGGCGCCATGTTTCAGAAAATCCTCATTGCCAATCGCGGCGAAATCGCCCTCAGGGTGCTGCGCGCGGCCAAGGAACTCGGCATCCAGACCGTGGCGGTGCATTCCACCGCCGACGCGGACGCGATGCATGTGCGGCTGGCGGACGAGAGCGTTTGCATCGGCCCCCCCGCATCCCGCGACAGCTATCTCAACATCCACCAGATTCTGGCGGCCTGCGAGATCACCGGCGCCGACGCGGTTCATCCCGGCTACGGCTTCCTTTCGGAGAACGCCAAGTTCGCGGAAATCCTAGCCGCCCACAACCTCACCTTCATCGGGCCCACCGCCGACCACATCCGCGTGATGGGCGACAAGATCGAAGCCAAGCGCACCGTCAAGAAGCTCGGCATCCCGGTCGTGCCGGGTTCGGAAGGCGCCGTTACCGACGACCGCGAGGCCAAGCGCATCGCCGCCGACATCGGCTATCCGGTGCTGGTGAAGGCCTCAGCCGGCGGCGGAGGACGCGGCATGAAGGTCGCGCGCACCGAGGACGATCTTTCCGAGGCGCTCTCGACAGCGCGGAACGAGGCCGGTTCGGCCTTTGGCGACGACGCCGTCTATATCGAGAAATACCTTGAAAAGCCGCGCCACATCGAAGTCCAGGTCATGGGCGACGGCATGGGCAAGGCCATTCATCTGGGCGAGCGCGACTGCTCCCTGCAACGCCGGCACCAGAAAGTGTGGGAAGAGGCCAATTCGCCCGCCCTCAATGTCGAGCAGCGCACGAGGATCGGCGAGACTGTGTCGAAGGCCATGGCGGATCTCGGCTATTCCGGTGCCGGCACGATCGAGTTTCTCTACGAGAACGGCGAGTTCTATTTCATCGAGATGAACACCCGCCTGCAGGTGGAGCACCCCGTGACCGAGGCCATCACCGGCATCGACCTCGTGCATGAGCAGATACGTGTGGCCTCCGGTGGCGGCCTGTCGGTCACGCAGGAAGAGGTGCGTTTCCACGGCCACGCCATCGAGTGCCGCATCAACGCGGAAGATCCGCGCACCTTCGTGCCCTCGCCCGGCACGATCACCCATTTCCATACGCCGGGAGGTCTCGGCGTCCGCGTCGATTCGGGCGTCTATTCCGGCTACCGCATCCCCCCCTATTATGACAGCCTGATCGGCAAGCTGATCGTGCATGGGCGGAATCGCGTTGAATGCATGATGCGGCTGCGCAGGGCTCTTGACGAATTCGTGGTCGATGGCATCAATTCCACCTTGCCGCTCTTTCGGGATCTTGTCGGCAACGTCGATGTGGCGAACGGCGACTATGACATTCACTGGCTGGAGAACTATCTGGCGAAGTCCGCCTGAGGGGAGACCGGGGCGATGACCCGCCCCTTTGCTCCTGGCTACCGGATTCCGCCGGACCTGCTGCTGCGGGCATACGCGACCGGCGTTTTCCCGATGGCCGAACATGCCGATGATCCGGAAGTCTTCTGGGTGCGTCCGGAAGTCCGGGGAGTCATGCCGCTCGACCGTTTCCATGTGCCGCGCAGCCTAAGGAAACTGATACGCTCAGCCCCTTTCGATATTCGCTACGATTTTGATTTCGATGCCGTCATCGATGCCTGTGCCGAACCGGGTCCCGACCGCCAGGATACCTGGATCAACCGCCCCATCCGCGAAGCCTATTCCGCCCTGTTCGAGGCCGGTCACTGCCACACGGTCGAGGCATGGCGGGACGAAAAGCTTGTCGGCGGGCTATACGGCGTCACCCTCGGCCGCGCCTTCTTCGGCGAAAGCATGTTCTCACGGGAGCCCAACGCATCCAAGGTGTGCCTGGTACATCTTGTAGAACGGCTGAAAGCACGATCGTTCGTGCTGCTCGACACACAGTTCACCACCCCGCATCTCAAGCGCTTCGGCGCCGTCGACGTTCCACGGCGGCGCTACGAAACGCTGCTGGCACAAGCTCTGGGCGATTCCGCCAAGTTCAACGATTGAGGAAAGCCGGGGTCGATTGGCAGCGGTGAGTCAGGATTCTTGCGGTGGCGGGACATCGGACGTCTTCTTGCAGGTTTTCAGCCAGACGTCGTAAACGGCATGTTCCACCGCATTGAGACCGGGGCTTTCGGCAAACATCCAGCCTGTAAAGATGCGCCTGATCTTGCGGTCGAGGGTGATCTCGTCCACCTCCACGAACGCATCCGTCTTGGGTTCGGCACCTTCCGGCGAACTGTAGCAAACCCGCGGCGTGACCTGCAACGCACCGAACTGCACGGTCTCGTCGAGATAGACGTCGAAGGTGATGATCCGGCCAGTAATCTTATCGATCCCGGCGAACTCCGCGACGGGATTGGCGATGCGCTCTTCCGCCACCGCTGGCACCGCCGCCAACAGGCCGATAGCAGCCACCAAAATGAATTTTCCTGTAGGCACGGTCACCACGCGATATCGATTCCGTTCTGTCCATACCAAGCGTTGAGGTGCACCGCCCCATCGCCGATCCGCCATGTGCTAATGCACAAATATGGCAGGAATTCCCCTCACCCGCGGTTTCAGGTCATGGTGTCCAGGCGTCGTAGTCGCCGGTAACGCGCGGCCTGTCTTCCTTGGAAAGGATCGAGCCGTCGGGGCGATAGGCGATCGGCGTTCCCGTCAGATTGGGCAAGTGCGGCTTCTGCCACTCGCGTGCCTTATAGTTCTCGTCAACCGGCGCGACATCGACCTTTTGATGCAGCCAGCCGTGCCAGCCCGGCGGCACCATCGAGGCCTCCGCAAGACCGTTATAGATCACCCAGCGCCGTGTGCGGCCTTCCGAATCGGTTCCGCCCTGATAATAGATGTTACCAAACTCGTCTTCACCGACGCGCTCGCCCTTGCGCCACGTATGGAAGCGCGTGCCAAGCGTCTGGCCATTCCACCAGGTGAAAAACTGAAGCAGGAAATTCTTCATCGCTTCCTCAAGCCTCTGGGTCGTTGGCGGCACTTGGGCCTGCCTGCGGGTATAAAGCCGCCATGTGCCTTATGGCGTCCATGGCCGGCGAAGGCAAGGCCCTCCATGGCCATTGATCGGTGGACCGGGGGTTACACTGCACGCTCGAGAATGAGCGCCGGCAAATGGTCGCCCTGTCCACCGCAATCGCCGGTGCGGCCCACCTGTCCGAAGCCGCGTGAAACGTAGAAGCGGATGGCCTGCACATTCGTCTCCTCCACTTCCAGCCGCACCTTGCGCGCCTGCGGAAAGCTCTCGATGATTTCGTCTAGTAGCATACCGCCTATTCCGCGCCCCTGTTCGCCGGGACGCACGTAAAGCTGATGCAACATCATGACATTCCCCTGATCCCGGGCGCTTGCGAAGGCCATCCCGACCAGCCGCTGGCCGTCGTCGGCGACCAGGAATTCGCCATCCGTCTGGTCGATTCGCGCAACCACCGTCTCCCGTGATTGCCAGCGCGCGACGATGTCGCGCACGCGGTCGTGGCCATAGATGCCGTCATAGGTGTCGTGCCAGGTCTGCGAAAGCAGTTCGCGCAGGCTGTCGATATCGCCGTGCGCCGCCGTTCGGATGAAAACCGGTAAGCCAGCCTCAGCCATCAATCCCTAGCTTTTCCTTCACGAGCACGTTGACCGCCTGCGGGTTGGCCTTGCCGCCCGTCGCCTTCATAACCTGGCCGACGAACCAGCCCGCAAGCGTCGGCTTTGCCTTGACCTGCTCGACCTTGTCGGGATTGGCGGCAATGACGTCGTCCACCGCCTTCTCTATGGCGCCGGCGTCCGTTACCTGCTTCATCCCGCGTTCCTCGACCAGAACACCTGGATTACCTCCTTCGCTGAAGACGATCTCGAACAGGTCCTTGGCAATCTTCCCCGAAATGGTGCCGTCCTTGATCAGATCGATTATCGCGCCAAGCTGATCCGGTGAAACAGGCGTATTTTCAATGTCTTTGCCAGCCTTGTTCAGGGCGCCCAGAAGATCATTGATAACCCAGTTTGCGGCAGCCTTGCCATCGCGGCCTTCCGCCACCTTCTCGAAATAGTCGGCGACAGCCTTTTCCGAGACCAGCACGGAGGCGTCATATTCAGAAAGGCCGAGCTTCTCCATGAAGCGCGCCTTCTTTTCGTCGGGCAACTCCGGCAGGTGCTGCGCCAGCGCATCGACATAGGCCTGGTCGAATTCGAGTGGCACCAGGTCGGGATCGGGGAAGTAGCGATAGTCATGCGCTTCCTCCTTGGAGCGCATCGAGCGCGTCTCGCCCTTGGCAGGGTCGAACAGCCGCGTCTCCTGGTCGATGGTGCCGCCATCCTCCAGGATCGCGATCTGGCGGCGCGCTTCCGATTCGATGGACTGGCCAACGAAGCGGATCGAGTTGACGTTCTTGATCTCGCAGCGCGTGCCGAAAGGTGCACCTGGCCGGCGCACGGAAACATTCACGTCGGCGCGCATGGAGCCTTCGTCCATATTGCCGTCGCATGTGCCGAGATAGCGAAGGATCGTGCGCAGCTTCGTGAGAAACGCCTTGGCCTCGTCGGAGGAACGGATATCGGGCTTGGACACGATCTCCATCAGCGCGACGCCTGAGCGGTTGAGGTCGACATAGGACATGGTCGGATGCTGGTCGTGCATCGATTTGCCCGCGTCCTGTTCCAAGTGCAGTCGTTCAATACCGACCTCGATCTCCTCGAAACTGCCGTCCTTAGCCGGGCCGACCGAGACGATGACGACCCCCTCGCCAACGATCGGCTGCTTGTACTGCGAAATCTGGTAGCCCTGCGGCAAGTCGGGATAGAAGTAGTTCTTGCGGTCGAAAATGGAGCGGTGGTTTATCTGGGCCTTGAGGCCGAGACCGGTGCGGATCGCCTGCCTGACGCATTCCTCATTGATCACCGGTAACATGCCGGGCATGGCGGCATCCACCAGCGAGACATTGGAGTTCGGCTCGGCGCCGAACGCAGTCGAAGCGCCCGAAAAAAGCTTGGCGTGCGAGGAGATCTGCGCGTGGATTTCCATGCCGACGATCACTTCCCATTCGCCGGTCGCGCCGGAAATCAGCCGTTTTGGATCGGGCAAACGCGTGTCGATAATGGTCATGAGGTGCTCAGTCGATTTCGGATAAAACTGGGAACTCGCTAGACCAATCAGCCCTGCGAGGCAAGCAAAACGGCCCTTATTCCTCGCCTGCCTTATTGTAATGGACCTTCCCACCAAGGGAGCCTCTATATCCAGCTACCTGGAGACCTGCTGAAACGTCCTGAACCCAACTCGGGCCAGGGCATGAAAACAGAGCATCCGCGCTGCCCAAGGCGGTGCGGCGTTTCTCATTGGCTAATCGCATTCGCCGCAGGTTTCCAGGTACGACAATGGACATATCGGGTGCTGAACAGCGCGTTCGTCACATCCTCGCCAGGGCGGGCACATTGCTGTTGAAAAGGACGATAATGGTGAACTTGAGCAGCTTCGCTGCATCACGAGGGAAGGCTGGGGCTTTCCCGGTCTCGATCTCAGATTGTTCAGGAAACTGAAACGCAAGAGAGTCGTTTCACCGCGCAGTGGCGGCCCCTATCGCATCACACGGCGAGAATTGGAGCTGGTGCGCGCTCAACTCGACAACAGGTGATGCGGAGTTCCTGCGGAAGGTTTCGACCTCTCCCTTCAGGCGGTTGAAATGTAGCTGCGAATATCCTCCGCCTCGCGTTCCACTTCCTCGATGCGCCGTTTCACCACATCGCCAATGGAGATAATGCCGTCGAGGCGTCCGTTCTTCTCCACGGGAAGGTGGCGAAAGCGGCCCTCGGTCATGACCTGCATGACATCGTTGACCGTGTTCTCCTCGTGGCAAACCTTCACGCGTGCTGTCATGACGGACGAGACCTGTTTGGCGAGCGCCTTGGCGCCCTCCTTTCCGACCACGCGCACGATGTCGCGCTCCGAAAGAATGCCGCCGATACGGTCGTCGCCGCTGAGCACCACAACAGCACCGATACCTTGCTCTGCCAGCAATGCGGCCGCTTCGGCCAAGGTCTTGCTCGCCGCAATAGTGACGACATCGCGCCCCTTTTTGTCCAAAATGGCTTTCACGGTCATGGCGATCTCCTCATCGCATTGACAGCCGGCATACTCATCCGGCCCAGTAGTATTTTGCAATCAGGTGGAATCACCTGACGTCCGCATAAATGCGGAAAAACAAGAAGTAGAGCGTCCCTTGTACGTCCGGCGGCGCTCTAGGCGCGATGTTGCGACGGGCTGCCGCAGTTTGCAAGGCCGGATCAGTGGTCCTGCGACGCCAGATTTTTCTCGGCCGGCATGAAGGCTTTAACGAAGAAGAAGCCGACGAGAAAGCCGCCAATATGCGCCTCCCAGGCAATCGGCGGCGCTCCCGGCCCTGCGCCCATACCAAGCCCTACCACGAGATTGACCACCATCCACACGGCCAGGAACGTCATTGCCGTGCGCGAGCGCAGTACCGCGTTCAGGGGAAGAACAGGACCGGCGAAGCCCGCCTTACCCGCCCGCCGGTCGATGCGAAAGGCAAAGCGCGCCGCCGCCCCCATCATGCCGGAAATGGCGCCTGAGGCGCCGACGAGCGGCACTGCGTCATAAGGATGAAGGACGAAATGAAGACCGACAGCGGCGAGAACTGTTGCAATCCAGAACAGAATGAAGCGGCGTGTGCCAATTCGGTTCGCAAGCGGCGAGCCGAATGCCGCAAGCCAGATCATATTGACCGTCAGGTGCGCCCACCCGCCGTGCAGGAACGCGTAGGTCAACGGGCTTGTCAGCCACGGAAGATCTATCGCAAAGCCACCCGTATATCGCAGCGGAATGAAGGCGAAGTTGAGGAGCACGAACTGCTCGAAAGCCGGGCCGGCGACATACAGCCTCACAAGATGAACGGCGACGCATATGCCAATAAAGGCGACCACGACCGGCGGCAGGTTGAATATCGGCTCACGGCCACGCGGGGGCTCGCGGCCGCCCTCATCATGCTCTTTTCCCATCTGGTCGGTCATCGATCGCGCATATCCTGCATGATTTCTCCTGCAGGCGCGTAACAGACAACCAGGTAAAAAAGAAGCCGCCCAGTTTGTCCCCTGAGCGGCTTCCCGGTCGAGCCCCCCTGCCGCCCCTCAGTTCTTTGCTGGAGATTTCGGCGTTTCGCTCGTGTTTGTGAGGCGCTTTGTGCCACTCCTTCGCCAAGGCTTCAACGTCAACCCTTTCTTAACCTTAACAAACCCTTCCCGTGCACAAGTTCCGCGGGGGCTGGCATGGCACCTGCATCATCCTGCATGAAGACGGGCGAAGCGCTGCTTCTGTCCGTTCATGGGACAGAAACGTTACTTCAGGATGGGACTGGACGGCATGAAACAGGACGGAACCTTAGAGCTGTTCCAATATTGGAACAGGCTTCGCGGACGCCGCCCCGCTCCTCAGCGCACTGAGATCGAGCCGGCAGACATCAAGTCTCGACTAGCCGACACCTTCATTCTCGAACGCGATGCGCGCGGAGAACCGATATTCCGACTGGCGGGCACGCGGCTCTGCGCCATGCACGGCAAGGAACTCAAGGGCCATTCCTTCACATCGCTGTGGAGCGAGTGGGACCACGGCCTCATTAGCAGGCTGTCCCGCAATGTCTTCGACGATGCGTCGGTGGTCGTCGTCTCGTTCCACGGCACAAGCCACAATCAGCGCACGCTGGAGCTTGAGATGATCATCCTGCCGCTGGAAGGCGGAAGTGAAAGCCCGAGGGCGCTGGGCGCGATCAGCCCCTGCGAAAAGCCCTTCTGGCTGGGCGCCGATCCTATCGTGGAGTCCAGGCTCGAATCTTTCCGTCTGATCGATCCCGACCGGGAGCCGCTCCTTCTCGGTAATCGCCCCGCAATCCCCTCGCCATCCCTGTCGCCAGACGACAAGTCGCTCGACAGCGGGCCGGGCGCCGGCACGGGCCGACGTATTCGCCATCTCGTCGTCTTCAAGGGCGGCAAGAGCTAGAATGAGGCATCGCACGCATCGCGAATTACCCGTTGTTAACGATTAAGCGATACATTTGCGACTAATATGCCGGCACACCTAGTTTCGATGCCGCGCCGCGAAGGTGGTCCAGATGGCATTTGCAACAACCGCAGCGAAATCCACGCCAGCGCATTCGGAGCGGCGCGGGTTCCAGCGTGTCGCAATCTCGATCTTCGGCCGCTACATGCTTCAGGATCGCTCTGAATATTCCTGCCGGGTGGTCGACATGTCGCCAGGCAACGTCGCTCTGCAAGCCGAGATGGCCGGTCGTCCGGGCGAGCGTGTCATCGCCTATCTCGATCATATCGGCCGCATCGAAGGCATCATCACGCGTAGGCTGGACGATGGATTCGCCATGACGATCGTCGCCTCCGAGCGCAAACGCGACAAGCTAGCGGCGCAGCTGACATGGCTCGCCAACCGGCATGAGCTGGACCTGCCCGAAGACCGGCGCCACGAGCGCATAACGCCACGCAATCCGCTCACCCATATCCGCCTGGCGGACGGTCAGGACCACCCCTGCCGCATTGTCGACCTCTCGCAGTCGGGCGCGGCCGTCGAGATGGAGTACAAGCCAGCCATCGGCACGCAGGCCTTTCTCGGTACCATACGCGGGCAGATCGTGCGTCATTTCGACGACGGCGTGGCAATCGAATTCGCCGTGGTTCAGGAACAGACTACCCTCGACGTCGAGTTCTCCGGGTAGAAACGCCTTTCACAGCCGCGACACATGCCGCCTGTAGACTGCGTCACGGGCTGATTTGATGCGCTCGCAGATACGGCATCCGCCCGGGCCGCAGCGGAGGCGCTCGAACACGACCGGCGTGGTTTGCTGGCACAGGCGGTACTGTCCGACGATGCCCTTTCGTCCATCTGCGGGTTCGCTATCTGGCCTTGTCGCAAGCTGTCTTCGAGCGGCTATTCCACACTCATCGACTGGAGACGGACGAGCACGTGGGGTCACCCCTATGCCAGCTTGCTCCCGCTGGCTTTCGATGAGCCGAATGATCGGACGCTGACCGTGCGCGGCACTCTGCGCCCGGAATGTTGCGCCGGACATTTCCCGGAATACCCATCATGGCCGGTAGCGATCATAGGCTACAACGCCGTGCGCGTGATGGAGCGGCTTCTGCATCACTTTGCCGGCAACGAGGCCGAATACACGATCATCTCAGCCAGTATCGCTTCAAACAAGCTGGTCTCGGCAGCCTCCCCGCTCCTCTTCCGGGCCACCTGCACTTCCGCCTCCAAAGGGCTTTCGCATTATGCATTTTCATGTCTCGTACTGTGCGGCGAGGAGAAGGTCGCCCGCTTCACGACGGAAACGCGCCTCTAAGACATCGAAGGAGTTCCATGAGCAGGTGGGTCGCAAGGTAGTTTTCGCCGCTCCGGATCGCCGTAGTCCCGAGCTGGAATTGCCTGCATGGTTACCAAATGGCTTAGCCGATAGAGACGATTTTATACTTGTTTTCCAAAAACTTGTACTTAGTTTTACTGCGTGTTTTTGCGCTGAATAAATCGGGCCGTGGCATTGTCTCCTCAAACGGGGAGACACAAAATGCTTTTCAGGAAACAGCTTCCGCTTTTGGCGGCCGCGGCCATGATACTCGGCCTGATGGGGGCTTCGGAGGCCGCCTCGGATTTCATGACGACGGGCAGCGTCACCAGTCAGCCGGTGGGCCACTACGAACTCTGCGCGAGGAGCCCGGACGAGTGCCGCCAAGTGACGCAACGCACCGCGCCGGTCGAACTGACGCGGGATCTGTGGGATCAGATCATCGACATCAACAACAGGGTTAACCTGACGGTGATCCCGCGCACCGACATGGAGCTGTGGGGCGTCGAGGAATTCTGGTCCTATCCGGACGCCTTCGGCGATTGCGAGGACTATGTTCTCGAAAAGCGCCGGCTTCTGAGGGAGGCTGGTGTGCCAGCGGGCAACCTGCTCATCACCGTCGTGCGCCAGCCCAATGGCGACGGCCATGCGGTTCTGACGATCAACACCAGCATGGGCGATTATGTCCTCGACAATATCGAGCCCCGCGTCCTTGCCTGGTCGCAAACGCAATATGAGTTCCTGAAGCGCCAGTCGGCCAGCAATTCGGGCAAGTGGGTGTCCGTCAACGATGGCCGTTCGGTTGCCGTGGGTGCGGTCTCGTCCAACCGCTGAGGATTTCGAATACCCGGTCGAGTCCCCACCTCCCCGTCCCCAACGACCGGGTTACGGAGCCGGCCCTGTCCCCGGGCCGGCTCCACCCTTCAATGCACTGCATTAGAGCTGCCGCAACCCGACCCGGAAACGTCTGGCGTTTTCGATATAGTGCAAGGCCGATCCCCGGAGCGCCTCAATCGCCGCATCGTCCAGTTCGCGAACCGCCTTTGCGGGAGAGCCAACGATAAGGGATCGCTCGGGAAAGCTCTTGCCTTCCGTCACCAGCGCGCCGGCTCCCACCAGGCAATTGGAGGCGATGCGCGCGCCGTTGAGCACGATCGCCCCCATGCCGATCAGCACATTGTCGCCCAGGATGCAGCCGTGCAGCATGGCGCGGTGCCCGATGGTGCAGCCCTCGCCGATGGTCAGTGGAAAGCCCATGTCGGTGTGCATCACCGTATGCTCCTGCACATTGGTTCCAGCGCCGATGATGATGGGCTCGTTGTCGCCGCGCAGCACGCTGCCGAACCATATGCCGACATGCCGCCCAATCCTCACATCGCCGATCACTGTGGCATCAGGAGCCACCCACGCCGTGTCGGGCAGGTCCGGGCTTCTGTCGTCAAGCTGATAGATCGGCATCGATGTCTCCCATGCGTTGAAGCGCCCGTGTCGGCAGTGTCTCGCACCGACCGGTCCTTTACCTGCCATTTACCATAAATGGCCATGCTGCAAGCGGGGTCGGGCAAGCGGGAGGCACTATTGAACACCGTCGCCATATCGGAAGGCAATGTCGAGACAGGTGCGCGGCGTATTCCGCTTCTGGGACGCGCCTTCTACGGCTTTGCCGCGTTGGCGTTTGTGGCGCTTTGCATCAAGCTTGCAGCCATCTGGTTTGGCGGGATGATCTCGGCCGGCGGCCATACCGATTCGACGATCGAGCGCGAGATCGTCATCGGCAACGATGTCCTGCGGGTTCCGGAGAATCTGATCCGCTTCGGCCAAGCAAGGCGCGACGGCATCCAGCAGCGGCTTGATCTTTATCTTCGTTGGCCGGAACTGGAAGGCTATTCGCGAGAGGCGCGCGACGATTTCAACCATGCGGGCGGAGCGAAAAGGATCCTGTTCCTGTCCTTCGAGCCGAAGGTTCTTTCCCGCGACATGAGCGCCAGGCTGGAGCCAATCTACAGCCACGTGATCGAACGCGAGGCGGCCGACGGGCCGGCGGGTCTTCTGCTCTACCGCTTTTCGGAAAAGTCAGGCTATGTGAACGAACAATTGGCGGTCGGCTATGGGCAAGGTACGGGCCCGTTCGTCACCCGGTGCCTGGAAGGCGAGATGGCCCGCCAGTCGCTTGCGGCCTGCGAGCGCGACGTTCACATAGGCGATGACCTGTCGCTCACCTACAGATTTCCGCTGGAACTTCTGCCCGAATGGCGCACCCTGGACCCGGCTATCATCCGCAAAGCGCGCACGCTCCTGCGGACCGACGGATAGACGAAATCTACTCTAGGTCGATATCGAGAATTGCCATCGAGAAATTGTAGGAAAGCTCGCCTTCCTCTTCATCCTTGAAGATGATTCCGAGGAACTCGTCGCCCAGATAAAGCTCGCACGAATCGTCCTTGCGCGGGCGCGCCTTCACCATCAGCGACGGGTTGTTGAACGTGCGCTTGAAATAGGCGTCGAGCTTTCTGATCTCTTCGGGCTTCAACAAACTTCTCCGGGGGCTGTTCCGTTTCGGCAAGGCCGTGAGATGCGCTTCTGGCACGGCCATGGCGCACCTGTAAACCCTCTAGCAGCCTGGATGCCTCCATTGGCGCAGGCCGCGAAGCCGACCTATTCCCCCTGGAGCAGTTGGTCCATGGCCCGCGACGGCTCCGAGCATCCCGCCTCCCCGACGATGCGGGCGGGAACGCCGGCCACCGTCTTGTTGGGCGGCACGGAGGTCAGGAGCACCGACCCGGCGGCCACCTTGGTGCAGTGGCCGACCTCTATGTTGCCGAGAATCTTGGCCCCGGCGCCGATCAGCACACCGTGGCGTATCTTGGGATGCCGGTCGCCCGTCTCCTTGCCGGTGCCGCCGAGCGTGACGCCGTGCAGCATCGACACATTGTCTTCGACTACCGCGGTCTGCCCAACCACAAGACCGGTCGCATGATCGATGAAGATACCCTTGCCCATACGCGCGGCCGGGTTGATATCCGTCTGGAAAACGGCCGACGAACGGCTTTGCAGGTAAAGCGCGAAATCCTTGCGGTCCCGCTTCCAGAGCCAATGGGCCAGACGATGCGTCTGGATGGCGTGAAACCCCTTGAAATAGAGGATCGGCATCAGATAGCGATCGCAGGCCGGGTCGCGGTCGAAATAGGCCTGGATGTCCACCCGAACACTGGTGCTCCAGTCCGGCTCCTCGCCCCACATCGTCTCGAAGGTTTGGCGTATCAGCTCGGCACCGATATCAGGATGGTCAAGCCGCTCGGAAACCCGGTGGATGACGGCGTCCTCCAGTGTTCCGTGATTGAGGATAGACGAGTACAGGAACGCGCCAAGCAGCGGGTCGCTGGTGACGGCTTCCTTGGCTTCGCGCCGAACCTCGGACCAGATCGGATCCACCGGCTGCGGTGCGCTCCTGCTCGTTGCATGTCTGGCCGGCATGATGTTCTCCTGGATCCGTACGCTTTCGGCATTTTCAAGAATACGCGACTACGCGGAAAGAATGAACAGCAATTTGCTGAACAATCTTCAAACGGATTTGATCCATGCGCGAAATGCCGTCCGCCCTCTGTTCAAGACGACGGAAAGATCAGGCCGCCTCCCGATCGGTCAGGAAATCCAACACAGCGCGGGAAAAAACGTCGTTCCGGTCTCCGGCCACCATGTGCCCTGCCCCGCGGACGTCCACATAGCTGGCCGACGGCGTCCGCTCGACGAACTCGCGGGCATAGTCCTCATGGACGAGTTCGGATTGGACGCCGCGCACCAGAAGCACGGGAAGGCGCAGGTCCGGCAGCGCGTCGATCAGGTCGCGCATCAGCGCATCCGCGCCCTCGTTGACGTTGCGCGGCCCCTTGATGAAGGCCGGATCCCAGTGCCAGCGGTAGCGTCCATCGCCTCCGAGCCGCAGGTTCTTGCGCAGCCCGTCCAGAGAACGCGGCTTTCGCCGGTGTGGAAGATAGCCGGCGATGGCCTCGGCGGCTTCCTCCAGCGTTGCGAATCCCTCTTCCATGCGCGCACCCATGAATCCCTGGATGCGGGCAACGCCTTCCGGATCCATGCGCGGCGTGATGTCGACAAGCACGAGCGATTCCAGAAGACCGGGATCCCGCGTCTGGGCAGCGAGCGAAGCAAGCCCGCCAAGCGATGCGCCGACCGCTGAGGGGCGCGCCTGAAATCTCTCGTGCACCTGCCGCGCGATGGCGGCCATGTCTTCGGCGAAATGAGCGAAGGTGTAGTTGCCGCTCTTCACCCACGCGCTCTCGCCGTGCCCGCGCTGATCCACCGCGATCGCCCGCATGCCGTGCTCGGCCACCCGCCTGGCCGTGGCGTCCCAGGCACGGCGTGTCTGGCCGCCGCCGTGGAGAAAGATGACCGGATGGCCACGACCGTCCCAAAGGGTAGCCTCGAGGCGATTGCCTTCGGCACCTTCAAGGGCAAAGGTCTGCGGCCCGGTCACAACGGGTTCTCCTGCAGGAAGGCCAGCACTCGTTCCTTGAAGCGCCGGTCTCCGACGGATAGCATATGATCGCGGCCTGAAATGGCAAAAGCCTCTCCGCGCGGCAGCATGTCCGCCAGCACCTCCGGATCGCCGGCAATGTCGTCCGCCGTCCCGACCGCCACCAGCACCGGCCGGTCGATCTCCGCGATCTGCGTCGGGCTCAAAAGCTCGCGCGAGGTCGAGATGCATGCCGCCAGTGCCTTGCGGTCGCTCTTGGTCTGATCCGCGAAAGCGCGGAACATGCGGGGGCGCTCGCCCTCGATCGCCGCAGGATCTTCGGCCAAAAGCGCGTCCGCAATCGCATCCCAGGCGCCCACGCCTTCGACCATGCCTGCCCCTAGCCCGCCGAAGACCAGACCGCCGACGCGTTCCGGTTTCGCGCGTGCCAGGAAGGCCGCGATGCGCGCGCCCATGGAATAGCCCATGACATGCGCGCGGCCGATTTCCAGATGATCGAGCAAGGCGGCTGCATCCGACGCCATCTTTGCCGGCACATAGTCGGCGGGCTCGTGGGATTTCGTCGAACGGCCATGGCCGCGATTGTCGAGCGCGACGACGCGGTAGCCGGCATCGCGCAGCGTCTTCACCCAGCCTGGAGAGACCCAGTTGACGAAATGCGTCGATGCGAAACCATGGATGAGAAGAATGGGATCGCCCTCCCCCTCGTCGATAAAGGCCAGTTCGAACCCGTCAGGGTTGAAAAACCACATGCACCCGCCGCTCACTTGCCGCCGGCAACCGCGTCCACGAGGGGATGATACAGGCGGTCGCCGATCTTGATGCCCGCTTTTTGCGCGGTTCCCGCCTTCAGTTCAAGCACAAACTGGGCGCGCACCGGCGGCGCTATATTGGCGATCGAGAACGGCACGCCCTGCTCTATGGCTCTGATCCGGCCATCCTCGCCGACAAAGAGCAGGTCGAGCGGCATCGGCGTGTTCTGCATCCAGAAGCCACGCCGCTGGCTGCCGTCGAAGACGAAAAGCATGCCGCGATCGTCCTCCATCTCTTCCCGGAACATGAGGCCCCGCGCGCGCTCGTCCGCATCGTCGGCCACTTCGATGTCGAACAGAACCTCGCCTCCGTCCGTCTCTATTCTCAGGGGATCGCTCGACGGGGCCAGCAACATCGGCTCGGCGCCGAGAACCGGCAGGACGAGAAACAGAAACAGGATGAAGGCGGCGGGAATGCGCATGGGATCTGTGCCCTGATGGTCGACGATGACGAATGCCGCGAACGCCTCGACGGCGATGCATCAATGCGAGACGGGCGGTGTCCCCATATCCGGGTGAATTTCGGCCGCCATAAGGCCTTTTTCGCCTCGCCCGAAACGCACCAGCACCACTTGGCCGGGACGAAGCTCCGTCACGCCGAACCTCCTCAACGTCTCCATATGGACGAAGATGTCCTCCGTGCCCTCACCCCGTGTGAGAAAGCCGAAACCCTTGGTCCGGTTGAACCATTTGACCAGCGCCCTTTCGAGGCCGCTTTCCGGCGTCACGGCGACGTGGGTACGCTGGCTCTGGTCTTCGGCCGGATGTACGGCCGTGGAGGTGTCCATCGAGACGACCTTGAACGCCTGCAGCCCTTTTTCGCCCTGGCGGGCAAGACATACCACCCGCGCGCCCGACAAGGCAGTCTGGAAGCCGTCCCGCCTGAGACAGGAAACATGCAGGAGCACATCGCCGGCGCCGGGGCTGTCGGGCAAGACGAAGCCGAATCCCTTGGCTACGTCGAACCATTTGATCGAGCCGGAGATTTCCGTCACTTCCGGCGTTTCATTGTCGTTGCCCGCCCCCCGGGCCTTTTCGCTTCCTGCAAGCCCTCGTGTCGTTGAGGAGTTGTCCTCCATACGATTGCCTTCCCTCAAGCCCGTTGGACTGATTCTATAGTGGCAGGATAGCATTGCTTTCTTGTGGCTTAGCAAGACCTTCGCGGGCATTTTCAACAGCGCACGGAAATACTTCCGGCGCCGCGCATAAAGGCTGGTTTATCCCAAAGTCACGATTTGCCATTGGCGCGAAGCGGATACCGGCTTTATGTTCGCGCGAGCCCACGAAGAAACAGGAAGACGATCATGCGTTATCTGCACACGATGGTGCGCGTCAAAGACGTCGACGATTCACTGGATTTCTACTGCAACAAGCTCGGCCTGGTGGAAAAGCGGCGCATCGAGAATGAAAAGGGAAGGTTCACGCTGATCTTCCTCGCCGCGCCAGAGGACGAAAAGGCAGCAGAGGCCACCCGCGCTCCGCTTGTGGAACTGACCTACAATTGGGACCCGGAAGAATATCAGGGCGGACGCAATTTCGGCCATCTCGCCTATGAGGTGGACGACATTTACGCGACCTGCCAACGCCTGATGGACGGCGGCGTGACCATCAACCGCCCGCCCCGGGACGGCCACATGGCTTTCGTTCGCTCGCCGGACGGTATCTCCATCGAGCTCCTCCAGCGCGGCGAGCCGAAACCGAAAACGGAACCGTGGGCGTCGATGGAAAACACCGGCGTGTGGTAGGGCAGCAGGGCGGTGAGAAATGGTGCCGGCTTGGCACCGCCGTGCAACTGGCTTTTACCACCTCACTGGCCTATTCCCTTGCTGCGCTACTACCTTAATCCCTGGGGAGGAACATGAAAGAAGTCCTGAAGGAACTGGAGCGCCGCCGGGAAGCGGCGCGCGCCGGCGGCGGCCGAAAGAGGATCGACCACCAGCACGCTAAGGGAAAGCTGACGGCACGCGAGCGGATCGAGGTCTTCCTCGATGAAGGCTCCTTCGAGGAGTTCGACATGTTCGTCGAACACCGGTCCATCGATTTTGGCATGGACGACACCAAAATCTACGGCGACGGCGTCGTCACCGGCTGGGGTACCGTCAACGGCCGCACCGTCTTCGTATTCGCCAAGGACTTCACCGTGTTCGGCGGCTCCCTGTCGGAGGCCCATGCCGAAAAGGTGATGAAGGTCCAGGAGATGGCGCTGAAGAACCGCGCCCCGATCATCGGCTTCTACGACGCCGGCGGCGCGCGTATTCAGGAAGGTGTCGCAGCGCTTGGCGGCTATGCCGAAATCTTCCAGCGCAACGTGCTGGCCTCGGGCGTCATTCCGCAGATCTCGGTGATTATGGGCCCATGCGCGGGCGGTGACGTCTATTCGCCGGCGATGACCGACTTTATTTTTATGGTTCGCGACACATCCTACATGTTCGTGACTGGTCCAGACGTGGTCAAGACGGTGACGAACGAGACTGTCACCGCCGAACAGCTCGGCGGCGCATCGGTTCACACCGTCAAATCCTCCATTGCCGACAGCGCCTATGACAACGACATCGAGGCGCTTCTGCAGATGCGCCGGCTCATCGACTTCCTTCCCTCGTCCAACACGTCGGAACTGCCGGAGATTGATTTCCACGGCGAGCCCCAGGACGATCCCGCGCTCGACCGCCTGATACCGGCCAACGCTAACAAGCCGTACGACATCAAGGGGCTGATCCTGAAGACGGTCGATGAGCGCGACTTTTTCGAGATCCAGGAAGCCTTTGCCCGCAACATCGTCACCGGCTTCGGCCGCGTCGAGGGGCGGACGGTCGGTATCGTCGCCAATCAGCCCATGGTGCTGGCCGGCGTTCTGGATTCGGACGCTTCCCGGAAAGCGGCCCGCTTCGTGCGATTTTGCGACTGCTTCTCGATACCCGTCGTCACATTCGTCGACGTTCCGGGCTTCCTGCCGGGCACGGCACAGGAGTATGGAGGTCTGATCAAGCACGGCGCGAAGCTTCTCTTCGCCTATGCCGAGGCAACAGTGCCGAAGATAACGATCATCACCCGCAAAGCGTTCGGCGGCGCCTATGACGTGATGGCGTCAAAGCACCTGCGGGGCGACATCAACTACGCCTGGCCGACCGCCCAGATCGCCGTGATGGGCGCCAAGGGCGCCGTGGAAATCATTTTCCGCAAGGACATCGACGATCCCGAAAAGATCGCGGCTCATACGAAGATGTATGAAGACCGGTTCCTATCGCCCTTCGTCGCGGCCGAGCGAGGCTATGTGGACGAGGTCATCATGCCACATTCGACACGCCGCCGCGTCGCGCGCGCGCTGCGCATGCTGCGTAACAAGGACCTATCCAACCCCTGGAAAAAGCACGACAATATCCCCTTGTGACGGCGCTTGGCCGCACCTTCAGCATTCCAGGCACACTGCGCTTAGAAAAGGCGCGGCGGCACGAACAGGCAGATGGTTCTCGACGTTTCCATTCCGGCGACCGTGCACAGATGGAAAACGCCGTCAGGCGACTGGCGCACGCGCCGGTCGGAATATGCAACCACCTCGCCCGTGGTCTTGAGTACATAGCCCTCCGGCCGCTCCAGAACCGCCGATTGCGGTATTTCCCGGCAATCCCTGTTCGAGCAGCAGGCATAAGGATATGCCCAGCCCGAAGTTGCCTCATGGGCCTGCACATCAGCCGTAAGCACTGCAGGCAAAATCGCGGCGACAAACACCGCTGAAGTTGATCCCGGAAGGATGTAAGAGCGAAAGGCGTTCATGGCCCAGCCTCGAGGTTGTCCTCCCAACCCGACATCATCAACCCGATAAAGTTAACAAATCCTTAATACCCCTAGGTAGCGCCCGACGACCATTTGCCAACCGCTGGCGATCATTGACATTTGCCTGTTGCCAGTGTCGTTTGGCCTCGATTGGGTGGATGGCGGCGCATCGTCCGACAGGAGCGCGTCTGCCGACAAAGCGCAGGACGGCACGAACTCATGGCAAAGACCGACATCGCACGCCGGGTCTACAATCACACCTGGAAGCTTGATCCAATCTGTCGCAGCCTGCTCGACACGGATTTCTACAAGCTCCTGATGCTGCAGATGATCTGGGGGCTTTACCCGCATGTGGACGCGACCTTCTCGCTCATCAACCGCAACAAGAAGGTACTGCTCGCCGAGGAGATCGATGAGCAGGAACTGCGCGAACAACTCGACCACGCACGCCAGATCCGCTTCAGCAAAAAAGAAATGATCTGGCTGGCCGGCAATACATTTTACGGCCGAAAGCAGATATTCCAGCCTGAATTCCTGGCATGGCTGGCCGATTTCCACCTGCCTGAATACGACTTGCGCCGCAAAAACGGGCAGTATGAGTTGGAATTCCATGGCCGTTGGATGGAAACCACCATGTGGGAAATCCCTGCGCTGGCCATCATCAACGAATTGCGCTCGCGTGCTGCCATGCGCAGCCTCGGGCCGTTCGAACTCGACGTGCTGTACGCCCGCGCCAAGGCCAAGGTGTGGTCGAAGGTCGAGCGGCTGAGGAAAGTGCCGGACATCCGTATATCGGATTTCGGCACGCGGCGCCGCCATTCCTTCCTCTGGCAGCGCTGGTGTGTGGAGGCGTTGAAAGAGGGCATCGGAGAATCCTTCACGGGCACCTCCAACGTGCTGATGGCCATGGATACCGACCTGGAAGCGCTGGGCACCAATGCCCACGAACTGCCGATGGTCCTCGCCGCCCTTGCGGAAAGCGACGAAGAGCTCAAGGCCGCGCCCCACGATGTGCTGCAGGACTGGCAGAGCTATTATGGCGGGAATCTGCTGATCGTCCTGCCCGATTCTTTCGGAACCGAATCCTTCCTGCGCTCGGCGCCGGGCTGGATCGCCGACTGGACCGGTTTCCGCCCTGACAGCGCACCCCCCATCGAAGGCGGAGAGAGGATCATCTCCTGGTGGCAGGAGCACGGCAAGGACCCGCGGGATAAGCTCCTGATCTTCTCCGACGGGCTCGAGGTCGACACTATCGAGAAGACCTATCGCCACTTCGAAGGGCGCGTGCGCATGGCCTTCGGTTGGGGCACCAATTTAACGAATGATTTCGAGGATTGCGCACCCGACGAGATCGGCAGTCTCAAGGCAATCTCGGTCGTCTGCAAGGTGAGTGAGGCCAATGGGCGACCCGCGGTCAAGCTTTCGGACAATCCCGAAAAGGCGACGGGAGACCCGAAGGAGATCGAACGCTATCTGCGGGTGTTCGGCAGCGCCAACAGGGTTCGCCAGAAGGTGAACGTTTAGGGGCTGTGGCCGTTCCGGCGCACGGTACGCTCATTTTGGGCATCGTGCTTTCCGAAAGTCGGGCAGCGGTCGCCTTATTGGACGAAAGCGCCGTTCGCCACATCGGTGAAGTACTGCCCGTCGGCGAACCTTTTGTCTTTCGGGCCTGGTTCAGCGTTCCGAGAGAAGCAGATTTGCGCCCAGCGCTATCAGAACCGATCCAGCAACTCGTCTTATCCAACGACCGACATATCGCGATTTCTTCAGAAAAGATGAGACTTTATCGGCGAAGATCACACACGAGATTTCCGCGAGGGTAAAAATTATATTCGCAATAACGCCCAGGAGGATAATCTGCAGCCAAATTGGGTAGGGCGCATTCTGATCCGAAAACTGTGGCAGAAAAGCAATGAAGAACACGGCGGACTTGGGGTTGGTCAGTTCAACGATCAAGCTCTCCTTGAGAGCGCGGATATGCGAGTGTGGTTGCGACTTCAGGTTTTGCCCCGTGTCCTGTTCCTCGGTCATCAGAAACTTGATGCCAAGCCAAAAAAGATACGTTGCACCAACGATTTTCAAAGCAAGATAGGCGGCGGGTACCGCTACCAGGAACAAGCTCAGCCCGAACGCTGCGGCGACAATATGAACATAGCTGGCGAAGTGCGTTCCAATGGCTGAAAACCAGCCGGCTTTCTGGCCGCGTCCTACCGATTGAGCGGCGATATAAAGCAACCCCGGCCCCGGCGTAATAGAAAGGAGCAGGGCGGCCAGCACAAACGGCAGCAAGTATTCCAACCCCGGCATAATGCATCTCCACCTGATCGAACGCGATATCGGCGCTGATCTGGCATTGTCGAAGAACCGAATGATGGGTCAATCAAAGCGATTTCCGCCCTGCACGCAAGCGGAAAAAGACGGAGTGGCAAGAGGCGGTTCTTCCGAAAATCGATCCCAGTTTTCGGATCGAGTATCAGCCGTCCGATTCAAGCATCTCTTTAACCACGGTCGCCAGCTGCTTGAGTGAAAATGGCTTTGGTAGGAAGCCGAATTGCGCGTCCGAGGGCAGATTCTTGGCGAAGGCATCCTCGGCGTAGCCTGAGACGAAGATGAATTTTATGTCGGGCTGCACCTTGCGCAGTTCGCCCAGCAGGGTTGGACCATCCATTTCCGGCATGACAACGTCGGAGACGACGATGTCCACCTTCCCTTCAAGCTTTTCGAAGATCTCCATCGCCTCGGTGCCCGAACTCGCCTCGTGCACCTCATAACCGCGCGAGGCGAGCGCGCGCACGCTGCCCATACGCACCGCATCCTCGTCTTCGACCAGCAGAACGCGTGCCGTACCGGAAAGGTCGCGGTGCTTTTCCTTCTGCTTGGCCGCAGCGCTGGTTGCCGCCTCGGCAGACGCCTCGATCTCTTTTGCGGCAGGGATGTGGCGCGGCAGGAAGATGCGGAACGTTGTCCCCTCGCCCTCCTGCGAATCGCAATAGATGAAGCCGCCGGTCTGCTTGACGATGCCATAGACCATGGAAAGGCCGAGACCCGTGCCCTTGCCCACTTCCTTGGTGGTGAAGAAGGGCTCGAAAATCTTCTTGAGCACCTCGGGCGCGATGCCCGTACCGGTGTCCGAAACCTCGATCGCGACGTAGTCGGCCGCGGCCAGTTCGCGATAGCCGAAGGAGGCGCACTCATCAGTCTGGATGTTGCGCGTGCGCACGGTCAGCTTGCCGCCTTCGGGCATTGCGTCGCGGGCATTGACGGCCAGATTGACAATCACCTGCTCGAACTGCCCGATATCGGCTTTGACCGGCCAAAGATCGCGGCCATGCTCGACCGACAGCTTGATGTCGTTGCCGACCAGACGCGACAGCAGCATGCGCAAATCCGCCAGCACGTCGATCAGGTTGAGCACCTCCGGCCGGAGCGTCTGCCTCCTTGAGAAAGCCAGCAGCTGCCGCACCAGCGAAGCCGCCCGGTTTGCGTTCTGCTTTATATTCATGATGTCGGGAAAGGAGGGATCCGACGGACGATGATTGGTCAACAGGAGGTCCGACGCCATGATGATGGCGGTCAGGACATTGTTGAAATCATGGGCGATGCCGCCGGCGAGCTGACCCACCGCCTGCATCTTCTGGCTCTGCGCCATCTGCGCTTCCAGTGCCTTCTGCTCGGTCGTCTCGACCGCATAGACGATGGCCGCCTCCTCCGCGCCTTCGCCGCCCGCCTGGTCGGCGACGGCGTTGACGTAGAATCGCATGTGCCGCTCTTCATTGTCGGGCAGCACGGTGTCTATCGGCGAGATGTCGGCCTGCCGCTGCTTGGCCTTTTCCAGAGCGATCGCAAAGAATTCGCGGTCGCGCTGGTGGATGACCGTGTCCAGCCGGATGCGGCGGTCGAGCGCGTCGCGGTCGACAGCGGTCGAGAACAGCGAGAGGAAAGGCGCGTTGGTGCGCAGGATGCGGCCTTCGGCATCAACGCTGGCAATGGCCATCGGCGTCGAGTTGAAGAACCGCGTGAAGCGGACCTCTGAGGCCCTGAGATCGGCTGAAGCGTCTTCGCCCAAAGTGCGGTTGAGGACGATCGTGCGGGTGGGCCCCGCCGCTCCGTCCCTGCTGGCGGTTACGCGGTGCATGAAGCGCACCGGCAGCGCCTCCCCCTGAGCCGTCGACAGGTCGAGATCAATGACGGCATTGCGCGCAGTGCCGTGTTCGGCCTTTACAGCATTGATCAGCGCCATGCCGTCGCCAGCCACGATATCGGCCAGCGAGAGCCCACCTGGGACGAAGCTTGCGAGTTCGATGCCCAGCCATTCGGCCAGCGTCGCATTGAGATATGTCAGGCGCCCTTCGGCATCCGTCGCAAAAAAGCCGGCAGGCGCGTGGTCGAGGTGGTCGATGGCCTTCTGCAGGTCGAGGAAGAAGCGCTCCTGCTCCGCGCGCTCATCGGAAATGTCGACGAGTTGCCATGCCGACAGCGGCTTGCGATGGCCCGGTACCTTGAAGACTCTCGCCAGAACCCGATACCAGCGCGCGCCCGGTTCCGCGCCGGCGCGAATGGGGCGCGACAGACGGAATTCGCCATCGGCTGGGCGCCCGTCGCGCAATGCGGCCACGAGGTGCTCGATGGTGGGCGCAGCCTCGGCATTGTCCGAAAGCAGAGATTCGACAGTCTTCACATCGACCGCCGACGTGGCTCCGGTCAGTTCGGCATAGGCCCGGTTCGCATAGAGAATGCGGCCTTTAACGTCGGTGACGAGGAGGCCTTCGGACATGGAATCCACATAGGCCTTCGAGAGTTCGTCGCCGGTGGACCGCGGTGCGATCTGGATGAAGCCGATGGCACTGGCGAAGAGATACCCAACGCCGATCATCGCCAGAATGCCAAGGACACCCAAGAGGAAGCTCTGGCCCAGACGATCCTGGAATATGGCGAAGACGAACGCCGATCCCGTAAGAACGACTATGAAGATGATCAGCCGCGTGATGACGCCCGGACGCGACTCCTGGTCTATGATGGGAGCCGTATCTATCTCGCCGCCCGTTTGCTTGGCCATTCGTTACCTGCCTGTCGCGCCGACTGCCAGCGGCTGTTCTCCGGTTCGGTCCACCGCATATATCAGGGCGGCGATTATGCGCAAGGTTTCCGCTGGCCATGGCGGATGACGCTGCGGCGGGAGGGCGCAATGGGAACTGGCAGGGGGATGAGCGCATTGCCTGCTTGCCGCACCCGGCGGCGGCGAATAGTTTGGCGGCACTGAAGAAGCATATGGAGCGGCGTCATGAGCGATTGGCTGGCAAACCTTGGGGGCGGGCAATATGTCTCCGCCCTGCTGTGGACCCTGGCGGCGCTTGTGCTGCTGGCGGTGGTGCTGACATTCGTCAAGCGCTCGCGCGGAGCCAGGTCCGGCACGTTCATCTCCGGCGGCCGCACCCGTGCGCCGCGCCTGGCCGTCGTAGATGCGACAGCGGTCGACAGTCAGCGCCGGCTGGTACTTGTAAGGCGGGACGATGTGGAACATCTGATCCTGATCGGCGGGCCAACGGATATCGTCATCGAACCGGCAATCGGCCGGCCGGCGCAAAGGCCGGTGGCTACACCTGCGCAGCCCCCTGCCCGTCCGACACGCCCCGCGGAACCCGTCCCGCAATCTGCAGCGCGCCCAACTGGGACCGTGCGAGCCCAAGCTGCAGAACCGCGAGCCGCCGAGCCAACAACCGCAGCGGCAGGGCATGCCACCAGTCACGCAGGCAACCGGGCGAACGCTGACACCGTTGCCGACATGCGGCCAGATGATTCGCCCCTCGACAACGCCCACCAGGCAGAACCCGCGCCCCGCGCGTCGTGGCAGCCGGAGCCCGAGGCCCGTCCCGAACGGCATCAGCCCGCCCGCGAAGAGCCCGAGCATCGCCCGCAGCCCGTGCCGGCACAGAACGCCCCTTTGTCGGTGGAGCGCGAGACGGCGTTGTTGGAGGAAATCGATCTTTCCATCGATGAAATGGATTATCGGCCGGTGCGTCAGGAGCCGCCACAGCAGCCGGGCGAGATGTCGATCGAAGACGAGATGAGCCGCCTGCTCGACGACCTGGCCGACGACCGCAAGAAAGATGGTTGACCTATTGCACCGGTCTTTGCGCGTGAAGGATCAGCCCTCGTCCTTGTTCTTTGCCCGTGCCATCCGCTCGCGCAGTTGCTTGCCTCGGCCTTCGCGTGTGACCTGCCGGGCCCGACCGAAGGCCAGCGCCTCGTCCGGCACGTCGTCCGTGACGACGCTGCCGGCGGCAACATAGGCGCCTGCGCCCACTTTGAGCGGAGCGACCAGTGACGAATTGGTGCCGATGAAAACGCCCGCGCCGATTTCGGTGAGGTGCTTGTTCACGCCGTCATAGTTGCAGGTGATCGTTCCGGCGCCGATATTCGACCCGCTGCCGACAATTGCATCGCCGATATAGGATAGGTGCGGCACCTTGGCGCCCGGCTCGATACGCGCCTTCTTGGTCTCGCAAAACGTCCCCACCTTGGCCTTTTCCATGACCATCGACCCTCCGCGCAGCCTGGCGAAGGGGCCTATTTTGGCGCCGGCGGCAATCTGCGCGTCCTCAATGTGACAGAAGCCATGGATGGTGGCGCCGACCGCAATCTTCACGCCGGGGCCGAACACGACGTTCGGCTCTACCAGGGTGTCGGCCCCTATCTCGGTATCGTGGGAAAAGAAAACGGTCTCCGGCGCGACAAGGGTGACGCCGGAAAGCATCGATTCGCGCCGCTTGCGCTCTTGCCAGATGGCCTCAGCCTCCGCCAGTTCAGCGCGGTTGTTGACGCCGAGCGCATTCTCGAACGACACTTCGACGGCTTTCACCGACAGGCTCAGGCCATGCGCAATCGCGACTACGTCGGTCAGATAATATTCGCCCTTGGCGTTGTCGTTGCCGATCCGGTCGAGCAGGTCGAGCGCGTGTTTTCCAGCAATCGCCATGGTGCCGCCATTGCAGAAGGTGATGAGGCGCTCTTCGTCAGAGCAATCCTTCTCCTCTCGAATGGCCGTCAGAGTGCCTCCACGCCCGATCAGCCGCCCATAGCCCGTGGGGCGTTCCGTGCGGAACCCCATCACGACAACATCAGCGCCGCCGGCAAGCGCATGGCGCATCGCGCCAAGTGCATCGGCCTGCAGAAGCGGTGCATCGCCGAACATGACCAGCACATCGTCGTATCCGCGCTCGATCGCTGAACGCGCGGCCAGGGTGGCGTGGCCGGTTCCCAGCCGCTCCGTCTGCACGAAGACCTCCGGCGATCGGCCGGAAGCGCCAGCCGGAAGTTCGACCGCCGCCCGTACCTGATCGGCGCCGTGCCCGATGACGACGGCCTCGCCGTTGGCGCCGGCCTGGCGCGCGGCAGCAAGCACATGGCCGATCATGGGCAGCCGCCCCACCTCATGCAAAACCTTGGGCAGCGCACTCTTCATGCGCGTTCCCTCGCCGGCGGCAAGAATGACGGCAAGGCAGCTTCTGTCGCTCATCGGATAGCCCGTTCTCGATTCCCTAGGGCGTCCTTTGTGCGTCCATTCGGACGCACAAAGGACGCTCCATTTGTTGTTCCTCGGCATCTATGCGGACGTCAGGAGATTCCATCCGGCTGCAAAATGCTATGTGGCCGATCTGTAGCACCCCGCGTCGGCGCGTCAAACCGCTCGAAGGAGCTCAGCCAAGACGTCCCAGCGCCGGAAACGTCTCCAGCATCCAATAGGCCATCGATTGCATACCGCCCGTCAGGAACAGGACGCCGGCCAGCACCAGCAGCCCGCCGATGACCTTCTCGACACGGCCAAGATGAACCCGGAACCGTTTTAGGAACGTCATGAATGCACCGGAAAAAAGCGCCGCAATCAGGAAAGGGATGCCAAGGCCGGCCGAATAGACGCCCAGCAGCATCGCCCCCTCACCCACCGTCTCGCGCCCGCCCGCCAGGGTGAGGATCGGCCCCAGAACCGGCCCGATGCAGGGCGTCCAGCCGAAGGCGAAGGCCAAGCCCATCAGATAGGCGGCCGCCCGACTCGCCGGCTTGCCGCCCGAGTGCAGGCGCGCCTCGCGCGACAGGAATGGGATGCGTAGGATGCCAAGGAAATTGAGCCCCATGACGATGATCAGCACGCCGGCTATCATGGCCAGCTCCTGCTGGTAGGTGCGTAGCAGCCCGCCAATTGTCGAGGCCCCGGCGCCCAGTGCCACAAAGACCGTCGAGAAACCCAGCACGAAAGCCAGCGCGGAGGCAAGCAGCGACAACCGGGTGCTTCGCGCGGCAGCCCCCTCCCGGAAATCGTCCACCGAGACGCCGGCCATATAGCAAAGGTATGGCGGCACCAGCGGCAGGACGCAAGGAGACAGGAAAGACAATCCTCCCGCGAGCAGGGCGCTTGTATATCCGATATCGAGTGTCATTCGTTTCCAGTCTGTCTTGCCCAAGAATCATATAACCGCGCAGGCCTACACGCTCCAATAACCATTGCGTGGTCAAACCGCCGCAGGCTCGTGCATCCCATGGATACCGGTAGTGAAAAGCGTCGATTGCTCCCCTAAAAGCCGTCATTTGCGGTTGACCCCGCAAAAGCCTCTCACTATGTTCCGCCGCACTTTCACGGGGCAATGCCACTACGCCCGTGCGAGCGCGTAGCTCAGCTGGTAGAGCAACTGACTTTTAATCAGTAGGTCCAGGGTTCGAGCCCCTGCGCGCTCACCATTCTCAGAAATTATCCCGCAGAATCTGCGGCAGGCGTTCGGGCAGGTCTTCGGCGATCAGGCCTGCTCCGCAGCAATTGCCAGTCTCACCGTGCAGGTAGACTGCGGCCGAGGCCGCTTCGAAGCCGGACATGCCTTGGGCGCAAAGTCCGGCGATCATGCCGGCCAGAACGTCGCCGCTGCCAGCGGTGGCGAGATGCGGGCCAGCGTTGGCGTTGATCGCTGCGCGGCCGTCGGGCGCGGCGATCACGGTGTCGGGACCCTTGAAGACGATTACGGCGTTCATCCGCGCCGCGGCCTCCCGCGCGCGGTCAAGCTTGGAAAGATCGTCATTCCCGCCAAGTTCCGGAAAGAGGCGGGAAAACTCGCCGACGTGGGGTGTCAGGAAGAGGTCGCCACGCCTTTTCGAGGCAGCGTCGGCCAGCCGCTGCGGATTTCCGGCGAAGGCCGTGATCGCATCGGCGTCGAGCACCAGCCCCGCACTTTGCTGGGCTTCCAGGACGAGCTCGGCGAAGCGGCGCGTCTGCTCACCAACGCCGAAGCCCGGCCCCAGCACATAAGCCTTCGGGTTCCTTTCCTCGTGGAACTGAAGAAGTTCCTGCTCGCCTTCAACCCGGCGCAGCATGATCGAGGTCAGGTGCATGGCATTGATAGCCAGCGCTGCGCCCGGCGACAACAACGTGACGGCCCCTGCCCCGATCCGCGCCGCCGCCCGCGCCGAAAGCCGCGCCGCGCCGGTCGCCATCGGCCCGCCGGAGAATACCCCGACATGTCCACGCCGGTATTTGTGCAAGTCCGGCTCCATCACAGGCCATTGCGCCCTCCAAAGCGCCGGATCGTTGACGAAGCATCGCGGCGCGATCTCGTCGAGTACGCCGGCATCTATGCCGATATCGGCAACCACTGTTTCACCGCATAGCGCCCGGCCGGGGTAAAGCAGATGGCCCGGCTTGCGCCGGAAAAATGTAACCGTCAGCACCGCAGGGGCGGCAATCCCAAGCACCTGGCCGGTGGCACCCGAAACGCCGGAAGGCATATCCACGGCGACCACGCGCACACCGGCATTCCTCAGCTTGCCCAGAGCCTGGGCCGCCGTTCCCTCGATCGGCTTGGAAAGTCCGGCGCCGAACAGTGCATCAATGGCGATACGGCCCGGCACCGGCCGATAGTCCTCAAGGGGTGAGTTTTCCGCACGGCACCGCGCCGCCATCGCTTCACAGTCGGATCCGGCGCGCGGCGCCGCCAACCGCCAGACCGCTACGTCGAGGCCCCGCTCGCCAAGGAGGTCGGCGACGACATAGCCGTCGCCGCCGTTGTTGCCAGGTCCGCACAGGATGTCGAAGCCGGGGGCTTCGGCGAACCGTGCGAGAACCTCGTCCACCACCGTGGCGCCCGCACGGCGCATCAAGCCCCCGCCGTCGTCCGGTCCATTTTCCATTGCCAAAGCATCGGCACGGCTCATCTCTTGCGGCGTAAGCAGTTCGATCATGGCATCCCCATTCTGCGAACGAGTTTCCACGACCCCGCCCGTCGCGGCAAATGCATTTCGCCCTCTGCTTATTCTTTTTGCATAGTGCACAATAATTGATCAGTTGTTAGGGTGCAGATTGCATGCCAGCCGGGCACGACGGCTCATTGAAACGACATCCTGTGCGCAACGGGCCGCGCTTCCCGGCGAAAAGCCACTCCCGCTCCATGCCGGAACGGCAGCGCATGAACTGGCACGCTTCGTGCATACGATAACCGGAGCGGGGGGCAAACCCTGCTTTACAAAGCAATCGGAGGCCGCCAAAGCATGAAGAAGATCGAGGCGATCATCAAACCGTTCAAGCTCGACGAGGTGAAGGAAGCCCTTCAGGAAGTCGGGCTTCAAGGCATCACCGTCACCGAGGCAAAAGGGTTCGGCCGCCAGAAGGGGCATACGGAGCTTTACCGTGGCGCCGAATATGTCGTCGACTTCCTGCCGAAGGTGAAGATCGAGGTGGTGCTCGTCGACGACATGGTCGAGGCCGCCATCGACGCGATCCGCAAGGCTGCGCAGACCGGCCGTATCGGCGATGGGAAGATATTCGTCACCAATGTCGAGGAAGTGATCCGCATCCGCACCGGCGAGACCGGACCGGACGCGGTCTGAACGGCCACCGAACCGATTGTTAAAGAGTTGTCATAGACAGGGATTTGAAAAGAATGACGACAGCACAGGACCTTATGAAGCAGATCAAGGACAACGACGTGAAGTACGTCGATCTGCGCTTTACCGACCCCAAGGGCAAGATGCAGCACGTGACCATGGATGTGGGATCCGTGGACGAGGACATGTTCGCCGACGGCGTCATGTTCGACGGCTCATCGATTGCCGGCTGGAAGGCCATCAACGAGTCCGACATGGTGCTGATGCCGGACACGGAATCGGCCCACATGGACCCTTTTTTCGCCCAGTCCACCATGGCGGTGATCTGCGACATTCTCGATCCCATTTCCGGTGAATCGTACAACCGCGACCCGCGCGGCACCGCCAAGAAAGCGGAAGCCTACGTGAAGTCGGAAGGTTTCGGCGACACCGTCTACGTCGGTCCCGAGGCGGAATTCTTCGTCTTCGACGACGTCAAGTACAAGGCCGACCCCTACAACACCGGTTTCAAACTTGATTCCACCGAACTGCCGTCCAACGACGACACAGACTACGAGACCGGCAATCTTGGCCACCGTCCGCGCATCAAGGGCGGATACTTCCCGGTTCCGCCGGTCGATTCCTGCCAGGACATGCGCTCCGAGATGCTGACTGTGATGGGCGAGATGGGCGTGAAGGTGGAGAAGCACCACCACGAAGTGGCCGCCGCCCAGCACGAACTCGGAATGAAGTTCGACACGCTGACCCGCACCGCCGACATGCAGCAGGTCTACAAATACGTCGTCCACCAGGTCGCCAACGCCTATGGCAAGACGGCCACGTTCATGCCGAAGCCCGTTTATGGCGACAACGGCTCGGGCATGCATGTGCACCAGTCGATCTGGAAAGACGGCAAGCCGACCTTTGCGGGTAACGAGTATGCGGGCCTTTCCGAGACCTGCCTCTATTATATCGGTGGCATCATCAAGCATGCCAAGGCGATCAACGCCTTCACCAACCCGTCGACCAACTCCTACAAGCGCCTGGTTCCGGGCTTCGAGGCACCGGTCCTGCTGGCTTATTCGGCGCGCAACCGCTCGGCCTCCTGCCGCATTCCCTTCGGCTCCTCACCGAAGTCCAAGCGCGTCGAGGTCCGTTTCCCCGACCCGTCGGCAAATCCATACCTGGCCTTCGCAGCCATGCTGATGGCCGGCCTCGACGGTATCAAGAACAAGATTCACCCCGGCCAGCCGATGGATAAGGATCTCTACGACCTGCCGGCCAAGGAGCTGAAGAAGATCCCGACTGTCTGCGGCTCCCTGCGCGAAGCACTGATGAGCCTCGACAAGGATCGCGGCTTCCTGAAGGCCGGCGGCGTGTTCGACGACGACCAGATCGATTCCTACATCGAACTCAAGATGGCCGAGGTGCTGCGTTTCGAGATGACGCCGCATCCGGTGGAGTTCGACATGTACTACTCGGTCTAAGCCGCAAGGCCCATCTCGACCAAGAAACCCCCGGTGGAAACGCCGGGGGTTTTTCATTGGCTGGTTATAGGTAGAAGCCGGATTTGCAGACCGCCTACAAGCGGTCGAGCGACCAGCTCACGATGTCGGCGGCGGCAATCTGGAAAGCGTCGTCGAGCGCACGGAAATAAGCATTGTTGCCGCTCCCGCTGACGGGCGCCCCGGCCACGAATGTGTGCGATGCCCGGACAACACCGGTTCGGTCGTTCAGCACACGGACATAAATCTCGACAAAAGCCGTCTGATTGCCGTCCACCCGGATTTCGAATGCACGTATTTCGGGAATGATCTGGTAGTCGATGGCAAGCCCGTCGCCGGGTGTCCCGACGCCGCCGAGCGCGTCGGTCGACTGGAAGGCTGTGGAAAGCTTGGCCTGCACGAGCTTGGGCAGGTTGTCAGCCCAGCGCGCGCCGCTCAAGAACTGGACAGCGCCATTCTGCGTGCGCACGACGATGTTCTCGCCGTCGAACACTTTCAGCGCGCCCGGTTCGGCTACCAGTATCTGGGTGCGCGCTAGCCGGCGCCCGGATTCGACGCGTGGCGAACCAAGTTCGTAGGCGTCGATCGGCGGCGGACCAAAACCGGGAATGACCGCGCACCCGCCCAAGGAAGCGGCGAGTGCGAGCCCGCATGCGATGCGCAGTCGTCTCAATTCATGCTCCCGGAAAATCTGCGGTCCCCGTGCAGGTAGAAGGTCCTTCTTGCTGACCCAACCTGTCCTTGTCAACGGCGCTGGCGACCATCGTACCGGCGAATGCTACCTTCCCCACCGGTAATGATGCGTTGCGGGTTCTGTTCGAACTCAGTGACGGCGCGTTCGATACGGTTGATCGCCCGTCGGGAGTCCTGAACCAGCGCCTCGACCTCCCGCAATCCCTTGCCTGAAAAACGGGAAAGCCCGTCGGTAATCGTGCCCATGCGCGCGTTCAGCGTGTCCGCCACCTGTCGGAAAGATTGGAGCGTGCTGCGCGCCTCGGCAATCAGGTCCTGGCCTTCGCCATCGCCCGAGCCCAGCATACCGTCGAGCTTTGCCAGAACGCCGTCGATGCGAACGGAGGCCTGGTTGAGCCGAGTGGCAAGCTGGCCGGCATCGGTGATGAACTGATCGATATCCTCGGTGCGCCCGCCGACGGTCTGGCTGACGCGGGCAATGTCCTTCGAGGCCTCGTTGACGGCGGCGCTCGCCTGCTCGAAATTCTGGACGGCGGCAGCCACGGCTGCTGCGTCCACGCCGTCGAGCACTTCATCGACCTTGCCGAGTGTGGTCGTCGCGTTGCGGGAGAAATCGCCTATCGAAGTAACCGCTTCGTCCACGTCGGCCATGATTGTCTCCAGCTGGTCGCTGGCATTGGCCAGCCGCCCGGTGAAGGTCTCGACATTCTCGACGATCTTGGCCACCCGTTCCCTGTCGACGGAACCGATCAGTTCCTCGGTGGCCTGCAGGGTCGATTCAAGCTGTCCTGAAACCTTTGCGATGGTGCCGGACAGGTTGCTGACATTCTCCAGGAACCGGTCGATACCCTCGGCATTGCGCGACAGCGAGGCCGAGAATGTCTCGACGTTGCGCACTGTCTCCGTTAGCGGTCCGCGCGCTTCCGTCACGAAGCCTTCCAACTGTCCGATAACACTGTCGGCGCGCGTCAAAAGGCTCTGAGCCGTCTGCAGCAGGTTCGTCACCGCCGACGGGCTGGCCGTGATCTCGGCGACTGTGTTCTGCTCCTCGGCCAGTTCCAGAAGGTTCGGCTCAGTGGGATCACCACCTTTCAGCTCGATATTGGCCGTCCCCGTTAGACCCGCCAGCCCGACATCGGCCTGGGTCGAGCGGGTGATGGGCGTCAGCCGGTCGACCTCCGCATCGGCGATGGCAACGCTCGGATTGGTGAGGTCGAGATAGACGCGGCGGACATCGCCGACTTTCACGCCGTTGAAAAGAACCGCGCTGCCGCGCTGAAGGCCGGATGCCGAACCCGGAATACGGAAACGCAGCGCCGCGGTCTCACCACGGTCGCCGATAGCCGCGGTCCAGTAGACAAACCCGAACGCCGCCAGAACGGCAAGGATCGTGAATATCCCTACGACGACATAATTGGCTTTTGTTTCCATAAGTTAATGATCTTCTTTACTGCAATTCATTAGCGCTCGATACGCCGCGCGCGCTTGCCCCGGAAATAAGATTTCACCCACGGCTCCTCGCTTTGCATCATGTCGTCGACAGTGCCTTCCACCAGTACACGTTTCTTGCCCAGAACGGCAATGCGGTCGCACACGGTCAAGAGGCTGTCGAGATCGTGGGTCACCATATAGACCGTCAGGCCCATCGTATCGCGCATCTTGGCCACAAGTTCGTCGAAATCGGCCGCGCCTATCGGATCTAGGCCGGAGGTCGGTTCGTCAAGAAAGACGATATCGGGATCGAGTGCCAGAGCGCGGGCAAGGGCGGCGCGCTTGATCATGCCTCCCGACAGTTCGTAGGGATGCTTGTAGGCCGCCTCGCGCGGCAGACCTACCAGTTCCACCTTGAGAAGCGCGAGCTCGTTCATAAGCGGCTTCGGCAGGTCGAGATATTCCCGCATGGGAACCTGAATATTCTCCAGAACTGTCAGCGCGGAGAATAGAGCACCGTGCTGGAACAGGACGCCGAGCCGCATGTCGATCAGCATGCGCTCGCGGTCGCTCAGATGCTGCAGGTCCTTGTCGAACAGGCTGATCGAACCGCCGGCCTTTGGCACAAGGCCCAGGATGGTGCGCAGCAGCACGGACTTGCCTGCCCCGGAGGCGCCGACGAAGCCCAGGATTTCACCGCGATAGACATCGAGCGACAGGTTCTCCAGAACATTTGTCGCGCCAAAACTTACGCTAACGTCGCGAGCCGAAAGCACCACGTCGCGGCGCTCACGCTGCGCCGGCGTGGCGCCGTTGTCTTGTAGAGATACACTCATCAGAAATCGATCGCTGCGTAGAACATGGCGAACAACCCGTCCACCACGATGACGACGAAGATGGCCTTCACCACGGAAGCCGTGACGTGGTTGCCCAAGGATTCGGCGCTGCCGCCGACCTTCATGCCTTCTACCGAAGCAATGACGCCGATGATCAGCGCCATGAAGGGCGCCTTGATCAGGCCAGCGAAGATGCTCGTCAAGTCGATGGCCTCGCGCAGACGGTCTATGAAGGCGGCCGGCGGGATCCCCGAATAGAGCCAGGCCGTGGCCATCGCGCCGCCCAGCGCGGCGAAATTTGCCACGATGGTGAGGCATGGAATAGCGATGACGAGGGCGACGAGGCGCGGAAAGACCAGGACACCCACCGGGTTGAGACCGATCACGGTAAGCGCGTCGACCTCTTCCCGCATCTTCATGGAACCAATCTCGGCGGTAATCGCGCTTCCCGAGCGGCCGGAGATCATGATCGCGGTCATCAGGACACCGAGTTCGCGGAGGATGAGGATGCCGACGAGGTCGACTACGAATATCTCGGCGCCGAAATAGCGCAGCTGGAACGCCCCCTGCTGGGCTATGATCGCGCCTACAATGGCCGACATCAGCACGATGATGGGGACCGCCCCGACCCCCATCCGGTCGATCTGGTTAATGATGGCGGCTGGATTGATGGCATGCTTGCGGCCGAGTTTCATCTGGGCGCCGCTGATGGTGGCTCCCAGGATGTGAAGCCCGTAGACGACATCGTCGCGCGCATCGTACATGGCGCGGCCGACGGCCATGGGAATACGAACGAGCCACCCGTCTCTCGGCGGCTTGGCCGGCATTTCCGGCTCTTCGGCGATTGGCCCGACGGCCTCGAGTAGTATTCTGGCGGCATTGCTTTCGCCGCTGAGCACAACTGAGGCTCCCCGCTGCCGCTGTTCGGCAATGAGGCGGCCGATCAGCCATGCTCCCGCAGTATCCAGAAGGTCCGTCCGGGAAAGGTCAAGTTCCAGCGCCTCGAAATCATCGCGCGCCATGAGCGCCCGCATTTCCCGATCCACAAGGCCGGCTGTCCGCGTGGTCCAGTCGCCCGCAAGCCGGCAGACCAGCAGGCTGCCTTCAGACGAGATTTCCACGGCCGGGACAGATACCGTCTCCAGTTTGCCTTTGTCATTCGCTTGCGTCATCTCATTGCTCGCCATAAGCATGCTTTAGCGCATCAACCCAATCCGTGGGAACCGATTTCGCCCGTTGCGGCTTCACAGAGGCGCTTGCCCACAGCAGATGAACCCGAGAGGACCAATGCCGCTTTCCCTGACCGTCGAAGTCGAGCGATTTCCCATTGCCGGCGTTTTCCGCATTTCCAGGGAATCCCGCACGGAGGCTGCGGTCGTCACCTGTACCATCAGCGATGGCGCGGCCTTGGGGCGCGGCGAATGCGTGCCCTACAAGCGCTACGGTGAAACCCTGGAAGGGGTCGTGAAACTCATCGAAAACCAGCGCCCGGGCATCGCCGGGGGGCTGACGCGGCAGGAACTCCTTACAAAAATGCCGGCGGGCGCTGCGCGCAACGCCGTCGATTGCGCACTTTGGGATTTCGAAGCCAAGCGAAGCGGCACGCCGGTGCACGAGTTGGTCGGCCAGCAACCGCCCCAGCCGGTGACGACGGCCTCCACGATCTCCCTGGGAGAGCCCGAGGAGATGGCTGCCCAGGCGCGCGCCTTTTCCGATCGGCCGCTGCTCAAGGTGAAAGTCGGCTCAACCAAAGATGCGGCCCGCATTCAGGCCGTGGCGGCGGCGGCACCAAACAGCCAACTCATCATAGACGCCAATGAAGGCTGGAACGACGACAACATCCAGGAAAACCTGCTGGCCTGCGCCCAGCTCAAGGTGGTCCTGGTCGAGCAGCCCCTGCCCGTCGGAAAGGACGCTATATTGCGGCATATCCCACACGCCGTACCGATTTGCGCCGATGAAAGCCTGCACACCGCGGACGATCTGGAGGCCCTGCGCGGCCTTTATGACGCCATCAATATCAAGCTCGACAAGACCGGCGGGCTGACGGCGGCGCTGGAACTGCGCGACAAGGCCCGCGAGCTCGGCTTCTCGGTAATGGTCGGCTGCATGGTCGGCACTTCGCTGGCCATGGCGCCCAGTATTCTGCTGGCGCAGGGCGCAGACTTCGTCGATCTCGACGGGCCGCTGATCCTCAAGGAAGACCGCATACCCGGGCTTAAATATCTGGGCGCCCTCGTCTCACCGCCCGATCCGGAATTGTGGGGCTGAGCTTTAAGCTGGCTCGACCTCGGCCGGTTTCTGCCCGACGCTGGGCTTCAAGCGTTTGCGCCTGGGTGCTGGTATTGTCTTCATCGCCGGGTGGCTGGTCCATGACAGGAGGGCGAAATTGCCGTCGAAATCCTCGACCAGCGCGGTGCAACTCTCCACCCAGTCGCCAGTATTCATGTAGCGCACGCCGCCGATCTCTTCGATCGTGGCGTGGTGAATATGACCGCAAATGACCCCATCGACTTTCGACCGCACCGCTTCCTGCGCCAGGACGTCCTGAAAGGAACTGATGAACTTCACCGCCTTCTTGACCTTGACCTTGGCCCAGGAGGAAAACGACCAATAAGGTCGCCCCAGGAGCCGGCGGAAGAAGCCGACCACGCGATTGATCAGGATAGCCATGTCATACGCCTTGTCGCCGAGATAGGCCAGCCAGCGGACATTGTGCACGACCGCATCAAACTGATCGCCGTGGATGACCAGGAACCGCTTTCCATCCGCGGCCTCGTGGATCACCCGGTCCGCTACGACGATCCCGCCGAAATGCACGCCCTGAAAGGGCCGCAGGAATTCGTCGTGATTGCCGGCGATATAATAGATGTTGGTCCCCTTGCGCGCCTTGCGCAGCAGCTTCTGCACCACGTCATTATGGGCCTGCGGCCAGTGCCAGGAGCGTTGCAACCGCCAGCCGTCGACAATGTCGCCGACCAGATAAATCGTTTCGGCCTCGTGGTGACGCAGGAAGTCGATAAGGAATTCGGCCTTGGCGGGCTTCGATCCTAGGTGAATGTCCGAGATGAAAATGGTGCGGTAGGTGCGAGGCTTGGCGGCGGTCATCGCTTCGTCCGTGCTAGCAAGGAGATGGAGCGCATTTTGTGCGTCCAGATTGACGCCGGTGCTCCAAGTGTGGTCGCGCCTCCTATGGCCCGATTCATGTCACAGCCATGTGACGGTTGTTTATTGTCGTGCCTGCGGCTAGATGAACCGGACATCAAATCGGGGAGAAAATGATGGATCTCGGCATCAGCGGAAAGAACGCCATTGTCTGCGCATCGAGCCGGGGGCTTGGCCGTGGTTGTGCCATGGCGCTGGCCGAGGCCGGCTGCAATGTGGTCGTCAACGGGCGCAGCGCCGAATCCGTGAAACGAACCGCCGATGAAATCCGCGACAACTTTTCCGTCGAGGTCACGGAAGTAATCGGCGACGTTTCTGAATTCGAGGTCCAGAAGGCACTCCTGGCCGCCTGCCCTGCGCCCGATATCCTCGTCAACAACAATGGCGGTCCGCCCCGGCGCGACTTCCGGGAGCTCTCACGGGAAGCAATCCTCGATGGTGTGACCCAGAACATGGTCGTTCCCCTCGAGCTCATTCAGGCCGTAGTCGACGGCATGGCCGAACGCCGTTTCGGCCGTATCGTCAATATCACGTCGCTCTCCGTGTACATGCCGATCGAAGGTCTCGACCTTTCGTCCGGTGCGCGCGCCGGTCTCACCGCGTTCCTTGCCGGCGTATCGCGCACGGTCGCGTCCAGCAACGTGACCATCAACAACATCCTGCCCGGCAAGATGGACACCGAGCGCCTGCAAAGCGGCATTCGCCGCGGGGCCGAAACGCAGGGAATGAGCGTTGAGGAGCAGGCTGAGCTCCAGATGGAGGCGATCCCGGCCAAACGTTTCGGAACGGCCGAGGAATTCGGCAAGGCCTGTGCATTCCTGTGCTCCTCGCATGCAGGATACATTACCGGCCATAACTTCATTCTGGATGGCGGCCTTTACACCAGCGCATTCTAATTTTCCCGCATCGAGACCGACAGGGGGGACATTTCATGGCGGACGACCAGCCCGTATCGAACGACAGCGCAGATCTTGACGAGGCTGCCCTATTCTTCCATCGCTATCCCATTCCGGGAAAGCTCGAGATCCAGGCAACCAAGCCGTTGGGCAATCAACGTGACCTTGCGCTGGCCTATACGCCCGGCGTTGCGGCGCCATGCCTTGCCATCCAGGACGATCCGGGTATGGCGGCCGAATATACCGCACGCTCCAATCTGGTGGCCGTGGTGTCCAATGGCTCCGCCGTCCTGGGGCTGGGCGATATCGGTCCACTGGCCTCCAAGCCGGTAATGGAAGGTAAGGCGGTTCTCTTCAAGAAGTTCGCGGGCATCGACGTTTTCGACATTGAGATCGATGCGCCGGATATTGCGCGCATGGTGAGCACCGTGTCGGCGCTGGAGCCGACATTCGGCGGCATCAATCTTGAAGACATCAAGGCGCCGGAATGTTTCGAGGTGGAAGAACAGCTCAAGAAAATCATGGATATCCCGGTCTTCCACGACGATCAGCATGGCACCGCCATCATCGTCGCGGCTGCGATCCTCAACGGGCTGGAGCTTGCCGGCAAGGACATCGCCGAAGCTAAGATCGTATCCTCCGGCGCCGGCGCGGCCGCCCTTGCCTGTCTCAACCTTCTGGTTCTCCTGGGCGCCAGGATCGAGAACATCTGGATCACGGACCGCTTCGGGGTCGCTTTTCGTGGGCGCACGGAAGAGATGGACCGGTGGAAGGAGCCCTATCTCAAGGACACCGATGCGCGAACGCTGTCCGATGTCATCGGCGGCGCCGACATCTTCCTCGGCCTGTCGGCCGCTGGCGTCCTCAAGCCGGAAATGCTGAAGCACATGGCCGAGCGGCCGCTGATTCTGGCGCTCGCCAACCCCAAACCGGAAATAATGCCGGACATTGCCCGCAAAGCCCGTCCGGATGCGATGATCTGCACCGGCAGATCGGACTTTCCCAACCAGGTCAACAATGTCCTGTGTTTCCCCTACATTTTCCGCGGCGCACTGGATGTAGGCGCGACGGCGATCAACGAGGAAATGAAGATGGCCGCAGTGCGCGCCATCGCCGCGCTGGCGCGCGAGGAGACCTCCGATGTCGCGGCGCGCGCCTATTCAGGCGAGGCACCAGGTTTCGGGCCCGATTTCCTCATACCCTCGCCCTTCGACCCGCGGTTGATCCTGCGGATCGCGCCTGCCGTCGCCAAGGCCGCCATGGACAGTGGCGTGGCCGCTCGGCCGATCACGGACATGGATGCCTATCTCGACCGTTTGAACCGTTTCGTCTTCCGCTCCGTACTTATCATGAAGCCTGTTTTCTCGGCCGCCAAGGCGGCTGGGCGAAAGCGCGTCATCTATGCCGACGGCGAGGATGAAAGGGTGCTGCGCGCGGCCCAGGTCGTGCTCGAGGAAGGCATTGCCGAGCCCGTACTGATCGGCCGCCCCCAAGTTATCGAAACACGCCTTAAGCGCTACGGATTGCGTATCCGTCCCGACAAGGATTTCGCCATCGTCAATCCCGAGGACGATCCGCGCTACCGGGACTATGTCGACCTCCTGAGCCGTCTCACGGGCCGGCGTGGCGTGACGCCCGAGGCGGCCCGCACGATGGTCCGCACCAACAACACGGTCATTGCCGCGCTCGCGATGATGAGGGATGAGGCCGACGCCATGATCTGCGGGCTCGAGGGCCGTTTCGAGCGCCATCTGCGCAATGTCGACATGATTATCGGCCGCCGCGAGGGCGTCGACGAACTGTCCGCCTTATCGATGCTGATCACCCAGCAGGGTGTGATGTTCTTCACCGACACCTATGTCACGGTCGATCCCTGCGCTGCCGAAATAGCCGAGATGACGGTGCTCGCGGCCGAGGAAATCCGCCGTTTCGGCATTGAACCCAAGGCGGCACTCCTGTCGCATTCCGACTTCGGGTCGCGGGATTCGGCAAGCGCGCTGAAGATGCGCGAGGCGACCGACATCCTACATCGCATCGCGCCAACCCTGATTGCCGATGGCGAGATGCATGGCGACTCCGCCCTGTCGGAGGCGCTTCGCATGCGTGTGTTCCCGCACGCCAGCCTGAAAGGCGAGGCCAACCTGCTGGTTTTCCCGAACCTCGACGCGGCCAACATCACCCTGACCACGGTAAAGGTGATGACCGACGCGTTGCATGTCGGTCCGATCCTGCTGGGCACAGCCCGCCCTGCCCACATCCTTACGCCATCAGTCACGTCGCGCGGTGTGGTCAACATGACCGCGCTGGCGGCGGTCGAAGCCCTGCAGAACCACGCCCGCTAAATTTGCATATACTCGGATAAGTGGTATTTAAGGCCTATGCGCTAGAGAGAGGGCATTGTGGCTGTAAGCGGTCGAAAGTAACGGTTTGGCGGCTGCTGAAGTTCGGGAAAGGCGCGACCGCCTTCCCTGGGGGCGGGCATGAATATTCACACGCGTATCGCGTACATGGTGCAGGTGCTGACATTGGCGGTCGCCTGTATGGCAACGCTGACGCTGGAATCTGGAGCGCAATCGCGGACCTGCCGCAGCTTGCGGGCACAGCTTGCTTCATTGCCAGCCGGCGTATCCTCCGGCCAGGTAGCGAAGTTCGACAGCGCCATTGCGCGGCAGGGCGTCGAGCTCAGGCGCGCCCGCGACAATACCCAAAATGCACGCTGTGGCGGCCTATTCGCAAGCAACTTGCCGCAATGTGGGCAACTCAAGGCCACCATCGCCAAGATGGCCCGCAACCTTGCGGACCTGCAGAACAAGCGTCGTATCTTGGCATCAGCCTCGGGATCGAAGCGAGAGCGGACCCGCCTTCTTGCTTCCCTCAAGGCAAACGGATGCGGCAACACCCGGGCAATTTCAGAGCCAGCCCGGAAGGCCGCCCCGAAGCGTGAGCAGAAAGCAGTCGCGCGGCCCAACTCCGCCGGTTCCGTTTATCGCACCATGTGCGTCCGCGTTGGCGACGGCTACTATTTCCCGATCTCCTTTGCCGTTCCCAAGTCGATGTTCGACCGCGACACGGAAGCCTGTCAAACGCGGTGCCCCGACACCGAGGTAGCGCTATACGCCTATAACGTGACGGCGGAGGAGAGCAGCGCGATGGTCTCCGTGGCTGACGGCAGCCCTTACATCGAGCTTGAGACGGCTTACAAGTATCGACAGGCAAAGACGCGCGCACCTATGTGCAGCAATGCTCCCGCTCAGAAAAAATTCACGATTCTGGCTGGAGAACCGGACGAGCAGAAAGTTGCTTCAATACCCATCCCAACCCAGCGGCCCGATCCCGAGCAGCAGACAGATGCCGAGACCAGGGCTGACGCCGCACCCGCCACACGCGATCCCAGTGAGATCGCGCCGGCGGCCGAACGCAAGATCAGGGTCGTCGGGCCAACGTTTCTTCCCGACCAAGAAGAGGCAATAAATTTGCGAGCTCCGGCCCGGACTCCAGCCCGGTCAGCGCAACCCTGAGCGGTTTGAACAGCGCTTTTCCCTTGCGCCCCGTCCGGTCTTTTAGAACCGACGTCCATGCGGACCAGGTCTGACCGTCCCAAGGCTCGGGCGGCAGATGGTCCATGGCCTGGCGCACGAAATCGCGATCCTCTTCGGAAAGGTTTGTCGGACGCTGGATGCCTTCGGTAACGATGCGCCACCAATCGGCGGCCTCGCCGACGGTTTCAAGGTTACCGCGCACGGCAAGCCAGAAGGGCTCGGCCTTCTCGCCGACAATTCCCATCGCTGCCAGCCGGTCTTCAACCGCCTCGAACGGCATTTCCTGGATAAGGCTGCGGCTCAACCCGCGCAATTCCGCCGGGTCGAATTTCGCCGCCGATTTCGAACTGGCCGAAGGCGAAAAATGCGCTGCGAGCTCTTCCATGTTGCGGCAGGCGATAACGGGACCGGACGTTCCGATCAGCACCGCAAGGGATGCGACTGCCATGGGCTCTATGCCGGCCTCGCGCAGGCTCGATATCGACAGTGCCCCGGTGCGCTTGGACAGCCCCTCGCCGGTCACGCTGGTGAGAAGATTGTGATGCCCGAAGGCAGGCGCCTTGGCGTCCAGCGCATTGAACAAGGCGATCTGCGCACCCGTATTGGTCACGTGGTCGTCGCCACGAATGATATGGGTGACGCCCATCTCGATGTCGTCGGCAACCGATGGCAGCGTGTAGAGAAACGTTCCATCCTCGCGGATGAGGACAGGGTCCGACATGGAGGCGAGGTCAACCGTCTGCGGCCCCCGGACAACGTCGTCCCAATGCACTTCGGTGCGCTCGGTCTTGAATGGATCATCCTTGAAATTGGGCAGCAGGAAACGCCAGTGCGGGCGGCGCCCGTCGGCTTCCAGCGCTGCGCGCTCGTCCTCCTGAAGTTTTAGCGCTTCGCGGCCATAGACCGGCGGAAGCCGGCGGGAAAGCCTGATACGGCGCCGCCGTTCAAGCTCCTCCGAGGTCTCGTAACAGGGATAGAGAAGCCCCGCTGCTTTCAGCTTTTCAGCCGTTGCATCATAGATTGCGACGCGGTCCGACTGCCGGGCAACCATATGCGGGTGGATGCCGAGCCACTCCAGGTCGTGCTCTATCTGCTGGGCGAATTCCCGGCGCGACCGTTCGACGTCCGTATCGTCGAAACGCAGGATGAAGCGGCTATCCGCCTTCAGCGCGAAAAGCCAGTTGAACAGCGCCGTGCGCGCGTTGCCGATATGGATGTGCCCCGTCGGGGACGGTGCGAAACGAACCGTGGTGCTCATGCGGCGGGCGTAGCCGACCGTTCAGCCGTTTGCAAGGCGCGCGAGGCAAGCTGCCGCGAAACGAACAGCATCAGGCCCGACGCGGCGATGCAGTAAAAGCCCATCACCAGCACCTGCAGGGGAAACGACACGCCGAGATCGATCAGATAGCCGGTCAGCCCCGGCCCCATTGCCGAAGAGAACACCATGACCGCCACCGTCATCGCGCGGACGGCACCGAGAAAACGCGTGCCGTAGACCTCCGGCCACAACGCGCCCATCAGCGTGTTCGAAAAACCGCTGGAAACGCCGAGCAGCCCCATGAACACGAAAACGCTCCACTGCGCCTCCAGCATGCCGAGCACCAGACAGGCAACCGCCATGGGCAGGAGAAAGACGGGAAGGAGCGCGGTGGCGGAGAATTTGTCGATCAGATGCCCGCAGATGAGCGCGAAGGTCACGGTCGACACCGCCATGAAGGTGAAGGAAGCCGCGAAGACCTCCAACGACCACCCCCGCAGTTCCACCAGGTAGACCTGGTGAAAGAAGATGCTCGTGCCGATGAAGGCAGGCGCCATGATGCCGAGCAGCAACAGGTAGAAAAACGGATCGCGCAGCACCTCCGCTCGGGTCCAGTCGCGGACGGCGCCGCCGCGCGGCAGCGGATCGCTGGCCCGTGGGCGCCGCTCCTGCGCGAAAAGGCTTGCCACGAGAGGCATCGCAAGCACCATCAAGGCGGCTGCGGCGACCAGCCACCCGTTGCGCCATCCCACGAGCCCGGCAATCGTGACGAAGAAAAAGGGAATCGTGGCCGACCCCGCGTCCACGCCCAGCGACACGACCGAGACAGCACGGCCGCGCTGGGACGCATACCATCGGCCGATGGCGGTCATGGCGTTCTGCGTCATCATTCCCTGGCCGAAGAGTCGGAGCAGGTAGACCGTGACGACGAGGACGGCGATCGACCGGGAAAGCGCCATGGAAACGCAGGCAAGCGCCAGCATCGGCACGATGAAAAGGATCACCGCGCGCGGCGAATAGCGATCGACGATCTGGCCCAGATAAGGCAGCGTCAGAGCGCTTGCCAGCGTAGCGAGCATGTAGAGAAGCCCGAACTCGCCGTGCGAAAGCGCATACTCCTGGCGGATATTTCCGGCCGACAATGAAATGAAATAGGTCTGCCCGAATGCCGAGAAGAAGGTGAGCAGGAACCCGCCCGCAAGCCAGCGCGCGTTCTCGCGTAGAAACTGAAAAAAGGGCATAAAACGTCTCGAGGCAGGGTGAAAGGCGGCTCATCCGCCAATGGCGGCCGCACCGGAGCTGCAGGCGATCTTAAAACCACAAGCAGGCTTTGCAACCTTGCCCGTTGGGCCACGGCAGCAATGGCATGGCGACAGGCCGAGGCTATCGCGCGTCGATGTTCGTTGCCTGGTCTGGCAGCGGCCTCAGCTCCGGTCGCGGAACTTGTTGGTGATCGGATAGCGCCGGTCGCGGCCGAAGTTCTTTTTGGTGATCTTCACGCCGGGCGCCGCCTGCCGCCGCTTGTATTCGGCGATATAGAGCAGGTGCTCCACCCGGTGCACGGTCTCGCGGTCATGGCCACGCGCGACGATCTCGTCGACGCCCATCTCGTTTTCAACCAGACATTCCAGAATGTCGTCGAGCACGGGATAAGGCGGCAGCGAATCCTGGTCGGTCTGGTCGGGCCGGAGCTCGGCCGAGGGCGGCTTGTCTATGATCGCTGCGGGGATCACCTCTCCCGAAGGCCCAAGAGCGCCGGGTGGAACGGTCCCATTGCGCCAGCGCGACAGGCTGTAGACCTGCATCTTGTAAAGATCCTTGATCGGGTTGAACCCGCCATTCATGTCGCCATAGAGCGTGGCGTAGCCCACCGACATTTCCGACTTGTTGCCTGTAGTGACAACCATCGAGCCGAATTTGTTGGACAGCGCCATCAGCAGCGTTCCGCGCGTCCTGCTTTGCAGGTTCTCCTCCGTCACGCCCTCCTGCGTACCTTCGAAAACCTGCGTCAGCGCGTTCAAAAAGCCCTCGACCGGCTCGAAAATCGGCACGATTTCGTAGCGGCAGCCCAGCGCGCGCGCGCAATCCTCGGCATCCTTGAGCGACTCTTTCGACGTGTACCGGTAAGGCATCATCACGCAACGCACGCGTTCCTCGCCGAGCGCATCCACGGCGAGCGCCGCACAGATGGCCGAGTCGATGCCGCCCGAAAGGCCCAGAACGACATTCTTGAAGCCATTCTTGTTCACATAGTCCCGCAGCCCGAGCATGCAGGCGCGGTAATCCGCCTCTTCCTTCTCCGGAATTTTCGACATGGGACCGGACGCGCAAACCCAGTGCTCTGCCTCCCGCTTCCACGTCGTCACCGCCAGCGTTTCCTCAAACTGGCTCATCTGGAAGGCCAGCGTCCTGTCGGCCTGTATGGCGAAGGATGCGCCATCGAAAACAAGCTCGTCCTGCCCGCCGAGCTGGTTGGCGTAGATCAGCGGCAGGCCGCTCTCGATCACCTGGAGGATCGCCACCTGCTGGCGCACGTCCACCTTGCCCCGATAATAGGGCGATCCGTTGGGTACGAGCAGCAGTTCGGCACCGGATTCGGCCAGCGTCTCGCAGATGCCGAGCGTGCCCCAGATGTCCTCGCAGATCGGAATGCCCAGCCGCACCCCGCGGAAGTTCACGGGGCCCGGCACGCTCGGCCCGGCCTGAAAAACGCGTTTCTCGTCGAACTCGCCGTAATTGGGCAGATCGAGCTTGTAGCGCTCCGCGATCATCTTGCCGTCGTCGAGCACGACGATCGAGTTGTGCAACCCGCTATCGCGCCGCAGCGGAGTGCCCATCACCATGCCCGGCCCGCCGTCGGCCGTATCGGCGGCCAGGTCCGCCACCGCCTTCTCGCAGGCCGCGACGAAGGCCGGCTTCATGACCAGATCTTCGGGCGGGTAGCCGGCGATGAACAGCTCGGTGAAGAGCACGAGATCGGCGCCTTGCCGTGCCGCATCGGCCCTGGCCGCGCGCGCCATTGCAAGATTTCCCGCGACGTCACCCACGACTGGATTGAGCTGGGCAATGGCGATGCGCAGGATATCGGGAGAAGCGTTCTTGATCATGCAGCCCCTGTAGCCTGCAACCATTCCGGTTGCAATAATGGCCGCTGTCAGGACGGCGCTAACTGATGCCCAGCCCGCCTTCGCCCCTGTCCAGTATGAGCGGAATGATCAGGTCTTCCTCATCATGCAGATGCCTGCCCAGCATGGCGATCAGCCGCGCGTTCTCGTCCGCATAGGCATCTCCCGCAAAGCGCTTCGCATCGCTGTCGGCTTTTTGGAGGACAGTCAGGAATTCCCTGGCCGCTTCGGCGTTCCGCTCGAGGGCGTCGTGGATGATGTGATGGTCGCTGTCGAGGAGTTCGAAGCCGCGCACCATCCTGGCCTCGGCGGCTGCAAATACCGGGAAATAATGCATGTCCTCGATCTGGTGGTGGCCATGGAGCTGCTGCAGGAAGAAGCGCAGGCGCGGCGCGAACCATTTCTGGAAAGCATCAGGTGCCAACCGCCCTTCGCGGTAGTCGAACACGCTGTTCTGCAACATGCCGCTCAGCTCCCGAAACATGTCGTGCCGCTGAAGCCAGAACTGGGCCATGTCGCCCAGATTTTCGTGCGTCTTCCACTGTTCGCGCGGGTATTTTTCCAGCAGGAACCGCAAATCCTCGGGCAAGCCGTGGCGGATTTCCAGCCCAAGGCCGTCGATCCGGTTATTCATGCGGGCCGGCTTCCCCAGCCACAGGCACGTCCCAAGACGAACGCTCGAATTGCGGCAGCCCATCCTGGATCTCGTAGAAGTCGCCCTTGTCGGCGACGAATATGTGTGACTTCGCCACCAGGCCGCTGGGCTGATCAAAGCTCCCGGCAAGAATGGACGTGACATCGGCGCCGAGACGCTTCCAGAACATGGCCGATCCGCAGCGGCTGCAAAAGGCACGCCGGGCGAAATCGGAGGCAGCGTACCACGTCAGATGTTCCCCGCCGTCGATCTCCAGCCGGGAATCCTCAAGATCAGTCGCCGCATAGTAGAGCCCGGTTTGCCTGCGACATTGGGAGCAGTGACAGTAGACCACTTCCCGCAGGCGGCCACGTGTGCGGAAACGTACGGCGCCACAAAGGCACCCGCCGGTTCGTTCTTCAACCATGGAACCTCCAATGAAAAACCCCCGCCACTATGCCATGACGGGGGTTCGATCTGCATCGCAAATTGCTGAACACAGCGGTCAACGCAACACACGGCTCTCAGGCGCCAACGGCTTCCTTCATCGTGTGCGACGCACGGTCCTTCTTCAGGAGCTCGGCCACCAGGAAAGCAAGCTCCAGCGACTGGTCCGCGTTCAACCGGGGGTCACAATGGGTGTGGTAGCGGTCCTGCAGCTCCTCGTCGCGGATGGCGCGGGCACCACCCGTGCATTCGGTCACGTTCTTGCCGGTCATCTCGATATGCATGCCGCCCGGATGCGTGCCCTCGGCCCGATGAACGTCGAAGAAGGTCTGAACCTCCTTCAGGATGCGGTCGAAGGGACGCGTCTTGTAGCCGGCAGCGGTGATCGTGTTGCCGTGCATGGGATCGCAGGACCACACCACCTTGCGGCCTTCCTTCTCGACCGCGCGGATCAGCTTCGGCAGGTGCTCACTGACCTTGTCCGCACCGAAGCGCGCGATCAGCGTCAGGCGGCCCGCCTCGTTCTGCGGATTAAGCAGATCGATCAGCTCGATGAGCCCGTCCGGCGTCATCGACGGTCCGCATTTGAGGCCGAGCGGGTTCTTGATGCCACGGCAGTATTCCACATGCGCATGGTCAGGCTGGCGCGTGCGGTCACCTATCCAGATCATATGACCCGAGGTCGAGTACCAGTCGCCGGAGGTCGAATCGATACGCGTCAGCGCCTCTTCGTAGCCGAGCAGCAGTGCCTCATGGCTGGTGTAGAAGTCCGTCTCCCGCAGCGAAGGATGGCTTTCGGCATTGATGCCGACCGCCCGCATGAAGTCCATCGTCTCTGAAATTCGATCTGCCAGCGCCTGGTAGCGCTCGCCCTGTGGACTGTCGGAGATAAAGCCCAGCATCCATTTGTGCACGTTTTCCAGATTGGCAAATCCGCCCTGGGCGAAAGCGCGCAACAGGTTGAGCGTCGCTGCCGATTGGCGGTAGGCCATCTCCTGGCGCGCCGGATCCGGAATGCGCGAGGCTTCGTCGAATTCGATGCCGTTGATGATGTCGCCGCGGTAGCTGGGCAACGCCACGTCGCCCTTCTTCTCGATGTCGGAAGAGCGCGGCTTGGCGAACTGACCGGCTATGCGTCCGACCTTGACCACAGGTTGGGAGCCGGCAAAGGTCAGCACCACCGCCATCTGGAGGAACACACGGAAGAAGTCGCGGATATTGTCCGCACCATGCTCGGCGAAGCTCTCGGCGCAATCGCCGCCCTGCATCAGGAAGCCATCGCCATTGGCGACCGCCGCGAGGTGCTTCTTCAGCTTGCGCGCCTCACCTGCAAAAACGAGCGGCGGATAGGTCGCCATCCGCGCCTCGACCTCGGCCAGCGCAGCCTGGTCCGGATAAGCCGGAACCTGACTGATCGGCTTGCTTCTCCAGGAATTCGGCGACCAGTTTGTCATCTCAGCACCCAATAGATGTTACGCAACGGGCCGAAATGCATGGCATTTCGGCCGGTAAGGCCGCTATTTAGCGAAAGCTGCGTTCACATACTACCCCGGAAATGAATGCAAAACGAACCGGGGCCCTTCATCCCTGCGCGATTGTTGCGCCGGCATTACGGATGAAGCACACGGGAAGCTGGGCCAGGACGCTGTCGATCAGCTCTCGCTCGGCTTCGCTCAGCCTGACCGGCCGCGGATAGAGCGGCGCATCCCGATCGGCCAGCACCGGCGTATCGAAGCCATGGGTGTCGCTGACGAACCGCCGCATTCCCTCCTCGCCGTGCACGCGCAGGAAGCCTTGCAGAACAGCGTCGAGATAGGACTGCAGAATGTGGCCTTCGGCATCCCGTTTCGTCGCCGGCGGCAGCGCTTCGTATACGTAAAGGGGGCAGTCGAACGGAAGTTCCGCCTCCAATTCCAGTTCCTGCCGCTGGACCTGCCGGCGCAGATAGCCGATTTCGCGCTCATCAACCTGTGGAAGGTTCTCCAGCCGGTCGAGAACAAGCAGCCCGTCGCAGACATGAGCCTCATCCCGCTTGACGCTCAACAGGACGGCGCTGCGCATGTCCGCTTCGTGATGGGGTATCCAGTGGCGCCGCCAGCCTTTCAGCCGCGCAGGCACGCTGGCCACGATGCGTGTGCGGTGCGTGTCGGCATTCACCAGCGAGCCATAGCCGAAATAGCCGACGACCGCGCCCTCGGCCATGTCTTCTCTCTTCGTCAAATCAGCTGTCGGTGCGTTCGCCATTCCTGACCCTGTAGCTCGGCTTGTACATCGTCACCAGTTCCTCCGCCGCGCTGGGATGAACGGCCATGGTGCGGTCGAAGTCTGCCTTTGTCAGCCCGGCCTTGAGCGGGATCGCGAGAAGTTGCGCCATCTCGCCGGCATCGGGCCCCAGCACATGCGCCCCGACCACACGCCGCGAGGCCGCATCCACCACCAGCTTCATGATCATCTTTTCCTGCCGGCCGGAAAGCGTGTGCCGCATCGGCCGGAAGCTCGCACGATAGACCTCGAGGGCGTCGTAACGCTTGGCCGCTTCCTCCTCGCCGAGCCCCACCGTGCCGATTTCAGGCTGCGAGAAGACCGCGGTGGCAATGACTTCGTGGTCGATTTTCGTGGGATTGTTCCGGAATGCGGTCTCAATGAAGCACATAGCCTCGTGGATCGCCACCGGCGTCAGCTGCACCCTGTCGGTCACGTCGCCCACGGCCCAGATGTTTTCGATATTGGTGCGTGAATATTCATCGACGACGATTTCGCCCTTCACCCCGGTCTCGACGCCCGCTTTCTCCAACCCCAGGCCTTCCGTGTTGGGAATGCGGCCGATGGCAAGCATGATCTGGTCGAAGGTTTCCACCGCGCCCGATTTGAGGTGCGCGTCGAGCGCCCCATCAGCCCGCTTGTCGACCTTTTCGATGAGTTCGTGGCAGAGAATGCGTATCCCCTTGGCTTCCATCGCCTCATGCAACCCGCGCCGAAGATCGCTGTCGAAGCGGCTGAGAATTTCCTTGCCGCGATAGATGAGCGTCGTCTCTACGCCCAGACCGTGAAAGATGTTGGCGAATTCCACAGCAATATAGCCGCCACCTTCGATGGCGATTCGCTTGGGCAGTTCCTCCAGATCGAAAGCCTCGTTGGAGAAGATGCAATGCTCGTGTCCAGGCAAGGCCTCATGCGGATTGGACCGGCCGCCGACCGCGATCAGGATGTTCTCCGCCGTCAAGGTCTCGTCACCCACCCGCACCGTATGACGGTCCACCAGCACGGCACGATTCTCCATGATGCGCGCGCCGGCATTTTCCAGTCCCTTGCGATAGAGGCCTTCCAAGCGGGAGATCTCGCGATCCTTGTTGGCGACCAGCGTTCTCCAGTCGAAGCGCGTTTCGCCGACGGTCCAGCCATAACCCGCCGCATCCTCGAAATGCTCGGGGAACTGCGAGGCATAGACATAAAGCTTCTTCGGCACGCAGCCGCGGATGACGCAGGTGCCGCCGAACCGGTACTCCTCGGCTATGGCAACCCTTTTTCCCATGCCCGCCGCCAGTCGCGCGGCCCGCACACCCCCCGATCCTCCGCCGATGACAAAAAGATCGAGATCGAAATTGCTCATGTCGGAAACCCCGCTACTGCTCGTTCTGTCGCTTCAGGCAGCTATGCTTTTGCCACACAAATTGAAAGCCCGGCGCGGCGGCCGGGCTTTCAATAATATTCAACCATGCACGCAGTCTAGTCTACTGACCGCTATCGCCGGCAGGCGCCGGTGCCTGTGCATTGGTCACTGCCTCGATCTGCTCCGTCACGCTCTGTGTCAGGTCGCGCACGATGCCGCGGCGCCAGATCTCAGCCGCATTGAGCACTTCGCGCGTGACGATGGGTCCGTCCGACAGAAGCTTCTGGCCTGTCTCGGAGTTATAGAAATTGGCGATGTTGGTGAGATCTTCCTCGCTGAACACACGCGCATAAGCAAGCGCGGCCTCCCTTTCCAGGTCGGCCCGGCGGCTGGCCAGCTCCAGTGCCTTTTCATCAACCGTCGCGTTGATAAGATCGACGAGGTTCGGACTCTGCTGGATAAGCTCGCTCTTCAGCGACCGTGCGGCTTGGGGCAGCACATTGTCGAAATTCTCGGTGGCGTTGATGGCGCCGATCGCCTGGCGTGCGGCCCGCAGATGCGTATCAGATATCTCCTGCGCGCCAGCCGGCAAGGTGAAGGCGGTGAAGGCCATCGCCGCGGCCAGCGCGATGTGGCGAACATTCTTGGCCATGTTCATATCTGTTGGACTCCGTTTCTTGTGCAATTCAACCGTTACGCGTCGATGGTCCTGATGCCGTCCCCGCCCGCCAGGATCGCCAGGCTGGCCAACCCCGTAAAGAGCCCCGTTTCGACGACGCCCGGAATACCGTTCAGCGCCTGTGCCAGCGCTCTTGGCTCCGGAATACGGCCAAATGATGCATCGAGGATGAAATGGCCGCCATCCGTAACAAATGGCTTGCCGTCAGCCAACCGCATTTCGTGGGAAAGGGAAAGACCCAGCCGCTCGGCCGATTCCTCTATGGTCAACAGCGTGGAACGCAGGCCGAACGGCACCACCTCGACCGGCAGCGGAAATTTGCCGAGCATCGCGACATGCTTGCTTTCGTCGGCGATGACGATCATGCGGCTCGAGGCGGACGCCACGATTTTTTCGCGCAGCAGTGCGCCGCCGCCACCCTTTATCAGCGCGAGCTCCGGCCCGACCTCGTCGGCACCGTCGACGGTCAGGTCCAGGCGCGGGGTCTCATCCAGGTCGGTCAACGGAATCGACAATCGACGGCAAAGCGCGGCCGTACGCTCGGATGTCGGCACGCCGACCACCTTCAGCCCCTCGCTGACCCTGACGCCCAGCAATCTGATGAATTCTTCCGCGGTGGAGCCGGTGCCGATGCCCAGCTTCATGCCGTCTTCCACATGCGCGAGCGCGGCCCGCGCGGCCGCGATTTTCAATGCCTTTGCATCGAGCGTCATCGACTCCCCCTGAAATTCGCACTTGCCTCTAACGCATCGGCCCGGAAATCGAAATCGATTTTCGGCAAACACGGTGAAGGACGCACGGCGCTGTAGCCGTTTTCCGCCGTCACGGCAAACCTCCGTTTTGCGTCTGGCCCTTGCCCGCGGCAGTCTAGAGGGGTATCGGCTCCACATATTTTCGCAGGTTCAGGAGATGCACCATGGGATTGCCGATCATCGTATTCGATCTCGACGGGACGCTGGTCGACACCGCGCCCGATCTTCTCGACAGCCTCAATCACTGTCTGCAGACGGCAAATGTTCCCCCAGTCGAAGCGGACGAAATCCGCCGTTTCGTCGGGTTCGGCAGCCGCGTGATGATCGAAAGGGCCTTCGCCGATCACGGACAGCCGCTCGCCGAGGGTCAGCTCGACATCCTGCAAGCAATATTTCTGGAGCATTACTCAGCCAAGATGCCAGGCAAGTCCCGCCCCTTCGCCGGGGTACTGCAGGCGATTTCGCGATTTCGCCAGGCAGGCTACCTGACCGCCGTGTGCACCAACAAGCTTGAAGAACTTTCGGTGTCGCTGCTGGACGCGCTCGAAATAACCGAGAATTTCGAAGCGGTCTGCGGCGCCGACACTTTCGCTCATCGCAAACCCGATCCCCGCCACCTGCTGGACACGATCGAGCGGGCCGGCGGTGACCGTGGTCGCGCCGTGATGGTCGGCGATTCGCGCACCGACATCGACACCGCCAAGGCCGCGGGCATTCCCGTCGTCGCCGTGGATTTCGGCTATACGGACGTGCATGTCCGCCATTTCGAGCCCAGTCGCGTCATCTCCCATTTCGACGAGCTTACAGTCGGCCTCGCCGAAGCACTCATCCGCGAGGCATCGGGCATTGCGGTCTCTTGACTTGCGGCCCCTGCCCCCCTTATATCGCCGCGCGCTCGGTAATTGAGCACCGGGCGGGCGCGTAGCTCAGCGGGAGAGCACACCCTTCACACGGGTGGGGTCACAGGTTCAATCCCTGTCGCGCCCACCATTTAATTGAGCTTTGCCGGCTCCATCGGGCCGGTTTCTCATGGTTCCCTGCCGCCCGCATTCATGAAAGTGAAGAAACCGTGCACGCTTCCGTTGTTCGGGCAAGTGCTTTCGCAGCTTCCATCTTCGCCCTCTACGTCGCCGGCGCAATGCTTGTTCCTGCGGCTGTCGATCTTTATTACGGCAATACCGATTGGCAGGTTTTCGTCATCTGTTCCCTCACCACCGGGGGGTTAGCGTTGACGATCGCCGCCGCCACGCACGGGCGCCGTCATGTCGGGTCGACGCGGTTTGCCTTCTTCGTTGTCGTGGTGTTGTGGGCCACGCTCGGCCTCGTCGGGGCACTGCCCTTCTACACGGCGTCCCTGAAACTAGACCTTGCCGGCGCCGTCTTTGAGTCCGTGTCGGCCATAACCACGACCGGTTCCACTGTGATATCGGGACTCGATGGTCTTCCACCGGGCATGCTCCTGTGGCGCTCTTTGCTGCAGTGGATCGGCGGTCTCGGTGTCATCGCGCTCGGGCTGTTCTTTCTGCCCATGCTGCGCGTGGGCGGCTTCTCCTACTTCCGCATCGAATCATCCGATATCGAGGAGGATCGGCCGTTCGGGCGGCTGGCAACCTATACCCAGGCGCTGATAGCCATCTATATCGCCCTGACCCTGTTGTGCACGATCGCCTACGGCATGGCCGGGATGAACCTTTTCGACGCCGTCAACCACGCTATGACCACAATCGCCACAGGTGGGTTTTCCACGCATGACGCTTCCTTCGGCTATTTCGAAGGCCGTGCCGTGCTATGGGTCGGGGTCGTTTTCATGGTGCTCTCGGCGCTCCCCTTTTCGATTTTGATCCTGTTCCTGGTCAGCGGCCGGCTAGACGCCCTGCGCGACCCGCAGATCCGGGTTTTCCTGGGATACGTGGCGGCCACCGTCCTCGTAATCGCCATCTACCGGCGACTTACGACGAGTGTGGACTTCGGTGATGCGCTGACCTCGTCGGCCTTCAACCTTGTGTCGATTATCACCACCGCAGGTTTCGCCAGCGAGGACTATACATTGTGGGGTCCTTTCGCGATCACCCTCTTCTTCTTCGCGACATTCCTTGGCGGCTGTTCAGGTTCGACCGCCGGTGGGATCAAGGCTTACCGTTTTCTGATCCTGGGATTGATGCTGCGCAATGGGCTGCGCTCGTTGATCCATCCCAGTTCGATCCAGCCGCTACGCTACGGCTCAAGAACCGTCGATCCTCAGATGCAGCGTTCGGTCACGCTTTTCGCCGTTGCTTTCATCGGAATCTGGGCTGCCGCCTCTCTGGCTTTGTCTGCGGGCGGGCTCGATCTAATCACGTCGACCACCGCAACGCTTACTGCGATAACCAATGTCGGCCCCGGTCTCGGGCCGGTCGTAGGCCCAGCGGGCAATTTCAGCTCGCTCAACGATTACGCCAAATGGATACTCACACTGACCATGCTGCTCGGCCGGCTCGAGATCCTGGCGGTCCTCGTGCTGCTGTCGCCGGCCTTCTGGCGAGATTAGCAGAAGGGATCAGCTACCGGCTGTGCGTGCATCCTCCACCTTGGACAGCGCCGTGGAAAGGCGCGCATCGCGCCCGTAGACATCGTCATGATAGGTGACTGTGCCCGACGCCTCGGGCCAGGCCGTGAAATAGGCGACATAGACGGGAATCTTCGACGGTACGCTCCGGCGGCTGTTCTTGCCCCTCGTAACAGCCGCGCCGATCTCTTCCTCAGTCGTTCCAAGGACGGCAGCCGCCATCGCCCGCGGCTCATGCAGCCGCACGCAGCCATGGCTGAAAGCGCGGGTATCGCGGCTGAAGAGATTGCGGGCCGGCGTGTCGTGCATATAGATGGCGTGCTTGTTGGGGAACATGATCTTCAATTCGCCCAACGCGTTGCGCTCGCTCGGCGTCTGGCGGACATGGTAGGGAATATTGGCGCCATAGCGCGACCAGTTGATGGCCGATGAAGGAATCCGGCGTCCACTGCCATCGGTGACCTCGTAACCGGCCCGGTCCAGATAGCCGGGGTCGTTACGCAGGCGCGGCAGCATCTCGTTAATCAGGATTGAGCGCGGAACGCCCCAATAAGGGTTGAACTCCACATACTCGATCTCGTCGTAAAAGAAGCTGGTCTGGTTGCCCGTCTTGCCGACCACCGTGCGCATGGACAGCTTCTCCTCGCCATTCTCGATATAGCTGGCGGTGAAGGAGGCCGCGTTGATCATCACGCGGCGGCTGCCCAGATGCGACGGGTGCCAGCGCATCCGCTCCATCGCCAGGATGACCTTATCGATACGGGCGGCCTTCGTCTCGCCTGCAAGCGCCCCCACCGTGCGCCTTCCGACGATGCCGTCGGGATTGAGGTCGTGCTGCTTCTGCGCTGCCTTGATCACCGGAACGAGGTCGTGCGCATAGACCTCGCTGCCGGCATAGGAGTCCAGGACAACGCCGTGCTCCTGGTGGAATGCCTCATCGGCATCCCTTTCGATGATGCGCAGCAATTTCGCGAAATCCGGATGGCTCCCGCCCGGCCGCACGAATGTTTCGGGATCGACGACGATCTCCCGCTCCTGGCTGACGCGCAATTCGGCAAGTTCCTTCCGCAGCGCGGCGTAGATCTCGTTGGCCGGTTGAAGCGACGCCAGATAGCGCGGGGCGTTGGCCGTCTGCGACAGGATATTCAATACGCGTCCGGCGTCGAACGGCTTTTCCGGGAAATCGTGGTAGCCTGAAAGCTTGTTGGGATCGACGCGCCCCCGTGTGGCATCCCTGGCATATCGAAGCGCCCGCGCCGACAGCATCAGTTCGAAGCGCATCAGATCCGCCAGCCGCGCATCCTCGTCACCCGAAGCGGAGGGTTCCCGGACCGCATAATCGGCCTCGACCAGCCCATCCTCATTGGCGGCGCGAAGGACGCCGAGCGTGGCAAGCGCCCGCTCGTTCGGCCCATTCTCGTCGCTCCAGATGAAGGCGGGATTCTTCTGGTAATAGGCAGTGATGGCGTCGACGATCAGCTTTTCTGCAAGGATGTCGAGATCACCAGCCGCTGCCAGCGCTCTGGTGAAGCGTGAATCCGGTGGAAACTGCGCCCCGTCTTCCGCTTTCGGCGCAATAGCGGTCACGTCGAGCTTCCGCAGATCCTCGGCCCGGTAGTTGTAATAGCTGGGTCCGCTGATCTTCGGCGCGGCCACTCTTGGCGCTGGCCGCTCCGGCTCACGAACCACCGGAGCCTGCCGCACGGGCTGGCGGTTCGCACGATTGCCGAAAAGCATATCGAACAGATACTGCTCCGCACTTGCCTGCGGCACAGGTCCCGTAAACCCGGCGGCGAACGCCAGAACGGTCAAGCTTAGACATTTAACGGACCGCTTTGCCATCTGGCGTACCCCCAAGGTTTGCTGGTTATGATCTTTCCCGCACCGTCGGGGCCCAAATCAGCCGGACTAGCGACATGGAACGACCTCAACTGCAAGAGCACCAGCCATTGAATATTATAGTGATTCATCAAACTAAGGTTAAGCGAGGGCTAAATAGACCGTGCGCGGGTGAAGCCACGCCATCAGTTTAACGTGGAGGCAACAGCCGAGTTTCCTATTCAGCGGCGGCAAGCAGGCGCTCGCCAGCGCAAAACTCGGCGAGATGGGCGAGCGTAACCGGATCGGAGAGGATGCGGCGGTGGCCGGCTCGGTTGACGAGGCGAAGCTGGGCACGGTTTCCGCCTGCCGCGATGGCTTGCGCATCGGCGAATGGAACCTCGCGATCGTCGGGCGCATGGAGAACCAGGATCGGGATAGCCAGTGATGCAGCCTGCCGTGCTGTGACGAACTCGGACAATGGCGAGCCCGTGACGAGTTCGACCTGATGGAAGAATGCCGCGCGGCTTATGCGGCCCAATCCGAGCTCGCGAGAAAAATACGCGAACAGATCAGGCATCGAGTTCGGCGATGCGATCAGCGCCAAGCGGCCGGCATCGACGGGTTTCAGCCCGTTGACCGCCCCCTTGAGCGCAGTGATCAGCACCGCGCCTCCGAAGGAATGACCCACGGCACCGGTGAAAGGTCCGAACCATTCCTCGACGGTTTTCACCGCCGCCACGGCGCTCGCCATGTGAAGCCGCCGACCGGGGGAAGCGCCATGACCGGGAAGATCGAGCGCCACCACCCGAAAGCTGTGTGACCGCAATTCCTCGATAATGGCCTGCATATATTCGCTGCGCGATCCCCAGCCATGCGTAACCAGGATCGTGCCCCTGCCCCGCCATGCCCCTTGAGGCCGGAATTCGTAGGCGACGAAATAGCCATAGTCGGATTTAAGGCAGTGCCGCCGCGCTTCCAGCATGAAAGCTTCGGCCGCCGCGATCCTTTCACGCGCCTTTGGCGACGGACCATCGGGCGCCGGTGTCCGGCAAAATATCTCGAAAGCCGCACGTCCGGCTAGGCGCGGCGTGATATGTTCTGCTATTCCAAACAAGGTCCGCAGTACAGACAATCGGAGAGAAGCCATCGTCGTCGCCTTTAAATGTTCATCCTTGAACATTATAGTTCAGCCATGAACAATAAGCAACAACTCCCTTGGGACAATCCCCGGTTCCACAACTGGATCGCCGTTGTCCGTGCCGAGAAGGCTGTCGTCAAGGCGCTCAGTCAGGCGCTGGCGCCGCTCGGCCTCAAGATCGCCCAGCTCGACGTCCTGATGAATCTCTACCGGCATCCCGGAACTTCCCAGCACGATCTCGCACGGCGGCTTCTCGTCGGGCGGTCCAACATCACAATGCTGCTGCCACAGTTGGAGATGCAGGAGCTCCTGCACCGGGAGGGCGACCCCAACGACAAGCGCATTATGCGCCTTTACCTGACCAAAAAGGGCGAGGCCCTGCTGATGAAGGCGCTAGAGGTCTATACGGGGTTGATCGACCGCGTCATGGCGCAGTCGACACCTTCGCAATGCCACGCGCTCGGAGAGCATATGCGGCGCATCATCGACGAACTCGAGCGGGATTAGACCCGGCTCCCGTCCACGAATCTCGAGCCTACCACATCGTCTTGGCAGCACGCTCTGGCCATTCCTGATCATACTTGGCGCCGTTAATTTCGCCCGAGGTAAGTGTGTCGAGTATATCCCCGGGCGTCGGCAGGCCCAAGGCCGCAGCCTGTGACGCGGCATCCCACAGCCTGGACCGCTGTATGGCGCGGGCGCACTGAAAATACACGGTTTCCACATGCACGACGACGACCGAGCGGGGCGCCTTGCCGCCAACGGCGAAGCTGTCACACAGGGCTGGATCAACGCTCAGCCGGGCACTGCCGTTGACCCGCAGCGTCGTGCCTGATCCCGGCACCAGGAACAGCAGCGCCACCCGGCCGTCGCGCACGATATTGCGCAGCGAATCGATGCGATTGTTGCCCCGCCGGTCGGGCATCAGCAAGGTCCGTTCGTCGTGAACCCGGACAAAGCCCGGCTCGTCGCCGCGCGGCGAGCAATCGAGTCCTTCCGGTCCCGACGTGGCGAGGGCCACGAAAGGCGCTACCTCGATGAACGCGGCATAGGGCGCAATGATGTGGTCGACCTCCTTCACAAGGGAGGCCGTGCCGGGCTTGCCATAGATCGCTTCCAGAGCTTCCACGCTTTCGACAAATCCGGACGTGGCGCCAGCTTCATCGATCACGGCTCAGCCCCTTCTGGTCCAGTTCTTCAAGATATTCCTGCCAGCGCGCATCGCGCTCGCGGCACAAGGCAGCCAGATATGTCCAGCTAAAGAGCCCCGTATCATGGCCGTCGTCGAAAACGATGCGCACCGCGTAGTTTCCCACTGGCTCCATACGAGCGATGCCGACTTCGCGCTTGCCGCCCACCGTCACGCGCTGGTCAGGTGAATGGCCCTGCACTTCCGCCGAGGGAGAGAGCACCCGCAGCAGTTCCGCACCGAGCGCGACGGGCTCTTCCCCGTCGAACGTGACGGTCAATGTTCGCCGATCGCGAGAAACCCTGAGTTCGCTGGGAGGCTTCATGAGTATGTCCGGAGGTTGGAGCGATGAATATTGCCGAAGCGTCTGCCATGATGCTAGCCTGCCCCAGCCTATTGAAAAAGCCCCTGATCGGCCTGACATTCGGTCCAGCCGGAAAAACGAACCAGGATCGCGGAATGAGCACGGTATCCAGCATGATTGATCCATTCGGACGCGCCATCGACTATCTGCGCGTCTCGGTTACCGACCGCTGCGACTTCCGCTGCGTCTACTGCATGGCGGAGGACATGACGTTCCTGCCCAAGCGCGACCTGCTCAGCCTCGAGGAACTCGACCGGCTTTGCACGGTATTCATCGAGAAGGGCGTGCGCAGGCTGAGGCTGACAGGCGGCGAACCGCTGGTCCGCAAGAATATCATGCATCTCGTCCGCGAATTGTCGCGGCACCTGAAATCGGGCTCGCTCGACGAACTGACCCTGACCACCAACGGCTCCCAACTCGAACGCTTCGCTGGCGAACTTGCCGACTGCGGCGTCAAGCGCATCAACGTCTCGATTGATACCCTCGACCCGGAAAAGTTCCGCTCCATTACCCGCTGGGGCCATCTCGACCGTGTGATGCGAGGTATCGAAGCCGCCGCTGCCGCGGGCCTGAAGGTCAAGCTCAACACGGTGGCGCTCAAGGGGTTCAACGAAGCCGAGATCCCGGCGATGCTTTCCTGGGCCCATGGCCGCGGCATGGACATGACCGTGATCGAGACAATGCCGCTCGGCGAAATCGACGGCGACCGCACCGATCAGTACCTGCCCCTTTCCCAATTGCGCGCCGACCTGGAAAAGCGCTTCACGCTGACGGACATCCCCTACAAGACGGGTGGGCCGGCACGCTATGTCGAGGTCGCGGAGACCGGAGGCCGGCTCGGCTTCATCACGCCGATGACCCATAATTTCTGCGAAAGCTGCAACCGTGTCCGCATAACCTGCACCGGCACGCTGTTCATGTGCCTCGGCCAGGAGGACGCCGCCGACCTGCGCAGCCCGCTGCGGGCCTCGGAAGGCAACGACCTTCTGTCGGGGGCGATTGACGAGGCGATCTCGCGCAAGCCGAAGGGACATGATTTCGTAATCGACCGGCGGACCAGACGTCCGGCCGTCTCCCGCCACATGAGCGTTACGGGCGGCTGAACCACATCTTTACGGCACTGGACCGATTGCCAGTTGCGCTTGAAAACAATAAGGCATCCTGATCAATTCTGCCGACGGGGTGCGCGTGGTTCTTTCTCCCAATCTGCGTGGTGCGCTTTTCATGTCGGTGTCGATGGCCGGCTTCACCATCAACGACGCATTTGCCAAGCTGGCATCGCAGGGCATGAACATGGGCCAGATCATGCTCGTGCGCGGCGTCTTTGCCACCATCCTGCTAGCGCTGCTCGTGTGGCGCACCGGCGCATTCTCCAGGCTTGGCGGGCTCCGCCACCCAAGCGTTTTCCTGCGCATGGGTTGCGAGGTCGCGGCCACTGTCACATTCCTGACAGCGCTCATGCGGCTGCCCATAGCCAATATTCATGCCGTCCTCCAGGCCCTGCCGCTCGCCGTAACCATGGGTGCGGCGCTGTTTTACGGAGAGCCCGTCGGCTGGCGCAGATGGGCAGCCATCGCGGTTGGTTTCGCCGGCGTCATGATCATCGTTCGCCCCGGGCTGGAAGGTTTCAGCGGCTGGTCTTTGCTTGCGCTTGCCGCCGTCGGCTTCTGCACGGTGCGCGACCTTGCCACAAGGCAGATTCCCGCCGCCACACCCACGGCGCTGGTATCCCTTGCGACTTCGATCGCCGTCTCCGTATGCGGCGCAGCATTGGTCGAGCCTTTCGGCGGCTGGTCCCCGCTCACCTTCACGAATGTCGGCCTGCTTCTGGCGGCCGCGGTCTTCCTGATCTTCGGCTATCAGTTCATCATCATGGCCATGCGAGAGGGCGACGTCTCCTTCATGGCTCCCTTCCGTTACACCGGGCTGTTGTGGGCCATTCTGCTAGGCCTTGTAATCTTTGGCGATATTCCTGATCTGATGATGCTTGGAGGGGCGGCGATCGTCGTGACCTCGGGGCTTTACGCCCTCTACCGCGAGCAGGTCGTGGCGAGGAAAACGCCTATCGTCCACAGCACCGGGCCAGGCATGGCGCCCGACGGCGTGTAGGGCGGAGAAGGAAACAGCATGTCGGTCCGCAGCTTAGATCGCACGACCCCGCCGCACATTCTGACTCTCGTAATGGCCGCCGCCACCGCGGCCGTCGCCATGAACGTCTTCCTGCCGTCCCTGCCCGGCATGGCACGGCATTTCGAGGCGGATTACGGCGTCGTGCAGCTCGCGGTTTCGCTCTATCTCGTGGCTACCGCAATTCTCCAACTCGGCATCGGCCCGGCCTCCGACCGGTTTGGACGCCGGCCGGTGATGCTGATAAGCTTCGCAATCTTCATCGCAAGCACTTTGGCGGCGACCTATGCGCCGTCGATCGAAATCCTTCTGGTCTGCCGTGTCTTCCAGGCCTTCGCGGCGGCCGGAATGGTGCTGTCCCGCGCCATCGTGCGCGACACTGTCGGGGCAGACGAGGCAGCGAGCCGCATCGGCTACATCACAATGGGCATGACCGTCGCCCCCATGATCGGCCCGTTGATCGGCGGCTTCCTGGACGAGCTCTATGGCTGGCAAGCCACCTTCCACCTGATGCTCGCCTTCGGCGTTGTGGCCTTCATCGTCGTCTGGCTCGATCTGGGAGAGACCAATCACAGCCGGTCGGCTTCTATGTCCAGCCAGTTGAGGAACTATCCTGAGCTGTTCCGGTCTCGTCGCTTCTGGGGCTATGGGGCCACTGCCGCCTTCTCCTCCGGCGCCTTTTTCGCGTTCCTGGGCGGGGGGCCGTTCGTGGCGACCGTGCAATTGAACCTGTCGCCTTCGCAATACGGCATGTACTTTGTGCTGATTACCTTAGGCTACATGCTGGGCAACTTCATCTCGGGGCGGTTTTCGCGAGTCATCGGCATCAACCGGATGATGCTGGCCGGGAACATGACGGCAGCTGTGGGGATGGGGCTGTCGATCGGCCTGTTCGCCGCCGGCTTCTACCACCCGCTTTCGCTTTTCGGCCCTACCTTTTTCGTCGGTATGGGCAACGGCATAACGCTGCCTAACGCCACGGCAGGCGTCGTTAGCGTGCGCCCTCACCTCGCGGGGACCGCTTCCGGGCTCGGCGGTGCGCTGCAGATCGGCGGCGGCGCGGTACTCTCGGTGATTGCCGGCGCGCTGCTTGCTCCAGAATCGGGTCCTTACCCGCTGCTTTTCGTTATGTTCTTCTCTTCGATAGCGGGCGTGCTGACCACTCTTTACGTCATTCACGTTGCCCGTAAGATGGGCGCCCTATGAACCGCCATGTCTTCGGCATCACCGGATGGAAGAATTCCGGCAAAACGACACTGACCGAGCGGCTGGTCACCGAGTTTGCCGCGCGGGGCTTGCGGGTGGCGACGGTCAAGCATGCCCACCACGCTTTCGATATCGACAAACCAGGCACAGATTCGTTCCGCCACCGCGCTGCCGGCGCCACGGAGACCGCCATCGTATCAGGCCGCCGCTGGGCGTTGATGCATGAGTTGGGCGACGAGAACGAACCGCCGCTGGAGGCAGTACTGGCAAAGCTTTCCCCTGCCGATATCGTGCTGGTCGAAGGTTACAAGAATGAGCCGCATCCCAAGATCGAGTGTCGCGGCTCCACCTCCGGCCAGGCTCCCCTCGCCGACCGGGTTCCCTCGGTCGTGGCTATCGCCTCCGCCACCGGAAGCGCAAAGGAAGAAGGCCCCACATTTTCCCGCGACGACATTGCCGGCATCGCCGATTTCATCCAGCAATATCTGGGCATGAAGCGTGGCTGAGCGATCCGGGACCGCAGTTTTACGGTTGCAATTTTGTTTCAAAGAGTGGGAATATCGCCGCTCAAACCCGGCGGTCGCAAGACAAATGCCCGGGGACAAGCAAGACAGAGAGGAACATTCATGAAGGTTTCAAGGCGTATCGCGCTGGGTCTTTCGGCACTGGCCCTGGCCGCCACGATGGGTGTGGCCGGCGCGCAGGAGAAGATGCAGCTGAAGATCGGCACGGAGGGGGCGTATCCGCCCTTCAACAACCTCAACGCCGCCGGCGAGCTGGAAGGCTTCGACATCGACATCGCCAAGGCACTGTGCGAGGAAATGAACGCCGAGTGCGAGTTCGTCACCCAGGATTGGGACGGTATCATTCCGGCGCTTCAGGCCGGCAAGTTCGACGCCATCATCGCTTCCATGTCCATCACCGAGGAGCGCAAGGAGCAGGTCGACTTTACTGAGAAGTACTACAACACACCGCCGGCGCTGGTCGTGCCCAAGGATTCCGACATCGCGGCCGCCACAGCCGAGGAAATGGCTGGCAAGGTGATCGGCGCCCAGGCCGCCACGACCCACGCCCAGTTCGCCGAGGCGACCTTTCCCGACAGCGAAGTCAAGGCCTATCCGACCGCAGAAGAATACAAGCTGGACATGGCGAACGGCCGTCTGGATGCCGTCATCGACGACATAATCGTGCTTGAGGAATGGCTCGGTACGCCGGATGGTGAATGCTGCAAGGTGCTCGACACGCTGACACCGGTGGAGGAAATCTACGGTGAAGGTATCGGCATCGCCGTCCGCAAAGGCGAGGACGAACTGCGCGAAAAGCTGAACGCCGCCATAACGGCTATCCGTGAAAACGGTACCTACAAGGAAATCAACGACAAGTATTTCAGCTTCGACGCGTACGGAGAGTAAGAGCCCCCGTCAGAGCGCGGCGAGCCGGTCCCGCCGCGCTTTCACTTGCTCCACTGTATCCTGCTAGATCAATTCACGGTTTCACGGAAACGCTGAACTGATCTAACTATTTGATTTAAAGCAATTCCGGACGGAAACCCGGTTTCCACTTGTCCTGGAATTGCTCTAGAACCGTAAGGGGGCGCCCGGGCTTTCGGGCAGCCCAGCGCCGAATGTGAATGCGGCCGGGTGGATCGCGGCGGATCCCCTCCCGTCGAAAATGCCTTGGGGAGCCTCATGGACAGGGTCTTGACCCTTCTCAGCTTTGGCCGCGAGGGCTGGGGCGACGACATTGCGGCAGGTGTGCTGGTCACAATATCGCTGGCGCTGGCAACGCTTCCCTTCGGCCTTGTCGTCGGTTTCGCCGTTGCCCTTGGAAAGCGCTCGGAGGAAGCGGCGCTCCGGCTGGCCGCCAACATCTACACGACCATATTCCGCGGACTGCCGGAACTGCTCACCCTCTTCCTCGTCTATTACGGTGCACAGATCGGCGTCCAGCAACTCTGGCGTCTCCTGGGCGGCACGGGCGGCATCGAGATCAACGCCTTCGTCGCCGGAATGGTGGCACTGGGCGCGGTGTTCTCTTCCTATGCGAGTGAAGTCTTCCTGTCCGCCTTCCGCGCCATACCGGCGGGACAATATGAAGGCGCCTATGCCATCGGCCTGTCGCGCTGGCTTACCATGCGTTTTGTCATCCTGCCCCAGCTTATCCGCGTCGCACTGCCGGGCCTCTCCAATCTCTGGCTCATCCTCTTGAAGGAGACAGCGCTCGTATCGGTAATAGGGCTTTCCGATATATTGCGGCAGACAGGCATCGCATCCCGCGTGACCAAGGAGGCGTTCCTGTTCTTCGGCATCGCCTGTCTGCTCTATCTCGTGCTGGCGATGCTGTCCTCCGTCGTCCTATCGGCGATCGAGCGCAGGGTTTCGGCCGGCGGGGCGCCGCGATGAGCGCCGTGCGCCCAGCCGTCGTAACCGAGGATTTGCCACCGCCGCCGCCAGCGCGAAGGATGACGCGCGCGCGCGCGCTCGGCATCGCGTTGATCTCCCTATGGGCGGTCCTCGGCGTCGGCATCATGCTTTTCCTGATCTCGTCGTTGAACCCCGAGCTTTTCCAACGCTACCTGCCGCGATACGCCTCGGGCCTTTGGGTGACGATCAAGCTGGTCGCGCTATCGGTTTTAGCGGGGGCCCTGCTTTCGGTGCCGATTGCGCTCGGACGGAACTCCCGGAGCCGGCCAATCGCTGCACTGGCCTACGGCTATGTCTATTTCTTTCGCGGCACGCCGCTTCTTGCCCAGACCTTTCTCGTCTATTACGGCCTCGGTTCCTTCCGCGAGGAATTGCAGGTCGTGGGCCTCTGGGGCTTCTTTCGCGACGCATGGAACTGCGCGGTCTTCGCCTTCACGCTGAACACCGCCGCCTACCAGGCGGAAATCCTGCGTGGCGCCATCCAGAGCGTTGGCCGGGGCCAGTGGGAAGCAGCCTCCGCGCTCGGCCTCTCGCGGCTGCAAACCATACGCAAGATCATAGTCCCCCAGGCGCTGCTGGTCGCCTTGCGCCCCTATGGCAACGAGATCGTCCTCATGATCAAGGGTTCGGCGATCGTCGCCATCATCACTGTCTACGACCTGATGGGCGAGACGCGCCGGGCCTATGCGCGCACCTTCGACTTCCAGACCTATATCTGGGCGGCGCTCATCTATCTGAGCATCGTCGAGATGCTGCGCAGGGCCATCGACCGGATCGAACGGCGCTTGACACGCCACCTGATCCGCTGATCTTCATTGCGTGATGGGAAATCGAAAGATGACACAAAAGCAAAAGGATGGGTCCGGATCACGATGTTGAGCATCATGATACGTCCGTGCATATCGAACGAGGAGGTAGCACCATGGCAAAGATAGCATTCATCGGGCTTGGGGTGATGGGTTATCCCATGGCCGCGCATTTGAAAAACCGCGGCGGCCACGAGGTAACGGTGTACAATCGCACGAAAGCCAAGGCCAAAAAATGGGTAGCCGAACACCGTGGCTCCTCCGCTCCCACGCCGGCCGAAGCTGCCAGCGGCAAGGATTTCGTATTTTCTTGCGTCGGCAACGACGACGATTTGCGCTCCGTGACGCTTGGCGATGACGGCGCCTTCGGCGCTATGAAATCCGGTTCGGTGTTCATCGACAACACGACCGCCTCGGCCGACATCGCGCGCGAACTGGCCGACGCCGCCGCGCGAAAGAATTTCGGCTTTATCGACGCCCCGGTCTCGGGCGGCCAGGCCGGAGCCGAAAACGGCGCTCTGACGGTCATGTGCGGCGGCGAACAGGCCGTTTTCGACAGAGCCAAGCCGGTGATCGAGGCATACGCCCGCATGGTCGGCCTGATGGGAGCGGCCGGTGCCGGTCAGTTGACCAAGATGATCAACCAGATATGCATTGCCGGGCTGGTGCAGGGTCTTGCCGAAGGAATACACTTCGGCAAGAAGGCGGGCCTCGATATAGAGAAGGTAATAGAGGTGATCTCGAAGGGCGCGGCCGGCTCCTGGCAGATGGAAAACCGCTACAAGACCATGAACAAGGGCGAATACGGGTTCGGCTTCGCCGTCGACTGGATGCGTAAGGATCTCGGAATCTGCCTGACCGAAGCCAACAACAACGGCGCAAAGCTGCCCGTCACCGCGCTTGTGGACCAGTTCTACAAGGAAGTGCAGGAAATGGGTGGCAAACGCTGGGATACGTCGTCGCTGCTAGCAAGGCTGGAGAAATAGCGAGAACCGGAAGAGCGGCAGATGAACATGCGGATCGGACTATCAGCCGTCGTACTGGCCATCTGCCTTCCGACTTTCGGAACAGCTGCCGAAAGCATGCGGGTCGGCTGGAGCGATCTGTTGCCTTCCGGCGTATCCCCCACCTGGCAGAAGATCGGTCCAGCGCCCTCCGCCGCAACCCATCCCCCTATTCTCGCCACGGAACTCGGCGGAAAGACCGTCGAGCTTTCAGGCTATCTGCTCCCGGCCGACCGCGAGGGCGAACTGGTTTATTCATTCATGCTGGTGCCACGCAGCGGTGCGTGCAGCCACATGGTACAGCCACCGCCAGCTCAGATGGTGCGCGTGGTGCCGAAGGAACCCTATAGGCTCAGCATGAATTACGAAGCGGTCTCGGTGACGGGCAAACTGACACTTGGGCTCGAGAAAACCCAAATATTCATTCTCGACGGTCCTGCCGTAGTGGAATCGGGCTATACGATCCGCATGGCGCAGGTCGCGCCGGACACGGTTTCAGACCGCACGGCATCGCCGGCAGAAGGCCGCTCTCCCTGGTCTTTCATCGACAATCCGCATGCGGCGGGCACTCAAGCGGCGGACCCCGCCGGCTCCTTGTCCAGCACCAGATAGTCGAGCGGCAGTTCGGTCGTGTACTTGATCTGCTCCATCGCAAATGTCGAGGACACGTCCCTTATCTCGATCTTGGAGATCAGCCGCTTGTAAAAGGCGTCATAGGCGGCAATGTCCGGCACCACAACGCGCAGCAGATAATCGACATCGCCGCTCATGCGGTAGAATTCCACTACTTCGGGAAATTCCTTGATTACCTCAGCAAAGCGCTTGAGCCATTCATGGCTGTGCGCATTGGTTCGGATCGAGACGAAAACAGTCACCCGCGCATTGACCTTGACCGGGTCCAGCACGGCGACGCGGCGGCGGATGACACCCTCCTCCTCCAGCTTCTGGATGCGTCGCCAGCACGGCGTCGTCGACAGACCGACCTTTTTGGCAATGTCGGCCACCGCCAGCGTTGCGTTTTCCTGGAGCAGGCGCAAAATTTTTCGGTCGAGGCGATCCATACATCAGACTCCTTAGAATGAAATTCTAAAATGATGCTGTCATAAGGTATTTGCAAGAAAAATATTCTTGATGATAGTTGAAGAGCGCTGAACTGCCCGTCAAATACGCCGGGCAATTTCCGCCCGCAGGACTGGCAGCAGTTCCGTCTCGAACCAGGGGTTCTTTTTCAGCCACCCCGTGTTTCGCCATGAAGGATGCGGCAGGGGCAGGACCTTCGGTCTGGCCGAACGCTCAAAGATCCCGCGCCAGTCCCGCACCGTCTCGGTCAGCGTCGTATGCCTGAGATCGCCGAGGTGCCAGGCTTGGGCGTATTGGCCGATTGTCAGAACCAGTTCGATTTGCGGCATGGCGGCCATCAGCCGCTCGCGCCACAGCGGTGCACATTCCCGTCTCGGCGGCAAATCTCCGCCTTTGGCATCGAGCCCGGGAAAGCAGAAGCCCATCGGGGCAATCGCAAAGTGGTCGTGATCGTAAAATGTCTCGCGCGATACCCCCAGCCAGTCGCGAAGCCGGTCGCCCGAGCGGTCGTCGAAAGGGATGCCTGATGCGTGAACGCGTGTGCCGGGAGCCTGCCCGGCAATCAAGATGCGCGCCGTCCGCGACCCCACGACCACTGGCCTGGGCTCATGCGGCAGGCTTTTGCCTTGTACGCTATCCCTGCAGTGCCTGCAGGCGCGTATTTCCTCCAGCAGATTGTCCAGCGTACCGTTCATTCGCGTCAAGCGGCCGTTTACGCCTTCGCGCTCGGTCGGCCCGCCACCGTGTGATACCAGCGCATCAGATGGTCGAGCCCGTCCGGAATATCAATACGGGCCGGCTTCATGAAATCGACGCTCACCAGCGCTGTGATGTCGGCAATCGTGTAATCGTCCCCGGCAATAAATCTCCTGTCTGCAAGCTCCTTGTCGAGAAACTCCAGGAACTCCTTCACCTTGGGCTTGTTCGCCTCGCCCCAGTCCGGCACCTGCGGCACCTCCCATTCCTTCATCGCGGGATGCAGATGACGGAACGCAGCGGCGACAGCCATGAAGAGATGAAACTCGATGCGTCGTTGCCACATTTCCACCCTCGCCCGCCCAAGCGCCCCTTCGCCGAACAGCGGAGGTTCTGGATTGAGCTCTTCGAAATAGCGGCAGATGGCAACGGATTCCGTAAGGCAGGTGCCGTCGTCAAGTTCCAGCACCGGCAGCCGTTGCATCGGATTGAGCGCACTCATCTGCGGCCCCTTGTGCTCCATAACGCCCATGTCGACGGGCACCATAGGCACAGAGATCCCTTTCTCGTGCAGAAAGATGCGCACTCTGCGCGGATTGGGCGCCCTGCCTCCATCGTATAGCTTCATCGGTCCTCCTTCGCTCGCTGCGTGTCCATTGCCGGGCCGTACCCCAACAACTGCCGCAGGAAACCCGCAACCTGGCTGAACCAGTCATGGGGCGGTTCAGCCGACAGACTACGGTCGCGCGACCGCCAGTCCTGCGGCTGATCGAAGGAACCAGCCCACAGGCCCCGGCGGTTGGCCCGTGCCCGCGCTTCCTCGGCACGGAAGTCACCGTAGGAGATTGCCCACCCCGATTCCACCATCCTTTGCGCCAGATCTCCCGCTTCCGTCGTGCATCGCGCCAGAAGCCGGCCATATTTATCGAACTCCCAACCTTCGCAGATGACGCGGCGACCCTGCACGAGTTCGTTCAGCGCCGCACGCGCCCTACGCCCGCAGGCATAGGGCCCGTCGTCCAGAACGCACTGCTGATCCAGCTCCGGCGCATCGATGCCGCGCAATCTGATATCCTCCGACAATAACCTCAGGCTGTCGCCATCAACGATCTGTACCGCGCCCGCATATTCGCGGGTGGCGATGCGCTCCAACCGCGCCGATACGAACGCGACGCCAGCCAGAAGGGCAAGGGCGAGAAGCCAGTCGCCATAGCGCCGCCATCTGCTGCCGTTTCGCCTTCTGCTACGCCTTGCCCGCCAGCGCACACTCATATGGTGAAGGGTCTTTTAATCATTAAAGGCTAGCCTGCCGGCAACAAGGCGGGGAAATCGAAGCAGCCTATGGTGCCTGGCAGCAACCATACACCAGATAAATTCATTGTGGACCGTACCAAGCCGCACCGCAACAGCGAGGTGGCGCGCACGGTGCGCAAAACGCGCGACCGCCTTTCCCAGCGCATAGGCAGCCCCGATTTCGAGCGCGAGATGCTCAAGATCCACGCCCGCGCCATCATCAACAGCGGGCCGGCGGTGCTGGCCATGGCGCTGCTGGTTGCTGCTTTCGGCTTTTCGGTCAATATGAATCTTGCCCTTGTGGGCTGGGCGCTGCCGACCGCCTGCAGCTATGCCAGCCTCTTTCTCCTGGCCCGCCGCATCGACCGGGCGCAGATATCCGACATCGACGCAGTGGCCACGCAGCGCCATCTGCTCATCCTCTATTTTGTGAGCGGTATCGGCTGGGCCTGGCTTGTTTCGCTCGGTCGCTTCTCCTGGAGCGTCGATCAGATGCCGTTGATCCTGGCGATCATCCTCCTCATGGCGATCGCCGCGACAGCCCTCATCGCTGCCTCGCTTCGTGGCGCGGTCATCGTTGCTTTCGCACTGCCGGTGGGTGTGTTCGTCTGGTTTTTCGCCGGCCCGGCGCTGTCCATACAGACCATCATGGCAGGGCTTCTGACGATTTCGCTGCCCTTTTTCGCCTATGTCTCTCATCATAGGAACCAGGCCGCCGTCACGCTTTTGTCGTTTCGCAGCGAAAAGGACGGGCTCATAGCGGAGTTGGAAACCGCCAAGGCGATGTCTGACGAGGCGCGGAGGCGCGCCGAGGAAGCCAACCTCGCCAAATCCCGTTTCCTGGCCTCAATGAGCCACGAGTTGCGCACGCCGCTCAACGCCATTCTGGGCTTCTCCGAGGTCATGGCCAAGGAAGTGCTGGGGCCGATCCAGAACGATACCTACCGCGAATACGCGGGTGACGTGCACGAGTCCGGCAAACATCTTCTGGATCTGATCAACGAGATCCTCGATCTGTCCCGCATCGAGGCAGGACGTTACCAACTCAACGAAGAACCCACCCTGCTCGCCGACATCGTGCAGGAAAGCTGCCGCATGGTAGAACTCAAATTGCGCTCCAAAGGCATCCGCCTCGTCCAGCAGATCGAGCCCGCCCTGCCCCGGATGGTGGCCGACGAACGCGCGATAAGACAGATCATGCTCAACCTGCTTTCCAACGCGGTCAAGTTCACACCCAGCGGCGGCGAAATTCGCGTGCGCGTAGGATGGACAGCAGGCGGCGGGCAATATCTGGCGATACGCGACAATGGTCCGGGCATCCCGGAAGACGAGATACCGGTGGTGCTCGCCGCCTTCGGCCAGGGGTCGATCGCGATCAAGAGTGCCGAGCAAGGGACAGGTCTCGGGCTTCCCATCGTGCAAGGACTGGCCAACCTTCACGGCGGCCAGCTCGAACTGAAATCGAAGCTGCGCGAGGGAACCGAAGCGATTGTCGCCTTTCCCGCCTCACGTGTCATGGAGGAGCTTCCCGCCATGCCACGCCAACGGGTGGCGGAACGCGCCCGCGCCTGAAACGGCCTTAGGAGGCGGATCGCCTCTGCGCCACGTCGGCCGCCCCGCTTGCGATCTCGCACGCCGCCCTGATGACGTCCGCCGCCAGCACGAGGCCCGTCGGGTCTCGCATTCCCAACTGGCAGACCGGCGACGGCAGGATACCCCGCACGGCATCGCGATTGGTGAAACCGGTATCGGCTAGCAGGCAATGATCGAGTGCTGCCGGATTGAGCGCATGAAGAACAGCCGCCGCCGCAAGCGCCGGCAGCCCGTCCAGCACGACGGCGACCTTTTGCGTCCGGGCGGCGAGCATCGCACCTACAAGGGCAGAAATCTCCCGACCGCCAAGCCGCCGCAAGGCTTCGAGCGGTTCGCCCAGATGCCCGGCATGGGTAGCAAGAGCCTCCTCCGCCAAGGCCGCCTCTTTGCGCCAGACTTCCGCGGCGCTGTCCAGTTCCTCACCAACGGCCTGCAGCAACGCAAGCGCTGAAACATCCGCCTGGCCGCCGACCGTGCCGAGGCACAGCAGATCCGCTCCGTTGGCCACGGCTTCCATTCCAAACGCGATGGTCGCCGCGCAGTCACGCTCTTCAAGAGCGGCTTCGACGGTTACGTCGCCCACCGGCACCTCAAGCGCCAGATCAAACAAGTTCAGCCCGAGATCGTTAGCGCCGCAGAGCTGGCTCACCGGCGCCGCGCCCGAGGCGATCTCTTCCACCTTTTCCAGCAAGGATGCGATGGGGTGATCCACACCGAGCTTGGCAGATATGCCGTGAGTGCCCGCAAATAGTGCGACGGACGGGCGCGCCACGAGTCCCGGCGCCCGACCCGTCGCCGCCGAATACCAGACGGCCAGATCGGGAAGCCGTCCCAGGCGCTCACCGTTTACTCCCTGCAACGATGCGCGGACGCGCTCACCCGCACCCATGTCAACGGGCGGCAGATCACGCACGAGATTTCGGATGTCGTCGAAAGGCAGGCCGGTGGCAGTCATATGGCATTCTCCAGGATGCGTCAGGGCATAACGACCGGCACGCGCCAAAGCAATGGCTCCCTGCCCGCGGGCTTGCATTGATCCTCCATGCCGCCCACATGCCCCACATGCCCCCATGAGAAGCTGCTAATCTACCGTCATGATCGAATCGCCCTGCATCCTCGTCTGCTCCATCGACAGCAAAACCGGCTATTGTTTCGGCTGTGGCCGCACGCGCGAGGAGATTGGCTCGTGGATGGCCATGGAACCCGCTCGAAGGCGCGCCGTAATGGCGGACTTACCAGCAAGGCTGGAAACCGTGGAGCGCAAGCCGCGTCGCGAAACCCGCAGAAGTCGCTTGGCGCGGCTGCGGGAGGAGAATGGAGGCTAGGATGCAGATATTGTGGATCGCCCTGGCCGCCCTCGGCATTGGCCTTGCTCTCCTGATCGCCAATCACGACGGCGGGCGCGTCTTCGGCGTGCAGAACGACGTCTTCGCCTCCCTGCTCTATCTGAGCCTGTGGGGCTCGGTCCTGATCGTGGGCCTCGCCGGCCACTACTACCGGCGGGGCACCATGCTGAGGGACATCGCCTTGTGGGCGCTGCTTATCCTGGTCTTGAGCGCGTTATACACGTTCCGCCTCGACCTCGCGGCCATGATCGGATTGTGAGCGCTAATCCTCCTCGCCCGCTTCCTGCGGCAGCACCAGATTGAGAACGATCGCCAGGAAGGCGGAAGGCAGCAGCCCGGACGTCAGCAGGATCTGCACCGTCCTCGGCAGGTGCTGCAGGGCACCCGGCTCAAGCTGAAGGCCCAGCCCCACCGAAAGCGAGACGGCGAAGATCACCATGTTGCGCCGGTTCCAGTCGACGCCTGACAGGATATTCACGCCCGCAGCGGCCACCATACCGAACATGACAATCACGCCGCCGCCCAGAACGGCGATAGGCACGGTCGAAATGATGGCGCCCACCTTGGGTATCAAACCACACAGGATGAGGAAGATCGCCCCGCAGGTGACTACATGCCTGCTCATCACGCCGGTCATGGAAACGAGACCGACATTCTGGCTGAAGGAGGTGTTGGGCAAGCCGCCGAAAATGCCGGCTATTGCAGTGCCGAAACCATCGGCATAGGTAGCGCCGGAAATCTCCCGGTCCGTCGCTTCCCGCCCCGCACCGCCCTTTGTGATTCCGGAGACGTCGCCCACCGTCTCTATGGTGGAGATAACGGCCATGAAACACATGCCGATGATGGCGGGAGCCGATAGCTCAAGCCCCCACCTGAACGGGCTCGGGATTGCGGCCCAGCCAGCGTTGCCGACATTGGCGAAGCTGACCATGCCCATGGCAAACGCCACAAGATAGCCGGCGATCAGGCCTAGAAGCACAGCCGCTATCGACCACATGCCCTTGGTGAAGAACTTCAGGAGCAAAGTCACCACGATCACGACGATAGCGACGCTCCAGTGGCTCAGGGTGCCATATTCCGGTGTGCCGATCAGCGGCACGCCGCCCGCAGAATATTGAATGCCGACGCGAATGAGCGCCAGGCCGATCATCAGCACGATCAGGCCCGTGACCAAAGGCGGCAGCGCGAAGCGCAGCCTTCCCACCACAGAGCCCAGCGTGAAATGAAAGATGCCGCCGATGACCACACCGCCCATCAGCGCGCCCATCGCCGCCACGCCCTGGCCGGCGACGATAGGGATCATCACCGGCAGAAAGGCGAAACTCGTTCCCTGCACGATCGGGAGTCTGCCGCCCACCGGCCCCATGCCAACGGTCTGGAACAGGGTGGCGATGCCCGCGAAGAGCATCGACATCTGGATCATGTAGAGAAGGCTCGGAAAGTCCGGCGAGTTGGAGCCAAAGCCGAAACCGGCGGCGCCGGCCACGATGATGGCAGGCGTAACGTTGGAAACGAACATCGCCAGAACGTGCTGGATGCCGAGCGGCACGGCGGTCGCCAGCGGCGGCATGTAATCGGGATCGCGCAGCCGCGTGCGGTCGATCCCGGTCCCCGAAGGACCTGTTGTCACGGTGTCAGTCATTGTGCCCCTCTTTCCGTCGGTGCGGAATTTTCATTATCCGCGATGATCAGTCATGAAAGGCGGAACGACTATTCAGATTTTTTTGAAGCTGTCGCACGATATTGCGACCATGACTAACGTCCGCTCACAAGAGGCTCCAGAAGAAGCGGAAGGCGACGAAAATGGCGAACAGGCCGAATCCTATCTCCAGGTGGCGCTTGCCCAGCGCATGGGCAATCCGCACACCCAGCGGCGCAACGAGGAGCGTTATTGGAACAACCAGCGCCACCGCGATCCAATTGACGAAGCCGGTGGAGCCCGGCGGCAGGTGCGGCATGCCCCACCCGGCCCAGATATAGCCAAGAAATCCGGGAACGGAGATCAGCACGCCGATGCCCGACGAAGTCGCCACCGCCTGGTGCATGGGCCGGCCGAACATTGTCATGAAGGTATTGTTCAGGACGCCGCCACCAATACCCATGAGCGTCGACAGGAAACCGATGACAAATCCGACGATGGAACGGACGGGGTCGCCCGGCAACTCGTCTCCAATCTTCCAGCCCCTGCGGTTGAAGATCAGCTTCATGCCCATGAGGAAGATGATCGCTGCGAAAATCGCGCGCAACCCCGCACCTGAGATGACGGCGGTCACCAGAGACGCGGCGACGACACCTGCCGGAACGGCGAAGATGAAGCGGCGCAGAAGCGCCATATCCACCGCTTCACGCAGAAAATGGGCCCGGCAGGAACGCAGCGAGGTCGGCACGATGATTGCCAGAGACGAGCCCACCGACAGATGCATCCGCACGACTTCATCGACGCCCAGAAGGCCGAAAACCTGATAGAAGACCGGCACCAGAATGGCCCCGCCGCCGATGCCGAACAGGCCAGCCAGAAGGCCAGTCACGACACCCGCCCCCGCGATCACCAGTACAAAGGCAACAATTTCGCCCGCGGGCACGTCCATACCGGTTATCCCCGTCCCATTCAGCGCCACTGGCTACAGCATTATTCGGACAAGGGGAAAGGCCTGGCCACCGACAGATGAGGAAAAGACGGGCAGCGATTGCCGCCGCCGGTTTTATTACGCTGCCTGCTGCGAAACGTTCTCTTCGACCTCGGCGAATGCCCTGACGAGAACCTCGGGGCCTGCATTCGGACGCGTCGCATCCGTCGACAATATCTGACGATAACGTCGCGCGCCCGGCAAACCATGGAACAACCCGGTCATGTGCCTGGTGACATGGGAAAGCCTGCCGCCCGCCGCTATGTGTCGCCCGGCATAGGCAGCCATCGTCTCGATGACCGCGCCCATATCGACGATCCGGTCGGTGTCGCCATATACTTCCCTATCGATCTGCGCGAGAATCGCCGGCGTATGATAGGCGGCGCGGCCGATCATTGCACCGTCGGCCACTTGAAGATGCGCCAGCGCCTCCTCGACACTCCCGATGCCGCCATTGACGCCAATGAAGCGCTCGTCCAGCCGCTGCTTCAGCCGGTAGACCCGATCGTAGTCGAGCGGCGGGATGTCACGGTTCTCGCGCGGGCTCAACCCCTCCAGCCACGCCATTCGGGCATGTACCCAAAGCGCATCCGCACCCGCTTCGAACACCATATCCGCCAACCGGTCGAGGGCAGTTTCGGGATCCTGATCGTCCACGCCTATCCGGCACTTGACGGTTACGGGGACATCGACCGCCCTTTTCATGGCAGCAATGCCACGTGCCACGGTCTCCGGCTCCTTCATCAGGCATGCGCCGAAAGCACCGGACTGCACCCGGTCGGACGGGCAGCCCACATTCAGATTGATCTCGTCATAACCGAAACCGGCAGCCACCCGCGCCGCTTCCGCCAGCTTGGCCGCATCGCTCCCCCCAAGCTGCACCGCAACCGGATGCTCACAGGCGTCGAATCCCAGAAGCCTCGCCTGTTCCCCGCGGATCACCGCGTCGGCAACCACCATCTCCGTATAAAGCAATGCCCGCTGTGTGAACTGCCGGTGAAAGAACCGGCAATGCCTGTCAGTCCAGTCCATCATCGGGGCGACGGAGAATATTTTCTCTTTATTTTTCAATGATTTATGATACACTTCAATGGCCTAAACCGTGAACGAACTGTACGGAACTGGATCATTTTGTACGGATTTGTACCGGTTTTGATCTCTTGGTGTACGGAAATTGTACGGATTTCGGAAGCTGTACGGAACATGGCGACCATAGTCAAAACCAAAGAGGGAACCTGGAGAGCGCTCGTTCGCCGAAAGGGAAAATATGCATCGCAGACGTTCCGTCTCAAGTCCCTCGCCAACGAGTGGGCGATAGAAACAGAGCGCTTGATCGACATTGGTGGCGAACCAAGTCACCGGCAAATTCGAGATGCCAAGACTATTGCCGATCTCGTTGACCTGCACGTCTCGGACCTCCATGAGGTCGGGCGTCCCCTCCGACGTTCAAAGCAGGCTGTCATGGAAGCTTTGAAACGTGATCTGGGCACCACCCGGATTAAACGTCTCGACCGCGCGGCTATCATCAAATACGGCCAGCGTCGTGCGAAACAGGGAGCGGGTCCTGTGACCCTTTCCGTTGACCTATCCTATCTTCGGACAGTTTTAACGCACGCAGCCGCAGTTCACGGAATTTCCGTCGATACCGAAAGCGTCCGCCTCGCCCGGGCCGCCCTCACCCGGCTTGGCCTCGTCGGCCGATCATTCGAGCGAGATCGGCGCCCTACCGAAGACGAGATCGATGCGCTGCTCGATTACTTCGACAATAAGTCCAACACGATCATTCCAATGGGTCGGATCGTCCGCTTTGCGGTCGCCACAGCCATGCGCCAGGAGGAAATCTGCAAAATCGATTGGAGCGACGTCGATCTTAAGAAGCGCGTGGTGCTCATCCGCGACAGGAAAGATCCGCGCCGCAAGGATGGTAACCATCAAAAGGTCCCCCTCCTCAACCTTGCAGGTTTTGATGCATGGCGCCTTCTTCTTGAACAAAAGGTGCTAACCGGTGGGAAAGGCCGCTGTTTTCCCTATCACCACAAATCGGTGGGCACGGCGTTTCGAAGAGGAAGAAAGGAGCTCGGCATCGAGGACCTGCGCTTTCACGACCTGCGCCATGAAGCCACAAGCAGGCTATTCGAGGCAGGCCTGTCGATTGAACGCGTCGCGTTGGTAACCGGGCATCGGGATTGGAAAATGCTTCGCCGGTACACCAACCTCAAACCCGAGGATCTGCATCAGTTACAGACGTCCAAGCAGGCCTCCGAGGAGGAGTTCTTCCGAATGCTCGCGGAGGATTAGGTCTGGTTGCGGGGCTGCAATCATCTTCCCATGCTGCTCCCGATGGCTGTTCGACTTTCGCCTCGGTTCGAACCGCCACCACGTCTATCATCGGGAGCAGGAATATCGACACCGTCGATATGATGATGAAAATACACAACCCGGAACCTGTGGTATTGCCCAGGGTACCAGAAGCATAAAGCCGTCCGATCGGCAGTGCTAGCGTATCGGCAAGGAGATTGGGCATCTGGTGCGACGAATCGGATAGAACCGCCGTCCTCATCAATCACCACAGAGAATCTTCATAGCCTGCCGACATGCCTGACTTTCCGCATACCAAACTGCTCGCCCGCAAGATCTCCGACTTCTGCCGCCTCCGTGTCGAACCAGCATTGCCCCCGCAGGAAAGCACACGGATCAAGGAATTTCTCCTTGGTCTGATCGCCCAATCGCAAACGCCGCCTCGCAAGGTACGCGGCTACGATTGGGACGAAATCGCCCTTCAATGCGGCCTCGACAAGGATGCCCTTCGGGGTGCGAGAGCGGTGATCGAGCCGGCGTTGGATGCAATCGTGCGGAACACGAAAAATCCAAGCAAGCGCCCTTCCGCCACAATCCGAAGCACACAGGATTCAAAGCCGCGTCCGCAACGCGGCCGGCCTCCGCGACAGCCAGCGAAAAGGCCAAGCGTTGCCGGCAACATTGGCGCGGCGGACCGATCGGAGCGGCAGTCCGCGACGAACCGGCGGAAGCCCGGCACCAAGCCGCGCACGATCGAAGAGTTCCCAACACCTCTCTTCGATGACTGGCTCGACCCGCCAACCTTTCGGGAGGCGTTGGAGCTGCACATGCGCCGCCACGGCGACAGCTATTGGCATCTCCACCGTGCGGTCATTCGCGATGACGAAAAGCTCGACCATTCGACCATCCGCCACTGGATGAAGGGAACGAAGGCGCCCCGCAGCGTGGCCAGCATGGAGGTTCTCAGTCGCATCGAGCGCCGGTATCGCCTCCCTGCGGGCTATTTCAAGGCGAAGCTTCCGCATCAGACGCGGTCAGCCTCGGGCCACGTCCTCGACGACATCACCCCGGCCGAGCGCCGGAGACTCGCCTGGCACCTGCCTGACGATTTCAACACACGCCCGCGCCAGGAACAGGAGGAGATCCTCGAATGGGTGCAGCGCGTCATCATCAGGGGCTCGACCGACTACAGGCGGTTCCAGGCCGCCGCGATGAAGCAGCGCTACGCCATCCGTTTTCCAGGGATCACATACGGTCGGTCTGACGCTGCGGACGAACGCTATCCAAACAGATGCTCGGATCAGGACGAAGACAGCATGTCCTTCACCGATCCGGATCTGCGATCCGGCGTCATCGATGCTCCACCCGTCCTCGCCATGGAAATGGCCGAGCTCATCCGCTTCAAAACCGCGACGCTCACCGCATTCGGTCTCCAGCGGAACGGTGTCTGGGGCGAGGAGACGGCATCGCAGAAGGTCGAGCATCTCGGCCTGATGTTCGGGGCATTGGCCGCGCATCCGCGCGGCCCGGTCCGCGGCTATGGCGTGCCGCTGCAGCACCTGACCTTCGGCTTGCTCGTCTTCGCCTCGATATGGGACTGGTACGTGCAATGGCGCGAGAAGCGGCGTGGTTTCTATACCGCCTGGGAGGTGGATATGCTGCGCATTTCGCTCGCCCTCACCCGGAGGGAAACGGGCTGGCTGCGGCAGCACCCTCGTCTCGGATCACGGCTCCGGCCGATTGAGGGACTGGTTACACAAGCGGACATCGACCGCGCCTGTGCCGACTGGGACGATGCCTGCGACGTCTATTTCAAGCATGCCTCCTCCCGCGTGAAGGAGATTCAGCGCGTCGCGCGAGTCCACCGTGACCCGTTCGAGCCGATCATGCCGGTATTGGAGGCTGAAAGCCCGGTCGGCGAATATCGGAAGATCACCGAGGAGATTCTCCGGCTAATGCCGGACGAGCGGCTCTATCGTCGCCCGGCGGCGGAAGCCGTCCGATCGTTCTTGATGCTGCGCTTCGGGCTGCACCTTGGATTGCGGCAGAAGAACCTGCGTCAGCTGATGGTCTGTGAACGCGGGCGGCTGCCGCGATCCGAGCGCCAGCTCGCCGACATGAAGCGCGGTGAGATCCGATGGAGCGAACGTGACAAGGGTTGGGAGGTGCTGATCCCATCGGTCGCATTCAAGAACGCCAATTCATCCTATTTCGGGAGCAAGCCATTTCGACTGATCCTCCCTGACTTGGGCGGCCTCTACGATCGTATCGAGGCCTTTATCGATCGGCACAGGCGTGTGCTTCTCGGCGGCGCCCCGGATCCGGGCACATTCTTCGTCAAAACGGTGAAGACGACGAGCAGAGACGCTTCCTACGACCAGAACACGTTTTATGAGGCTTGGCGCCTGACGATCCAGCGATATGGGATTTACAACCCCTATACCGGACGCGGTGCGATTCCCGGTCTCCTCCCTCACGGCCCGCATAATGTCCGCGACGTGCTCGCGACGCATATCCTCAAGCGGACAGGTTCCTATGAGCAGGCGAGCTACGCCATCCAGGACACGCCGGATATGGTCGCGCACCACTACGGTCGTTTCCTGCCGCAGGACAAGGCAGCTCTCGCCGCGCGGATTTTGAACCAGGTTTGGGAGGCGGCATAGGCGGATTCAATGTCCTCACCGTTGGTACGTGGCCGTACGCAGGGTGTCGATCGCCAGCTTGTCCCACAGTAATTTGCGCGGGCGAAGCCATCCTTGCCACATGGACAAATTCCAGCTCTCAGGCGCGCCCCAAAGGATCATCATCAGAGGAACGGGACAACGCGCCGCAGGGGTCGCGATGATGCGTCGAACCACGCTGCGGTCCGTCCAGCTGAGCGTGCCATTCCTTGCGTCCGGATGCGTGTGCCAGTCACCGAGATAGGTTTCCCGCCGCTCCGAGCGTTCATAGTGCAATGCAATCTGCTCAATTTGCCAGTCCTGGTCCGGCTGGAATGCGTAGCGTTCATGCAGCGCCTCCGGTCCGGGTCCAATCATTGCCGTCACGACAGCGATGTTTTCAACAGACCACCATCCCATAAGAACGCCGCCGCTTTCCAGCGGATAATGTCCGTCAGCCGAAAGCACGCAATCGCGCACCACGTCCTCGGGAACCCAAACTGTGTTCCCGCGCGCCAAACCCGCCGTGCCACGCCCGTCCTTTAGCATGTACATTTCGGGTGTTTGGGCAGGTCATCAACCCGCCAGCGTGGCGGGCAACGTTTCCCGTCCTCGTCAACAAAACCTAGTGTCTGCACTTCGGAGCTAACTTTTTCCTCACCGCCTAGCGTCTCGACAACCAGTCGGACAGCCTGCAAGGACAATTCCTGCAGGTCGAAGTCAGCCCCGACAAATGTCCGCTCGCTACAGCCGGGCGGTTGAATGAGATCGTCTTCTCCCTCACCCCGACCTGGAGGCGGCTCGATATTTTTGTCGTGCCAGGCATGCTCAAGACAATTCGGACAGCCCCCGCCTTCAGCATGACGCACTACTGCACCGCCTTCCAGGGTCGGTGTTGCGGACAGGCTCACGAGCGGAACACCTGCCTCACGGCAGCGGCTGGCAAGAAGCATCGTCACGCCATGCGAGGCGCTGCCATCGACGACGAGGTCCGCTTTTGGCAAAAGCTCATCGAGAAGATCATCGTCTCGCTGTTGACCGTCCTGCCCGGCAAATCCGAGAAAACTCGGATGGGCGCTCACCTGCGTTCCCGGATATTCGCTTTCAAGAAAGTCGCGCAGGGCAAATGCCTTGTTCTTTGCCCAGGCGGATGCTCCCAATGGCCAGCGGACCGTGTTGCCGGGTTCGACGATGTCGTGTTCGATGATATCTAGTGTCGCGCAGCGATTGCGCGCGAGTTCGATGGCAACCGGCGCGCCGACAGCGCCGGCGCCGACAACCACCACACGTTTGTCCTTCAGCGCGGCAACGGCCGGTACCCGCCGGCCGAGATCATCCGCACCCGCGCGCAGCGCGGGGATGACGGTTAGATGTGCCGATTTCTTCGTGCCCTTGCGTTTTTCCGGCACCTTGAAGGCCTGGATATGGCCGTGGGTGAAGATGAAAGTCCAACCGAGCCCCGTCTGCCCGAATGCCAGTTCCGACGGATAGGCAATCGCAAACAACTCAAATTGATGACCGGGGCGGTAGCTGTGCAATTGCGGTTTTGCCAGTGACGCAAGAGCGTCGCGCATGGCTCGAATCTGCGCACCCAGATCAGGCTCGGGAAACACCGTATCCTCAGACCGCACCCAGGGAATTTCGACTACGTGATCCGAACTCTTCAGGTCGACGGGAAGGATGGAGGTCCAGCGATGTAGCACCGACCCGTCAGCATCGCGGATTTCTTCAACGACGGCCCTGACCACGGGAATGTCGCTTTCCCCATTGGGTGCCTGATCGTTTCCGCTTGCCCATACATAGCGGACTAGCAGGCTGCCCTGTGTCGCATCGCCAAGGTCCCAGCTGCTGTCGATGAGGCAGTATGATCCGCTGCGACCGAGCGCGTTCCACCAGTATTCCGCTGGTTCGCCTTGGGGATCTTCCTCATCGCCGCCGTCGAGCGCGGGGCCCAGTTGCTCCTGAAGCAACTTGCACAGGGACCAGCTGGTTCGCCACTGGCCTGTGTCTCGGCCAAGCAGACACAAATTACCCTCGATCGGACTGCGGTGCCGCGTTGGTACGGGGTCCAGTCCCGAAAGCAGATATACCTGCGGGCGAAAATGAGGATAGGAATCAGGAAAGACCGCCTGCAGCCGCAAGGTCCTCTCAGCGTCAAGCGACCACGAAAACGTCAGGACAAGCTGCCCCACTGCGAGGGCTTCATCATCGATTTCAGGCCCGACACCGGCGTCATTGAGCGCCTTGAGTTCGTATGCAAATCGACCGGGAAATCGCTTCTCCCAGCGCGGCACCGGCCCCGCCTGGGGCTTGTCCGTTTCCCCTGCGCCCAAGGTCCGGCCTCATCCAACCTTGCGCGGCGGTGGTGCGGGCGGTTCCGGCGGACCCGGCGGAACGCCATCGGGCGGTCCCGGTGGCACACCATCAGGTGGCCCGTTCGGATGGCCATCAGGGGGACCTTTGCCGGGATTATCTGGCTTGCCTGGCATTGCTATGCTCCATTCGACGGTTCTTTTTCAGATGCCTGTTTACTATACGGCCGCATGGATCAACATGCCATGCAGTGGCGCGCGCAATTCATTCCATTACTTTCTGTTCTTTCGCCGGGTGCGCCCTGCGAATCGGGCTGTGGTGAACGGAACCGCCTTGCAGTGTCTCCGCCATCCGGCATTCACCCTCGCGCACCTGAATGGACAGCCTGACGGGCTGCCCTTGTGTTGGGGGCGTGCCGACAGTTCGATTCATTAGGACCTGCAGCCTGCGGATACCGGCTTAGCAGATCGGGGCTTCGAGGTTGATGCACGACCGGCCGACATGAGGGCTGTGTGCCACGTAATCGTTGCGTTCTGCAGAGCGTAGTGCCCTGGCAAACCAGATCGCAGCTATTGGATACTCTGGGACGGTGTAACGTAGGATCGGTTGCGGGAGGGCCCGCCCTATCATAACTTGCCGCCGGACGACCGACGCATGGGGCCAGCCGATGTTGGCGACGTTGCCAAGCAAGCAAAGGTGGTTGCGGGGGCCGGCTTCAACCTTTGTCCCAACTTCTCCAGGATTCCCGCCCTTGCAGGGATTGGCGAAGTCGAGAATACCCATCAACTCGCCGCGTAGCTCGGCGTGAACCTCGCCCCGCTTCTTGCCCGGCAGAAGCACCACCTCGCCGATCAGTGAACGCAATGCGGCGGCCGCCTCCCGGCCGCCATCCGGATCATTCAGCGCCTCCGTGAAGGTCACCACCCTCGCCCGGTAGACGTTGGCGATGTTGGGATGGACGTCCGGCATGTCGGCCGGCGCCTCCGCCAGGCGGGCCATGATCTCCGCCTTCTGCCGCTCCAGCTCCTCCATCCGCGCCTTCATCGCCGGCTGATACATGCCGTCCTCGATGGCAGCGATGATGCCGGCGATGGCGCGCTCGATCTTGTCCAGCGCCTTGCGGTCGGCCTCGCCTTGGGTTCGCCGCTCGCGGTTGAGGCGGTTCATCTCCTGGGTGTGGGCCCGCACCGCCTCGGCGACGGACTCCGCCGAGACCAGCCGATCCTGAAGGCCGGACAGAACCCGTTCCTCGATCCTGGATCGCAGGATGGTCCGGTTGTTGTCGCAGGTGCCGCGCCGGTGATGATTGAGGCAGCCAAACCGGTCGCGCATGATGAGGCCATACCGGCCACCGCAGGAGCCACAGGTGATGAGGCCGGATAGTAGCGAGACCGGCCGCCGGGTCATGTGCAGCCGCTTTTTGTGCGCTTCCCGAACCCCGTTCGTCGTTGCCTCGAAGAGCTTGGCGATTTCCTGCTGGCGGGCTTTGGCCGCCTGCCAGAGATCGTCATCGACGATGCGCAGATGCGGCACCTCGGTCCTGATCCATTGGCTTTCGGGATTGCGGCGCGCCACACGCTTGCCGGTGGCCGGGTCCTTGAGGAAGCGCTGCCGGTTCCAGACCAGGACGCCGGCATAAAGCTCGTTGTTGAGAATGCCGGTGCCCCGGCAGACATGGCCCCTGATGCTGGTGTCGCCCCAGGCGCGGCCGAGCGGGCCGGGAACGCTCTCCTTGTTCAGGTCAACAGCGATGGCCCTGGGGCTCTTGCCGGAGGCGAACTCACGGAAGATGCGAAGGATGATTTCGGCTTCCTCCGGCACGATCTCGCGATCACCCCGGATCGGCTCGCCATTGGCGTCCACCTTCTTTGCGACGCGATAGCCATAGCAAAGCCCGCCACCGGCCTTGCCCTTTGCCACCCTGCCCCGCAGGCCGCGCCTTGTCTTGTCGGCGAGGTCCTTCAGGAACAGCGCGTTCATGGTACCCTTCAAGCCGACATGCAGCTCGGAGATTTCCCCCTCGGCCAGGGTGACGATCTGCACGCCGGCGAAGCGGAGATGCTTGAACAGGGTGGCCACGTCCGCCTGGTCGCGGGAGATGCGGTCGAGCGCCTCAGCCAGCACGATGTCGAACAGGCCGCGCTGGGCGTCGGTGAGCAATTGCTGGATGCCGGGGCGCAGGATCATGCTGGAACCGGAGATCGCTGCATCCGATTGACGCTGGACGACTTTCCAGCCTTCGCGTGCCGCATGCTCCTCGCAAAGCCGGAACTGGTCATCGATGGAGGCTTCCCGCTGGTTGTCGGAGGAATAGCGGGCGTAGAACGCGGCGCGGTGCATGGAGCTTTCTCCCTATCCTTCTTCCCTGCCCTTCGGACCGTGGCCCTTTGCCTCTTCTGCCGGGCGCCTATTGTCGTTGGCCGCCTGCAGAGCCTCGAAGTGCTCGCGGGCGAGATCGCGGCCGATCAGCCGGGCGATGCTCAGGACCACCCTGTCCACCCGCTGCCAGGGTGCAATGTCGGCGTCCTCATCATCCTCTTGCGCTGGCCTGTGGTTGTCGTTGGCCGGCTGACCGATGTCTTCCCGTTCGAACTTGGCTTCGTCTTCCATGCCGTTCTCCAACACGCTGTGCGTTTAGGCAGGAAACACCGGCAACCGGCGGCTTCAAAGCAGAATCTTCATCGTGTCGTTCTGGCGGGTACATAAAGGTGCATAGGGCGTTGTATGTTCTGGGAAGCTCTCATCGCCAATGCCGCTTCCTCTCCTCTTAGCGGGCGAATCGGCCACCGCTCGCCCTCACGCGTGGAGCGCCAGCGCGCCCACCAATCCCTTGTCTGCTTCCCAAGCCCTTGCCGGGCCGGAACCAGCCGGTCCAGGCTGGTGCGATATGCACCACCGGGAAGCGGCTACGGCCTTGACGGGCTGGTTCGCGTTCCGGCTTGCTCCCCCTCAAGCAGACAAGGCCGTTTTCCCGAAACCTAGTGGGAACGAGGGTGCAATGCGATTACGAGATCCGTCCATGATCGGCAGACAGCTTGACGAACACTTCAAACCAGAAACGGAAGTCTGCCTCCCGTCCGGCATAGCGGGCGGTAAAGGCGGCCGATGCGGCAGCAGTGGCTGCGGCGGGGCCATAAAGATCACGCGCCGCCGCGGCCGCCTCCTCAGGATCGGCGAGGTCCCAGAGCGTGAGTTCGGTATCGAGGGCGTCAGGCTTTTGGCGGGCCATGGCTTCAGCTCCCCTCTGGAGCCTTCCAGACCCGAAAGCAGCTGCCGTCCCTGTGGCGGCGCTGATACGGTCCAGTGCGCTCGCTGCCCGGCATGAAGGCATCAGGCTGCAGCGCCTGCCCGATGCGCACGACATCGACGAGCGCCGAGCGCACCTGCGGCCAGGGGAAGTCGGAGCAGTCCTCCCAGCTCTCGCCCTCGCGCAGGATGGCATCGAGCTTGCCGGCCACACCAGAAAGCGAGGTGGCCGGCGTGTGGGTCAGGCTATCGAACAAATCTTGCTCGCGGTCGGATGCGTCCTGCTCTTCCCGTTTGGCGGCGGAATAGCCGATCTGAGCATCGGCATCGTCCCAGCGCGCCTGATGGGCGGCGAGATCGGCTTCCGCCTGGGCACGAATGTCGGCCAGCGCGGGATCGTCGCCCAACAGCTCCTCGATGTCCCCGAGCCAGGAGACCGTGACGGTGACGTCTTCGTCTGGCAGATAGACGTCCGCTTGAGGGAAGCCGACGCGGCCGACCAGCTTCGTTTCCAAACGCTGCTGCTTGCGGCACAGGGCGGCGGTGTGGAGATAGGCGGCCTTCCATTCATGCCAGAGCGAAAGCGCCGGGTCGAAGGAAGGGTTACTGGCCAGCGTGCCGGCAATCGCCGCTCCCTCCTGCAACGGCCACGCGGCCGTTGTCGCCATCGTGCCTACCAGCAAATGCCTGCGGGTGACGGAAGGCAAAGTCGTGGTATCGTCCGAATCATCCATGATCCGAGCTCCCTTACAGCTTGGATTGTGGTCAGGCTGCTGGCGATGGTAACGACACCTTCAGCAGCCGCTTCACATTATAAGCATATTTGCACTTTTTGCGCAACGGACAATACAGAGTAATGGAAGTGACCCCATCTCAAATCCGTGCGGCCCGCGGGCTTCTCGACATTTCTCAGCAGGAGTTGGCGGATTTATCGAAGGTTAGTTTGCGAACGATCGTGCAGATCGAGCGTGGTTCAAAACCGGCGTCCGCATCAATCGTTCAGGCTCTCGTGCTCTCACTCGAAGCGGCCGGAATCGAGTTCATTCCTGAGAACGGCGGCGGCCCCGGCGTGCGGCTTGCACGGCGTAGTGACGGCGCGTGAACATTTGAGCGGAAAGGGCGCCTCTGCGCCCCCATGGCGACCGTAGAGGTGAACCTTCCCGTTGTAAGCTGACATTGCCGGCGAACTTGCTGGAAATCGCGATTGCCGCCTAAGCAACTCTTGCCCGACCGCTTGGTGACCGGCGCGACTCCTGCCAAACTGCGCAAAGCGGCGTAGTCACGTCGCTGCAGGGCATCGAAGGCTTCTGCAAGCAACGTGGCGAGGACGATCCTTCCCACTCCCGGCAAGGATGCGAGGATCTCCACGTCATGCTGCTTTCCCTGCCCCGGCTCGGTCTCCTCGGTCGGGATGAGTGCCGGGCACAGTGACTTTTGCCCGCTCTTGAGACAGGCTAGGCGGCACGAACTCGCTATCTCCAGTGCCAAAGGGTTCCGTTTGCGCCGAGGACATCCCCCGATTCATCGAAAAGAACCACGTGAACCAACTCATACTTGCCGCCTTCTCAACCCTGTATGCCAACAAGGCTCAACTTCGGCACTGGCTAGGGATGCCGCCGCCCCAGGGCGTCCTCAGTCAGGGCTTCGGCGCGGTGCCTTGATCTGCGATCACGCCTCTCCCGGTGGTGCTTGAGTATGGCGTCGGCAATATGGCCCGTGCGCAGCCTGAGTACGGAGTACCCGTTCAAGACCTGAAATGCTCCGCTCGTCATCGTGCCCACCGCATAAAGGCGCGGCTGTGGGCGGCTGTGGACATCCAGGAGCCGACTGGTGGTGCGTTCGATGGCGAGACCTCCGACGGGATGCGCACGCCCCTGTCCGGACCGCAGCAGGCTGTTGACGAGCGGGATGGCCATGGGGTCGGGCTCAGTCCCACTGGAGCCGGCGGAGAAAACTCTGTCGAAGTGGAGCGGTGGATGGTCCGCTGCGACAGCGACAAATTGACCGCTCGCATCCTTGGCCATCGACCTTACTCCACGGACAACGTCAAGTTGGCCCGCCTCGGCGAGGCCGAGCAGCTGCGCCGCACGGAATCGCGGCATGGGACAGCATAGACTGCAGTAAATGTGCCGAAAGCCAGCCGCGCGCGCTTTATCCGCCGGGTTCAGGAAATACCATGCGTCCTGGAGGACCAGGAGCGTCTTGATTAAAATCGAATAGGCCTTTCTGCCATCATCGATATGCATCAGTTGGTGCCGCAACCGGTCGATCCCGTAGCGTGTTGGAAAAATCTCTTCTGTAAGAGGTTCCGGAGATGTGCAGGCGTGGTCGAGCTCCTCGTGGACGAGGTGTACGATGTCCTCCAAAGTGAGCCCGCCCTTCGCTGCGGCTATATCCTCAATGCCCTTGACCGTGAAACGCTGCAGTTCGTAATTGAGCGACGGCGGGCGCACCGCAGGCAGCAGACCGTTTCTGGAGAAAAGCGTAATTCGGCCGCGATGCTTGTCCGCCTTCAAGGCCATGACCAAATCAACCGCGGTCAGTCCGGTGCCGATGATCCCTATGTGTTCGTCAGGATCCACACCGGCCAGGGCATCCTTCAAGGGATACGGTCGGATGCAGAAGTTCTCCTGACCCTCCAATCCGTACGGATCGAACTTGTCTGAACGGCCCACGGACAAGATTGCATAATCGAAGGGGAAGCCTCCGTTCTGCGTGTGCACGCGCGCGCGATCGTCGATGACCGCCACACCCGTGACCTGCTCGCGAATGAACACGAAGCCTCCCAGTCTCGAAGCTGCTTGCTGGGCAGACTCCTTGAAATACTGGCCGATAAGGGAACGCGGCGCGAAATTGTTGCCTGCGAATTCTGCATTGCCAGTCGCCTTGAGCCAGAAACCCACATGCTCTGGCTGCCAATGACGCACGGACATGTCGCTCGTGTAGGTATTCGTTAGCGCCTCGGGCCGATCGGAAGCAAAGCTATGGCCGCACCAGGGATGCGGCGACGGGTCGAACACAGTCACGTCCAGCGGCACGTCGGGGCCGATGATGTTGCGCGAGTGGATAAGGCTTTCGAGTGCGGCGACGGCCGTCGGTCCGGCTCCAATAACGGCAATCGACAGCGCAGTAGCATCGTGCATTGATGACCCCCTTCGGTGGACAGCCACCCGATGGTCAAGTCGCGATCGCGCTATGTCTCCCCTATTCCCAACCGCCGGTCTCCCCAGACCGACTGAGCCACCCAACCTTCAAAGCGATAGCCGCTCAAACACCGGATAGTTCGTTTGCTTCACGTAGAACACCGCCGTATTCTGCCTTGGATGCGCAATCTCCCCTCCGGAAAACAATAACAACATCCCGTACATTGTCGCACGATGTCATATACGAATTCTGCTCATATTGTCCTACGTTGTCAACCTCGACGAAGTCATAGGACCAGACATGATTGGGATGCTCGGGCCGGAGCCGGACGCATGATCCGTCATTCAGCCGCAGCCTGCCTTCTTCGTTTGCTTTTGGGGAACCTTCAGCCCCTCCCGCCGCCAGATCCGCTCGACGCGCTTGGCATTCACCGTCCACCCCTCCGACCGCAGCATCGCGGTGGCCGTCGTGTGGCGGTGACGCCGATGACGGAACGCCGGTCTTCATTCCTGTTTCCGCTGTTTCCTCGATGTGACTGATCTGACCGAAGGCCGATCCCGCACTGGCGGTCTCTCGATCTTGTCCCGGCAACGGTCTGCACGGCTTTCCTGGCGGCTGCGCCGCCATTCCGCGCGGATCAAGAAGCCGCTCCCGGCCGCCTTCCACTTCGTTCCAGCCCCTGTCGGGGTGCCAGTCGATCGCCTCCGATCCATCGACCGTCATCAAGGTCGCGATATGCGCGGCCCGACAAACAAGGGTAGAGTAGGAGCACAGCGCCTGCCTGCCTTGCGGCAGGTGGTTTCTGCGCCCCTCTCGCCGAACCGGGCGTGCAAGTTTCCAAGCCTCCGGCTCTCCATGCGCGGCTTTCGCCACGGGTGGCCCTCATGCGACCATGAGGGTGTTGAACGATACCCAGAAGCGATCGGCCCCTTTTCGGAACTTCTCGTTGGGATTGTTCCATCCGTTCGGTATGCGTATGCCCCGGTGCGGGAAGCGGAGCGATCCGCCTTCCCGGAAGAACCGCAGCGATTTCGGTCCGTCGACCCATCGCCAGCGGCTGTCAGGCGCTGTTGCAAGGAAGCGGCGGCGCAGTGATTGCCACGTCGCCTTAGGATGCTTCCTGCGCAGCCATCGCCCGATGCGCTCCCATAGCCACCAATCCAGACCGGCGAAGTCCCGCGTGGCCCATGTGGCGTAACGGTAATAGTTTCGCCAGCCGGTGATGACCGGGTTGAGATCGTCGATGAGATTGGCAAGGGATTGGCCTGTCGGCGTCTCCTTCACCCTGACCTTGATCTTGTAGCGCAAGTCCTTCAGCTTGCTCTTCGGAATGAAGAGATTGCCGACCATATTACCGGTGCGGCGTGCCTTGGTCTGCACCACCCGATAGCCGAGGAAGTCGAAGCCTTCCCCGACTTGCGTGATCCTGGTCTTCTCCATCGACAGCTCCATGCGCAATTCCGTTTCGAGGAACTGCGCCAGCGCCAGCTTTTCGGCTTCTGCTTCCTCGCGCGTCCCGTCCGTCAGCACGACAAAGTCGTCAGCATAACGCACGGCGAAGAATGTCGGCCTATTTCTCCGGCGGTCATATAGCCGCCGGTCGGCTGCATTCTGCGGTCGCTCGCGAGGACGCATCGACCACCGTCCGTATCTCTCGTCGATGGCCGCCAGATAGACGTTGGCCAGCAACGGCGAGATGATGCCGCCCTGCGGGGTACCCGTGACAGGGTGACGGACGGAGCCCTCGATCATGACCCGGCCTTCAGGAAGGCGAGTACGAGCCCGAGAACCTTACGGTCCCCGATGCGGCGGCGTACCCGCTCCATCAGCACATGATGATCGACAGCATCGAAGCAGCCCTTGATGTCGCCCTCGATCACGAAGCGGTACTCGGAGGTGCCGCTTGACGAGGGGTGCAGTCGCCGCTGGATTTTAGCCAGCGCATCATGGGTGCTCCGGCCGGGCCGGAAGCCGTAGGAGGTCGGATAGAAGTCCGCCTCGAAAATCGGCTCCAGCACGAGCTTCAAAGCCATTTGCACCAGTCGGTCCTTGAGCGTCGGAATGCCGAGTGGACGCACCTTGCCGGGTTTGCCCGGCTTGGGGATCAGCCTTTGCCGGACAGGCTCGGGCCGATAGGTGCCACTGCGCAGTTCCTCGCGGATATCCTCAATGAACTGTGCCGCGCCGCCCGGCCGCTCTTCGACCGTCTTCCGCGTGACACCATCGGTTCCCGGTGTGCGGCTGCCCCTGTTGCGGGTCAGCCGACGCCAGCTTTCCGAAAGCGTCCTGCGGTCGCCTACGATGTTGAACAGATCCGCGAACACCTTGTCGGCATCCGCGACACTCCACCTGTGAAGCTTGCGCTGCATGTCGAGGACGAACGCGGTATTCACCGCATTGGGCTTCATCGACCCACCTCCTGCCGGCTTGCTCCACCCACTGTCTCCCTTCGCCATGTGGACGGCTTTCCCGCCCTCGGACTACTACGAAGACTCCGCCCCCTGCTGCGCCGATCATCGGTCGCCTCGATCATCTCGCGCCGTTTAGCGTGAGAGAACGCAGCAAGGTTCCCAAGTTCACCCGATGTCCCTTCGCCTGCCTTAGGGACCGACTCTACCCCGTGAGGATTCCGGCCACCGCAAGCTGGGCCGTTGGTTGACGTGCGCGATCGCGCACGCCCCTGATCCCCGGTAATCCAGCGGGGATCGGCGCTCCTCCGGCCTTTCGACCGGCCTGCCCACTTCCGGTTTGGCAGGCTCCATGTTGCAACGAGGCTTCAAACATCGGTTCGATCACTCTTCCCGTAGCAGGCATGCTTGCCGGACCGGCCACGGACGGAAGTCCCGGGCCACCCGACTTTGACGGGTTCTGCTTATTTATGGCTCGCCGGAGGCACCCGGTTTACCTCACCCGTCTGCTTCAACCCCCGTGCTTGCGGCACGTTGGCGGCAGGGTTTCCCACCCCGCAGGGGCAACAAGTGCGCGTGACGGATTCCAGCCGTCACTCTTGGCGCACGAATGAGACACATGGCTACCATCGGCACCTTCACTTCTACGGGCAGCTTTACCGGTTCGACCAAGACCCTCAACCTCAACGTCAAAGTCAAAGTCAAACTGGTTCGCGTCGAGAACCCCTCCGACAAGGGCCCGCATTTCCGCATCTTCGCTGCCGCCAACGTCGATTATGCGTAGCGCGGGATTATGCGGAGTCGCGAGCTGACGGCCCCGGCTTTTCTGGGTTTTGTCGCTGTGTCGCTCCGCATAATAACGGCCCCGCTGTCCGCGGCGCCTCGCAACATGGCGGGGCGCCGCGGACAGCGGGGCGCCACTATTCAAGAACGTAGCCCAGCGCACGATAGCCCGCGCGGCGTTTCGCGGCCATCCGAGCGAGAACCGGCACAGCCTGATCGACATAGTCCACGACCAGGACATCCCTTTTTCCGTCATACTCGCGATGCAGGCGGCCGACATATTGCGCCAAAGTCCCCTTCCAGGCGATTGGCATCGTCAGGAACAGCGTATCGAGGCGAGCGTCATCGAAGCCTTCGCCGATGTAGCGGCCTGTCGCGAGGATCAGGCGCTCCTGATCCTCCGATACCCGTATCGCCGCGTCGGCCATTTTGCGATCGCCCGCAGACATGCCACCGCGCAGCACGACGAGATTCTTCACGAAGGGTGAGAACCGCTGCCGAAGATAGTCGAGGTGATCCTTCCGCTCGGTTAGAACGACAGGCGAACGCTTGGCCTCGAGCGACTTCAGCACATCATCGAAGATCAGATCATTCCGGCCATCGTCCTGAGCCAAAGCCGCATAGATCGCAGGCATCGAGGGTCGCTCGGCCGAGGCCAGGGACGGAGGCAATTCAAATTTCGTCGACCGATCGCGCACACGATGGCGCATGCCGCGCTCGGCTGCCTGAATCCGCGCATCGACCCGATGGCGGACAGGGCCACATTGCATGAAGATGATGGGATGATGTCCGTCCTTTCGGGCAACGGTCGCGGACAGACCCACGACATACCGCGCTTTCGACCGCCGAGCGACAAGCTCGAAGCTTGCCGCGGACAAGTGATGGCATTCGTCGACGATCAGATGGCCGTAATCGGCGACGAGGTCCGCCACCTCCCCCTTGCGGACGAGGCTCTGGATGAGCGCGACATCGATGATGCCCGTCGGCTTTCTTTTCCCGCCACCGATAGCGCCGATCTGCATCGGGTCTATGCTCATGAACGATCGTAGACGTTCCACCCATTGATTGAGCAACTCCCGTCGATGGACGAGGATGAGCGTGTTTCGCGCACGGTGCGCAATGAGCGCCGCCGCGACAACCGTCTTGCCAAACGCGGTTGTCGCGGCAAGCACACCGTTTTCATGGGTAGCAAGAGCATCGAAAGCCCTCAACTGCGGCCGTCGTAATTCGCCCTGGAAGGAAACGGTCGCAGGAAGTGCCGTGCCGATTTCACGACAATCTTCCAGATCGGCAACGGCGCCATGGCTTTTGATGAGATCGATTGCTTCCTCGAGGCAACCCCGAGGTAGAGCGACATGCTGGGGATAGAGCTCGGCGCATGAGACAACCCGAGGCTTTCCGAATGTCGGCAACCGCATGGCCTGGGCACGATAGAACTCCGGGTTTTGGAAAGCTGCCAGACGAACAAGCTGCGCAATCAGAGCCGGCGGAAGTTCTGCCCTGTCGATGTAAACCTGATCGGCGACCACGATCTTGATGTTCCGCGGGATCGCAGCCTCAATACGCCGTGGCGCGCTGCGACGCGACGGCGACATCTTCCACGGCTCGTCGGCATGTTCGTCGTCGACCGGCATACGGACGCCCAAGACCCGGCCCGACAGCTCCGCCTCGTCCGCGATGCGGAAGACCATGTCCGCCGATAGCCTGGGCAGGGACGACAGATACGCCCATTGGTCGTCGTAAGGCCGCAGGTTCTTGTCGACAAAAGCGCTGTTGCCGCTCTCGCGTGCCTTCCTCTGCAACGGCAGTGCAATCAGATTGCCAAAGCCCCCAAGGGGCATCGTGTCCTGATTGGGAAAGAAGCGATCATAGGAAGTGAAGCCGATCTCTGGGCGCTTCTCCATCGTCTCCGTGATCAGAGCCGAGCCCAACTGCCTGGCGGCCCTTGCCGGCACAGGTTCGGAGAAGAATATCCAGACATGGCCACCATTCCCTGACCTCGACCGCTCCAGGCCGGCGTCGATTCCTTTCGCATGACAGGTATCGAGCAAGGCCCTGGCGTCGTCCGCCCAGCTGTCCTTGTCGAAGTCGGCGGCGAGGAACCAGCATGTCTCGTCTTGCAGCAATGGATACACCCCGGCGACAAAGTCACCCGAGCGGGCATCGCCGCCGCGCAGATGCTTTTCGATGATCTCCTCGGATGGCGGGATGAATGCCTGATGTGGGCATTCTCCACATTTCACCTTCGGCTTGCCGCAAATCCCCTTCGCCCACTCGTTCGAGCATGCCGGCGAATATCCCGAACCTCCCGTCTTTCTGTTTTCCCATCGAACCGGAAAGACATCTGGGCGCCCAGCAAACAGACGGCGGAACAGCACGATCTTCTCGGCCGATGACGAGTTGTTGGTGACAGGGGCATCGGCAAAAGAGGGCTGTCCGGCGGCACCGTTATCGGAAATCCGTGTTTGCTCCAGCGCTTCCAATTCGCGCGTAAGCGCCGTCCGCTCCACATCCAGGTCGGCTAGCCGCTGCCGAATGCGCGCGACTTCCTTCGAAACATCCTTTTCATCCACCAACGTCGCAACTCACGCTCCAGGTTCCAGGTCACAGAACAACATAGACCAAAGGACGCTCGGGCTTAAGGCGGACAACGTGCGAGGAGGAGCGGCTTAGTCCAAAGCCGAACTCGGCGCCGCTTGGCAGAAGGTCTCCAACGAGGGCCGCGACTATCTCTCGGTCAAGCTGGACGACCTGAGCTTCGCCGCTCCGATCTACGCCACCCTGATCGAGGTGGAAGGCGAGGAAGGCCTGCAGCTGATCTGGTCCCGACCCAACCGGGACTGATCGCCCCGGCGAGGGACCCAGCCCCAAGGCGGGGTTTCTCCTGCGTATAAGGAAGCCGGAATAGGCGTTCCAGCCTTTCCGACACCGATGCCGATGCTGATCGTCGCGCCGGTCGACGGTAGGCTCCGCACGGGCAATATTGCTGATGCCAAACTCCAGCATCATCAGGAGAGGCTTGATCGCAGATCAAGTTACCACGCGGTAGCCGCAATAGATAACGCCTGGCACCGCGTGCCCAATGAGAAGCTAGGCTGCTGAGGAGCTATTCGGCGGCGGCACGTGCTCTTTACCTTTGGATCGGCAGAAGCGGCCATGAACGGCAGCAACGGGCGCAACCATCAATTCGCCGCTTCTAATACGAATCCTGACGTGGAACTCAGCCCGCCTTGAGCATGCCGGTCTTGGGGTGGCAGTTCCTGTACTCGAAGAACTGCTGATCAGCGGTCGCGACCGTCACCTCATGATATAGGCGCAGCTTGGCGGCGGGCCCCAACCTGGACAGATACTTCATTGCAGCACCGAAGATAGCGACATGTGTTGGATGGAATTCCGACCAGCGCTCGAGTTGGGCCAGACTCTTCCACCAACTCATGCCGAAGGACTTCTCCACCGGCCTGCCCGCCTCATCGACCACGCGCATATAGCGGTTTGCGAAGCAACCGCAGGACAGGCCTTCGTCGCGCAGGAAGTCCATGCCGGCCTTAAGCACCGGCTCGACCTCCTCTAGATACATGCGCCGCTCTTCCGGGTCCGTATCCGTCCAGTCCTGGCCGGAGCGGATGAGACAGATGTTGTCGTGCGGAATGACGCGCAGGAGTCCGCCCTCCTCCTCGATGCGCGGGGCACCTGTGGGCTCCATCGCATCTGTTTGCGACAGAGGGATTCGGTCGCGCATGCCGCCCCAATAGGCGTGCTCGCGCACCATGCCGCTCATGCCCTCTGCGATTACGGCAACGCCCTCAGCTCGGTCGGGCGCCGAAAACAGGGTCTCGTAGCGTTCGACGCTCGGTTTCAGAATTTCGGTGAAGAAGCCCAGCCGCGCGTCGGCTGTATCGTCACCGGACCAAGCGGTCCCGTAAGTGGAGAACCAGCGCTCGAAACTGGCGGTATGGTCCCAGTAGGCGATGGAAATGACATTGGAGAAACCCTGCTCGTCCGTATAGGCGGCACGGTCCCAATGGCCCGGCCCGTCCTCTGCGGTGAAGGACGCGGCGATGGCGGCCAGCGGGCCTTTGGCAGCGGCCCCGTCGCTGGCCCGGAACTGCACGCCGAAATAGGCCATGACCAGGGTCTTCACAGACGGCCCGTGCCGCGCCATGAAGGAGGGGTATGGCGGCTCGTAATCAGCGGGCACGCGCGGATGGCGTGTGCGTGCGGTGATGAGATGATCAGGGATTGCCGGTTCCATTACGCCACTACCTCCTGCTCGTTGGAATCGCCAAGGGCGTCGGCCCGCACGGCGTCGTGTTTTCCGGCAGCGGATCGTGCATGAGCTGCCCGTCTGCCTTGGGTGCGCAGTCTCCCTCCAGGAAAACAATCACAGTATCCCGATCATTGTCGCACGATGTCATCTACGAATTCTGCTCATATCAGTGATTGTCTTACGTTGTCAATGCGATTCAGCGAGGATTGCACGGCCAGCGAATCGTCCGATAATGTTGGGACGAAAAAGCCTGAAGGCATGGTTGAATACGCAGCGGATGATGGCAAAACGTGCCCGCACACCGCTGAAATCCGCATCGCGGCTCTTCACAATCCCCACCCGCCGGGGAAAAGGGACGCGCGCGGGCGAGCCATCGGGGATCAACCGCATCGTATCGGCTGTACCACGAGGAGGGACTGGCGATGCGCAAGCACCGGTCACACCGGCGTGCCGTCGGCACGCGGATACCGATCCTGGTCGAGGCGCGGCCACACGCGCGCTGGTCGCTGGACTTCGTACATGACCAGTTCGCCTGCGGCCGCAGGTTCCGCCTGCTCAACATCGTCGACGACGTGACGCGCGATTGCCTGGGGGGATTGCCGACGCGACCATCTCCGGCCGGCGCGTCGCGCGCAAGCTGACGGCATTGATCCCCCGCCACGGCAAGCCGCCGTGGGCGGAGTTACAGGATTTTGTGTGCATTGTACAAACCCTTGAAATGGCTGGGCGACCTGACGCTTAAATTCGATGCTGTGCGTGCGATATCTTGCCATGGTTCTCTCTTCGAAAACCCGACAAGACTGGTCAATTCCTCAATCCAATCTGTCCACCCTCAGGGGCGCACTCCACTTTCCATAAGCATTTTCCTTTCCAAACTTCGTTTGTTCGACAAGGAAAATTACGTGGCGGCTTCGCCGCAAAGCGCTCATCTGGTCTAAGCGTGCCGTCATGACGGGGGCGTTTGCCGCCAAGGGTGAAATAGTAGCACGTCAATCGATCATGATAATCGCCCTATGGGACCGTGGCCGGTTTGCGCCACCCAGCGGTCTGAGCGACACGCTACGCCTGGTGGCGCTTGAGATTGGGACCCCAGGTACCGGTCGTCAGGACGCAGGTTTCCGAGCCGTGCCGGAGACGACGGCATCGTACGTGCCCATCCGAAACTTGCACGAAGGACAAAGCTCGAGATGGCGTACCTGGTTCGGCCGCCCGGGTGCCGGTGGCAGGCGGACCCATCGGTGAACGTCGATCTTCCTGAGCTGGCGGAGGCAGTTTGGCGGTCAGAACTTGCCGACGACGTTTAGGAAGAGGCCCTGGTCGTCGAGGGTAAGGTCTCTGAGGTCGTCGGAGAATCTGCCGAAATTGTAGCCGAGGCCGACCTTGAAGTTGTCGCCGACATGGCGGTAGAGGGCGACGAGGGCGCCGTAGTCGGTGGTGTCGGCCTCGGGCATGTGCATGACGCGGCCCTCGAGCAGGACATCCCATTTCCTGATGACGTGCAGGTCGGCGCGCAGGATGGCGAGATGGGCGGAGGATTTTTGCCATTCGTCCTCGAAGCCGGCGCCGGCGCGGTACTTCACCTCGCCGGTGCGCAAGCCGTATTTGCCGCCCACCGACAGCCACGGGGTGAGGTCGTAGATGGCGTCGACCGACAGGATGTGGCTGCGCTGGGCCGGCGCGAAGAGGTCGCCGGTGGAACCGCTGATCACCTGATTGTTGCCCGGCAGGTCGTAGAGCCAGGTGTATTTGAACAGCGCGTTGAGGCGGTCGTTGTCGACCGGGCGGTAGGCATAGCCGAGGGAGGCCTCGACATAATCGTGCAACGCCATCCGCCGCTGCGCTGCTGGCGTGCTCTACTTCGGGCGTAAGATATGACCGCACAGCCGCGGAACAAACGGTTTGCGCGTTCCCAGGTGGCGATCGTTCGCGGCATCACCACAGGAGGACGAGTCGTGGCAGATTATGGAGAAGCATTTGTCGGAATCGATGTTGCCAAGTTGAGAAACGCCATCGCGGTTGCTGATGCGGGCCGGAAAGGAGAAGTTCGCTTGCGTCTCGGAAGGGTGGAAAGTTCGCGTAGCCGCCCTTCATTTAAACGTGCAGGAAACGTCAATTGCCGATCTTTCAGGCATTCTTCCAAACCGGACGCCCACGACGGCTGAGTGACCCGCCGACGAAAAAAAGATCTCCCGCCGCGCGTTGCCGCACGACGGGAGATCAGGCGGTCAAAATTTGCCGGCGCCGGCCGTCTGAGCCGCGAAGCGGGAGGCTCATCGCGTTCTCAGATTTTGGTAACAGCCCTGCCGACCAATGCGCCGGCTCCGCATTCGCCCGTGGGCGCGCTAGAGGCCTTTCAGCAAGTTTCCGGCGGCAAGGATGGCAAAGGCAGCAGCCAGCACCCAATAGCTATAGGCGGCGACCACAGGAACCGATATGCCCAAGACAGGCAAGACAGATAATATTGCAAGAATAACCGATAGAATGAAAACAATCCCGGTTGGCGCGCTCAGTCTCATGTCTTAATCCTCTTTTTGGATGCTTCTATTTCCGGAAATCACGGATTGGGTTGATGTTCGCATGCAGCCCCTCGCAATCCGCGTTGCTGCAGGATTTTGACCTCCAAGGCGATAGTTCGAGGGAGGTGCTGGTAATGGTTTCGGCAAGCGCATTGTTATCCACGGTCAAAACTTTCCGACAACGTTGAGGAAGACGCCTTCGTCGTCGAGGGTT
>NZ_JAOANW010000011.1 GCF_026162365.1 Nitratireductor luteus | reverse complement strand
GTAGCCGAGGCCGACCTTGAAGTTGTCGCCGACATGGCGGTAGAGGGCGACGAGGGCGCCGTAGTCGGTGGTGTCGGCCTCGGGCATGTGCATGACACGGCCCTCGAGCAGGACATCCCATTTCCTGATGACGTGCAGGTCGGCGCGCAGGATGCCGAGATGGGCGGAGGACTTCTGCCATTCGTCCTCGAAGCCGGCGCCGGCGCGGTACTTCACCTCGCCGGTGCGGAAGCCGTATTTGCCGCCCACCGACAGCCACGGGGTGAGGTCGTAGATGGCGTCGACCGACAGGATGTGGCTGCGCTGGGCGGGGGCGAAGAGGTCGCTGGTGGCGCCCGAGATGAGCTGATTGTTGCCCGGCAGGTCGTAGAGCCAGGTGTATTTGAACAGTGCGTTGAGGCGGTCGTTGTCGACCGGGCGGTAGGCATAGCCGAGGGAGGCTTCGACATAGTCGGTGTCGGCGAACGAGGTCTGGG